>CAWJVO010000001.1:0-38340 GCA_963846325.1 uncultured bacterium
CACATATTCTCGAACAATGCGCGGCATTCGGGGGCTGCCCGGAGGATAATGGCCATTGAAATGCTCGTAGCCAACAGAGGGATCGCGGCGATGCGAGTCATCGAGGCGTGCGACGCCCTGAACATTTCGTGGGCGATCGTCTATACCGAAGCGGACGAAAAGACGCTCCCCGTGAAATCGGCGGAGAACAGAATCTGTCTGGGCGCGGGGGAACACGGAGGAAAAGACTACTGCAATATCGAAGCGATCATCGAGGCCGCCCGGCGGAACGGCATCAAGTCGATCCATCCCGGGTACGGATTCCTCTCAGAAAACGCTGATTTCGCTCAGGCCTGCGAGAAGGCCGGTATCAGGTTCATCGGGCCGTCGTCGAAGATCATCCGGCTCGCCGGCAACAAGCGGACCGCCAAGCGATCGGTGAGGGACGCCGGCATCAAGGTGATCCCGCCGGAGCACATCGACACGATCAAGGGAGAGATCCCCGCCCTCATCGTGGCGGCGAGCGTGGGCTTTCCCGTAATGCTCAAGGCGGTGGACTCGGGAGGGGGCAGAGGCATCTTTCGATGTCGAGGGCCGCATGACGTGCACCGGGCCTTCAAGGATTACTACCACAAGCGGTTCGAGCGGATATCCGGAAAGGTGATGCTCGAGAAGTGCTTCGAGAATGCGAAGCATATCGAGGTCCAGATCCTCGGCGACGCCGCAGGGAACATGTTTCACTTCGGGACGCGCGACTGCTCGGTGCAACGGAAGCATCAGAAGCTGATCGAGGAAGCCCCCGCGCCGAGGCTCACGCCGGACGAGCGGGACTATCTGGCGGCTCACTGCGTCGATTACGCCCGGAAGATCGGCTACCGCGGCCTCGGCACGATGGAGTTCCTCAGGCAATCGGGGCTCTATTTTCTCGAGATGAATCCCCGCGCGCAGGTGGAGCTGCCCGTCACCGAGAAGGCCTACGGGCACAACCTCTACAAGCGCCAGATCATGGCGGTGTACAACAAGGCCGGCCTCTCGCAGAATCAGATCGCCTGCGCGGGACATTCGATCGAATGCCGGATCTACTCGGAGGATCCCGCCGACGGCTTCATGCCCGATTGCGGACCGATAACCGAATTTCGCCATCCGGCGGGGGAAGGGATCACTTTCTACACGCACATCGGCGAGATCGCGCGCGGGCAGGAGCCGTACACGGTTCCCGAGTTCTACGATCACCACCTCGCGAGCCTCGTCGTGCACGCGGAGAACAGGGAAAAGTGCATCGAGAGAACCGTCAACGCCCTCGGCCATATCGTGCTGAAGGGTATACGGCACAATATCGCCTTTCTCAACAGGATACTGGTCACCGAGGATTTCAAATCAGGGATCTACGACACGACGCTCGTGGACAGGCTGCTCGCCGCGGGGCTGGAAGCGGGGAGCAAGGCCGGTATCCCGACCGGGGCCGCCGCTTCCCCCGCTCGCCCGGGCATCGCCCCGCGGGAGGCCGCTCGCGCGAGGATCCTCCACGAGACCGTCGACGAGTGAGGCCCCCCGCAATCGCCCCCAAGAGAGCGCCCACCAAGCGCCTTGATAAGAATGGCGCCCTGTGCTAATCTCCACGGGCCGAACGCGCGTGGACGCGAATGCAGACGCGACGAGAGCTCCGTGCGGCGGTTTACTTTCGCGGAGAAGGGGCGGACATGAGGCTTGTATCGGGAACTAGAATCGCGACGAAGTTGATCGCGGGGCTCGTCATATCGATTGCCGTGCTGGCGGCCGCCTCGGGCGCGGCTCGCGCTCAGGACGACAGCGTTCAATACTGGCAGCAAGAGGCGAATTACGTCATCAAGGCGTCGCTCGACGTGAAGAATCATTTCCTCTCGGGCGCCGAAACGATCACCTACAAGAACAATTCCCCCGACACGCTCGTCGCGTTCCATCTGCACCTCTACCCGAACGCCTTCCGCGAAAAGACGTCCCCCCTCATCCGCGATTATCTGCAGGGGACGTGGCGATTTCTCGTGGGGCTCCCGAAATCGATGCGCGGCTGGCTCGACGTGAAGGAGCTCAAGCTCGACGGGGCCGCCGTGCAGTTCGCCGTCGACGGGACGATACTCACCGCGAGCTTCCCGAAGCCGCTCCCTCCCGGGGGAACCGCGACGTTCGAGCTCGCGTTCGAAGAAAAGATCATGCCTCTTCTCGGCCGCTCGGGATATACGGGCGAGCAGTACAACATGGCCCAGTGGTATCCGAAGATGGCCGTCTATGATCGAGATGGCTGGCATCCCGACCAGTACCGCATGGGCGAGTTCTACGGCGAGTTCGGAGCGTTCGACGTGTCGATCACGCTGCCGGAGAGATACGTCGTCGCCGCGACCGGCACGAGCGTCGCGGGGGATCCCGGCTGGAAGAGGACCGGACGGCGGCACGGCGGCGCGGAGAGCGACGCCGCGAAGGCCGGCGCCGAAAAAACGGTGCAGTTCCGCGCGGAGAAGGTTCACGATTTCGCCTGGTGCGCCTCGCCGAATTTCATGGTCCAGGATACGCTCTACAACGGTTACCGCATCATGAGCTTCTTCAATCCATGGAACCGCGCGTGGGCCGATTCGGCCCTCGAGCGGGGGCTGCGCTCGATGCAGTGGCTCGAGAAGAACGCGGGACCCTATCCCTATCCGCAGGTCAGCATCGTCGATTGCATGATGCGCGGCGGCATGGAGTATCCGATGCTCGCCATGAACGGCTCCGCCGACGAGGGTCTCATTCTCCACGAGCTCGCCCACAACTATTTCTACGCGGTTCTCGCGAACGACGAGCGCGCCGAGGCGTGGCTCGACGAGGGCTTCGCGAACTACTCCGTCTTCTGGAACGCCGAGGAGCGATACGGGGCCTTGGGGAAGGCGGACAAGCGCTCGTTCCCCTTCTCGCTCTTCCGCGAGCGCGGCATGTGGGACGGGCTCGGAAGAAGCGTCGTCAATCTCCACCGCATGGGATACGCGGAGCGCATCGCGACGCCTGCCCACGAGTTCAAGAACGGCTTCAGCACGATGCCGTACGTCGGAGCGCCGCTCTTCCTCAGGGCGCTTCGATACACGGTCGGAGACGAGTCGTTCCGCGAGATCGTCCGCACCTACGTCGAGCGCTGGAGCTTCAAGCACGTCGACGAGGAGGCGTTCCGGTCGGTCTGCGAGGAAGTCTCCGGGATGAAGCTCGGCGATTTCTTCAAGCAGTGGCTCCATACCACGAAGCAGTGCGACTACGCGATCGAGCGCTTCAAGGTGAGAGGCGCGAAGGAGGGCTTCACCGCGGATCTCAGGATCGAGCGCAAAGGGGAGCTCATGATGCCGCTCGCGCTCGCCATCCGCCTGAAGAACGGGAACACGGTCGTCGAGCGGCTCGACGGCGCCCCGCGGACGATCGAGAAGAGCTTCACCTTCGACTCGAAGCCGGTCTCGGCGGCGATCGATCCCGATAACGAGATTCTCGACGTCTACCGCCTCGACAACTACTCGCCGCGGCGCAGGAGCCTCGCGCTCGACGTGCCGTTCAACGGCTACTATCCGGTCGACTCCTACCAGTACCGGGTGCTCCCGCTCGCCGGCTACAACGACGTCGACGAGGGAAAACTGGGCCTCCGCCTGCGCGGCGGCTTCGACAACTATTTCAGAAAGCTCACCCTCCAGGGGCTCTATGGATTCGAGAGCGGGAAGATAGATTACTACGCCGCGTACGAGAGCCCCCTCGGCTACCTGGGGAAGGACGCGTCGGTCTTCGCCGAGATGTTCGAGCGCGAGGGAAGGCTGGGAGCGGCGCTCGAGGTCGGGAAGATCCGCAGAACGTCTCTGTTCGATCCCCTCGCGAAACGGCTGGCTCTCAGCCTGAACTATCACGAGATCACGGACACCGCGTACGTCTTCCCGGGCACATACGAGGATGGAAAGGACATCAACGGCGGCGTCCGCCTCGAGATCGCCCCCAAGACCGACGTCTTCGCTACGGCGTTCTCGATCGCCTACAACCGCTCGCTCTGGGGGAGCAATTTCAATTTCGAGAGGCTCGCCGCGTCGGTGAAGCTCTGGCCGGGGATACGATTCGATTTCCCCGTCAAGCCGAACCTGCGGTTCTTCGTCGGCCACGCGGCGAACGACCCGCCGACGCAGGAGCGCTTCAGCCTCGCCGGCGCCAACACGCTCGCGAAGGAGCGCTATTTCTGGCTGCGCAGCGTCGGGGCCTTCCCGAAGGATCAGTACAACAACTTCCACGTCGCGGGGGACGCGAACCTGCGCGGCTATTTCGACGGAACGTTCGCGTTCAAGCAGATGTTCGCCTCCAACGTCGAGCTGCAGCTTCCGTTCCCGCTTCCGTTGAGCCGCAAGGTCTCGCGCGCGCTCACGCCCAGGTTCAGCCTGTTCTACGATTATGGGAAAGTGCTCGACGACCGGAAATACGAGGGCATTCCCGCGGCGGCGCGCGAGGAGCTCGAAGGCGTGTTCGACGGCGCCCTCGCCGACTTCGGCGTGAGCGTGAGCCTCTGGAAGATCACGGCCGAGTTCCCGCTCTTCCTGAGCCTCCCCGAGATCGTGGGCGAAACGGACAAATGGGATTTCCGCTGGACGATCGGGTTCAGCCGCCTGTTTTAACGCGGGTCCTGTGGCGCAGGATATTCCCGCTCCGAGCCCAGTCGCAGGGCTCCAATGGGCTCGTTCGCGGGAATATCCTGCGCCATCGCCGCCACCCGCTACTAGTGCCCACACAGCGGGGACCCCATCAGCGTCACCCCCCCCAGTCGGGGTTTATTCAAGAAACAATTTTCTGTCGCTCTGCGTATGGGGACATATTGGCGCCCCTGTCCTCATCCCACCGGGACACGTGTACTCCAAGTCGCCAAATGTCTCTGCCCGGGAAAGGAGTCGTCGATCATGACACGTCTCGTCGCCCTTCTCTTCGCCATCGGTCTGTTGGCGTCAACCACGGCGGCCGCTCCCAAGGAAACCGCAAATCCCCGCGACCCCGTCTTGAACTTCGAGTATGCCTGGAAAAGCCTCGATAAGAATTACGCCCAGTTCGGCGTCAAGAACGTCGACTGGGACGCGCTGTATCGCGTCTACCGGCCGAAGGTCACCGCGGCGACCACCGACGAAGAGCTGTGGAACATCATTCTCGACATGATGCGGAACCTGAACGACAACCACGTGTGCCTGGCCGACGGGAATCGGCGCAACTGCGGCGGGGTGCAGGACGCCCGCGAGCCGGACGATTTCTCCCTGGATCTCGTGAGGTCGAAATACCTGAAGGGCGGCGCCACGGATACGCTGAAGGGGAGCTTCACCTACGGCTGGCTCGCCGACGGGATCGGCTACATGCATTTCAGCCACTTCAAGGCGGGTGCCGGGCCGACGACGCAGGCGCTCGATGCGGCGCTCGCGAAGCTCGCCGGCGCCCGGGCCATGATCGTCGACGTGCGCGGCAATCCGGGAGGCTCGGGCAAAACGGAGGAGCATGTGGCGAACCGGTTCGCCGACCTCAAGCGGCACTACATGCAGACACAGACACGCTACGGCCGCAAGCACGACGACCTGTGGCCGACGGAATACCGCTGCGTCGAGCCCGGAGGCCCGGCGCAGTTCACGGGGCCCACGATCCTTCTCGCGCACCGCTTCAGCGCGAGCAGCGCCGACATCTTCGCGCTCGCCATGCGCACGATTCCCCACGTCACCCTCGTGGGGGATCTCACCGAGGGGGCCTTCTCGTCGCAATACCCGGACAAGATGCCGAACGGCTGGACCCTGTGGATCGCCTTCAAGGTCATTCGGGATTTGAACGGCGTCTGCTGGGACGGAATCGGCGTGCCTCCCGACCTGCGAATCGTGAACACGCCGGAGGACGTCGCCTCCGGAAACGACCGCGTGCTGGAATTCGCAATCGATCTACTCGAGAAAGGGGCTCCCGCACCGCAGGACGAATCGTCCAGTCTGCTGAATATCAAGACCTCGCTCGTGAACCAGTACGCGCGCGACGCGGGCGAGAAGGGCGTCGAGGCGGCGGTCGCGGGGCTCGATCGAGCGCGCGCGAGAGGGAAACGACGCCTCCTTCTTCGGCGTCGACGAAGCCATGCAGCAAGCGGGTCAGTACCTGGGACGCAAACAGTACTCTGAGGCGATCGGTCTTCTCCGGGCTTGCCGGGAAGCGTTCCCCCGGCTCGCCGTCACCTATGCCATGCTCGCACAGGCGTATCTCGGCGCGGGGGACGTCGCGGCGGCCGAGGCAGCCCTGAAAGAAGGCGAGAAATTCGAGCCGATGTTCCCCTGGGAGCTGCCGCAGATCGAGAATGCGAAGACGGCGGTTCGCAAGGAGAGGCTGGGCTCCGCCGCGGTCGTCATAGGGAAGGAGCTCGATAGCGGAGGGATTCCCGCGGCGCAGAAGGCGCTGAAAAAGCTTCTCGCTCGGCGCGACAAGGACGGCCCCGTGTTCGACGAGGCCGATTTCAACGCCCTCGGGTACAAGCTGATGCAGGAGAACAAGCTCGAAGCCGCCGTGTACATGTTCGAGAAGGGCGCCGAGCTCTATCCGGATTCGTGGAACGCCTTCGATAGTCTCGGGGAGTGCCTGGCAAAGGCGGGCAAGAAAGAGCGCGCGATCGAGAGCTATCGCAGGTCTCTCGAGCTCAATCCCGGGAACGCCAATGGCCGCGCCGCCATGCAGCAGCTGGAGGCGGGCAAATAGGATTGGCTGGATAGCACCCGAAAAACGGGTGACGGCGATGGCGCAGGACATCCCCGCGAACGAGCCCATCGGAGTCCTGCGACCGGGCTCGGAGCGGAAATGTCCTGCGCCTGCACCGTGAGCGGGTGACGCTGATGAGGTCCCCGCGCGGCGCGCAGCTCCATGCGGCACCTCAAGCGATCGGGTCGCTTGAGGATCGGCTTACTGCCCACCTCCGAGCATGGCCACGATACCGATTCTGAAGCCGAGCAGAACACCCTTGGATCCCGAGTAACTGGTGCTATATGGATCATATGAACTATAGCCGCCGGAGAGTTCTTCGGCGCTGAATTCTCCAGTCACCCTCATATCCGCTTCGACGTTCAATCCGATTCGATCGCTGAACGGAAAGATCACGCCGGCATCGAGGAGCATTCCGAATTTCGTTTCATCGGTTTCCGCGGATGCGGTTTCGTCTTCGACCGAGGCGCTGAGAGTGATCGCGTGTTTGACGAGGCCCATTCCGACTTCCGCATATGCAAACGGAGTCCTGTAGCTCGACACGGGCGACATCCATCCAAATGCGAGGTAAAACTCGTCAAGATGAATGTCCCATTCAACCGGAATACACTGGACATTATAGTAATCGTCGTAGAAACAGAGCTCTTCATACGATTTCTCGATGCCGAGCCACTGGCGCTTATAGCTGAAACCGAGATAGAAGTTGTCGGCGACGGCCAGCCGCACCACGGCTTCGCCCGCAAATCCCGACGTCATTCCCTCGAACCACTCGCCCAACGGGACCGAGTAACCCGCGCCCCCGGCGAACATGACCTTGAATCGCTTGCCGTAGAACACTTCCTCGCGCCGGGATTCGCGCGGCCGCCGGGAAATCCGGCTCTCGTCCGGCGCCTGGGGAGCGATAGCGGACGCCGCGGAAGCAGGAGCAAGCGCCTGACCGATCGAGGCGCTGTCATAGGCGGCCGCGCCTTCGGAAGATTCCGCGGAGTACGAGAGCACGAGGGCGGTGATATCTTTTCCTCGCTGGTCGCGAATGACCCGTATGTTCGAAAACGAAGCCCTCTCGCGGGCGCCATCATCGCTCACGATCACTATCGCCGAATCGCCGGCCACGTTCTCCACGGTCACGTCAACGTACTTCCAGCCTGTGGCGCTGATGACGGTGACATTCTTCCATACTTCGGCATGCGCGCGCGCGACGGACAGGCAGATGGCGGCCGCAATCAAAATGCCCGTAATCAAGCATGACGACACACTGCGACGCACCGACCGCCGAATCCCATCCTTCATGATACGACCTCCTGTTATTCCCCTTGAGAGAAGAGACGATTCTGGGGGACGGTAAGAGAAACGCACGGCCTTTGTCAAGGGCCATGCGCGGCCCTCGAATAAGGCGGCGCATGCGACGGGCCGACGGCTTCGCCGCGGTATATTACCCTGGTTCAGCCGATCACTGGAACACGACGCTTATGAGAAGATAGCCGATGACCGCAATGGCGAGCAGAATAACGATTCTGACGACCCAGGAGTGGAGAAGGCCGTTCTCGGGCTCGATCTCGCCGCCATCCTCGGAGACGGGAACGCGGGCGGGGTCCGGCTTCTCGTCATGTTCTGCGGCCCGTGGTTCCATCTCCTGGAATTGGAGCTCCGTCGCGTCCTCTCCATTCCCGCTATACCTGAGCCCCAGAGATCTCAACAGCTCCTCGAAACCTCTTTCGCGGTTGGTCGTGAAGTCTATATGGTGCATGCGACGCAGCCTGAACGGAACGGCGCACGGCCGGTAGAGCACCGGGATGATGCGCTTCTTCTCGTCCACCGCATACGAGATCTCGTCGAGACAATTCCGCGAGGCGACCGCGCTCGGGGAGAGAACGACCAGCATGCCGGGGCAGGATTCCAGCGCTTTCTGAATCGATTCGTCCCAATGCTGCCCGCCGAGAATATCCAGCCGGTCCAGCCACAAATTGGCTCCGGCCGTCCGCAATTTGTCCGCCAGCGCGAGAACGAACTCCGAATCATCGTGCGCGTAGCTGAAGAAGAACTTCGGGTTTTCCGAGGTCATGGGTTCTCCGATTCGTGAACGCTCCGGACGAGCCGCCGCAGCTCCTCGAAATCCCGCCTGTCGTCACGCGATGCGGCGAGTCTGCCGGCCGTCACGACGTTGCCGCGGTAGTATCTCCAATACAGGGGCAGCGCGAACACAGCGAACTCGCCCCACGAACGGGTCTCGGTCGTTCTGTACGCGTAATACCCGAGCGCGGCGTTCACGACGAAGGCCGTCGCCGCGGCCCGATGCTTTCCCGCTCGAAGCTGCCCGGCGCCAGGCAGCGCGGCGGAAAGGATGCGCGCGTTTCGAGCGCTCGCCTCCCGTTCCGTCCGCCGATGAACGAGGAATCGCATCGCGCCGGAAACGGCCGTTCGATCGGCCGGATCGGAGCAATTCCCGGAGAAGGCGGCGAGCGCTTCCTCGGTCTCCTTCCAGCGGCCCAGCGCCGCATAAGCCATAGCCTCTTCGTAGAGCGATTCGGGGTCCGATCGCCTCTCCCGCACAACGCGCCGATTCACGACGAACGTTCCGGGGACGGGGCCTATTCTTCGTCCGGCCGCGGCTTGTTCGGCGCCGAAGATGCCGCCGACGTAGAACCCGACGGCCAGGAACGCGTGCGCCGCTCCTCTCATCGAGCTCGCGCCGTCGCGCCGATAGTTGAGGTAGGAGAACGAGGCGGGAAGCGCCGTTTGAATCAGCGAGTACAGGCCATCCCAGGTCCGTCCGCTGTAGACCTGCCCCGCGCCGGGCAAAGCGACGGACATAGCCATGGCGATCGCCGGATTGCGCGGACTCGGTATCGTCATCGGATCCTCCGTCGGCGGTTCGTCTTTGGTGACGACGGGGTCATGGAGGCGGGCCCTGGTCTCGTCCAGGGGATAGTAGTTATACGCTCTCGGGTGGCATCTCTGGAGCCTGCCGAAGGCCATGACCGAGCCCGCCACGAGGCCGCGATATCGAATCGCGTCCTCGGCATAATGCGAGCAGCTCGGATAGAACTGACAGTCCTGCGCGTCCTGCGCGGATAGAGTCGCCCGATAGGCGCGGAGTGTGCCGAAGGCGAGCCGCGCGAGCACCGAAGGGGACGATCCGGCGGCCTCCGCGGAATCCTTCGGCGCCGCCCCGGCCACCCCTTTCAGAGATTCGCCCTTCGCCGGGGCACGGCGCGGAACGTCACGAGATCGCGCGGCGGCCGAATTCGCTCCGAGCGCAATCGCGAGGAAAACACTTGCCGCAACTTTGGCAGCTCGAGCGAACGGCAACGAACCCGCCTCCGGATAGCTTCACCACGTCGACGACTACTGCGCCTCCAGCTCCTCGATGGTCGCGGCTATCTGCGCGACGGTCTCGGCAAGCCCATTGTTGAGAACCTGCTGGACCCGCCCCTGGCTGAACCGGCCTGAGCCCTCGAACGGCGAATTATCCTCGTAAACATCCTCGCCCCGATGCTCGCGCGTCGCCTTGAGCACGCCGTCACGGAAATACTCGACCGACAGAACGACCGAGGAACGAAGGGTCGTGATGGTCGAGCGGCAGTACACGCGCGTCACGGTCACCCTGAGCCTGTAGCCGTCGGGAGGATCCGATCCGCTCATGCTGAGATCGAAACCCTGGTCGGCCAGTGTCACCAACCCGTCCTGGACCCACAGAAGAACGTCGGACGCGGGGAGAACGGAGACGGAGGTCTGGCCTATCGTATCTCGATTGGATCGCGCGTCCACCACGGGTGAAAGATGCACTATCACGTTGCGCGGCGGATTTCCGCCGAGAGCCGCTTCTGGCGCGTGATAATCGAGTTTGACGAGCAGCGGACGGGGCGGGCAGCTCGTGAACATCAAGGCGATACCGAGCAAGCACAAGGCCCCGGTTATCGCACGTCTTCGGTTTTCAGAGCATTTCATGATCGGCCTCGCTATTTTATGATCTCGATATCGGAGAGCGGGAGCGACATCAGGCTGCCGTCCTTCAGCCTGAAAATGACGCGGTCTTCGCCCCGTTCGAGGATTTCGCCGCTGACGGATACCGGCTTCTTCTCTCCCAACAAGGACGGGATCTTCATCTTTGCCGGGGTACCCGACATGTGCTGCGTGCCCAGCTGGGCGTCCGGAAGATCGAGAAGGATCATTCGAATTATCTCTTGAATACCTTCGTTGAGCGCAGTCCTGTACAGCCCCGCTCCGTTTTCAGCCCACTTCGCGACGGCGTCCACCCCGGCCGCGTCTTTCCCTTTGTTGGCGTCGACGCGATTCTGCGTCGAATATTTCTTCGCAGCAGCGGAATATGGCGGCGCCACGGATTTGGATACATACGAATGGAAAGCGTAGTAGGACGGCTTGGATTTGGGTTTGGTCCAGAACTGCACCCGGGAACCGACCACGAGAAAGCGCCCCTCGGGAGTCAGCTCATAGCTCGCGGTGATGAGCAATACGTCATCGTCCAACCACTCTTCGGGGAGCTTCTTGCCGGTAGCCGCGAGCTCCGTCTCCCCCACCTTCATCCACTGCAGGGACCGCAGCGCCGGGAGAACCGCGTCCCAATAGTCTTTCCGGAAGTCGATATCCGACGTCTGCTCGAGCAGTGGAGCCACCCAGGCTTCGGCCTTCTTGGACCTCGACGCATCAATATTCTTATCTATTGCCGCGCCAAATAGAGCGCCCATTATTCCGCAACCGGAGAAGTTATCCCCGGCCGTGGACTTCACCACGTGCAGCGATATTTCCTCCTGCGCGATCGTCGTCCGCACATGAGTCTGCTCGATCGTCGCGATCTCCTTTGTGTTGAGCGCCTTGTGCAGCGGGGCTGCACAGCTCGCGAGAAAGACGATCGAAACCACCAAGCCAACTAGAGACCCGCAACGCACGGCCCGGATCTTCATGACGCTTCTCCTTTCCACGAGGAAGATGAACCGGATTCGCCGAACCCCATCGGAAAACCTGCCAACGACGAAACCCGTCCGGCGAGATTACACAGATCCGCCCGGCGGCGCAACCCTATTTTCCCGCGTCCCTTCCCGAATCCGCGGACTCTCCCGCCGGCATCCGACGATACCCGGCGAGCTGCTTCTTCAGACGCCCGATTTCCCGGTGAGCCTCGATCTGGTAGTAGAGGTAAACGCCGATAAAGGATGGCAGGAAATTCACGAACAGCACGCGGTTGCCGAAGGTCATAAGCGAGAAAAGGACGGCCAATGGGCCGACGACGAGCAGCGACGATATCAACCCGAACGCGGGGCCAAAGCGAATAAGGAGCAATCCGGCAATGACCCCGATCAGGAATTCCAGCGCGAACGATACCGCCGGCAGCGGTTCGCGCAACGCGTCGTGCCGGATCCAGGAAGCGATGGCCTCCGCCCATATGTAGACTCCGGCCATGTCGCCCACCACCGTGGGTAGAACATCCCGTCCCGCATTGTACGTGCCGCCGATCAGGACGATGCGATCGGTCAGCAGCGTTCGCGCCCCCTCGACGGGCGGCGCGGACAGAAGCGTTTGCACGTCGGTATTGTGGCGCGTCGGCATGGGGCCGTCGTTCAGGAACTGCCCAGAGAAACGAATGCGCCAGGGAAGCGACGGATCGGCCGCTTCCTTGCCCGCCCACCACGGCACCGGCCGTTCCGCGGCCAGATCGAACGCGTCTATAGCGGCACCGAGTATCGTCGGCATCGCCGGGATCTCCGCGGGTTCATCGTACTTCCGCGGCACCGAGCGCACGAAGCCGCCCGACTTTGTGGTGCGCGGGTCGGCCCAGAAGAGGCGCGGGTCCGACGTCAGATCATCCCAGGCGGACCACATCGAGTCGCCGGGCGACCGCACGCGAGCTTCCTCTTCGAGATCCCGCACCAGGACGATAGGGGGACTGACGGCCTCCGCAGCCTCTTTCAGCACCCGATAGAGCCGCACGCGCGCATCCGCCCGCTCCGCGGTCTCGTTATTGGCAGGGTGAATCTGGATATCCAGCACGACGCCCCTGGGTCGATGCCCGATGGCGCCGGTCAGAACGCGTACGAGGCCGGCCGGGTGGAGCGGAGACATTCCGCCGAACAAGCTCGGGTCGTGATAATCCGCGTCGGTAATGGCGACGACGGCGATCGGCGCGTCGAATCGGGGCCGGTCCACGTTCGCCATCTTGTCGAGCCACCAGGTCTCGACTCCGTCGAGCATGTGCGCGTACCGGGCGCCGAACACCAGGAGCGTCACCGCAAACGACGTCAGAATCAGGCGCTCCCACGCTTCGATGCGCTTCTCTTCCGTGCGGAGAGCGCGCGCCGCTCCTCGTACGAAGAGCGAAGGCCGACGGGAGAACAGCTTCACCATAGAAACGCTCTATCGGCCGCCGCGAGCACCGCCGCCGCGAGATCCTGAGGAATGACTTCGATCGCCGCGGCGGCTTCCCGGAATCGCCGCCGCTCGAGCTCAGCATCTTCCTTCGTGAGGATCACGAACTCCCCCCCCACGATGGATTCCCGCCTGTCATCGAGCAGGCACCAGGCGACTGTTCCGGATACGGACGGGTTCGATCGCTGCCAGGCCACCGCGTCGGAGCCCGGCTTCTTTCGCGACACGTCCAACTCGGCAACGTCTTCCCCGATGCGGATTCGCAAGAACGCCGGCGCCGGACGCACACGCCACCACTCGAAGACAATCGGCACCTCGGGAGCGAACCGCCCTCCGTCCGGCCATACCGCGGCTTGTCCGCTGCGAACGGATCCGGCCAGACGATTGCGTTCCGGGCCGCTCATGCCGCGCACCACGAAATCTTCGAGACGCCCCCACCAGCTCGGCCGTTTCGGATCTATTACGGCCGGGACTTTCAGACGTGTCCCGGCGCCGTAAACCGAACTCTGGCCGTCGCGGAAGTCCATGAAAGTGATCGTGCCGGTCTCGACGACGAGGCTGTCTCCTTCAAGCAGCGGGCTCAACGTCCCGACGGGGATTTTGAGACCTTCTTTCCGCAGTTCGTCGGAATAGGTCACGATATAACCCGTTCCGTTTACGGGGCAGCAAACGCCGTCCGGCATCGGCGGCCCCTTGTCCCCTGCCGGCGCCGCGACCGCGGCACAAGCGAACATCAGCTGCAGGGTGAGCAACCCGAGAGAAGGAAGTCGTTGAAACGGCCAAAGACCCCACACTTCACACATGGCATCCTCCTTGGCATGCATGTCCCGGAAGGCGTACGGCGCGGGTGCGAATATCGGTTCCCTGAGATATTTCGGCGGATCATAGCATGTCCGCCCCCGCAAGGGCAATCCCCATCGGCGCGGTTCGGACGCGGTTCGACGGGCGGGACATTTGAATAGTGCAAGGAGAACGTGCCTATGCTAACCTTTTACGATCATGAAGCTGATCGGCTCACGGACGATGCTCGTCGGATTCCTGGCGGCCATGCTGCTCGACAACGGGGCCTTCGCCCAGTCCGGGACCGACGCCTCCCGAGCACTCCAGAGCCTGCTCGACCAGGGAAAGCTCATCGAGGCGGAGGCG
Source organism: uncultured bacterium (assembly GCA_963846325.1). GTDB lineage: Bacteria > Krumholzibacteriota > Krumholzibacteriia > Krumholzibacteriales > Krumholzibacteriaceae > SSS58A. The sequence goes on from CAWJVO010000001.1 coordinate 14,227, forward strand.
AAAGCCGCTCAAGCGCTGGCCGGCGTCGATCCCGCGAACCGCGCCGACTCGCTCGTCGTCCTCAATGCGACGAGGGTTCTGGTCGAGGCCCGGCAGCGGCTTTCGCGGTTCGACGATCCTTCGATGCCCGGTCTCGTCGAGCGCCTGCTCTACCTGTCGCGCGCGCTTTTCAAGCCCGGCGCAATCGCGAACGCCCACGCGCATCAATACGCCGGATATCAGGCACGAGCGCGCGGCGACCGCGCGGAGGAAATCAAACACTTTCGGACTGCGCTCGACATCATCGCGGCGGCGGACCCGCCGAATCATTCGGAGCATGTGATCGCTCTCGGCAACCTCGCCGCCACGCGCCTCAGGGCCGGCGACTGCACGGTCGCCCGCGAGCTCCTCGAGCGGGCGCTGAAGATCCTGGAAGCGAATTTCCCGGCCGATCACGCCGCTTTCGGCGCGACCTTGCTGAACCTCAACGACGCGAAGATCGCGTCGGGCGATACCATCGGCGTCGACGCCGACTATGCCCGGGCGGTCAGAATCCTCGAAAGGCGCGACGGCGCGAACGGTTCTCGAGTGGCCGACGCGCTTCACCGCCAGGGGATGTGGCAGCTTCAAACCGGGAGCGCGCGCGGCGCCGCCGAAACGCTCGCGCGGGCGATCGGTATTCTGCAATCGCGGGATCCCGTGGGGAACCGGCTTGCGGCGAGTTTGCTCGCCCTTGCGCGCGCCGATCTCGAGTCGGCACAGCCCGATTCCGCGGCGCTGCACGCGACGCGCGCGCGGGACATCTACATTCGTCTCCGTCGCGCGAATGCGGCGGAGGTCGCGGCGTGTCTCGTGACCATCGGCGACGCGGCGCGGCAGGCGGCCCGCCACGACGACGCGACCGCCAACTATCTGCACGCTCTCGAAATTCTCGGGGATTCTTCGGCCGGCGACGCGCGCGTTCTCGAAGACTGCTGCCAGGCCCTGGCTTCGCACTCGCTCGAGCTCGGCCGCAACTCGGATGCCGTGAGGTACGCGCGGCGCGCGCTTGAAACCGGCATACGCATCCACGGTCCGCGCCATCGCAGGACGGCGCTGGCCAGGCTCGCATATGGCGCGGCGCTCCGCTCGACGCAGCAGCCGGACTCCGCGCAGGCGCAGTACAATCTTGCGCTGGCCGATCTCGAGGCGATTGTCGGCACAAACGACCCGGCGCTGGCGGAGCCCTATCTTCGCCTCGCCGCCCTCGCTCGCGAGCGGGGCAATCTGCCGCAGGCCCGCGCGGACGTGGAACACGCCTTGAGACTGCTCGATCGCCCGTCCGGAGCGGACACTTCGACCCTCGCCGAGAGCCTGCACGAGCTCGGGATCCTGCAGCGCCGGCTCGGGGATGTGTCGGGGGCTTATGCGTCGCTTCAGAAAGCGCTCGAACTCGCGTCGAGTCCGCGACGCGACGCCGTGCCGGTGGCGGCGATTCTCGGCAGCCTGGCGATTCTCGAGCGCGCGCGGGGCGACCGATCGGCGGCGGCGGCGCGTTTCGGCGAGGCGCTCGAGATTCTCAATCGCGTGTTGCCGAAGGACAACCCGCAACAGGCGCTCGTCCTGCGCAACCTGGCCAGCCTCGAGAACGAAAGCGGGCGGTTCGCGGAGGCCGAGAGACATTACCGGCAGGCGCTCGGCATCCTCGAGCAATCGCTCGGTCGCGACCATGTCGACGTCGCCGCGACTCATCTCGGGCTCGGCAACGCTCTCAGAGAGCTGGGCAGGACGGAGGAAGCTCGCGGGCATTACTCGACGGCGATAGAGATTCATCGTCAGGCCCTCGGACCCGACGCTCCCGCGTTGGCTCTCGACTTCCACAACCTGGCCGCGTTGCTGCTCGAGTCGGGCGAAACGAAAGCCGCCGTGGAGAAAGCGACAGAGGCGGAGAAGCTCAGCCGGCAGCACTTCCGCCTCATCGCGGAGGGAGTTTCGGAGCGGGAGGCGTTGAATTATTCCGCCGGACGGGTGAGCGGCATCAACATCGTCATGACCGCCGCGGCGCGGAGCGGATCGAGCGCGGAGATGGAGCGAGCATGGGACCTCGTCATTCAATCGCGCGCGGTCGTTCTCGAGGAGATCGCCGGTCGGCGGCGGTTCCTGGCGTCCGCCCGCGATCCGCACCTCGTCGATCTCAACGAACGCGTCACCGCCGCGAGCAACGAGCTCGCGTACCTCGCCGTGCGAGGCCGCGGCGTCGAGACTCCCGAGAAATACCAGGCGCGCCTCGCCGACGCGCGACGCGTGAAGGAGGCGGCAGAACGCGATCTCGCGGCGCAGAGCAAGCAGCTCGGAGCCCGGCAGGCGCTGCGGGCGATCGGCATGCAGCGCGTGCGCGAGGGGCTTCCGCCTCGATCCGCGCTGATCGCCTGGGTGCGCTTCGAACGGTTGGAGCGCGCGTCAAAGGACAGAAAACCTGAGCGGGAACGGAGCGCGCGAGGGCGGCCGTATTACGCCGCGTTCGTCGCCGCCGCTCCGGACAAGCCGATCCGTCTCGTCCTGCTCGATGACGCGGAGAAGATAGACGCTCTGGTCGCCGAGTGGCACGAGCAGGCCGGAGCGGGCACGCGCACCCACGGCGTCGCGGCCGCCGAGAAAGCGTATTTCGAAGCGGGGTCGGCTCTGCGCCGCTCCGTCTGGGACCCGGTTGCGGCCGGCCTCGAGAACGTCGATCGCATCTTCCTGGTGCCCGACGGGGCCGTCACGCTGATCAACTTCGATGCGCTGCCCTTCGATTCGGGAAGCTTCCTTCTCGAACGCGCCCCGCTCATTCATATCCTGTCGTCGGAGCGCGACCTGTGCCGCGACGCTTCCAAGCACCCGGAAGGCGCCGGATTGCTCACCGTGGCGGCGCCCGATTACGATATGCGTCCGGCTCCGAAACGGGAAAGCGGAAGCGGCCAGCGGGGCCTTACGCGCGGAGTCCCGTGCGGGCAGTTCAGGTCGCTATGGTTCGGATCCCTTCCCGGGACCGACGTCGAGCAGCAAGAGCTGGTTCGGTTGTGGAACGAGGTCGGCGTCGCGCGTCGCGCGCATGCCGGGAAAGGGAGCGCGGAGATTCACAAGCTGACGGCCTCCGGCGCGACCGAGCGGGAGTTCAAGAGTCTCGCGATCGGGCGGGAGGTGCTCCACGTCGCCACCCACGGCTTCTTTCTCGGGGCGGCATGCGCCGGCCTCGGCGCGAAGGAAGGAGCCGCCGCTCCCGACGAGCTCACGCTGGACGGCCTCGTCGCGGAGAGCCCCCTTCTTCTTTCGGGCCTGGCGTTCGCGGGAGCCAACCTTCGCGAGGACGCCCCGAATTCAGACGACGACGGAATTCTGACCGCCGAGGAGATCACCGATCTGAATCTGGAGGGAGTGGACATGGTGCTGCTCTCGGCCTGCGAGACCGGGCTCGGCACCGTCGAGGCGGGAGAGGGCGTTTTCGGCCTTCGCCGCGCGTTTCAGGTGGCGGGCGCGCGAAGCCTCGTCATGACCATGTGGTCGGTGGACGACGATGCGGCCGCCGCCTGGATGGCGACGATGTTCGAGCACCATCTTCGCCGGGAGCTCGGCGTCGCGGAAGCCGTGCGCGCCGCGTCGCTCGCCGTGCTGACCGAACGGCGGAACAAGGGACAAACCTCGCATCCGTATTACTGGGGGGCGTACGTCGTAACGGGAGAATGGAAATGATCCCGGTCAATCTCGACGGCCCGGCTCGGGAGACGCCGGAGAACCGCCGGGAATCTCCCCGCGCTGCATGGCTCGCTTTATCGTGACGATCCGTTTCGCATCCTCCGGATTCTCCACCACGAATTCCACGCGCCGGTTGAGGGCTCGCGACGTCTCGTCGGTCCCTTCCGCCATCGGCTTTCTCTTCCCCCACCCTCGAGCGGTGAACTGCTGGCGCGTCAGCCCGCGGAACTTCTTGACGAGATAGGCTGTCACGGATCGGGCCCTCATCGCGCTCAGAGTATCGTTGAGCGCGTCGCTTCCCTGATCGTCGCAGTGCCCTTCCACGCTGAAACGCAAGCCCTGAAGGCCGCTCAGCGTCACGCCGATCGTATCGAGGCGCGCTTCCGAATCGGCGTTCAAGCGGGCGCTTCCCAGCTCGAAGGGGAACCTCACCCGCAAAAGACCCTGGTCGACCAAAGCGTCCTCCAGGACCGTGACCCATTCTTCTTTCGTGCATCCGTCTTTGTCCACCAGAACGCCGGCTGGCGTGTCGGGGCAATTATCGACATAATCGGCCACTTCGTCGCCGTCGGCGTCGACCGGGCTCCCCCACTGATCCACCGGGCCTGCGTCGCGCGGCGTGAACGGATCGCGGTCGATCCCGTTCGGGACCCCGTCTCCGTCGTCATCGCGCGACGTCCCGCAGAAGTCGACTTCGGCCCCCTCACGGGTGCCGGGTTCCTTATCCCGGCTGTCGGGAACGCCGTCGCCGTCCGTGTCGGGGGTCGGTCCCCGTTGCGGCAGGCTGGAGTACAGATCGACGAGCGCGTTGCGAGTCGCCCGGGCGCCCTCCTCGAATCTGGACGAAGGGGTCGTCACCGAGACTATGCGCTTCCAGGCCTCGGCGTCGCTGACGTTCCAGATCAACCGCGAGGTGAAAGAGAGATTCTCGGGAGCCGCGGCGTCCGCCGACGAGCCTCTGTTCACGGACACCTCCAGCCGAAGGTTGGACGCTCCGGCGGTGTCCGGCCGCGCGTGCCCCGCCGTCCTCCGATCGCGCAGGTAATAGCCCGCCTCGGCCAGCCTCAATCGCGAGATCGCGAACACCTTCCGCCCGACGCGCGCGAGCAATTCTCCGTCGCCCGCGCCCGCCGAGCTCGAATCCGTCGCGCCCCAGTCGACCACGCAGTTGTCGCATTCGCCGATCGAGCCGCCCGCCCCGACGGTCGAGCGCGCGGCGAGGCCGAGGAACCATTTGACCTGTCCGTTCTCGATGAGCGGATCGTCCTCTCCCGTTACCGCCCCGACGACCATGTCGGCACCGTACTTCCTCGCCATTTTCGCGACCACGCGGTACAGCGCCTGCCAGTCTGGGACGGAATGCCCCGGCAGGCTCCAGCGGTGCATGTATACCACCCCGAGCAATCGGTGAGGCGGAGCCTCCCGCCCTATCCTGTACAGCGCGACGTCGGCGGCCAGCGTATCCGGTTCGTCGGCCGCGAACGCCGCACCGACACAAGCGACGGCGAGGAAATGCAGCGCACACAATCCGATTCGCAGGCGACGCGCGAGAACCCTCCTCACAGCTTGTACACCTCCAGGCCGGCCTCTCGAAACTTCGCCGGCATGCTGCGAATCGCCCGCAGGTCATATTCCCTGATCTTCCGGGGCACGTCGCGCCAGGGGACGAGATACGGGGAACGTTTTGCGGTCACATCCTTGATCTCCGCATGACGCCATCCGAGGAGGAGCCTCTCCACGTTCCAGCGCCCGTGCTCCATCTCGGCGAGGCGGCGGACTCCCTCTTTGCCTATCGCCTTTTCCATGCTGAGCAGCGGCTTCTTCGGATCGGTGACGGGGCGGACGCCCAGGCCCGCGGCCCTTAGAATGTTCTCGGCGTAAGCCACTTGATGATAGTTCGATTTCTTCAGGTCTTCGGAAAGGTCTCTCCACGGGAGGACGGAAGGTTCCTGCGGAATGGCCGATTTCACGTATTCCTCATGAGCCATCTCGGCCGCCTTCTCGATTTTGTCCATCTTGCAGGGAAGCTCGTCCACGAGCAGGAAAGCCCGCACGCTCATGGCGTCCATCGGAAGGCGAATGAGATTGTCGTGGTCCTGCCAGCCCGGATCGTTGAGCTGACGCTCCTTCGGCAGAGCAGCGTCCTCGACGGCGCCGACGCGAGCCCCGAGGGCGAGAGCCATGGCGCACTCGAAGCGCGAGATCTTCCCGCCGGCATAGTTCAGGAGCTTCACGCGGCGCGCGTCGACTCCGGCCGCGACGAGATCCGTCCAGCCCTGCAGCGGCTCGAGCGGCGTGAAATCGGGGCCTGAACGGGAACAGCGAATGAACCGTATCGAGCCCGTATTCTTCCCGGCGTGGAGGCCCGGGCGCCGGGGCAGGTAACCGAACGCCAGAATGCGGCCCCCGGATCGTTTGGCGACGGCATGCGCGAGTCCGCTCATGCCTGCCGAGGTCCCGCCCCAGAGAAGGAAAAATGCGAGGTCCTCCGCGGCGCGCATCAAATGGGGCTTGAACGCCTTCATGCGACTCCGGAGCTCCGAAGCGCAGCCGCCGGACAGAATGATCACCGGCGCGTCCGGGGAAACGACCGGCCTCGCCCTGAGCGGGGAGGCGAGCCTCCGCAGCGCCCTCCGCGCGCCGGAATCTTCGACTCGAATCGCCAGCCCGAGGAGAACGGCGCGCTCGCACCAGTCGTACCCCGGAAGCCTGCTCTCGATGCATCGGATGCGTTCGAGGGCGTCGCGCAGGCGCATGAGAGCGCGGATCGAGGCGCAATGATGTTCGGCTCCGGCGTCTCTTTTTCGCGCGCACGCCGCTCGTCGAGGCGGATCGCAGAGACGGATCACCTGCGCGATGGCGTCGAGAGCTTCGAACGGCTCGCGGATCATGAGATGGAACAGGGCGACGCTCGCCCACGCCGACGGCAGATTGACCCGAGCCTCGATCTGTTTCCGGGCCCGCTGCATGGCGTTCGATATCATCGGCGCGGTGAGCCGCAGGACCCGGTCGCTCGACGAACGGGCCACTTCGAGCTCGAGGTAGCGGCTCAGCGTGACCGGTTCCGAAGGATCGAGGGTAATCGCATCATGAAAGAGCCGTCGAGCGCGGGATTCGTCGTCGCGGACCCAGCTCTCGGCCAGCGCAGACAGCGTCTCGGCATCCTTCCGGCGATGGGCGCACGCAGCCTGGAGCGAACGACGGCCGTCGAGGTATTTCCTGTTTCGAGATCGATTCCAATACATTTCCGTCAGCGCGATACCGCGGACACGCTCCACTCCCTGATGGTGTTCGTGAACGTACGGCTCGAGGATCTCGATCGCGAGCTTATGCTTGCCGACGGAAACCGCGAGTTGGGCGATCCTCACCGCGAGGTCGGCGGTGGCGGCGTCGGTCGACAGAAGGACACGGAGAGAGTTGATTTCCTTTTCCACTTCCTCTCGAGTGTGGTATGCGCCGAAGTTGGATTTGAACTCGGCGAGGGCGCGCACAAGCCGGCCGAACTCATGATCCGTGCTCTCCAGCACGGCCGCCACGGCGGCGAACTGGCGCTGGATGCGGGCAGGCACCTTGAGATCCGTTTTGTACGTCATATCGTGGCCGAGATCGGCCCATGCGTGTTCGAGGAGGGTGCGGACCTGAATTTCGGCCTTGAGCCCGAGCGCCGCGCGACCGGCGGGAATCAAGATCCCGGCCGCCCGCAGCTTCTCCCGGTTTATGATCACGATGTAGTGAACCGAGCGGTACCCGAACTCGGCGGGCCTCAGGCGATTGCTGACGTCCTCGCTGTTGTCCTCATCGATGTCGAACGTTTCCCGGATGAAGCGGCAGATCGCCTGCACCTGTTCGGAGGTCTGTGCGATGACGCGTCCGCCGCACAGATCCGTCATCCGGACAAGAGGATCCGGCGGGAGAGGATCCTTGGGATCCATATAGAGCGCGCGCTTTCGGATGATTTTCTCGGCGAAGCTCGCCAACGATTTGGTGCGCGTCTCGACGATCGCGAGCGGGGCGAGGGTATGGCACGCCTCCTTCAATACGGCCTCGAGGAATTCCCCATAGGTCTCGTATCGCGGCCGGATCTTCTCGAATCGGGGAACATGGAAGCCGACCCATTCCTCATCGGAGAGGTTGCGCCATTTAGCGGGATTGCGCGTCGCGCCGGCGGGAGTCGTCGATTTCATGTCTCGGATCCTTTCTTCGCGGCATACCCCAGCATGACCGATCGGGCGTTATCGGTGAGCTCGTACGCGGAATATTCCCGGGGAGAAACCCAGGCGCTGCCGTCATGCTCCACGCTCAGTTTCAAGTCGCCGCCGGTGACGCGCGTTTCCATGCACAGGAGCACCACGTGGACGGCAGGCATCTCGAACGACGTCGCTCCGACGAGGCCCGCCAGTTCGATCCGAAGCCCCGTCTCCTCGAGCACCTCGCGGGCCAAGGCCTCGTCAAACGGCTCTCCCGGATCGCACTTGCCGCCCGGCCATTCCCACTTTCCGACGAAGTTTCGATTGTGCGGCGATCGGCGAATGAGGAGCGAACGACCCGCGGCGTCGAGGATCACGGCCTTGACGGCCAGCTTGAACGGTTTATCGGGCATCGGGGGCTCCTTTCATGTATCCCGCCCTCAGCTCCTTCAGCCGGGCCCGCTCGCCGGCGTCGAGCGGCGGTATCTCGAATCGCTCGATCTTCAAGCCGTCAAGGGAGCTCAGAATCGCTTCCCGCAACGGTCGAGTCGACAATACTACGGCGTTTCCGGGGTACTCCTTGAGAAAGTCCGCCACGGCTTTCAGCCGCTCTGAGGTCAGCGGGGCTTCATCGATGCCGTCGAATATGCACAGGAGCCTGCCTCGACGGAGAAGGCCCTGAAAGATCGCAGGCGGGACGGGATAGAAGCTCCGCATCGTTTCAAGAAGCACGCTTTCGGCGCTCCCGTGGGTCCATCTCTGGCCGGCAACAAGCACGGGAACGGGGGCTTTTCGCGGCTCGAGCATTACCTCGACGATCGTCTTCCGGACGACACGGTGGATAAGAGTCGTCTTGCCCGTGCCGGTGTCGCCGACGAGGACCAATCCATCCGGGAGCTTTTCGGCGACGGCATCCTCGAGATGCTGCCTCGATTCGAGGTAGGGCTTGGCTACCGCTTCCATCTGTCCCATGAGAACGCGCGCGTAGCCGAGCACGTGACGGACATCCGCATACAGCGTCGCCATGACGGACAGCTTGGTTCTCAGGGGAAAAAGCCGGAAGGCTCGCAGCTCGTCCTGCCGCAATCGATGTTCCACGACGACGAGGATCAAGATCGCGCCGATGATGTCGGTGGCCAGATTCAGACAGAAATTCGCCCAGCTCTCCCCTCCCCCGCCCAGCGCGATCGCCAGCAGGATCGCCGAAGCGAGCGCCATGACCACATAGATCCGGAGAGAAGGCGCGGGCGAAATCGGCTGCGAGGGGGGTTCGGGATTTCGCTGTCGATCGAGCGCGTTATCGGATAATTCCGGGCCTGTCGACATCATGTGCTTTCCTTCCGTCACACATCGAGCCGCATCGGACCTTCGACGCGCCGAACGGTACTTCCCTTGATGCCGGCCCAATGAGTTCCGCGTTTCCGAGACCATTCGTTTTGGTTATGGCGATTATCATAGCATGAAAGCGATACGCGGCGGGAAGATGTTTGCTCGAATTCCAATGTGCGGAAGAACTCGGTTTCCGGCGATGGGGAGCGCCCGGCTAGGCTCCGCCTCTCCCGGATTTCCTGCGGTCGTTGAACTTCTTTATCACCCTGCCCAGCTCTTTGTCCTTCTTCTTCCGTTCCAGGGCCGCATTCTTGTCGACCCTCGAGGCCGTGTATGCCGCTTCCTTTTTCAGCTTGGAGTAGCTCTCCATTATCTCGCGCGGTATTTCCCCTCTTTCGGCGGCCTCCCTGACGGCGCAGCCGGGCTCGTGCTCGTGCGTGCAGTCCTTGAATCTGCATCGTTCCGCATACCCGGATATGTGGTCGAACTCCGGGGCCTCGCCCCATAACGACAGCTCGCGCATGCCCGGCGTGTCGATCAAGAGGCCGCGCTCTCCGAGGTTATAGAGCTGTCTCGTCACGGTGACGTGCCTGCCCTGCGAGTCGTCTTCCCTCACTTCCCGTGTGGCCGCAATCTCCCTTCCCGCGACGGCGTTGATCAGCGTCGATTTGCCCGCGCCCGACGAGCCCACAAAAGCATGGGTCTTTCCGGGCTTCATCAGGGCGACGAGCGCCTGCATGCCCTCGCCGGTTTTCGCGCTCAGCGCCAGCGCCGCCACCGGATCGACGAGCTCCGCCGTTTCCCGCAGGATATTCCTCGCTTCGGGATTGATATCGGATTTGTTCAGGACCACAATCGGCTCTATGCCGCTGCCTTTGACGGCCGAAATGTAACGGAGCAGGCGCATGCGGTTGTAATTATGGTCGAGCCCCTGCACGATGAAGAGCATGTCGATGTTCGCGGCGATCACCTGCTCTTCCGTCTTTATGCCCGCCGATTTTCTGGAGAAGCATGTGCGCCGCGGCAGGACCGCGTGTATGATCGCTTTGCCTTCGCCTGTGAATACCCGAGCCGCGACCCAGTCGCCCGTTTTGGGGAAGTCGGCCGGCGAAGCCGCGGAGAATAGAATCTTGCCGGTGATCTCGGCGGGCATTTCGCCGCTCGCGGCCGCGACGATGTAGCGTTCCCTATGCTCCGCGATCACCCTCGCGGGTTCGAGCCCTTCACGGGCATGCGCCGCGTACGCGCGCTCGAACCACTCGTCCCAGCCGAATTGTGCGAGAGTATCGTTCCGCATGACCGTCTGCGCCTCACCGGGGCGCTGACATTCCCGCGACGAGCCCGCGATCGGGCGCCTCAACGGGGCGTGGACACTCCCGCGACGAACTCATTGGAGGCTCTGCGACTGAGTTCGGAGCGGGAGTGTCCACGCCTTTACTTCACCGCGCCCGCGATCACCGGATCGAGATCCTTGAACTTCGCGAGCCACGCGATGCGCTCGGCGCGCAGCGACTCCGTGAACGCCGCGATCTCCTCGGGCTTGTAGAAGCGGCTCGCGTCGTACCGCGCGAGATCGACCCCGGGCACCGCCGCCGGCACCTCGTATCCCCAGGTTTCGTCCTTCCGCCACTCGACGCGCGAGCGCGCGATCTCGCGGATGAACGCCGCGGAATCCTGAATCTTGATCTTCTGCCCCCCGAAGCCGCCCGTGTTGAGAAGGAAGCACTGGACCTTCGGGTTCTTCTTGATGATCCGGTAGAAGAGGTTCCCTTCCTCGCCTTCCGAGCCCACGATGAACGGGTTCGTCCCGACCTCGCGCACCGACTGCCCCGCCTTCGTCGGATCGGCCGCCGACGTGATGATCGACTCGCCGAGCATGAAGAACGCCGCCGCCTGCTCCGCGTTGAGCCGCGCGGCCGGCGGCACGATCGTATCGCGCCGCGTGATGAAGAAGATGAGATCGACGCGGTCGAGATCGATCCGGTCGTCGGTGAAATCGAGCTCGCGCCTCACGACGATGCCGCGGCCGTTGAGGCATTTCCCCTTCGATCCGAACGGATGGTCGTAGCGGAAGAAATCGACGTCGAGCGTCTTCGGATCGGTGTAGACGTTTTCGAGAATCGCCGACGGGCTGATCGCCCCGGCGTAGAGGAGCGGCTGCCCCTCGGGCTCGAGCCCTTCCGTCTTGATGTACGCGTTGTCCTCGGTGCCGAACGCCGCGCCGTCCTCCGTCATGACGAAGAAATCGTCCTGCCGGATGACGACCGTCTCCGTCTTGGCGGGGTCGAGCCAGAAATGGTGCACCGACAGCGTCGTCTTCCCCGTGCCGCTGAGGCCGAAGAAGAGGGCGCCCTTGTCCTCGAGCTTCCCGGTCTTCGCGTCGAGGGCGCGGATCACCTTGCCCCCGGCGTGGACCCCGAGCCCGCCCCCCTTCCCTTCCTTGAACCGCGTCTTCTCGAGGTACATCGCCATGCGGAGATGCCCCTTCTTGACCTCGCCGAAATAATCGGTGCCGAGAACGAACGTCACGCGATTCACCGCGTCGCAGAGGATCGTGCGCGGCGGGAGATCGAGCTTCTTCGCCACGTCCCCCCATTCGGGCACCATGACGATCGTCTGGCTCGGGTCCTTCTCCTCCTCGCTCACCGGGAGATTGAAGATCAGCTTGTCCCACATGACGAGGAGCCGCGCGTACTTGCCGGTCACGATCGTGCGGCAGTGATGCGCGTGGGCGGGATCGAGCCCCATCTGCTTGTCCATGACGAGGAGCTGGACGCCGGAGGTCTCGAGATAGTTCGCCGCGGCCTCGATGATCTTCTTCTGCCGCTCGTCGGGCACCGCGAAGAACACCTCCGTCACCGCCGCGGAGCGGTTCGTGACCTTCGAGACGAACGACGGGTTGCGGTATTTGGTCAAAACGTCCGGCGTGCCGCGCGAATCGATCGTCGTGAAATCCTTGAGCGCGAGATTGTTGATGACCTCGCGGCTCCGCGTGATACGGTTGCCGTCGACGGCGGCCTTCATGACCCTCGCCGCGACATCCCTCGCGAGCGTCGCTGCCGACGAGCCTTTCGCGTCTTCGTTCGTCATAATAATCCCTTTTCTCCCTTCGAGTTGCCTCTGTCGAGCTATTCGCCGACTGCCTCCGCCGATATCCGAGCCGATTTACGATATCCCGCAACCGTAGAATTATGGAAAAATCTACTGCTTTTGGGGGCGTTTGTCAAAAGGGGAGAATCGAGCGGCGCCTCGGTTTTCCTTGATTCTTTGGCCGATTCGTGCTACCATTCCCCCGGGAAGTGGCTCCATAACCACCACAATTGCTCCGCAACCTGCGCTGCACCCGCGGTTTCTCTTTTTCCTCGTTTGCGTTCGAAATCCTTCGATTGCGAGGAGGTGAAAAGCCATTCGATAAATCCGCCGATCCCGAAAGATTCTCAGAGTTCAGACTAAGGAGGGGGCTCGCATGAAACGGCTGCTTATGACGCTCTTCGTCGTGCTCTTCGCGTCGACCTCGCTCGCGGGGGCGACGATGGGTCTCTACTTCGATCTTTGGCCGGGCGTGATGGCCTACAACCCGCCGCCGACCAGCTTCTTCGACGTCTATATGTATCTCCACGATTCCAACTACTACGTGACCGCGCTCGAGTATCAGCTGACGACGCCGCTCGATCCCGCTCACGCGTTCTTCGTGATCCTCGAGATCGAGTATTCGCCCAATGTCGTCGTTACGCTCGGCGCCCCGTTCGAGGGTCATTCGCTCGCCATCTGGCCGCCTCTCGACGGGTACAGCACCGGCTACAACATGATCATCAAGTTCAAATGCATGACGCTCGCGCCGTGCCTCGAGCCGGGAATGACTCCGTCTCCGGGCCAGACCTACCTCGCGGATTACCCGCTCGTCATCGGCCCGCACCCGGACAGCGGCGAGTGCTGGGGGACCTTCTATCCCAACAACGACACGTTCCCCATCATCGGGCTGCGGTCCACGCTGTGCCCGAATCTGATCGGCGTCGAGAATACGAATTGGGGCGCGATCAAGAGCCTTTATAAATAGAGGCCGTCGTCGCGCGCCGGGCGGTTCTCCCCGGGCGACATGGAGGGTCTCTCCCGCGGGGGAGAGACCCTCTCTTCATTTTCCCCATTTTCCCTTGTGCCATATTGGAATTTATGAGAGACTTCTGACCGCGTATTTTCCCCTAAGCGCTCTTTTGAACATCTCGCCCGCACCTTTAGATCGAGAGGTGAACGTATGGTCAAGCGAGTCGGAATCGTCGGCATCGGGACCACGGGATTCAGGTCCGTCACTCCCGATGTCTCCTACCGGGAGCTCATCTTCGAGGCTGCCCGGAAGGCGTACACGGACGCGGGGATGGAGCCGAGCGAGATCGACGGCTTCGTCACGGCCGCGGAGGACTTCATCGAAGGCTACAGCATCTGCGACGAATACTGCCCCGATCAGATCGGCGCGGTCCTGAAGCCGACGCACACGGTGCCCGGAGATTTCATCCAGGCGCTCGCCGCGGGCTACATGATGATCATGACCGGCCTGTTCAAGACGGTCGCGATCGAAGCCCACAGCAAGGCCTCGAACATCAAGAACGTGGACGAGGTCATGGGATTCGCCTTCGATCCCGTCTACAACCGGCCTCTCCGCGAGACGCCGCACGCGATCGCGGGGCTCGAGATGACGCGCTACATGTTCGAGACGTGCACCTCCTCGGAGCAATGCGCGAAGGTTGTCGTGAAGAACAAGGGGAACGCGATGCGGAATCCGTACGCGGCCTTCGGCGCCGACATCACCGAGCGGGACGTCATGAACTCCGATCCCATATCGCTCCCGCTCCACCGCCTCGACATCGCCCCGCACGCGGACGGCGCGGTCGTCGCGGTTCTCGCCGACGGCGACACGGCGCTCGCGCTCACCGACACGCCCATATGGATCGAGGGGCTCGGCTGGTGCACCGACACGCCGACCCTCGAGATGCGCGACTGGGGCGAAGCGGCCTACGCGCGCATCGCGGCCGAGATGGCGTACAAGATGGCAGGGATAGCCGATCCGGCCGGCATGATCGACGTCGCGGAAATCTGCGACGAATATTCATACAAGGAGCTCCAGCACATGGAAGCGCTGAAGCTCTGCCGGCCGGGTGAGGCGGCGCATCTCCTCGAGAGCGGCGCGACGAGCTTCACCGGACGGCTTCCGATCAACGTTTCGGGGGGCGCGCTCGGCGTGGGACATCTCTTCGAAGCCTCCGGCGCGCACAAGATCCTCGAGCTCGTCGAGCAGCTGCGCGGCCATGCGGGCGCGCGGCAGATCCCCGACGCGAACATCGGCCTCGCGCAGGTCTGGCGGGGCGTTCCGACCGCGACGGGAGCGGTCGCCATTCTTTCGAACATGTAGGAGGTCTTCTGCAATGGGAATGAGGAAAGTAGCAATCGTTGGAGCCGGCATCACGAAGTTCGTGCGCCGCGCGCAGGAGACGGGAAAGGAGCTTTCCTGGCAGGCATCGAAGATGGCGCTCGACTCCTGCGGCATCACCCTCGACGACGTCGACATGGTGACGCTCGGCACCGCCCCCGACGCCTTCGACGGCGTCCACATGAAAGGCGAATACCTCGCCGACGGCGCCGGAGCCCACCGGAAGCCGTACATGCGCCATTACGTGGGGGGAGGCACGGGCGTCTTCAGCCCGATCCACGGATGGATGCACGTGGCGAGCGGCATGGCGGACATCTGCCTCGTCGTGGCCGAGGAGAAGATGTCGAGCTGCCAGCCGCATCCGCAGGGCGCGTTTCTCACGATCTTCGACCACACGACCGAGCAGCCCCTGAAGCCCACGCTCATCTGGATCTTCGCCCTTGAGATGAACCGCTACATGACGACCTACGGCATCTCGAAGGCGGATATCGCGCGCGTATCGGTCAAGAACAAGCACAACGCCCTCGATCACCCCTCCGCGCAGGTCGCCGAGGAGATCACCGTCGAGGACGTCCTCGACGAGCGAGACCCTCTGCTGGCCCGTGAACAGGCTCGACATCAGCCCCGCCTCCGACGGCGCGGCCGCGGTCGTGCTCGCGAGCGAGCGCGTCGCGCGGCGCCTCACCGACAAGCCGGTCTGGATCGACGGCGTCGGCATGTCGATCGACACGGCCTACTGGGGGACGCGCGATCTCTCCTATCCGCGCTACGTCGAGACGGCGGCGCGGATGGCCTATGACATGGCGGGGATCAAGGAGCCGGCGAAGGAGATCCACATCGCCGAGCCCTACGACCCGTTCGATTACAAGGAGCTCCACCACATGGAAGGGCTCATGCTCTGCCCGCGCGGCGAGGCGGCGCGTCTCACCGCGGAGGGCTACACGGCCCGCGACGGGAACCTTCCCGTCTGCCCGTCGGGCGGCGCGCTCGGCGTCGGGAACCCGATCGCCGCGACCGGGCTCATGAAGGTCATCGAGCTCTTCCTGCAGCTCCGCGGCGAGGCCGGCAAGCGCCAGGTGCCCGGCAAGCCCACGTGCGGCGTCGCGCAGGCGTGGGGAGATCTCATGCAGATGGGAACGGTCATCGTACTGAGAAGCTAACCAACAAGGAGCGGGAACAATGAAGCTGGAAGATTGCAAACTCGGAGGGACGCACCTCAAATCTTCCGATTTCGAGAAGTGCAAGGTCCTCACGACCGAGTGGAAACCCAACCTCGGCTACGCGTGGGACGACGGCGTCGCGATCGGGCGCTACCTCGCCGAGCTCAAGGAGGGCAAGATCATCGCGCGCGTCTGCCACGAGTGCCACCGGATCATGCTTCCGCCGCGGATGTTCTGCGAGCTCTGCTTCCGCCCGACCGACGAGTGGGCCTACGTCGAGGACACGGGGGTCGTGAACACGTTCAGCGTCGCCCGCGTCAACTGGGACGCCTCGCGCCGCGGCCCCAAGGAGCCGCCGCTCATCCCGGCGGTCATCGAGATCGACGGGGCGACGAAAGGCATGGGGATCCTCCACATGCTCGGAGAGGTCGGCCCCGACGACGTCAAGATCGGCATGAAGGTCCGCGCCGTGTGGAAGAAGCCGGAAGACCGCACGGGAGCGATAACGGATATCCTCTATTTCAAGCCTATCCGCGCCGCGGCATCGAAGAAGCCGGCCGCGGGAAGAAAACGCTGAGGGGGTACAGGACAATGGCGATCACGGAAAAAATGACGAAGACGACTACCCCGACCTATTGGGAAGGGGAGATCCCGGTCCGCTACGTGTACACGTACGGGCTCGCCGGAGAGACGTTCTTCAGGGCCGTCAAGGACAAGGGCACGTTCCTCGCGACGCGCTGCGACGCGTGCGACGTGACATTCCTGCCGCCGAAGGTCTACTGCGACCGGTGCTTCGACGAGCTCACCACGTTCGTCGACGTCGGCACGGTCGGACACGTCGACACCTTTACGGTGACGTTCAAGAACATGGACGGTTCCGACAAGCCGAAGCCGCGCATCCTCGCGATGATCAGGATCGACGGCACGGACGGCGGCATTATCCATTACCTCGAAGGGATCGGCATCGAGGACGTGGCGCTCGGCCTTCCCGTGAAGGCGATCTTCAAGCCGAAGGCGCAGAGGAAGGGCGGGATCGAGGACATCATCGGGTTCGGCCCGGTGGAATAGCTCCTCTCCCGGCCGTATAATCGCAAAGCGCCGAAGCGGAATAGTCCGCTCCGGCGCTTTCTCTTTGCCCTGATCCGTCGCGATGAAAAAGGATGGACCGATCAACCCCTTGACCAGTCCATCCCTTTGAGTCCCGAAGGAGTAACAGGGTGCGATCTTGCTGCCTATTAGCCTTCGGCCTACGACGCCACTCAAGCCTCTTTCTTGACGATGGGGGTCCCCGAACCCTACTATCTCACTCACTCAACCGCGGGCTCTAACTCAGGCCTTCGTGTCGCGTATTAACATACCATATATCAATAACCGTGCCATTACGGGGATCCGCGGGCTCAGCTGCTAACGGCACGGTTCTATTCACATCCGGCTCCATACATCGAGGCGCAAAACAATTTGAATTCAAAGAAGTTGCACGCAGGTGCAAAGCGTAGATGCGAAACGCGGGTGCCATTTTTTATGCAGCCATATTATAGCACTGCATTTTTAGATGTCAATAAGAATATTTTACTCGGAGGGGTTTTGCGTAAAGATTATTTCCTCAGCAATTGATGAGGTGCACGGTGTTCGTCGAACCCTTTTCAGGGACGGGAATTCCGGCCGCGAGCACGACGAGCCCCCGTATCCCGGCGGCCCTCAGCCTCTCTTTCACGAGCGGAAAGATCGCGTCGGTCCGATCGATGCGATCGATATGAATCGTCTCCGTGCCCCAGACGAGATTCATCTGGCGCATGACCCGCCGATCGTCCGTCAGGGCGACGATCCTCGTCGCCGCGGGCCGGTAGCGGGCGATCAGCCTCGCCGTCCGACCGGTGCGGGTCAGGCACGCGACGGCGCTCGCGCCCGAGCTCGCGGCGGTCCGCGCGGCGGCCGCGCAGGCGGCTTCGGCCAGGTCCCTCGGAGGCCAGGGAAGCTCGCCGCGGCATTCGTCCCTCAGCGGGCGCCGCTCCCAGCGTTCAGCCTCCCGGATGACGCGGTCCATCACGCCGACGCTCTCGACGGGGAACGCGCCCGTAGCCGTCTCCGCGGAGAGCATCAGGGCGTCCGCCCCGTCGAAGACCGCGTTCGCCACGTCGCTCGCCTCGGCGCGCGTCGGCCGTTCGGAGACCGCCATCGATTCGAGCATCTGCGTGGCCACGATCACCGGCTTTCCCATCTCGCGGCACAGGGCGACGATCTCCTTCTGGACGACGGGCACGCGCTCGAGAGCGATCTCGACGCCGAGATCCCCCCGCGCGATCATGATCGCGTCCGCGGCCTCGACGATTCCGTCGAGGCGATCGAGCGCTCTCTCCTTCTCGATCTTCGCGACGACGAGCGCATGCGATTTCCTCGCGTCGACGACCCGCTTCACGCGCCGCACGTCGGCGGCGCACGTCACGAACGACACCGCGACGTAGTCCACGCCCATCGCGAGGCCGAACGCGAGATCGGCCGTGTCCTTCGCGCTCAACGAAGACCCGAGGCGCAGGCGCGGGACGTTGAGCCCCTTGCGGGACGTGAGAATGCCTCCGTGCACGATCCGGCAGCGGATCTCCCGAGCGAGCGCCTTCTCGACCTTCAGGTGAATGCTCCCGTCGGCGAGGTACAGGTCGTCTCCCGCCTTCACGTCCCCGGGCCGAAACCGGTAATCGACGTGCGCGCCTTCCGCGTCCCCCGCGACCGGTTTCGTCGTGAGAACGAAGGCGCCGCCCTCGCGCAGGCGCGCCTGGCCTCCTTCGATCTCTCCGATGCGGATCTTGGGCCCGGCGAGATCCTGCATGATCGCGACCCCGTCGTCGAGCTTCCTCAGCCTGTCGAACACCGCCCGGTGCTCCGCCGGGGAGCCGTGCGAGAAATTGAGCCTCGCGACGTTCATTCCCGCGTCGAGAAGCTGCCGCAGCTTCTTCCCGCCGCCGCTCGCCGGTCCGATCGTGCAGACGATTTTCGTTCTGCGTTCCACGCTACGCCTCCTCGCGCGGCATTGTACCCCCGCGCGCCTGCGAATCAAAAGGCAAATAGAGGGATTTGGTTGAAATCACCCCCGCGACTGTGTTATCAATCTCCAATCCCTCGAACGACGGGAACGGAGACCGGTATGAGACACAGAGTCCTGCACGTTATCTACTCGCTCTACCGCGGCGGCGCCGAGCGCGTCATCGAGACGCAGCTTCTCGGCGGCGACCGCCGCCGTTTCGAGTATCTCGTCTGCTCGATCACGGGCGGCGGCGACATGATCGACCGGATGTCGAACGCCGGCTCGCGCGTTTTTCTCCTCGGCAAGCGTCGGCGCGGCGACCTCACGGCGGTGACGAAGCTCGCGAACCTCATCCGCCGCGAGAAGATCGATCTCCTCCACCTCCACAACTCCTCGGGTATGTTCTGGGGCACGCTCGCCCGGTTCGCGAGCGGCACGGGGGTGCCGATCGTGCGCACCGAGCACAATCCGTATCTTTCCCAGCCGACGCCCGCGATCTACCGGCGGCTCTACCCGCCATTCACGAAGAGCGCGAGCAAGATCATCTGCGTCTCCGGGCGCGTGCTGCAATCGTTCGTCGAGGGATTCCCCTCGCTCGCCGGCCGGTTCGTGGAAATCCCGAACGGCATCCGCATGCAGGATTACGAAAAGCTCCCGCCGCGGGCCGAATGCAGGGCGCAGTTCAAGCTGCTCCCCGGCGCCAGGCTCATCGGCACGGTCGGCCGCATGGTTCCCGTCAAGAACCACAAGCTGCTCATCGAGGCGCTCTTCCGCGTGCGGCAGACGGTGAGCGACGTGCACCTCGCGATCATCGGCGAGGGGGACATGCGCGAGAGCCTCGCCGCGTACGCGGCCGATCTCGGCGTGAGCGAGTACGTCTCGCTCGTGAAGGAGACGCAGAAGATCGACTACTTCTATGGCGCCATCGACATCTTTTGCCTGTCGTCGGACTCGGAAGGGATGCCGCTCACGCTCCTCGAGGCGCTCGCCTCGGGCGTGCCCGTCGTTTCGACCGAGGTCGGAGGAATCCCCGAGGTGATCGAGAGCGGAAGGACCGGATGGCTCGTTCCGAAGGGCTCGGCGGAGTTCCTCGCCAAGCGCGTCGTCGAGCTCCTTCAGGATCCGTCGAAGGCGGCCGAGTTCGCGCTCGCCGGCCGCGCAATGGTGCGCGAACGCTTCTCCGCGAACAAGATGATCGAGGCGACGGAGGCCGTGTACGACGAGGTGCTGGCGAAAACCGCCTCCAGGCGTTAGATTCCCAGACATGGAAAAGAGAAAACTCGGCAGAACGGAAATGCTCGTTTCGGCGATCGGCTTCGGGGGGATCCCGATCCAGGGGGTTTCGTTCGACGAAGCGGAGCGCATCCTCAAGGCAGCGGTCGCGCGTGGCATCAACTTCTTCGACAGCGCCCGCGGCTACACGGACAGCGAAGAGAAGATGGGCCGGGCGTTCGGAGGGGCGCGCGCCGGAATCTATCTTTCGACCAAATCGCTCGCCCGCTCCGCGAGCGAGCTCGCCAAAGATATCGAAACGAGCCTCCGCAACCTCCGCACCGAGACGATCGACCTCTACCAGCTCCATTCGATCGGCACGCTCGCCGATCTCGAGCGCGTGCTCGCGCCCGGCGGGGCGTACGAAGCTCTCGTCGAAGCGCGCGCGGCGGGGAAGATCCGCTGGCTCGGGATCACCGGCCATTCGCGCGAGATCATGCTCAAGGCGATCCGCACGGGGCTCTTCGACACGGCCCAGTTCCCCTTCAACCCGATCGAGACGGAATGGGAGGAAGAGGTCATCCCCGCGGCGAAGGCGGCCGGCGTCGGCACGATCTGCATGAAGCCGCTCGCGGGGGGCGCGCTCCGGAACCGCGCGCTCGCGCTGCGCTTCGAGCTCTCGCGCGGCATGGACGTCGTCATCCCGGGAATGGACGCGGCGGAGCAGGTCGAGGAGAACGCTTCGGCCGGAGAGAGGATCGCCGCGCCGGACGCCGCGGAGCTCGCCGCGCTCGAGGCCGAAAAGAAGCTCTGGGGGAACTCGTTCTGCCGGAGATGCGGCTACTGCCTGCCGTGCCCGAACGGCCTCAACATCCCGTTTCTCTTCCTCATCGACGGCTACTACAGCCGCTACGAGCTCAAGGACTGGGCTCTCGCGCGGCTCTCGGCGCTTCCGAAGAAGTTCGCCGACTGCGCGGCATGCGGCGAATGCCTCGAGAAATGCCCGTACGGGCTCGCGATCCCCGACATGATGAAGGACGCGGCGAAGCGCGTCGTGTGATTCAATCCTTCGGAACGGCCGGGACCTTCCCGCGGCGCGCGTCGATCGCTTCGAGCCTCTCGACCATTCTCTTCACGAGCTCCGTTCCCCGCGAGGCGGGATTCTCCAGGCCGGCGAGGACGCCGAGATACCTCCCGAAAACGAAAACGAGAACGTCCCCCTGGTGCGGATCCTTGCCGAGGCCCAGGATGTATTCGCCCTTCGCGCCTTCCGCCGTCGCGAGAAACGACTCCATCTCGTCCGTGTACCACTCGAACGTGTCCCGCGCGGCCGCGCTGTCGGCGAGCGCGGCGAGGTAGAGCTTCCCCTGCGCGCCGTCGATCATGTACGTGCCCACGAAGGCCGGAGGGAATTTTTCCCTCCCGAGGACCCCCTGCGTGATGTAGCGGAGGTCGTTCGGCACGAGCCCCTCCTCGGGGAACGCTCCCGCTTCCGCGGGCAGAGCGCCGCCGCTCCCCGGTATCGCGTCCGCGATCGCCCTCGCGAAGAGCGCCAAGGCCGCGTCCGAATCCTCCCCCGTCTCGAAGACCGCGACGCGCACGTAGAAGCGGTCCTTCCAGAAATTGATCGAATACTCGTCGGAGAACGCCTCGTTCCCGATGGCGTGGAGCGCGAGTCCCGGGCTCCGCATCTGCGCGTAGATCCCGTAGGCCATGAGCGGGCTTCCGTGCTCGTATATCTCGACCTTGAGCCCCCGTTCCCCGGCGGAGAGATAATCCTGAGCGATAACCTGCCGGAAATCGAACGAGAGGAAATTCTCGGCGGAGCCGTCGATGTACTCCCAGAGATCGTCCTGCGTGTAGAACAGCGGCTCCCCGTCCGTCCGCCAGCCCGAGATCGCCTCCGCGGCGGGGAGGAGCTTCGAAAGATCGGCCGAGTCCTGCGCGGCGCACGGCGCAGCCGCGAGCAACAGCGCCACCGCGGCCGTCGTTATCAACGCGTTTTTCATACGATCACCTTCGCTCCCGCGAAAAAGCCCTCTGACGCTTCCCGAGCGCTTATTATAACAAAACCGGAGAGCGCCGGGTTCCGATTATATCGCTGGACATCCCCGGGACCCGACCTATAATTTCGAAGCGGAGACCCCCGGGCGCATTCACGGCCGCCGGCCGGACCGGCGGAAGGAGACCGGTTTCATGAGATCGAATTTCGCGTCGAGGCTTTGCGCCTCCCTGTCGATCGTCCTCGTCGTCGTCTCGTGCTCGCCGCTCCTCGCCGAGGAGGGGAGATTCTTCGTGCGGATCGGGACGGGGGCGAGCGTCCCCTTTCTCGAGAACCTGAACGACGAGCTCTCGCTGCAGGGCAGGGAGAAGGTCGGCGCCGGCTACGGGCTCGGCGTCTCCCTCGGACACACGCTCTTCGAGGAGCGGTGGTCGCTCGAGCTGCACTTCATGACCGCCTTCTATCCCTCGGTCGACTACGACAACGCGTACGAGTATTTTCCGACCAAACCGAAGCACTACTCGTACATGCTCGTCGCGCGGCACAACTTCATGAGCGAGAGCGAGAGATTCAAGCCCACTCTCGGCGCCGGAATCGGATACGGGCAGACCAACCTCGTCGCCGGCGGCGGGAAGCTCGGCGCCCTCGAGGGGCTCGTCACGGGAAGGCTCGACGTTTCGATCAGGAAGAACCTCGATCTCGCCTTCGAATGCTCGTACTACGGGGGGTTTCAGTCGAAGGCGTTCGGGAGCCCGTTCCTCGAGAATCTGGATACCGACGTCGTGCAGAACAGCGCGGGGGACGCGATCGAGGATACGTTCCGTTCGCTCGATTTGAGAATCGGCCTCACGCTCTGGCTCAAGCCGGTGGAAAGGTAAGGACGGCGCATGATGAGAATTCTGCTCGTGACGCTGTGCGCGTTCGCGATCGCGGCCGCATCCTGCGGCTGCGGCAAGTCCGCGGGGGGCCCCCAGACGAAGAAGATCGGCGGCTGCACGGTGGAGACGATCACGATCGGCACCGGCAAGAGCGTCTCGGCCGAAGCGCCGCCGGACGCGGCGTGGATCCGGGTGAGCTCGGTCGAATTCGCCGACAACGAGATCTACAAGAATGCGGCGCTCGATCTCGCGAAGGCGCTCGAGATGCGCAACGTCGAGGTTTACAGCCGCTCCGAGCTCATGCACGTCGCCGAAGGCCCTTGCTGGCCCCCGTATACGGTCGAGTTCCGAATCGGGCTGGATGAAGCGGCGAGCGGACCCATTCGCAGGTATCTGCTGGGCACACCGATCGCCGGGCATCGCCCCGGCGCCGAACGCCCCGACGACTACGGCCCGTTCTTCATCTCGTGCGGCTCCGGCTCCTACGACTGGTGGACCGTCTGGTATCGAAAGTAGGCGACATGCAAGACAAAGTGAAAATCGGCATCATCATCTGCGACCGCTACCGCACCTGCGCGGGCGGCAAATGCTTCAGGGCGGCGCGGGAGAAGGAAGGCGCCTTCAGCGTCTACAAAGACAGGGAAGTGGAGGTCGTGGGCTTCACGACGTGCGCCGGCTGCCCCGGCGGAAACGTCGAATACGCGGTCGACGAGATGAAGAAGAACGGCGCGACGGCGATACACCTCGCCACGGGGCTCGTCGTCGGGTACCCGCCGTGCCCCTCGATCGGCTATTTCCGCGACTTCATCAGGGCGAAGTACGGCCTGGATGTCGTGTACGGCCGCACCCGATCCCGCAGAAATACTCCCCGTGCACGATCGTCTGGGAACGTCGCCAACCCCGCAGTGGGAGGAGATTCCTCGAGCCGACGATGGCGGACGAGAAGACCCGCCTGTCGTACTCACTGAGCGTCCGGGATTCGTCCGAGAGACAAAACGGGAGCGGGCCGCCGGCCCCGCTCCCGTTCGTTTCTTATCCGCTCCGCCCCTCGATAGCCCTTGTTCGGATCCTTCGGGATCGGCGGAGTCTTCGGCGGATTCGCCCTGATCTTGTCCATGAGGACCTGAACCGCCTTCTCGAGCTGCGGATCGCCGCCCTTGGCCGTGACGAACTCGGGCGAGTTCTCCACCTCGATGTCGGGAGAGACGCCGA
>CAWJVO010000002.1:0-130683 GCA_963846325.1 uncultured bacterium
TCAGGAGCGCGAGAAGCGCTGCCACGATCCAGAACCTGACGACCACCTTTTCCTCCCGCCACCCCTTGAGCTCGAAATGGTGGTGAACGGGAGCCATCTTGAATATCCGCTTCCCCGTGAGCTTGAATGATCCGACCTGCAGGATCACGGAGACAGCCTCGGCGACGAAGACGCCGCCGATGATGACGAGGAGAAGCTCCTTCTTGAGCAGCACCGCCACCGTTCCGAGCGCCCCGCCGAGCGAGAGGGATCCCGTGTCCCCCATGAAGATTTGGGCGGGATGCGAGTTGTACCAGAGGAACCCGAGCGAGGCCCCGACCACGGACAGGCAGTACACCGTGAGCTCGCCGCATCCGGGCATGTACGGAATGTGGAGGTATTCGGCGAACGCCTTGTGGCCGCTCAGGTAAGCGAGCGCGGCGAAGGCGAAGAAGCTGAAGGCGGACGCGCCGGAGGCGAGCCCGTCGAGCCCGTCGGTGAGGTTCACCGCGTTCGACGAGCCCATGATGACGAATATCACGAACGGTATGTACAGGAGCCCCCACTCGATCGAATAGTTCTTGAGAAACGGCACCATGCTCGCGGTCGCGCCCTCGCGCACGAGCGGATGCATGTAGAGAAATACGCCGAGCGCGGCGCCGAATACGAACTGCCCGAGAAGCTTGTAGCGCCCGACGAGGCCTTTCTCGGTCTTCTTGACGACGCGCAGATAGTCGTCGATGAAACCGATGAGACCCGTCCAGAGCGTGACCACGATCGCCACCTGAATATACGGATTGGCGAGGTTCCCCCAGAGGAGCGTCGGCACGACGGTCGCCGCGATGATGAGGACGCCTCCCATCGTCGGCGTGCCCTCCTTCTCCTGATGGCTCTCGGGCACCTCGCTGCGGATGCGCTGGCCTATCTGCAGCTTCCGGAGCCTGCGGATGAGGAACGGCCCGAACACGAAGCAGATGAGGAGCGCGGTGACCATCGCGTACGCGGCACGGAACGTGATGTACCGGAACACGTTGAACGCGAAGAAGTGATCGCGGAGCGGATACAGGAGCCAGTACAGCATCAGTCCGCCCCCCGCGTCGAGGCGCCGCGCGCCGACTTGATCGATTCGAGAATCGTCTCCATGCGCATTCCCCGCGAGCCCTTCACGAGAACGGCGTCCCCCGGCGCGAGAAGCTCGTTCAGGTATCCGGCGAGCTTCGCCGCGTCGAGAAAATGCGTGATGTGCTCTGGCGATTTCCGCTGCTCGGCGGCCGCGCGATTGAGCTCGACCGTTTCGGCGCCGATCGTGAGAATGCCGTCGACCTTCGCCCTGCCGCAGAATACGCCCGCCTCGCGATGCAGATCCGCGCTCGAGGGACCGAGCTCGAGCATGTCGCCGAGCACGAGCCAGCGTCTCCCCCGCGCCGGAATCTCCATGAAGGCCTCCACGGCGGCCCTGAGCGAGGCCGGATTCGAATTGTAGCTTTCGTCGACGAGCAGAATTCCGTCGAAATCGAGTAGCACGCCTCTTCCCGGATGCGCGGGCGCTTCGAGGACGGCGGCTGCGATCTCTTCGGGCGGGACGCCGACGATCGATCCGACGATCGCCGCGGCGGCCGCGTTGAGCACGTGATGCTTTCCGTAGCGCGCGATCTCGATATCGATGTCGCCGACGCGGAAGCGGTAGCCGCCCGATTCGCGCTTCTCGAGATTCGCGATCCGGCGGTCGGCGCTCTCCGAAAAACCGAAGGTGAGGACGCGCGCCTTCGTGCGCTCCCTGAGAAAATCGACGAACTCGTCGTCGGCGGGAAGCACCGCGGTCCCTTCTCCCGGGAGCGCCTCGAGCAGCTCAGCCTTGGCCGCGGCCACTCCCTTGAGCGAGCCGAAGTGCTCGAGATGCGCCGGCCCGACGTTCGTCACGACCCCGATATCCGGTTTCGCGATGCCGGCGAGCGTCTTGATCTCCTTGCGATGATTGGCCCCCATCTCCGTCACGCAGACGCTCTCGCTCCCGTCCATCCCGAGAATCGTGAGCGGGAGCCCGATGTGGTTGTTCAGATTTCCCGGCGTGGCGTGCACGCTGAATCGCTTCGCGACGATCGCGGCGATGAGATCCTTCGTTCCCGTCTTTCCGCTGCTCCCCGTGACGGCGATCACGCGCGGATTCACGAGCGCGCGATACGCCGCGGCGAGGGCCTGCAGGCCCGCGAGGGTGTCCCCCACGTCGAACACGGGAATCGTGCCGGCGATCCGCGCCGCGTCGGCCTTCCGGCCGGAGGAGACGAGGAGCGCGGCGGCTCCCTTGCCGATCGCCGCGTCGAGGTAGTCGTGCCCGTCGGCGGCCGGCCCCTTCAGAGCGACGAAAAGCCTGCGCGCGCAGTCCCCTCTCGTGTCGATCGAGACGCCTTCTATCGAGCCTTCGCCCGGATCTCCTCCCCGGTATCCCGCGGCGGCGAGAGCGTTCGCGACCCATCGCAGTTCAGCCTTGATGGTCCACCTCCCGGCCGCGCAGCGCCTCTTCGGCCTCGAGCGCGTCGTTGAACGGAACGCGTCCGTCCCGGCAGATCTGCTCGTTCTCGTGGCCTTTTCCCGCGATGACGACGAGGTCTCCCTCTCCGGCGGCCCCGACGGCCGCGCGGATCGCGGAGCGCCGGTCCCTGACGACATGGACGGGCACCGTGCTTCCTTTGACGCCGTCCAGTATCTCCTTCACGATCGCGTCGGGATCCTCGGTGCGCGGATTGTCGTCGGTGACGAAAACGACGTCGCTCAGGCGGGCGGCGATTCCCCCCATCATCGGCCGTTTTCCCCTGTCCCGGTCTCCGCCGCAGCCGAATACGGTCACGATCTTCCGCGGACGAAGCTCCCTGCAGAAATTGAGGAGCTTCTCGAGCGCGTCGGGCGTGTGCGCGAAGTCGACGACGGCCGTGGGACCCCGGCCGATCGAGACGACCTGGAACCGTCCCGGAACCTGGGCGACGTTCTCGAGGCCCGTCTTGATATCGGCGAGGCCGACGCCGAGCGCGTGCGCGCAGGCGGCGGCGGTGAGCGCGTTGTATACCGAGATCGTTCCGAGAAGCCTGAGATCGAGGCGCTCGCGCCGCGATTCGACGACGAGATCGAAGCGGGTGCCCTTGAGATCCGCCGTGAGCCTTTCCGCCCTCACGTCCGCCGACGGCGAGAGCCCGAACGAAAGGCTCGGGCCCGCGAAACGCTTCGCGACGCGCGCGACCTCGGGATCGTCTACGTTGTACGCGAAGGTCCCCGGGCGTTTCTTCCGTCCCGGCTCGACGAGGGTGCGCACGAATTCCTCTTTCGCCTCGATGTATTTTTCGAGCGTGCCGTGATAGTCGAGATGGTCGCGCGTCACGTTGGTGAACGCGCCGACGTCGAACTCGAGGCCCGCGATCCTTCCCTGCTCCGCCGCGTGCGAGCTCACCTCCATGACGGTCGAGCGGCAGCCCCGCTCGAGGAAACCGGCCATGACGCGGTAGAGATCGACGGCGCCCGGCGTCGTGTTGCGCGCCGAGGCGAGCTCGTCGGAGTCGCCGTATCCGATCGTGCCGATGATGCCGCAGGGTCCGTGCGCGATATTCATGATCGAGCGCAGGAGAAAGGCGCTCGAAGTCTTGCCGTTCGTTCCCGTGACGCCGGCGAGCCGGAGACGGGACGCGGGATCCCCGAAAAACCGCCTCGCCATGAGCGCCGCGGCGAGGGACGAATCGCGGACGACGACCGCGGGAATCGAACCCTCGAGCGCGTGCTCGACGACGAGGGCGGAGGCGCCCTTCCGGATCGCGTCCGCGACGAACGCGTGCCCGTCCGCCGCATGCCCCCGTATCGCGACGAAGCAGTCTCCCGCCTTGAGCGAACGCGAGTCGGTGACGACGCCGGTCACGTCGACGTCGCGGAAGGCGATGCGCGTCGTGACGTCGATTCCCTCGATGAGCCGGGATAGCTTCAATCCGACGCTCCGTTCGCCGCGTTGACGGTCCGGTCCGGTTTCTCTCCGCTCCGCGGATTGCATGTCAGCATCACCCTGGCGAGCCGGGAGAGGAGCGTTCCCGCCGGCGGATCCTGACGCTCGACGATTCCGAAGCCGCGCACGACGCAGTCGAGACCGCACGAAAGGAGCAGCCGCCTCGCTTCGCGGATCGACAACCCCGCGACGTCGGGGACCGCGCGCTTCGATTCGGATTCCGCCGCCTCGGCGCGGACCATGAGATGAACCTCGTCCTTCCGGCCGATCAGGGTGCCGGGATCGGGAGTCTGCGAAAAAACGATCCCCTTGACGTCGGGGCATCGCACCTTCAGCCCGCGATCTGACGCAAGATCGATCGCTTCGTCGGTCGAGAGGCGAAGGAAGTTCGGCACGCGCTTCGAACCGTCCGACGACTTGTCGGCCGCGAGATTCGCGCCCGGCGCGTCGCAGAAAAGATCGGTCGAAAGGTTGACGCCCTCGACGATCTTGCCGAAGACGATCGCCGAGGATTCGCCTCCCCAGTAGTACGGATACACGGGCTCGTCGAGCACGACGATGCACACGATCCGGGGATCCCGGGCGGGAGCGAATCCGACGAAGCTCACGACGTACTTGCCCGGCTGGTAGCCGCCGCCCACGACCTTCTGCGACGTCCCCGTTTTCCCCGCGACCGCGACGCCGTTCACCGCCGCTTTTGTGCCCGTCCCTTTGAGAACGACCTCGGCGCAGAAATCCCGCATCGTCGCCGCGGTCTTGTCAGAGAACGCTTTCCTGACCTGAACGACCGGGAATTTTCGAACGACGGCGTTCCGCGCGTCCCGCTCCTCGAGCGCGATTCTCGGAGCGAGGAGCTCGCCGCCGTTGGCGAGGGCGCCGTACACCATCGCCATCTGCAGGGGGGTGACCCCGATCTCGTGCCCGATCGCGATGCTCGGCAGCGAACGCGCCGACCAGAAACGCGGATCCCGGAGCGTGCCGCGGGATTCGGCGGGGAGATCGATCCCTGTCCTGCCGCCGAACCCGAGACGGAGGATATGGCGGTAGAATTCGGCGGGGGGCGCGGCGAGCGCCGCCTTGATCGTGCAGATGTTGCTCGAGTACACGAACGATTCCTTGAAGCTGAGCCAGCCGAACTCGTGATCGTCGTGGAAGGTTCCGAAATCGAACACGCACTTTCCATTATCGCCGAAGAACGCGTCGTACTGATCCACTTTCCCCGACTCGAGGAGATAGGAATCGGTGACGAGCTTGAAGGTCGAGCCCGGCTCGTAGATGCAGTTGATCGAGCGCAGCGCGAAGCCGTCGATCACGGCGGCGTCCCGCGACACCTCGCGCCTCGGCATCTCGGAAATCGCGAGCACGTCCCCCGTCGCCGGCTCGACGACGAGCGCCATGCCGCCCGCGGCGCCGTAGCGATCGATGGCCGCCTCGAGCTCGAAATCGACGATCGTCTGGATACGCGTGTCGATCGTGAGATAGAGATCGTTGCCGTTCCGCGGCTTGCGGCCCGGCGCGTTGACCGGCTGAAAGGCCTTGCGGTCGCCCGAGAGCTGGCTCTCGAGAAGCCATCCGTCCTCCCCCGCGAGCACGCTCTGGAACGCGAGCTCCACCCCCGCGGTGCCCTTCCCGTCCGGGCGGATCGCGCCCACGAGCTGCGGGGGCATCGCGTCGAACGGGTAGAGGCGGTCATGGTTGGGATCGATGGCCACGCCGGGGAGCCTGGCGAGCTTCGATACCTGGTCTTCCGTCAGGTGCAGGTCTTTGCCGAGCTGGATGTACGACTCGTTTCTCCCGAGCTTCCGGCGGAGCTCCTTCTTCGACAGGTCGCACGCGTCCGCGAGACGCGCCACCGCCGACTTGTCGTCCGCGGGGAAATGCTTCGGCGTAATCCCGATCGTGTAGGTCCAGTGCGTCACCGCGAGGGGAAATCCGTTCCGGTCGAATATGTTCCCCCTGCGGGCGGGGATCAGGTGCCGGCGATACCATTGCCGCTTCGCCTTGGCGACGTAGCTTTCGTGATCGATGATCTGGAGGTCGACGAGCCGGTAGGCGAGGATGCCGACGATGACCGTGACGGCGATCGACAGCACGTTCAGGCGATGTCTCGGGTACATCTCGCTCATTCGGTTCCCGGCTTATGGAAAGGCGTCATTTCAAGCAAATTGTCCATCGTGAGCATGGCCCACGACGGTTCCCCGCGATCCGATCCGCCGCCGACGCGCAGCGCGAACCGCTCGACCTCTTCGGACGATCCGGCCCGCATCCCGAGGTCCCGGGCCATCGGCAGGATCCTGCCCGGCGAGGCGAGCACGTTGTAGGAGGCCATGAGCCGCACGTTCGCGTCCATGAGGGTGTCGACGCGCTCGCTCGACGCGGTGATTTCGTTCGAAATATTGAAGAAGTAGACATGCAGCGATATGTAGAGGAGAACGAGGGTCGAGAAAAATCCGAGGATGAGGAGAAACGTGAGCGGCGTGATTCTCCCCTCGAGGGCCCGCTTGACGAGAAGATAGAATCCCGAATAGTTCCCGCTGTTCTGATTCATCTCACAACCTCTCCGCAGCGCGGAGCTTCGCGCTCCGCGATCGCGAATTCCGTTCGACCTCTTCCGGCGACGGCCGCACCGCCGATTTCGTGAGCACCGTGAGGCGCGGGAGTTTCCCGCAGCGGCATTCCGGAAAGTCCTTCGGGCAGACGCAGCCGAGCGCCTCCTGCCTGAAGAACCGTTTCACGATTCGATCCTCGAGCGAATGGTAGCTGATCACGACGATCCTCGCGCCGGGGTTCGAATGCTCGACCGCCGCGGGAAGAAACTCCGAGAGGCTTTCGAGCTCCCCGTTCGCCCAGACGCGCAGCGCCTGAAAGACGCGCGAAAGGGTGCCGTTCACGTCCTGGGCCGGTGCGACCCTCGCGACCGCCTCGCGGAGCTGCAGGGTCGAATCCATTCCGCGCGAATCCCTGAGCCGTACGATCTCCCTGGCGATCGCCCGCGAGCGGCGCTCCTCCCCGTACTCGCGAAGCACGTCCGCGATCTCCCGTTCCTCGCCCGACGATACGAACTCCGCCACCGAGAGGCCGTCCTCTCCCATCGCCATGTCGAGCGGCCCGCTCGCCTGATAGCTGAATCCGCGCTTCGCATCCGACAGCTGATAGGTCGATACGCCGAGATCGAGAAGAAAGCCGTCCGCCTTCCTTCCCCCGAGCAGCCGCGCGATGTCCCGGAAATTCGCGCAAACGAGCTTCACCCTCGCCCCGTACGCGGCGAGCCGCACGCCCGCTTCCGCGAGGGCGCCTGGATCGCGATCGATCCCGAGCACCTCCGCCGTCGGCGCCGTCTTCTCCAGAACGAGCTCCGTATGCCCTCCCGTCCCGACCGTGCCGTCCACGAAGAGACCGGACTTCCGCGCGAGAAGCAGCTCCACGGCGGCCTCCGCCAGAACCGGTATATGGCGTACCGTCGACATTCCGCATATCACTCGCTTCCCGTCGAACCGGCGGGGATCGTGAACCCGAGCTTCCCGCGCTCGACGGCGAGATACCTGAGCGCCTTCCGCCAATCCGGGTACACCGGGATCACGTCTCCCCTCGTCACGAAGGCGAAGATGTCGAGAACGTAATCGCTGAGCCCGCTCATGATCATGCGGGCGCCCGCGGGATATCCGTCCTCGAGCACGTTGAACGCGCGATAGTCGACGTGATTGACCTTTTCGAAATCGAGGATGAAGCAGCCGCGGTTCGATTCCCGCGAGTCCTTGAGAGAGCCGAGCAGCATGACGGCGTCATCCCGCTCGACCGTTCCCGAGAGCTTCCACAGCTCGATGCCTCCCTTTTCGCTCCGGTAGATCTTCATGCGCTCACCTCCTACAGCTGCCATTCGCCGTTGTGATACGCGTCGTCCGCGTCATGCATGATCTTCTCGAACTCCTCGTGCTTCCACACTTCCATATGGGTCAGTCCGCCGACGACGACGAGATTCTTCGAGAGCCCGAGAGACTCGAGGTAATGGGCGGGCATCTGCACCCTGCCGACCTTGTCGACCTTGAGGTTCTCCGACTCGCTGCTGTAGTACCGGATGAGGTTCCTCTGCTGCGGCCCCGGGGGGAGAAGCCCGAGCTGGTCGATGATCCAGTCGAAATAGTCGGGGGTGAACAGGTACAGACAGCGTTCCTTGCCCTTGCTGATGACGAGGATCTTCGACCCTTCCTCGCCGGGGACGAGCTCCCTGAACTTCGACGGGATCGTGAGCCGCGATTTGTCGTCGAGCGTGCAGGGAAACTTTCCGATGAACTTTCTGTTGGGCTTGTCCGGCATTTCGACCGTTACCTTGACCGCTTCTCCGAGAGCTTCTCTATCTCTTTCAGGGACTCGCGCACAGCAAGAACAAACAAGTGGCCCCACACTATCCCACTTTGCCCCACCATGTCAAGAGGAATATCCAGGGATGCTATCTTTTTTGAAATTTATAATCGATAACGGATAAATGAGTTAGCAGCAGCGTGCATGAAAAAGCGAAAAATATTTCACCAAGATCCGCTCTTTCGTCGCTTTTCCCATTTCCCTCCAGTGTTCAGATGGGCTTCCGCGCGAGCAGAACGAGCGTACTTCCGAGCTCCCTCGCGAGCGGCAGCCGCTCGAGAACGGACTCGACGAACCGCGCGAGAGGAAAGAGCCGGTCCGGGACGTTCTTCCAGATGAAGATGACCGTCCGTGCGCGCTCGACTCGAAATCCCGCGTCCGCGAGCAGTCGCGCGATCTCGCCGCGCGGCGCAGGCTTGTGGTAGCGGTACGGATGGTACTCTTGTCGCTTCACATCCCCCGCCGGATAGCACATCGGCGGGAACAGGCGTTTGAGAAAGCCCGCTCTCACGATCGCGCGCTTCCCCGCCTCGACGATCGAATAGTAGTTCGGCGTCGAGATCGCGAGCGCGCCTCCCGGACGGAGCACGCGCCACGCCTCGCGCGCCGCGGCCGCGCGATCGGGCTCGAAGATGTGCTCGAAGGTTTCGACCGCCGCCACCGCCATGAACGTTTCCGGGGCGAAGGGGAGCGCGCTGATGTCCGCTCCGGCGAGGTCGGCCGCATAGCCGTTCGCGTCCGCGATCCTCCGCGCCGCGAAAAAATCGTTCTGCACGATGTCGATGCCGACCGGCGACATTCCCCCTCGCGCGAGGAGAAACAGGTTGTAGCCCCACCCGCAGCCCGCGTCGAGAGCCCGTCCCTTCGGCGTTCCGCGCAGAAGTCCCGTGACTTCGAAGTAGCGCCGCCTGCTCAGGTACGCCCGCGCCTTGGAGCCGAGAAACCAGTTGCGCAGCAGATCGGGGAACCGCTCGTCGGGGATGCCGGAAGGGATGACGGGCTCGGGAAACGCGGTCTCCGCTCTCGTCTCGCTCCGGGGACGTGCGTCGCGCGGCGTCATCGTTCTTCCGCCTCTCCGACCGGTTCGAGACGATAGAGCACGTAGGTGACCGGCTCGGGCTTCCTGATGCCGAGGTTCGGCACTTCCCCCTTCATGACCGGTTCGAAGAAGACGCCTTTGATGATTTCACGCGAGAAGCGCTCGGGAAACGCGTCCCGGTCGACGAGATAATCGGGATGGAACCGAAGGTAGAGCCCCTCCTCGATGATGCGCTCGACGTCGATCTCCTTCCTCATCCGGTTGATCTCGGGCGTCACGAGGCCGCCGAGATCGAGGATCCGTCGATGCGAGTAGTATCCGATCACGCCGATATCGGGAGCGGCGACGAGGGCGTCTTCCGGCGTGTTCTTCTCGAGCCAGCGCCCCATGCCTCCGAGCATCGTTTCGAGCGCCTGCGAGAAGGAGAGCGTCGGGGGAACCACGACGAGCTCGTAGAACACGACGCTCTGCAGGACGGCGAGCGCCGTGAAGATCGCGATCGCGGCGCGGCGCGCCCTCGCGCCCGCCACGACGTCCGCGGAGAGCCTCCGCCAGGCGGTCGCCCCGAGCACGATCACCGCGGGAACGACCGGCACGAGATACCTCGAAAGCACCTGAAAATCGAGCACGACGTAGGCGACGGGAAGCGCGAACGCCCAGAGCAGCATGAGGAGGACGGCCGGCTCCTCGCGCAGGCTCCCCGATTCCGAGAGATAATATCCGGGAGAACGGCGGCGGAACGTCCCCGCGGCGAGGCCGGCCAGAAGGGCGATCCACGGGAAGAGAACGGTCGCGCCCATAATCCGCGCGGGAACGGCGGCGCGCCGCAGCACGGCCGGCGAGAAATCGAGCGCGCCCTGCTTCGCTCCAGCCGTGAGCGGGAAGAAGCTCCCCGTGTGCCGATGGATGACGAAGAGCCACGCGGCGAAAAGCGGGGCGAAAACGAGAAGAAACGCGAACCGCCGCGCCGTCCCCCTCGCAAAGAGGAACGAGGCCGCGGCGAGCGGAACGAGGAGCAGCGCCTCGGGACGCGAAAGCGCGGCGAGGAAGAGCGCGGCGCCGAGAAACGCCGAGCGCCCCGCCGACCGCGCGGCGGTCCGCGCGAGCTCCAGAACGACGAGCGTCATGAAGACGGCGAACGACGTCTCCATGCCGACCGCGCTCCATCGCACGAACCACGCCTCCGAGGCCAGCATGAGCGCGGCGGCGAGCGGCGTCCACGGCCCGCCGCCCGCGGCGGCCGTGATCCGGTAGACGAGCGCGATCGAAGCCGCGGCGAAGAGCCAGGCGAGGACCCGGCACCAGACGAGAAGATCGCCGCCCGCTTTCGCGCCGAGCGCGAGGATCCCCACCCAGAGCGGACTCGTCGCGCCGTAGGTCGGATCCCCGCGGTTGAAGGAGAGCTCTCCCTCCTCGGCGAGGTTTCTCGCGTACTGGAGGTGAATGAAGGTGTCGTCGACGACCGCGTCGCGGAGCGGCACGAGCAGCATGGCGAACAGAACCGCTCCCAGCGCCACGTTTCGTATGTCATTCCGCCTCATTTCCCTCCGATCAGCTGTACAAGGAGATCGTTCAGCCTCTCCGCCTCGGCCCTCCGCGAGTATCGCGGCACGCCTTCGACGGAATATGCGGTTTCGAGCGTTCCCGCGAGATAGCGCCCGTGCATCGTCTCGATCGCCGCGGCTATCTCGTCCGGCCTGTCTATGCGGGGCGTCTCTCCGCGCCGGAGATCCCGCACGAGGCGAGACGCTTCTCCCTCCGGCGCGACGGCGAGAATGGGGCGCCTCGCCCCGATGTACTCGTAGAGCTTGCCGGGCACGAGGCCCCGGTAGCGCTCGTCGTCGTGCTTGATGAGGAGCAGCACGTGGCTCGCCATCTCGCGCGCGACGCACTCGCGGTGCGGAACGTTGTCCTCGAAACGGACCGTCTCCCCGAGGTCGAAGCGTTTCACCCATTCCTCGTTCGCCGATTCGCGCGGACCGACGAAAACGACGCGCATCGCGCGCGCCGCCGCGGGAGCGCGCCGCGCGAACGCGGCGAGCCCTTCGAGAAACGGCTTCGTGCTCCGGCCGAGGGTGAGCATCCCGCAGTGCGTGACGGTGAAGGGAGCCGCCGGGGGACGCGCGCCGGGCTCCCGCGTGAAATCCTCCTCGTCGAAACCGTTCGGAATGCGCTCGATCCTGGACAGCGGATACCTCTCGGCGAGGATCCGCTCGTGCGACTCCGTCGTCACGAGCACGAGATCGGCGCGCGAGACGACGGAGCGTTCGAGACGCTCGTGCAGCGCCCGATGGAGCGGCGTCGGCGGCGTGCGCAGACGGAGGTTGAACCACGGATCCCGGAAATCGGCGACCCACGGAATTCCCGACCTCCGGGCCGCGAGCAGAGCCGCGAGGTGCGAGCTGTCCGGCGGGCTCGTCGAATAGACGACGTCGAAACGTTCTTCGCGGCAGAGCCTCTCGGCCTCGCGCGCGGCGAAGGGCGCCCAGCCCGCGTAGGTGTCGGGAACGAGAAACAGCTCGCCGAAACGCCGCAACGCGGCGAAGCCTCCCGACGAACGGCGCGACGCCGCGCGGGCCGGACCGCCGCGAAGCGATCGCAGGAACCGAAGCCCCGAGAGAGAACCGGTCCGCGCCACCCGCACGCCGGGCGGAATCTCCCGTTCGAGCCCCGGATCCGAGATCCAGTACTCGCCGGGACGCGGCGTCACGACGGTGACACTCCACGAGAGCCGGGAGAGATACTTGACGAAGGAAAGCGGCCGGTACACGCCTCCGCCTCCCCCGGGGGGAAAGAAATTGATTATCATGAGGATGTTCGGCACGTTCAGCGATCCGCCGCGGAGAGCATCCACGCGGCGATCCTCCTCCCCGTTTTGATCCTCACGAGCTCGATGATCTGTTCCTTTTCGCCCGGTTCGAAGATGCCGAGCCGCGCGATGATGAAGCGGGCGGCGAAGGGCGACACGAGGACGAAGACGAGCGACGCATAGAAATGCACGCGCGACGTCGCGAGCATGCCGCACGCGGCGACGGCGGCGAGCGCGACGAAAAGCCGCCAGAGCCGCGCGCCGATTCCCCCGAAGAATCCCCCGCGTTTCGCGAGCAGGATGGCTGC
This sequence comes from uncultured bacterium, assembly GCA_963846325.1. Classification (GTDB taxonomy): domain Bacteria; phylum Krumholzibacteriota; class Krumholzibacteriia; order Krumholzibacteriales; family Krumholzibacteriaceae; genus SSS58A. The sequence goes on from CAWJVO010000002.1 coordinate 12,474, forward strand.
CGCCATCTGGACGATCGACGCGAGCACCTGGGAGACCGCCATCCCTTCGACGCCCATCGCCGAAACGAACAGGAAGAACGTGCCGAAGTAGCCCGCCATCCACAGGAAATCGCAGATGACGGCCCATTTGATGAAATGGAGCGAGCGCATCGTGGCCATGAGGGGCGCCGAGACGGCGGCGAGGGGCACGGTCGGCAAAAGGATGAGCAGAATCCGGTATGAAGCCGCGTAGCTCTTTCCCGAGAGCAGAACGATCACGTCCCGCCCGATCACGGCGAACAGCGCCGCGCAGAGGAGCGCCCCGGCGACCAGCCCCTTCGTGAAGAGACCGATCCTCCCGGCGATATCGTCCCATCTCCCCTCTTCGTAGACCCGAGTAATTTCCGGCTGAGCCGCGAGAATGGGAAGGCCCAGGAATCGCTTGAGCAGGACGTCGACGCGCGAGGCGACGTGAAAGAGCGAGATCGAGGCCATCGGAAGCACCGAAGACATGACGAAGCGATCGACGTCGGTGAACGCGAGCGCGACGATGCTGAGACAGAACGAACCGGCCCAGTACGAGAAGAGGCCGGGCACGACGATACCCTCGGATATCGCGCCCGCCGTGAAGACGCCCCCGCGGGCTCGTTTCACCAGGAGCGGGATCCCCGCCGCGAACACGCCCAGATTGAGGACGAACATCGCCGCGAAGAGCATCTCGACGGTGAGGCGGTCGCGCTCGACGATCATGTACCCGGTGAAAGCCGCGAGGTACACGATCTCGAGGAGCATCTGCAGGCGCATCTCGCGGAGCCCGCTGAAGCCGCCGTAGAGAAGCATCTTGAGAGCGAGCGTCACCGACGAGAGCGCGAGCCAGGCGACGAGCTCGCGCGACTCGATGAGCCCGCGGAGCCCGGCGGGCATGAGACGCTCCCAGAACCCCGACGCGAAATAGAGCCCCGCCCCCAGCACGGCGACGGCGGCGCTCGAAAGCGCGAAGACGAGGATCGCCTTCCCCGCCTCGTTCCGCGCCTCGAACGTGGGGAAGAACCTCACGAGCACCTGCGGCAAACCGAGCAGGATCACCGCGCCGAGCAAAAGCGAAAATCCGCGCAGGGTCACGAACAGCCCGAAATCGTCTCCGCTGAGGAAACGGCTCAGGATCGAGATCTGGGCGAGCGTGAAAAGGACGCTCGCGGCCCCGCTCACCGTGAGAAAGATCGTGTTCTCGGCGATCTTCGACCGGGTCACGCGCCGCTCCTTCCCCTCGCGATCGCCCACCACCGCTTGCGCGACGTCACGACCGGATACCTATGCTCCCGCCCTCCGAGCGATTCCTTGAAAAAGAGAATGCCCGGGTTGCCTCCGCTGCTCCCGAGGTTGAAGACGCGGCAGCCTCTCCGGCACGCTTCTTCCATGGCGCTCTTTATGAGAATGGCTCCCGTTTCGAACTCCCGGGCGCGCTCCGTCATTCCTCCCTGCCAGGCCTGCGCCATCTCGCCGCGATAGAAATCGATGTGGCCCCCGAGAAGCTCACCGTCCAGAAACGCCCCCCAGAAAACGATCTCCCCCGAACGGCGAGCGAAGAGCTCGAGAAACAGACGCTCGGGATACGGGTGAACTCCTCCCCAGGCCCGCGACTCGGCGGCGTAGATCGCGTGGAAACGCCTGACCTCATCTTCCGTCTCGAGGCTCCGCGCCGCGACGCCCGCGTCGAGGCCGCGCCGGGCGAGCTGGCGGCGCTTGCCGCTCCACTGCGTGTTCCACACCTCGTCGAAACCCTTTTCGAGCGAAACGAGCCGGCACTCCTCCATCGCGGCGCCGAAACCGCGGGGCGCTCGCGGCGGCGCTTCATCCCCGAAAAGGACCACCCCCGCCGTGAGACAGCGGGGAGCCCGCGCGATCCGGAAGAACTCGTCGAGGAGCGCCTCGCGGACGCGGCCCTCCCGCGCGAGCGGTTCTCCGTACGTCCCGAAGGGGAGAGACCAGAGATACGAGAAGGGACCCCGCGAGATGCGCACGGCCGGCATGACTCCGGCGAGAACGCCGCCTTCCCGCACGGTGAGCCAGAGCGTCCTGAAACCGCCGAACGCGTTTTCGAGGGAATCGAGCCACGCACAGGTATGAAAAAAGGTCGCGCCGGGGATGGAGCCGATGAAACGTTCAAGCTCCTCGCGCGGGGGACGATGTTCGAGCTCTGCCTTCACCGGTTCCTCATCGCGCCTTTGATTCATGCGGGGTTTCCGGATCTTCATCCGGCGCGCCGAATTCCGGGATCAGGGCGGCGATGCACTGGAGCACCTTTTCCTGCCGGCCCTTTCTCGCCACCGAGATGAGATCCTCGATCCCCTTCTCGATCCCGGCGGGAACGGGATCGGCGGGGCGGGCGAGAAGGATCTTCTCCTCGCCGAGCGGCGCGAGCTTCTCGTCGGCGGCGACGAGCTGTTCGTGGAGCTTCTCCCCCTCGCGGAGCCCGGTGACGACGATCGGGATCTCCGTCTCGGGCTCGTATCCGGCGAGGATGATGAGATCTTCCGCCACCTCGAGGATATTGAGCGGCTCTCCCATGTCGAGGATATAGGTCTCCCCTCCCTTTCCCACGACCGACGCCCTGATGACGAGAAGAGCGGCCTCCTTGACCGTCATGAAGTATCTCGTCGCGCGCGGATCGCTGACCGTTACGGGGCCGCCGCGCCGTATCTGCCTGAGGAAGAGAGGAACGACGCTCCCCGTGCTCCCGATGACGTTTCCGAATCGAACCGTGATGAAGCGGCACGGGGTCCCGGCGCCGCACCGGGCGCGCAGATAGAGCTCGATGAGGCGCTTCGTCGCGCCCATGACGCCGCGCGGGCTCGCCGCCTTGTCGGTCGAGATGAATACGAAGCGGGAGACGCCGCACGCCTCGGCCGCCTTGACGAGGTTGACGCTCCCCGCGACGTTGTTGACGACCGCCTCCGCCGGATCGCGTTCCATATAATGGACGTGCTTGTGCGCGGCGGCGTGGTAGACGACCTCCGTCGAGCACTCGTGGACGATGCGCATCGTCCGGTCGGCGTCGCGGAGATCCGTGATGTACGACTTGAGATCGAGGCGCGGGAACGAGGACCGGAGCTCGTCCTCGATGTCGAAGATGCGGTTCTCTCCCCTCCCGAGAAGAACGAGGAGCCGCGGACCCGCCCGCGCGATCTGGCGGCACAGCTCGCTTCCGATCGAGCCGCCGGCGCCCGTCACGAGCACCACCTTCCCCGCGAGAGCCTTTCGCGCGGATTCGAGATCGAGATCGACGGATTCCCTTCCCATCAGATCCTCTATCCGAACGTCCCTGATCTGCTCTATGTGAACGTCCCCCTTGAGGATCTCCATGACGCCGGGGACGATCTTGAACGGGAGCCCCGCTTTCCGGCAGTGCTTGATGACGCATCGCACGAAATACCCGGTGGCGCTCGGGATCGCGAGGATGACCTCGTCCACGGTTCTACGCGCCGCGACGCGTTCGAGCTCTACCGTTCTCCCGAGGACGGGCAGGCCGAGGATCTTCTTTGCGGCGAGACGCGGATCGTCGTCGAGGAATCCTATGACGTCGCCGCCGATCTCGCGGTGCGCCGCGATCTCCGCCGCGACCATCCGCGCCGCCTCGCCGGCGCCGACAATCAGGATCTTTCTGCGTGTTCCTTTGGTCATCGTATGATCGCGATCTTCCGTGTTTCGGTCGCACGGCCATCGCTCACCTTCGCGATGTAGATGCCCGAGCGGGCCTTGAATCCGCTGAGCGTGAGAAGATCCCACGCCCGCTGCCCGTCCAGGATGCCGTCGGCGCTGTGCACAAGCTGCCCCTCGATCGTGTAGACGCGAATCGAGACGGGACTCGAGATCCTCGATATCTTGATTTCCGCGTCTCCGCGCGAGATGTGCACCGGATTCGGATACAGGATCATCCGCGAAAGCGTCTCTTTCGGCTCGGGCACCGGGTTCACGTCGAGCCGCGCGAGACCGTTCGGCGTGCCGATCCAGAGAACGCCGAGGTCCCGATCGCACGCGAGCGTGGCGCAGTGGGGAGACGGAAGGGGCGAAATGATCGAGCTCGGATACAGGTCTCCCTTCCACGCCTCCGGGGACGTGAACGCCTCGATCGCGCCGTCCGGGGTTATCTTGTTGAGCCCCTGCTCGGTGCCGATCCAGAGATTCCCCGCCCCGTCGTACTCGAGATCGAACACCGCGGCGCCGATGAGTCCCTGTTCGCCGGGGCTCGTCTTGATGGTGAACGAATCGATGACGCCGGCCTTCCAGCGCACGAGACCGCTCGCCGTGCCGACCCAGACGGCGCCGTCGGTCCCGCTCTCGACGGCGTAGAGCTCCGTGCTGGCGAGATCCCCGGGATCGACGAGCGTGGCCCACCCGTCGCTCGCGAGATCGCTCAGGCGGGCCCAGTCGAATCCGCCCGTGTACCACGCCTGGACGCCGTAGCCCCTGAGGGCGAGATAGGCGACGCCGCCGGCGCCGAAGGAAACGTCAAAGACGCTTCCCCCCGCCATCCCCGGCGCCGTCGAAGGCGTGACGCTCAACCACGCGGTGCCGTCCGCTTTGAGAATGTTGATCCCGAGAAGTCCCTCCTCCCCGAGCACGTCGTCGGAGAGAAACCACCGGTTCCCTTCCGGGTCCTCCTTCGCCCTGACGAAACGGTTCGTCGTGATCGTTCCCTCGTTCAGCGCGTAATGCTCCCATTCGTCGTCCGTCTTGATGAACGGGTCGTTGATCTTGATGCGATCGAGATCGAGAAAGGCGCCGCACCACAGATACCCCTGCGAATCGCGCAGAAGCGCGATGTTGTTCAGGAAATAAGAAAGTCCGGCGTCGTCCGTCGACGTCCTCATCTTCCAGTAGGTCGTCCACCGGTCATCGTTCGATCGGTAGCTGACGCCGAAGTACCGCGCGCTGGCCCATACTCCCTGCCCGGGAACGACGCTGAGCGCGACGATCCCGTTCTGGGAGAGATGCTCGGGCGCCCTGTTTATCCACGAATTCGAAACGTACGCGGAGAGGTAGGCCCCGCGGTTGATCTGCGCCTCGAGACCGGCGACCCAGACCGTTCCGCGGGGATCGACGGCGACCGTCTTGAGGATATTCAATCCGGCCGAGATCCTGAACGTCTGGGTGAACAGCGTCTTCATATTCGCCGTGATGTCCGTCCACGACGAGCCGTCCCGCCGGAACGCCTTCGCGTTGGTGACGCAGTACAGCGTACCCGATCCCGAAGCGACCGCGAGGGGAATTCCCCCGCCGGGCTGGCCGAGCGAAACCCAGGCGCTCCCGTCGAAGCGCTGCACGCCGTTCGCTCCCGCGACATGGATCGCTCCTCCGTGGACGCACAGCGACGTCGCGTTTCCGATACGGTACATCGCGAAGCTGAACGTGCTCCTCAGGAAACGGGCGACGCCTCTCTCGCAGGCAACCCAAAGCGTATCCCCCCGCGCGAGGAGATCGCGCACGGGAATCCCTTCGAGGCTGTCCGAGAGGATCGGCTCGAAGGAATGAAGATTGTCGTAGAACTTCGCTATCCCGCCCGTCGATCCGTAGTACACGTCGTCCCCCGCCGAGGCGACGCAGGTGACGCTGTCGCTCATGAGACCGTCGATCGTCGCGGTGTAGGTTTTCACGAAGGGCTCGGCGCTCCCGATACGATCGATCCGCGCCACGCCGCTCGTCGTGAAGCCCGCCCATACGCTCCCCCGGGAGTCCCTCGTGACGTCCGAGACGTCGGTCGAACGGAATCCGAGACCGTCGAGTCGCTGGACGAACGACGAATCGACGAGGCTGAAGACGAGTATCCCGCCCCTCGTCGAGCACCAGATCGTATCTCCGACGCAATCGATCCGGTTGATCGCGCTCGCGTTCACGAAGATCTCCCAGTCGCCGCCCGCCGCGAACGCGGCACCCGGCGCGAGCAGCGCGCACGCCGCCATGACGATCAATATCCGCCTCACGCCGCATCTCCCTTGCTGAAGAACCATCCCGGATACGTGCCCGAGCACAGCATCCCCATCGATTCCATGAGTATCATGATATCCCGCTCCAACGACCACGATTCGAGACCGAGCGCCTCCTCTTCGAGCGCCAGACGTCTCGATCCGCGCCGGGACAACCTCCATCGGCCCGTTATGCCCGGCCGCACCCGCGCGAGGGCGCCCGCGAACTCGCCCTCCTGCCCCTCGTACAGGGGCGGCGGCCCGACGAGGCTCAGCCGTCCTCCGATAAGGGCGAGGCAGAGCGCCGGCTTGACGAAATCCCCCGCTTCGCGACCCGAAGCGCGAAGCGCCCGCGGCCAGGCGAACGTGCGCCCGCCTCGCCCGCTTCGCTCTTCGCTGAAGAACGCCGTCGTGCCTCTCATTCTACCATACAAACGGTACGCGAGAAACGCGCATTCGACGAACGGCAGCGCGAGCGCTCCCACGGCGCAATCGGAGAGCCGCTTGATCCCGCGTTCGAAACCGAAGAGAATCCTCCGTTCCAGCGAGAAAACGGCGAGCCCCGCGAAATCATCGACGCGCACTCCCCGCCCCAGCAGGCGCGCGAGCGGGGAAATCACCCGTATCTGGATGACGCGGCGGCGCGAATGGGCGAGGAACGGCAGCAGCGCGCGGTCGTTCTGCCGCGATTGGCAGATGAGAACCTCCTGAATCTTGAACCGCTCGAGAAGATCGGGCAGCTCCTCCGGCGTGCCGAGCGCTCCCGATCCCTCCCCCACGTAGCCGGCCACGTCGATCCCGAGCTCGGGCTCTCCGGCGAGCCGCTCGGCGAGCTCGGCCGCCTCATCCTTCGTGCCGACGATGAGGACGCGCTTCAGATCGAATCTCGCCATGACGAGCGCGCGGTGCATCTCGCGTATCACGCGCCTGAAGAAGGCCACGGCGAATACGGCGATACCCGCCTGCCCGAGCACGACCGCCCGCGAGTAGATCCGGACCCTGCTGATGTAGGTCGCCGCCATGAGCACGACGAGCCCGAGAAACATCGCGCGCACGACGCGCATGAACTCCTCGGAGAAGGATGTTTCCCGGCTGACGCGATAGAGTCCTCCCGTGACGAGCGCGATGAAGAACACGAGGTTGGAAAAGAGGAGGAACGATCCGTACCATCCGATCGGATAGAGGCCGTATTCGAACAGCGGCTGGAGGAGATTTCTCGCGTGGTACGCCGCGAGAAAACTCAGATTGAGCGCGGCGAGGTCGGAAAGGGCGAGCACCGAGGCCTTGATGGCTCCCCGGTTCCGCCGCACGGCGTAAAAGAACCTGTTCCACTTCTCGATATAACGCATGAGGCTCAGGATGTGGACGAGAAACGGCTTTCGGAGGACCGATCTCGCGCTCGATCGCTCGTACGTGTGCGTCATCACCGACGAAGGCGCGTAGTACACCGACCACCCGTGGCGCTTCATCCGGTTGCACCAGTCTATGTCCTCGAAGTAGAGGAAGAAGCGTTCGTCCATGGCCCCGACCTTCTCGAGAGCGGCGCGCCGCACGAGCATGCAGGCCCCGATGATCCAGTCGACTTTTCGCGGGGTCTCGTGATCGTAATCGAGAAGCAGATGATCCCTGAGCGGTTTCGCCCGCGGGAAGAGCGCGCCGAGAAACGTTCGGCGCAGCACGAGGGCGCCCAGCGTGTAGAAGGACCGGCACGAATGCTGGAGGCGCCCGTCCGGATAGACGAGCTTCGATCCGACGATGCCGGCGTCCGGATGCGAGTCCAGGAACTCCATGAGCCGGTCGATCGAGCCTTCCCGCACGAGAATGTCGGGATTCAGGATGAGGATCGCGCGGCCGCTCGAGAGCCGTATCCCCTGGTTGACGCCTCCCGAATAGCCGAGGTTCTCGACGTTCGCGAGAACCCGCACGCGCGGAAAGCGCTTCGCGACCGCTTCGGCCGTTCCGTCGACCGAGGCGTTGTCGACGACGACGATCTCGTACGACCGCCGGGGCTCGTGCGTCTCGATCGAGGCGATGCACCGTTCGACGGGCACGCGGCTGTTGTACGTGACGATGACGATCGAGAGATCCATTGCTATTCCCCCGGAGGCGTCACGAACGCCACCGCCGCGGGTTCATGAAGCGCAGCCGCCAGATCATGAACGCCGCTTCCCTGACGATCTTCTTCGACATCTTCGAGGTTCCCACGCGCCGGTCGACGAAGAGAATCGGTATCTCCGCGATCCGGAATCCCTTCTTCCAGCAGAAGAAATTCACTTCGATCTGAAAGGAGTACCCGTCGCTCCTGATCCTGTCGAGCGGGAGCGCCTCAAGAACCTCGCGCCTGAAACACTTGAATCCGCCCGTCGCGTCCTTGATGGGAAGGCCGGTGACGATATGCGTGTATTTGTTCGCGGCGTAGCTCAGGATGAGCCGCTCGAGCGGCCAGTTCACGACGGATATCCCCCGGATGTACCGCGAGCCGATCACGAGATCGTTCGACGCGATCGCGTCGAGGAACTGGGGGATGGCGTTCGGGTCGTGCGAAAAGTCGGCGTCCATCTCGAACACGTGCTTCGCGCCGGTGTTCGCGAGCGCCCATTTGAAGCCGGTGATGTACGCGGACCCGAGCCCGAGCTTGCCCGGCCGGTGGATCACGTGCAGGCGGGGATCGAGGGCGGCCATCGAGTCGACGATCGCTCCCGTGCCGTCCGGCGAATTGTCGTCGATGACGAGCATCTCGATGCCTCGCCCGAGCTTGAGTACGGCGCCGACTATCTCGGCGATATTCTCTTTCTCGTTGTAGGTCGGCATGATGACGAGAGTTTCCACGCGCTCACCTTTTTCCTTTTGCGTACATGACGCCTCCGACGGCGGGGATCAGGACGGCGGCCGCGAAGCTCGCGATCGAGACGATCAGCGACAGGCGGAGCGCCCGCGAGGAGAAACGCATCCGTATCTCGTGATCGCCCGGAGCGAGCGGCACCGCGCGCAGGCAATAGTTCGCCGTGAGAATCCGCGTTTCCGCGCCGTCCACGTCCGCGCGCCAGTCGGGATAGTCGATCTCGCTCACGACGAGGATGCACGGCTTTTCGACGTGCGCCGCGATCGAGATCGCGTTGAGCCCGTACTCCGTGATCCGCGCGCTCGAACCGGCGGAGGATTCCGGCCGGATCGCGGGCTCCTCGTTCAGGATCACTTCCCGCGACGGATCGAAATCGGGCGCGCGAAGCGCGGCGAGCGCCTCCGGCTTCGAAAGCACGCGAAACGTGTCGACGCAGAAAACGCGCGGAAGTGCTCCCGGATTCTCGTACACGTACGCGTCGCCGGACTGCAGCACGAGCGGGAACCCCGCGCCTTCGCGGAAGAGCGGATAGAGAGAGAGGAAATACTTCGCGTTCAGCATATCGAGAATCGCCGCCGGGTACGCGCCCTCGTTGAAGGCCGCGAACATCGCGTTCATGACGTCCTGGTAATTCTTGAGCTTCGCGGCGTGATACCCGCCGAGCGAGTAGATGCCGAAGGACATGAACTCGTTCTTGCTGAAGTACGGCGAGCTGTACGCCCACTGCCCGAGCTTGGCCGCGGGGACCGGAAAGACGCGGAAGAACGTCGTATCGGCCGCGAGGAAGTTCGTCGCCGCGTTGGGTCGCGCGAGCTCCTCGCGCGCGCTCGCGTCCGCGACGATCGCCTGCGAACCGGGCCAGCCTTTCTCCGGATGGAGAATATTTCCGTTCTCCATGAAGAGATCGACGACGGCGACGACCGCGATCGCGAGAACGACCGTATTCGCCGGCACCCGGCGCGATACCGCGAGAAACGCGACGAGGCACGCGACGAGGGCGACGCCGAGCGTCTTCATCAGGTTCGCGGCGAACGCGGACGAGGCGAGATCGAGAGCGCCCGCCGGAATCCTCGCCGCGATCGCCGGATTCCCGGCGACGCCGCCCCTGATGCCGCCGCCCGCGATGACGGCGAGAAAGAGCGCGATCGCCGCGCCCGCGACGATCCATTTCATCCGCGCGGGAACGAGCCAGCGCGGCAGCAGCTTCCCGTCGCGGCGCTTCAGAAACTCCTCGACGCCGATCGCCATGAGCGCGACGGCGGCGAGCTGCTGGACGATGAGCGCCATGACGGGAACCCGGAATTTGTTGAAATAGGGAAGCCATTTGAACATCGGTCCGTAGAGAATCGGGAAAAACTTGCCGAAACTGAGGACGGTCGCGAAAACGATCGCCGCGACGAGAAACCATTTCCTGCCGTCCCGCGCGTACCCGAAAGCGAAAAGGCCGAAGGCGACGGTGACGACGCCGAGATAGTTCGGGTAGTTGGTGAATGGCATCTCTCCCCAGTAGGTCGGCGCGCCGTATCCGAAGGCCCACGGGAAGACGAAAGTGAGCATCTCTTTCGGGTGGAGGCTCCAGTTCGTCGCGTACCCGTAGTCGAGCCCTCCGGCGCCGCTCCCGCCCCTGATCGAGTACGCCGCGTACTGCCGCACGGGGATGATGAGCACCGCGGCGATTCCCACGGCGAGAATCACCGCCCCGGCGAGAAACGCGAGGCTCTTCGCGGCCGAGCGCGCCTGCCCCGCGCGGAGGAGGCGAATCGATTCAAAGAGAACCAGAAGGCCGATGAGAAGATAGGTGTAATAGGCGATCTGCACGTGGCCGCGCAGCATCTGAAACCCGAGAACGACGGCGAGCATGCCCGCCGCCGCGAGGCGGCGGTGCCCTCGGAGAATCCGCCACGAGAGGAGCAGCGCGTACGGCATGTACGCGATCGACGCCGCCTGCGAGCCGTGGCCGTACGCGCCGATGGCGACGAAATTCGGCAGGATCATGAAGGTGACGCCGGCGAGCATCGATACCGAAGAGCGGACGCCGAGCGAGCGGGCGAGAAGATAGACCCCCGCGCCGGCGAGGAGATAGTGAAACAGGAGCCAGGTCATTTCGGGAAAATGGAGGTATCGCTGCAGCACGAACGTGATGAACGCGGGAGGATACACGTACGGCGCGAAGGAGAGGCTCGCATAGCTCGGCATCCCGCAGAAGAGGTACGGATTCCAGAGAGGATACGTGCCGTCCCGGAGCGCCCTCTCCCCCACGGCGGCGAAATTCATGGGGGCCTGGGAATCGGGGACGAAAAAGATCTTGTTCCGGAATACGACGTCCCCCATGAGCGCGCAGAGAACGACGGCGAGAATCGCGGCGAGCGCGAGGCCGCGCTTCCAGGAGGGTCCGGTCTCGAGGCGTTCGAGAAATCCGATGCCTGGAGCGCGCGCCGGCGAGGGTGATTCCTTTTTCAACCGAAACCTCCGTCGGGTTATTCTAAGTCTACCAAATTTCGGCCGTACGAGCAAAGCCTTTGCATTGCTGATCTTAAATGCTCATGCTCCGCGGAGCGCCCGCCCCGCCCCCCGCGCGGCGCCTCGCAGAAGACCGAAGCGGCCGCCCAGCAGCAGCGCGGCCGCGAGGAGAACGAAGAGCGCCCCCTGCGGGAGAACCATGAGCGTTCTCCACCAGAGCGGTTTGTATCGCCTGAAGAGCCTGTACGTGCTCGCGATCCTGTTCTCGAGCTTGAACGGCGTCATGCCGCCTCCGCTCGAGTAGCTCACCTTGTGCCGTACGAGCGCGCGCGGCTCGTAGAGGCATTTCCATCCCGCGCGCCGCGCCCTGAGACAAAAATCGACGTCCTCGCAGTAGATCCGGTACGACGGATCGAGGAGACCGACGGCGTCGACGACCTCCCGCTTCACGAGCATCGCGCAGCCCGAAACCCAGAGCGTCTCTCCCCCGCGCTCGGGAAAGGAACCGTCGATCCTTCGAATATGCTCGTGCTTCGGAATTCCGAGGATCGGAACGAAGCCGCCCCCGCCGTACCATATCCGCTTCGGATCGTCGTCATAGACGATCTTCGGGCCGACGATTCCGGCCGACGGGTCGCGATCGAGCGCTTCGAGCATCCGCGCGGCGAAAGCCGGGTCGACCTCGGTGTCGTTGTTGAGCAGAAGGAAGAGCGAGCCGCCGCGCTCGATCGCGCGCCGGATCCCCACGTTGTTCCCCTCCGCGAAAAGCAGGTTGCGCCCGTTCACGACGAGCTCGGCCCCCGGCGCCTCGCGGCGCGCGATCTCCGCCGAGCCGTCGCTCGAGGCGTTGTCGACGACGATGATCTCGAGGGGCGGCTCCGTTACCCGCATGAGGGAAGCGAGACACGGCCCGAGGACGCCCCTGCCGTTCCAGTTGAGCACGATCGCGTACACGGTGCGACCCATCGGCACGCTCATTTCCTTTCGATGAGCCGCGCGAGCCCGTCGATCGCCTCGGCCATCGCCTTCCACGAGAACCGCTTCTTCTCCTCATCGAACCAGGGCGCCATCTTCGCGGCCCACCCCTCCTCGAAGAACCGGACGACCGCCCGGGCGAGGGCGGCCGCATCCCGCGGCGGCACGACGAAACCGGTTTTTCCTTCGGAGACGGCCTCGCTCAGCCCGCCGACGTTCGTCACGACGACGGGACGATTCGCGGCGACGGCGATCTGCACGATGCCGCTCTGCGTCGCCGAGACGTAGGGGAGTATCACGAGATCGCTCGCGGCGAAGAAGGCCTCGACCTCTTCGTTCGCGACGTACCGATTCTCGAAGCGAACCGCGTCGGCGAGCCCGAGCCGCGCGACGAGCTCCGTGTACGGCGCCGTGTCGTCGTAGAATTCGCCGACGACGAGGAGCTTCGCCGGCACCTTCTCGCGGATGAGCGGCATCGCCTCGATGAGATACGAGAGCCCCTTGTAGCCGCGGACATAGCCGAAGAACAGCAGCAGCGGGCCGGCGGACGATCCGATCTTCGCCCGCGCCGCTTCCCTCGTCAAACGGCCCGTGCAGAAGAAATCGTAGATCGGATGCGGATGCACGATCACGGGGACGTTTCTGCGGATGCGGAGCAGCTTGTCCCGGTCCTCCCGCGACTGGACGAAGAAGCCGTCGGAGACGGAGAAAGCGAGAGCGGCGAGGAAGCGGTCGACGATCGACTTCTCGTGCGGGAGCACGTTGTGGCAGATGAAGACGACTTTCGCGCGGCGCATGAGCTTCACCACGGCGCATATCGTGAAGAACGCGGGGGCGAAGAACGGATGCCACCACTGGACGAGGACGAGGTCGGGCTTGCCGCGCGCCGCGGCCGCGCCCGCCCTGATCCAGGTGAGGGGGTTGATCGAATCGATGAGGCGCGCCGAGTCGGCCGAGAGCGGCCGCGCGCTCTCGTCGAACTGCGTCCTGCCGGGAAAGAGAAAGCCGGGATAGAGCCGCGTGAAATTGATCGCGCGCACGTCGCCCGCCGCCGCGAGCTCCCCGATGAGGCAGGTGTTGTAATGCGATATGCCGCCCCGGTAGGGATAGGTCGGGCCGATGAGACAGAACCGGCGCTTCTCGTTTTCCCTAGTCATCGATCCGGTACTCGCGATAGGCGAAGGTCCTCTCGGCCTTCGCCGTGAAAAGCTCCGCGAGGAGACCGAACGATCCGATCTGGATCGCGATCACGATCATGACGAGGCCTCCCACCATGAGGGGTCTCACGTGCAGGCCTCTCCCGAAAGCCCAGAGCATCATGAAGTAGAGCGTGATGAGACCGCCGACCGCGAAGAAGGCGAAGGCGACGCGGCCGAAGAAATGGAGCGGAGACGTCGAGCGGCGGGTGAGGAACATGACGGTCGCCAGATCGAACATCCCGTTGAGAAAGCGCGCCGCGCCGAACTTGCTGCGCCCGTATTTCCGTTCGAAATGCGTCACCTTCTTTTCCGTGACCCGGAAGCCTTCCCAGCCGGCGATGACCGGGATGAACCGGTGGAGCTCGCCGTAGACCGATATCCGCTTCACGACCTCCCCGCGGTAGCATTTGAGCCCGCAGTTGAAGTCGTGGATCCTGATTCCGCTCACGATCGCGGTCGTGAGGTTGAAAAGCCTCGAGGGGAGCGTCTTCGTGATCGGGTCCTTGCGCTCCATTTTCCATCCCGAGACGAGATCGTAGCCTTCGTCGAGCCTGGCGACGAGCTCGGGGATTTCCTCCGGATTGTCCTGCAGATCGGCGTCGATCGTGACGACGACGTCTCCCCGCGTCACCTTGAATCCTTCCGAGAGCGCGGCCGATTTGCCGTAGTTGCGCTTGAAGGAAATGATCTTCACCCGCGTGTCCCTTCCGCGGAGCTCGCGGAGGACTTCGATGGATCCGTCCGTCGAGCCGTCGTCGACGAAGACGAGCTCGTGCGCGGCGAACGTGCGCTCCATGACGGACGTGAGCTGCCGGTAGAGCTCCGGCAGGCTGGCCTCTTCGTTGTAGAGCGGAATGACGACCGAGCCGATGCGCCTCGTTTTCTCGCTCATGAGGATGGTCCCTTCCCTTCGTCTGATCGGATGTGCTTCCGGTACCATGCGATTTCGTTTCGAATTCCCTCTTCGAGTCCCACGCGCGGCTCGAAGCCGAGCTCGTTCTTCGCCCGCGCCGTATCCGCCCAGGTATCGGTCACGTCCCCCTTCGCGCGGCCGACGAACCGGATATCGAGCCGGCCGCCCAGCTCCCGCCCGAGGACGTCGAGAACGTCGAGGAGCGCCACGCGGCTCCCCCCTCCGATATTGAACACCGTGAGCGGTCCGTCGTATCGAAAGGCGCGGATGTTGGCGTCCACGGCGTCCGCGACGTACGTGAAGTCGCGCGTCTGCCGGCCGTCGCCGTACACGTCGATCGGACGGCCCGCGAACGACGCGTTGATGAAGAGGCTGAAGGCCATATCGGGCCTCTGCCGCGGCCCGTAGACGGTGAAATACCGGAGGGCCCGGTAGGTGATTCCGTAATTGAGGCGGTAGAGCTCGCAGAGATGCTCTCCCGAGAGCTTCGTCGCCCCGTAGGGACTCAGGGGGACCGTCGGGTGATCCTCGCGCATCGGGAGCGTGCGCGTCTCGCCGTACACGGAGCTTGAGCTCGAATGGATGAGCGGAACCGAGGGATTGTCCTTGAGCGCCTCGAGGAGACGCTGCGTCGCGACGACGTTCGATTCGATGTACGTCGCGAACTCCTTCCCCCAGCTCTTTCGCACGCCCGCCTGGGCGGCGAGGTGAAACACGCAGCGGGCGCCGTCGACGAGCCGGGCGACGTCGCACGTCGCGAGATTCTCCTCGACGAGGGTGAACCCCGGTCTCCCGGCGCACGAGGCGAGATGGCGCCGTTTTCTCTCCGGGCTGTAGTAATCGGTGAACGCGTCGACGGCGAGGACCGCGAACCCTTCGTCGAGCAGGCGCTCGCAGAGATGGGAGCCGATGAACCCCGCGGCTCCCGTCACGACGGCCTTTTCCTTCACTTCCCGCCCACCTCCCGGGCCCGATCGCTCCCGGGCTTGAGCCCGAACTCGTCCTCGAGCAGTTTGTCGGCCCCGACGAGGATGCCCTCCATCTCCCGATCCTCGGGATGCCGGTCGAGCCATTGCCGGATGTAATCCTTCGCCCCGGCACCGTCGCCCATACGCGCGGCGACGCGAAAGCCGTCGATATAGAGCTGCCGGAATTCCGGCGCGCGGCGGATCCCGTCGTCCACGCTCTTCAGCGCGACGGCGTTCTGATCCTCGTACTCGTAGATGCGCGCGAGCCGGGACCAGTATTCCCCCTCGCCGGGATCCCGCTTGATCGCCTCGATGTAGTGATCGATCGCCTTCTGATCCATATCATTCATCATGTAGTAGGAGCCGAGCAGCACGTTCGCCGCCTTGAGGGTCGGATCGAACCGGAGCGCGATCTCCATCCTGCGGATCGCGTCGTCGAAATCCTTCTCCATCGCCTTCTCCTGGGCGAGCTGGGCGACGGCGACGGCGTAGTTGACGAACATCCCCCGCGTCTCGCCGTCCTTGTAGACGGAATCGTCGATCCGCCAATCCTTCGTGAGAATGCCGCGGAACAGGTATATCCCGTCGAAGTTCCTCTGGAGCGCGAACTCGCCGAGCAGGTTGTCTCCCTCGCGGGGAACGAGCCGCCGCACCATCCCCTCCATCTCGAGGTGGCGCCCGTACGGCTTCCACGTGTCGAGGGGAACGGTCGTCGCGAAATAGACCGGCCGCTTCCAGTCAGCCTCGCGGACGATGAGCTGAACCATGAGATCGTGCTTCCAGGCGATGCCTCCCCCTTTGAGCGGAACCGGCTCCATGCGCGCGATTTCCTCGTCGGTAAGACGGATGGGGAGTTTCGGATCCCGGTCCCTGAGCTGCTCGATATACCAGTCCGTCCGGAGAAGGCTCAGATTGACCACCGAGACGTCGGTGCGGAAGCGCTCGACGTTCTGGATGTACCAGAGCGGGTAGGTGTCGTTGTCGCCGTTCGTGAAGAGGATCGCGTTCGGCTCGAGCCCGGCGAGGAGGTTGTAGCCGTAATCGCGCGCGATGTAGAAATGCGATCGATCGTGCGTGAACCAGTTATGACGGGCGGGGAGAACCGACAGGAACAGGCAGAGCGCTCCGATCGGCACGGCGCGCGACGCCGCCGTCTTCCCCTTGCCTTCCGCCCATTGCGCCGCCGCCACGAGAAGGGCGGTCACGCCGATACCGATGAAGATCGCGAAGAAGTAGAACGCGGCGCCGTAGAAGTAATCCCGTTCGCGGACTTCCATGCTCGAAAAATTGAGGAACAGGATGAGCCCGACGGAGTTCACGAAGAGGTTCGTGAAATTGAGCGCCCAGAGCCTGCGCTCCCGCCGGTAGTTCGCCGCGATCCCCCAGAAACCGAGCGCGACCGGGACCGCCGTCAGCGCGGCGCCCAGATTCATGGGGCCGAGGAACGCGTCGCCGGCCATCCGGAACTGGGCGCCGAAATATCCCGCGAAATGCCGGAACTGCCAGAGGAGCGGAGCTTTCCGCTCGAAGACGTTGATCGGCGGATACTGTTCCCGGCGCAGGTGCGCGTACATCGCCTTCCACGTCTCCGGATCGACCATGTCGATCCCCGGGTCGAAGTGCGACCTGATGTACATGTACAGGTGCACCGAGATCCCCAGCACGAGGAGCCCCGCCGCCGCGAGCGCGAAGCGCCCGTTCCTCGCCGTGCTCCACGCGACGAGCGCGGCGAATACGAGGAGCCCGGCGACCGTCAGGGCGGAATTCCGGTGCATCGTCATATCGGCCAGTATCACCGCGAGCCCGAACGTGTATATGGCGATCTCCACGTTCCCGAACGCCTTTTCCTTCACCATGAGAAAGAGCAGGAAGATTCCCCCGTATACGAGAACCGTTCCCAGATGGAATCCGATGCCCAGGGCGAGGAGGTAAATGATAAGATAGACGAGACCCCGCGAGTGCCCGCGTTCGACGCTCCCCTCGTCAGGGCGCGTCTCCGGTCGCGCCGCTTCCGCGCCTTTCCGTTGCGCGCGGCCCGCCGGATTCCGGTACCACAGAAGCGCGAGATACGTGCACAATCCCATGACGAAGGCGTTGAGCGCGTACACTTCCGCCTCCGTCGAATCCCGCCAGAACGTCTCGCTGAAGGTGAGATACATCGATCCCGCGAACGGCCCCGCGAAGGTCATGAATCGCCCGAGCCCCCCCTTGAGCGCGGGATACATGAACCGGAGCGTCGTCACCGCTATCAGATATCCCATAAGGACGGCGAGCGAACCGCACAGCACGGAGAAGAAGTTCACCCGCCCCGCTATGCCGAACGGCAGCGGCAGCATCGTGAACACGCGCCCCGCGAGGGTGAACAGAGGCGTGCCCGGGGAATGCGGTATCCCGAGAATATACGACGTCGCGATGAACTCGCCGCTGTCCCAGAACACGAGCGTCGGCGCCATCGTCGCCGTGAACACGGCGAGCGGTATCAGGAAGACCGCGAGCGCGGCCAGCCGGTGCAGCGTTTGTTCCGACAATCCGTTGGTACCTCTTTCGAACGTGAGCGCGATTATTTCCTGCCCGCGCCGGAGGACGCCCCGTAATCCGCCTGCAACACGCTGTCGATGTCCTCGAAGGCCGACCGCATCTCGCGATCGTCGGGACGCTTCTCGAGCCATCTCCCGATGTATCCCTTCGCGACGTCGACCATCCCCATCCGCGCCGCGTAGCGGAATCCGTCGATGTAGAACTGCCGGTTATCCGGCATGCGAGCGATGGCCTCGTCGATCGTCATGATCGCCCTCTCCGGCTCGCTTTCGGAATATATCCACGCGAGCCTCAGGACGTATTCGGGCTCGGCGGGATCGAGCTGCATCATCTTCCGGTAGTGATCGACGGCCGCGGCGCGATCCTTGTTGAGATAGTAGTACGTTCCGAGCATGACGTTCGCCGGCTTCAGATGCGGGGCGAAATTGAGCGCGACCTCCGTCCACTTCACGGCGCCGGCATAGTCTTTCTCCCTGCCGCGGGAGTTGGCGAGCTCGGCGGCGGCGACGCCGTAGTTGTTGAGCGTTATGTTGAGATCCTTCTCCTTGTAGATCGACGCGTCGATCCGGCCGTCCCCCGTGAGAAGGCCGCGGAATCTGAAGAGATCGTCGAAACACCTCTCGATCGTGAACGCGCTGAGCATCCGGCTCCCCTGACGGGGAACGAGGCGCATCACGAGCCCCTGCGTCTCGAGGTACTGCTCGTACGGTCTCCATTTCGCCGACGCGACGCTCGTCGCGAAATAGATGGGGCGCTTCCATCCGGTCGTCTGGATGACGTTCTGAACGACGATGTCGTCGTTGTACGCGACGCCGCCGTCCTTCAGCCCGATCGGATGCATCCGCTCGATCTCGGCGTCGCTGAACGTCATCGGGACCTTCGGCTCCCGGTCCCTCATCTGCTTCACGTACCAGGGCGTGTTGAGGAGGGTGAGCACGATGACCCGCACGTCGGTCCGGTACCGCTCGACGCTCTGGATATACCAGAGCGGATACGTGTCGTTGTCCCCGCCGGTGAAGACGATCGCGTCCGGCTCGAGCCCCGCGAGCATGTTGCGCGCGTAATCCTGAGCTACGTAATAATTCGACCGGTCGTGCGTGAACCAGTTGTGGCGGGCCGGCAGAACGGAGAGCAGGACGCACAACGCGCCGACCGGGACGACGTAGGAGGCCGGATCCTTCCCCTTGCCCTTGAAATACTCCGCGGCGTAGACGAGGAGCGCGGTCACGCCGATACCGATGAAAATCGCGAAGAAGTAGAATGCGCCGGCGTAGAAGTAATCGCGCTCGCGCACTTCGTTCGCGCTGAAGTTCAGATAGAGAACGAGGCCGACCGAGTTGATGAAAAGGTTCGTGAAGTTGAGCGCCCAGAGCTTGCGTTCCCGCAGGAAGTTCGCCGCGACGCCGTAGAGCCCGAGAGCGACCGGGATCGCCGTCGCGGCCGCGCCGACGTTGAAGATCCCGAGACGCACGTCGCCGAACATGCGGAACTGCTCCCGGAAATATCCCCCGAAATGCTGGAACTGCCACAGGAGCGGCGCCTTCCGCACGAAGATGTTGCTCGGCGGGTACTGCTCGCGGCGAAGATGGTAATGCATCGCGCGCCACGTCTCCGGATCGACCATGTCGATGCCGGGGTCGAGATGAGAGCGGATATACATGTACAGATGCACGGAGATTCCGAGAGCGAGGAGCCCCGCCGCCGCGAGCGCGAAGCGGCTCTTTCTCGCCGTGCTCCACGCGACGAGGCCCGCGAAGATGACGAGACCCGCGATCGTCGTCCCGATCGATTTATACAGCGTCATGTCCGCCAGAAGCACGGCGAATCCGAACGTGTAGATGATCAGCTCCGTGTTGCTGAACGACTTCTCCCTGACGAGGAGAAAGAGCAGGAAGATCCCCCCGTACACGAGCACCGTTCCGAGATGAAAGCTGATGCCGAGAGCGAGGAGATAGATGATGAGATAGACGAGACCCCGCGAATGGCCGCGTTCCCGGCGCTCCTCGTCGTCCAGCCGTTCCTTGCCCCCCGCGCCCGCCGGGGGACGCTGCGCGTGCCCCGAGGGGTTCCGGTACCACAGGAGCGCGAGCCACGTGCACAGCCCCATCACGAAGAGGTTGAGCGCGTACACCTCCGTCTCCGTCGAATCGAGCCAATGCGTGTAGGAAAATGTGAGGAACAGGGATCCCGCGAACGGGCCCGCGTACGTCATGAACCGGCCGAGCCCTCCCTTGAGCGCGGGATACATGAACCGCAGCGTCGTCACCGCGACGAGGTAGCACATGAGAACGGCGAGGGATCCGCACACCACGGAAAAGAAATTGATCCGCCCCGCCGCTTCCATGGGCAGCGGCAGCATCGCGAACACCCTCCCGACGAGCGTGAAGAGCGGCGTCCCCGGCGAGTGCGGGATCCCCAGGATATACGCCGTCGCGATGAATTCGCCGCTGTCCCAGAACACGAGCGTCGGCGCCATCGTGAGCGTATACACGACGAGGGGGATGAGGAAGATCACGAGCGCGAGGATCCGGTTGAGAGTCGTGTCAGACATCGGTGTGTACCTCTTGTGGTTCGATTCCGCTCTTGCGTTCGAAGCTCCGCTGCACGAAGAAGAAACCTCCCAGCAAGCTTACCATAACCATGATCGCATAGGTAATAAGTTCCATGAGGAGCGCCTGCTCCTTCGAGAAGCCGATTTGGGTGAAAAGGAGTATCCCCGCGCCCTCCCGCACGCCGAGCCCGTTGATCGATATGGGCAGAATCATGATGAGGCTGAGGAGCGGAACGAATACGAAGAACTGGACGAACTGCAGGTTCGTCACTTCGATCCCGAGCGACTGGGCGACGAGGACGTGCGTCACGACGCGAAGAAACTGCACGGCCATCGCGAGAACGGTGAGCCGCGCGAGCAGCGTGCGAAGGCGCCGGTACTCCCCGAGGTGGCGGAAGATCGCGTCGAAGCGCCCCCCGAGCCCCCAGAGCGTTATCTTCCCGAAGAGGCGTCTCACGCCGCGCGAGAGGCGCTTGTTCATGACGAGCGCGAGCACCGGCGCGACGCATCCGGCGAATATGACGATGTAGAGATACAGATTCAGGAGCCCGTCCCCGGCGAGCAGAACGAACGAGGCGGCGAGCGCGAGCACGCAGAGCCCCGCGATCCCGATGACGCGATCGAGCATCGTGACGGCGAAGACCTGGTGCGGATCGTTGCCCACGCGGGTCACGTCGTAGATCTTCATCACGTCCCCGCCGATTCCCGCGGGCAGGAAATTGTTGAAGAACATGCCCACGAAATAGACCTTGAACGTCTTCGCGAAGGGAAGCGCGATGCCGCCGGCCTTGAGGAGGAGATGCCATTGATACGCCCCCATGCCGACGCTGACGAAAAATACGACGGCCGCGACGACGAGCTGCCACGGGCTCACGCGGGAGAGATCGGCGAGCAGGTTCTCGGGGGAAAGCTTGTGGAACAGGAACGCGATGAGCCCCGCGCTGACCGCCAGCTTGACGAGCTGTACGAGTATCCTTCTCCCGCTCACCGGATCGCCCTTCTCCCGAGGCCCGCGACGCGTTCGAGCAGCGCGAGCGTTTCGCTGCCGCAGCGCTCCCACGTCAGCTCCTTGACGCGACCGAGAGCGCTCGCGCTCATGCGATTCCAGAGCTCCCGATCGCCGAGGATCATGAGGGATTTCGACGCGAACGCGCCGTCGTCTCCGTACGGAACGAGAAAGCCGGTCTCCCCGTCGCGGACCGAATCCCTGAGGCCGGGACGGTCGCTCGCGACGACGGGAAGCCCGCACGCGTTCGCCTCGACGACGGTGAGCCCCCACCCTTCCTTGGGGCTCGGATTGACGAGCAGATGCGCGCGGTTCAGATACTCCACGAGCTCGTCGCCGCGCATGAAGCCGGCGAAGCGAACCGACGCCCCGAGCCCGAGACGCGCCGCTTCCCGTTCGAGCGCCGGCCGGTGCGGACCGTCGCCGATGATCACGAGCTTCGCCGCGGGAAGCCGCTCCCGCACCTTCAGCATCGCCCGGAGAACGACCTCGACGCTCTTGTATTTGCGCAGGCGTCCGAGATGCACGATCGTCGGCTCGGCGAAGCGCTCGAGCCCGAGATTCCGATAGCGGCCGTGATCGAGCCCGCAGAGAACGACGTCGATTCGCTCCGGATCGATGCCGCGCGCGACGAGATCCTCCTTCGTGCTCGGGCTGATCACCATGAAACGGCACTTCCGGTACACGAGCGGGATGAACCGCTCCATGCCCGCCACGTACGCGCCGACGAGCGCGTTCGCTTCGCGGAAGACGGTCGTGCCGAAGAGATGGGGAATCACGGGGACGACCGGAATGGAAGTCACGAGCGGCATGAAGAACGGGAGCTTGTTGATGTCTTCGAGCACGACGTCGTACGTCTGGTGCCTGAGATGGCGTCTCGCGAAAAGCGGAAGCGCGAAGTTCGCGTCGTACCAGCGGCCCCGCCGCAGCACGCGGACGCCGTCGATCGTCTCCTCGCCCGCGCAGCCGGGCCAGCCGGCCGCGATGAGCGTGGCGCCGTGCCCCCCGCGCGCGAGGTACGAGAGGATCTCGTGGAGATGCACCTCCGCCCCGCCCGCTTCGGGATTCCTGATATCGCGCCAGTTCACGGCGAGAATCCGCATCGTGTATTCCCCGCGGGCGAAGCCGGATACGGCTTCCCGCGTCATTCCTTCCGCGCGATCGTGCCGACGACGACCGTCGTATAGAGCGCGAAGCGTCTTTTCAGGAACGCCTCGCGCGCGCCTCCGAAGGCCCGGGCGAGAACGGTGAAGAAGCGCGGATACATCGGGAGCGTGAGGCCGAGCCGGACGAGCCCCCGCCTCAGCATCCGGTACCATATCGGCGGATTAAACCATTCGCCGTAGCTCGAGACAATCGAAAACGAATGCCGCCGGAGCATTCCCTCGAGCTCGCCGACCGAGTACTCCCGCTCCCATCCGGCGAACCAGAGCCGGAGCGCGATGAGAACGTGCTTGATCGCGGTGTAGTAGTGCCATCGCTGCGGCACGTCGACGAGCAGGTATCCCCCCGGCTTCAGCACCCGTGCGTTCTCGGCGATGAGATCGTCGGGATTCCGGAAATGCTCGAGGAGCCCCTGATGAAAGACGACGTCGAAGGTGCCGTCCGCGAAAGGAAGCGCGAAAGCGTCCCCGCAGCAGGCGGAGAGCGATCCGGTTCCGGAGGCCTGCCCCTTGATGAGCCGCAGGCTCGGGAGACTGTAGTCGAGAGCGACGACCCGGGCCCCGCGCCCGGCGAGCATGAGCCCGTCGCGCCCCGAACCCGCGCCGACCTCGAGCACGCGGGCGCCCTCGACGGAAACGACGCGCGCGATGCGCTCCGCGACCCTTCCCTCGTTGGAATAGACGTCGTCCACGTCGGGAGCGCGCTCCCAGAAATCGTCCCAATGCTTCTTTTCCGATTTCGGCTTGATGGCCGTCGCTCCTTTTCTCGGGTTCCGCTCAGAAACCTTTCGCCGAGGAATCGCGGCAGACGAATACCTTCAACTCTTCCGGACCTCCCGCGCGAGCCGGTCGAGCACGCCGTTCACGAACCTCCCCGCGTCCGCCGAGCTGAACTTCTGGGCGATCTCGATCGCCTCGTTCATGATGACGTTCGCCGGGACCTCGGGGCAGTGAAGGAGCTCCGATAGCGCGATGCGCAGGATCGTCCGGTCGACGACCGAAACGCGCTCGAGCGTCCAGTTCTCGAGCCGGTCCCTGATCAGGGTATCGAGGTTCGATCTCTCCTCCATGACGTTCGTCACGAGCCGCTCGGCGTATTCGACGACTTCGGCCGAAGGCTTCCGCCTCTCGACGTTGTCGTCGAACGCCGTCTTCCATTCCGTTCCGGACACCTCCTGGGCGTAGAGCGTCTGGAGCGCTATTTCCCGGGCCTTCCGCCTGCGGCTCATGCGATCACCGTCTTTCTATTTCTTCATTTCTTTCCAAAGGTTCGCCATCTCGAGCGCCGAGAGAGCCGCCTGCCAGCCCTTGTTCCCCGCCTTGCTCCCCGCGCGCTCGAGCGCCTGCTCCTGCGTGTCGGCGGCGATGACGCCGAAGGTGACCGGCTTCCCCGACTCGAGCGCGACGTTCGACACGTCGCGGACGACCTGGTTCGCGAGGATGTCGAAGTGCGCCGTCTCCCCGCGGATGAGCGCCCCGAGGCATATCACCGCGTCGACGTTCGTGCCGACGGCCTTCTTGGCGACCTGGGGGATCTCGAACGAGCCGGGAACCCAGTACACGTGGATATCCTTCTCCGCCGCGTCGTGGCGGACGAGACAGTCAACGGCGCCCGAGAGGAGATGCCCGCTCACGAGCTCGTTGAAGCGCCCGATAACGATCGCGAAGCTCTTGCCGGCACCGGTCAGATGCCCCGCTTTTTCACGTACCATCGTGCTCTCCTTTCCGCGCGGCGGCGGCGCCGCTCTTCGTCGTTTCATCGCCGTCGAGAATCGTGAAGATATGGCCGAGCTTGTCGCGCTTGGCCTTGAGATAATGGAGATTCCGCCTGTTCGGCGGTATTTCGATGGGAACCCGCTCGACGATCTCGAGCCCGTACGCGCGGAGCCCGATGATCTTGCGCGGATTGTTCGTCAGGAGCTTTATCTTGCGCAGGCCGAGATCCGCCAGTATCTGCGCGCCGATGCCGTAATCGCGGAGATCGGCGGGGAACCCGAGCTCGACGTTCGCCTCGACCGTATCCCTGCCCGAATCCTGGAGCGCGTACGCGCGCACCTTGTTGACGAGGCCGATCCCCCGGCCCTCCTGCTGGATGTAGAGAAACACGCCGGTGCCCGCCTTCGCGATCGTTTCGAGCGCCGTCGAGAGCTGGTCGCCGCAGTCGCAGCGGAGCGAACCGAACACGTCCCCCGTGACGCACTGGGAATGCACGCGCACGAGCGTCGGGTCCTCCTCCGCGAACTCGCCCATCACGAGGGCGATGCTCGCCGATCCGTCGATCGTGCCCTCGAAGGCGACGAGCTTGAACTCGCCGAACCGGGTCGGCAAGCTCGCCTCGGCGACGCGGCGCACGAGCTTCTCCATCCGGCGGCGGTATTCGATGAGGTCGCAGATCGTGATGATCCTGAGGCCGTGCTTCTTCGCGATCTCGACGAGCTCGGGGATGCGCGCCATCGAGCCGTCCTCCGCCATGATCTCGCACAGCACGCCCGCGCTCCTGAGCCCCGCGAGCCGCGTGAGATCGACGGCCGCTTCCGTGTGCCCCGCGCGGCGGAGCACGCCTCCCCGCGCCGCCCTGAGCGGAAAGATGTGTCCCGGCCGGGCGAGGTCCTGCGGCCGCGTCCCGGGATCGATGAGGGCGCGAATCGTGGCGGCGCGGTCATGGGCGCTGATGCCCGTCGTCGTCCCGCGAACCGCGTCGACGGATACGGTGAACGGCGTGCCCATCTTCGCGGTGTTCTCCTGGACCATGAAAGCGAGGTGAAGCTCATCGGCGCGCTCTTCCTCGAGGGCCGCGCATATGAGGCCGCGGGCGTGCCGCGCGATGAAATTGATGCTCTCGGGGGTCACGAACTCCGCGGCCATGATGATATCCCCCTCGTTCTCGCGATCCTCGTCGTCGACGACGATGACCATTCTCCCCCGCCGTATATCCTCGAGCGCGTCTTCGATGCGGCTGAATACGCTCACCGGCGCTCGCCTCCCTTCTTCGCGTGCGCGAGACAGCTCTCGACGTACTTCGCGACGACGTCGATCTCGACGTTCACGGAGCTTCCCGTCTTTAGATATTTGAGGTTCGTATGCTCCCAGGTGTGGGGAATGACGAAAACGGCGAAGCGTCCGTTCCGCACCGACGGCCCGACCGTGAGGCTCACCCCGTTCACGGCGACCGATCCCTTCGGCACGAGGTATTTCAGGAGCTCCGGGGCGAGCGCGATCTCGATTCCGGGCGGCTTCGCCGACACCTTCACGACCGTTCCCGTCCCGTCGACGTGGCCGTTCACGATGTGGCCTCCGAAACGCCCGCCGGCCTCGAGCGCGCGCTCGAGGTTTACCCGATCGCCGGGCCGGAGCCGCCCGAACGTGGAGACGCGGAGCGTCTCGCGGAGAACGTCGCACGAGAAGCGCGCTCCGTCCACGGCGGCGACCGTCTGGCAGACGCCGTCCACCGAAACGCTCTCTCCCGCGGCGAGCGCCTCGAGGGCCGTCTCGATCGTGAGACGAGCCCCACTCGAGCTTTTCCGCACGGATCGGACCGTGCCGAGCGCCTCAACGAGCCCAGTGAACAATGGTATCCTCCTCCGTCACCGCCGGGAGATATTCCCCGAGCCTGCGCGAATCGAACACGAGCACGATATCTTCGTCCATCGCCGTGCAGCTCTTGAGCACGAGCTCTCCGCGCGCGAGCCAGTGCGGCCCGCGGCCGTCCTGGTACCAGGCCACGCCGCTCTGCCCCGACACGAGAGGCGCGTAGCACAGCACGAGGCGTTCGATGAGCCCCTCGCCGAGAAACGCGGTCGCCACCTCGCCTCCCCCCTCGACGATCACCGAGGTGATCCCCTTCGAGGCGACGTCCTCGATCCAGAACCGCAGATCGACCCCGTGCGGCCCGCGCGGCAGCGGCACGACCTCGGCTCCGGCCGTTTCGAGCTCCCTGCGCCTGATCGGATCGACGTTCGTCAGACAGTAGACGATGACGCGCTCCTTTCGGGCGAGCCACGGATAATCCTCGGGGAACCGGAGCGACGAATCGAATATCATCCGCACCGGCGGGCGGATATCCTCGCGGTAGAGCCGCCGGTCGAGCTTCGGGTGGTCTATCGAAACCGTGCCGATGCCGATCGCGATCGCCTCGGTCCAGGCCCGCAGGCGGTGTATGTAGCGCTGTTCGCTCTCCCCCGACAGGTATCCCCGCTCGGTCCCCCAGGTGAGCCTCCCGTCGAGGGTCGAGGCGAGCTTGAGCATGACGAACGGCCTGCCCGTGAGGTTCCGGTGAACGTACGGGAGATTGAGCTCGAGCGCTTCCGCCGCGCATACCCCCGCTTTGACCTCGACGCCCCGCGCCCTGAGCGCGGCGGCCCCTTTGCCGCGCATGCGGCTGTCGGGATCGTACATGCTGAAGACGACGCGCGATATCCCGGCGTCCGCGATGCCTTCCGTGCAGGGAGGCGTTCGCCCGTAGTGGCAGCACGGCTCGAGATTGAGATAGAGCGCGGCGCCCCTGGCTCGATCCCCGGCGTCCCGGATCGCCTCGATCTCCGCGTGCGGCCGGCCCGGACCCCGGTGATACCCCTCACCGACGATCGTGTCCCCTGCGACGACGACGGCGCCGACGAGCGGGTTCGGGAAGGTTTCCCCCATGGCGTTTCCGGCGAGCTCGAGCGCGCGGCGAATGTACTTCTCCTCGAGATCCATCGCTTTCTCCTTCGAGAGAAAACCGCTCTTTCGGGGTTCCAATATCGGGGAGATCGCGCACGCGCGGGAAACCGCGCGCGAGCTGGGCGGCAAACCTTCTCCCATCCAGACTGTTACTGTCGGCTCCGGAATTGCGCCGGATCGGTGAGCATGGAGCTCATTCGCGGGCTTTCACCGCCGGTGGGGATTTTCGCCCCGCCCCGAAGGTCCGAGGCCCCGAACGGGGCCTCTACAATGTAATCCAATTCTAATGGGAGCCGCCGGCCGTGTCAAGGGGTCAAATGGCGCCGCGCATCGCTACTCGCCGAGCATGGCGGAGACGAAAAGCTCGGGATCGAATCGCTCGATGTCCTCCAGCCCCTCGCCGACGCCCACGTAGATGACGGGTATGCGGAGGTTTCGCTGGATCGTGACGACGGCGCCCCCTTTCGCCGTGCTGTCGAGCTTCGTGAGCACGAGCCCCGTTACGGGGAGCGCCGCGGTAAAGGCCTCGGCCTGCCTGAGGCTGTTCTGCCCCGTATTGGCGTCGAGGACGAGCCAGCTCTCGAGGCCCACCCCCTCGATTCGCGTCGAGAGAACGTTGACGATCTTCTTCAGCTCGTCCATGAGATTGACCTTCGTGTGGAGCCGCCCGGCGGTATCGACGATCACGATATCGGCGTTCTTCGCCTTCGCCGATTGCACCGCGTCGAACGCGACCGCGGCGGGGTCCGCCCCGCTTCTCTGCCGGACGATCGGCACCCCCGCGCGCTCGGCCCAGAGCTCGAGCTGCTCGACCGCCGCCGCGCGAAACGTGTCGCACGCCGCGAGGACGACCGAGTGCCCCTCGTTCTTCAGAACATACGCGAGCTTTCCAATGGTACTCGTTTTTCCGACACCATTTACACCGACGACGACAATGACGCGCGGGCGCCCTATCGGCGGGCTCGGGAACGGGGGTTTCTCTGACGATCGAGAGAAGCTCGTCGGCCATGATGCGGCGATATTCGCCCGGCCCGGCGGCCGCGCCCGCCTGCGCGCGCAGGCGCTCGACGATTCGTTCCGTCGCCTCCGGCCCGAGGTCGGCCGAAAGGAGGATCCCTTCGAGCTCCTCGAGGGCGTCAGCGCCGAGGGCTCCCCCGGAGAATATCCCCTGGATGGAGCCGAAGAGGCGTTCCTTCGTCCTCCTGAGACCCTGAAACAGCTTTTGCATGCGAAATCCCCGTCAGTTCGAGGAGGCCTCCGACGGCACGAGCACCCGCTCGGAGGCGGCGCGGTTCCGGAGAACCTTCTCGATCCCGTCGAAGTCGACCGATACGACGCGCGAGACGCCACGCTCTTCCATCGTGATGCCGTAGAGCGTCTCCGCGACCTCCATCGTGCGCTTGTTGTGCGTGATGATGATGAACTGGGTGTCCTTCTTGAACACCTGGAGCATCCTGAGAAGACGCTGTATGTTGGCGTCGTCGAGAGGGGCGTCCACCTCGTCGAAGATGCAGAAGGGGCTCGGTTTCGCCTTGTAGAGGGCGAAGAGAAGCGCGAGCGCCGTGAGCGCCCTCTCGCCGCCCGACAGGAGCGAGATGTCCTGAAGGCGCTTTCCCTTGGGACGCGCCGTAATGGCGATATCCGCCTCGAGAGGATCGGCCGACTCGCTCAGGGCGAGATCCGCTTCTCCCCCCTCGAAGAGGATCCGGAAGGTCTCCTGGAAATTCTTCCGGACGATCTCGTACGTCTCGAGGAACTGGCTTCTCGCCCGCACGTTGATCTTCTTGATCGCCTCGCCGAGCTCTTCCTTCGCCTTGACGAGATCGGCCTTCTGCGATTCGAGGAAGTCGAGGCGCGTCTTCTTCTCGTTGAACTCCTCGACGGCGGCGAGGTTCACGGGGCCGATCGATTCGAGCTTCTTCTTCTCCCGGTCGAGCATCTCCCTCGTGACGGCGGCTTCCTCATCGGTGAGAGGAAGCTCTTTCCCCTCGAGGTAGCAGCCGAGATCGGCGGCGTACATCTCCTTCGCCTTGTCGACGAGGCTGCGCATCCGGGTCTCGAACGTCGAGATCGCGATCTTGATTTCGTTCAGCCGCTCGAATATCCGCTCGCGCTCCGCGGCGCGGGTCTTGAGCTCCTTCTCCGCCGCGTCGGCTTCGACGCGCCGCTCCTCGAGATTCCCCGCGAGCTCGTCGATTCCCCGCTCGTAGGAACGCTCCTCCTCGAGAAGCACGCGCACGACCGAGCGCTCGGCCTCGATCGCGGCGCCGAGCTCGGCGAGCTCCGCGTCCGACGCGGAGATCTCGCCGCGGCGCTCGCCGGCGATGCCGCGGAACTGGCTTTCCATCTCGGCGAGGCCCTTGAGCTCCTCGCGGTCCTTGTCGAGCGCCCCCTTGAGGGACGCGAGCGCGATCTTCTTCTCGGTGAGCGAGGCCTCGATCTCCTCCTTGCGTTTCTGGAACGAGGCGAGCTCCGCTTCGATATCGGCCGACAGCCGCGCCTCGCCGCTCTCCTCCTGCATCCGGAGCGAGAGCTTCATCTCCTCGAGCTTCGCGAGGGTATCCGATCGCGACGTCTCGATTTCGTCGAGCGTCCTCATGAGAAGGGATACCTTCTCCGTGCGCATCGCGTGATCCCTCTCGCAGCTCTGAAGCTCTTCCTTCCGCCCCGAAAGCTCTTCGCGGACCCGCTGAATCTCCCCTTCGAGCTCGCGCACGCGCGCCTGGATATTCTCGCGCGCCGCGCGCTCGTCCTCGCAGGCGACCGTCATGCCGGCGACCTCGCGATCGAGCTCCGGTATCGTTTCCCCGATCCGCTCGAGATCGTTCGTGCGGCCGAGCAGCGAGAACTCCTCGGTGCCGCTCCCCGCGAAATAGATCCCCGACGAGCCCGAAAACGCCGTGCCGGAAAGGGTCACGGCGGTGGCGTCCTTCCCTCTCTCGGAGGAAACGAAATCGATCGCCGCCTCCGCGGTCTCGAAAACGTACGCGCCGCGCAGCAGATTCTCGACGAGGCCCCGCCGCGAATCGTCGACCGAGACGAACGAGGCGAGCGCGCCGAGGCAGCCGGGGACGTCCCCCGCGCCGGCGCCCCGCTCCGCCTGACGCGCGTCTTCCGCGAAGAGGCGCACGCGTCCGGGCTTCTTCTCCGCGATCCCGCGGACGAGATCGAGCGCGCTGGAGAACCGGTCGACCACCACTCCGTCGAGCATGCCCGCCAGCACCGCTTCGCACGCGGGACGGTAGCGGTCCTCGACCTTGAGGAACTCGACGAGCGGCCCCCGCACGCGGCCGTCGCCGCTCGTGAGGACCTCCCTGGCTCCGCCCGGAAATCCCTCGAAATTCTCCTTCATCTTCCGGAGAAGCTCGTGTTTGCTCTTCAGGTGAGCGAGCTCCGCGCGTTTCTCGGCGAGCGTCCGCTCACGCTCGAATATCCGTTTTTCCTGCTCCTGCATCGAGTCGACGAGGCCCGAACGCTCGCGATCGAGAACGGAGCCGCGCTCCTCGAGCTCCCGGCACGCGGCCGCTCTGAGCTCCTTCTCGGCGGCGAGCCCCTGCCCTTCCCGCTCGGCCCCGGATATGCGCTCGCGCGTCTCGGCCGAACGCTCGTCGAGCTCCGAAAGCATACCTGTGAAATGCTCGAGCGTGCTCTTCACCCTCACCTGGTCCTGGAGAAAATCGAGCTGCGTCTGCTTCATCTCGATCAGCTTCGCGCTGAGATCCTGGATCCGTTCCACGAGCGCGCGGAAATCCTCCGCGAGGGCGGCCAGCGCTCCCTCTTCCGATCCGATCCTCGCTCCCGTCGCCGCGCTGAGCCCCGTCACCTCGGCGGCGCGGCCGACGATATGCGCGAGGCGGCCCTCCGCCTCGGCGATCTCGCGGGAGGCGCGCTCGACGCGGATCCGCGCCTGATTCTCGCGCTCGGTGAACTGGATCACTTTCTCTTCGGAGGATTGAATCCTCCGGCGGATGTCGTAGCGGCTGTCCTGCAGCCCGGTCCGCTTCCGCTCGAGCTCGAGGTGCGCGGCGCGCGCCTCTTCGACCTTCCGCTCGAGATCGGCGAGCGAGCTGTCCTCGCTCCGGGAACGGCTCAGGCATTCGGTGAGCTCCGCTTCGGCCGCGCGCCTCCCGCCGGCGATGTCCGAGAGCTGCGCGCGGATGTTCACGACTTCCCAGCTCCTGATCCTGTCCCTGACGATTTCGTAGCGGCGCGCCTTGGCCATCTGATACTTGAGCGACCGCACCTGCGCGCGGAGCTCCTCGAGTATGTCCTCGAGACGAAGGAGATCGGCGTCGGTGAGGTCGAGCTTCCGCTGCGCCTCTTCCCGCCGCATGCGATACTTGACGATGCCGGCCGCTTCCTCGAACATGAGGCGGCGCTCGCCGTGCAGATCGTTCAGGACCCAATCGATCATCTCCTGCTCGATGACCGAGTACGAATGGCTTCCCGTGCCCGTATCGGCGAAAAGGTCGCGTATATCCTTGAGCCGGCACGGCATCTTGTTGATGAAATACTCGCTCACCCCGGAACGGTACACCTTCCGCGTGATCGAGATCTCGGCGTAATCGAGAGGAAACTGTCCGCGCTCGTTGTTGATCGTGAGATTCACGGAGGCGTACCCCATCGGCTTGTGCTGCTGGGTTCCGTTGAAAATGACGTTCTCCATCTTCGTGCTGCGGAGCTGACGCGCGCTCTGCTCCCCGAGGACCCAGCGAACCGCGTCGACGATATTCGTCTTGCCGCAGCCGTTGGGACCCATGATCGCCGTGATCCCCGGCTTGAATTCCAGGTGGATCGGGGCCATGAACGATTTAAAGCCCACCAGCTCGAGTTTCGAAAGGCTCACCGGTTGTATCCTCCCGACGTCATGCGAACGTCACCCGTTCAACGGTTCGCGGCTTCGATGGTAACGACCCGCGCATACCCCACTTTATTGAGTCCCAGGAGATCGAGTCTCGTCTTCGACGCCTCGCTCTCCGTGGCGAATTCGCCGACGAGAATGCGGAGCCATTTCTCGCCCTTGATGTCGACTTCGACGATCCGCGCCGGAAATCCGTTCTTCCCGAGATACGCCTTCTCGTCCTCCGCGCGGAACATCTCCCTGAACGAGGCGACATGTATCGTATAGACGCCCCGCTCCGAAGCGATCGCCGTCCGCTCCGTATCGGCGGCCCCCGGCTCAGTCCGCGGCGGCGCCGTTTCCGCCGTTCCCGACCGCAGAGGCGTGCGCGCGCTGTCGGACGCCGCGACGGCGAGGCTCTCGGCGGAAACCGCCGACGAATCCGCCGCGCCGGACACAGCGACGGGGCTCGCGGTCCGCGCGACGTCCCCCGGCGTCGTGCCGAGGGGCTCCTTGTCGCCGACCGTCCGGTTGAGCACGGCCCACCACACGACGAACGCGAGGATGACCGCCGCCGCGGCGACGATCACGACGCGGAGCACGCTGAAGCGCGGTTTTCTCTCCGGCTCGATATCGCCGAGCGGCTCGAGATCCTCCGCTTTCTCGATCAGCGGAATCGCGAGCGGTTCGTCGGCGGGCGCCGGAGTCTCCTTCGGGGCCGCGATCGCCGGCTCGACGCCGGCCGGTTCGAGAACCTTCTTCGCGATCGGGGCCGCCGCCTGCGCGCGCTTCCCGCAGAAACAGACGAGCTCGACCGGAGGCGCCTTCTCCTCGCGGAGCGCCTTGACGTTCTTCTGGAGCTCTCCCTCGCTCATGTCGTCGATGCGGCAGCAGAGGAGAATGCCGTCGACGAGCCTGGCGAGGGGATTGATCTTCGCGTCCTCCGTGTACAGCGTCGAGCAATAGATGACGACGTCGTGCTTCGCGCGGAGGAACTCGACGATCTTCTCGAATTCCTTCAGGGCGAAGGGAATCGTGCGGGAAACGGGAAACGAGCCGGGTCCGGCGACGCTTACGCCCTCGATACCGACCGCTCGGGCGACCGTCTTGAGCGAGCTCCCGTAGAGCAGCAGATCGAGGAAGCCGTGCTCCTCGACGTTCTCGACGAGACCGCTCATGCCTGCGTGCAGGAAATCTCCGTCGATAACGAGAACGTTCCTCCCGTGCTTCGCGATGATGTGCGCGATCTGCAGCACCGCGAAATCGCGCGAGATCCCCTTCTCGCCCGCGGAGAGCGCGAGTATCACGGCGCCGCTGCGCTCCTTGATCCGTTTCTCGAGCTGCGCCCCCACGTCGTTGAAATGATCGAGCTCGCTCGCGGAGGAGGGGTCCCCCGCCGCCATGAATGCCCGAATACGCTCTTCGTCGAGGAATATCGTGTAGCCTCCTCCCGGCGCTTCGCACGATTCGTTCTTTTCCGTTCCCCGATCTTCACCGGTCATTCCGATCACTCCCTCTTGAGAATGCTTTCGAGCCCGTCGGCGAGCGCGGCGACAACCTCGTCCTCTTCGCCGCCGAGAATCGTTCGAGGATCGATCATTACCGAATTTTCCCTGACGCGGACCAGGACGGAGGGGCTCCCCCTGCGCAGCAGCGCGGCGAGCCGCTCCGCGCGGCCCGCTGGAAGGGTAATCTGCACGACGACCGTCCGCAAGGGATTTATGGGAAAACTGCCGCCGCCTATCGAGGACTCCGATTCGGCTATCTTCACTTCGACGCCGAGCGCGCCCCGCGCGGCGACGCGCCCCGCGAGCCCCTCGGCCCGCTCCCGCAGGCGCTCCGCCGGTTCCATGATCATGCGGAGCGACGCGATCCTCTCGAAGCCGCCGTTCCAGTAATCGCGCAGCGCCTGCTCGAGACCCGCCAGCGTCAGCTTGTCGGGCCGGAGCGCCCGCGAAAGGTGATTCTCCTTCATTTTCGCGATGAGCGGGGCTTTTCCGACGAGCGCGCCTCCCTGAGGGCCGCCGAGCACCTTGTCGGTGCTGAAGCTCATGATGTCCACGCCGCTCTCGAGCGTCGTCTCGAGGCATTCCTCCCCCTCGATCCCCATCTCCCGGAGCGGGTAGAGCACTC
This sequence comes from uncultured bacterium, assembly GCA_963846325.1. Taxonomy (GTDB): domain Bacteria; phylum Krumholzibacteriota; class Krumholzibacteriia; order Krumholzibacteriales; family Krumholzibacteriaceae; genus SSS58A. The sequence continues at coordinate 46,663 of CAWJVO010000002.1, forward strand.
CGCTTCCCTGATCGTACATGACGGGGACGCCGGAGGCCCGCCCCACTTCGGCGAGCTCGCTCAGCGACACTTCGTTCGTATATCCGACGATGCGGTAATTGCTCGTATGGACCTTGAGGAGCAGCGTGGCGCCGTCCCGAACGGCTTTCTCGTAATCCTTCCGGTGCGTCCGGTTGGTCGTGCCGACCTCGATCACGCGCCCCGCGGCCAGCGCGAGAATCTCGGGAAGCCTGAAGCTCCCGCCGATCTCGACGAGCTCTCCGCGCGACACGGCGACGGCGCCGGCACCCGCGAGCGTCTGCACCGCGAGCATCACCGCCGCGGCGTTGTTGTTCACGACGAACGCGTCTTCGGCTCCGGTGAGGAGCGAGAGCAGCCTGGCGGCCCGCAGTCCGCGCTCCGTTCTCTTCCCGCTCGCGAGATCGATCTCGAGATCGGCGTAGGCGCGCGCCGCGGCGTCGATCGCCGCGCGCACGCTCTCCCCGAGAACCGCGCGGCCGAGGTTCGTATGAAGGACGACCCCCGTCGCGTTGATGACCCGGCGCGTCCCCGCGGCCGAGAGCGCGTCGAGCTCCGCGACGACTTCGTCGGCGACGGAAGCGAGGACGTCGCTCCCTGGGGCGAGCGCCTTCGAGCCTTCGAGAAGCGCCGCGCGGCGGCGCTCGATCGCTTCCCGGACGACGCGCGTGACGCCGCGGCGCGAAAGCAGGTTCATCCGCGGAGCGATCCGGGCGTCTTCGAGAACCTTCTCGACCGACGGTAATTTCTTCAGGGACGATTGAATATCCATTTCCATTAACCTTGTTGCTCAAGTTGAATCTGTCGATTTCTACCATATATGGGGGATGCGGTCAACAATTTTCACAATATATAGTTCCCGGGGGCGCGCTTTTCGCGCGCGGACGCGGGGGCTCCCCCTTCGCGAAATTGCTTCTTGATGAAGGTGGGCGCTTCTGGTAAAGAATGCTTGTCGCGAACCCGGAAAAAAGGAGCTTTCGATGAATCGATCGCTGCGTTTCGTCATATTCCTCTCGCTCGCCGGTCTCGCTCTCGCCGGATGCGCCGCCCGGAAGGCGGGCAGTCCGGATCTCTACGCGAGGCTCGGGGAAAAACCCGAATCGCTCGATTCGCGCGTCCTCGCGGGAAGGACGATCGTGATCGATCCGGGGCACGGGGGCGCGTTCGACGGCGCGCTCGGCGCCGACAGCCTGCGCGAGGCGGACGCGAATCTCGGCGTGGCGCTCTATCTCTGGGGGCTCTGCGCGGACGCCGGGGCGCGCGCCCATCTCACGCGCACGGCGGATCGCGATCGGCTGCCGCCCGGCTCCACCGCGCCGGGAGACGATCTCTCCGCCCGCGTCGCGAAAGCGAACGAGCTCGAGCCGGACGTCTTCGTTTCGATTCATCACAACTCGAATTTCCCGGTCAAGCGGGACGTCAATAAAATCGAAGTCTACTATCGCCCGGGCGATCCGGGCTCCTCGCTCGAGCTCGCCGGAGACGTCCAGGTGCACCTCGCGCGCAACCTGGGGATCGAGATCTCCGAGGTCAAGCCCGGCAATTACTTCGTTCTCAGGCACTCGACAGCCCGCGCGGCGATCCTCGGCGAGGCGAGCTACCTCTTCGCACCCCGCCGTCGAGGAGCGCCTCAAGCTCTCGGCGAAACAGAAGCTCGAAGCCGAGGCGTATTTCCTCGGACTCGTGGAATATTTCTCGCGCGGCGTCCCATCGATCGAGCGGATCTCTCCGGCGCGCGACACGCTCGCGGCCCCCGGGGAGATCTCGTTCTCGGTGCGCGAAGCGGCGGGCGCGCCGCTCGATCCCGCCTCGGCGCGCATCAGCCTCGGCGATCGCGAGCTCGTTCCGACGTACGAAGCGGCCGGATCGATCGTCCGCTCCCCGATGCCTCCCGACCTCCCGAACGGGACATACCGGCTTCAGGCGACCATCAGGAGCGTGCGCGGAGCGACCGCGTGGAGCGAGGACGCCGCCATCCTGCTCGAGCGGCCTCCCCGGCACGTCATCCCCCTCCCCCCGAGCGAGAAACCCGGGGGAATCGCGTCGATCTCGGTGAGGGTGCTCGACGAGCTCGGCCTGAGCGTCGCCGACGGCACTCCCGTCGTCGCCCGGTTCCCGAAAGGCGGCGAAACGTTTTCGGGCGCGTGCAGTGGGGGAACCTTCAGTTTCGAAACGCCGCTCCCCCTCGCCCGCGAGGCGTTCTCGGTTTCCGCGGACAGCCTGACCGTCGAGGTCGCGCTGCCGGCGTTCGAGCGGCGGACGTCGATTCCGATCGTCGCGATAGACGCGCTGACGGGGAGACCCGTCCCCCGCCCCGTCGCCGGCGGCAGCCCCTCCGAGAGCGTGCTCGGCGATGAGGCGGGAAGGCTCCTCGTCCCGGCGTCGATCGGCCCGGAAACGCTCCTCGTGAGCGCGCCCGGCTACGCTCCGGTCCTTCTCGAGGGTCTCCGGGCGGACCCGTCCGCGGCCGCCGCGACCGTCCGGCTGAGCCCGCTCTTCGGCGGCGCCCTCTCGGGAAAGCGGATCGCCGTCGATCCGGGCGGGGGAGGCTCCGATCCGGAAGGCCGCGGCCCGGGCTCGCTCCGCGGCGCTTCGGTGAATCTCGAAGTCGCCCGGCTCCTCCGGAATCTCCTCGAACGCTCGGGGGCCTCGGTCACGCTCACGCGAAACGGGGACGAGACGATCTCGGCGCAGGAGCGCGTCTACGTCGTGAACCGCGCCGACGCGGAGCTCGCCGTCGGCATCAGGCACGGAGCGCCGCCTCCCTCGATCGACGCGCCCCGATGCGTGCTGCACTTCCCGGGAAGCGAGCGCGGGCGATCCGCGGCGGAACGGCTCGCATCCGCCCTCGGCTCCCTCGCGCCGGACGACCCGTTCGCGGTCAGGGAATGGGCGGACGTATTCCTCCAGCAAACGGCGTGCGCGGCCTGCGAGATCCACTGCGGCCCGATTGAAGACGCCGGCCGCGAAGCCGCGCTGAGCGACCAATCGCGGCTCCGCCTCGAAGCGGAACGGATATTCGTCGCGATCGCGGGCCATTTCGGCTATGAGGGCGCCGTCGCCGGCGCTTTCACGGTGAAAGTGGTCTCGCGCGGGGCGCCGGCGGCCGGAGCGACCGTCGACATCGACCGGCTCTCGATTCGCGCGACCGATTCCGGCGGCTCGGCGACCTTCGGCCTCGTCGAACCGGGGATCCATCTCCTGACGATCAGGCTGATCGACGGGCGATCCGCGCTCTTCACGAGGACGATTCTCCCGAACCAATCGACGCTCGTCGTCGAGATGCCCTGAGGCCGATCCCCCGCGGAGCTCCCGGCCCGCGCTTGACAGGACCGGAAGAGCAATACGATATTACGGGCAAGGGAGAGAGGGCGCACAGCATGGGGAAAATCGCCGAGCACGATCGCCGGATGCGCACACGGCTCATGCTCATCATCCCCGCCGTGATTCTCATCCATTTCTTTGCGCTTGTAACCTTCGAGCGCCTCGAAGCGCTCAAGAACCTCATCTCGCTCGGCTACGAGGGCCCGCCGAAGTTCGAACCGGAGATATCGATCGTCGACAACCGCGCCGTGCCGGCCAAGGTCGCCTCGCGCGAAAAGCGCGTGATGGTCCTTCTGGACGTTTTCGTCGAGGGGGAGGACAAGCCGAAGCGCGCGAAGGGAAACGAGCCGGCGCCGAAACCGGCCGAACGACAGCGCGAGCGGCAGATCTCGCTTACGGCTCCGGGAGAATACGCCTTCCGATCGTACGCCTCCCGCGCCGCGGCTCCGTACCGGGAAGATTACGTCATTCTCAGGATGGTCGAGCCCGAATACCCGGACGACGCCCTCCGGGACGCCGAGGAGGGATACGTCCTCGTCGAAGCCTACATCGCGAGCGACGGCACCGTGAACGAGGCATACGTGCGCTCCTCCTTCGGCCCGGCGAGCTTCGAGACCTCGTCGACCACGGCGGTGAAGCAGTTCCTCTTCAAGCCGGTCCGCGAAGGGGGAAAAGCCGTTTCCTTTTGGGTGAGCTTTCTCGTGAAATTCCAGCTGCGCCGCTAGCGTTCCGTCTTGAGGACCCCGTATTCCACGGCCCGTTCGTTTCTCACGGTGTAGAACAGGATGCCCTCCCCCGCGGCGAGATCGAGAAACGGGTGCCGCCTCTTCTCGAGAAGACGGGATATCTCTTCTTTCAGGGGCGCGCCGCCCGATTTGCTTTTCGCGAGCGCATCGAGAACGAGCTTCGTCCCCCGGTAGCCTCCGATGACCACCTGATTGATCTCTCCCGGGGGCTCGTTCACGAGGGCGCACGCTCCCGTGAAGAGACGTTCTCCGTCTCGCTGATCGATATCGGCGGGAAAAAGCGCCCCCTCGAGATCCCTCCCGGCCATCCGGATGAGACGCCTCGAATTCCAGGCGCTCGTTCCGAGAAGCTGCGAGCCGAATTCGTGGAAGGAGAGCTGCGGCAGGATGAGGATGAGATCCTCCGTGCCCGACGCGACGAAAAGCGCCTCGGGATCGGCATCCCGAACGCGCCCGATGGATTCGGCGAAGTCGGTGCTTCCTTCGGGATAGAATTCGGCGATCACGAGCTCGCCGCCGAGCCGTTCCACCTCGTCGGCGAAAAGGCGCGCGACGCGGCGCGACGCGAGATCGTCGGAAGACAGGAACGCGACGCGCCGGAGCCCGAGCCGGCCGCAGGCCATCGTGGCGAGAGCGGTGATCTCGACCTCCGAGGACGTGGCCGTCTGGAACACCCACTCCCCGACGTCGCCGATCCCCTCTTCCGTCGCCACGGGAGAGAGAAGCACCGTTTTCGAAAGCTCGGCGACCTGCGCGGCCGCGATCGTCGAGGAGCTGAGCACTTCGCCGAGGAGAGCGTCGACGCGTTCCTCTGCGACGAGCCGTTCGGCGACGGATCGACACTCGAGGGGATTGCCGCGCGTATCCCCGACGACGAGATCGACGTTCGTGATTCCCTTGAGCCGCGCTTCCTTGAGCGCGACGGACGCGCCGCGCAGGAACGACTCTCCGAGCGAGGCGAATCGACCTTCGAGCGGGCAGAGGACGCCGATCCTGCGCCGGGAGGCCGCTTCCGCCGTTTTCGCCGTCTTCGCCCGATCGGCGGACCCTTCCTGCGAGGCCGCGGGACGGGCCGCGGCGGCGAACAGAAGAGCCGCGGCGAGCATGAGGCGGCGCCCCGGAATTCGTTTCATATCCGCTTCTCCGGAGGCGCGAATCGCCGTTTTCCGAGATACGCGAGCGCGAGCTCGTGGTACTCCTCCGCGTTCCGGGCGAGCCTCTCGGAAGCGGCCCGATCGATCGTTTTCTTCACCGTGCCGGGAACGCCGGCCACGAGAGAGCAGGGCGGGACGTCGAGCCCCTTGAGCAGAACGCTCCCCGCGGCCACGATGCTGCCGCCGCCGATCTTCACCCCGTCGAGGATAACGGCGCCCATGCCGATGAGGCATCCGTCCCCGATCGTGCACGAGTGCAGAATGGCCCGATGCCCCACGGTGACGCGCTCGCCGATCACGAGATCCGGCCCGCCCGTCGTGACGTGGCAGACGCAGAGATCCTGGATGTTCGTGTACGCCCCGACGCGAATCCGCCAGACGTCGCCGCGGATGATCGCTCCGTGCCAGACGCTCGCGCAATCGCCGATTTCGACGTCGCCGATCACCTGCGCGGTCGGCGCGACGAACACGTCCGCGCCGATCGACGGCCTCTTGTCCTGGAAGGGCTCTATCACCGGATCCTCCTAAGCGTCGAGATCCCCGAAACTCCCCGGATCGAGCTCCTTGAGACGTTTGCGCACGTCGTCCTCGTCCGCCCCGAGCTCGATGCTCCGCTTGTGGGCGTCGAACAGATCCCGGTCGATGAGGAGCGGCGCCTTGGCCCGCAGCGCGAGAGCGATCGAATCGCTCGGCCTCGCGTCGACGTAGAAGACGTCGTCGGCGCGTCTCAGCACGATGCGCGCGAAATACGTTTCGGCCTGGAGCCCCGTGATCTCGATGCGCTCGACCGCCGCGCCGAGCACGTCGACGACGATCGCGAGCAGATCGTGGGTCATCGGCCGCTCGAACGTCTTGCCCGCGACCGCCGTGAATATCGCCGTCGCCTCGGCGGCGCCGATCCAGATCGGGAGGATCTCCTCCTCGTCCTCCGCCTTGAGGAGAACGACGGGATGGCGGCGCTCCTGGTCGAGCGCTATTCCGCGCACGGATACCTCAACGAGCTCCATCGCCGGTTCCTACTTGTTCTCTTCCGCCTTGCGCGCCTTGTCCTCTTCCACGCGCTTCTGCACGCCTTCGAACGTCTCGAGCTTCGGATGATTCGTCTGCATGTTCTCCTTCATCCATTCCGCCGAATCCAGCATCGGGCTGCCGGGATATTTCTGCTTGAGCTCGTCGAAGGTCCGGCGCGCCTGAACGAAGTCCTTGAGCTCCTCCGCGTAGGTGAACCCGATCATGAAGAGCGCCTCGGCGGCGTTCTTGTGGGCCGGGTAGAGGTTGACGATATCGCGGTAGAACTGGATGCGGTTCCGCGCGTCGGGCTCGATCTGGGCCATCTCCCAGAGCTCTTCGGCCGTCCGCTTCGTCTTGTCGAGCCGCTCCCTGACATAGTTCTCCGCCTGGTACTTCTTCTTGAGCTCCTCGACGGCGGTCGTGTACGCGGCTTCCGTCTTCTGCGCGTGCAGCTTGGCTTCGATCGTCCGCCGGGCTTCATCCAGGGTCTGCGTCTTCTCCGCGTTCTTCTCGGTGACCTTGATGATGGCGAACCCGTCGTTGAGGCGCACGATCCCGCTCACGACGCCGACTTCGAGCTTCCCGGCCGCCCTACTGAACGCCTCTGTATCGTTGACTCCCTTGATGTAGCCGCCCGGATTGAAGAAGCCGACGTCGCCGCCGGACGAAGCGGTCGCCTTATCCTCGGACTCGGCGGCCGCGATCTTGTTGAGGGCTTCTCCCTGCGCGAGACGTTTCTTCCACTTCAGGGCCTTGAGGCTGTCGGCCGTGAAGAGATACTGCGCGCGCATAACGGGCGCCTGGACGAATTCCTTCGGGTTGGCCGCATAGTAATCGTCGATCTCCTTCGGCTCGACCGTGATCTTGTCCGCCACTTTTTTCGAGAAATACTCGGCGACGAGGATATTCATCGTGACCCATCTGAGCCGCTCCTTCATCTCGTCGCTTTTGTCCAGCTTCGCGTCGAGCGCCGCCAGGTACAGGAGGTGCTGCTCGATGAGCCGGTCGACGAATTTCGCCTGGGCATCGGGCCCTTTGAACTGCTTCTTCTGAGCGTCGGGCAGCTCCTCGAACGTGCGGAGCATGAATTCCTCGGTGATCTTGATGTCGCCGACTCTCGCGGCGAGCCCGGTCTTCACCTTGACGGCGCCGTCCTTCTTTCCGCGCGAGCAGGACGAAACCACCGCGACGGCGCAGAGCGCCACCAGGACGAACGCGAGAGCTCTCTTCGTGAACATTCGTACCTCCTTCATCGGGCCGTTCGTTGAAACAAATTCCTTATCGAGACCGGGACCCCGGCCGCCGCCGTTTTCCCATGCGGTCGACGATCTCGCGAACGCGCTGGCTTTCGCCCCGCTTGCATACGAGCACCGTTTTCCCCTCGACGACGACGATGACGTCGTCGACGCCCACGGCCGCGGTCGTGCCGCCGGGATTGAACAGCAGGGTGTTCCGCGAATCGAGGATCTCCATGCGTCCCGCTCCCGCGTTCCCGTGAGCGTCGGCGCGCAGAAGATCGAAGAGAGAATCCCACGATCCGACGTCGCTCCAGCCGATATCGGCGGGAATCACGACCACGTTCGGCGCTTTCTCGAGAATCCCGTAATCGACCGATATCGAGGGCATCCGGGGATACTCGCGATCGACGACCCGCCTGAAGCTCTTCGTTCCGAGCGAGCGCTCGATCGCCCCGAGCCGGGCCGCACCCTCCGGGATATAGCTCGACCAGGCCGCGAGAAAGACCGATGGCCGCCACAGAAAGATGCCGCTGTTCCAATAGAAGCGTCTCGCCTTGAGATACGCGGCCGCCCGCCTCGCGTCGGGCTTTTCGTGAAATTTCTTCGCCCGGAAGGCCTCGATCCCGCCGTTGGCGTCGAACGCGCGTCCGGCCTCGATGTACCCGTATCCCGTGGCCGGAAACGACGGCGCGACGCCGAAGGTGACGAGCACGTCGTTCTTCGCGGCGAGGGCCGCGCCGGCCCGGACGATCCTGCCGAATCCGCGTTCGTTCGCGATCGCGTGGTCGGCCGGGCAGGTGAGGAACGGCTCGTCGCCGCCGAAGCGCCGCACGAGGGCCGCGGCGACCGCGATCGAAGGCGCCGTGTTGCGCCCGACGGGCTCGACGAAGATATGGTCGGCACGGAGCCGGGGAAGCTCCTTTCGAACGAGAGGAACGAGGGATTCGGTCGTGAGAACGATCATGCGCTCGGGGGGAATGAACGCCGAGAGGCGATTCCACGTGAGGGAAAGCATGCTTCCCTCCCCCGTGATGTCGAGGAACTGCTTCGGCTTTTCCGCGCGGCTGAACGGCCAGAACCTCGTGCCCTTCCCGCCGGCGAGTATTGCTCCGTACATGGGAATCACGCATCCACGAGTTTGGAGACGTCGACGTAGCGGCCGAGAACGAGCGCGACCTCTCTCTTGATCGCCTCGAGGAGCTCCTTCGTCGAAGCCTCGAACCGGAGCACGAGCACGGGCTGCGTGTTCGAGGCCCGAACGAGGCCCCAGCCGCCGTCGAATTTCACGCGCGCGCCGTCGACGTCGATCACATCGCGGGTCTTCCTGAAGTGATCCCGCACCGTGCGAACGACGTCGAACTTGCGCTCGTCCTCGCACGCGATCCGGATCTCGGGGGTCGTCTCGTACCGCGCGAGATCCCCGAGGAGCGAGCTCAGCGGCTCGGACTCGCGCGAGACGATCTCGAGGAGCCGGCACGCGGCGTACAGCGCGTCGTCATAGCCGAAATAACGGTCCGCGAAGAAGACGTGCCCGCTCATCTCTCCCGCGAGCAGCGCCCCCGTTTCGCGCATCTTCTGTTTGATGAGCGAGTGCCCCGCCTTCCACATGAGCGGCTTCCCGCCGTGCTTCGCGATGTCCTCGATAAGGCTCTCGGAGCATTTCACCTCGAATATGATCGTCGCCCCGGGATGCTTCCGCAGCACGTCCCGCGCGAAGAGCGCGAGGAGGCGGTCTCCCCAGAGTATCTCGCCGCGATCGTCGATGACGCCGATCCGGTCGCTGTCGCCGTCGAACGAGACGCCCAGCTCGAGCTTGTTCGCGAGCACGGCGGCCTTCAACGCGGCGAGGTTTTCGGGAACGGTCGGATCGGGATGATGGTTGGGGAAGGCGCCGTCGGGCTCCATGAACAGCTCGAGCGGCTTCACGCCGAGCCTGGCGAAGAGGGCGGGGGTGACGAGCCCCGCGGTGCCGTTGCCGCCGTCCGCGGCGAAGGAAACCGGTCCGGCGATCGTGACGTTCTTCGCCACGTAGTCGACGTACTCGGCGTCGGCGCTCCTGCGCACGATGCGGCCGCCTCCGGGCTCCGGGAGATCGCCGAGGCACACGTCCCTGAGCTCGAGGATGTCGGCGCCGTATATCGTCCCCTCGCCGCGCAAGACCTTGAAGCCGTTGAATTCGCTCGGATTGTGGCTCGCCGTGATCATGACCCCGCCGCGGACGCCCCACTTCTTCGCGGCGAAATAGAATACCGGAGTCGGAACGACTCCGAGGTCGATGACCGAAACGCCCCCCCGCGTCAAACCCTCGGAGAGCGCCTCGAAGAAAGAATCGCTGCTCGGGCGGACGTCCCTGCCGACCACGGCCTCCCGGATATTCTCGCGCGCGAAGGTGGCGGCCACGGCGAGACCGAGCCGCCGCACGAGCTCCTCCGTCAGATCGGCGCCGACGACGCCTCTGATATCGTACTCCCTGAAGATGTGCGCCGGGACGTTGATATCGGCCCTCCCGTTCGAGGAACGACAGCCCCTGTTCCCTATTCCTTCACGACCCAGATCTTGACCGGAACCTCGACTTCGCGATGAAGTCTGACGGACACGGAATAGACGCCGAGCTTCTTGATCGGCTCTTCCAGAACGATCTGCTTGTGATCGATCGCGAATCCCTGGTCCGAAATCGCCTTCGCGATGTCGTGCCCCGTGACCGAACCGTAGAGCTTGTCTTCCTCCCCCGCCTGAACGACGAGCGTGCAGGAGAGCCCCTTCATCTTCTCGGCGAGGGCTTGAACGCTCTGCTTGAGCTTCACGTCACGAACGACGTGGAGACGGCTCTCTTCATCGAGCACCCGTCTCTGGCTCGGCGTCGAGATGAGCGCGAGGCCTTTCGGGAACAGGAAGTTCCTCGCGTACCCTTCCTTGACCTTGACGACGTCCCCGCGGTCCCCGAGACCCTGGATCTTCTGCTTGAGGATCACTTGCATATGACTCTCCCTTTAGCGAAAATACTCTCTCACGTAGGGCAAAAGCGCGATGGAGCGCGCCCGCTTGATCGCCCGCGCGAGCACCCGCTGATGCCAGGCACAGGTTCCCGTGATGCGCCGCGGCGTCATCTTCCCGCGCTCGGTGATGAACCGGCTCAGGAACGACTGATCCTTGTAATCGATCGGGAGATCGTCCATGCAGAATCTGCACGGCTTCGTCGGCAGCATCCGCTTCTCTTTTTTCTTACGCTTGTCGTTCTTCCTGTCGTTTCTCTTGTCGTTCATTGCCATGATTCCTCACTTCCCCTCGGCGGGCGGTTTCGCCGCTTCGACCGGCTTCGGACGCTCTTCGACGCAGATGAGGTGGCGGACCACCATGTCGTCGAAACGGAAGACCCTGCCGAGCTCCTTCAGGATCTCGGCGTCTCCCGTGAAACGCATGAATGAATAATATCCCTCGAAAACTTTGTTGATCGGGTAGGCGAGCCTGCGCTTGCCCCACTGATCGACGCTCGCGACCTGGCCCTTGCGAGAAGTGACGATTTCGGCGTACTTCACCGCTTTCTCTTTCACCGCTTGCTCGTCGAGGGACGGGTTCAGAATGTAAATACACTCGTACGCCCGCATAGATGAGTTCCTCCCTTCGGACTTGAAATGGCCTTCACTGGAGGGGATACCCGCCGTGAAGGCAGGGATTAAAATACGGCTGCTCACGGATGCGCCGTAAGTGCGTGAGAATATAACATGAAACGGTCGAACGGTCAAGGAGAGCCTGAGCCCCGTTCCGCCGCTCCTCCCGTCGCGTTGTACCGCCGCATCGCGGCGTCGACGCTCTGGCGGACGGCCGTCTCGATGGCGTCCGCCGCGTTCTCGATCATGCCGTTCACCGCGTCGAGCTCCTCCGAAAGGAAGTCGGACAGAACGAACTCCACCCAATCGATCCCCGGGGGAGCGGCGCCGACGCCGAGACGGAGTCGCGGAAAATCAGAGGTGCCGAGACGCTCGATGACGGAATCGAGCCCCTTGTGCCCCCCGCTCCCCCCGCGCGGACGGATCCTGAGCGCGCCGAGGGGAATGTTCAGGTCGTCGCATACGACGAGGAGCTCGTCCTTCGCCGCGCCTCCCAGCTTCGCGAGCGCCGCGCCCGAATCGTTCATCCAGGTGAGAGGTTTGACGAGGGTGACCGCGCGCCCGGCGACGCGCCAGAGCGCGACCTGCGCGGGGCCCGCCGCGCGCCGCCAGGATAAAGAATGGCGCTCCGATAGGGTATCGAGCGCCATGAATCCGAGATTATGCCGGTTCGAGCGGTAACGGGGCTCGGGATTGCCGAGCCCGCAGACGATCGCGACCTCCGACATGAAAGGGTCTTATTTTCCTTTCTTCTCTTTTTTCTCTTCCTTGTCCTTGCCCTTTTCCTTGCCCTTGTCTTTGCCCTTTCCCTCTTCCGCTCCCTCTTCGCCTTCCGCCCCTTCTTCTCCCTCGGCGCCCTCTTCCTCCGCCGCCACGGCCGCCGCGGCCGGAGTGCCCGCTTCCGGAATAAGGGTCTCGAGCTTCTTCGGCGCGGAAACGTGCGCGAGCGTCACGTTCGGATCGTCCAGGATCTCGAGATCGGGATAGAGCGCGATGAGGTCGGAGACGTGGACCGAATCGCCGATCTCGAGGTGCGAAATGTCGATCGAGACCTTTTCCGGTATCTCCATCGGCTTGACGTTGAGGGTGATCTCGCGGATGCCGTGATCGAGAACGCCGCCCTCGTCCTTGACTCCCTTCGCCGCGCCGGCGAGCTCGATGGGCACGCCGATATGGAGCTTCTCGTCGATCGATATCCTCTGGAGATCGATGTGGAGGACGTCACCCGACACCGGATGATGCTGGATGTCGCGCACGAGCGTCAGAATCGATCCTTCGCTCGAGCCCTCGACGTTGAGGCTCAGGATCATGTGCTCGCTCGTCGCCGTGTGCAGGATGTGCCAGATTTCCTTCTGGGAAACGGCGAGGGACACGGGCTCGCGCTTGTGCCCGTACAAGATCGCGGGGATCTCCCCGGAAGCGCGGAGGCGCTTGGCGCCCTCCTTGCCGGCTCCCGTGCGCGGATGCGAATTCAGTTTCGGCTTCTCCATGATTTCCTCCAGAGTTACGCAAAAAGATTGCTGATCGATTCTCCCGTATGGATCCGCCGTATCGCCTCGCCGAGGAGAGGAGACACGTCGAGAACCTTGATCTTGCTGCACGGCAGACCGTCCTTGACGGGTATCGAGTTCGTCACGACGACTTCCTCGATCGGCGATTTCTCGATCTTCTCGAACGCCTTCCCGGAAAAGACGGGGTGCGTGGCCGCGGCGATGATTTTACGAGCGCCCGCGTCCTTCAATACCTCGGCGGCCTGGGTGATCGTCCCGGCCGTACTGATGATATCATCGAGAATGACGATGTCGCTGCCGGCGACCTCGCCGATGATATTCATGACCTCGGATTTGTCGGCGGAGGTCCGCCGCTTGTCGACGATGGCGAGGTTGGCGCCGATGCGCTTCGCGAAGGCCCGGCCCATCTTGATGCCGCCGACGTCGGGCGAAACGACCGTGACGTTCCGCAATTGCATCCCCCGAATATATTCAAACAGAACCGGCGCCGCAAAAAGATTATCGACCTGGATATCGAAAAAACCCTGAATCTGCGCCGCATGGAGCTCGAGGGCGAGAACGCGATCGGCGCCCGAAACGGTGATGAGATTCGCGACGAGCTTCGCGGAAATGGGGACCCGGGGCTGATCCTTGCGATCCTGCCGGGCGTAGCCGTAATAGGGGATGACCGCGGTCGTCCGGTGCGCCGAGGCGCGGCGGCACGCGTCGATGATGAGAAGGAGCTCGAGCAGGTTGTCCGCCGGCGCGAAGGTCGATTGAATGATGAAGATATCCCGTCCGCGAATATTGTCCTCGATACGCACCTTGAGCTCGCCGTCGGAGAAATGTCCGATTTCGACCTCGCAGAGGGGGACCTTGAGATATTCGGAGATCTTCTGTCCGAGCTCGCGATTCGCCGTGCCCGCGATCAGCTTGAGCTCATAGTTCATGCCGTATCCCTCCATAAAAGTAAGGTGACCGATGAGGCCACCCTTCCAGCGACCATTGTGGTTGGGGCGGGAGGATTCGAACCTCCGATCCAGGATCCAAAGTCCCGTGTCTTGCCGCTTGACGACGCCCCAGCCGTAATATGGAGCCTGAACGTTCCCCCGCTAATCCTGCGCGACTTCGACTCCCGTTTCGGTGACCGCCTTTTCCTTCTCCTGATGATAGGCGTCGATCACCTTCTGCTCCATCCACGCGCGGGTCTCGTTGTTGATCGGATGGGCGATATCCTGAAAGGTCCCGTCGGGCCGTTTGCGGCTCGGCATGGCCACGAAAACACCCTTTGCGCCTTCGATGATCTTCAGCCCCCTGATCACGAAGCGATTATCGAGGGTGATGCTCGCAAACGCTTTGAGCTTGTTGTCCGTTCTGAGCGAAATCCGTATCTCGGTGATTTCCATGTTCCCCCCCTAGACGATTACCTCGACCGCTCCGCGACAGATATACGGGTAGCGTGGACCACAGGCTGAACGAGTCGAGTGAAAAACCCTGCGCTTAGAAAACGCTCGCATACCTCCCTTGCTCTGCTTTCCACTTCAAAAACCGCAAAACAGGCCGAGCCGCTTCCGCTCAGGGAGCTCAAGACCGGATTCTCGTCTCTCAGGGCCGAGAGAACCTCCGAGACACCCGGAAAACGCTCTGCGACGCCTGCTTCAAAGCTATTTCGAGTTTCGAGCCTGACGGCCGGAAACCGCTGTAATCCTTCAAGTAACGCGGTAAGTGTAGCTCCGGGCGAACCCTTTGTCAATATTAAATTAAGATTCTGATAAGCCCACTTCGTAGAAACACTTACATCCGGTTTGACGATCAGGATCCAGCCTCCGCGAAGCCCCGGCGTCCTTTCGAGAAGCTCTCCCCTGCCCCGGCCGATCGCCGGAGCGCCGAAGACGAAGAACGGCACGTCGCTCCCGAGGGCCAGAGCGAGATTTCGAAGCTCTTCGCTCGAGAAACCGCATCGATAGAGCGCGTTGACGGCGAGCAGCGTGGCTGCCGCGTCGGAGCTTCCTCCGCCGAGCCCGGCTCCCGAGGGAATCGCCTTCGCGACCCGGATCCGCACGCCCCCCTTCGTTCCGGAGCTCTCGAGAACGAGCGCCGCGGCCCGGTGACAGAGATTATCCTCGTTCCAGGGAATCGACGGATCGTCCCCCTCGATCTCTATGCCGGCCGGCGTTTGTTCGTAGGTGAGCTCGTCCCAGAGGGACACGGGCTGGTACAGGGTCTCGATATCGTGATAGCCGTCTTCCCGACGGCGAACGACGTCGAGGTAGAGGTTGATCTTTGCGTAAGCACGAGCTTTTATCATACCCTCAGGCCGGTCGGCGGGCGAATCCGACGGGGAGCGTCACGAGCGCCCGCGATACTCCCGCCAGAGCTTTCCCCACTCCGTCCGGTTGAACCGCGCGATCTTCCGGCGCCCGACCGTCGGATACCAGAATAGGTCGTGATAGATGTTCGACGCCATCGGCGCCCAGAACGCGAGCGGGGAATGGAGCGCCGCCTTCTCGAGAAAACGGAGCGGTCCGAGGCGGAGCATCTGATCCCCCCAGATGACGAAACTCCGCTTCGTCTTGAAATGAAAATCGATCTCGCCGATATCCTCTCCCGCGATCTCGATCCTGTCGATCCGCGCCTCTCCGAGGCCGCGCTCGGTCGCCATGCGGAGATACGGGATCGACATCGGATCGAAGCCCATGATCTTCGCCGCGACCGCGTCGATCGCGACCGAATCGGCGCTCGCGAGCACGACGTTCCCGACGAACGGATCCATCGTGCGCGGCCCGGCGCCGTTGCCGCATACGGTGCCGTCCATGACGGCGAAGACGTTGGGATGAAGCTCCCGCTGCATGATCAGGAGATCGACAAGAACCTCGTGAATGTATTTGTGCGCGTAATGGCGGACTTCCTTGAGCAGGCCGCCGAAGGCGTTCTTGACGGCGCCCGTCGTGATCGAATGGCCGTGCGTCTTCACCGTCGGGAGATGGAGTATGTCCTTGCCCTCGAACATGGCCGGGATCTCGATTCCTTCGGGAAATATCTCGTGGAGCCTGAGAAGCGGCTCGCGGAACCGGTGCACCTTCCATTCGACCTCGGGGAGCGGCGTGAAACCGAGGCCGTATTTTTCGAGAACGGGGAGCCACAGGTTGTTGACGACGCCCTTGCGCGGGTTCGTCACCACCGTCTTGTTCTCGATGGGCAGTATCCGGTCGCTCCGGTACCCGTGGCCGAGCAGATACTTCGCGGCCCCCTCGAGCTGCCACGGCTGGCTCGAGCAGGCGGGAAAGTATTTCGTCCACGAAAGGTTGAGCTTGAGCAGGAGCTCGCGCTCGGCCGTGAGATGCCGCGGCGCGTCGGCGAGATCCATCGCCCGCCCGATATCGTCGAGGACCGTTTCCGGCTTCGTTCGGATGACCGAGACTTTCGACGCCATGGTGCGCTGCGCTCCGATCAGAATCGCCACAGGATCCAGATGACCGTCACGGCCCAGAGGAACACCGTCGCGAGAATCGATTTCTCGGTGAGAAGAATCCCCGACGGATCCCCCCCTTCGTGCCTCCGGTAGACGATGTAAAGATACCGCATGATCCCGAACACCACAAAGGGGATCGTGTACACGAGGTTGCTCGTGCCGAACTTCTCCACCGTGCTCGGCCACACCGTGTAGATCGAGTAGGAGACGAGCGCGGTCGTCGCCGAGAGCCCGACGAGCTGATCGAGAAGCAGCACGGAGTAATCCTTGAGCGCCGTGCGGTGCTCCTGCGCCGCCTCGAGAAACACGATCTCGTTCCGCCGCTTGCAGAAGGCGAGAAAGAGCGAGAGAAAGAGCGTGCAGATGAGGAGCCACGGGCTGATCTCGATGTCCGGCACGCTCGCCTTGAGAACGGCGACGCCGCCGACCGCGCGAAGCAGAAAATTGAACGATATCGAGAAGACGTCGAGGATCACGACGCTCCTGAGGAAGAACGAGTACGCGAAGTTGAGCGCCGTGAAAGCGGCGGCGACGGCGAAGAATTCCCTCCCGAGGAACCAGGAGACGACGAGGAGGGCCGCGATGAGCGAGACGGCGAAGGGGAACGCCTCCGGAGGGCTCAGGAGCCCCGCGGCGATCGGCCGTTTCCTCTTCGCCGGATGCTCCATGTCCCTCCGGCGATCGGAAACGTCGTTGACGATATAGACCGCGCCCGACAGGAGACAGAAGATGACGAAACCGTAGAGGCTCCGCAGGAGCAGCGACGGTTCGAACAGGTGCATCGAGAATACGATGCCGGCGAAGAGGACGAAGTTCTTCGTCCATTGCCGGGGCCGCATCGAGACGACGAGATACCAGAGTTTCTTCATATGGCTATCTTAACCGATGGGCCGTTCGGATGCAAATGCGCTTTCGTCGCCCTCCGCCCGCGCCGACGGCCGGAACAGGCGCGGGAGGGCGAGATTCGCGCCGATGACGATATAGAGCAGGGTCACCACCTCGGCGTCGCCGAAGTTCCATTCGAAGAGACCGTTCACGACGAATCCGGCGAGAGCGCCGACGGAGCCCGCGACCCACGCCCTCTCGGGGGGCGGGAGATCGAGCTTCAGATTCCGTATCATGGCGCGGAAGAACGAAAAGAGCAGCCAGCAGAACGCGGCGAGCCCGACGAATCCCGTTTGAACCGCGATCTGAAGGAAGATGTTGTGCATGTGCCCGAACACCTGAACCGCGCCCGGGGGCATATACCGCCGGTACACGTCGGCGAGGTCCATCGTCCCGACTCCGATCACCGGATGATCCTTGACGATCGCCATGCCCCCCTGCATGAGCTGGAACCGGTGGACGTTTGTCATGTGCTTCAGATCCCAGATGCTTTCCACACGCGCGCGATACGGGGCCGGCAGCAGCAGCACGAAGAGAACGAGCGCTCCGGCGAAGGGGACGAGCCATTTCCTCCGCAGGAACGCGAGTATGACGACGACCGATACGACCGCGCCGACCCACGAGCTCCGCGTGAAGGAGAAGAAGAGCGCGGCGAAGGATACGACCGCCGCGACCACGGCCGCCAGGCGGAGCTTTCCCGCGACGCCAGCGCCGACGGCGACGGCGAGATACAGGGAGCACAGGATCAGGAGCATCCCGCCGAACGTCATCGCGTTCGAAAAGGGGCCGGGCGTTCGCCCGAGCGCCCCGGCGCCCTTCCCGAGGAGGTATATCGCGATCCCGTAGGCGGACACTCCCGTCCCCGAGACGAGGAGCGCCCCGAAGAGCGCGAGCGCCATCCGCCTCGTCGCGAGGAGCGACGCGATCGCGTAGAGGACCGTCATGAGCGCGAAATTCTTCAGGCTCATGAAGCTCTCGAGGCGCTTGTCCGACAGGAGCGCTGCGGCGAAGCACACGGCGACGAAGATCGCGAGCGGAAGGTCGAGCGCCGTGCGCCGGGGCGCGGGCGCCTCGCGCCTCAGGGCGAAGAAGAGCCAGAGGACGAGCGATACGCCGAGGGCCGTCTGCGTGAGCGCGATGGAGAAGGTCGAAGCGAAAAGAAACAGGGCGAGAGCCGCCTGCAGCGCGAGGGGAACGGGAATCGCCGGATCGGTGCGCGTGTCACTGCGCATGTTCTCTCACCGGGGACAGGCGCGCCATTTCACTCAGGACGGCCGTCGCCGACGCGACGTCGCCGTCGTCGAGACGCCTCGCGAGCTCGAGCCACAGGGGGGAGCTCGCCGGGATGGTGTCCGTCATCGCGCATCGCGCGATCGAGGGATTCTCCGCTCCGTCGCCGCCGGGAACGACCCGGAACACCCCCCCCTCCCCGCCCAGGACGCCGGCGAGTATCCGGCACCATCGTCCCGCCCCGGGATCCCGCTCGAGCCTCACGACGGCGAGACGCGAGGCGTCCCGCCGGAATATATCGAGAACGAGCAGCTCGGCGGCCCGGACGGCGTCTCCCGGAACGGACCCGACGCCTCGCTCGATCACGACGAGCTTCGCGTCCGGAATCCGCGCGATCTCCGAGGCGAGCCTTTCGAGCGGGAGCATCACGGTCCTCAGATACGCCTCGTCGGCGTTCTCGATATCGGCTTCGCGAAGCGCGAAGTCCGCGAAGACATACTCCGGCCGCCGCCGGGCGATCACGCGGCGGAGCGCGGCGCTCTCGCCCGCGATGCCGAGATAGCGCGCCGGATGCGGCCCTCCCATGCCCGCGTGCCGCGACGCCCCTTCGAGCGTCCCGCTCTCGTTCGAAACGACGGCGAGATTCGAGGCCCGGGAGAACACGGCGCTCGCCTGCTCCGCGAGCGGGCCGTTGCCGGCGACGAGCACGCTCCGCCCGTCGCACGGAGACTCGCCGCCCCGCTCCTCGAGCTCCGACGGAATATCCGACGGATCGGACACCGCCCGAACGCGGATCCCCGCCTCCGCGAGGCGCGCGCGGGTCTCCTGCGGGATGCGCCCCGCGTCCATGTTCACCGCGATGATCTCGTCGGCGCGATGCCGCCGCGCGATCGCCTCGACCTCCGCGATGGGGCCGAGCACCTCCAGCCCGTGAATCACGCGATGCGCCATTTCGGCGCGGTCGTCGAGGTAGCCGATCGCGCGCATCGTCCCCGATTTCTTCACGCGCAGCGAGATGATTTCGGCCAGGGCGCCCGTTCCCGCGATGATGACCCGCGTGCCCGTTATCTCCTCGCGCGAGGGAAGCTCGTGGAACCATCGGGCCGCGATCCGGGAACCGGTCATGAAGACGGTGAGGATGAACCAATCGATGATGAACACCGATCGCGGGAACGACTTGAACCGGAACAGCAGGGTGAACGAAACGACCATGATCGCCGATCCGACGGAAACTGCCTTCGCGATGCGGACGAGATCGTCGAAGGTCGTATAACGCCAGATGCTGCGGTAGAGCCCGTAGGAATAGAACACGGCCGTTCGGATCACGATGACGATCGGGAGACTGATGAGCATGGAGCTCGTCTCGCCTCCCGGCGGGAGCCGGAAATTGAGCCTCAGGTAGTAGCTCAGAACGTAGCTCATCGCGATGAACGCGAGGTCGCCGAAGGCGACGCCGAGCGCGCGCCCCTTCCAGAGAAGACTCTCCCCCTTCTCCATGCTCCGGATCTTCGCGAGCGCCCACAGGAAGAATCCGGTCCAGATCACCGAGAGAGAGGTGACGAACGTCCACGGCCTGTGGAACGCGAGCACGGCGCTCACGCCGAGGAGCGCGGCGATGAGATACTCGAGAAGCGTGACCTGTTTGTGCGAAAGGCCGAGACTCGTGAGGCGCTGATAGTAGTGCGTCCGGTGCGGGGAGAAGAGCTTTTCCTTCCGGAGCGCGCGGCGCAGGAGCGTGAGCGCCGCGTCGCCGAGCACGCCGGCGAGCAGCAGCACCGTGAGGAAGGCCGGAATGCCCGCGCCCTGCGCGACGACCGACAGGACGGCGAATACGTATCCGATGAAGGTGCTCCCCATGTCTCCCATGAAGATGCGCGCCGGAGGGAAATTGAAGCGCAGGAATCCGAACGAGGAGCCGGCGAGCACCGCGTACACGGTCTGGAGACCCGTCGCTCCCGTCATTCCCGAAATGAAGTAGAAGAACGCGGACGCGATGAGCCCGATTCCCGCCGCGAGGCCGTCGATGCCGTCGATGAAGTTGTAGAAGTTGATGAGCGCGACGATCCAGAGAATCGTGGCGGGGACCGCGAGCGGCCCGAGATCGATCGATCCGACGAGGGGAACGCCGAACTCCCTGAGAACGATTCCCGACGCGACCGCCACCCCCGCCGCCGCGAACTGCACGAGGAGCTTGATCCTCGCGTCGAGGCCGCGAAGGTCGTCGAGAAGCCCCGCCGCCGCTATCACGACGCCGCCGCCGAGCGCCCCCGCGAGAATCGCCGAGGACGCGAACGGCCTGAAGCCGAGAATCGTAAGGGTCGCGAAGGTGACGTAGAACGAGCCGGTGATCGCGACGCCGCCGAGGCGCGGCTTGGGAACCACGTGCGAGCTCCGGTCGTTCGGAATATCGAGAAGCCGGCGCTCGAGGGAAAAGCGGAGTATCGCACCGGTCAGAAGGTACGAAACACAGAATGCTTCGATAAAAAAGAGGAGTTCCGCCATAGCTTTCGAGCTTTCGACGCAGCGCCGCCCCATCGCCGGACGGAGGAATGATAGCCGAAGAAACGGCGGATCACAAGCTATTTCAGGAGCTTGTTGCTTTTCACGAGCTTGTTCCGCGCGAGACGTCCGATATGCTCGACCTGGAGCGCGACGATCTTCCGCTCGTCGAATCTCTCGAGCACGCGCGAGCGCCCCTCCGCTCCCATCCGGGCCATGAGCTCCCGCGACGAAAGGATCTCCCGCATCGCTCCGGCGAGCGCCCCGTGATTCCGGGGCGGAACGAGGATCCCCGTCCGCCCGTCCACGACCTCTTCCCTGCATCCGCGTATCGCCGTGGCGACGACGGGAAGCCCCGTCGCCATCGCCTCGAGAAGGGCGCGCGGCATCCCCTCGCGGTAGCTCGGCAGCGCGAACAGGTCGAACGAGGCGAGAAGAGCGGGAACGTCCTTCCGGTATCCCGCGAGCACGAGATCATTCACGAGACCGAGCTCGTCCCGCAGGCGCATGATCTCGTCCCAGCAGCGGTCGCGGTCGCTTCGAAGCGGCTCGCCGACCATCACGAATTTCACCCCGGGAACGGCGGCGCGCACGATCGCGGCGGCGCGCACGAACTCGATCGCTCCCTTTTCGCGGACCGTTCTCCCGACGAACCCGACGACGGGCCCGCCGCCGAGATCGTGCTCCTCCCGGAACTTCGCCGCTTCGCGAGCGTGGATCGCCTTTCCGAATCTCGTCGGATCGACGCCGTTCCCGATATGGACGAGCTTCTCCGCCGGGGCGATCCCGAGCCTGACCGCCTCCTCCCGGTCCTCCTCGCTCTGCACGAAGATGACGTCGGTGAACGCCGCCGCCGACCGCTCGAGGCCCGCGAAGAAGGCGTGCGTTCCCCGGCTCATGCCGTCATGAAAATAGAATCCGTGCGCCGTGTACACGATCCCCCGCACGCCGGCGATTCTCGCCGCTCCCCTGCCGAGGAGCCCCGCGACGGGCGTGTGCGCATGGACGATATCGAACTTCTCCCTGCGCATGAAACGGACGAGCTCGGCCGTCGAGCGACCGTGGTGCGCGAGGTTGTAATTCCTGGATATGCGGATCGCCCTCGCGCCGTACCCCTCTTCGCGAAGCAGATCGAGCCCCTCGCCGGCGGAGCAGCAGAACGTGACGTCGTATCCCGCCTCGCGCAGGCCGGCACCGATCGGCCTCAGAAGATGATACGCCGTGAAATCGACCGCGCAGAGCTGCAGAATCTTCAGTATGACGAACCCTCCCGTGCAAAAACCCACGATCCCGGCTGACAGTTTCCGCCAGAATGACGCCTCTGTCAAGGATGTCGTGGAACGGCGGCGCGGAGCTCGCGGAGGAAAAACCCCTTACGAAGCGCCCGGAGATACGCTAGAATGTGCCGACCGGGTGTCAACCGAGACTATGGAGCTCACATGTTGAAAGTCGCCGCCGTCACCGGTGGTTTGAACGTTCCGAGCGCCTGTTACAGGGTGCGCCAGTATATACCGAGACTGGCCGATAGCGGGATCATGGTCGAGGAGCTCTATGCGCGCACCGGCGCATATCCGCCGGCCAACAAGACGGCGCGACCTTTCTGGGGACTGTCGGCTCTCGTCGAGCGCTCGTTTCAGGCGGCGCTCACGCATCGCCATGACGTCACGATGCTGCAGAGAGAGATGATATCGACATATTTTACGGTCGAGGGATGGTTGAAGAAACCTCTGGTGTTCGATCTGGACGACGCGATTTTTCTCTATCGGGGCGGCGGTTTTCTGAACAAGATACTCGACCTGGCCGACCAGGTGGTGTGCGGCAACTCATTCCTCGCCAACCATATCGAAAAGCGCCATTCGACAATTACCATCATCCCCACCGCGGTGGATACCGATAGATACATATTCACGCCCCGTGCGGAGAACTTCACGATCGGTTGGTCGGGAACAAGCGGCGGATTCAAATTCCTCTATGGAATCGAGGGATCTCTGAAACGGCTCCTCGACACGCACAAGAATGCCAGACTCGTCATCCTCTCCGACGCCGAACCGAAATTCGCCCTTCTGAATCCGGACCAATATGTGTTTTCCAAATGGGACAGGAAAACGGAACCGGACATGCTGCGCACCTTTTCCGTCGGCATCATGCCGCTGGAAGACGACCTGTGGTCAAGGGGGAAGTGCAGCTACAAGATGCTTCTCTATATGGCGTGCGGAATTCCGGTCGTCGTTTCGCCGATAGGAATGAATAATGAGGTGCTGGCCCACGGAGACGCCGGATTCGCGGCAAAGGACGCAGGCCAATGGTACGAGGCCGTCGACGCGTTGCTGACGAATAATGTCCTTGCCGGAGCCATGGGCAGAAAGGGCCGCGAAATAGTGGAACGATATTACAGCGTCGCCGTCGTCGCTCCGAAGCTTGCGGCGGTATTGAACGGATATCGCGAATGAAAAAAGTAGCTCACGTCATCACCGACTTGAACGCCGGTGGTGCGGAAATGACGCTCTACAAGCTTCTTCAGCACACCGACCGACTGGCGCTTGCGCCCACCGTGATCTCGCTTCTCGACAAGGGTATCTTCGGGGCGAAGATCGAGCAACTCGGGATCGAAGTCCATGAACTTCGCATGACGCGTTCGATGCTGCCCTCTCCACGCGTCATTATCCGCCTCATGCGTATCCTCGATGCACTGAAGCCCGACGTCGTCCAGGGATGGATGTACCACGGCGATCTTGCCGTGCTTCTGGCCGGTCGAATCAAGCCGAAGCCGAGAATATTCTGGAGCATCCGCGGGGCGCACGTCCACCTCCGGGACGAAAAGCCGCTGACGGCGATGATTATCAAGCTCCTCGCCATGCTTTCGAACTATCCCGACGTCATCATCAATAATTCTTCAAGAAGCAAAATGCTGCATGAACGCATGTTAAAATATGCCGGCAGACAAATCGTCATACCCAACGGGTTCGATACGAGTCAATACAAACCGGACTTCGACGCGCGCAGGGAGGTCCGTCACGAGTGGGGAATCGGGGAACGCAGCGTCGCGGTGGGCGTCGCCGGAAGGCACGATCCGGTCAAGGATCACGCCAATTTTCTTCAGGCCGCCTCGATAGCGGCCCGAAGCGAAACCGACGTTCATTTTGTCATGGTAGGGACCGGTCTGTGACCGGGCCAACAGCGGTCTTGTCGAGCTCGTCGCCGCTTGCGGGTTGCATGACAGGGTCCATTTGCTCGGGTATCGCGAAGACTTGCGACGCCTGTACTCCGGATTCGATATTGCGGTCTCCTCTTCCCGCAGCGAAGGATTCCCCAACGTCGTCGGAGAAGCGATGTGTTGCGGCGTCCCGTGCGTGGTCACCGACGTCGGCGATTCGGCCTGGATCGTCGGAGATACCGGAAGGGTCGTTCCGTCTCGGGATTCCGCCGCGCTGGCGAAAGGAATCCTCGACCTGATCGCCGCCGGCGAGGCGACGAGGAAGGAGCTGGGGGCACGAGCACGAAAAAGGATCGAGGAGATGTTTTCCATACAGTCTGTCGTCGAACGCTACGACGCGGAGTATCTGAAATAGGGGCGGACTGATGTGCGGCATTGCCGGATATTTGCATGCGCTTGATCGCGCCGGAATCGATTTTCACGTCCGGACCATTCGGAATATGACCGATACCATCAGGCATCGCGGCCCCGACGACGAGGGATGGTGGTGCGACGTGGAGACTGGTGTTTCCCTGGGGAATCGGCGCCTGGCAATCGTCGACCTATCCCCGCAGGGGCACCAGCCGATGGTGTCCGCTTCCGGACGCTACGTGATCGTCTTCAACGGCGAAATATACAATCACGACGAGATCCGGCGGGAGATCGCCTCGATCGTTTGGCGCGGTCGCTCCGACACGGAAGTGATGCTGGCGGCTATCGAGACATGGGGCCTGCAGGGTGCGGTGCGGCGTTTCATCGGCATGTTTGCTTTTGCCCTCTGGGACAGAGTCGAGAGGGTATTGCATCTGGTAAGGGATCGGGTCGGAGAAAAGCCCTTGTATTACGGCTGGATGGGAAGCACTTTTCTGTTCGGGTCCGAGATCAAGGCGCTCAAGGCACATACCGACTGGAAGGCGGAGATCGACCGAAACGCTTTGACGTTGTTTCTCAGGCACAACTATATTCCCGCCCCCCATTCAATTTACCGCGGCATCAGCAAGCTTCTCCCCGGGACCATTCTGTCGATCCCTCATGATGTGCGAAGAGGGACGGGGCCGGCCGATCAGCCGGCGCCGAAGCCATATTGGTCCGCCCGGGAGACAGCCGAGCGCGGTATCAAGGAGCCTTATCGCGGAAATGATCTTGAAGCGGTCGATCATCTCGAAGATCTGCTCCGGGATGCAATCGGCAGGCAGATGGTGGCGGACGTTCCGTTGGGCGCGTTTCTTTCCGGCGGCGTCGACTCTTCCACCGTCGTCGCTCTGATGCAGGCCCAGAGCGCGAGGCCGGTCAAAACATTCACCATCGGATTCCACGACAAAGCCCACAACGAAGCGGAGCACGCCGCGGCGATTGCCGGGCATCTGGGGACCGACCATACGGAGATGTACATAACCGCGGCGGACGCCCTGGCGGTTATTCCCAGAATCCCTTTGCTCTATGACGAACCTTTCGCCGATTCTTCCCAGATCCCCACCATACTGATTTCCAGCCTGACCAGAAACCACGTGACGGTCAGCCTCTCGGGCGACGCCGGCGATGAGCTGTTCGCAGGCTATAGCCGGTATTTCCAGGCGCGATCGCTCTGGAATAGATTCGGCCGGATGCCGCGGAGCATGAGAACGGCTTCGGCCGTATTCTTGCGTTCGATTTCTCCACGGGCGTGGGATGTTCTTTTGAAATATATTCGGCCGATGTTGCCGGAAGAGATGAGACAGCGATCGCCCGGCGACACACTGCACAAATTGTCGGAGATTCTGGATGTCGATAGCCCGATTGAACTGTACCGCGGAATGTGTTCTCACTGGAAAGAGCCCGCTCATGTCGTGCTGCGCGCCGAAGAGCCGGCCACGATCATGACGGACAAGGAGCTGTGGCCGGAGTTCGGCGATTTTTCATCCACCATGATGCTTATGGATCTCGCGGCCTATCTTCCGGACGATATCCTGGTCAAGGTCGACCGGGCGGCGATGGGCGTGAGCCTCGAAACCCGGATCCCTCTCCTGGACCACCGCATTGTGGAGTTCGCCTGGCGCGTGCCGATGTCCATGAAGATCCGAAACGGTCAGGGAAAGTGGCTGCTGCGCCAGGTGCTGTATCGATATGTCCCCAGGGAGATGATCGAGCGGCCGAAGACGGGATTCAGCGTGCCGCTGGCCGCCTGGCTCCGCGGGCCGCTCCGCGGCTGGGCGGAGGAATTGCTGGACGAAAAGCGGTTGCGTGACGGCCGGTTCTTCGACCCTCTCCCTATCAGGGAAAAATGGTCGGAGCATCTGGCCGGGACGAGAAACTGGCACCATCACCTCTGGGATGTCTTGATGTTTCAGGCGTGGCTGGAAAACCAGTGATTCAACGGGCGGAAGGCAGGATTATCTCTTCGACGAGACCGCACAGGATGTGGCCGAGCGTTATGTGAATCTCCTGGATGCGCGCGAAATCGTCGTGCGGGACGACGACGGCGAGCTCGGCGAGTTCGGCGAGACGCCCGCCCCCCTTCCCCGAAAAGGCGAACGCGTGCACCCCGAGCCCGCGGGCGGTCTCGACCGCCCGGATCACGTTGGGCGAGCCGCCGCTCGTCGAGAACGCGAGAAGGACGTCCCCCCGGCGGGCCATGCTCTCGAGCTGGCGCGAGAATATCTCCTCGAACGAATAATCGTTCGCGAGAGAAGTCACGACGGTGCTGTTCGCCGTGAGGGCGTGTGCGGCGTACCCGCGCTCCTTGTGCCGGAATCGCCCGACGATTTCCCCCGCGACGTGCTGGGCGTCCGCGGCGGAGCCGCCGTTGCCGCACGTGAAGACGGTCCGTCCCTCCACGAGCGCGGCCGCCATCGTCTCGGCCATCCGGACGAGCTTGGCCGCCTCGGCGTCGGGAAACTCCGCGGCGAGCCGCGATAGGGCGAGGAGCTCGGAGCGGATCTGCTTCAGGTGCGTTTCGGTCTTGCCCATAACGGCCCCTACTGGTTCGAGAGAATGATGATCGAGATGGCGAAGGTGCCGAGCTGTATCGTGCCGCGGAACAGATCGGCGAGCAGCCGGTACGTCGATCTCTTCACCACGATGACCTCCCCGCCGCGGAGGCGCGTGTCGCGGCCCCCGCCGCGCGAGCTCCCGTCGGGAGAGTAGATCGTGACGCGCCCCACGCTCCCGTCCCTCGTGGGCCCGCCCGCCAGCCCGATGTACTGCACGACGCTGAGGTCGCCGCTGTACGGGAACTCTCCCGGCTGGTTCACCTCGCCGCCGACGGTGATCTTCGTCGCGATATAGGGAATCGTGAGCTCGTCGCCGTTCTCGAGCGGAAGGTCCTTCGACGGCTCGGGGGACAGATACTCCTTGAGATCGAGCTTCACGACGGAGCCGTCCCTTCTCGTGAGGTACGCGGTCGTGAGGTCGGCCGACGGCCTGAATCCCCCGGCGCGAACGACGAGGCTCGAGACCCCTTCTCCCCGCGCGAGCTCGAACAGCCCCGTGCGCATCGTCGCGCCCGAAACCGTTACGTAGGCGCGGTCCTTCAACCCGTCGTAGACGCCGATCTCGTCCCCGTTCCTGAGCGGTTCGCCGAACCGCGCTTTCGGCACGTTCGCCATCGTCACTTCGCCCGAGATCCCGACCCGCTTCAGGAGAACGCTGTCCTCGATCGCTTCCGGCGCGAATCCGCCGGCGAGCGCGACGAGGTCGGCGATCGTCTCGCCTTCGACGATCTCGTAGCCGCTCGGCTTGTGCACCTTGCCCGCTATGGCGGCGTGCCATTCGGCGGGCGGCACGTGAATGCGGTCGCCGCTTCGCAGAAACGGGTTGTGCTTCAGGTCGCCGTGATCGAGAAAGCGCAGAAGATCGACGCGGATGGAGGCGCCGCCGCGTTCGAGCGCGATGGTGCGCAGCGAACCGCCGCTCTTGACGCTCCCCGCCTTCTCGAGCGCGTCGACGACCCGTTCGACGCCCGAGACGGCGACGACGCCGGGATTCTCGACCTCGCCCGTGACGAAGACCCTGAAGAGAGCGGGGGTCTCGAGATAGCAGTACAGCTTGATGTTGCGGAAATACTTATCCACCTGATCCGCCAGCGCGGCGCGGAACTCGGTGAGGGTGAGCCCGTCGGCCCGGATCGGGCCGATCCCGGGAACGATGACGTCCCCCTCGGGAAGAACGGCGAGAACGTACGTGCGGGGCTCCATCCCCATGATGATCATGGCGAGCCGGTCATAGGGACCGAGAACGTAGCTGTCCGGATCGACGGCCTTCTCGAGGACCGGAGCCTCCAGGGGCGCGGTGAAGAGCTTCTTCTGCTCCTCTTTCGCCGACTTCTCGGTCTCGTCCGTGGTTCTCTCGATGTCCGGGAGCGCCTTGCGTTTCTCATCGGCTTTCTGGGCCGCGGCGGACGCGGGCGCGAGACACGATCCCGCCGCGATAATCGATACGGCGATCAGAACGGACGCTGCACATAGTTTCATACCGTCACTCCACCGGTTAAATATTCCCGCGGCAGTCTAGCGCGAAACCAGCTTTTTCACAATACCGGGAAGAGCCTCGAACACCTTGCTCTCGCTCGCGAGATCCTTGGTCCCGAGCTGGGCGAGGTGCTTCTTCCCGCCCCCGCCTCCTCCCGCGACCGGCCCGAGCTCCTTTACGAGCGCGTCCGCGCCCACTCCGCGGGCCTCGACGAGGCCGTCGCTCACCGCGACGATGAACTGCATCTTTTCGTTGAGCTCGGCCGAGAGCACCGCGATCCCGTCCTTGACCTTGCCCCGAAAGACGTCCGCCTGGTTCCGGAGGCCGCCGACGTCGTTCACGGCGAGCCGCCCGGAGGCGACGAGAATCCCCTCGACGCGAACCGCGCTCTTGATGATGCGATCGAGCTCCTGTGCCGCTTCCCCGCTCTCCGCCCGCTTGACGTCCTTGCGGAGCGTATCCATCTCCGCGAGGAGCGCGCGGACTCTCCCGACCGCCTCGTAGCGCGCGACCTTGAGCGTCCCGGCGAGCTCGTCGGCCTGATCGGCGAGCTCGTGCGCGTGCGCGAGCGCGCCCGCTCCCGTGACGGCCTCGATTCTTCGCACGCCGGCCGCGACCCCGCTCTCCGAGGATACGAGGAAGAGCCCGATCTGCCCCGTGTTGAACAGATGCGTCCCGCCGCAGAGCTCGGCCGACACGTCGTCGATCCGCACGACGCGGACCTCGGCGCCGTATTTCTCTCCGAAGAGGGCCGTGACGCCCTTGTCGACCGCTTCCTGATAATTCATGAGCTCGGTGCGGACTTCCATGCAGTCGCGCACCCAGCCGTTCACGCGCTCCTCGATCTTCCGCAGCGCGTCGTGAGGCACGCTCTGGAAATGATTGAAATCGAACCGCAGGCGCTCGCCGTCGACGAGGGAGCCGGCCTGCGCGACGTGGCGCCCGACGATCTCGCGGAGCGCCGCGTGGAGGAGATGCGTCGCCGTGTGATTCCGCGCGATCGCGAGCCTCCGCTCGTCGTCCACCTGGACGCGCACGCGCTGCTCGTTGAGCAGCTTGTGCCGCGCGTCCTCCTCGCGCCAGGGGGACTCGACGAGGTGCACGATCTCGCCGCCGCGCTTGAATACGTCCCGGATCTCGAGCCGATGGCCCGCGAGCTCGATCCATCCCTTGTCGGCGATCTGCCCGCCGGAGGTCGCGTAGAAGGGCGTTTCGTCGAGGATGAGCTCGATCGCGAATCCCTCGGGATCGCTCCATTCGAGATCCTCGCGCGAGCCGCGCTCGATCTGCCGCCAGCGCCTGACGTTTCCCTCGCCGCCGAGACTCTCGTATCCGGTGAATATCGAGCTCCGCCCCTGGCTGATCTCGTTCATCGAGACGATGCCCTGCTCCTCGAGCGCGAAGGAGCTTCCCTCCTGCGCGCGGCGCCGCTGCTCTTCCATGGCGGCGTCGAAACCCTTTTCGTCGACCTCGAGACCCTCCGCGGCCGCGAGCGTCTTCGTGAGATCGAGCGGGAAACCGAACGTGTCGTGGAGCAGAAACGCCTTCTCGCCGTCGAGCACCGTCGCGCCCGAATCCTTCGCGTCCTTCGCGATCGAGATGAAGCGCGCCTTCCCGTCGGCGAGCGTCCGGAAGAAGCTCTCTTCCTCGCCGCGGATGATCGCCGCGACGTCCGAGCGCCGGTCGACGAGCTCCGGATAATCCTCTTTCATCGTGTTCACGACGACGTCGACGAGCCGGTGGAGAAACGGCTCGACGATGCCGTACGAGTAGAATCTCGTGAGCGCGCGGCGCAGCAGGCGCCGCAGGAGATAGCCGCGCCCTTCGTTCGAGGGATAGATCCCCTCGGCGATCGTAAAGGTGAGCGCGCGGGCGTGGTCGGCCACCATGTTGATTCCCATGCGGTCCTCGAAGGTTATCGGGACTCCCTCGGGAACCATGTCGAGGAGCTGCTCGACGATATCGTGGAAGAGATCGGTGTGAAAATTGTCCTCGACCCCCTGAAGGATCATCGCGAGCCGCTCGAGGCCGAGCCCCGTGTCGATCCCCGGCTTCTCGAGAGGCTGATAGATCCCCTTCTCGTCGAAAAAGAACTGCGGGAAAACGAGATTCCAGAACTCGAGGAACCGGTCGCAGTCGCAGCCGGTCGCGCACGTGGGCTTGCCGCAGCCGCGCTCGGGACCGCTGTCGTAATAGATTTCGGAGCAGGGCCCGCAGATGCCGGTCTTCCCGACGGGGCCCCAGAAGTTGTCCTTGCGGCCGAGCCGCACGATCTTCGAGGCGGGGATTCCGATTTCCTTGTTCCAGATCGCGTACGCCTCGTCGTCGTCCTCGAAGACGCTCACGGAGAGCTTGTCGGGCGGAAGATGCAGGCGCTGGATAACGAACTCCCACGCCCACTCGATCGCCTCGCGCTTGAAATAATCTCCGAAGCTGAAGTTGCCGAGCATCTCGAAGAATGTGTGATGGCGGAGTGTTTTCCCGACGCTCTCGAGATCCCCCGCGCGCAGGCATTTCTGCACGCTCGTCGCCCTCGTGTAGGGGAGATTCACCGGGTGCTGGTAGAGCTCCTTGAACTGCACCATCCCCGCGGAAGTGAAGAGAAGCGTGGGATCCCCCTTCGGGACGAGCGGGGCGCTCGGTACCTCGGTGTGCCCTCGCGCGAGAAAGAACTCGATGAACTCGCGCCGTATTCTATGCGCCGGCCATTGATTATTCGTCATCGTCGTCTCCCGGAAACGTTCCTTTCAGTATCTTCGAGCAAATCCCCCGCACGACGCTCTCGCTGAAGCCGCGGCGCGCGAGAAATCCGTGCACTCGTCGCACCGCCTGCTCGCGGCTCTTCGCTCCCTTGAGCTTCTTCCTGGCGAGCGCCTCGGCGAGCTCCCGCTCGCGCTCGGGCGGCAGGGCCTCGCGGATCTCCTCCTCGATGATCTCCTCGCTCACGCCCGCCGCGCGGAGCTTTCTGCGCGCGAGGTGCGGCCCGCCGGGCCTGTGCCTGGCCGCGAACCGCATGAAACCGGCCGCGAGACGCCGGTCGTCGAGATAACCCTGACGCCGGAGGGTCTCGACGATATCGCCGACAACCTCCGGCGTCCGTATTCCTTCCGCGGCGAGAGCGGCGCGGATCTCGTGCTCCGTCCGGTCGCGCATGGCGAGGAGCCGGTACGCGAGCGTGAGTCCCGCGGTCCGGGCTCCGGGGCCGCGGAGCGTCTCGAGCGCCTCGCCGTCGAGCTCCGCGCCGGCCTTGAGAAGGTGCGCGGTCGACGGATCCTTCAGCACGAGAAAGCTCGATCCGCCCGACGTCGTTACGGTGTAGAGCTTCCCCCAGCGCCTGCGCACGCCCTCGACGACGTCGGCGCCAAGGCCGCCGCTTTCGCCGCGGCCTTCGCCCGCGCCCTTCACATCATTTTCCACTTTCCGGCTTCGTTCCCGCCGACGGCATCGGCAGTCCGTAGTGGGCGCGCACGCTCTCCTCTATCTTCTTGCGGATGTCCTTGTTCTCCCGGAGGAACATCCGCGCGTTGTCCTTGCCCTGCCCGATACGCTCCTCGCCGAAGGAGTACCAGCTCCCCGTCTTCGTGACGATGTTCGACGAGACGCCGAGCTCGATGAGATCTCCCTCGAAGCTGATCCCCTCGCCGAACAGGATCTCGAACTCGGCCTGGCGGAAGGGCGGCGCCACCTTGTTCTTCACGACCTTGACGCGCGTCTGGTTCCCGATCACCGTGTCGCCGTCCGTGATCTGGCCCGTTCTCCTGATGTCGAGACGGATCGTCGCGTAGAACTTGAGCGCGTTCCCGCCGGTGGTCGTCTCGGGATTCCCGTAGAGGACCCCGATCTTCATGCGGATCTGGTTCGTGAAAATGAGGCACGTCTTCGATTTCGACACGGCGCCGGCGAGCTTGCGAAGCGCCTGCGACATGAGGCGCGCCTGGAGCCCGACGTGCGAATCCCCCATCTCCCCCTCGATCTCGGCCGCCGGCACGAGCGCCGCGACCGAATCGACCACGACGATGTCGATCGCGCTCGAGCGGATGAGGACCTCGGCGATGTCGAGCGCCTGCTCCCCCGTGTCGGGCTGCGAGATGAGAATGTTATCTACGTCGACGCCGATCTTGCGGGCGTAGGCCAGGTCGAGCGCATGCTCCGCGTCGATGAACGCGGCGACGCCCCCGAGCTTCTGCGCCTGCGCGACGATCGACAGGGTCAGGGTGGTCTTCCCGGAGCCCTCCGGCCCGTATATCTCGATAATGCGGCCGCGCGGCACGCCGCCGATGCCGAGCGCGACATCCAGGCTCATGCTCCCCGTCGGAATGCTCTCGATGGGAATGATCGCGCCGTCCGCCCCGAGGCGCATGATCGCGCCCTTGCCGAACTGCTTCTCGATCTGCCCCATGGCGAGCTCGATCGCCTTTTCCTTGTCCTTGCCTGCTTCGGTCGGCTTGGCCGTTTTCTTCGCTTCTTTCGGTTCTTTCATTTCTTTCGTCTCTTTCATCGTTCGTCCTCCCACATCATCCTCCCCACACTCCGGACTGTGCCGATTTATGCGCCTGCGCCGGCTCCCGAACACACCACCTCCCGTGCCCCCGCGCGCGCGGCGCCAGTGCCTTTTTATAGCACCTCAATATACTTATTTCAATGAAATTCAGGGGAAGGCTCGCCCCTCGCGGAGCGGGTTCTGCGGGTGCCCTCCCCGATCATGGCCGGGGAGGGCGCTGCAGCGCATGGTGGGCGTCTCACAAGGCCCGCAGGTCAGAACTGATAACCCAGCATGACCATCCAGTTGAGCTGGCCGTGCTCGGATTCCACCTGGGGAATCGTCGAGCCGTTGCCGGGATTCGTGGCGTTTTTCGTGAAGCCGTACGCGAACGAAGCGTCCCCCGACACGGCGTCGGTGATCTTGTAGCCGGCGCCGAAGGTCGCGTGGCTCTCGACGATCGCCGGGAAAAGCGCGTTCAAGTACTTATCGGGAACGGGATTCTTGCCGTAGTTGTAGCCGGCGCGGACGGCGAGCTTGTCCGTCGCCTCGAATGCTCCGCCGACGGCGACGACCGCCTGATTCTCCCATTTCTGATAGAGGGTCGCGTCCAGCACCAGCCCGGCGAAGGCGCCGTTATCCGCGCTCTCGTCGGCGGTGAAGACCATTCTGAAATCCTTCATGACGCTCGACCAGTACACGTACTTGAAGTCGAGGGCGAGGAGCACGCGCTCGACCGGCTTGTACGCGACGCCGCCGCCGAGCATCGCCGGCCATTCGAAGTCCTTGACCGCTATCGTGCCGGTCACGGGGATGTTCATGTCCTGGTAGGTCCCGGTCGGCGTGCCGACGAAGACGCCCGGATCGACGTTGACGCCCATCTCGAGCCTCGCGTTTTCGGTTTCGAGATCCCCGAGGCTCGTTTTCGTGTGATACGTCCCGCCGATCGAGAGCCGGTCGTTCACCTTGTAGAGCGCGCCGATCTTGCCGGCGACGCCGTAGCCCCTCGCCTCGCCGGTGAAGGCGCTCGCGTTGGAGAAATCGAAATATGCGTGATAGAGCTTGCTGATCCCCGTCGCCGCCGAAGGGCTCGTAGAGCGAGCCGAACGCGGTCACGAGCGTGCCCGAGGCGGTGCCGATCGTCTGCGCCATGGGGTTGGCGAGATTCTGGAACTGCGGCTCGCTCATCGCCATCTGGAGATCCATCCCGGCCCATACGAAATCCCCCGTGAGCCCGAGGGTGAGCTTCTCGTTCACGTCGTAGGTGACGGGCACGATGACGCGGCCGACGCCGACCTCGGAGCGATTGACGAGACCTTTCTCGAGCGCGGTGTTCGTCCCCTGACTCGGATCGGCCATCCATGAGCCGCTGCCGTACTCGGTGCCCATGCCCCCCTGGCTGAACACGGCGAGCCCGAAGGCGAAGGCGTCTTTCTTCATCACGAAGCCGAGGGCCGGCATGTAGAACGCGTCGCTGAGCGAAGTGGCCGACAGCGCGCCGCCGGGCGTCGTCACGATCGCCTTGACGTCGGGGCCGAGGCTCCCGAGCGCGAGGTCGAGGCGCATCCCGTTCGTGATGAGACCGAGGGTGGCGGGGTTGTTCATGACGGCGGCGGTGCCGTTCCAGAAGGCGAACGACGTGCCGCCCATGCCGACCGACATCGGCCCGTAGCCTTCGAGGTTCATGCCGTTCGTGGCGTATGCCCCGGAGGCGCAGGACGGCGAGGACGAGAAGCACCGCGGCGGCGCGGGCCGTGACAGCTCTGAAAGACATAGCAGCTCCTTTCGGATATGGTTTCACCTATGCGCATACACTCGGTCGGCGGTTTTAATTAAAAATAATTATGAGGCGGGCCGGCCGCGTCTCACGCGGGCGGCGAGCTCAGGAGCGCCAGAACTTCGTCCGTGCCGAGCACCTTCGCGTAGGCGCCGTCGAGAGCGGCGAGAAACGCCGCGTGCACGTCGGACGCCGCGACGGTGCGCCCTCCGTGCGAGAGCGCCTTCGCCGCGCAGGCGTCCCCGGCGACGACGCATTCGAATTTGTAGATCGGCACGCGGCGCGAACGGTCGCATCGACGCACATGTGCGTCATCATCCCGCAGATGACGAGGCGGGCGACGTGCATGAGGCCGAGCTGGACGAGGAGCTGCTTGTCGCGGAAGGCGTTTGGATAATGCTTCTGCAGGACGAGCTCGCCCGCGAGCGGCGCCACGCTCTCGTGGATCCGTACGCCGTCCGTATCCGGCAGGAAGTATGTCGCGCCGGGGCGCGTCGAGACGTGCTGAACGTGGATGATCGGAAGCTCCATCCGCCGGCACAGGGCGAGGAGCTCTCCCGCGCGCCGAGCCGCCTCCACGCTTCCCTCGAGAGCGTTCTTTCCGCCGGGGAAGTAGTCGTTCTGGATATCGACGAGAAGGAGCGCGGTCCTATAGGCCGGCGGCTTCTCTCCGGGCCCGATGAATGGCGTCTCGCCCATGTGAAATCACGGATCCTTTCTATATGTGCGCTAGAGAGGCGCCCCCACTCCCGGGCTCAACCACCTCGGCTCAGTCGACGATGAAGAGCTTCGCGCCGACCGAGGTGTGCGAGCGATGCGGCTCCGCGCCGTCGGCGACCTGATAGCTCATACCCGGTTTGAGGACGAACGTTCGACCGTCCTTGAGCTCTACGTGCAGCTCCCCTTCGAGGCAGAGGAGAATGTGTCCCTTCTCGCACCAGTGATCGGCCTTGTAGCCCGGCGAGTACTCGACCATGCGGACGCGGATGCCGCCGAATTCCCGGGTGCGCCAGTACGCGACGCCCGTTTCCCCCTTGTGCTCGGTTCGCTCGACCGACGACCAGTCGGTAGTGCCGAAAGGAATGTCCGACATCTTCATAACAGGCGCATCCCCCGGCTCATGCCGTCATCCACGTGCGAATCGACGCGACCAGCATAAAGAGCGCGAACAACCGCTGAAGCTCGCGCGCGGGCAGCTTCAGGGCGAGATACGCCCCCAGGAGCGCGCCCAGCGCGAGCCCGAGCGCGATCCAGAGCGCGGCGTGAATGTTCAGCGATCCGTGGCGGTAGTATTGCCATGCCCCGAGCGCGCCGACGGGCAGGAGAAGCGCGCCGAGCGAGGTTCCCGTGGCCATATGCGGTTTCATATGCGCCACGAGAATCAGGGCGGGCACGATGATGATGCCGCCGCCGATTCCAAAGAGCCCCGAGAAGATTCCCGCGATCAATCCGATGAGAATGAATTGCATAATGCTCCTCGCATCAGGGCCGTCACGCGAAGGAATTATTTCGCGTCGTTGACCATATGGATGATCTTGTCCTGAACCTCGTTGGCGACCTGAATCAGCGCCATTTCCTGAGAGAGCGCGGCGAGCATATTCACCGGCCTGATGGCGCCGATCTTCGTTACGCCCTTCTCCGTGAACACCGAGATGCGGCACGGCAGCGCCATGTTAAGACGCATATCTGTGGCCAGAACCTTCGCGGCCTGCACCGGATTGCAGACCTCGAAGACCTTGCACTCCTCGACGAACGCGATGCCCTTGCCGCGGAGCGTGGCGCCCAGGTCGTGGACGTGCATCACTCCGAAGCCATGAATCACGATCGCCGATTCGAGGTCCTTCGACGCCTGGGCGAACGATTTTTCGCTCTCGACTATGTAGAACAAGGAATCACCTCCGTGAAACGCAGGACGATGAACGCCGCCGGAACCGGCGCCCGAGACAGCATGCGCATTATAGCACGAATGGAATGACCGCCTTCGTGGAACTCGCGTATTGGACATAGCCGGGGAGCGTGGAGCGCAGCAGCCGTTCTTCCCGAACGATCTTCCCGATCGTCAGAAGCGACGCGACGAGAGCGATCCCGGCGTTGGCGACGGAGGCGTGCCCTGCGATACTCCCCCACAGAATCAGGAGCGCGCCGGCGTATATGGGATGGCGAATGAGCTTGTACGGTCCGGCCGTGACTATCGTCGAAGTCACGGGCTTGGCCCCGAAGCTGAAGGTGCCGCTCGGAAACGCCAGCCTCGACCAGAGCATGACGGCGAAGCCGACCACCTGACATGCGATGACGCCCGGAGCCGAAGAGAACAGATCTCCCCTGAGTCCGAGCGTAAGGAGGCTCAGGAGAAAGACGGGGAAGGCGATGAGGGAGATAAGGTGCATCATGAGTTCCTGCCTCCATGCCTGAGGTACCCTTCATGTGCAAGCGCGACCGATACGAAGCAGCGGGGCATTGCGCCGCGCCCCTGCCCCCGGGTCTTGGCTCCAGATGAGAGATCATAGCCGGCCTCGCCGCCATCGTACTCTCGGCCAATTCGTTACTCAAGAGGATTTCCCGCCCCCCATAAGGGATCGCCAACGCGCAAATGAGTTGACACACATATAGAACGCGTATTAGGATACCGCCCATTCATATCCGAGACATGCGCCGCGTATCACATGTTCGATTCAGAGGTGACTCAATGAACAGAAGAGACGCATTGCGCTACTTGGCATATACGGGGGCAAGCCTCGCGAGCATCGGATCGATTTCCTCCCTTCTCAATGCCTGCGCGAAGCGGCAATTCCGCGGGGACCGGCTCGCGAGCGACAGGTATGGCATCACGATTCTGGTCGATGGGCTCCGGGCCGACCTGTTCAATGAGATGCTTGACGCCGGCGCGATGCCCAATATCAAAAAGCACCTCGTCGACAGAGGCACGTTCGTCGAAACCTGCGTCAGCACGTTCCCCTCGACGACGGGCCCTGCCCATCTCCCCTTCATCACAGGCATCATGCCGGGTTATAACGACTGTCCCGGGCTTCGCTGGGTAGATCGTCGCCACCGCTCCCTGCGGGATTACTGCACGCTCCATAACATTCTGTTCAACGCCGATTTCCCCGAGTCCAATCGCACGCTGTACGAGATCCTCAACGGCACGAGAACGGCATGCATCTTCGATTTCGCCTCGCGAGGCGCCTCCGACGTCGTCAACGTGCCTGCCAAAACGCTCTGGTTCATGCTGACCGGCGAGATGGGTATCTGGCGGAAGATGGATGGATATGCCGTCGATGCGCTGAAGAAGGTCTACGGGAGCGGCGCCGTTCCCAGGTATTCGTTTGTATGGATGCCTGCCATAGATCATCTCGCGCACTTCCATGGGTCGAGAGACAAGGTCATCATCGAGAGAGCCGAAGACGTGGACAAGCACGTCGGAAGCATCATGAAGCTGCTCCAGGACCGGGGATTGTATGATAAAACGCTCGTATCGATGGTGGTCGATCATGGTCTCGTCGATACGCAGCACCATCTTGAGATCAGGGATACGCTCAGGAATTACGGCCTCAATGTGCTGGAGAATCTGACGGATAACGATCAATTCAACTCCCTCTACCAGAATAATGCGGCCCGCGGGGTGAGCGGCAATTCGTTCGCCCTGCTCTACTTCGCCGCGAAGAAAGAGGGAAGGCTGAACACTCTGGCGTATGACTGGGACCGAAAGCTCAATTATGCGGATCTCAGATCGTTTCCCGCGAGAGGCTCCGAAAGAATCGATCTCATTGGGCTTCTTCGCAAAGAAGAAGGGATCGATTTCGTCGCGACCAAGGAAAAGGAGGACACACTCCTCGTATTCTCCGGAGACGGTGAGGGGAGAATCGAGCGGGAGTACTCGTCGCTCCGCTATTCGTTTACCGGCCGGGATCCGTTCGACTATGCCCGGGATACGGAGAGCGCTTCGCTCATCGATGGACGGTACCATGATAAGGACGAATGGTTCATGTCCACGAGGAAGACGAAGTACCCCGACGGCCTCTTTCAGATCGTCCAGCTGTTCGATGCGCAGCGCTGCGGCGACATCGTCGTCACGGCGAAGCCGGGCTGGGATCTCATGGATCAGGGGCATAAAGCGTCTCACGGCAGCCTCGAAAGGACCCAGCTGCAGGTTCCGTGCGTTATCGCCGGTCCCGGGGTGAAGCAGGGCACAATCCCGATCGCGCGCACGGTGGATCTCTATCCGACCTACCTGAAGTTCCTGGGAATCCCTCACTATGACGGGGAGGTTCTCAATGTTTTCCTGTAAGGTGTCCGCGCCGGTGGCGATTGTCTTAATCGCCGCGATGCTCGCGCCTGCGTCTTTCGCCCGCGCGGGGGAATTCGAGGCGTCCACCGCGCCGGACGGGCGATATTTACTGCGGGTCTATCCCAAGTTCTTTTTCACGAGCGCGTATTTCTCCCCGGAAGGAAAGGCGCATAATCTGGAGGAAATGACCGGGCTGCTTTACTTCGAGCTCCCCGTTCAGGTGCAGTATGGCCTGACCGGATCGCTCTCGATCGGGGCGATGGTGCCGTTCGGCTGGACGTACGAGGAAGAGGAGAGCCGCCCCAACTCGTTCAATAGAGTCACCGTCCACGAGGTATGGCTGACCGTACAGCATAAGTGGATCACTTTCCCCTTCATTTCGTCTTCGTCGCTTCGGCTCAAGATTCCCCTCGCCTACAAGAAGGACTGGGAGAACGGATTGCGGATCGGCGACGGACAGGTCGACGTCTATCCCGTGTACCATTTCGACTATTTCAATCAAAAATACTACTGGTACGTCCAGGCCGCGCTGGGATACAAGTATCGCTTCAAGACGGGGAGCTACAAGCCGCTGGACGAGTTTAAATTCTTCGGCCAGGGCGGTTATGAGCTCTTTCCCGATCTGAGAATGCGGTTCTATCTCCTTGCCGATCTCACGAGATTCTCGAACGGATGGTTTCCCCCCGGGTCCACCAAGTTCTTCGAACGCGACGGCGCTCTGCATTCATTCGGCTACGGTGTCTCTCTCTGGCCGCGTCCGTCGTTTCGCGTCGAGCTCACCACGATCGGAGACTGGTCGGGCTCGAATCAGTATCGGGGCGTTCGTTGGGAAATCGGATTGACCAAGATTCTGTGAGTGATCGATGCGCGAAACGAACACAGGCGCCTCGTCGGCGCTCTTGCATCCCCCTACCAATCGGGCCATTCCTTCTTGGGGAGGAAAGTCGCTTCCAGATACGAGCCCAAGATCTTCTGCGAATGCTCCGCCTTGGCCACGTTCCGCCCAGAGAGGTACCCGGCCGTGTCGACCTTCTTGGTGAATGTAAGATAATCGGCATATGAGCCGCGGAACGAGAAGGCCGGCTTCCGCGAGCTCGCCTTCGGCAAGCGGTTGATGTAGCGCACGACCTCGTAGTGCATCGCGAGCTCGAGCCTCGGCCGGGCCGCCCCGATACTCCTCCAACCTGATGGAAGCGGTCCGTGCTGGCCCCATTCGATTTCGATGATCGGGCGTTGTCCCGATGCCTTCGCATCCATAGGGCAGCTCTCCGTTCTGAGAACGGTCCGATGCCATAGCGTGAAGACATCTGCGGTCTTCAAGGTCACCGGATCGTATTCGACCCAGGCGATCTCATGGTCGAGAGACTTGCCCCTGCCCGCCATGAACACGTCGTCCTCGAAAAAGATATGGTAGGCGATGAGCGGCTTCCAGGGATGATGGACGCCGAATACCGCGACGATACGGAAGGGTTCATCGGGATTCAGGAGGAGGATCGGCGCGAACCGCAGCGCGACGGTGGCGAGGTCGGCGGTGCCGTCGATGTAATCGATGCGCGCGGGGAATGATCTGCCCCCCGGAGAAGCGCAGGAGAGCATGGTGAGCGCGCCGAGGAGCGCGAATGCGATGAACCCTCCTCGCCTTCTCGATCCGGCGCTCCGCCCCACACCGCTCGGGGAATGATGATTCTCGGAAATCGGCATCATGTTACAAAACATGCGCACCCCATCCGATGTAGACCCGGGGGGATCCTTCGCGCAGATTTCCTGCGGGCCACACGCACCCCACCCTCAGAATTTCCATGTAGTCGATTTCGAATCCCGCGTCCATGCGCAGTCCGTTCCAAGGAAGAGACTGTCCGGTTTGCCAGACGGCGCCCGCTTCGCCGTAGAGCTTCAACCGCAGCGGCGACCAGACGGAGGTCTCGGCGAGGAGGCTCCGAGCCGAGAGGAAAAACGCCTGGCTCGCCAGGGCTACGCGGCTCCCGACGAACGAATCATCGGGATAGCCCGGAAGCGTGGACATGCCGCCGAGCGAGAATTCGTCCTGCGGGGGCGGATCGCCCGATTGCCAGCCACAATGGACCGACGTTCGCGATGCATGGTGCCGTCCCAGCTTCAATTCTCCGGAGAGGTTGATCTGATAGGTATCGAAGGAGAAATCGCCGATCGCAAAGGGACCCGAATTCTCGTAATAGAAGGTGTGACGCCAGACGAAGCGAGGATGACGGCGAGGCAGCACGCTGGATATGTCGACCATGCAACGGACGCCACCCGCATTTCCTTCCGCCACAAGCATATCGAGACTCACTTCGGGAGATCTGTATTTCTTCCCGTACGCCCCGAGGGTGACCCATGTGCTCGGGAACACGCGATAACGGGCCGAGAACTCGCCGCCGAGCTCATGCACCTCCTGTCGCGAGAAGACATACTCGAGATCGTCGCGGCTCTTGATGTTGTCGAAGAGCGTCGCGCTGAGACATAGGGCACTCCGAAACAAATCCTTCTCGAATGAATGAAACGTCAACACATCATGCTCCGAAGCCCCGACCATGGCGCATCCCGCGTACCGAAGCGCGGTAGGATTGACTTCGTTCCAGGTGAAACCGATTCCCCCGAAATCATCGATGTCGGTGAACTTGGTCGCAAGCGAAACACGGTACGGCCGGCGTTCGGTGACGCTCATGAGGATGTCTACATCCCCGTCCTCGCGCGCGGTAACGCGGGACTTCACGGATTGAATGGCGGGCTGCGACGAAAGGCGCCTGCCGGCGTGATCGAGCTCATAGGCATTGTAATGCTCACCGCCGATCCGGATGATACCGCGAATATATTCTTCCTTCACCCGGCGGTTCCCCGTAATTGCGATGGAGCGGATTGCGGGCGTCGAGACGTGTACGACGAGAGAAGCGCATGAATCGGCGAGCGAAAGGGAGGTCCGTGTATAGCCGTGTATCGAATAGATGTCCCTCAGCTCGCGCAGGACATTTGAAGCGTCGCATGCGGCGGAATCCCCCGCCGAAATGCGGCCGGCCAGACGCTCCCCGAGCTCATCCATGACCACGCGTTCGGGGAGCGGAGAATCGCCGGCAAGAGAGATTCGAATGGCATCAGAAATATCGCGGGGCGCTTCGGCGTCGCATGTGCGCGGCGATGCCTCCGCGCCGGCTTCATGAACGCAAAGACTATCGAGAAAGGTTCGCACGCGCGCAAGCGTCGCGACATCGATGAGATCTTCAGCGTGCCTTCTGCCAGGAACGATGTTGAGTGTTCCGGACCCGCCGATGCCCTCGAACATGATTCTCAGCCGCCTGATATCGACGAATCGGTCTTTCTCGGACTGTATGACGAGTGTCGGTGTTCCCTCGGGGAGACGCGCGAGTTCCAACGGAAATCCCGCTGAATGCAAGAGACCGAGCCGCGTCTTCGTAATGATTCGCAGGGGCACTCTCCCCAGAGGAGAGGTGAGTGTCTTGTTCGAAGCCAGGCCGATAATAAAGGGCTCCGTTTCAGGCGAGAATCCCGAAGGACTGATAACGATCAAGGCGTCGATATTGCCGAAAATTTCCGCGGCACGCCAGCCAACCGTGCCGCCCATGCCCGCGCCGAGTACGAAGATCCTCCGGTACCCCGTCTTCTTGGCAAAGGACAATACCGCGCGCAGATCGAGGATCTCGTCCCCGCCGACCGTGGCCACCCCGAAGCTGGATTTGTGCCCTCTGAAATCAAAGGCGATGAGGTCATACTCATCCGTCAACGTCCCTGCCAGGAGATCTACCTCGCTGCCTTCCCTCCCCCCGA
Source organism: uncultured bacterium (assembly GCA_963846325.1). Lineage (GTDB taxonomy): Bacteria > Krumholzibacteriota > Krumholzibacteriia > Krumholzibacteriales > Krumholzibacteriaceae > SSS58A. Next base: position 89,317 of record CAWJVO010000002.1, read on the forward strand.
GCAATCGATGACAGTACACGACGACATCGTCGTTGCCGGCGTCATACCGGCGCGCGTTAATCGCTACTCCATCGACGGTCTGCAGCACAAAGTCGCTCGCGGTATACGCGCTCCGGACCGGCATGGAATGAGCTCTGCCTTGAATGGCGAATTCGCCGGCGCTGAGGAATGCGAGGAAGATCAGAAGAGTGGCTGACGCTCTCATTCTCATCGGGCGTTCGGCACTCCCATCGGTGAAAACCCTCTCAATCTCATTTCTCGAGCCCGACTCAATCGACGCCATCGATCACCAGCCCGAAGCTCCCCATCTCCTCATACGTCGCACCCTCCCGGGCGAGGTGGCTCTGCATGAGGACGAAGCGATCGACGTCCTGGAACGCCGTCGCGGGAAGCGGGGGCACCGTGGCGAGGCGCTCCACCATGCCTCGGGGGAGCGGCTCCTTGATGCGCGCGAGGGTGAGATGCGCGGCGAAGGGACGCTTCTCGCGCTCGATGCCGAGCGGCTCCACGCCCTTCTCGATGAGATGCGCGATCTCGGAGAGGTGGCGTTTTCCTTCCTTGGCCTCGAAGAAGACGACGCGCGGGTTCGAGAGATTGGGGAATCCTCCGAATGCGCCGTACGCGACTCGGAAGGGCTTCATCTGCTTCGCGACGTCCGCGGCGACGTCCTTGAGATCGGGGAGAATTCTCTCGTCCACCTCGCCGATGAACTTGAGCGTGAGATGCATGTTGCCGGTCGGAATCCACCGCCACGGCGGGTTGCGGAGCGGAAACGCCTGAATGGCCGCCGCGACGTCCATCTTGATGGCGTCCGATATCTTCACCGCGAAGAAGAGTCTCATCGCATCCTCCCTTTCGTCTCGCCCATGAGCGCGAGGCGGAGCATGTCGATCGCGAAGTACGCCGTGCGGAGGCGCACCATCTCCCGGTCTCCCGGAAATTGAAACTTCCTGACGGCCGTGCCCTCGGGCCCGGCCAAAGCGACGAAGCAGAGCCCGACCTGCTTTCCCGGCACCGCGCCCGTCGGTCCCGCGATGCCGGTCGTCGAGAGGGCGTAATCGGTGCCGGCGGCGGCGCGCGCCCCTTCGGCCATCTCGCGGCACACCTCCTCGCTCACGGCGCCGTGCGCCTCGAGCGTCGCGCGGGCCACGCCGAGCCGCGACATCTTCGCCTCGTTGCTGTATGTCACGAATCCCTCGCGGAAGGTGTCGCTCGATCCCGGCACGGAGACGAGCGTCGAGGCGATGAGCCCGCCCGTCACCGACTCCGCCGTCGCCACCGTCACGCGACGCGCGACGAGGAGCCCCACGACCACGGCCTCGAGCCGGGCGTTCCCCTCGGTGAAGATGCGGCTCCCGAGCTCGCGCGCGGCCTTCTCGGCGTGCGCGGCTCCGTCCGGCTCGCGCGGAATATAGAAATCGACGCCGCGCGGCGAGGATATTATCGAAATCGTCTTGAGAACGTCCTCGGAGAGCACCTTGCGGAGCGCGTCCTCCACCTGCGTCTCCATGAGCCCGAAGGTGCGCAGCCTGATAGCCGCGTCGATCCCCGGCGCTCCGAGCGCGGGAAGCACGGACGCCGAGAACATCGCCTGCATCTCGGCGGGCACGCCGGGAAGGAGAAAGAACTCGCTCGCGCCGGAGCGCGACTCGCAGGCCGATCGCGAGCCCCACGGGATTCTCTATGATCTCCGCCCCGACCGGCACTCTCTCCTGATCGCGGTATCCCGCGGGCATCTCCCGCCCGCGCTCCTTGAGCCGCGCGGCGATCCCTTCGACGACGCCCGCCCTGATTTCGGTCGCGACGCCGAGCGCCCGAATGAGCGCCTCCTTCGTGATATCGTCCACCGTGGGCCCGAGCCCGCCCGTGACGACGATCGTCTCGCTCCGCCCCGCGGCTTCACTGAATTCCTCGGCGAGAATGTCCATGTCGTCCGGGAGTACGGTGATCTTCCACGGCTCGAGGCCCGAATGAATGAGGGCGCGCGAGAGCCAGACGCCGTTGTTCTCCTGGGTCTCCCCCCTGAGAACCTCGTCGCCGATCGTTATGATCTCGATACGTCTGTTCATCGTCGACATCAGCTGCGGCGGCGGCCGTCAGCTGCGTGCTGAGTTATATGGCCCTATTTGCAATGGCTTTTGTCCCTGTCGCAGCGGTAAGCTCCCCCTATCAGATCGTACCCGGACTGAAAGCTCGAAGGCCCCAATAGAACTCCGTCGACAAGGGGATGCACACCTCTGAATTTCCAGCATGCCTCTTCCGCGCATGACTGCTCCCGATGTCCGGTGAACGCGATTCGAACAACACTCGTCACCCCGGACCGTGCAGGCGGGAAGATTGCCTGCATGCCGGTCGATCCGGATCCTGTAAAGTCGCGATTGAGCGTGCACTCGCAGGCCGCGCTCAATCCATCCGCCTCGATGAAACCAATCCACGCCCCGTCCGAATTCTTGTAGAGACGCACATCTCCATAGCTGGCGTAGTGCCCTTTGCCGCGCATGTAATCGACGTACGCGCTATCGGGCATCCAGAAGTCCAGAGCCAGAAACGGCTTTCCCGGACCGAGCTCGTCTTTCGGATCCGAGGGCGCCACGCGAGCAAACCATAATCCCGCGGCTCCGTGCTCGGGCCATTCCGGAGAACGTCCGTCTATCTCGAATGTCTTCATTCGGACGATTTCAATGAACGAGATGCCCCAATCCGCGTGCGCAGGGAATTCGGTCAAGTGTTCCTTTGCCCATGGTATCTGATCGGCGGCAAGCTCCTTTATCGTAATGAATCGCAGAAATGAGGGAATTCTCTCCCCAACGGTCGCGGGATCGAATATGAGATAACCGGCAATCTCTTCCGGTTCGTCCACAATCCACTTCGTTTGAAAACCCGCCGGCAAGGCAGGAACTTGGGCCAGAGCTTCGACGGCCAGCAATGAAGAAAACGCAAATGAGACCAACAAAGAGTTTCGCCTCATACATTCCCTGGAATATTCAACTTTGCACCACGCAATGTCTAACCCGGCTAGAGCGCCGAAGAACGGTGAATTATGTATGCGACCGCGAGAAGAACGAGCCGCCCGTAGGCGCCCGCCGCGACGTCGTCGGTCACCACGCCGAGCCCGCCATGGAGCCGCTGCGCGCGCCCCGCGGGAAACGGCTTCACAATGTCGAATATCCTGAAGAGCACGAATCCGATGCCCCCCATGAGGAGCGAGGGCTCGATGGCGATAAGCGTCACCTGCATCCCGACGAACTCGTCGATGACGATGTGCGAGGCGTCCGTGCCCCAGTACTTCTCGGCCTCATGGGCGAAATAGATCGCGACGGGAACGGTGCACGCGACGACGATCGGATGCACGAGCCACCCGCCGCCCGGCACGAAGAGATAAACGGCGAGCCACACGAGGCTCGCGAACGTCGCCGGCGCGAACGGGAAATACCCCGTGTAGAAAAACGAGGCGAACGTGGAAATGATGAATCGCTTCACGCCGCCGAGGATACGCCGCCGGCCCCCGCGGGGCAAGCGAAATGGACGCGCCCCGACTGGCGGAAGACGCATAAGGCGCTGACACTCTCGCGACGAACTCATTGGAGGCTCTGCGACTGAGTTCGGAGCGAGAGTGTCAGCGCCTGTACCGTTAATTGCAGTGAGCTTCGATTCTAGGAGAGGTTCCTCAGCACCGACTTGGCGATCGCCTTGAGCGTGTCGAACACCCCCGTGCCCTTCACCGCGACGGCCTCGAACGCGGGAAAGTGCTTCGGGTTGAGCTCTTCCTCGAGGTCCTTGACGGAGATGACGTCGGGAAGGTCGCGCTTGTTGTACTGGATCGCGTAGGGGATTTCGTCGAGCTTGAGCTGGTACTCGCCGAGATTCTCGTGCAGGTTGTAGAGGCTCTCGATGTTCGCGTCGTAGCGGCTCCGCTGGGAATCCGCCACGAAGATGATCCCGTCGACGCCGCGGAGGATGAGCTTCCGGCTCGCGTCGTAGTAGATCTGGCCGGGCACCGTGTAGAGATGGAAGCGCGTCCTGAAGCCCTTCACCTTGCCGAGCTCGAGCGGGAGAAAGTCGAAGAACAGCGTGCGGTCCATCTCGGTGGCGAGCGTGATGAGCTTGCCCTTCGTCTCGGGCGTCACCTTGTCGTAGATGTACTGGATGTTCGTCGTCTTCCCGCACAGACCGGGACCGTAGTAGACGATCTTGACGTTGATCTCGCGGGACGAATAGTTGATCAGAGACAACGGAAGCCTCCGTTAATCGGTAAACAGACTGTCGATTTCCACTTCGGCCTGCTGCACGAACTCCTCGTTGAACTCGGTGTTCTCCTCGTTCTCGTACTCGAGCTTCCCGTAGAGGCGGCGGATCACGGTCTCGAGGTTGTCGAGCGCCTTCTTCGCGCGCAGGCGCACGAGGCCGAGCGTGGTCCGCTTGTCGAACAGGATCACGAGGATGATGTTGTTTTCGACGCGGGCCAGATACATGCTCTCGTTCGATCCCTGATGATAGAGCGTCGAGAAATCCTTCTCGCCGATGAGCACGGCGAGCTGCGCGTTCGCCTCGAAATCGGCCGCGCAGAGCGACGCGAAGCTGTGCATGTCGAACTGCGGCGGGGCTCCGAGGCTCGAAATGAGCTGCCCCGTCTTGTCGAGGAGGAGCACGCTCGAGGAGTTCGAGTTCTTGAGGAGCTCCTGGAGGATCGTATTGATCGCCCAGTAATCCTCTTCGAATACCTTGAAGTTTGTTCTGACCATGTGAGCTCTCGCCTTTTTTTAAGACCCCGGTCAGATCTGCTCCCGCCCCTCCAGGGCCTTGGTGATCGTTCCGCGGTCGGCGAACTCGAGGGTGCTCCCGATCGGGAGGCCCCGCGCCGGTCGCGTCACTTTAACGCCGTACTTCCTCAGAATATTCGCGATATAAAGCGACGTCGTATCCCCCTCGATGCTCGGGTTCGTCGCGACGATTACCTCCTGAATCCCTTCCTCCTGCACCCGGCGCTCGAGCCGCTCCAGGTTCAGATCTTCCGGTCCCACGCCATCAAGGGGTGAAAGGACCCCGTGCAGTACGTGATAGCGGCCCCGATACTGGCCGGAGCTTTCGAGTACAAGAAGGTCGGCCGCCCGTTCAACGACGCATAGGATGGCGCCGGCGCGGCGGTCGTCGGCGCAGATGCCGCAGAGCTCGGTTTCCGCGAGATTCCCGCATTTCGTGCATAATCCGATTTTCTGCTTAACCTGCACGAGCGTTTCGGCAAACTGCTGCACCTCCCCGGCGTCCATGTCGAGCACCGCAAAAGCGAGTCTTCGCGCCGTTTTTTCGCCCACTCCCGGCAGCTTCTTGAAATGGTCTATAAGCGCCTGAAGGAGCGGTAGGCCGTAAATCATTCCCGCATCTCCTTTTTTAGCAAAAACCTTGCCTGTAAATGAACACAGATAAAAAAGATACCAACTTGGGGAAAAAGACGCCCGGCCGCCGGGGGAGGATCAGAAAAGCCCGGGAATGGGGAGGCCCCCGGTGAGCGAGCTCATCTCTTTACTTATCATATCGTCAATGCGGGTGCGAGCTTCGCTGAGGGCGGCGACGATGAGGTCCTCGAGCATCTCCACGTCGGCGGGATTCACGACTTCGGGGTCGATTTTGAGCGAAACGACCTCGTGCTTGCCGTTCATGACCGCCTTCACCATGCCTCCGCCCGAGCTCGCTTCGACCGTTTTCTCGGCAAGGCGTGCCTGCATTTCAGCCAGTCGCTCCTGCATCATCTGCGCCTGCTTGAGAAGCTTTCCCATGTCCTTCATTCCCTAACGCCTCCAGTGTTATCAGGATTTTTCCTTGAATAGCTCCCCGTCGAACTCCTCGATCAGGCGCTTGATGACGGGCGCGTCCCCCGCGAGGGCGTCGAGAGCCGGATCGGAAGCGCGCGGCTTCTTCGCCGCCTGCGCCTTCGCCTCCCGCGGCTTCGCCGCCTCGGCGGCGGTCTTCGGCCCCTCGGCGAGCGATTCGAAATGCTCCGAGGCCTGAATGACTATCTTCCTGCCGAAGAATTTTTCGGCGTGAAATTCGATGAAGCGCCTGTTCTTTTCCTCGAGCACCATCTCCCGGGCGAAGCGGTTCTGGGGGCTGAAAGACAGGCTGAGCATGTTCTCCGAGAATCTCTCGACACGCGCCGACATGAGCCAGATGCCGAGGGTGAGCTTGGTCTCGCGTATCTGCGAGAGGAAGCGCTCCCAGGCCTCTTTCCCGCCGAGTTCTCGGAGGATCGCATCCTCCTCGGCCGTGCGCACGACCGGCTCCGCCGAGGGATCGAGACGCGCGAAGGCGCCTGAGGGCGCCGCCGCCGGTGCGGCCTCCTTCTCGACGACCGCCGCGCGCGGCTGCGCCATGGACGCCGCGGGCGCAATCGGCGCCGCGGGCTCCGCGCGCTGCGGCCTCGGCGGCCCCGGATCGGCCTTTCGCTCGCGCGCCGGTCCGCCCGGAGCGGCCGGCCCCCCCGACGAATCGAGGCGCCGGATGAGCTCCGAGATCTCGACCGCCGACTCCCACGAGGCCGCCTCCATGAGAGCGGCCTCGAGGACGTAGCGGGGCTGGCCCGAGGCCTTGAGCTCGCGATAGACCCTCGCCGCGGCGCGGAACAGGTAGAGCAGATCCTCCGTCCTGAACGCGCTTCCGATGGCCGAGAACTCCGCGATCTCTCCCTGCGAGAGGTCGAGGAAATCCGCGGCCTCTCCCCCCTCGACCGAGAGCACGAGGAGATTGCGCAGCCCCTCGACGTAGGCGAGGAAGAACTCCTCGAGATCGAGCCCCGAGTCGACCGCGCGATCGACGATTCCGAGCGCGCCCTTCCGGTCGCGCGCGCCGACGGCCCTGAGGAGATCGACGACGAGCTGCGAATCGACGAGGCCGAGCACGCGGCGCACGAGCGCGAGATCGACCGAGCCCTCGCTCGCGGCGAGGCACTGATCGAGCAGGCTCTCCCCGTCGCGCATGCTCCCCTCGGCGCGCCGGGACAGGAGCGTGAGCGCCTCCGCCTCGAACGGTATTTTCTCGAGGGCGCATATCTTCTCGAGCTGCGAGGAGATCTCCTTGAGCTCGAGCCTCTTGAAATTGAATCGCTGGCAGCGCGAGAGAATCGTCGTGGGCACCTTGTGCGGCTCGGTGGTCGCGAAGATGAGGTACACGTGGCTCGGCGGCTCCTCGAGCGTCTTGAGGAGCGCGTTGAACGCCTGCGGCGTCAGCATGTGCACTTCGTCGATGATGTATATCTTGGAGCGTCCCTGGGACGGCGCGTAGCTGATCTTCTCGCGCAGGTCGCGGATCTCGTCGATGCCGCGGTTCGAGGCGCCGTCGATCTCGATGACGTCGAGGTGGCGTCCCGCGGTGACGGACGTGCACGAGGAGCACTCGTTGCACGGCTCCGCGCCTTTCGGCTTCTCGCAGTTGATGATCTTGGCGAGGAGGCGCGCCGTGGTCGTCTTGCCGCATCCGCGCGGACCCGCGAAGAGGTACGCGTGGGCGACCCTGTTCTTCTCGACGGCTTTCTTGAGCGTCTCGGTGATGTGCTCCTGGCCGACGACCTCCGAGAAGGTCTGCGGTCTCCATTTTCGCGCGAGAACGAGATAGGACATGGTCGAGCGTCCTCAGTTGCGGTTCCGTAGGAGATCGTGCACCCGGCTTTGTAAGGCGCCCTCGGCTCTTACCACGGGGTTAGCTCCTGCCAGGGAAATCCGCGGCACATGAGAATGGCTGCGTACCGCTGCTACCTTCCGGTCCTGACGGGGTTGGCAGGTTCCCATTGCGCGGGACCTGACCATCAACACCACGTTCCGTCGTCGATCGCTCGAGAACCACGCTCCCTCGGCCGGGAATTCGACCCCGCTAGAGCGGTTTGCGGGTACAGGGCACCGCTACCTCCCCGTCTAGCACGATCCCCAAAAAATAAATTGGTGGAGATGATCGGGTTCGAACCGACGACCCCCTCGTTGCGAACGAGGTGCTCTCCCAGCTGAGCTACATCCCCACCCTGGACTACTAGTATTATATTTTCCCCTGCCTTCCGGCAAGGCAATTCATGGCGGAGAGAGAGGGATTCGAACCCTCGGAGCTGAAACCAGCTCAACGGTTTTCGAGACCGTCCCATTCAACCACTCTGGCATCTCTCCGCGCAAAGCTCGAAACCGCCCGGCCTCGCCGCGGCGGCGCCTGTATATTATGGCGGAGAGAGAGGGATTCGAACCCTCGGTGGGTATTTCTCCCACACACGATTTCCAATCGTGCCGATTAAGCCAGCTCTCGCATCTCTCCGTCTATCGCTATCCCGAACGAACATTCTCGAAAAATCGCCGCAGAAGCGAAAGGCTCTCCTCTTCCCGCACCCCTCCCGCGACCTCGATGCGGTGGTTGAAGAGCTCCGCCTCGTGAAAGCTGTCGACCGATCCGCAGGCGCCGCTCCGCGGCTGCTTCGCGCCGAATACGACGCGGCCCACGCGGGAAAGATAGAAGGCTCCCAGGCACATGTGGCACGGTTCGACGGTGACGTAGACGGTGCAGCCGTCGAGCCGCCAGTCGCCGAGAACCCGGGACGCGGCGTCTATCGCGACGATCTCGGCGTGCGCCGTGGCGCGCCCTTTCGCCTCGACCTTGTTGTATCCCCGGGCTATGACGCGGCCGTCCTTCACGACGACGGCGCCGATCGGAACCTCGTTCTTCCGGAAGGCCTTCGCGGCTTCGGCGAGCGCTTTCCCCATCCACCGCTCGTCGTCCGTCACCGCGTCGCGACGCGGGGCGGAAGAGCGCCCACGATCGATTGGAGCACGAGCATCGCGACGTCCTCGAAGGGAGGCGCGCCGTACTGGTCGCGCCCCGTCCCCGTGACGCCGCCGACGCGCCGGTCGACGCCGCCGCTCTGAACGACGCTCCGGTCCTCGCTCCGCACCGCTTCCTTGTAGTTCTCGTCGCTCGACTCCCAGACGATCGCGCCCGAGCCCATGTCGATGAGCGTGAGCGTCGCGCCCACCTGCGTCGCCGAAGACGTGGCCGCTTCGCGATAATCCGCCTCGTCCTTGTGCCAGAGATACACCTGGGGAACGAGAACCATCTCGACGTTCAGCGTCAGCTTGAGCTGCTGCAGAAACTCCTTGTCGACCTCATGCTTCCTCGTCCACAGTTCCTTGAAGGCGGCGTACCGCTCTCCGAGCTTGCCCCGCATGACCGCGCCCTGGAACTGCTCGGACGAAATGAACTTGTAGTCCGTGCGCTCGCTCAGGAGCTCGACGAGAATGCCGTTCATGACGCGCCCGGACTGCCCCTGCGGATCCTCCGATTCGACGACGGAGCTGATGAAGGGGGCTACGACGATCCCGCTCACGGCGTTCGGATCGAACGCCGGATCGACGGTGACCGTCGAGGGATGCGGAGGCTTGCAGCCCGCGAGCAGAACAAGCATAACCGCCGAAATTACAATAAGATTCCTCATACCGCCATTCCTTGGTAAACGCCCGAGGATCCACTCATAACCAGAGGGGGCATGTGAAGATATAACCATGCGACCCCCGCGTTGTCAATATTGAAAGGGATGGAGAAGCTCCCCGATCGCGGGATCGAGGGCCCGCGCGATCGGGGAGTCGCTTTCCGAAGCCGGCGGCCCGGGCCGCATCCGGCGGTCTACCAGACGTTGAGCGATATGTCGGTCGAGGGATCGATCTCGGTCCAGGCGACCTTTTCGACCTGACCCGTCGTCGGGAAGGCCGGCGGCGGATTGTCCATGAGCCGGGAATCGTACGAGTAGGCCTTTTCATAGCCGGTCACGATCTGGCCCGTCGAGCTGTTGAACGTGCCGACCGCGCCTCTCTGCTTCTGGATGATCCCGCCGTAGACGATGAGCTTTCCTCTCGGGGAACCCGAGTTGTAGTTCTGGACCGTCCACGAGGTGTTGAGCGCCATGATCGCCGCCATAACCGTCTCGTCGGCCGTGTCGAGATTGGCGGTCGAGTTCCACATGATGACGTTCTGGTCGGAAACGAGGCCGAGGAGATCGCTCGACGTCGGATCGACTCTCGGATCGGTGTTGTAGATGAGGTTATCCATGATCCTGATGTCCCCGTTGGATCCGATGGTCACCTGCCCCTTGACCTTGCCTTCCACCTGCGCGTACCCCTGCACGTAGATGACGCCGTTCGAGGGATAGGCCATCGTGTTGTAGGCGCCGCCGTTGATCGACACCGAGAGCGACCGGTTTCCCGAACCGTCGACGAGGAACTTGATATAGACGGGATTCCCGGTGAGCTTCAGGCCCCCCGATTCGTTCGCCTTGCTGAGAATCATCGACGTGTTCGTCGGCAGCGGTATGCGGGACGCGTTGAGCGTGAGCCCGCCGAGGAACTGCGGGTTGTCGCTCGGCGGACCGCCGTTGTAGTAATCGATCGTCGCCGCGTTGCTGGAGGCCTCCTCGTGGAATTTCGGGCTTCCGTAGATGTGCATCTGGTCGTTCGTATGCAGGGGCCCGAAGAACTCGTCCTTCGTGACGAACCAGATCGTCGATCCGCCGACCGGATCCTTCTCGAGATCGGAGAAGTACGCGTATCTGGCGAAGTTCTGCTGCCCCACCCTGACCTGGAGGCATTTCGTCATTCCGCTCCCGTTGAGGGTCGCCCGCACCGTCACCGCGACGAACCGCGTCGGATTGCCCGTGTTGGAGTCGAGCGGATCGAGGTAGGTGGTCACCGTTCCCGCGCCGTAGAGCTCCACGTCGTCGAGGAGCAGAGCCGGTTCGTTCTTCAGGGTGCCGGTCCCGCGGAACGGGGTCGCGAGCTGCGCCAGATAGTTGATGCTCTTCTCCGCCCCCGCCTCGGCGAGATAGAACGCCCGCTTGTCGAGCATCTCGTTGGTGGCGATCTGGGTCTCGTTGACCGAGATCGAGCTCACCCCCATGACGATCGCCGTGAGCGCCATCAGTATCAGAATGACGATGACGAGCGCCGCTCCGTTTTCATTCATTCTCATCGCGCGTGCGTGATTCATCGCGTTTCACCTTCCCACCCCGGCTACGGGGTTGCCGGTTTTTCCCTGACGACGAAATCGTCGATATTCCAGCCTGCATAGGCCCGCTGCCCGTCCGATTTCAGCCTGAAACGGACCACGACGTTGTCATCCTGATCGGCATATTCGGATATATCGATCTCCACGAATGCCCACGCGTTGTCCGTGATCGCGGACGGGTTCTGCCAGACCACGTTCCACGGTCCGGACGTGCCGCTGTTGCTCACTTCCACGTAAGCCTGATCGTACGCCGGGCCCTCGACGTTGAGCCACCGGTAGAACTGGATCACGACGTTCGAGTGCCCCCAGCAGTCGAGCACGGGCGTTCTGAGCGTGCTTTCCACGTTGTTCGAATAGCGGCCATTCGAGCTTCCCGCTCCGAGATCGTTGCCGTACACGTTCGTGCCGCTGTGCGCCGCGCCCGGATCGCTGTTGCCGTAGGTCTGGCTCTTGATGTACGGCAGGCCCCTCTGCCAGTCGTTCTCGGTTCGAATCCTCGCGCTGACCCAGCTCTTGTTCGTCTCGAAATCGTCTTCGAAGACGATATAGGAGCTCGGATTCTGCGAAATCGAATACACCGGGCCCGCGATGTTGGAGTTGACCGACTCCTTCGTGCCGTCGCTCGCCCGCACGACGTAGTAGTAGCCGATTCCGTCGATGGGCGGAGAGCTGCTGAAGGTCCTGTCGTCGTAAAAGACGTAGCTCAGGGAGCCGGTCGCCGTTTTCGTGCCCACGAGGGTGCCGAATCCACCCGTCGCGCTCGTTTCGCGATAGATCCGGTAGATGATAACGTTGCTCGTGCAGTGGCCGTCGTCCGCGGAACGGTCGAACGTCACGGTGACGCTTCTCCCCGCGTCGAGCGGCGTATCTTCCACGCTCGTGATCCGCGGCGCGCCCGGCTCGCCGTCCGACATCGTGTAGCCCTGATTCGAGGGGGACGATTCGCGGCCGTTCGCCCGGTCGCCCGCCGTGGCGAAGTAGTAGTAGTACTCTCCGATGACCGGCGGCGAAGCGGGATTCGAGGCGGGCCCGTCGACGAAGGCATAGGTCGCCTTCTTCGCGGCCTCGACCTCCCCCACCGCTTCGGGATCCATCGACTCCTGCATCCGGTACACGGTGTAGTGCGAGATGCCGCCTCCCGTGACGTCCTGCGGCGATCTTTCCCACGTGACGCTCACCGCGCCCGTGGCGTCGCAGAGAATGTCGTTCGCCTGCAGGTTCTCCGGAGGTTCGACGAGCGTGTTCCTCAGCGGTATGCCGCTCTCCTCGTTCGAGGGCACCGCGTCGTCGACGCTGTGCGTCCAGACGCAGTACGTATAGCTGAGGCCCCGCGAAAGGCCGTCGTCTACGATCGAGTAGCTCGGCGAATCGTTCGCCGGCACGGTCCGTATCGTGGCGTAGTTCAGATCCGCCGCCGACTTCCTCTTCACTTCATATTCGGTGATCGGATTCGGCCAGCAGGTCTCGGACGGGGATCGCTTCCACGCGACGGTCAGGGACGTGCCCTCGTCGTCGGGGAAATCGACGACCTGCGTTATCTGGCACGCCGAGATGCCTCCCGAGAAGTAGACCGCGCCGTATTCGTTCGAATTGATCGACGGAATGCTGTCGGTCGAAATCGCCCGGGCGACGTAATAATAATAGCTCCCGGCGGTCGGAGGAGTCAGCGCGACGTTGTTCGTGGTATTGTCGAAAAACGTGTAATAGTTGGAGCCGTCCGCGGTGATCTTGCCTATGTACGCCTTCGAGAGAATGCCTCCGCCTTTCGTCGATCCGCGGTATACGTTGTATTTCTGGACGGTGCCGCCGGAGGACAGATCGTCCGGCGACTTGCGGATGACGACCGAGATCTCGTCGATCGCGTCGCAGGGCGTGTCGAACGCGCTCTCGATGACCGGCGGCTGGGGACCGTTCGCGAGTGCCGTCACCGGACCGATCATGTTCGACGGATTCGACTCCTGCGGCCGGCAATCCCATGCGGTCGCCATGTAGTAATAGGGCGTAGCTATCACGGGGCCTCCGCCCGGCGTGTTGCTGTCGTCGTGGATCGTGTACGTGGTGGCGCCGCTCGGTACGGCCGAGCTGATGCAGGTCCACTCCACCTGGCCCTGCTCCCGGCGGTAGACCGTATAGTTCTCGATGTCCTTCTCTCCCGCCGTCTCGTCCGCCGATTTCGCGAACGTGAGCGTGATGCTCTCGCCCGCGTCGCGCGGCGTATCGACGCCGCTCAGACTCGTCGGCGACGCGGGAGGATCGCCGCAGGCGTGCAGATTCACGCTGCCGGTTCCCACGTTCCTCGGCCGGATCTTGCTCGTCATCACGATGGACCGGTAATTCCGCTCGGAACCGGTCGTGCTGTGCGGACCGACGTAGCTCGCTTCCATATTCGGGGATTCGGCTTCGATGCTCACCGACACTTCGATGATCTTGCTCAGCAGGTTCTGGGGAACGCGGGTCAGCGCCGCGACCTCAGCCTGGCTCAGGGCGCCGTCGTTGTTGGCGTCCCCGTAGAGACGGATCACGCCGTCGTTGTTGAAGTCGCCGTAATACTTGAACAGCGGCTCCGGCAGCTGGCCGTCCGGATAGTTCTCTCTCCCGCGGAGACCGTACGCGATCATGTCGATGCGCGCGCCGTTCTCCTCGCGCATGAGCGCGTAATCGGCGGGATTCTGCGTCTCCGTGTAGCGATCGGACGAGTTCACGAGCCCGTTCGCGTCGCGGTCGAAGGTGTAGCGGATCGTCTCGGCGCCGTTGTTGTATCGCTCGCGGGTCCCGATGTTCTCGCCCGGATAGTCGCCCGGCGAATAGAACGTGCCGTCGCTGAGAGGAACCGCCTGGCTCACGCTCATCGACGGAACGCCGAAAGCGCCGCTCGAAACGTCCGCGTTGAAAATGACCTGGTACGGAGCGGCGTCGACGAATATCGGCTGATCGTCGAAATCGTCGATGTTCATCCCCGCGAGGCGCAGGTCCTTCACGAGCGTCTCGAGCGAAACGCTCGCGTTTTGCTGCGCGCTCACGAGCTGGTTCTGCGCTTCCCCCGCCCTTTTCTGCGAGGTGAGCACGTTATACGAAATCATGATGAGGAGCGCGCCCACGGTGAGCGCGATCATCATCTCGAGCAGCGAAAATCCGCGGTTCCTGTTCGACCGATTGTTCATGACACATCACTCCGCATTAAAGCTTGATATCCTTGAATCTGCTGATGCTCGAACGTATCTGGGCGTTGCGGGCTATGCCGTTGTCGCTCCATTCTACACGGACGGTCACTTCCTTCATGACGCTCGTGCCGAGAGCGTCCACGGAGTCGGCGATCGCCACCGCCCTCCGGAAAGGGGAGTAATCGGGCTTTCCGCCTTCGATGGTGCCGTAGTCCTCCGTGGGGAACGAAGTCGCCGTTATGGCGTCGTAGCGCGTGCTGCTCAGGATCTGCTCCATCCGCTGGTTGGCCAGGTTGGTGGCGACGACGACGTGCTTCGACCGCATGTTGGAATGCATCGCCTGGAACATGACGCGCGTGAGGCTCAGGACTCCCACGGCGAAGATGGTCATGGCGACGAGGATCTCCACGAGGGTCATCCCCGCATTGTCTCCGAAGGGCCTCTTCATCCGCATAACGACCTCCGCTCGAATATCGATATCAGTTGTAGGACGGCCGCGCGAGAATGACGGTTCCGGTCGAGCGCCGCACGGCGAGCATCTGCTCCGCGCCCTTCTTCTGCGCCCGGAAATCCGCGTTCGACATGACGAAGACCAGGCCTTCCTCGTTCGTGCTGCCGTTCGGGTAGAAGATCACGCGCGGCGGGGATCCGGAGAAAGTGACGGGGCTCGTGACGTACGTTCCGTCGAGGCCGAGCGCTCCTCCGATCAGCCCGAACACCTGTCCCGCGGGCAGCTCGAAAGGCCCATAGACCGTTTCGCCGGCGTCCGCCCTGCTGTTTCCCCGGTTGGTCGGAACGAAGCCCGCATCTGCGGGATTGCCTCCGCCCCCTCCGTCGTCGTCCAGAAGCGTTATCGTGCGATCGCCGAGGCTGAAGAAAGCGACATAGTTGTTTCTCTCGTGTATGGCCCTGCCGCGGGCCTGCCTCAGTATGCTCGCGACGAGCTGAGCGGTGTCCTTGGACTGAAAGTGACGCATGTAGCGCATGACCGGCGGCGTCGCGACGGCGAGAACGAGCCCGATTATCGTCACCGCGACCATCATTTCGATAAGCGTGAATCCCTTTTTCATCGTTCCTCTTCCCTGCTCAAGCCATAGAAGCTTCGCAGCGCTTTGATTCCACGATCTATTGACGCGAAAGACGTACCATTCGCGGAACTTTCTTCAACCGGCTTGATTATCAATTGATTAAGGCCATCCGGCCCCGGAAAAGGGGACCTTCGAGGTGTCAAATTGCACGGGATCGTTGCAGAAGAGGGATGCGGCGTTGGCGGTATTTTATTGTATTATAAGAAGTTATACTATCCGATAAGGCAGGATGAGAAACCGGCGCGCATTTCTTTCAATCATGAGGAAGAATCGTCGCGCGATGCAAGAAGGCCGAAAAAAATCCCCGGTCCCTCCGGACCGGGGATTCAGGAGTCTCTTGCGCGCGCGGCCGCGGATCAGCAGGCGTCGAGCCCCGGGACCGCCTGGGAGGGGCGCTCCTTCGAGAGGAGATACTGCCAGCTCCTCTCCGTTTCCTCTTCGATCCCGCGAATCTCCTCGTCGGTCAGGTGCCGGAACCGTCCCTGGGCCTTGATGTAATCCTTGAGGGGAGTCGGCTCGAAGTCCTTCCACACCGTCCAGGTCTTCCCGTTGTCGAAGATCTCGATGAGCGGAAAAACCTTCGAGGTCACGGCCTGCCGCGCCATCGCGACGGAGAGCTCGGGAGCGAGCTTCCATCCGGTCGGGCAGGGAGCGAAGATGTGAATGAAGCGCGTTCCCTTGATCTCCCGCGCCTTCTTGAGCTTCGCCATGAGATCCTGCGGGTAGGCGACGGATGCGGTCGCGATGTACGGGATCGAGTGCGCCGCCATGATGTCGATCATTTTCTTCTTGGGGCGTTTCTTCCAGTGATCCCCCGGGGTCGTCGTCGTCCACGCGCCGACCGGCGTCGACGAGCTCCGCTGGATGCCCGTATTCATGTAGGCTTCGTTGTCGTAGCAGCAGTAGATGATGTCCTCGTTGCGCTCGGCGGCGCCGGAAAGCGCCTGTATGCCGATGTCGAACGTTCCCCCGTCCCCGGCCCACGCCATGACGACCGTCTCCGTGTCCCCCCGCATCTCGAGACCGGCCTTGACCCCCGTGGCGGTCGAGGCCGCGGCCTCGAAGGCCGTATGGAAAATGGGAACCTTGAGCGACGAGTGGGGAAACGGCCCGTCGATCACGGCCCAGCAGCACGCCGGAATAACGACCGCCGTCTTGGGCCCGAGCGCCTTGAGGGCGAAACGCATCGCTTGCGTGGCGCCGCATCCCTGGCAGGCCAGGTGGCCCGAGGTCATGAGCTCGCTTGTCGGGATCTGAGGCGTCGCTTTCATATCTTTACCCCTATCCAGTTGATGCCGGGCTCGGGCTTTGTGTCGTTGATCAGCTTGTCGGCGATCTCGCGGATGACCTTCGGCGTGATGTCTCGCCCGCCGAGGCCGGCGATATAGCCCGAGATCGGAACGTTCGTCCGCCCGTAGAGGGCGCTCTTCACTTCCTGGTAGAAGATCCCATGGTGCCCGAACGAGATGTTCCGGTCGATGACGGCGACCTTCTTCGCCTTCGAAAGCACGTCGTACACTTCCTGGAACGGGAACGGCCTGAAGACCCTGATCTTGAGGGCGCCGATCTTGATCCCCTCGTCGCGCATCTGGTCGATGACGGCGCGCGCGGTCGAAGCGACGGTGCCGGAGGTGACGAGGACGTATTCGGCGTCCTCGCAGCGGTACGGCTTGACGACGCCGTAGCCGCGCCCGAAATGTTTCTCGAACTCCTTGTCGACGTCGCGTACGACGGTCCGCGATTTCTCCATCGCCTTCTCGATCATGTAGCGGAGCTCGAAGTACTCGCCCGGGCTCGCGAGATTGCCGAAGGCGTGCGGGTTGTTCACGTCGATCTTGAACTCCGGCTTGTACGGAGGCAGGAAGGGACGCACCTGCTCGGGCTCGAGGATGTCGACGATCTCGAAGGTGTGCGAAAGGAAGAACGCGTCGAGAACGACCATGACGGGGAGCATCACCGTCTCGGCGATCTTGAACGCCTGAACGATCGTGTCCTGCGTCTCCTGGTTGCTCTCGCAATAGATCTGGAGCCAGCCGGTGTCGCGCTGGGAGAGGGAGTCGTTCTGGTCGGTCCAGATGCTCCACGGCGGGCCGACCGCGCGGTTGACGTTCACGAGCACGATCGGAAGCCGCGCCCCGACCGCCCAGTGGATGATCTCGTGCATGAGGAGCAGCCCCTGCGACGAGGTCGCCGTGAAGGTCCGCACGCCGGCCGCGGAAGCGCCGACGCACGCGGTGAGCGCGCTGTGCTCGGATTCGACCGCGATGAACTTCGCGTCGAGCTCTCCCTTGGCGCACATCTCGGAGAGAAGCTCCACGATCTGCGTCTGCGGCGTTATCGGGTACGCGGAGATCACCTTGACGTCGCTGGCGCGCACGCCGTAGCTCACGGCGTGGTTACCCATGATAACCTTCTTCATCTTCCCTCCTCCCGCGTCGATATGGCGCTGCGCGGGCATTCGGTCACGCAGACCAGGCAACCCTTGCAGAAGTCGTAATCGAATTCGTATTCCTCGGCGAGACGCTTCACCGCGACGTCGGGACAGATACACCCAGCAGTTGTCGCAGTAGTTGCAGACGCCGCACGAGAAGCAGCGGTCCGCTTCGCGGCGCAGAAGCTCGCCCTCGTATCCGGTGAATATCTCGCGGTAGCCCGCGACCGCCTCTTCGACCGGGATCCGCGGAACCGCCGTGCGTTTCCCCTTCGTGAAGTAGGCCGTGTTGATGTTCTCGATGCTGATCGTGCGCGGCTCCTCGACGGCCGGCTCGGGCTCGCCCGAGAGCATGCGGCCGATGCGCTCGGCGGCTTTGCGCCCCGCCGCGATCGCCTCGACCACGCTCGCCGCGCCCGTCACGACGTCCCCTCCCGCGAAGATCTTCCTGCTGCTCGTCTCGCCGGATTCGTTCTTGATGGCGATGAGCCCGCCGCTCGTCTCCACGGCCTTCTCGAAGGGGGATATGTTTCCCTCCTCGCCGATCGCGGTGAAGAGCGTGTCGATCTCCATCGTGAAGGTCTTGTCCCCGTCGGCGACGGGACGCCTGCGGCCCGATTCGTCGGGTTCGCCGAGCTTCATCTGCTGAAAAACGACGCTCAGCGGCCCCGCGCCCGTGCGGGTGATGCTCTTCGGGGCTGCGAGGAAATGGAAAAAGACGCCTTCCTTCTCGGCCTCCTCGATCTCGTCGGGAATCGCCGGCATCTCGTTCATCGTGCGGCGGTAAACGACGGTGACCTCGCTCCCCGAGCGCCGCGCGCACCGCGCGACGTCCATAGCCGTGTTGCCGCCGCCCACGACGACCACGCGCTTCCCGGGGACCGCCTTTTCGCCGCCGTTCACCTTGTGCAGGAACTCGAGCCCGCGCTGGACGCCCGGCCCGTCCTCCCCGGCGACGCCCATCGGACGGCTCCTGGCGAGACCGGTCGCGACGAACACGGCCGCATATTCCTTCTCGAGGCTCTCGATCGTGACCGCCTCACCGAGGGGCGCGCGCGTCTTCACCGTGATGGGCCCCGATTCGAGAATCGAGCCGATCACGCGGTCGAGCAGGTCGTTCGGCAGCCGGTACTCCGGAATGCCCCAGCGGAGCGTGCCGCCGAGGGCGTTCTCGCTCTCGAATATCGTGACCGGGTATCCCTGGCGCGCAAGGTAGAACGCGCACGAAAGGCCCGCCGGTCCGCCGCCGACCACCGCGATCTTCTCCTTCTTCGTCGCGCGCGACTTGTCCATCCATTTCGGATTGTCGAGCCCCGCGTCTCCGATCGAACGCTCGATCGCGGGAATGTTGATCGCCTGATCGAAATCCTTCCTCGTGCACTTCTCCATGCAGGGATGGAAGCAGACGCGCCCCGTCACCGAGGGCATCGGGTTCGATTCGATAATCGTCCGCCACGCCTTCTCGAGATCGTTCTCGGTCACGAGAAAGATGTACCGCTGGATATTCTCCGCCGTGGGGCACCCGAGGCGGCACGGGGATATCTTGTAATCGTAATACGGCCGAACGTTGCGCCAGGAGCCCGTCAGGTTGTACGTCATGTCGGAGACCGACATGGCGCAGATCGGCATCTCCTTGAAGCTCTTGAAGGTGATTTTATCTCCCATGTATCCTCCAGCTTGACGTAGTACGGAAGCTCGCTCGACCGGATTCTATCGACGAACGCGCGTCACTTCGAAATGAAGATGACGCTGTTGAACGCTTCTTCGGCCGCTTTCCGGTTGTTCTCCTTGCGCATCGGGACGAACTCCTCGACCGCCTCGAGCACCGCCGTGAGCCCCAGGAGCTTCGTCGCGCCCGCGAACGCGCCGACGATCGCCGTGTTGACGATCGGCGCGGACCGCGAACCGAGGCCGTACTTGAGCGCGATCTTGTTCGCGTCCACCGTCGCGACGCGGAACTTCTTCAGCATCTCGCTCGCCTGAAGGTCGCGGTTCGTGTTGATGACGATCCAGCCCCCTTCCTTGAGGCCGGCCGTGATGTTGACCGTATCGAGAAGCACGGGATCGAGAACGACGAGATGATCGGGCTCGTAGATCTCGCATCGCTCGCGGATCTCCCCCTCGGAAACGCGCGTGAACGAAACGACGGGAGCGCCTCTCCGTTCGACGCCGAAGGCGGGAAACGCCTGCACGAATTTCTTTTCGCGGAAGAACGCCTCAGCGAGAATCTCGGAAGCGATCACCGCCCCCTGACCGCCTCGGCCGTGGGTTCTGATCTCTATCATACGCGATCCCTTCGTGGTGAGTGCAACCGTCTATGATCCAAGGAGTTTCGAATCAACAGGCCCGCCGCCCCATCCCCGTTTCAGCCTCATCGAATAGCGTAATCGATTGAACGGGCAGGGTCAAGCCCTTTTTGTTATCTCGCAAAATTTAGCCTTTGGTGATTGCAGGGCAGAGAAGAAAATCGCGCCCAGGAGGATTCGAACCCCCAACCTTCTGGTCCGTAGCCAGACGCTCTATCCAGTTGAGCTATGGGCGCAACCCGAGCCTTCAGAATCCGGTGATCGTCTTGTCCGGCGGAACATGCGCGCCGTCGCTCGCGCCGCGCGGCTGCTGCGCCGCGAGGAGTCGCGAACCGCTCTCTTCGAGCACGAGCTCGACGCCGCCGACGACCGCGGCTATAAGATTATAAACGATCGTCCATATCGCAACGACAATTGTGCCGAAGACGGCGTACATGATCGCGATCAGGGGAATGAGCACGAACCCGAGGCCGCGCAGCATCCCGAACTGCTCGCCGAAGCCCGCGTCGGAGAACGAGCCCATGAGCGCTCCCCACATCGAGAGCATCATCGCGTAGATAACGCCGACGACGATGCCGATGATGATGAAAACGACGAAGGCCATCCTGATGACCGGCCAGAGCGGAATCTTCTTCAAGACGAAGATCTGAGCCACGGCGCCTCCTTGTATAATGGCGGAGAGGGCGGGATTCGAACCCGCGGTAGGGGTTTAGCCTACAATCGCTTAGCAGGCGATTGCCTTCGGCCTCTCGGCCACCTCTCCGCCTATCCTTCAATTAGCTCTATTTTGGCGGAGGGCGAGGGATTCGAACCCCCATGGGCTCATCGCCCGGCGGATTTCAAGTCCGCTGCCTTACCAGTTAGGACTAGCCCTCCAGAAGAAAACAGCCTTTCCCGAAAGCGAAGGCTTCGGTGCAGTATACGTCCCGGACGCGCCGCCGTCAATACCAGATGCGCCTCTCCCCCGCATCCTCTTTCTCCCAGCGCTCGAGCTTTCGGCGGCTCCGCTCGCGTTTCACCAGATAGACCGCGACGAAGAGGAGCGAGGCGCCGGCCCAGTACGGCGCCGCGTTCAGAATCGTGCCGGCCGTCTTGTAGCGCCGGTCCACCTCGACGTAGAGCTTTCCCGCGAAGTCATACGCGGTCTGGCCGAAAGCCGACTCGAAACCGCTCTCGAAATCCCCCGAGTCGCGGACGAACGCGGTGAGCGTCGCGAGCGATTCCGGCCGGTCGCCGAGGAGCTTCCGGACCGCGAAGTAGCTCATGCCGTAGGAAAGTGCCGCTCTGCCGGCGGAACGCGGGAACGGCCCCTTGAGCTCCTCGAGATAGGGCAGGTCTCTTCTTCCCGCCGTCGTCATGAAGGTCCATTCGTCGGAGAGGTCCCATTCGCCCGACTGCATCATCGCGAGCCCTTCCATGAACCAGGTCGGCAGGTCCGCGCCGCCGACCCGCTGGGCGAGGAGGAGGTGCGAGAGCTCGTGGCGGACGACGACCGGGAAATCGCGCGGCTCGCGCGCGACGAGGTCGACGTTGACGCCGAGGACCCGGCTTTCGACGTCGGCGAACGCGACTCCCCACTCGGGGATCGCTCCCCCGTGCAGCAGCTCGAAGGCCTTCATGTCGGAAGCGACGATGACCCTGACGGGGTCGATCGATTCGAGCCCGAGCTCGCGCGCGATCTCCCCCGACGATTCCTCGAGAAGCCGGGCGGTCTCGCGGGCGAACTTCGCGAGGCGAGGCGGGTAGAATATGTTGAACGAGCCGTTCCCCGCCTTGAGGACCTGGTATCCCACGGGGACGTTCTCTCCCGCGGCCGTTCGCGGCGCCGCCGCGAACGCGATCGCGGCGAAAATAAGAACGAGGCATGTGCCGATGCGCTTCGCCATCACGTCACTTTTTCGATGATCCCGCCGCCGACGACGACGTCGCCGCGATAGAGAACAAGCGATTGTCCCGGAGTCACCGCCCACTGCGGCTCGCGAAAGATCACTTCGAGGTGCGGCCCGCGCCGAACGGCGCTCGCCACGTCCGCGGGAGCGCGGCCGTACCTGATCTTCGCCGCGAGGCCGAGCGAGAGATCGCGGGTCCTCAGCCGCAGGTTTCCGCAGAGGGCTCCCGTGCCGAAGATATCCTCCTTGCGAGCGAGGACGACGCGGCGGCCGCGCGTGTCGATCTCCGAAACGTACAGGGGAATCCCCCCCGCGACGCCGAGCCCTTTCCGCTGGCCGATCGTATAGAGATGAGCGCCGTCGTGCCTCCCGAGAACGCGTCCGTCCCGGTCGACGATCTCTCCGGGAGCGAAACCGATGCGCTCGCCGAGGAAACGCCGCAGATCCCCGTCGGGCAGGAAGCAGACGTCCTGGCTTTCCCGCTGCTCCTCGCGGCCGGTCCCGAAGCGGGCCGAATCGAGCTTCACCGATTCCTTGAGCGTCTCGCCGAGCGGGAAGAGCGTGCGCCGGAGTATCTTCACCGGCACGCGGTAGAGGAAATAGGACTGGTCTTTCCGGCCGTCGAACGCCGCGGCGAGGAGCGGGGCGCCGCGGCCGCCGGACACGAGCCTCGCGTAATGGCCCGTCGCGATCCGCTCGCAACCGAGCCGGTCCGCCGCCTTGACGAGGGCGGGGAACTTCACTTTCTCGTTGCAGAGGATGCACGGATTCGGCGTCCGGCCCGCGCGGTATCCGCCGATAAAATCGCGCACGACCGTTTCGTCGAACTCCCTTTCGACGTCGACGACGTGGTGGACGACGCCGAGCTTCGCGCAGAGCCGCCTCGCGCGCCTGAGGAGCGCGTCGCTGCAGCAGGGACGCGGCGAAGCGGCGGACCGGGCGTAGCAGTAGAAGCGCAGGGTCACGCCGGACACCCGGTATCCTCGCTCGTGGAGCATCCACGCGGCCGCGGCGCTGTCGACGCCGCCGCTCATTCCCACGACGACATGTTCCGTTTTCATTTGAGTGGAGAGAGCTCCCGCAGCCGGGCGACAACCTGGGAAAACGCATCGAGGAACTCGTCGACTTCCCCGGCCGTATTGGCGACGCCGAGGCTGACGCGGATCCCGCCCTGCGCCGCCCCGGGATCGTAGCCCATGGCGGTGAGAATGTAGCTCGGCTCGCTCGCGCCGCTCGAACAGGCGCTCCCGCTCGAGATCGCGAATCCGAGCATGCTGAGCCTCAGCGTGATCGCCTCCCCTTCGACGCGCGCGACGATCATGCTGCTCGTATTCGGCACGCGCGGCGCGGAGGCGCCCGCGACGACGAGGCCGTCGACCCGCGCGAGGGCTCCTCGCTCGAGCCGGTCGCGAAGACCCCCGATGCGCTCCATTTCGCGGTCGAGATCCGCTTTCGAGATGCGCGCCGCCTCACCGAAGCCGACGATGCCGGGGATGTTCTCCGTGCCCGGCCGCAAGCCGCATTCGTGGCTGCCCCCGGTATAGACCGGTTCGAGCGGCGTGCCGCGCCTCACGTAGAGGGCGCCGATTCCCTTCGGGCCGTAGAACTTGTGCGCCGAGATCGACAGGAGATCGACGCCGAGGCCGTCGACGTCGACCGGTATCTTTCCCGCCCCCTGCACCGCGTCGACGTGGAACGCCGCGCCGCGCGAACGGGCGAGCTTCGATATCTCCCCGATCGGCTGGATGACGCCCGTCTCGTTGTTCGCGAGCATGACGCTCACGACCGCCGTTTCGGCCGTCAGCGCCTCTTCGAGGAGATCGAGCCGCACGACGCCGCGTTCGTCGCACGGAACGTACGAGACGCGGCAGCCTTCCTCCGCGAGATCCCCGCACGTCTTGAGGACGGCGGGATGCTCGATGGTCGAGGTGACGACGTGATTCGCCGGGGAGATTCTCCGCCTCGCCCGCAGGGCCCCGCGAATCGCGAGGTTGTCCGATTCGGTGCCCCCGGAGGTGAAGATCACTTCCTCGGGCTCGGCGTTGATGAGCGAGGCGACGTGGGCGCGGGCGCCGTCGATCGCCTCGCGATTCTCCTGGCCGAAGAAATGGACGCTCGAGGCGTTGCCGAAGCGCTCCCGAAAATACGGGAGCATGGCGTCGACGACCTCCTGCCGCGCGTAGGTCGTCGCGTTATGATCGAAGTACACCCGCCGCGTTCGATTCGTGTCCGCATGCCATAGCGCTACTATATATCACGGCGGCGGCGTTTGCGAGGCAAAACCACGGTTGCGCGATGACGCGGGTCCTGTCGCCGATTGCACCCCGCCCGTGCTCGCTCGCAGGGCTCGCTGCGCAGCGGGCGGGGGCCCCATCGGTGCCACCCGCTACAGGTGCGGGCGCGGACACTCTCGCGACGAACTCATTGGAGGCTCTGCGACTGAGTTCGGAGCGAGAGTGTCCGCGCCACTCCCGCCACCCGCTATTCAGGGTGTGATTGTGATCGTCGCGATCTTGTCCCCCTTCTTGATCTTCTTCACGATATCGTAGCCCTCGATCACCTTCCCGAAGAGCGTGTATTCGCTGTTCATGAGAGGAAGATGCTTCTTGCAGATGTAGAATTGCGTCTTCGCGCTGTCGTAGTCGTCGGGAAGCCTCGCCATCCCGACCATGCCCTCCTCGTGCGTGAGCTTCTGGCTGAACATCTCCCCCTCGAGCTTCGGAAGATCGCTGTCGATCGCGCCGGTCTGGATGACGTACGACTCGACCCTGTGGAACCAGAGCCCGTTGTAGAAGCCCGAGCGCACGAGGCTCGTGATCCGTTCGACCGCCTTCGGCGCTTCCTTGGGGTAGAGCTCGACGACGATATCCCCGTACTTCTCCGTCGTGATCACCATGCGGGGAAAAGCCTCCTCGACCGCCTTCCCCTCCTCGACCGCCGCGGTCGTGTCGGTCTGGGAAAGAACCGCCGCGGGGACGAGCATGCAGAAAAGAACGACGGGAAAAAAGACCGCTACGCAGAGGAAAGCCCGGCGGACGGCCGCGGGAAAGGCGTTGCATACGCTGACCATGACGGCACCCCCGATCCGTTAAAAGCAAAGCCTCCCCATCGCTGGGGAGGCTCCGTGTGAATGAACCGCACGCGCGCCTGCGGCTGCTTCGGACTCGTTCAGTCTATTCCTGTGCCTTTTTTTGCTCGGCAATCTTCTTGAGTCTCACCTGCCTGTCGATCTGCTTCTTCGCCGAATCGACCCACTGCGGATCCTTCGTCGCGACGACCTTCTCGAACATCGCGATCGATTCGTCGAAGCTTTCGAGCTTCGAGAGCGCCGCGCCCCACTGGTAGTAGAGGAGCGCCGCCGACTGGCCGGAATTTCCCTCCAGGCCGCGCTTCGCCGCGGCGATCGCCTTCTGATACTGGACGAGATCGTTGTACACGAGCGCGAGAATGCCGTTGATGTACGGATCGTTCCCCTTGAGCTCGAGCGTCCTCTCGAGCTCGGCGGGGGCCTGCGCCCTGCGATCGGGCATCTGGGAGAGAATGAGCCCGAGATTCTGATGATACGCAGCCTCGTCCGGGAACTGCTTGGTGAGCGTCTCGAAGACCGGGAGGGCGTTCTCGAAATCCTTCTTCTTCATATACGCCGAGCCGAGCTGCACCTGGAACCGGTAGTTGTCGGGCGCGACTTCGGTCGCCCGCTTCAGGTACTGTATCCTCTTGTCGTCGTTCCCCTTCTTCTCGTAGAGCGAAGCGAGCGTCCCGATCGACGTGGCGTCGTCCGGCTGGGCGTTGACGGCCATTTCATAATGGTAGATCGCCCTGTCCGTATCGTTCCTCTTCAGGTAGATGAAACCGAGAGACACGTGCCCGTCGTAGCTCAGGGAATCCTTCGCGATGAGCTTCTGGTAGTACTCCTCGGCCTTGTCCATATTCTCGACCTGCAGATAGGCGCGGCCGAGCGAGCCGATATACGACGCGTTGTCGGGCGAGAGCGCGAGCGCCTTGTGATACGCGTCGATGCTCCCCTGGAAATTCTTGATCTTCATATACGTTCTGCCGAGCTCGGCCCAGGCTTCGAGGAAGTTCGGCTCGAGCACGGTCGCCGTCTTGAGCTCGCTCGCCGCTTCGTCGTAGTTGCTGGCCGAGAGGAACTGCAGGGCCGACTGGTAATGGATCTTGGCGGGCGTGATATTCCGCTCGAAGCCGGAAGCGTCCTTGGACGTCATCTTTCCGGATTCGTCGCCGGTCGCGACGTCCTTGTTCCCGCCGGAGGCGCAGCCGAAAACCGCGAGAAACGCGATACCCGACAAGAGAACGAGTGCTTTCTTCACAATTTCTCCTTTTCCAGGCCGATGGTCCGTAGGTCCCAGGCTCATGCCTCCTCCCATCCCACCCATAATTAGGTCAACAGGCTCATCCCTGTCAAGACGCGAGTTCGCCTCACGGCCGGGGGAGCGGAGCGCCCTCCCCCGCGGGCGCGAGCAGGGCCTGCTGAAGGATCGCGATATTCTCCTTCGCCCTGTCCGCGATGTCGCTTCCGGGAGCGTATGCGGCGACCTTTTCCCATTCGACGAGCGATTCCCTGAACATGCCGCTCTCCCAGAAAAATATGGCGAGGTAGTAATGCGGCTGGGGATCGAGCGAATCGATCGCGAGGGCCTTCGAGAGGTGCGCGTCGGCGGCCTCGTACTCCCTCTCGCCGAAGAGCGCGTACGCGGCGTGAGCGTGCGCGAGGAGATCGTTCGGATTCGCCTCCACCGCCTTTTCGAACATCCGGATCGCCTCGGCGCGCATGCCCCGCCCGTCGAGGATCACTCCCATGTTCACGTACGCCTTCGAAAAACGCGGAGAGAGCGCTGCGGCTTTCTCGTAGTACTTCAGGGCCGAATCCGGCATCTCTCCCTCGTGATAGGCGACGCCGAGCTGGAAGAAGATATCGGGATCGTCCTTCCGCGTCTCGAGGAGATACGAGAGATACGCGATGCGGGGGCCCGGCGCGAGCCCTTCGAGGACTCTTCCGAGCGAATCCTGCGCGGACGGAAGCGCGGACAGGGAACCGGCGGGAGCCGCTATCGAAAGGGGAAGCATCAGCAGGAAGATACGAAGCGGACGAATCATGATCCGGGACCTCCGCGGACCGTTCGTCAGCGCGGCGTTTTGCGCCTCGACCAGGTCTCCGAAGCGCTCAGACCGATCGCCATCCTGAACACCCGCTCGTCCACGCCGTTATCGCCGATCGATCCGATCTTCCCGATCTCGAAGGAGAGGTCCACCTTCCCCGGACCTCCGGGAAGATCGAAGCCGGATCCGAACGTGATGAAGCGCGATTTCACGGGATTTCCGGCGGGATACTCGAGATGCCAGCGGTTCTCGTAGAACCCGAGCCGCAGGGGGATTCTCGTGAAGAAGCTCCCCGTCCCGGACGGGCGCTTCTCGACGCCGAGCGCCACGAGCCTCTCGTCCCCTATCGATCCGGCCAGCTGCTCGTAGCCCCGCGTCTCCGGGGCGCCCCGCGTCCAGAAATGAGCGCTCACCCAGTAGCGCTCGGCGATTCCGAACGCGGCGCCGGCCTCCCAGGAGGATGGAAGCTCGAAACGCCACGCCGCGATCGAATCGAATTCCGAGCGGCTGTACGTGAATGTCTCGTTCCCCTCGTACGCGACGCCGCTGTTCCATCCGAGGCCGAGGGAAACCCGGGGATGGACGCTCATGAGCACGGACCCGGACCAGGAGCTTCCGGAAAAGCTCCTCACGCGTTTCGATTCGACCGCCGAGTAATATTGCTTCTTGTACTCCACCTCGTAGGCGTCTTCGATGGAGCCGCGTTCGATATGATAGACGCCCGCGACGCGCGCCCACGCGACGGGCCTCCAGGCAAGGGACAGAGGCACGTTGAAGAGGCCGCTTCGATGACGGTACACTTCGTATGCGGTCGACGAGCCCTCGATCGGATATTCGAAGGTGAAATCTCCCTTTCCCGCGAACTCCGTCCGGTAGCCCATTCCGAGCACGAGGCCCTTTCGCAGCGGCACGCCGAACATGACGGACGGAAGCTGGAACCGGCTTTCGTACGCGGCTTCGCTCCCGCTCCTGACGTTCGAAACGCTCAGGATCTCGACGAGGGAGAACGTGAGACGGGTCAGATCCGCCAGCGACGCGGGATTCGCCGCGACGGCTCCCGCGGAATCGATCACGGCGTACGAGGACAGCCCGAGAGCACGGTAGCGCGCGCTGCCGGTGAACCCGTGCTCGCCGAGATAGTTGAGGCCGAAGATCGACTGGGCGAACGCCGGAGCGTTCGGCGCGGCCGCGAACGCGAGAGCGGCCGCGAGCGCGGCGGCGAAGATTCTGTTTCTCATCGCGCGCCTCCGAAATCGGCGGGCATGGAATAGAATATCTCTATGTACGGGGCGTCGACGCCCCCCGGCGATACGAAGGAGACCCGCTGGATGCGGCTCGATTCAAGATTCGACTGCAGGACCAGGCCCGTGTTCGCACGGGCGTTTCTGAGGAGATCGCCCATATAGCCCCTGAGAGGCAGCCTGAGCGTCGTCGAAACGGTCGGGTCGATCGCGTCCTGGTCGACGCCCGTTCCCTCGAGAAAGCCCGACGAAAGGGTATCGGCCGACTCCGGGGCGTAGAGATAGTAGCTGAAAATGCCGGTGTACCCGATCACGAGCTGCTCGCCGGACGCGCCCCCGAATCCCTGATCTCCCCGCACTTTGAGCACGAGGAAGGCGGCGTTCACCATCGCGCGCTCGGGGATGCCGGCCGGATCGAAGCCGAACGCGACGCGCCGGGCGACGCCTCCGACGCAGTTGAGCCCCGGCTGCTCGAACACCGCGACCGAGTAATCCGCGACCGAGGGGAACGAGGCGGACGTGCCGTCCGTGAACGTCACGCGCACCGCGGGAGGATCGCTCCCGTACTCGCGCGCCTTTATCTCGAGCGAGGTCGTCGTATCGGGGACCGCCGCCCAGACGATCGCGATCCCGCGGTGCTCCCGCGTCCCCGAGAGCCACCCGTTGACGACGGCGGTATCGATGCCGTATTCGGTGTTCTCGATGGAGAGCGAATCGACGGTCGCGCCGAGGGAATCGGGGATCGGATCGGGATCGTACGGCGGCACCGCGACGATGCTCGACGTGTCGTCGAAGCTCGAGAGCAGCTCGTGGAACGTCGCGGGAAGCTTGAAATCGTCCGGAGTCGTCACCTGAACGGGGAGATGGAGCTGGGCCGACGAGACCTTCTTGCCGACGTCGCCGTCGTCGAGCGTGAAATCGAACCTGACGAGAATGGCGCGGTACTCGATCCCCCGAAGCCTGCCGATGAGCAGAAGCTTCCCCGTCCCGACTCCTTGCGGAACGGAGACCGTGACGGCGCTCACCGGAAAGACCGCCCGGCGGATCGAATCCCCCTTCACCCCGTAGGTGCCGTCCTCGACGAATTTCGCGGACACCGGTCCCTCGGGATCCGAGCTGCAGGACAGCGCGAACGCGAGAAACGCGGCGACGAGCCAGTATTTCGATTTCAATTTCATAACCTCAATGTAACGTCAATGAAAGCGCGCACCAAGAACTATCACACATCCCGCGGGGACGTCAAGGCGAATGCCGCGGCCCCGAATGCCGCGACCCCCTTCACGACCGCCGTTTTTCGAGAATGCCCACGACGGTGCCGGTGAAGAGCTCTCCCACGAGCGGAACGCGCGCGAGCGGAGCCAGCATCGGGTACTTGGGCGGCTTGAGCTCCTCGAAGGCCACGACGACGTCCGTCATCCCCCGGAGAATCCCCCGATAGCGGCGAACGGTGATTTTGTTGAGCTCCCGGTGATATTCCTCCATGAGCCTGCCGGCTCCGGCGCGCGGATCCTCGTCGCCGCGGCGGGCGAGCTCGAGCGCGAGAAGCTCGCGAATGAGCCATTCGGGAAAGACGAGATGGCACCAGGGAGTGCGGATGTAATCGTACAGGTGCGAACCGAGAGGCGATCCCCACGGCGTGAAGAAGAGGAAGATCGAACCGCCCGGCGCGAGCACGCGCGCGAGCTCGCCGAGAGAGCGCGCGGGATCGGCGAAATGCTCGAGCGAATCGTTGGCGATGACGACGTCGAAGCTCCCCGCGGCGAAGGGCAGGCGAGCGGCGTCCCCCGCGGCGAAGACCGCATCCACCCCGCGCGAGCGCGCGAAGGCGGAGCACTGCGCGACGTTCTTCTCGGAGAGATCGACCCCCGTGACGCGGGCCTTCGCCTCCGCGTACGCCACCGTCTTCCCGCCGAGGCCGCAGCCGATATCGAGAACGCGCTTCCCGGCCAGATCGCCGAGCCGGCCCGCGTACGATGCGAGGATGCCTTTCCCGACGCGATATTCCCAGAGAGAATAGGCCTCGCTCGACTCGCGCCCCCCGACACGGGGGCGGGGCATACGGCGGTCGAGGGCATGGACGAGAGAAGCGATGAAGCTCTTCGCGGTCATGATGAGAGATGTACCCGAGGCCGGAGAGCGAGTCAACCTAATTGCGCGCGGGGGCGCGTTCCCCGCGAGGCTCGGTTATTGTGCTTGATGCACCGCGCCGTAATATCGCACAATGGGCGCGGATGGAACGCTTGCGCCGTCGATGCCCCATGGCCGCGCGATCCCGGCGCGAACATAAAGGAAGCGATGCCGTACTTGAAGATCGAGCGTGCCGGGATTCTCGTGACGACGGTTATTTTCGTCATCCTGAGCTTTTTCCCGGCGCTCGCGCCGTTTCATCGCCTTCTCTTCGTTCTCTTCTTCCTATACCTCGTCATGGCCCCCGGAGTGCTGCTCTCCCGGCGAATCGTCCCGTGGGCGGGGGGCGTTCTTCGAGCGGCCTCGGCGCTCGTCCTCGGAACGGCGCTCATGTTCGTCATCCTTTTCGTCGTCGCGATCATCGACGGAGACATCAGGATCGTGAGAATCGTCGTCCCCGCGATCGTCGTCCTGCTCGCGCTGGCGCGACCGCGGATGGACGCAGGACGCGGGATCGCCCCGGAGCATACCGGCGCGCGCGGGGGAAGACTCGCGCCGGCGCTCCTCGTTGCGCTTATCGTGATAACGGGCGCGCTGATCCTGAGAACCGGAGATCCCTTCACCTATACGTCCGATTCTCCCGACCACATCGCCTACATCCGAACGATTGCGGCCACGCATCAGGTTTTTCCCGATCGCTTCTACTACCCGGAGAGCGGCGTGCTCACGAGAGATATCCGAAAGGGTATGATCCATGCGCTCTGGGGCGCGATCGATTCGCTCACCGGCTTCAGGGACGTCGCCGCGATCTGGCCTTTGATATCGCTCGTCGGATCCGTCTTTCTCATCGTTTCGCTCTACTGCGCGGGGCGTGCGCTTTTCGGCAGCGCCGCGATCGGCCTCGCCGCCTCCGCGCTCTTCGTGCTCTATTATCAGGGAGGCCTCACGGGATTCCAGCTCATCTACAACGCGGCCGGGTACTCGTTCGGAAAGTCGTTCTACGTCCTCGCGTTCGCGTTCGTACCGGCCTGCCTCGCCTCCCCCCGCCCCGGCACGCTCGCGTTCGTCGCGCTCGCGCTCCTCGCCGCGACGGGGACCCACGTCGCGCATCTCGCGATGGCGTTGTTCATTATCGCGGTATTCTCGTTCTCGAGCGTCGTCGCGGCGGCGAAGGACGAGCGTCGCGGCCTTGTGACGCGCAGGATCCCGCTCCTTTTCGCGGCTGCGATTCTCCCGAACGTGCCGTATCTTCTCCTTCGCTACCTGAGAGATTACGCGCCGAACAATCCGATTCATACGCAGGTGCAGGGAGTACTCTTTCTCACGAAAAATCTCTACGTCATGAATCCGCTCACCTTTTTCGGAGCGGCGGGGCCGCTCGGAGCGCTCGCGCTCGTCGGCGTCTTCGTCCTGTGGAAGCGCATCCGCGTCGAGAGAATCCCGAGGCTTCTCTTTCTCGGGATCGCCGCCGTCTACCTCCTGCTCTTCGTTCCGCTCTGGTATCCGTTCCTGCTCGAGAAGATGTCATACCTGCTCCTGCGGTTCGAGTTCGCCGTGCCATCGATGATCGTATGCGCCTATCTCCTCGGCGAGCTCTGGAAGAAGCTGCGGGGAAGGAATCCCGGGCTCGTGAGCGCACGCGCGGCTGTCGGAATCGCCGCCGCAGCCATTCTCCTCGTGCCTCCGCTCGTGAAGACGGCGTCGGGCTTCGCGTACGGCGGAGCGGTCTCGAGCCGGCCGCGCACCGAAGGCTTCCGGAATCTCGGCGACGTCTTCGAGTTCGTCAATCGGAATTGTCCCCGGGGAAGCGTCATCGCGTCGGACCCGATCACGAGCTTCGGCATACCGGCCTTCACAGACGCCTTTGCGATCTGCCCCTTCGATCAGCACTCCACTCCGAACGACTCGACCGCGATAGCGCGCATCCGCGACTGCCGGAAGCTGTTCCGACCGGGCGTTCCGATGACCGAGATACGAAGTATCCTCGACAGGTACGGCGCCGGTTATCTTCTCATAAACGGTCGAATCCCGGCGTATCTCCAGACGATGTACTGGAAACCGGATCGAGACGCGGCGCTCGCGCTTTCCGGGAGAATCTCCGCGCCCGCGAGTCCGTTCGAAATAGTGTTCGAGCACGACGGAGTCACGCTGGCGAAGCTTGCGGACGGCCCCGCGGGCGCGGAGATTGAGAGTGGAGCGGAGCAGATCCCCGGCGCGGGCGATTCTCTCGACGCCGATTCGGCGGGCCTTCTCGCCCCGTCGGGCGTCGCGGGAATCCGCATCAAGGCGGCGTCGCCGGACCGGACCGAGGCGTCGCCCGGCGATACCGTCGTCATCGATATCGTATGGGTCGCGACCGGGCGATGCCCCCTTTCGAGCTATATCGCGTACCTCCGGTTCGAAACCGATTTCCCGAAGAACGCCCTGTTCCGCGATTCGTGGGGCAAGCCGTACCGAAAAATTCTCGAAAGAGCGAACGGGCGCCGCTATCGTTTCCGGATCGATTTCCAGCCGTTCGGGGGAATCGTTCCGCCGGACACCTGGCCGCCGCTCCGCGAGATGAGCGACCGCGTTATTGTCGGGATTCCGCGCGACGTCTCCCCCGGCCCCTATACGATCTTCCTCAAGATGGCGGATCTCCCGCAGTATCCGAACTACGTGCTCCAGGATATTCTCACGGACGACGATTTCTACCGCGGCGCCGCGATGGCCGCCATACGGGTGAGGTGACGACGTGGCATCTCTCGCAAAACGGGCGACCATTCTCATCGTATGCAGGGTAATGAATTTCGGCGTTATGCTGCTCTCCCCGATCTTTCTCGTGCGGATCTTCGACATCCGCGCGGTCGGGCAGTATGGCGAATTCATCCTCTTCGCGACAGTGATCGCGGGCCTCATCGATTTCTCGATCAGCTCGAACCTGATATACTTCATCCCGAAGTATCCCGATCGCGAGCGGCAGAGCGTCACTCACACAACGCTCCTCATCCTCACCACGAGCGCCGTCGGATTAGTCGTTGTATACTTCTGCAGGGGGCTCATCCTCGCTCGAACCCATTACGATTTTATCCTTCCCCTTATCCTGTATCTCCTCTTCGCCGTCAATTTCGAGTTCTTCGAGAGCTACTGGCTCGGAAAGAAGCGAACCGATATCGTCCTCTACTATTCTACGGGGCGAGTCATCGTTCGGACGACCGCGCTCCTCATCTCGGCCTACGTGAGCCGCGACGTCATGACCGTCATCCGAACGCTGATCGTCGTGGAGTTCGTCAAATGTCTCTTCGTGTTCGCGATGCTCCGCGGGGTGCTGACGAAGCGCGTCGAACGCGGGCTGCTCAGGGAGCAGCTCAGGTTCATCGTCCCTCTCGGTTCGGCCGTCGTGCTCGGCCTGGTAAACCACCAGATCGCAAATCTCTTCATCTCGATCAAGCTGGGGGTGGAGCGGCTCGCGCTCTACCGGATCGGCGGACAGCAGATTCCGGTCATGGGTATCGTGCGATCGAGCGTCATGGACGTGCTTTTTCCGGAGATGGCGCAGATCGGGGACACGGAGCGACTCCATCTGTGGCGGCGGGCAAACGTCGTCTTCTGCTTCATCGTGTTCCCCGTCTACGCCGTGTTCTTCTGCTACGCGCACATCTTCATCGAGAAGCTGTTTACCGCGGATTATCTCGCGGCGGTGCCGCTCTTCAGGATCTACCTCACGTTGATGGTCATCCAATCCTTCGAAATGGGAACGCCGCTCCGCGCGATCAATCAGAACAAGTATTTCATTTTCGGAAGCGTCCTGGGCCTCTCGATCAATATCGGACTCATTCTCCTCCTCTTCCGGCCGGTAGGCTTCATGGCGCCGGCACTTTCGTTCATCGTCGCCGAACTCGCTTACGACGGCATATTTGGCGAACAGAATCCTCCATTTCTATCGCATCTCCCTGCGGGAGCTCTTTCTGTGGAGAAGACTCTTTACCATCCTCTGCTGCGCGGCGCTCGCGCTTCCCTTTCTCGCCGCGGGCCTGTGGATCGAGATCGATCCCGTCGTCCGCGCGGTGTCGTTCTCGATCCTGTACCTCGTCGTGTACTACTTCGCGATACGGCGGTTCAAGATAGACGAGGTGGAGCTTCTCGTGGACAAGCTGGGGAGCAGATGGCGGGATATGAGAGCCTCGATCGGCAAGAGGTCTGCGCAGCCTCACGGACGCTAGAAGCGGAATTCCCGGCGAATGACATGCAGCCCGGCGCCCTCCACCGCGCATGCCGCGGCGAAACCCGGAACGGCTTCGACGTCGACGAGAGTCCACGAGCGCCCGCTCTCCGCGGCGTCCCCGCCGGGTACGACGACTCGAGGCTCCCTCGCCTCCCCCGAAACGTCGAACGACGCGAGCGGAAACGAGATTCCGAGGCCGCTCGCCTTGAGGCACGCTTCCTTGCGGGCCCAGAAAGCCGCGAACAATCCGGCGCGCGCCTCTTCGGGCGTCGAGCGGAGCGCCTCCCCCTCGCGAGGCGAGAAGAAACGGCGAACGACCTCCGCTTCGAACCGGCGCCTGTCGATCGACTCGATATCGACGCCGATCTCGCGTCCCCTCGTCACGGCGACGAGCGCGCGATCGGCGGCATGGGACACGTTGAAACGGATGTCGTCCGCGCCGGCCGCCGGGGACAGAAACGGCTTCCCCCGAGGACCGTACGAGAAAGCGATCTTCGCCGGCTCCGTTCCCGCGCAGCGCGCGAGAATCGTCCGCAGAATACCCCGCGCCGCGACGAAACGTTTTCCATGAAGAGGAACGACGAACCGTCCCGCGCGCTCCCGCTCGTCGCTCGACAGGATGCCGTCGAGGGCTCGAAGCCGATGCTCGTCGAGATCGAGCGCCGCGGCCCACACGCAGGCCTCGTCTGCGCCGAGCTCATACGGCCCCCGCGCGGAGGAGGGCCGCGCCGATTCCCCGCTCATCGCTCTACCATGCTATCAGGATTCCCTTCGGGCTTTTTCGAGCGCGGCCCCGAGCTTCTCGGCGAGCGTCTTCACATTCGGTTCGACGAGGATATCCTTGTGCGAAGCGGGAACCATGATGACCTCGAGCCCTTCGGACGTGAGCTTGCCCCAGAACGTCCGGGGATCTCTCTCGATTTCGGCGGTCGCCTGGAAGAAAGTTATGATCCCTGGGTAAACCGCGGGAAATGTATCGTTGCTCCGCCTTTTCGTGCATTTCGGGGATATAGACGTTCGACGTAGAAACCCATCATGAAACGGGGAACCGCCCTCCCGAACGCGAAGCACGCGCGGCTCACGACCCGGGTGAGCCACATCTTGGTCTTGACGAGACGGTAGCCGGCATTCTGGACGATGTAGCTCAGCTTCCCCCTGAATCCGCGCTCGGATAAGTTTGCGCAGATGGAGCTTGATCCCTCGATCGTGCTCGATCGAACTCCTCGGGAATCCAGTAGCTGTCGAGAACGGCGAGCAGCGCGATCGTTTCCCCCTGCCGCTTGAGCTGGCTCGCCATCTCGAGCGCGATGTACGCGCCGAGGCATCTGCCGCCGATGTAATAGGGCCCCTTCGGCTGGATCTTCTTGATTTCCCGGATATAGTGCGCCGCCATCTCGTCGACGCGTGTATGCGGAGGCCGTCTGCCGTCGAGCCCGGCCGACTGGAGGCCGTAGAAAGGCTGATCGGGTCCGAGACGATCGGCCAGCTCCCGGTAGAAGAATACGCCGCCGCCGTACGCGTGCACGAAGAAGATGGGAGGCTTGGTCCCCGCGCTCCGGATCGCGACGAGCGAATCCCCCGTCCGGGCGAGCCCTTGGCCGCTGATCAGCGCGGCGATCTGCTCGATCGTGGGATACTGAAAGATCGCGGCGAGCGGGAGATCCGTCCCGAACGTCCGCGTTATCTCCGTGAAGAGGCGCACCGCGAGGAGCGAATGCCCGCCGAGATCGAAGAAGCTGTCGGTCGCGCCGATCGGCGTGATGCCGATGACCTTCTCCCATATCTGCGCGAGCTGTCGTTCGATCTCGCCCCGCGGCTCGACGAATCTGCTCCCGATGTCGGCGCGCGTGATCTCCGGCTCGGGGAGCGCCGCTCGATCGAGCTTGCCGTTCGGCGTCAGCGGAAGCTCCGCAATCGTGACGAACGCCGCCGGCACCATGTAATCGGGGAGCTTGTCCTTGAGGAATGCGCGGAGCTCGGACGCCCCCGCGCCGGCTTCGGCGGGAACGACGTACGCGACGAGCCGCTTCACGCCCGTCCGATCCTCCTTCGCGATCACGACCGCGTTCTTCACCGAGGGATGCTGCCGGATGACGAACTCGACCTCTCCCGGCTCGACGCGGAAACCGCGCACCTTCACCTGGTAATCGACGCGCCCGATGAAATCGATGTTGCCGTCGGACGCGTAACGCGCGGTATCCCCCGTCCGATAGAGCCTCTCGCCCGGATAGCCGCCGAACGGATCGGGGACGAAACGCTCCGCGGTGAGCTCGGGTCGATTGAGGTACCCGATCGCGAGCCCCTCTCCCCCGATGTAGATCTCCCCCGCTACTCCGACGGGAACGGGGCGCATGAACGGATCGAGAATGTATATCTTCGAATTCTGCACCGGTCTGCCGATCGGCGTATTCCGGTCATGCGCCGTTTCGGGACGAACGTCGTAGAGGGTCGCGCAGATCGTCGTTTCGGTCGGGCCGTATCCGTTCGATGATCGCGAGTCCCGGCACGCGCTCCATGATCCCGGCGAGCAGCTTCTCGTTGATCGGTTCAAGGCCGGTGACGAGCCTCTTCAGAACGAGCTTGGCCGGATTCTTCACGATCCACTCGAGAAGATCGCCCATCATGAGCGGCGGCACGAACGCGGCCGATATACGGTTTTCGCTCAGCCAATTGAAATAGACGCCGCTGTCGAATCGGATGGCGTCGGATGCGATGTACAGGGCGCCTCCCGCGTGAGCGGCGAGAATATTTCCATGACCGAAGCGTCGAAGCTCATGCTCGTCCACAGGCCGCAGCGATCGCCGGCCGAGATCGGGAGAGCGCCGCGCGAAATCGGTGAGCAGGTTGAGCACGCTCCTGTGCCTGCAGCACACCCCTTTCGGTTTCCCCGTCGAGCCGGACGTATATATGATGTACGCCATATCGTCGGCTCCGGCGCCGCCTTCGGGATTATCCCCCTCTTCGCCCGCGACCGTCTCCCAATCCGCGTCGAGACGGATCGTATAGGCGTCGTGTCCGGGAAGGCCGCCGGCAATCCTTTCCTCCGTGAGGAGCACCGGCGCGTTCGTGTCCTCGAGCATGAACGCGAGCCGCTCCTGCGGATACGAAGGGTCCATCGGCACGTATGCGCCGCCGGCCTTGAGCGTTCCGACGAGCGCGACCACCATCTCGATGGTCCGATCCATGCTGACGGCGACGGGCGTACCCACGCCGACCCCGCGTTTCCTGAGATGGCGCGCGAGCTTGTTCGCGCGCTCGTTCAGCTCGCCGTAGGTGAGGCTTCGGTCGCCGAGTACGACGGCGGTCGCGCCGGGCGCGCGCGCGGCATGCTCCTCGAACAGCGCGTGGATCGTCTTTCCGCGCGGGTAGTCGGCTTCCGACTTGTTCCATTCGACGAGGATCGTCTTCCGTCCGCGTCGGTGAGCATGGGGAGATCCCCTATCGCGCCGCGCGGATTCGCGGCGAAGCCCTCGAGGAGCGTCCGGTAATGCCCGAGCATCGCTTCTATCGCCGCTGCGTCGAAGAGAGAAGTGTCATAGTAAGCGACGATGCGGAGTTCGGGCTCCTCGTAAATATCAAGACTGAGGGGAATATTAGCCTGTTGCCGAACCGTCCACTCTTGCTTGAGGAAATATCCGCCGAACGAATTGAGCATCCAATCCCAGGGAACGTTCCGATAGTTTATGAAACTTTCGAATAGAGGGATTCCGGGTTGAACCTCGCTCCACCGCTGAATCTTCGCGAGGGGACTGTGCTCGAATGCACGCGCCGCGACATGCTGCTCCCGGAGCTCCTTCAGGAATGTAAGAAGCGGCTTCTTCTCATCCGCTCGAGCGCGAATGGGAAGGGTATTGATGAGCAGGCCGACGATCGAAGCGGCTCCTTCAATCGGGACTCCGCGGCCACCCCTGATTGAGGCAAAGACGACATCGCTGGCGCCGCTGTATCTGCTCAGCAGAATGGCCCAGGCGCCCGCGAAGCATGTGTAGAGCGTAAAGCCGTTCTCCGTTCGCCATCGGCCTTGAGCGCTGGCTTGATCCCGTGCGGCAAGGTGATTTCCTTCTCACCGAACGACCCTGCTGTCTTCGCGAGTTTCTGACATCGTGAGCAACCGAAATCGAAACGGGCGTCGTGAATCCCTTGAGCGTCGCGCGCCAGAAGCGTTCGGCGGCAGCAATGTCCTGCGTCTGCAACCACTCGATGTACTTCCGATAGGGAACCGGCTCGCCAAGCGCAACTGCTCTGCCCTCGACCATTGCCTCATAGATGGCGAATACCTCTTTGATGATGATCACACAAGAGATGGCGTCAAGGGGCAGATGATGGAGAGACCATACGAAGACATTCTCATCGTCAGATACCAGAAAGACGGCGATGCGAATGAGCGGAGGCTTTGTTACGTCGAAGCCGCGGCGACGGTCAGCCCCAAGGTGACTATCGAGGCGTTCTTCCGTTCCCCTGCCGGTAGTCCTTTGACATCCGCAACTTCGAACTCAAGCTCCGCCTCGTCATAGATCATCTGACGCGGCTCTTCGATCCCTTCCCAGTTGAATCCTGTTCGCAGAGACAGCATGCCGTGAAACGACCCTGCTCCATGCGGTCTTGAACGCTGAAACGTCGAGGGAATGGTGCATTCGGCAGACAAACTGGGATATGTCGACGCCCGAGTGCGGCGCATACAGGGCGTTGAAGAGCATCCCTTCCTGCAGCGGCGACAAGGGGTAAGAATCGATTATCGTGCTCATGCGGCCGCGTGCCTCCCGGGGCCCTTCAACAGGAGTATCATGACAAACGAGAGCGCTCTATGCATGAAGCGTGCACACCGAGCGGAATCTGCTCGAGCTCGAGGTACGTTCCCGTTGCGTCGTAGACCGCCCTGCGGACCCGAGCGATGAGCTCCATGATGTCGGACGCCGTCGCGGATCCCGCGTTGACGATGAAATTCGCGTGCCGCTCGCTCACGAGGGCTCCGCCGACGCGCATCCCCTTGCAGCCGGCCAGTTCGATGAGACGCCCGGCGTAGTCGCCGCGCGGTCTCTTGAACACGCTTCCGGCGCTCGGGAGATCGAGCGGATACTTGCTCTCGCGATCCTTGAGAAACGAGTTCACCGTCTCGACGCTCTCGGCGGCGTCGCCGCGAGCGAGCCTGAACTCCGCGCCGAGGATGAACCAGTCGGTTCCGAGAAAGACGCTCCGGCGATACCCGAACGAGCATTCCGCCGCCGCGAGCGTCCGCCTCCGCCCCGTCGAGGTCAGCGCCTCGACGCGGCTCAGGAGCCCCGCCGTCTCGGTTTCGCGCGTGCCCGCGTTCATCACGACCGCGCCGCCGACCGTTCCCGGAATGCCCGCGAGCGGCTCGAGCCCGCGGAGCCCGCGAGACGCCGCCGCCCGCACGAGATCGAGGAGCGGCACGCCGGCGTCGGCCCTGACCCTGCCGCCACCGAGATACACTATCCGCGCCGACGCGGCCGCCGTTCGCAGCACGACTCCGTCGATCCCTTCGTCGGGGGCGATGACGTTCGAGCCCGCGCCGATGACGACGAGAGGCACGCCCTCGCTCTTCACGAAGGAGAAAACGCGAGCTGCGTCGTCGGCGTCCCGCGGAACGACGAAAAGCTCGGCCTTGCCGCCGACGCGGTACGTCGTATGACGCGCGAGCGGTTCTCCCGGAAGAACCTCTCCCGACACGTTTTTCGGATCTTCTGAATGGGTTTTGTATCCATCGCGCTCGCGAGTATACGCCTTTTCACCGGGCATTGCAATATCGGGCCGAACATTCTACGCGAATATGAATCGATAAATCCTGTCGCAATCGAAAGACGCCCGCGTACATAGTCGGTGGCGTAAGAGAGCGCCGCCAGCAGGCAGCTGACGGATACGACGACAGCGAGGATCTTCACCGGCGCGAACTCGGCCCTGGAAACGCCCAAACGGTACAGGATCTGAAGAAGGAATATTTGGGCGATATAGAGATACAAAGAGTACCGGCCCAGTCTGACGACGATTCGCGAAAGAAACCGCCCGGATCCCAGAAAACGCCCCAGGAGATACGCGGCCGCCACGACGACGGCAACATATATGAAGTACAGCAGCAGATGCCTTCCGATGATGGTCTTTTCAGGTATCAAGAAGACCAGGTACACGAGCAGGATCATCGCGACCGCCAATCCGGTCAATCTGCTCCTCAATCTCGGCGCCAATTCGGTGCATATCAGTCCCGCATAGACGCCCGCCACCCCGAAGAGACCGTAATAGAGGTTGTACACCATCTCCACGCGCCGCGCGGACAGCGCGCATACGGCCGCGATCAGCAGGATATAGTTGAGGTACTTGTGACCGGCGAATCGCAGGAGCAGAACGGAAAGCAAAAGGACATACGCTATCGGAAGAAGGATTTCGAAAGCCATCAAGGGAGGATTGCCGTTCAGAAAAACCGAACCCAGATTATCGAGAATCAGATCGAGTCCGAGGCGCCGCCCGCCGTAGTTTTCGCTGAACAGCACATTAATCAGAATATTGAGCCCCAGGAATAGCGCCGCCAGCTTCATGCTGCGCACAAGCAGTCTCAAAGAGACATATTTCCTGTCCTCGTTGAACTTGTCGAAGTAGATGGTTCCGCACACGATCCCGGAGAAGAAAATGAACGCGGGCCCGACGTAATAAACGTAGCCATAGATGCGCGGCATGCCGTCGACGAAATAGTTCAGGGCATGGAAGCCCACCATGGCGAGCACCAGGAAGCCCTTTACGAAATCGATCGCATCGCTGCGTGTCGTCGGA
>CAWJVO010000003.1:0-25032 GCA_963846325.1 uncultured bacterium
CGCCCATGAGCGTCCTTCCCGTTCCACTCTATTCCGTGATGCCCCGCCTGCGTCGGACTATCGACGAGACGCCGCACCAGGCGCCCCCCGATATCGTAGATATCGAGACGCACGTGCTCCGCGCCCGGCAGAGAAAATCCGATCGTCGTACTCGGATTGAAAGGATTGGGAACGTTCTGATCGAGCGCGAGCGACGGAGCTTCGCTGCGGGCGATCACCTCGGGCGAGCGGATCTCGCGGCCGTCGAGCGTGAGAGCCGCGACGACGTAGCGATACTCCTGCCCCGGTTCGATCGATCTGTCTTCGTAGCTTCTCGCGTTCGGCGAAAGAGGGCTACCGGTGATGCATGAGAAATCTTCGGCCCGCCGCGCGCGATACAGCAGGTAGCCGCGCAGCGCTTCATCCGCCGCGCTCCCCCATCGGAGCACGATGGCGCCGTCTCGAGAATCGGCGGCGACATTGCTGAATGCGACGGCGACAGGGTGCTCGGATTTACCAGGCCCAGGCTGTGAGATCCGCCTCCCGCGACGGCGACGAAGTCCGCGTTCGGCGAGGGAACGTTGCACTGGCCATAGCTCGTTGTCTCCCCAGGCCACGATCGTCCCGTCGGACTTGAGGCCCAGGCTGTGATCCTGCCCGCCGCGACCGCCACGAAGTCCGCGTTCGGCGCGGGGACGTTGCACTGGCCGTAGTCGTTGTCTCCCCAGGCCACGATCGTCCCGTCGGACTTGAGGCCCAGGCTGTGATCCCCGCCCGCCGCGACCGCCACGAAGTCCGCGTTGGGCGCGGGGACGTTG
Source organism: uncultured bacterium (assembly GCA_963846325.1). Classification (GTDB taxonomy): domain Bacteria; phylum Krumholzibacteriota; class Krumholzibacteriia; order Krumholzibacteriales; family Krumholzibacteriaceae; genus SSS58A. The sequence goes on from CAWJVO010000003.1 coordinate 798, forward strand.
CACTGGCCATAGTCGTTGTCCCCCCAGGCCACGATCGTCCCGTCGGACTTGAGGCCCAGGCTGTGAGCACCGCCCGCCGCGACCGCCACGAAGTCGGCGTTCGGCGCGGGGACGTTGCACTGGCCGTAGTCGTTGCACCCCCAGGCCACGATCGTCCCGTCGGACTTGAGGCCCAGGCTGTGATAGCCGCCCCCCGCGACCGCCACGAAGTCGGCGTTCGGCGCGGGGACGTTGCACTGGCCGTAGCTCGTTGTCCCCCCAGGCCACGATCGTCCCGTCGGACTTCAGGCCCAGGCTGTGATCGTCGCCCGCCGCGACCGCCACGAAGTCGGCGTTCGGCGCGGGGACGTTGCACTGGCCATAGCCGTTGTCCCCCCAGGCCACGATCGTCCCGTCGGACTTGAGGCCCAGGCTGTGATACTCGCCCCCCGCGACCGCCACGAAGTCCGCGTTCGGCGCAGGGAACGTTGCACTGGCCGTAGTCGTTGCCCCCCCAGGCCACGATCGTCCCGTCGGACTTGAGGCCCAGGCTGTGATACGCGCCCGCCGCGACCGCCACGAAGTCGGCGTTCGGCGCGGGAACGTTGCACTGGCCATAGTCGTTGTCTCCCCCAGGCCACGATCGTCCCGTCGGACTTGAGCCCCAGGCTGTGATACTCGCCCCCCGCGACCGCCACGAAGTCGGCGTTCGGCGCGGGGACGTCGCACTGGCCGTAGTCGTTGTCCCCCCAGGCCACGATCGTCCCGTCGGACTTGAGGCCCAGGCTGTGATACGCTGCCCGCCGCGACCGCCACGAAGTCGGCGTTCGGCGCGGGGACGTCGCACTGGCCATAGTTGTTGCACCCCCAGGCCACGATCGTGCCGTCGGACTTGAGGCCCAGGCTGTGAGCCGATGCCCGCCGCGATCGCCACGAAGTCGGCGTTGGGCGCGGGGACGTTGCACTGGCCATAGCTGTTGTCCCCCCAGGCCACGATCGTCCCGTCGGACTTGAGTCCCAGGCTGTGTCCCCAGCCCGCCGCGACCGCCACGAAGTCGGCGTTCGGCGCGGGGACGTCGCACTGGCCATAGTCGTTGCCCCCCCAGGCCACGATCGTCCCGTCGGACTTGAGCCCCAGGCTGTGGTACCTGCCCGCCGCGACGGCCGACGAAGTCCGCGTTCGGCGCGGGGACGTTGCACTGGCCGATACTGTTTCGCCCCCAGGCCACGATCGTCCCGTCGGACTTGAGCCCCAGGTTGTGCCCATATGCCGGCCGAGACGGCGATGAAGCTGTTGAGCGCTGCCGGCTCGACGATGATCTGATCCCCCCATCCGACGACGTATCCTGTGGACTGGCCGTGGGCTGTGCCGATCGCAAGCGCCAGAATCGCCAGGGCCAGAAAGTGAATTGCTCCAATATCTCTCTTCAAGGGGTTCTCCTCCTGTTGGCGGACGATATACTGAGCGCAGAATCTGTTTGCAGACTGCAAGAATCATTCCCCGTGATAAAGAGAAGGATCAGACTAGAGCGCGGAGGGGACCGCGCCGGGTGAGGCTCCGAGCGCCTACCGTCGCGAGCCCCCGGCCCTGGAACACTCTCGCGAGACCGAATCACATCATTTTGCCGATTCCATTCCTGGCTCAAGTATGCTATTATCAATGACTTTAAGAGTCATCTCGGTGCTGCTCTGCAAGGGGGGTTTATGATAAAGCTCAATAAGCTCTTATTCGCGCTGGCGATTCTTCTTCAGGTGGTGGGCGTTCAATCTGCCTGGGCGCAGTGGGCGCCGGATGGAATGGCCATCTGCACGGCAGACAGCAGTCAAGATTTCCCGCTCCTCATTTCCGATAGCTCGGGTGGAGCTATTATCGTCTGGAGGGACTACCGTAGCAGCCTCCCTGGTATCTATGCCCAAAGGGTCGATGCCAATGGCTCGGAGTTGTGGGCTGCCGGCGGTGTCGCCATCGGCGCTGCGCCGGGCGATGAGGAATCTCGCGCCATCGCTCCCGATGGCGCCGGCGGGGCGATTGTCGTGTGGCACGACTTTATCGGCGGATACTTGTCCGTCTTTGCCCAACGGGTGAATGCATTCGGGAGTTGTCCAGTGGACGCCCGGTGGCGTGCGCCTCTGCACGGCGGCGGGAAATCAGGGCAATCCACGAATCATCTCCGATGACGCCGGCGGGGCTGTTGTATCGTGGATGGATGATCGCAGCGGGAGTTGGGATATCTATGCCCAGCGGGTGAATGCCTCGGGGAGCGTCCAGTGGTCGACCACCGGCGTGGCTCTCTGCACGGCGAACGGAGATCAGTGCGACGGACCAATTGTATCCGATGGCGCCGGTGGGGCGATCGTCGCCTGGAACGACGGCCGCAGCAGCAACCCTGGCGTCTACGTTCGGCGCGTGAATTCCTCGGGAACTCCCCAGTGGACATCCAACGGCGTGCTCCTCTGCACGCCGACTAATGACGAGGCCTCTCCTCAGATCGCCTCCGATGGTAGTGGTGGGGCGATTGTAACCTGGCAAGACTATCGCACCGGCATTTGCCAGATCTATGCCCGGCAGGTGAATGCCTCGGGGACTCCTCAGTGGACATCCAATGGCGTGCTTCTCTGCGCGGTGACGGCGATGCGCAGTTTGATCCCAAAATAGCTTCCGATGGCGCCGGCGGAGCGATTGTTGCGTGGGAGGAGTATCGGGCGGGCGCCGATGTTTATGCCCAGCGGATGAATGCCTCGGGAGCCCTTGAGTGGGCATCCGATGGCGTTCCCATCTGCGCGACGGATGACAATCAGTGGTCGCCCCAAATCATCCCCGATGGCGCCGGCGAGGCGATTGTCACGTGGGCGGACGACCGTGGCGGGAGCAAGGACATCTACGCCCAGCGGGTGAATGCCTCGGGAGGCCTTGAGTGGACGCCCGACGGCGTTTCCCTCTGCACGGCGACGGGAGACCAGTACAACCAACAAATCGTATCCGATGGCGCCGGTGGGGCGATTGTCACGTGGAATGACGCCCGCGACGACAGCGCGGATATATATGCCCAGAGAATAAACAGCGATGGCGTAGTGCCGCTGACCGGCGCTGATGTGCCGACCGTTTCCATGAGCCTCCATCAGAATTTTCCCAACCCCTTCAATCCATCGACGGAGATTCGATACTATTTGCCGGAGGGATGCTCCGTCGCTCTCGACGTGTATGGCGTGGACGGAGCTCTGGTCGCCCGCCTCACCGAGGGCTATCGAGACAAGGGCAGTCACGTCGCGACATGGAATGGACGCGATAGAAACGGGCGACAGGTGAGTTCGGGGGTGTACTTCTATCGCCTCAGGGCGGGAACGACGGAGATTTCCAAGAAAATGGTGCTGGCTCGCTGAGCGCGCATGCCGGCCCAGGCGCCCTTGAACCACAGGCTCTCCACGAAATGCGCCTCGCGGCGCATGCCGACCGCTCTGGGGATTTGCCGAATTATCAGGGCATGGTCATTCCATACGCTTCATAGAACCCCTCGACCGTCTTCCGGAGCCCGTCATCCAACTTCGCCATGGCTCGCTCGGCGATGTCCTTCGGCACCCCGCCGTAGAAGGCCTCGGCGATCCCGCCCGCGATGCAGGCCAGCGTGTCGGCGTCGCCGCCGAGAGAGATCGCGAGCCTGATCGCATTCTCGTAATCGGTGGAGTCGAGAACGGCGATGATCGCCTCGGGCACGGTGCCCTGGCACGACTCGTCGAACGAGTAGCCCGGCCGGATGCTCTCGATCGTCCGGTTCAAATCGTATCCGAATCGCTCCTGAATGAACCCGCGGATGCCGGCCTTCGATTCCCCGTGCCGCGCGAGGAAGATCGCCGACGCCGTCGCCTGAGCGCCCTTGATGCCTTCGGGATGATTGTGGGTGACTTCGGCGCTCCGCGCGGCCTCCGCGAGCGTCTCGTCGAGCGTGCCGAAGGCCCAGCCCACGGGGCTCACCCGCATGGCCGAGCCGTTTCCCCAGCTGTTATAGGGTTCCCGGGAGCCGGACTGGACCCACCGCGCGAATCCCTCCCCGTATCCCCGGTAGAGGTTTGCGCGCGCGTACTCGTGGAATTTGTCGACGTACGGGGCGCCCGTGAGCAGGCAGTCGGCGACGGCGATCGTGAGCACGGTGTCGTCGGTGAAGTCGCTCTCCGGGACGAACAGGGGAAAGTCCGCGCGCCTTGTGCCCGAGTATTCGTGGACGGACCCGATGATGTCTCCGGCGATGGCGCCGAGCATGGCACAATCCTATCTGTTCAATGCATCGCGGCGATCATAGCTTCGCCTTTTGTTCAAGCGGCACGATGGCCAGAGCAAGGAGTCTCTGTCCGATCGCATCGAGCTGCTCTGAATCCACGTTCTTGCCGGCAAGAAGGCTATTGGCACATGTTTCGGCAGCTTGCTGGAGGTCGCCCGGGCTTGCCAGCAGCTCTCGAAGCCCCGCGCCGGTGCGACCCGCGAGCTCGCGCCAGCGATGCGGGAAACAAGTATGAAGCGCCTTCTCCCACACTCCGGACCATGTTTCCAGCGTCTTCAGCTGCGTGAGCCAGGCGATGGCAAGCACGCGCCCGAGGTCCTTGTTGCTGCGCTTGATATCCGTATCCGCGATAAGGTCCTCTTTGATTCGTTGATTCTCCAGCAGATTGGCAAGAGCCATCATTTCGGGACGAGCGCAACGAATGCCGAAGTCGGTCATTTGTGTCGTCGAAAACGGCGACGGAGGTAAACGCGAAGCTGGGAAGGCCATAGTGCTCGCCGGATGGTAGCGACAATCGCGTCCACTCGCGACCGGAATGATATTCGGACGCACTTCCGCCGGAATCGCGCCTGCCACTTCGGCGAGGACCTGAATTGGAGAGACTACCTTGTATTCCTCTCTCATTTCGCCCCCGATCGCCGAGCTTCGAGATGACGAAGGAATTCATTCGCCTGCAGCTGCAGGCGGCCTTCATGAAGGTCCAGGAGACATTCCACAGGATCGGCCCAAGGCAAACCATCGACGCGCGGCGTGAAGAACGATTCCGCGCGGCGAATGACGTGAACGGCGACATTGGTCGGCTGGAGGCTGTTTTGCACCGGCTGCAGCGCGGGGTCGAGCGTCTTTATGAAACCGAGATCCGCCCGTTGCCCGGGACTATGGACCGAGAGATCCAGGCGCGGCGTGCCCACGAGATCGAGGTTGGGATCGTAGTGCCGGGCCCCGAGCACACCCCCGATGGCGATGTTCTTCACGCCGAGTTTCTCGAGCCGCTCGAGATGATCCTCCGGCGAGCGGGATTCCCCCGAAGGGACGGCGAAGCGAACCGTCCCCCGGACGCGATCGGAAACGGCGAGGAGCCGCGCCCACTCTTCGCGCGGAAAGTATTTCAATTCGATCCGCCGGTCCGAGTGCCGCAGGAGGTAAGGATCGAGGCGCCGAAGGGCGGCGGCAACCGTCGGGTAGCTGAAACCGGTCACATGCCCGAGCCACGCACGGGTCATCGGCCCTTTGCCGAGCAGCCACTCATGCAGCAGAATCTGAAGAATGGTGAAGTAGGACTCTCCTGGCCTGCCCCTGAGCGATTCTCCCCTGACGAGGCGATCCAGCCATTCGTGGAAATCCTGACCGAGATCCTGCGGAAGACCCAGGTACTGTCCATCCCTGCGCCATGCAAAAGCCAACCGCCGCATAATGTCCGGGCTGATAACCTGTGCGGCATGCTGCCACTCCTCTTGCAGCCGTTTCTCGGTGATTCGCGAGTCCGCGAGCACCAGCAGCCCGCGATCTTGCGGGTGAGCGGCGAGCCAGTAGGCAAATTCCAGCAGGCCTCCGCGGAGGCTGCGGAAGCCGTGAGTCCTGGACTTGACCTCGACCCAGAGGTCTTGCCAATGGCCGTCAGGGCGGTAATCCGATTCATTTTTCATCACTTAGCTCCAGTTGCCAGTTAATATTAAAGTTGAAACTAAATATCAAAGTCTCAACTCAATATTAAAGTAGCAACTATTAGTCCAGATTGCAACTAAAATCTTCAGGAAATCCATTTCGGAGTGATGAGCGGCTCGACTGGATTACACCCTTACTATGCCGGCTCGACATTCTCCGCTCACGCTTGCCCCGCGGCGCCCGGCTCCATATAGAAGACCTCCCAGAGATGCCCGTCGAGATCCTGGAAGCCGGATTGATACATGAACCCGTAGTCTTTGGATTCCGTGGGAGTGGCGGCGCCGGCGGCGACGGCCTTGGCGACCGTTTTATCGACCTTCGCGCGGCTCTCGAGGGACAGAGCCACGATCGTCTCGGTGTATTTCGTCGCGTCGCAAAGCTCTTTCTTGATGAATGACTTGAAGAACTTCTCGACCAGCAGCATGACGAATATGTTCTCCCCCACGATCATGCAGGTGGCGTTCTCGTCGGTAAACTGAGGATTGAACGTGTAGCCCAGCTTCGTGAAGAACTCAACGGATCTCTTGAGATCCTTGACCGGCAGGTTCACGAAGATCTGCGTCGCCATGGCTCCTCCTTTCACAATCCAAACAGCAATCCCGCGAGCACCAGCACCCCTCGATTCCTGAATGACGCCTGAGGGTTATCGTCGGTGTCTTTCAGGCCGAGCGAATATCTCGCGTCGATTGTCATCCACATATTCTCATTCAGCCGGTAGCCGGCGCCGACGCCGAAATCGATACCGAGATCGAGCGCCTGCATCCACGCGCTCTGCGAGCTTCCGTCGCTCTTCAGGACGTTCTTGTCGGACAGAGGATAGCCGATGTACGGCCCGGCGAATACGAACGGGTTGAAGGCGCCGTAGTCCATGCCCGCTTTGAGGTTCAGCGCGAGCACCAGGTAATCGAGCTTCAAGGTGTTATCGTTATAGTCGTATCCGGCGGGCCAATCGGTTTCGGATCCTTTCTGCACGTACATCGGCTCCGCCCGCAACCGGAGAACCGGGCCGAGAGGAAACTCGCAGATCGCCCCCACCGCGAATCCCGTCCGATTCGATCGTTCGATGCCGGGAAACAAGTCGCCGCCCGCGTTCTGCGACGCGAATGATCCTCCGCCCTTGACGCCGATTCTTATTTCCGCTCCGGCCGGGGACGCGCACATGCCGAGGAATGCCGCGAGTCCCGCGATACAAAGCGCCTTCCGGCACATAGTATCCATTACTCCCGCCCTTTCTCTTCATCGCCGACCGCTGCGGGCTTGACGAGCTTCTCGTCGGGCACGAGCTGCGCTCCGCATCCCGGACAGATAGCGGGCGCGTCTGACTGCCGAGCCGATTGCCGTGTCGCACGCGGGGCATCGCGAGTTCACGTAGGAGTAGGCGGACCCTATGAGAGCCACGAGGAACAGACCCATCAGCGGCAATCCGGGTCCGCGGTCGACTTGCTTCGATACCAAGACATAGGCGACCCCGGGGATAACGATGACCGCCCAGACAATCGTGCAAATCAATTCCCGGCGCCTCTTGGAGGCCATGATTCGAAGGATCGTCGCTCGGTCCGTTACCGCGGTGAATTGAGGCATTATGCTCCTTTCCGTTGCGCGATCCGGGGCCTGCGAAGCGTTTCACCGATATGCATCACGCCCGTTCTCCCCGCTCACTTCGACGAGGCGCCGAAGAGCGCCTTGATCATCCCCCACGTCGTCGGCTCCACGGAGACGAGCCCGTCGTATTCCACGAGGTACCCGCAATTCTCCGTGCAGGCAATATCGTTCCATGTGCCTAAGGTTACGTTGTAGATCTGCAGGCACGACTCAGATCCCATGTAGTCGTTGGGCTCGCCCGGCTGCCAGTTCGTGTAGGTCCAGGGCTCGGAGGTCTGCCAATGCCAATCGTCGGCGGGGAGAGAGCTCGTCGGATCCTGGTACCCGGCGAGCCAGTAGTTGGCGCCGCCGAGCAGGGCGGCGATGAAATCCTGTTCCCCCTGGCTCGTGATGGTCGCGAGGTGCCCCGGAATCCCCAACCACGTCCGGGCCCGCGCGGCCTGGTCGGCCGACTCCCAGTTGAGCCCTCCCGACGGCTCGACGGCCTCATACCAGTGCCCGTTCGTCGCCCACTGCACCGGATCGGCGCTCGCGGGCGCCGCGACTGCTGCGAGCGAACAGGCGGCGAAAATCGCGATAGCGGTTTGCCTCATAATATTCCTTCCTTTCTCCTCTCTCGAAGTTTCAGAATGCCTCCGACGATGCCCCACCCCCACAGCGCCCCGACCGCGACCAGGATGGATCCCGGGAGAATGACGAGGGATCCCTCGAGCGGATCGATGGCCCCGACCAGCATGACGACGAGCCCGGCGATGACGAGAACGCGCGACCAAAGGCTTCGTTTGTCCATGGATTGCCTCCCTTGGGATGAAAGCATCCTACTCCGAAAGGAGGCGTCGTTCAAGACCGGATTTCTCGATCGGTTTCTCGAGCGGATTTCTCGAGCAGCGTCACTTCTCCTCGAGCTTGAATATCTCCTCGACCGTCGCGCCGAACACCTTCGCGATCTTGAACGCGAGGAGCAGCGACGGCACGTAGCGCTGCTGCTCGAGCACGATGATCGTCTGCCGCGTGCACCCCGCGCGATCGGCCAGCTCCTGCTGCGTCATCTCGCCGTGCTCGAACCGCAGACGCCGAATCTCGTTCCGAATCGTCGCTTTGGGCATGGCTAGCTCCTCCGGTAGCCGATCACGACGCCCGCGAGCTGGGCGATGACGCCCACCATGAGACACGACCAGAAGATGAGATAGAGAAAGCCCGAGGGGATCAGGCCGGCGCCCTGATGCGTCTCGATGAGCCCGATCATCCAGGCCGCGAGCGTGACGAGCATCGCGGGCGCCTGCCCCGCGTGAGAGGCGGCTGCGATCGCGCGATCGCGCTCGTCGAGCGGCCCGTCCTCACGGGCGGTCCAGCTCCAGATGCGGCTCGTGTAGTAGGCGTACACGAGCATCGCGGCGACGAGGAGCCCGGTGGCCGGGAGCCGGACGGCGTCCCTCTCCCACCAGGCCTGGACCCCGCGCACGGCGACGACCGCCGCGGCCGCGAGCGTCAGGAGCGACTACGACGGCGAGAGTCCGGCGCGCGAGGCGCTGGAGCGCGGTCGCCGGCATGCTCTCGCCGGGCGGGAGCACGATCGGCGGGAGCCGCCGCTGGGCCGAACGCACGGCGATGTAGAAAGCCCCGAACGCCGCTACGAGCGCGATAATGAGCCCTATAATCATCTTCATCTCGTTCATCTCGACCTCCCCGGTTCAGGACGTGAATCTATCATATGACCAATGTAAGCTATTTCTTACATTATGTCAAGTATTTCTTTCTTATTTATTTTGGTGGGGCGGCCAGGCTCATGAGAGCTCATCTTCTCTATGGCTGCCGTTTCAGCCACTCGAGCATGGCGCGAACGCTGCCGGTGGCGAGCGCGACGCTCGAATCGGCCGCGCCGTAGTACAGGCGGAGGGTGTCGCCGTCGGGAGCCAGCGTGTAGCCGCACGGAAAGACGACGTAGCCCACGTCGCCGCGCTGCTCGTAGGGTTCTTCCGGGCCGAAGATCCATTCGCTCCCGCGTCTCAGGCAACGCTCCGGAGAATGCAGATCGAACAAGGCCAGCCCGAGCCGGTACAGGCAGCCGGCCGCGGTTTGCTTCACGCCGTGGTAGATCACCAGCCAACCCTCCGGAGTCTCGATGGGCGGGGGCGAGAGGCCGATCTTGTTGGCGTCCCACCAGGCGCCCTTCCGGGCCTCCAGCATCAGCTTGTGGCTCCCCCATTGCCGCAGATCGGACGAGTACGAAATCCACATGTGCGCGCCCGGCGCGCTCACCGGGCGATGTATCAGCGCCCAGTGATCGCCGATCCGACGCGGCAGCAGGGCTGCGTCCTTGTCTTCCGGCGCCATGATGACGCCGAAACGCTCGAAGGTGTGGAAATCTTCCGTGAGCGCCAGCGCCACCCCGGGTCCGTCTCGGGTAAAAGCCGTATAGACGACGGCATAGTTGCGGAGCTCGGGGACATAGGTGATGCGCGGGTCTTCGATGCCCCACTTTTCTTCCGGGTAATGCTCGGGATCGCCCACCAGCGTGGGTTGGGGATCGATCTTCCAGCCGTCCACGCCGTTGGCCGAACGGGCCGCGCACAGGTGGGAGAGCCCCCGTCGATCCTCCACGCGGCAGAGGAGCAGGGTCGTGCCGTCGCTCAAGAGCGTCGCGCCGGGATTGAACACGCTGTTCACGGGATAGGGCCAATCCGCGGCGGTCAGGATGGGATTGAGCTTGTGGCGGCAGAAGAGTTCCGTATATCGACACGTCATTGCGGTCGAACCTCCATCGATGGCGGAGCGTTCTCCGCGAGACGCAATTCCAGCAACGCCTGAAGAAACGCCAGGGTCGATTCCGCGCCCTGATTCTCGTTCGCGCGGTCGGGATGCAGGCCGTCGCGGCACCCGCCGGTGGTCGGGTCGTAGATCGGCAGATTCAAATCGTTCCGGCCGAGGAACCATTCGAAGGCGCGGCGCGCTTCCTTGCGCCAGCGTTTGTCGCCGGTGAGCCGAAAGGCTTCCAGGCACGCCGAGACCATCGCCTGCGCCTCGACCGGCTGCTGATCGAATCGGGCCCGCTCGCCGCCGCGCGGGTAGAAGCCGTTGGAGCCGATCGGGACGAAGTGGCCCGCGTCGCCGTCGCCGCGCTGCACCGTGCTCAACCAGGCGAGCGATTCCAACGCGGCTTCGTTCATGGCGGCGTTCGGCATCGATTGTCCGCACATGAGCAGCGCATGGGGCAGCGCGGCGTTGCAATAGGTGAGCCCCGGCTCGAACCAGCGCCATTCGTCCGTGCGATTATTCCGGAACAGCGCCATCAGCCTTCCCGCGAGCTCTTCCCGCACCTGGCCGGCCCGGCGGTCGCCGGCGAAGCGCTGGAGATATTCGTGGATGCCGATGAGCGCGAAGGCCCATGCGCGCGGGCTGCTCGTGTCGAGAATGGCGGGGAGCGCCTGCTCGAACACGCGGCCTGCCATGCTCTGCAGGGCGGCCGCGTTCGATCGGCCCAGCACCGTGCCGAGCGCCCAGAGCGCGCGGCCGTGGCTGTCGTCTGAGCCGCCCGGTTCCAACCAGTGGCGCCGATAATCCATGAAGTTGCGGAAGCGTCCGGTTTCGGTATTGAAGGCGTACCAGATGAACGCAAGATAACGCGAAGCGAGCTCGATCGCCTCTCCGCTCCCCAGGGCTTCGAGCAGCGCGCCGACCATCAGGGCGCGGGCGTTGTCGTCGGTCGTATAGCCCTCGCGGTAGTTGGGCACGGTGAAAATGGCGTGCTGCAGCATGCCGGTCTCGTCCGTCATGTGGCGCAGATGATCGAGCTTGAGCGGAGGCAGCTCGCCCGGATGCTGATCGAGCACCCTCGCCGTGAAGCCGGGCGGGACGAAATGCCGGCGTTCGGCGCGGGCCCGCTCAAAGCTCTCCATGTAACGGCGGGCGACTTCCGGCCAGATCATCGCCCGGCCGAACATATACGCGCGCTTGCGCATCGCGTGCCGCTTGGCTTCGTTGTCCAGGAGATCGATCACCTGATCGGCGAGCGCCGCCGGATCCTTGAACGGCACCAGGGCGCCGCGCCCGTCGGCGAGCAGCTCCTCCGCGTACCAGTACGGCGTCGAGATCACTGCCTTGCCCGCCCCCACCGTGTACGCGAGAGTGCCCGAGGCGATCTGCTGCACGTTGAGGTACGGCGTGATGTAGATATCCGCCGCGCCGATGAACTCGTTCAGCTCTTCCAGGCTGACGAATCGGTTGTAGAAAATGACGTTCGCCTCCACCCCTTTTTCCTGGGCCAGCCATTGCAGCGACAACCGGTAGGTCTCCCCCTCGTGCTGAATCACATGCGGATGGGTGACGCCGAGTATGAGGTACACGACGTTCGGATAGCGTTTGACGATCGCGGGCAGGGCGGCGATGACGTTCTCGATGCCCTTGTTCGCCGAGAGGAGGCCGAAGCTGAGCAGGACGATCTTGCCTTCGATGCCGAACCGGTCCTTGTGGAAACTCGGATCGACGAAGGGCACGTCCGGAATGCCGTGCGGGATCACGTCGATCTTCTCCGGCGACACCTTGTAGATCTCCCGCAGGAATTCCGCGCCGCGCTCGCTCATGACGACCAGCCGATCGGACAGGGCCGCCGTCGCCTCCATGACCCGGCGTTGATCGGGACTGGGCTCGCGCAGGATCGTGTGCAGGGTCGTGACGATGGGCATGCGCAAGTTCGCGCAGCAGCGCGAGAATGTGGCTGCCCGTTCGCCCGCCGAAGATGCCGTATTCGAATTGCAGGCTGACCATATCGACGTTGTTGATGTTCAGGAAGTCGGCGGCGCGGAGATACGAATCGACGTCCTTTTCGATGAGCTCGAAGCGCACGCGGGTCGGATAGTCGTAGCCCTCTTCCGTATCGTTGACGGGCAGCGCGATGCACGTCGTGCCGCGGTATTCGTTCGCGACGGCTTCGCATAGATCGGTGGTGAAGGTGGCGATGCCGCACTGGCGCGGCAGGTAATTGCCGATAAAGGCGATGCGATTGATGACCGACTCGGTAGGGCTGTGATCCATGACAGATATCTCCTTCACGGAATCCCCTGCAGTGTTTTCTGTTGGGATTGCGGATCGATGGCCTATCGTCAGGTACTATACCAGATGATCGGGATGAACGCCACTACGCAATCTTCGCGCCGCGAGCGGCCGCAGCTTGTCGATGCCGTCCGTGATGCCGGCGTCGAAGACGATCGCGGGGGCGCCTTTACCCTCGCGATGGATCTGAAGGCTGTGGGTGTCGATATCGATCATCGCATCCGCGGGCCGCGCTCTCGCCCCTGCACGAGGCGAGAATCAGGCATACGGCAAAGATCCATGTCGATTTCGTCACGGCTTCACTTCCTCCCGGAGTATCGATACACGTCGCGTCTGTGCCCGACCTTCACGACGACAATGAGCAGCACGTCGTCTCTGATCTCGTAGACGATGCGATAGACGCCCTGGCGAAGGCGATATCGCTCGCGGCCCGATAGCTTCTCGCAGCCGGGAGCGCGAGGGTCCTCCGACAGCGCTTCGAAGCATTTCAATATTCGTGCGACGTCCTTGTTCGGAATGCCGCGGAGATCCCTGGCGACGGATTTCTTGAAAGCCAGCTTAGATTTTCCCATGGGCTTTCAGGTCTTTCAGCAGCGCCTCGTACGTTACGGTCGGCTCCTTCGCGCGGTCGGCGAACGCGGAGAGGTCCTCCTCGTCCTCGCGAAGCGCCGACTGGACCGCGTCGTTGACGAGATCTGACACGCTCCGCTGCGTATCGGCCGCTTTGATCCGAAGGGCGCGATGAAGTGCGGGCTTGAAGTAGATGGTGGAACGCTTGGCGGTCTCACTCATGGAAATCACCTCCACGAGCCAGTATAGCACCATAGCGTCATGACGTCAAGACGTTATAGCGTCACCGGAGGCTGAATTTCGCCGCGAAGATATCCTCGCCCCCCGCGCTATTGAGCGTCCCGCCGCCGAAGTCGACCGAGCCGCTGAAAAATCCCGCGATGACAATGTTGCCGTCGCCGCATCCGATCGATAGCCGCGCTCCGAATGCCAGCAGGATCGCAAGAGCTGCTCTCATCGCGAATCGCGTTTCTTTTCTCACCGCGTTTCTCTTTCAGAGATAGCTCAACCGGCCACCGCGGCGCTTCTTGACGCCCGCGTACCACCGGCAAACAGGATACAACATCAGGACGACCCCGATCCAGACGCAATACAGCACGGGCAAGCCGTAGCCGTAGCCCTGCGGCACGGGCGGCGGAGGATAATCGGGAAGCTTGAACAGCCATGCGGCCTGACCGTAGCGCGCGAAGGCGAAGGCCACGGCCAGCGCATGAATCATGAAGATGTGCACCACGTAGAAGAACAGGGGAACCCGTCCGAATACGATCAACCGGCGGCCGAGCCATCCCGGGGCTCGATCGAAAATCGCGAGCGACGCGATCGCGGGGCCGAGCGTCATGAGGAGGAACAGAAGCGACGGCGGGTACTTGAGGGTGTTGACGAAGGAGAAGAAGGTGAAGAGCCCGCTCTTCTGAGCGCTCCACGGCGTCGGATCGCCGTAGCGATTGACCGCGCGGAGAATGACGAACAGGAGAATGAGCGCGCCGCCGAGCGCGAACATCCGTTTGCGGCGCGCGGCGCGATCGAGCAGCAGCAGCTTCCCGAAACCGTACCCGGCCGCCATCACTCCTATCCACGGGATGAGCGGATAGGCTATGAAGAGCCCGAAATATTTCGACGGCATTATCAAGCCGCCTTCGTGAAATATCTTCCAGAGCCAGCCGAATGCGCCGAGGTTCTGCGCCTGAATCCCGTCGAGCAGGTTATGCGCGCCGATCATCGCGACGCCGAACGCCGTGACCGCCCACACGGGAAGATGGATCAAAGCGGACAGCGCGATCATCGACCAGCCGAGCGCCCAGATCACCTGCACCGGCTGTGCGAGAAGAATGAGATCGAACCACCACGCCACGTGGAGCACGGTCATTTCGAGGAGAATGAGCCACAGCCCGCGCCTGAAGAGGAATCTCGAGAGCTCGGACTTGCTCTTGCCGCGCGACATCGACAGAAACGCGCTTGTCCCGGCGAGAAAGACGAACACCGGCGCGCAGAAATGCGTCACCCAGCGCGTGGCGAAGAGCGCCGCATACGTGCGGCTCAGGTCGGTGGGATCGAAATTGAAATAGAATCCGGAGCCATGGAAATAATCGCGCACGTGGTCGAGCGCCATGACGACCATCGCGAGGCCGCGAAGAAGATCGACGGATTCGAGCCGCGCGCGGGCGGCGGGGCTTTCACCCGGATTATCCGGCATGGCTCAACCTCAACAGGCGACGGATCCGCTGAAAACGAGTCTACTTCTTCCCGGAGGTCTTCAGGTCTTTCACAATGGCTTTCATCATTCTCCCCCCATTGCGGCGCATGCGCGAGACAGGCTTTCGATTATCAACTGGCAGCTCTATATTTGGACACCTCGCGCTCCAGCCGCCCTTTGAGGCGCTTCTTCTCGATCTCGAGATCGTAGCGCGTCTGAAGATTGAGCCAAAAACGATCGGATGTGCCGAAGAAGCGCGCGAGCCGCAGCGCGGTATCGGCAGTTATTGCCCGCTTGCCGTGAACGATCTCGTTCACTCGCCGGGCCGGCACCGTGATGTCCTTCGCCAAGCGGTACTGGCTCAGTCCCAGCGGCTTCAGGTATTCCTCGAGAAGTATTTCGCCGGGATGAATCGGTGGTATTTTCCTCGTCGGCATAGTCGGCCTCCTAGTCGAAACTCCTTTCGATTCGTCGCGTAGCCGGCTGAACTTCGCGTGGAGGACGTCGCAGCCGCCCGCCTTCTTCGCGGCCATCGCATCGAATTATCGAACGCCGAATTTCGCCACGAAGATATCCTCGCCCCCCGCGCTATTGAGCGTCCCGCCGCCGAAATCGACGGTGCGCGCGAACTGGCCGTTCGCGTCTCCGAAGCGCAAGCTCCAGACGTGCTTCCACGCAGGCCGCTTTCCACTCCCTAGCGTGAGCCGAATTCCTTCTCGTCCACGTTTCGGACGAGGATAACGCGCTCGACGACGGAATTGATCTTGTTCGGCGGCATGGGCAGCGTCGTCTCGCTCACGACGAGCTCGTTCAGGGTGGCTTTCCGCACCCAGTTCGACGCGAGGTCCTTGTAGATATCTCCGCGATAATGAGAGCTTCCCACGGCCTGAATCTCCATGTTCGGCATCGGCCGCATGATCATCTTGAACGAGCTCTCGCCCGAATCGTACTCCAGAATGGCGCACGTCCGGCCGTTCACGACGCCGAGCCCCTTGAATTCCAGCGTTATCTCGCCGTTCCTGAAATACGAGCCCTCGGCGGTATTGCTTCCCAGATTCACCGGAGGCTCGGAGAACGACGCCGCATGGACTATTTTTTGTCCGATCCTCTTCAGATCCTGAATGCCCTTTCCTTCTCCCGCGCTCACCGCGAACACGTCGCAGAACGAATGAAAATCGATGAAGGCGTTGTAGACGTGGTAGGCTTTGTCCGGCGAAAGGACGGCGCCGGCGGCATCCGTGAGATTCTCGAACCTGGCGTGATCGATCCCGAACACCTGGCCCTTCTCGTCCATCCCGGATTTGTTCAACACGTACGTCCAGCTCTCGAGCGCGGGAATTTCCATCTCCGGCCCGTTCCCCTGCTGAAGCGTGAAGCGCGCGCAGGTATATTCGTCTCCTTTTTTCCCGCCGACTCCGGCGGGAACGCATTTGAGGCGAAGCCGGAAGATGTCGGTGCCGACGCGCTTTCCGTCGAGCGCATAGGTGATGAGCCGGGATTCCATCAGGTAATATTGCGTCTCCTTCGAGCGCTCGCCGGCCAACTCGTATTCCTTATCCAGACTCGAATCGCCCCGCGGCGCGGATGCCGATTCGGCCGGGGCCGCGAAAGCGGCCAGGCAAGCGCAGACGATAATCGCAAGCAGAATCGACCTGTCCCTCATACTGTCCATAGCTGCCTCCCGGGCCGCTCCTGCGGCGGTATGCTCTGTCTCCGGTTTAGAATCTCGACCGGCGCCCAAAAGGATCAGAGCTTCTGCACCCTGAAGTTCAACGTTCCGCTGTAATTGCTCAGCACTAGGCTGATCGTCCACGCGCCGGAGGTGCCGACCACGGTCGTATCGCTCAGGCTCGGCGCGAGCGCCCTGTCGTACACGACGACCCCTCCATTGTCCTTGATGATCAGTCGCGTCGTTCCCCAGGTCGTGGTGGTCGAGTGGTTGATCGTGGCCTGGATACCGGTGTTTGTCCAGGAATAGGTCCTGGTCGCCGTCACGCGCTTGACACCCGTCGCCTGCAATTGAAAATTGTCGGTCGCGTTCGTCACTTCCGGTTGAAACGGCGCCAGGGAATCGTTGGCGCATCGGTTGAGCGACAGCACGCACACGAGAGCGATCGATAGCAGCGCCGCTTTGATGGATATTCGGATCATTCGATCTGCCTCCCTCGGTCAAAGACATCGAAATAATACCACGTCGCCGCGAGCAGCAGCGCGGTATCGGCGATGGTCGCCTCCAGACCTCCAACGCGAACCGCACTCTATTCGTAGGTATGCCCGAACGGCGTCAGCGCGAGCGACGCCAGCTTCATGTGCTGCTTCGCGAAGGGAATCCCGACGATCGTGATGGCGCAGAGCAATCCGAATACGACGTGGCACAACGCGATCTCGATGCCCGCGAACACGATCCAGACCACGTTCAGAAGCGTCGAGACGATTCCATGTCCCCACTTCGTCGTCTTGATCGCCTTCCCGAACGGAAGCAGCGCGAGGACGGAGAGCTTGATGCATTGAACGCCGAACGGAATGCCGATTATCGTGACGCAGAGGACGATGCCCCCGAGCAGATACAACAGAAAGAGGACGATCCCTCCTCCGAGAAAGATCCAGAGTATATTGCCGAGAACGCTCATGCCGTTCCTCCTTTGTTTCGTTCGACGAGCCCCGTCGGCATTCTACCAGAAATCGACATGCCGCTTCAAGATTTGCGGGCTTGATTCTCGCGGCGTCGGGGGCTATTATTATAGTGTAACTCCGGAAAATCCCAGGGGGTGTGACATGCGCAGACTCGCTCTCTCGCTCGTCTTGCTCGTCGCCCTCGCATCCGGCTGCAGCGACGAAGCCACCCGGCCGACGTCCCTCACGCAGCCGACCGTCGACTACAGCGGCACATTCGGCGTTCAGTACGCATTGGTCGGCGAAGACTGCTCCTCGCCGGTGCTTCCCTCGCCCCGGAGCGTGACCATCTCGATCGCGGACGGAGACTTCAGGCTCCAGGACGTCGGCAGCTTCTTCAATCCGGCCACGGGCACGTGGGACGCCTCGACCCGCAAGGGCGTCGGCACGGCTCCCGCGATGACGATCCTGTACACGGACTATGGATGGTACATCGGCAGCTACAGCGTCTCGATAACGTTCGAGACCGTCAACAGATTCACCGGCACGATGCTCTGGCAGTATGAGCAGGTCCCCGGCGGCGGCGCCTGCACCGCGACCTTCTCGATGGGCGGACAGAGGAAATAGCGCCGGCCTCGGCGGCGCGCTCACGGCATCAGGGCTTCGGCGGGCACTCGCACGGCGGGCATCCCTTGTCGAACACGATCTTCCAGCGGCCGTCAGCCTCGCGGCGCCAAATCGAATTGAACGTGCCTGTCGTCTTCCCCCGCGGATCGCGAACGGGACCCGAGCTGAAGGCCAGCGTGCCCGAATCGAGCACCTCCACCCGCTCGGGCTCCCATGAAAACGGAGCCTCGACGCCTTCGAAGAACCGCTTCCATCCCTCGGCCACCGCGGCCTTGCCCCGCAGGATCCTCTGCTGAGCGAAGAACACCGCCTCGTCGGCGAGATACGATTCGAACGCGTCGTGATCGCGCGCGGCCATCGTCTGCGCGAAAGCCTTCTCCGTTCCGCGGACCTCCAGGGCGAGCTCATCGATGATCGCGTCTTCTGCTTGGCTCGCCGGAGCGCCCGGCAGGTCTCGATACCGCGCCTTGGGAACCCGCACCTGCGCGTCGCGTTTCGAATCCCCGATGTCGCCGATGAAATACTCGTCCATATCGTCGCCGCAGCACCCCGGCGTGACGCAGCTCATTCTTCCGAGGCCCCCCGCTTCGAGCTTGAGAAGCAGGGATGGGACGATTCCCACGGGCCTTTCGGCGAGACCGCTCTTCGCCCCGTACCAGACGACGGTCGCATATCCCTCCATGCATTCGCCGGGACCGGAATAGACGATGTCGGCGAAGCCGTCACCGTCCAGGTCGGCGACTCTGAAGAGCTTCGAATCGAAATGCTCGTACAGCGCCCTCGTTATATAGGAGCAATCCGGCTGCTCCATGAGAACGCGCTGTTCCGTCTTGAGGTAAATGGACCGAAGCAGCCATCTGTCGCGCAGCATCCTGTCCATCCCGGGCGACGGGAACGAATCGAGCGCCTGCCAATTTTTCGTTTCCGGGAATACGATCTCGGACATGCGAATGTAGTTCGGGAGGCCGTAATCGGCCGCATGCGCCGCCGCGGCGAGCGTCACGGCGAACCAGAAGAAGACGAACGCTCTCTTCACGCCTGCGTCTCTCCTGAGCCGCCTCCCTTTCATTTCGCCCCCGCCGAAACGAGGTTCGCTTTCTTCGCGAGCGCGAGCGCGAGGGCCTGCGCGGCGCTCTCCATGGATTCCCCTCGATATCTATCGGAAATCGATACGTGGCACAGCACGTCGAGCGTCCCGGTGTCCACGAGCCTTAGATAGGCCGCTCTCACCCAGACGACCGACGGATCCCGCTCGTCCGCGACGAAATACGCGTTGCCGACGAGAATCGCCTCGAGCCCGTAGTCTTCCCGAAGACGCTTCAGCGTCTCGAGGCTGACAAAGAAGGTGTTCCTTTCCTTCTCGCCCTGTTCCGGGGGAACCTCGACCGGCAGCTCTTTCAGCATGAATCCGTTCTCCGACAAGCGAGCCGAGAGAGTGCTCGTCAGAAGCTGGCTTTGCATCGTCGACACGAGCTTCGTTTCCGCCGGCGCCACGATATACAATCGATCGTCCTCTGTCCTGGTGCTCGCCGAAGCGGTGGTCATCGTATGGACTCGCGGCTGCGCGATCACTTTCACCGCCTCGGCCGTGAGCAGTGGATACACCGCGATCTTCGTGGGTATCTTCTCCACTCCCGCGGCCGGCGTGACGACCACCCGGTCGTCAATCGACGCGCATCCGCCGGCGACGGCCGCCAGCAGGAATAAAACCGCTATTCTGCTGCGCATTTCGACCCCCTCCTTCCGTATCGGCCTTCTCTTTCCGCGCGCGCCGGCATGCGCTGAACCATGACGGCGAAGCGGGTCAGTCAGGCGCATCGCACGTCAGGGCGCGAACATCTCCGAGAGCACCGCCAATACCGCTTCGGCTGCATGGCGATCGATCCGCCCGACTTTCCTTACGAGACGTTCCTTATCTATCGTCCTTATTTGATCCAATACGACCTGCCCCGATCTGCCTTTGAATCGACATGCGACTCGTGTGGGATAGGGCCGCCCCTTTGTCGTCATGGGCGCAACGATGGCGGTGCGAATGTGGCGATTCATCTCATCGGGGGATATAATCAAGCATGGTCGGGTCTTTGTGATTTCACTTCCAACTGCAGGATCCAGGTTCACCAGGAAGATATCGAAACGGCTCACTTCCATTCCCACCCCTCCTCATCCCATAGTGTGCCCGTCGCTGCGACAGTATCAAGCGGCGAATCGTCCCCCGTCGCGGCCATGGCACGAAACGCCTCGCCCCAACCGGATCGCGGATGATCCGCGGGAACTATCACAAGGCGGTTTTCCTCGAGACTGATATCGACGTCTTCACGAATTCCGGCTTGGATTATGAGGGGCTTCGGTATGCGGATGCCCCGCGAGTTGCCGACCTTGACAATCTTCGTCTTCATGATGCCTCACCTCCCGTAATTACATTGTACCCACATTCACGAGGATTGTCAAGGGCAATTCGAATTCGATGCGCCGCGAGGCGCCGCTCACTCGATATCGATCCTCACGAGATCGACGAGCTCCCCGAAGCGCGTGGCGATGTGCGCGTCGGAGAGGCTCCGGAGCCGGTCGACGGAGAAGCTCTCGCACGCGTAGCTCGCCGTGATCGTGCCGTGGATCATCGCGCGGCGCAGGTGCCTTTCGTCGAGCGACTCCACGCCGGCGAGGTATCCCATGAAGCCCCCCGCGAAGCTGTCGCCGGCGCCCGTGGGATCGAGCACCTCGCTCAGCGGATAGGCGGGTGCGTAGAAGCGGAACTCCTTCGTGAAGAGAAACGCCCCGTGCTCCCCCTTCTTGATGACGATCGCGCGCGGCCCCATCGCGAGGATGTCGCGCGCCGCGGCCATGATGTTCTTCTTCCCCGAGAGCTGCCGCGCCTCGCTGTCGTTCACGAACAGGATGTCGATGCGCCGGAGCAGCCGCGCGAGCGATTCGGGCTTGTGATTGATCCAGTAATTCATCGTATCGCAGCCGACGAACGGACGCCCCTCGATCTGGTCGAGAACGTTCATCTGGAGATCGGGATCGATGTTGCCGAGGAAGAGCCAGCGGCTCGAGCAGTAGGACGGCGGCAAATCCGGCCTGAACCGTTCGAAGACGTTGAGCTCGGTGCAGAGCGTCTCGCGCTCGTTCGGATCCTCGCCGTAGCGCGCCTGCCAGAAGAAGGTCTTTCCCCCGGCCTCGACGACGAGCCCCTCGAGGTCCACGCCGCGCTCCTCGAGGATCATGCGGTGCTCGGCGAGAAAGTCGGCGCCCACCACCGCGACGAGCTTCACCGGCGTGAAGCGAATGGCGGAGAGCGAGAAGAACGTTCCCGAGCCCCCGATGACGCGGTCGGCCCGCCCCCACGGGGTCTCGATGGTGTCGAACGCGACCGTTCCCACGACGACGATGCTCATTCGATTCCTCTCGATCGGCGCCGCGGCGGCCCGGGGCCTCGCGGCGCGGCCGACGTTACATTTTCTCCGGCGCCGAGACGCCGAGCACGCGGAGCGACTCGGCGAGCACGATCCGCGTCGCCTCGGCGAGCAGCAGCCTCGCCTCGCTCAGCCGCCGGTCGCTCGAGACGATCCGGCACACGTGGTAGAACCGGTGGAACTCCGCCGCGAGCTGCTGCGCGTACGCGGTGAGGAAATGCGGCTCGCGCGTGAGCGCGGCGCCTCGTATGAGCTCGGGGAATATCACGAGCTTGCGCATGAGCTCGATCTCCTCCTTCTCCGTGAGGAGCTCGACGCATGAGGTGTCCGTCGGAAAATCGACGCCCCCCTCCCGCGCGTACGCGACGACGCTCGAGATGCGCGCGTGCGCGTACTGCACGTAGTAGACCGGATTCTCGTCCGACTCCTTGCGCGCAAGCGTGAGGTTGAAATCGAGATGCGCCGAGGTCTTGCGCATGAGGAAGAAGAACTTCGCCGCGTCCGCGCCGACGTCCTCGACGAGATCGCGGAGCGTGACGAACTCTCCCCCGCGCTTCGACATGCTCACCACCTTCCCGTCCTCGACGAGGCGCACCCACTGCACGATGAGCACCTCGGGCCAGCCCTCGGGAGCGCCGAGAACGTGGGAGGCCGATTGCAGCCGCTTGATGTGCCCGTGGTGGTCGGGCCCCCAGAGATCGATCGCCTCCGCGAAGCCGCGGTGCAGCTTGTTGAGATGATACGCCGCGTCCGCGAGGAAGTAGGTCGGCGAGCCGTCGCTCCGCACGAGCACGCGGTCCTTCTCGTCCCCGAGCTCGGCCGAGCGGAACCACTGCGCGCCGTCTTCCTCGTACACGACGCCGCGCTCCTTGAGCAGCTCGAGCGTCTTTTGAATCTCGCCGTCGCGATAGAGCTCGGATTCCCGGAAGAACCGGTCGTACCGCACGCCGAAGCGCTCGAGGTCGCTCTGGATCGTCTCCATGATCCGCGCGAGCGCCGCCTGTCCGAAGGCCGTGACGGCGGCCTCCCCGGGGAGCGCGAGCCACGCGCGCCCGTCAGCTTCCGGGATATCGCGGGCGATCTCGACGAGATATTCGCCGGGGTATCCTTCCTCGGGAAACGGCACGTTCTCCCCGAGCCGCTGCCGGAACCTCGTGAGGAGCGAGAGCCCGAGCTTCGCCACCTGCGAGCCGGCGTCGTTCACGTAATATTCGCCCTGAACGTCGTAGCCGGCTTTGCGCAATATCTTGACGAGGGCGGCCCCGATGGCGGCGGCCCGCGCCGACACGATCACGAGGGGCCCCGTCGGATTCGCCGAGACGTACTCCACCTGCACCGCGCGCCCCTGCCCGAGGGCGCCGTCCCCGTAGCTCGCCCCGAGGCGGACGATCTCCTTCACCTGCTCAGTGACGTATGCGTGGGAAAAGACGAAGTTGACGAAGCCGGGGCCCGCGATCTCGACGCGGTCGACGAAGCCCTTCTCGATCTTCACGCGGGAGGCGATCTCCGCCGCGAGCTCGCGGGGATTGCGCCCGAGCCGCTTCGCCGCGACGAGCGCGACGTTCGACGAGAGATCGCCGTGCGCGGTATCCGCGGGGCGCTCGATCTGGATCGCCTCGCGCTCGAACGCGAGGCCCAGATCGGAGAGAGCCGCGGCGAGGGCCGCGCGCGCGCGCGCGCTCGCCGAGGCCGCGTCGCGATCATTCGTCATCGGAGAACTCCTCGCGCGGCGCGTCCCCCCAGAGTCGCTCGAGCCCGTAGAACTCCCGCATCTCGGGAAGGAAGATGTGCACGACGACGGCGTAGCAGTCGATGAGGACCCAGCGGGACCCCTCGAGCCCCTCGACGCTGCACTTGATGCGGCTCTCGCCGAGCGAATCGAGAATCGCCTCGGCGATCACCCTCGCCTGCACCTCGCTCCCCGCCGAGCAGACGAGGAAATAGTCCGTCATGCTCGATATTTTCCTGAGATCGAGAAGAACGATGTCTTCCGCTTTCTTGCTCCACGCGATCTTGACGATTCTCTTCGCGAGCGTCTTCGGCGCTAGTTTTGTCAATTTACCTCCAAACCCCTTTCACCTGCGTGCCGCATCCGGGACATTTTCCCCCGGGCCCGAGAACCTCCGCCCCGTACCCCGCCCTCTTCACGACGGCGGCGCCGCACTTCGCGCAGCGCGTGTCCTCCGTCCCGTCGATCATAATATTGCCCACGTACACGTAGCGAAGCTTTTTTCGCGCTACGGCGTATGCCGTCTCGAGCGTTTCCTTCGGCGTCGCCGGCCGGTCGCTCATGCGGTACTGCGGGAAGAAGCGCGAGAAATGGAGCGGTATGTCGACCGACACCCCCGCGAGCCATTCGACGAGATCCTCGAAATCCTCCGTCGCGTCGTTCAGCCCCGGGATCACGAGGTTCGTCACCTCGACGTGCGATACTTTCGAAGCGATCTCGATGAAGCGCTTCACCGGCTCGACGCGCCCGCCGCAGTGATCCTTGTAGAATTCGTCCCGGATCCCCTTGAGATCGACGTTGAAGGCGTCGACGAGAGGCGCGATCTCCCGCGCCGGCTCCTCGTTCAGAAATCCGTTCGTGACGAGAACCGATTTGAGCCCCTTCGCGCGCAGGAGCGGGAGCGCGTCTTTCAGGTATTCGAACCACAGGAGCGGCTCGGTGTAGGTGAACGCGGCCCCGATCGAGCCGTCGCGCGCGGCGAGCTCAGGCAGATCCTCGGGCGCCAGGTACTGCGTGGGAG
>CAWJVO010000004.1:0-18587 GCA_963846325.1 uncultured bacterium
AGACAAAAAAGATACTTCATCGGGACTTTCTGCCTTTTCTCTCCCGGGCGACAGCCGCACCGCCCTGCCTCAACTTGCGGTTGGCTATCTTTTCTTCGTTCTCCTCATACCGCGCAGCATATAAGTCGAGTACACGGCGAATCAGCTTCTGGTAATGCGTATTGTTTTCCTCCGCGGCTCGCTTGAAGAAATTGATACTGGCCAGGCTGAGCGAAATCGTCACCTTTACGGTTATCGGAGCGTGGATGAGCTCCTCCGGCGGGGGCAAGAAATCTTCAACAACCTCGAAATCGCCGAGCGGCTCATCCGTGTATCTTATTCTCTTCTTCATATGTCCTTCTTCCCTTTCGCCAATAGCCGGCGCCCAAAATCCTGACACCCTCGGCTCTGAGGGTAAATCTGATCGTCACAATGCCGCGCTCGATCAGGCCCATGCAATGGTATCGTTCCTCTGCGAGGCTATGGTTCCTGTCCTTAATGATGACACGCTTGGGATCCTCAAAGGCTCGCACCGCATCCTCAAACGACACGCCGTGC
The DNA here is from genome assembly GCA_963846325.1 of uncultured bacterium. Lineage (GTDB taxonomy): Bacteria > Krumholzibacteriota > Krumholzibacteriia > Krumholzibacteriales > Krumholzibacteriaceae > SSS58A. The sequence continues at coordinate 538 of CAWJVO010000004.1, forward strand.
TTTATCTGATTCTCCAGATTCTTTGCCTCATCCCACTCGAACCCCTCACAACCCATACATCCACTATACTCTTATATTGCCGTTTTGCAATACTAATGTATGTATAACTTTAAATATTTTTTGCGCTCTCCAGAATCCGCGCCGCCTCGAGCGCGCGTTTGACGAACGCCTCCCGATCCGCCGCCGGCGAATGGTCCCCGGCATAGGCGCCCGCCTCGCACGAGCTCATGATCCCGCGCATCGCGCTTATCGCCTCGGGAGGCGCGCCCCTCTCCTCGAGGATCTTCACCACGTCCCCCGTCGTGAGGGTCGAGCCGGCCGCCGCGAACTTGTCGCCGAGATAGTCGCGCATCGCGCCGAGCACCGCTTCGCAGAGCGGGGCGCCCGAGACGCCCTGCTTCTCGATGGCCTCGAGGCGCTGTTTCAGACGCCTGAAGGCGCTCCGCGCCGCGCGTCCCTCCGTGTCCGCCTCGCGGCGCCGCCGCGCGACGGTCGCCGAGAGGAGCGCGACGTAAGCGGCGAGCGGCAGGAACAGCGCCGCGAGCCACGCGGGGCTCGCGAGCGCGGAAACGAGCCCGAACTGCTGCGACTCGAGCACCTCCGGGCCCTCGTAGTTGTACGCGATCCCTTCCTTCCACCCCTCGAGCGGACTTCCCATCGGGCCCGACGAGACTCCCTCCGCGTCCACCGCGGTCACGACCTTCGTCGAATGGACGACGATCGGAATCGGGGCGGTCGAAACGGTCTCATAGCGCCCCCTTTTCGTATCGAAATAGGATAGCGTGATCGGCGGAATCTCCTTCACGCTCTCGTTCTTCGCGCGGATCGTCTGCGTGAAGACCTTCGATTTCCCCGCGACCTTGCCGTCGGCGCGCTCGTCGGGGATCTTGAAGTAGGTCGCGAGCTCCGCCTGGGCGGTGAGCGGCGGAAGCTCTACGTTGCCGAGATAATCGGCTCCCGAGAGCGTGACCTTGAGCGTGATCGGGTCCCCGACGCTCACGTCGAGAGGCGAAGCGCTCGCCGAGATCTTGTATTCGCCGACGAGCCCCGCGAAATCCGCCGGCTTCCCCTCCCGCGGCAGATCCTTCGCGGCGACGACGAGAGCGTTCGACGGCACGACGTACTTCTTCAAAGCCCCGCGCTGGCCGCCGAAGAAGCTGTCGCCGAAGAAATCGTCGATCATGTCGCGGCCGCGGAGATTCCCGCTCACCGCCGCGCACTGGACGCTCATCTCGGGGATCGCGAGCGTGCCGGCGCGTTTCGGAAAGAGCGCCTTCCTGAAGCTGATCGTCGCGTAGTTCCGCCCGTCGATCGTGCCCGTCCCCTTTTCCGCGATGACCTCCTGAGCGCCGAGGGGGATGCGGTAGTAATGGTCCCGCTTCGACTGGTCGATCTTGACCTCGGGCGTCTCGATCGCGAAATCGGGGCTCCCGAGGACCGGCATGGAAAACGCGAACTCCCTGACGTCGCGGCCGATGTACCACGTCACCGTGAGGATCACGGGCTCGCCGACGTAGCAGCTCGAGCGCGAGAGGCTCATGCGCAGCTTGAAATCCTGCGTCTCGACCGGCGTGTCGACGCCGACCACGACCGCGTTCGCCTTGAAGGTCTTCCCCTTCACCGTGACGGGCACGGCGGGAATCGTGAGCCGTCCCTTGCGCTTCGGCGTGAGATTGAACTGCATGATGTAGCGCCGCTGCACCTGCCGCTCCATCTTGCCGCCGATGAGGCTGATCGACTGGCTGCTGCTGTTCTGCCCGCCGAGGAACTGCGCGGAGAAATCGGGGCCGAAGGCCGCCGGATCAGGCGGGGTGGCGTTGTCGGCGCCGTCCACGACGAGCTGGTAGACGAAGGTCTCGCCCATGTAGACCGTCTCGGACTCGACGTAGGCCTGGATCGTGATCTCCTGCGCCGCGACGGCCGTCGCGATCGTCATGAGAATCATGAGAATGCCGAGCGCCCTCACGATTTACCAATCCTTCCCGACCGGCTTGTAGCCGCCGGCGTTCTGGGCCTGCTGCTCCTTGCGATCCTCTTTCTCCTGATCGAGAATCTCCCGGGCGGTGGCGTCGCGCGCAAGCTGTTTCTTCTGCTCGTCCTTCTGCTGGTCCTTCTGGGCGCCCTGCTTGTCTTTGTCGTCCTGCTTCTTCTGATCCTTGTTTTCCTCGGCGCCCTGCTGCTGTTGCTGATCCTTGTTCTGCTGGTCTTTTTGATCCTGATTTTGCTCGCCCTGCTGCTCCTGCTGTTGCTGCTGGTCCTTCTGATCCTGCTGGTCTGCTGATTCTGCTGGCCTTGCTGCCCGCCCTGTTGCTGCTGCTTCTGCATCTTGTCGAGGAGATCCTTGATCTTGAGGCGCGCGATCTCCAGGTTCTCCGCGGCGAGCTTGTTCGCCGGGTCTTTCTCGAGCGCCGTGCCGTAGTGTTTCACGCTCTGCTGCAGGCTCTCGAGCGCCTTCTGGAGGTCGCTGTCTTCCTGGCGCTTGCCCTCCTCGAACGCGCAGTTCCCGAGGTTGTACCAGGCCTTCGACTCGAAGGGAAGGCTCTTCGTCTTCGAGGCGGCCTGCTGGAACTGCTCGCGCGCCTTCTCGAGATCCCCCTTCTTGAAGAACGCGTCCCCTCTGTTGAAAGCGACGATCGCGTTCTCGGGCGCCTTCACCGACGCGCGATCGTAGAGCTCGAGCGCCTTCGCGAAATCCTTCTTCTCGTACTGCTTGTTGCCCTTCGAGACGAGGCGGCCCGGCGACTGGGCGAATGCGGCGCCCGCCGCCATGGCACGCGCACATCGCGACTATCGAGAGAATTCTCTTCATCTCGCGCTTCGCCTCCTCTCGCCCACGACCATCTCGATCGCGAGCAGAGCGAGCGCCACGCCGAGAAATATCTGGAATTTCTCCTCGTAGAGCGTCATCGTTTTGGCCTCGAGCTCGCGTTTCTCCTCGCTCGCGACGAGCTTGAGATAGACGTCGCCGAGATCGATCGCGCCCGTCGCGACGTTGAGATACTTTCCGCCCGGGGTCGCGTTCGCCATCTTGCGCAGCGTGTTGGCGTCGAGGCGGCTCCAGACCTCCTGCCCGTTGTACGTCATAAAGACACGATTCCCCTGCTCGTCGGTGATCGGGATGCGCCGCCCCTGGCCCTCGTCCCCGATCCCGATCGCGATGATGCGAATGCCCTTCTCCCCCGCCTCCTGCGCCGCCTCGACGGGGAACGAGTCGTGATCCTCGCCGTCCGTGATGAGAATGATGTCCTTGTACTTCTTCTCCTGCGTATCGAAGCCCTCGTCCATCGCCTTGCGGATCGCGTCTCCGATCTTCGTCCCGCCGCGCGAAACGGCGTTCACGTCGACGTCGTCGAGCACGAGGTCGAAGAATCCGTAATCGAGCGTGAGCGGCACCTTGAGCCCCGCGTTCCCCGCGAAGACGATGAGCCCGACGCGGTCTCCCTGGAGCCTGTCGACCATGTCCTTGATCGCGAGCTTCGAGCGCTCGAGACGGCTCGGCGCGAGGTCCTCGGCGAGCATGCTCTTTGAAACGTCGAGAATGACCATGACGTCGCGGCCGCGGCGCTCGATCGTCTGCGGCTTCGGATTCCACGCCGGGCGCGCCGCCGCGAACGCGACAAAGGCGATCGCGAGCGTCACGAGCACGGCCTTCGACGTGCGCCCCGCGCCACTCGAGCTGAGCCCGACGCGCTCGAGGAGGTCCTCCTCGACGAACGCGCGGAGCGCCTGCTTCCTCCGGTACGACGCCCACGCGTAGAGAAACACGACGACCGGCACGAGCCAGAGGAGGTAGAGCATCTTTATGTTGCCGATATGCATGTCGCCTCACGCCGCCCTTCGCGGTGCCGCGGCCCCCGCGGGGGCCCTCACGGAATCTTTCTGAAAATGGTATTCGCCAGCGCGATCTCGATCATCAACACGCAGAGCGCCGCGAGCGCGAAGCCCGCGAAGAGCTCCTTGTAATCGACGAAGCGCACCGACTCGATCTCACTCGTCTCCATTTTATCTATCTCTTCGTAGATCTGGCGCAGCGACTTCTCGTCCTCCGCCATGAAGAACCTGCCGTTCGTGATGTCGGCGACCTGATGGAGCGTCTCCTGATCGACCCCCTCGGCCACCGGCACCTTGAAATCGCCGAAAAGCGTGCGCACGGTGCGCACCGCCTCGCTCCCGCCCACGCCGATCGCGTAGATCCTTATACCCCAATCCTTCGCGATCTGCGCGGCCTCGGCGGGGGGGCGGCGGCCGTAGTTGTTCTGCCCGTCCGTGAGGAGAATCATGATCTTGCTCTTGATCTCGTATTCCTTGCCCCCCGACTCCTGCGCGTGGCGCGAGAGATCCTCCTCGGCGGTGCGGAGCCGCGCCGCGGCGAGCGCGATCGCGTCTCCGATCGAGGTGCCGTCCTCGTTCTGCCGCGTGACGACCTTGACGCTCTCGAGGAAGCGCATGAGCGCCCCGTGCTCGAGCGTGAGCGGCGCCATGGTGTCGGCGTATCGCGCGAACGCGATCATCCCGACGAGGTCGTTCGGGCGCCCCTTGAGGGACTTCCCGTTTCCCATGATGAACTCGGAGAACACCTTCTTCACCACGTTCAGCCGGTCCGAGCGCTGCCCGAAGATATCCATCTCCGTGCCCATGCTCCCCGAGCGGTCGAGGACCATCTCGACCGCGATGCCCTTGGTCACGTCCTTCACCTTCTCGTGCCCCTGCTGCGGCCGCGCGAGCGCCACGACGATTAAGAAGAAAGCGAAAACGCGAAGCGCCAAAGGCAGCATGGCGAACGTCGTGCGGAACGACGCGCCGGCGCGCTTGACGTCTCCGATCGTGGAGAAACGCACGGTGCCCGGCTTCCCGAACCGCCAGAGATAGAGAATGACGGCCGGGATGGCGAGCAGCGCCATGAAGGCCCACGGGGTCGCGAATCGGATGCCATGCAACATGTCAGGCGGCCTCGGCCTTCACCTCCTCCCGCGCCTTCGTCGCCTCGATGAAATCCTTGCACGTCGCGAAGGTCCGCTCCACGTCCTCGATCGACGGCTCGAGCGCCGCGAACTTCACGAGGTCGCAGTGGACGAGGAATTGCTTGAGAATATCCTTCTTCCGCGCGTCCACCGAAAGCGCCGGGCTCACCTCGACGAGGAACTCCTCGGTCGTGCGCTCGGGCGCCTTGAGGGAGAATCGATCCTCGATGTACTCGCGGAGAATGTCCGCGACTTCGGCGGTGAACTCGCGGTAAAGCTTCTTTTCCACGAGCTCACGAGCGAGGAGCACCTCGAGCTTGCGATAGGCGAGCTCGTGGGCGGAGAGGGGCGGAACGATCTTTTCCTTGATGCGGCGCCGCTTCCAGAGAAGGATGAACGCCGCCACGGCGTTCGCTACGCAGCCAGCGACAATAGCCGCGGTCCTCCATCCGAACGGGAACTTCTCCGGCGGCGCGATGTCGTTGATGTCGAGAGAGGCCTTGTCCTTCGGGAGCAGAGAGGCCACCTTCACGAGGATCGTGTCGGATTCGAGCGTGTGGCGCGTGCTGTCCCCCTCCTGATAGAAAGCGATCTCCATCGGCGGGATCTTGTACTCCCCCGAGAGGAACGGCTCGAGCTCGTAGAGGCGCTTCGTGACGACGGCGCCGTCCTTCGAGAGCTCCGGCTGGAAGTTCCGGTAATCGACGATGCCGAACTCGCTCAGCTTGTCTCCGAACTTCGGGAGCTCGGCGCGCCAGCCCTTCTGCGCATGCGTCTCGACGAGCATCTTCACGCGCTGGGCGATCGTGACGGAGCTATCGCTCAACGACACGCGGAAGCTCACCGGAGCGCTCCCGAAGCCGCGAGCAAACTTGAACTCGACTTCCTTCTCGCGCTTCTTGCACGAGAATGGGCAAAGGACAAGCGCCGCAAGCCCGAGCAGCGCAGCCATCCGCCATAGGCGCCTATTTCTCAGAATATATCTCACGTTCAATCAGTCTTATTTCCCGCCAAGCTTGGACGTGTGAATGACGACGTTGTAGCGATCCTTGAGCTCGCCGAGGAGCTTCTGCTGAATCTCCATCTCCTTCTGCATCCGCACCGCGCCGTAGACCTCGTTCTTGACCTGCTCGAACGCCTGCCCCTCCCCGTCCTTCTTGAACTCGTCCTTGTGCGCGTCGTAGTAGGCCTTGACGTCCTCGGGCTTTATCGCGATCTGATTCGCGAACTCGCGGTCCAGGAGCTTCTGCGCGAGGATCTTGCGCTCGAGGTTGCGGGTGAGCGCCCGGAAGCCCGGATCGTCCTGGAGCTTCTCCTCGCGGGCGCGGCGATAGAGCATCTCCTCGGCGATGAAGCGCTGGAGCCACTTGTCGCGCTCCCCCTGCTTGAGCACCTCGTCGAGAAGCTTCTGCTTCTGCGCGCGCCTCTCGTCGGGCGTGAGGCTCCCCGCGAGCTGCGAAAGCTGCATGTCGATTTCCGCTTCGATCATCATATCGAGATCGGCGCGGGTGATCTTCCACGTGCCGACCTCGGCGAGAACGTCCTTCCCGCCGGTCGAGTCGCTCTTCGCGATGGCGGTCCGCGACTCGAGCTCGTAGTTCAGGGCGGCGAACTTGCCGAGCGCCTCGAGGCATTCGGCCGCCCGCTTGGAAATCTCGGGCTCGAGCTCGTCGATCTTCGCCAGCGCCTCCGAACGGTAATACGCTTCGAGAGCGCGCTCGTTGTCGCCGCCTTCCTGGTAGAGCTTTCCGATCCTGAACCAGATGCGCGCCGCATCCTCGCCGCCGGGCCGGGCAGATTCCAGATATTCGGTCCACGCTCGCGCAGCGGCGCCAGAGAGCTTCTGGTCCTCGAACTTGAGGGCGAGCTCCTCGAGCTTCTTGCCGGTGAGGCCGCTCGCCCCTTTCGAATCCATCTTGCTCTCTCGATTCGCCAGGAAAGTGATCGAGGCCGCAAGTATGATAGCGACGGCCGCTACGAGAAGAAACGAAACGGTGCGATTCGGCCGCCCATCCTCGCCGTCCCTCGGCGGCAGCGTGAACATTGGATTGCGATTCATGCATTCCTCCGTGTGAAGCCGTTAGACCGGCTTCTTGCGTTTCCTCGGCTTCCGCGCGACCGAATAGTCCACTTTGCCTTCGCGCGCGACGAGCGCATTCAGCTCCTGTCGCACCCGCTCGGCCAGGAACACCTTGAGCAGCGACTGGTACGGCACGTCGCGGCTGTTCGCAAGCACCTTGAGCTCATCAAGCAGATAGTTCGGCATGCGGAGCGATATCGTCGTCAAAGAAGGCTTGAGATTGGGCAGGATCATCCATCTCCCTTTCGACCAATCGAAATAATCGACGGAATCATGGGTCGCCCAGAATTCTCGCTCTTCGTCCTCTGACTTGAACTTTGGAATCTTCTTAAGCTTCTTCATTTGGAATACATCCTCCTCTCACGGCGATTCATGTCCCTTGCGGATATGACACGGATCAAATCGCCCCGAATGGTGAATATAACGGACAGATGACGCCCAGCCTGGGTCTGACCGAATATCTTGAAACGCGCCTCTTCCGCTGTTGTATGCTCTCCATTCGGCATTGCATAGAAAACCTGATTCAAGAATGTCTGCTCACATTCTTCCGGCGATACACGGTGCCGATCCCAAATCTTGGCCAGGTTCCCTTGGTTCCACTGGAATCCCGTACACCGCTTTATCATTTCTGTTATGTCCATACAGAATGTATATCATGGTAATATACATTTGTCAAGCCCCGGCGGCCGATGTTTGCGAGAAAAATCAGTACCTCCGCTCCCGGGCCCTGAAGAACTGCACGAGCCTCGGCACGTAGTCGCGGTCCGTCGCGACCTCGATCCGGTCGACCCCCATCGAGGCGAAGAGCTCGCGGAACCGCTCGGATCTCTCGCGCCCGAGGCGCTCGTAGCGCTTCCGCACCGCCGCGCTCGACGTGTCGACGAGCACCATTTCGCCCGTCTCCGCGTCCTCGAGCTCGATGAGCCCCACGTTCGGGAGGCGCACCTCGCGCGGGTCGGTGACCGGCACGGCGACGAGATCGTGCCGCTTCGCGACGATCCGCATCGCCTTCTCGAATCCCTCCGACTGGAAGTCGCTCACGAGAAACACGACCGCGCGCTTCTTCGCGACCTTCCCGAAGTAGTCGAGCGTGCCCCCGATGTCGGTCTTCGCCGCTTTCGGCTTGAAATTGAGGAGCTCGCGTATGAGGCGCAGCACGTGCGTCGTCCCCTTCTTCGGCGGCACGTAGAGCTCGACGCGGTCGGTGAAGACGATGAGCCCGACCTTGTCGTTGTTCTTCACCGCGGAGAAGCTGAGGAGGGCGCAGAACTCGGCCGCGATCTCGTTCTTGAGCTTCTTGACGCTCCCGAAGGCGCCCGAGGCCGAAAGGTCGACGAGGAAATAGACGGTGAGCTCGCGCTCCTCGACGTAGCGCTTGACGTAGGGGCGATCCATGCGGGCCGTGACGTTCCAGTCGATCGTGCGGACGTCGTCGCCGGGCATGTACTCGCGCACCTCGTCGAACTCCATGCCGCGCCCCTTGAAGACGCTCGTGTACTCGCCGGCGAGAACGTCGTTCACGACCTTCCGCGTCGTTATCTGTAGAATGCGAATCTTCCGCGCCAGCTCTGTCGAGATCATGGCAATCCAGCTCCCGCTATTTCAAAAGGAAAACGTAATAGAAATCGGCGGCGCTTTCAAGACGGAACTTGTTGCCCACATGCAGGTTGATACACGCCTGAAGCCGCGGAGTTCCCGGGATCGATCAGCACCGCACAGGGCGAGGGGCGGAAACGATGAGGTAGAAACCGAAGAGAAACGCGAACGCGGCCGGCAGAGCCGGTAGGGCCGCCTTGTTCGCCAGGTCCAATTTCCAAGACGTGGCGTTGAAATCCATCCCGAGGACCGCGAGCGTCTTCCCGGAATCCGGCTGGAACACAGGAACCATCGCGCTGATCCAGACGCCCCAGCGATCTTTGTACGGTCCGCCGTTCGCGTTTCCCGTGCCCGTGGCGAACACCTGCCGGTCGTCCTCCGTCGCTTCGTCGTAAATCTCGCCCGGGGGGGAATATTCGGATGAGGCCGGATCCTCGGAATCGACGAAGAAGAATATCCCGCCGTCCGGCCTTTGCCCCATCAGGTAGACGAAGCGGCACTTGGCGTTGGCCTTGCGGATCTGGGAGAGCTGCTCCTTGAGCCTGCTGTAGTCGGGCGAGGCCAGATCCGCCGCCGTGCCCGAGAGCGCGGTCAGGTTCCTGACATCGATCGCCTGCGCGACTATCCGAGCCTGCATGAGAATCTCGCCGCGCATCTGCCGATCGACACGATGCGCCGTCCACGCGATATACAGCACGCCGACCGCGAAGAGCGCGAGCCCTGCCAAACCTCGCACCCATCCCTTGAACTCCCTCATTCTGCATTGCTTCGGCGGCAGCTCCATCGCCGGTTTCGGCTTCAGCTTCTGCTCATGATCGAGCTTATCGTCGGCCAGGACGCGGGTTACTATATCCTCGTAGGTTTCGGCATGCGGCTTCTTCGACAGGGGTTTTTTTGCCGGCGGCTTCTCAGGCGGCTTCTCCGGTGGATTCTCCGGCGGCTTGTTCGGCGATTGCGCGAAGGCATACTGCATGATCCATCGCCTCGGGAGTAGGACCAATGTCCTATTTGTCTCAATTAGTGCGCTACTATTCAACAGTTTCAGATTTAATGTTAGTTATCTCGCAAGAAGCGTACCCGGCGAACGGAAACGCTCCGCATGTCATGTTTCGAATCGCCGAGGCGCGTTGCAATTTCGCCGTCGAGTGCGCCCCTCGTTGAAATCCGGCGGCGTCTTCCCCGATTGAATGCAATTGCTCCCCGCGCCCGCCCGCATCCCGATGCGTCCCGGCGTTCCCCTCATGCCGCCCCGTTTCGCCGGGCCGGCGGCGGGCACGGGATATGCGCGTGATGGGGCAGGATAATCCGCCTAAATCAGCTTCATCGATGCAGGGTGGGGAATGCGCGGGGGTCGATCGTGACTGCGAAGTCATCGAAAAAGGTATACGTAATAGATCCCAAGAGCTCCGTCGAGGCCTTCCTGCAGAAAGGCGGCGTCGGAACGCGCGGCATCGAGCGCACCGATTACTCGCCGGATGAGGGGGCGCAGCAGTCCTCGAGATCGCCGGGTTCCCGGCAGGCGAGGCACCGCGCGAAAGGGCCCGTCGAAGAGCAGGGCTCCCCGCTCCTCGCCTTCCTCTCCTACCTCGCGGGGCCCTACGCGATCCTCGCGACGCGCCGCGGACGCGAGAGCAGATTCTGGGTCGCGCTCGCGATCCTGAGCGCCACGGGCGCGGCGTTCCTCATCGCGCGGGCGAGCAGGCTCTTCGCCGCCCCGCAGGGGAGCGGCATCGGCTTCACCGTATGGCTCTCGGTCGCCTGCGTCGCCGCGACGGCGGCATTCGCCACGTGGGCGCGGGGCGCGTTCCTCCTCGGACGCCACAAGGGACATCTCCTGCGGAAGCTGCCGGCGCCTCTCAGGCATCCCGGCACGGCGGGCCTCCTCGGCCTCGTTATTCCAGGCTTCGGGCTCTTCGTCGCGCAGCGTCCGAGACGCGCGGCGGCGGCGCTTCTCGCGGCGTGCGCCACCGTGGTCGCCGCCCTCGTTCTCTGGCAGGCCCCCGCTCTCTGGCGGCTGAGCCGAACGGGCATCCTCGTCGAGCACGGCGACATGCTGGAACGGATATTTCTTGCAATGGGGGCCGTCGGCGCGCTCGGGGCGCTGATCTGGATCTCCCAGGCCCTGGATGGCGCACGTCTCGCCGGCGACCGCACCGGAGGCACCCCGGTGCGGCCCGGCGACCGGGCCGCCGTCGCGCTCGTCATCGCGATCGCCGCGCTGCTCGTCGCGTTCAAGCCCGCGCGCGTGGCGGAGACGCTCGATCGTTTCGCAATCTCGATGCGGGAGGATGGCCTGCGCGTCATTCCGCTCGCCGCTCTCGACGCCGCGATGCGCCTCGATCCCTCGCGGCCCGAGTACGCCGTTCGCGCGATAGAGCTCAACGAAGCGCTCGGGCGTCCGACCGCGGCCCTCGCGCTGCGCCGCGATCTCGCCGAACGCTGGAAGCCCTACGAGAGAATGCTCCGGCTCGAGGCCAGAGGCTCCGAGCTCATCGATCCCGAGGTGTTCGGGCCCGCGGCGCCGTAGCAGGCCGGAACACTCTCCCGGATCAGGGAAATGCCGCGCGAATATCACAGGCCCGAGGCCGGGACAATCCCGGCCTCTCTATTGCCTCGGCGGCATCGACACTTTGTACTTCGTCACCCTGCGAGCGCCGTCTTCGTCCGCCAGTATCGCGTGCAGGAAGCCGTTCGAGAGAACCATCGCGTCGAAGTTCTTGCAGCGATCCCCCTCCGGCAGGACGATCTTCCCGCGATAGAGGTACGCGCCGTCCGGCGAGAAGATGTCGACGTACTGCGTGCCGATCGCCGGACTCGAAGGCGTCGACGGTGAACACGTACACGAGCCCGTCGATCGCCTGAATGCGATGGAAATAGGTGAGCTTGCGGGGCAGGTTCGGGACGATTTTGTCCAGCCGGTCGGCCGGTATCGCCGGCGCCGAGCAGGTGATGCTTCAGGTCGTCCTCGGTGACCGGGACACGTTCCTTCGGGAGCCCGAAGCTGTCGACGATCTTCCCGTCCAGATCCGACACGAAGATCTCGTAGCGGTCGTTTCTCGCGAAATAGAGCCGGCCGCCCTGCGGATCGTACGCCATGTCGATCTGCGGTATCACGCCAAGGATCACGCCGCCGAACTTCACCTGCTCGTCCGGCCCCATGGTGAACTCGTGGATCGGCTTCGTCTCGCCGCTCGTCACGTTGACCCTGCGAATGGAGGCCTTCCCGTCGGGGAGATTGGCGAGGGCGCCGGGGCCGGTGAAGAACACGTCGTCGCTCGTGAACACGAGCGGAAAGCTCGCGAAGATGTTGTTCGGCGTCGACGATATGAACCGCCCTTCGGAATCGTAGAAATGCAGCTTGTCCATGGCGCCCACGATGACGCGGCCGTCGGACGTGAAGCAGTTGACGTACCGCGAGACGAGCCCCGGCCCCTCCCCCATTCCCGCGAAGGTCCCGAGGAGCTCCCCTTTTTCGCCGACGATGTAGCTCAGGTGCCGGTCGAAATCGTGGAAATAGAGCTTCCCGTCGCGCGAGACCCGCGGCTCGCCGGGCCGCATCAGGGTGTCCGCTCCCGCGCGATCGATCGACCACACCGCCGCGGGCGCGAAATTCCATTCGCCCTTCAGCGGCTTGGCGGGATCGGCTGCTGCGGCCATGCCGACACAGAGCGCGGCGGCCGCGGCAACCACCAGAACGCCAACGAAAAATCTTCTCGGATTCATGCGCATATCCTCCCTCTCGGCACACCGACTTCTGTGAATTGCAGAACCCCGCTCGGGTAGTTTAATGTTTAATGAGAGGGAAAGTTCCGAAAGTACCGATGTCGATCCTACGCCATGCCTCGCCCGGAAGAATCGCGCCGATCGCGGCGCCCAGGATACCGCCGACAAGACTGCCGCCGATGCCCATGAGCGACATGGTGGTACCCGGCGTGATGTCGAAATCCGAGCCGTATCCTTTCACCGCAAATGCGACCCCCGTCACGACTCCCGCGGCGGCCCCGCCCAATAAACCGAAAGTGAAGCCGCGCCGCGCGCCCATGGAGCGCGAGCGCCGTCCGAGGCTTGCGTCCAAACGGTCGAGATCCGAAAGGGCGAGCCGCTCAATTGCGTCTCCGCCCGGGCGACGCACGATCAGCGAGTCGTCTATCGCGCGGGCGAAGGATGCATTTGCCGTCGAATACGCTCGATTCGACGCGAAGCCGGTCGCCTCGCTGCAGAGAAGACACGGTGAGGCTATCCGCTCGAGGCGGAAGAGCGGCGACGGCAAGAAGGACGATTGACAACAGGTTCATTTCGGAGGGTCCCCTCACGCCGCCTATTCGGTCACCTTCGCCTTGATGATCCGCATCGAATACTCGGGGCTTTCGCCTTCCTTTGCGGGCTGCTGCTCGATCATGAGCACGCCGTGAATCGCATCGCTCAGACCATACCCGAAGTCGACAACGTCATCCCCCGGCTTCGGCTCATATGAGAGAAATGTCAGACATCCGCCCCAATCTTGAAAGGCCACCAGACTGAACTCGAAGCGAAAGATGCCCACTTTTTCCGGTACATCCCCCGTTTTCACTCCGCCCGAGAAGCGCTCAACCTTTGTCGCAACGCTTATGCTGGAGCATATATGAAGCACCTGTCCGGCTTCCATATACTTGCCCTCGGCGACGAGTCGCTTGTATTCGGGGAACGCCTTCTGAAACTCAGCCTCGTCTTTCGTAACGGCGACCACGTACCGCCTCGTCCTATCGGGCACCCTCCCTGTAATGAGCAGGTCGCTCGGAGGCGCATTCGGAGGAATAAAGTCTCTCCAGTTACGAACCTTGGGCTGATTCTTCTGCCGCCAATCCGGAGGCATTGTATCCTCCCGCACAGCCCTTGTGTCTCCGAAAAAGGGCATGGCACCGAGGCCCCCCTTCAATTTCGGATTAATAATGAGCGTTCCCTCTTCTTGAGCAAACAGCGGCGAAGAAACAAGCACAACGCCAAGAATGAGTATGATGAACCGTCGCATGATATCCCTCCTTCCCGAAGAAAAGATACGACATATGAGTTCACTTCGGGATCACAATTTTTCCGTGCATCCAATCGCTCTATCGTTTGCAAATAGACCCAGTTCGCGGCACCTTACGCAAATGACAGCACGGAAGTGCGAGGTAATCTCATCCGGAGCGCTACTCGGAAGATATCGACCTGGTGCAGCTGGAAATGAAGTGGCTTTCCCCATGACCTCCACTTGACAAAAACCATCGAAGTATATGAGTTATCCCATGGTTTTGTCGATTTTTGTCAAGCGAAGGAAGCATTTAGCGTCTGTCAGAGGCGCGATTGAAAATCAACCAAAATCTGGACGATTTTCACGGCACGGCGATGCTGTCGAAGATCGTCCCGACGACGTTCTCGGGCGTCTTCTCCTCCGCCTCGGCCTCGTAGGTGACGATTCCCCCGGATACAGTGATATTTAGTCGAAGGTGGCCGCGACGAGTCGCATTGATCAGGATGAACGTGGGCGCGCGACACCCGCAGATGAGCGACGGAGACGTGATGTGTCTGAGCCCGATCGGCCTACCTTTCACCTGATTCCTGTCGAAAGAACCCCAGATATCGGTCAGATAGGCTTCATCACCGGCATTTGCGTATCGGCCCACCGCAAATGCCAGACAATCCGCCAATTGAAGCATGCGCGTGTGATTGGATTCCGCGAAGTATGGCACATCCGTGATATTGCCCAAATACCCTCGCTTGGTGCCTTGTCGTTCGAAATCGGCCATGATCTCTCTCACTCGGTTTCTCGCCCCGATCGATCCATAATGAGAAGGCCCTTGTCCCTGAATCCCGCTTTGTACTGCCGAACGAGAAAGAGATTGAAACACTCACAAATGTCTTCGAGACAACTGCGCAATACTTGCGATGAATCCGCAACCGACGAAACGTGGATGGCGGATGCAAAGGCAATCAGATTGGGAAAACCAGCCTTGCCCATCAATCCACAGACTCTCTTGAGCATTTCCACGCGTTGAGGCTTGGGAATCGACCTGAACCTGCCCTTCCCGCCATGAATATGCTGAGCGTGAAACTCCAGCGGGACATGAATGTCAGGGAAGAACTCTCTTTGCAGATGATCGACCTGGTGCGAGAGCTTGCGGATCTGTCCTTCATGGACAGCTACGCCGGCCAGCACGAAATTATCGACTTCATCAAAGCCGCTCGGATCGCCCGACTCATCGATGTAGAACAAATACAAGTCCATCCCCTATAATAAAAAGGCGATCGGGTGAGATCAAATCTCAGCGAGCTGCTGAAAGGCAACCCTCCCAATCGCACTTAGAATATTAGAGCAAAGATGAGGCCATTGTCAAGAAGAAAGGCGCCATCTGCCACCCTTGGCCGCCCCAAACCCCCAGTCACCTTGCGCCTCCTCCGGAATCACTGGAGAATACTAACGAAATGTGTCGTCTTTCTCAAGCAAATCCGGATGGATTCGGCGCCCGTCGCCCCTCACGGCACCGCGATGCTGTCGAATATCGTCCCGACGACGTTCTCGGGCGTCTTCTCCTCCGCCTCGGCCTCGTAGGTGACGATCACCCGGTGCCTCAGCACGTCCATCCCGATGGATTTCACGTCCTGGGGCGTCACGTAGCCGCGCCCCTGCATGAGGGCGTGCGCGCGCGAGGCCATCGCGAGGTAGATCGTGGCGCGCGGGGAGGCCCCGTACTGGATGAGCTTCCCGACGTCGAGCCCGTACTTCTCGGGCGTGCGCGTCGCCTGGACGATGTTGAGAATGTAGTCCTCGACCTTCTCGTCCATGTAGATCTCGTCGGCGAGCTGGCGGAGCCTGAGAATGTCCTTCGGCGAGATCACGGGCCGGACGTCGATCTTCGTCGACGAGCGCGCCATGCGCTCGAGGATCTTCTTCTCCTCTTCCTTCGACGGGTAGGTGACCTTGAGCTTCAGCATGAAGCGGTCGACCTGCGCCTCGGGCAAGGGGTAGGTGCCCTCCTGCTCGATCGGGTTCTGCGTGGCGAGCACCATGAAGGGCTCGTCCAGCGGGTGCGTCGTGTCGCCGATCGTGACCTGCCGCTCCTGCATCGCCTCGAGGAGCGCGCTCTGCACCTTGGCCGGCGCCCGGTTGATCTCGTCGGCGAGAATGATGTTCGTGAAAATGGGACCCTTCCTCGTCGTGAAGTCCCCCGAGCGGGGGTTGTAGATGAGCGTGCCGATGAGGTCGGCCGGGAGCAGGTCCGGGGTGAACTGGATCCTCTGGAACGAGGCCTGGATCGTGCGGGCGAGGGTCGTGACCGAGAGCGTCTTCGCGAGCCCCGGCACCCCCTCGATGAGGATGTGGTTGTTGCAGAGGAGCCCGATCAGCAGCCGCTCGATGAGCTCGTCCTGGCCGACGATGACCTTGCGGATCTCGGTGCGGACCGCGTCGAGAATCGCCTTTTCCTGCTCTACTTTAGCGCCGATTTGTTTGACGTCGATGGGCATGGCGAAGAACCTCTCGCTTTTCTCTGCTCTGGGAACCGACTCTACCGGCTGAATGCCGGGAAAGCTTCCTTGTTAAACGCGCTTTGCGTGAAATTGTTCCAGTGTGGAGCAGATCCTCGCTCACAACCCCAAGAATTGGGAAGATGATAGTGAAATTCTTCATCCCTTTCAAGAGTATTGATTCTCAATGGGGACCGCGGATGGAAGAGATCACCACTATATGCTTTCATGGTATCATAGCTTCGCACTCTCAATGTGGGTGCGGTTCCCTACCAACGATTATGGTGTCTCCCAATCAATGTACGAATTGCGACCTTCGTGGTTCTCAAGTGCCACAAGCTTGCTCACAAAGCGTTCTATTCTGCTCTGGCTTACTTTGTACTTGGCCATCCCTTCAACGAACTTGACTACTCCCTGGATTTCCCTATTATTGGGGCATAACTTGGTCAAACCCTCCGTGTACCATTTCATCTCGAGTTTGCTTACTGATACCAGAAGACCAAGGCGCTTGAACTCTGAAGCAACATCCTCAGCAAAGCCCATCTTGAATCTACCTCTCTCGCCCCAGCCTGAAAAAGGGGCTATTTCGCGGCAGCGATACAGCAACTATGATTCCGTCCTTTCTTAGGCGTCCACGAAGCTGCTTCAACGTCGCCGCGAAGTCCCTCCTATTTTTCGCCAGATAGTAGGTCGAATGTATGATGGTTATGACATCAAAGGATGAAGCATTCACGCTCATGTCATCGAGATCAGCGTAGGTCTTAGATACGATTCCACCGCAGGCCCTTGGAGGCAATACATGCCGTTGAATACTCCGAGCTCTCCTATGAGGCTCCACGAGACAAAATACTCTACGCCATGCCTGTTTATGTCGTTGATTGATTGCAGCAACTCGTTGATGGTCCAGCCGTCGCCCGATCCAATATCCAGCCAAGCAATCCCATTGCCGCCACTTGCATAAGGTGCAATCAGCGAACCCAAGCTTCTTATCAGTCGGCTCCATGAATCGAAGCTAGTCCTCAGAGCAAAGCATCTTGCGGCGAACTCATACTCCGTCCAGAACTCGTACTTCATTACCGTCCTTTCTGCGCCAGTCATCCACCGGGCTGTGCAGTCACCTCATCAACCCTTCATCAACCGACAGGGCAATGTCGGCAAGAAGAAAGAAACAGAGCATTGCGACGAATCCAATAGCATTGAATCTATCAAAGTCTGTCACCGAACCATAGATCTCAAGGTGCTTGTCAATCCAATTTTGCTTGAGTCCCGCAGGTAGTGACAAGCTGGCCACTGCTAGTGCGCAGAACAAGATCTCCAGGATAGAAACGAATAGCCACCGAGCTCTGATCTGAGATACTGGCACTCCGTCAACCTTGAGAGTGGGATAGACCCTTGCAAGTACCAAGAAGGCGGCTATTCCAAATATGCTCGCTATCGCGAAAGTTGCATAGAACTCCCTAGGTGAAGCCAAACACCTTCCGGCGACGGCGGAAGATATGGAACCAAGGCTAGAAAGAACTAGAACCGGGACTTCCTTGCTATATCTTCTTTCTGTCCCCTTTCCGTTTTCCCCAGATTCCATAAATAAGAGTATTCTTAGATCGTAAGAAAAATAGTATACATATCGCAAAAGAAAGTATGTAAAGGCGAACAGAGTGAAGCCCGAGGGAATCCCCTTCCCTGCAAGAAACACTTCCGGCTGCTGACAGTATAAATCCTAGAAAGACGCTAGAAATCTGGGAATTCAACATCTGTGTCTACTCCGTTCCAGGATGAAGGTCGCGGGACAACCCCAAGCATCTGGTCTCTAGACCATATATCGGCCCTGCCGATCAGCAAGCCACAGGCCTTTGAATAATGATTCCCTTCAGATGACGTCGCAACGAAATCAATCGATCCCTTCGTTCGAACCGCTTCCGCTTCGTGCACTT
>CAWJVO010000005.1:0-43250 GCA_963846325.1 uncultured bacterium
GCGTCCGGTTGGAAAGACGAGATAGCGCAGCCCCGATTTCTGCGCGTCCAGAACATGCCCAAGCCCCTCCGGAGCATTTTGTGAAGGGGGCTTCTCATTTTCCGCCGCGGGGACAAACACTATCCGGAGCAACCGGACAGATGTTCAGGGCGAATCAGGCTCTAGTTCCCAGGGCGTTCCAGGAAGGGCAGAACATCGGCACGGGCCGCGTCCCAATCAAGGCCTTCGAGTTTGTCCTGAGCATCCTCCAATTCGCCCCCGAGAAGCTCCGGGCCCGTCCAACCGGTTTGAGACAAGGCCGAGTGAAGGAGAGTCAAATTCGGTTCCGTCAGTGTCTCGTGTTGAATAGATACCATACGAGGTCTGCAGAGGTTTAACCTTCGCACCACGACCTGAGAGCAGCGCGTGCACCTTCCCAACAGAAGCGAGGCCTTATCGTAGTGACGGAGATTCAGGATTATGCTCGTGGGACCAGGTCGTATCGACCTTGCACCGATGGGAGGATTTGTGTCCACCTCTACCTTGACGGAGAAGATCTGCCGGCGTCGCGGTGACAATCCCAATTCGTACAACAAGCCCGTGAACCCGATGAATGCGGATGCCACCGTTTTTTCAGGTTTCCCCTTGAGGGAGATTTCATAACCTTCCGCCTTGAGAGTGCTTTCTGCTCGTCTCTCACTGCTTCCTCGAAATGCGCATCCTCATCGCCGCGGATCATCGCGAAATCCAGATCCTCGAGAAGCGCGGCAGCGAAAATAGAAAACGAAGCGCCGTACCGCCCTGGAAAGCCCAACGGGTGAAGACGCCGTCCTCCTGGAAGCACTGGAGAATGCGCGCCTGCATGTACTCGCGGGCGATGCCGATCTTCCGAGTTCGCATCCCCGTCTACGTTTTCCACCAGACGCCGCAGATGATCCTTCATGCGGATCCCTTCTCCTCGTCAACGAGCAGACGGCGGATCAGCCGCACGGCGGATCGTAGCTTTGGCTTTCCCATTCGGTCCGCTGCTTTTCCAGGGTTTCACCGTCAATCGTCTTGGTATGCTGAAGGCGGAGTTCACGCAGGTATGAAATTGTGTTTGCCCCGGGCGTGAGATAAACGAGGTCAAGCAAAGCCTTTTCGGCAAGGGCCAAAAACGCAAGCTGGTTTGGCGCCACTTCCTGCTGGCGAAGACGAAAGAGATAATCCAATTTGATATGATGATAGCTGAAGGATCCGAGCGCCGTCCGATTGTTCGGACCGGCCGGTGGACACGCTGGTAGAAACCGGCACATGTTCCGGAATCAGGCCATGAAGCGCAAGCGCGGATTGCAGGCTAACGTATGAGTTTCTGACGAAGGCTGTTCGCCAGCAGGAACGGATGGGGCTCGGTCTTTCGGTAAGGCTTTGCGATAGCGTAAATGCTGCGACGCAGCTGGGTCAAATGCCGGACGTTACCCACCGGCTGAGTTGGACGGATAACTCCTTCCTGCTGACATCGCCGGCTTGAAGGAGCGAGGCAGGGAATACTGGTTCCCGGCCCAAGCTGGTCAACAAATCGCGCCATTTCATACTAACAAGCTATCATAATTGATAACTTACTGCAACATAAATTATCAATGAGCCCTTGCGGGATCGAACAAGAGATGGGGCAGAGCCGAGCGGCTCCCGGCGGTTGACCGCTCACTGTCCCGCCCCGAGCGCCTTCTCGATGCTGCCGACGAGCTTCGCGCCGCGCAGGTGCTCCCCCCAGGCGACGATCGAGCCGTCGCGTCCGACGAGGAAGGGCGCCGGGATGCTGCCGATGAAGAACCGCTTCCCGATCTCGGTGTCCCAACCCTTCTCCTCGTAGATGTGGCGCCAGCTCATGCAGAGCGAGGCGACCGAGTCGCGGTACGCCGCCTTCGTCAGCCGATCGGGCATATCGAACGATATCGATACGACCTCCAGCCCCTTCGGATGATACTCCCCGTACGCCTTGACGAGGCCGGGGAGCTCCGCGCGGCAAGGCCCGCACCACGTGGCCCAGAAGTCGATGAGAAGCACCTTGCCGCGGTACTCTGCGAGCGTGACGCTCCTGCCGTCGAGGTCCGCTTCGCCGATCTCGATCGGCCAGAGAACGGTCGCGGCGCCGTTCTCGAGACGCGTGGAGAGCACGCGGCGCACGCGGTCGTCGCCGGAGAACTTCGATATCACGGAGCTGAGCGCCTCCCCGAAGGCGCTCTTGTCGGCGTCCGGGGCCATGTACATGTTGACCACCTTGAGCGCCTGCGCGCCGCCGTAGTAATCGGAGCCTTCGGCGATCTTCGAGAGATACGACGCCGCCTGCTCGAAGGCGCCGGAGCGGCGCTTGTCGTCCTTGGTGAACTTGAGCGAGAGGGCAGCGGCGGCCGAGTAGTTGGCCTCGTTCGCTCCCGTGTCGGCCGGCGCGCCCTTCAGGTAGGCGTCCGCCTCGCGCACCACGAGATCGCTCACCGCGCCCCATCCGGGGGAATAGGGCGACTGGAGCCGCATCGCCGTCCTCACGCGCTCGAGGCCGTAATCGAAGGTCGAGTCCCCCGCCTTCAGATTCTTGAGGGCGGCGAGGTACCGTCCGGCGTTCGCCGCCTGCTCCGAGATATACTGCGAGGAGGTCCAGAACTGGCGATTCTGGTAACCGAGCCTGTCCTGAGCCTTCTTCCACGCGTCGAGCGAGGCGACGGTCGTGAAGGTGTCGGCCGGCCCCGTGTAATTCGGAAGCCCCTTCGCGAGATGGGCCGTGCCCTTCTCGTAGTTGGCGCGCGCGCGGGCGACGAGATCCTTCATGCGCTGATCGTCCTGCAGCGCCTGAAAATCGGTGTCCTCCGCGAGGTAGTCGGGCATATCCATGCCCTTGTCGACGAGGCTCGCGAGCCACTTGAACGCCTCGTCCTTGTTCTCCATGCGCGCATAGGCGCACGCCGTGTTGTAGTCGGGAGTCAGCGCGCCCGGCATGAGCTTCGCTACTTCGGCGAATTTCGCCGTCGCGCCCGCGAGATCCTTCGCGTCGAGGAGCTCGTAGCCTTGGCCCGTGAGCTCGTCCGCCTTCGTGAGGATCGAGTCGGCGTAGTAGGTCGGGCCGGCCGTCTGCGACTGCTTCCTGGAGCAGGCGCCGAACGCGAGAAGCGCCGCCAGCGCGCATGCGCCGGCGATCGAGAGGCGAAGAGAACGGTTCATGGTGTTCCTTTCCATAACTGAGTTCATGGAACCTGCGTTACCGATTGCATTCTTATACCGCGGGCCGGGGCGCGGCGCCAGTTTTTCTTTGACAGAACGGCTTATTGCCCCCTATAATGTTGAGCCTTGGTTCTTGAATTACAACGACATACGAAGGAAGGATCCGCATGCTGAATTACGATCTCACCGAGGAGCAGCAGATACTGCGCGATTCCGTCCGCGACTTCGCGGAGAAGGAGATCAAGCCGGTCGCCGAGCACCTGGACGAGAAGGAGGAGTTCTCCCTCGATCTCGTGAAGAAGATGGCCGAGATGGGCCTGTTCGGGATGTTCGTTTCGGAGGAGTACGGCGGGAGCAACGTCGGCTACGTCGCTTACGTCATCGCCGTCGAGGAGCTCGCGCGCGTGGACGGCTCGGCCGCGGCGACCGTGGCCGCGGGGAACTCGCTCGGCATCGGCCCCATCTTCTACTTCGGCGACGACGAGCAGAAGCGCGAATGGCTCCCGCGGCTCTGCCGCGGCGAGGCGCTCGCCTCCTTCGGCCTCACGGAACCGAACGCCGGCAGCGACGCGGGCGGCAGCCAGACGAACGCCGCGCTCAAGAACGGCGAGTGGATCATCAACGGGAGCAAGATATTCATCACGAACTCATCCTCGCCCATGTCCGAGATCATCATCGTCCAGGCGAAGACGGGGGATCGCGGAAACGGCAAGAGCGAGCTCTCCTGCATCCTCGTTCCCAACAAGACCCCGGGTGTCACCACGAAAACGATGCACGGAAAGATGATGTGGCGCTCGTCCAATACCGGCGAGCTCTACTTCGACAACGTGAAGGTCCCCGAGAAGAACCTCATGGGAAAGCGCGGCGAAGGCTTCAAGCAGATGCTCTCGACGCTCGACCGCGGACGTCTCGCGATCGCGGCGATGGGGCTCGGCGGCGCGCAGGGCGCCTTCGAGCTCGCGCTCGCCTACGCGAAGGAGCGCCGGCAGTTCGGACAGCCGATCGCGAACTTCCAGGCCGTCGCCTTCAAGCTCGCCGACGTGGCGATGGAGATCGAAGCGGCGCGGAGCCTCCTCTACAAGGCGTGCTGGCTCTGCGAGCAGAAGCGTCCGTTTTCGATGGAAGCGGCCATGGCGAAGCTCTACTGCAGCGAGGTCATGAGCCGGGCCGTGAACCACGCCGTGCAGATCCACGGCGGCTACGGCCTCATGCGCGAGTATCAGGTCGAGCGCTTCTACCGCGACCAGAAGCTTCTCGAGATCGGCGAGGGAACGAGCGAGATCCAGCGCATCGTGATCGCCCGCAATCTCGGCTGTTTCGAATAATCGGAAACGACAGGGGCGAACGGCGAGCGCCGGTTCGCGCCCCGGAGGCGACGGATGGACATTCTCGAAGAAGGAAAGGGCGAGCTTCTCGGCTTTCACGATCCCGACGAGCAGCGCGCCTGGATCGCCGCGAACAAATCGACCGCCCTCGTCGACAAGCGGATGACGGCGAAGGCAGCGGTCGAACGGTTCGTTCCGGACGGCTCGTACGTCGCCTCGGGAGGATTCGGCCACATCCGCGTCGCGATGTCGATCGTGTACGAGATCATCCGCCAGAAGCGGCGCGATCTCGCGATCGCCGGGAAGACCGCCGTGCACGACCTCGACACCCTCATCGGCGCCGGGTGCGTGTCGAAGGTCGAGGCCGCCTATTCGTTCGGCCATGAGCTCCGCGGCCTCTCGGCGGCCGGTCGCCGAGCCGTCGAATCGGGCAAGGTCAAGGTCGTCGCCGAGACGTCGAACGCCGGATACCAGTGGCGCTTCCTCGCGGGGATGATGGGAGTGCCCTTCGTGCCCGCACGCAACCTCCTCGGCACCGACACGCTGAAATATTCGTCCGCGAAATCGGCGATCGATCCTTTTACCGGAAAGCCGGTGACCCTGATCCCCTCGGCCAATCCGGACGTCGTCCTCATGCACGTGCCGCGCTGCGACATGTTCGGCAACTGCCAGATCGACGGCATCCTCGTCATGGATTACGAGCTCGCCCGTTCCGCGCGGCGCCTCATCGTGACGACCGAGAAGATCGTCGAAGAGGCCGAGATCCGGCGCGAACCGTGGCGGACGGTGATCCCCTACATGTACGTCGACGCCGTCGTCGAGGCGCCGCACGGATCGCATCCGTGCCAGATGCCCTACCTCTACTTCTTCGACGAGGAGATCATCGGCGAATGGCTCTCCGTCTCGAAGACGGACGAGGGCGCACAGAGCTTCTTCGACAAGTACGTGTACGGCGTGAAGGATTTCGCCGAATACCTCGAGGTCGCCGGCGGCGCGAAGAAGCTCGAGCACCTGAGACGGGTCGAGGCGCTCGAGGAGCGGATGCGCGCGCCCTGGCTCGACAGGAAGAAAGAGTAATCATGGAGAACAAGGGCTATACGGAAAACGAGCTCCTCATCTCGGTCGCCTCGAAGCTTCTCGAGGACAACACCTCTGCGCTCGTCGGAACCGGGCTTCCGATGCTCGCCGGCATGCTCGCGCAGAAGATGCACGCTCCCGGCCTCCTCATCATCTTCGAGGCGGGGGGCATCGGCGCGCAGATACCGACGCTCCCGATCTCGGTCGGGGACTCGCGCACCTTCCACAAGGCGGTCGCGGCCTCGAGCATGCACGACGTCATGTCGTTCGCCCAGGCGGGCTACGTGGATTTCGGATTCCTCGGGGCGGCGCAGCTCGACAAGCACGGAAACATAAACACGACCGTCATCGGCGATCACGACCATCCGAAGGCGCGGCTCCCGGGGAGCGGCGGCGCGAACGACGTCGGCTCCTTCGCGCGGCGCACGATCATCATCATACGCCAGGACAAGAAGCGCCTCGTCGAGAAGATCGACTTCGTCACCACGCCGGGATACCTCGACGGCGAAGGAGCGCGCGATCGCGCCGGGCTCCCGAAGAACTCAGGCCCGTACCGCGTCATCACGCAGCTCGGCGTCTTCGATTTCGGCGGGAAGAACAAGACGATGCGGCTCATCGCCATGCATCCCGGCGTGACGGTCGCCGACGTCGAGGCCGCGACCTCCTTTGAGATCGAAGTCGCCCCGAAGCTCGAGACGACTGCCCCCCCTACGGCGAAAGAGATCGAGATTCTTCACCGGGAGATCGACCCGTTGGGCATCGTGCTGAAAAAGTAATCGTTTGTTTACATATGTGTAATATTTATTTGACATCATAATATATTGTAAATAAAAGCTATAGCTGCCTTGTCTCTGTTTGTTGTCAATTATTCCTTACATATTTGACCCGACCGGCCAGCCGCGTGCGACGGGGCGCGCCGGCAGCCTCAAGTGTAATTGGCTTGGTTACAATGAATTACAACCGCCTCGAAACTTCAGGGAACAATTGGAAACATTGGCACGCGACTTGATATTACAGGGAACTGGAAGCAGTCAACGGCAGCGGTGAGAAACAAAAAGGAGGTCCGAGATGTTCCACTTCACGCACATGAGCTTCATCGTAACGATGCTCCTCCTTGGCAAGAGCGTGTGGGGCAAGTCGGTGTGGGGCAAAAGCGTTTGGGGTTTCTAGAGCGATAGATTCCGCGAGAAATCACCAGAGCAGGAGCACAAAAAGCGGAGATCGAAAGATCTCCGCTTTTTCCTTTCCCGCCGACCGCCGGGGCGGCTTCCCGGGCCCTCGAAAGCGAGGGCCCATTACTTGACATCACCTCTCATCTCCTGTACAAGTGCGATCATGAATTCTTCGTGGCGATTATGGAAGGGATAGGCCTTTCTCATGGAGAAGACACACTCGCGCCGACCGAATGGCATTTTCTTACTCATCCTCATAGCGCTGCCCCTCGCTCTCTATTGGCCGGGCTTCAAAATATTCTTCAGCCTGGACGACCTGCAATTTCTCCTGAGAGCAGCCGGGCTCGATCAAAATACTGCAGCACAGGGACGGTTCGTTTCGACAAAACTGTTCTTTATCGCATCGTGGAGGCTGTTCGGAAGTCAGGCATGGCTGTACCACCTTGTCGTCTTCATGTTCCACGTCGCCAATGCTTCGCTTTTGTATCTTCTCGCGCGCCGGCTCAAACTCGATAGGAATGCCGCCTATGCGGCATCCATACTGTTCGTGACTTCCTCTGTGGCGTTTTTGCCCCTGCACTGGATCAGCGGAATCCAGGAAGTCACTATGACCTTCTTCGCCCTGATCGCGGCGTATTTCTTTCTCGGGCAAGACAGCAAATCCACCTTCATTTCCCTTGCGGCCGGATGCTGCTCGCTGCTTTGCAAAGAAACCTCGATTCTTCTTTTCCCTTCGCTCGCTCTCGCATTCCCCGTTTCGAGGAAACGGAAATGGCTGCTCGGAACCGTGGGGTTCTTGCTCGGCTTGACGCTCCTTGCGCTTATCGGAAAGATCGGAACCCGCCCCACGGGAGATCCGTATGAAACCTCTCTCGGCATGAACATTCTCTGGAACCTCCTCACATTCAGCGCATGGCTTGCGCGATTCTGGGTATCTATCCCGGACAAAGTCGCGCGCTATGACCAGCGTTGGGCGGCGTGGGGACTCATTCTGCCCATCTTGCTGGCTCTCGCGGCATGGCGCCTGCCGAAAGCGAGGGGGCCCATCGGAAAAGCTGCGCTGGTATTCATCCTGGCTCTGCTGCCCGTGCTCCCACTCGTACGCCACAGCTATTTCTATTATCTCTATCTTCCCCTCATACCGCTCTGGCTTCTTGCCGGAGCCGGGCTGGCGAGAATCTCGAGACGTTCCGTCTCCGTGGTTATTCTCGTGCTGTTCGTCATCCTCTCCGGGTGGAACGCCAGGCGGCACCGGACCGCCGAAATAGCCGAGGGCGTTCTCGCGGATCCGGTCCTTCGATACGCCGCTGTTGCCAAGAATGCGGTTCTCTCGATGCGGGAGTCGGCGGATTTCGTCCGCGGGGATGTTCTCATTATCAAGCCCGTGAGCGCGATAGATATCGATCTTACCGGAGGACAAAGCGCTGCTTCGAACGATCGGCATCCGGAATCTTCGCTCGTTGAAAAGGCCCTTCTCGGCGGGAAAGCGCTCCGTCTTTTCTTTCCGCGCCTGCAGAATGTTTATTTCGAGAATCCTTCGCGCTCCACGCCGGGTTGGCAACACATGACTCTGTACCTTACGTACGACGTTGGAATGATGAAGTTCCTCGGCCAGGGCGAAGGCGGGCGCTTTGCTCTCATCGAGGATTGTCTGGCGAAGGGTCCCTTCAATCTGGCGAAAAGGGAACTGCACATTCTGCTCGAAGTCTATCCGGATGATCCGTCGCTGCTGTCCATTCTCGGCAAGATTGCATTGAGCCAGAAGGATACAAAATCGCTTGAGGAGATAATTCAGAGGCTTGAGATCATCGAGAGCAATGACGATACATCCGGAATCGCGCGCAGCGCTCTAAATAGATTGAGGCAAGCCCGAAAGTAGTTCAAATGCGCGCCTTCAGCGCTTGCGCCCGGTGTGCTGCTCGTCACGCCGGAGGCGCCGATCGTTTTCACCGGTCAAGAAACGCCAGATTTCAGGCAGCCGACCAAGGTTACCCAGGTTGCCGCTGGTGACCAGATGAAGCCGTCGATAGTAGTCGCGGATGGCGGGATTCTGCAGCGTGTTGATATTGCCGGTACAGAGCGTTTCGTAATATCCCGCCGGCAGAGCACGTTCAAAATCGTCCGGAAAGTGATATAGGCGTCGTCGCAAACCCAGGCGGTCCGAATGAGAATAAACAGCAGCAAGGCGAGACCCGGCAGAAGCCAGAAGGCCCGGATGAGTCGGGGATTGGCCTGCTTTCGAAACGTGGGCGCTCTATCGCTCATAGGCGTACGTCGTCAGATGAATCTGCTCGTGTGCAATAAACAGAATATCGAATTGCCGACGTATTGTCAAAGAAAGAGAGGCGCGAAGCGGAAGGAAGCACCATGGCATTTGCCGTATGCGATACCACTCCGCCATCGGACGGGGATTTCCCAAAGAAAATATGGCTGAAGATTTCGTCATATGGTACGGATGTATCATGGGGTTTCATGAGAATAGCCATCTTGCCTCCAACGGTTGGATTTTCAATCGGAACCGTATTTGCGGCAACAACAGCATCATTATCCATGGAGTGTTTGACGGGGGATTTCCTGGATTGGCTGGATGACCAATTCGATGAATGAAGGAGATGATCCAATGAACGATATCATCGCCATCGTTCTCGCCAACGTGATAGCCGGAGCGCTCTACATTCTCTTCACCGTATGGCTGAAAATCAAATCTCCTTTCCTTTGGCTCGGGGTTTTCATAATATTCTTTCCGCAGGTGGAGGCGATCAACAGCCCCGCAGAGCGGATTTGGCCGATACTCGGTACGATTCTCGGCATAATCGGGATCATAATGGTCATGAGGGTCACAATCAGCGCGGCAAGGCGGGGCAATACCGTATAACGTGCGCCGTATGAGCAAAGCGTCCATTCTCATAAAGGAGCTCAGGGCGGAATTCCTCCCCGCGAGCGTCGTCGCCGTGTTTCTCGGCACGGCAATCGCGCACGCGCGAACGGGCGCCTTCGATCCGCTCATCTTCGCCCTCACCCTCGCCGGTCTCGTTCTCATACACCTCGGCACGAACGTCGCGAACGACTATTTCGACCATCGCTCGGGGAACGACGCCTTCAACACCGAGTTCGTCCGGCCATTCACGGGCGGGAGCCGCCTCATCCAGGAGAATCTCCTCTCCCCGCGGGCGGTGCTTGCGCTATCCATCGTACTTCTTGCCGCGGCGCTCGTCGTGGGCGCCGCGCTCGCAGTTCTCAGGGGACCGTACGTTATCGTCTTGGGGATCGTCGGGATCGCGAGCGGCGTCTTCTACACGGCGCCGCCGGTCAATCTCGCGAGCCGGGGGCTCGGCGAGCTCTTCATCGGGCTGAATTTCGGCGTCCTCACGGTCGCCGGCTCGTACTTCGTGCAGACGCGCGCCTGGTCGTGGGAAAGCGTCGCGGCTTCCCTTCCCCTCGCCGGGCTCATCGCGGCGATCGTGTTCATCAACGAGTTCCAGGACATGAACGCCGACGCGCGCGCCGGGAAGAGAACGCTCGTCGTGAGAATGGGGCTTCGGAAGGCGTCGAAAGCCTACGGCTGGCTCGTGCTCGCCTCGTTCGCGCCGATACTCGTCGGAGCGGCCTCGGGGCTCATGCCGCGGACGACCCTCGTCGCTCTCGCCGCCCTCCCCTTGGGGATCAAGGCGATCGCGGTCGCGCGGAAGAAGCACGGCTCCCCGAAAGAGATGGCCCCCGCGAACGCGCTCACGATCGTGTGCCACACGCTCACGGGGGCCCTCCTGACGATAGGCTATCTCATCGCCCGCTGACAGCCGGACAAAGACGACCGCTCAAACGCGGCAGCCGACTCCCGCGGCCGCGCCTCTCAGAGATCCATCGCCTTCCGCACGGCCCGTATCCCCTCGACGATCTCGTCCTGGTCGTCGACGACGTGGAGGATATCGAGCTCCTCGGCCGAGATCTTGCCCTCTTTCACCATGACCTCTTTAAGCCAGTCGATGAGTCCACCCCAGTAGCTCTTCCCGAGGAGGTACACGGGGAACGGCTTGATCTTGTGAGTCTGTATGAGGGTGAGCGCTTCGAAGAGCTCGTCCATCGTCCCGAAGCCGCCCGGCAGTATGACGAAGGCGACCGAGTACTTGACGAACATCACCTTGCGGACGAAGAAGTAGCGGAACCCGACGAGCTTGTCGACGTGCGAGTTCGGGCGCTGCTCGAAGGGAAGCTCGATGTTGAGCCCGACCGAAAGCCCGCCTCCCTCCTGCGCCCCGCGGTTCGCGGCCTCCATCACTCCCGGTCCGCCTCCCGTGATGATCGCGCATCCGTCCTTCGCGAGCTTCGAGGCGAGCGAGCGCGCCGCCACGTATTCCGGCTCCTTCTCCGTCGCGCGCGCCGAGCCGAAGAAGGTCACCGCCGGCCCGATATTCGCGAGCGTGTCGAATCCCTCGACGAACTCGGCGAGTATCCTGAAGAGGCGCCACGCTTCCTGCGAGCTGATCTCGTCTATGATATATTTCTTCTTATCGGGGTCCATGAAAGCCTCCCGTCAGAGTTTCAGGGACGATGCGCCGGGTATCCGCTTCTCGCATCTTGCATTTTCAGCAGGTTAGGATACAATCCTGCGTGGAATCAAGACAATTGAGGTGCGCGATGCAAAAGACCATTTACGGAGAGAAGGGCGGGCAGATCGAGACGTACCCGCTCGAGGAATGCATGCATTGCGACGAGCGCGGCTGGGTGCTCTTCCCGTGGCAGAAGAGGGACATCGACATAGATCCGAAGACGCTCCACATCGTCCATTCCCGGCCCGGCGCGACGAGGGGAAACCACTATCACCCGCGCGTCGCCGAATGGCTCTGCCCGCTCGAGGGGGAAGGACTTCTCAAATGGAAATCCCCTTCCGGCGAGCTGCAGGAGCTCCATCTCGAAGCGCAGACCCGATGCGTGCGAATCCTTCCGGGAGTGCCGCACGCCGTGATCAACCTGGGCCCGGGGGAGCTGCTCCTCATGGCCGCGCGAGAGCGCGATCCGGTCGGGGACCTTTCGGTGCCCGAGAAAATCGCCTGAGACTTCGAAACGCGCGAAAGGGTCGTCAAATGAAAGCGCTCGTTTTCGACGGGAAGAAGCTCGCCCTCTCGACCGTGCCGGCGCCGCGCCCGCGGGCGGGGGAAGCGCTCGTCAAGGTGCGTCTCGCGGGGATCTGCTCGACCGACCTCGAGATCGTGCGGGGCTACATGTCGTTCCGCGGCGTCCCGGGGCACGAGTTCGTCGGCACCGTGGTTTCGGCCCCCGCGAAACGTCTCGTCGGAAAGCGCGTCGTCGGGGAGATCAACGTTCCGTGCGGCCGATGCGCGACGTGCAGGGCGGGCCTCGGAAAGCACTGCGCCTCGCGCGGCGTCCTCGGCATCAGCGGACGAAACGGCGCCTTCGCCGAGCACCTCGCCCTCCCCGTCGAGAATCTCCACGTCGTTCCGGCGGGCCTGAGCGACGAGGAGGCGGCCTTCACCGAGCTCGTCGCGGCGGCGTGCGAGATCCCCGAGCGAATGGAGATCCGCCGAAACGAGAGAATCCTCGTCCTCGGCGACGGGCGGCTCGCCGCGATGGCCGCGCAGGTGCTTGCGCCGAGAACGAACGACCTCGCCGTTCTCGGGCGGAGCGCCCGCAAGCTCTCCATCCTGCGAGGGCTCGGCATCCGGACGTACGGGCCGCGCGCGCCGAAATCGCTCCTGCGCTCGCAGGATCTCGTGATCGAATGCACGGGAAGCCCCCTCGGGCTCCCCCTCGCCGCGAGGCTCGTCAAGCCCCGGGGACGCATCGTGCTCAAATCGACGTTCCACGGGAATCTCGAATGGAATCCCGCGCCGCTCGTCGTCGACGAGATAACGGTCGTCGGCTCCCGGTGCGGACCGTTCGCGCCGGCGCTCTCCCTTCTCGCCGGCGGCGCGGTCAGGGTTCTCCCCTTCCTGAGCGCCGTGTACCCGCTCGAACGCTGGGAAACCGCCTTCCGCGCGGCCCGGCGGCCGGGCTCCTTCAAAGTGCTCATGAGAATGGACTGAAGCATGTTCCTCCCGCTCAAGGACATCAATCCGACCCGTCGGCGCCCCGTCGTCACGTACGCCCTCATCGCGGCGAACGTCGCCGTGTTCATTTACCAGCTCTCCCTCGGCTCCCGGCTCGGCAACGCCTTCGTCGCGTCGTACGGCGCCACGCCGTTCGAGATCACGCGCATCACCGATCTCGTGGGGCAGGTGAAACCGGGGCTCCCGCTTTTCCATTTCCCCGGCCCGCACCCGATATTCCTCACCCTCCTCACGTCGATGTTCCTCCACGGGGGGATCGCGCACCTCGGCGGCAACATGCTCTTTCTCTGGATATTCGGGAACAACGTCGAGGACATCCTGGGGCCGGTCAGATTCGTCCTCTTCTATCTCGCCAGCGGCCTCGCCGCGCACGCGCTTCACATCGCTTCGGATCCGTCATCGATAGTGCCGACCGTCGGAGCGAGCGGCGCCATCTCGGGGCTCCTCGGAGCCTATCTCGTCGCGTTCCCCCGCGCGCGCGTCCTCACCCTCGTCTTTCTCGGCTTCTTCGTCAGGATGGCGGTGCTGCCCGCGTTCGTCATCATCGTCTACTGGTTCGTCATCCAGTTCGTCTTCGCGCTCGCCTCCCTCGGCGGCGCGGGCGGCGGAGGCGTGGCGTTCTTCGCCCACGTCGGAGGATTCCTCGGCGGCGTCGCGCTCATCCTCGCGATGGCGGGAAGCAAGCTCTCCTGGATCAGAAGAATCGGCTCGCCCGAGTGATCTCCGCGGCCTCGCGATCAGAGCGGCGCGGGCATCCCGTCGAGGCCGAGAGCGGACGCGTCGAGGTGCGCCGTGTCGCCGAAGGATCTCAGGCGCGGCTTGAAGTCGAGCACAACCGTCGTGATGGAGGCGTTCGGGAGGGAGAAGCTCCAGAGGTCGTCCACCTGCATCCCGAGGATATGCGTCAGGTAGATGCAGATGACCCCGCCATGCGTGATGACCGCGACGTCTCCGGCGCCGGATGAGGCGCTCGCGTCCATGAACGACACGACGCGGCGCCTGAAGCGGACGAGATCCTCGCCTCCGGCGAGCATGACGGTCGAAGGCTTCCGGTACCACGCGTCGAGCTTCGCCGGATCCTCGTCGCGAAGATCGCCGATGAGCCTCCCCTCCCATTCGCCAAGGGCCAATTCCCTGATCTCCTCCGAGATCCTGAGGGGGAAATCCTCGCCGAGGGCGAGTCTCGCGGTTTCGAGCGTGCGCCCCGCGTCGCTCGAATAGACCGCCTCGAGCGGGAGCGCACGCAGGCGCCGCCCGAGAAGCAGCGCCTGCGCCCTCCCCGTCGGGCTCAGCGCCACCTGGAGGGCCGTTCCCTGAACCCGGCGCTCGCTGTTCCATGCGGACTCCGCGTGCCGGATAAGATGTATTTTCCGCGGCGAAGAAACCATTTCGCTCTCCTTCATGCCTTGCGAACTTCGCGACTTTGAGCTAACTTTGTGCTGTCATGAGGAAAACACGCGTCCGTGCTTCAAATCAAGCATCTTCTCGAGCCCCCGTGGGCTCTCCCGGAGGATACGCCTAATGCTCCGCCGCATGTTGCCGCTCGCCGCGGCGCTCGCCGTCGCGCTGAGCGTCGGATCCTCCGCCGCTTCCGCCGGATCTCCATCCGAACCCGGGATCGAGCTTCTCTCCCGCTCGCTCATCCAGGGCCCGGCGCGGTCCGTCGCGTTCTCCGGCGAGAATATCGTCGTCGGAACGGGATGCGGGATAGCGATCTTCCGGGCCGGGGGCGCGCTTCGCAATCCTGCATATTTCCCGCTCGACGGAGAGCCGGCAGATATAATCGTGAGAGGCTCCCTGGCCTACGTGGCGGCCTCCGCCGGCGGTCTCGTCGTCCTCGACGTATCCAGGCCCGGCGCGCCGAAGGAGACGTTCCGGCACGAGGCGGTCAGAGCCGAGAGATGCGCGCTCGCGGGAGACGCGCTTTTCGTCGCCGACGCGCTGAGCAGGCTGTTCATATTCGACTGCGCCGATCCGCGCAAACCGCGCTTCAGGGAAATGAGGCAGCTCGCCGATCCCGTGTCGTCCCTCGCCGCGGAAGGGGACATCCTCGCGATCGTTCACCCGGACAAGGCGTCGATATACCGGGTGGCGCCGGGAGGCGCGATGCGGCGGATTTCGGAAGCGGCGCCGGGAAAGAACGACACGAAGAGTCCGGGCGACGCGAGAATCCCGCGCGCCGCGAAGAAGGGAATCCTGCGCCGCGGCGTTCTTCTGATTCTCACTTCCACGGGGGAAGTCCTGTGCTGGGATCTCGGGAGGCCCGAGCGGCCCGTTTCTCTCAAGCCCGTCAACGTCAGGGGCGTCGCCGATATCGCGGCGGCGGACGGTGAGGGAATGCTCCTCACGGGTATCGGGCGATTCCTCCCCTTCGAGATCGAGCGCCCGGCGCTCGCCGCGGGCGGCGCGCGGGTAAAGCTCGGGCCCGGGAAGGGATTCACGCTCGAGAGCGTCAATCGCTACTCCCAGCCGATCGCGACGGGGAGACCGCCCGAGGGCGAAAGATCGGGGGACGCTTCCGGGCCGACCGGCGTATTCATGGCCGGCGCGCGCCTCGCCGTCGTCTCGCCCTTCGACGGCGTGCGTATCTTCGATCTCGATCGCGGCGGAGCGAAGCTCGTTGATTTCTTTCCGACGCGCGGTTTCGCGATCAGCGTCGTCGCCGCGAGAGGCGTCCTCTACGTCGCCAACGGTTTCGACGGCGTGCGTATCGGACGCGTCGCGCGCGGCGGAACGGTCGATTGGATCGGGCACATTCAAACGGTCGAGGCGCGCGACGTCGCTCTCGAGGGCGCGTATCTCTTCATCGCGGACGGCACAGGCGGGATCAAGGCGGCCGACGTGAGAGACCCCGCGCGCGCGAAGATCGTCGGACGGCACCCGTCCCCCTACTTCATGTCCGCCGTCGTCGTCAGAGAGGGGCGCGCCTACTGCGCCGGAGGGCTCGGAGGAGTGGAGATCGTGGACGTCGCGGATCCGCGGCGTCCGAAGCTCGTCTGGCGCCGCGATTTCTCGGAAGTCCGCGGTATCGACGTCGACGGGCGCTACCTCTATTTCGCCGACGGATACGACGGATGCCGCATCTACTCGCTCGGCGCCGCCGAGCCCCAGGCCGTCTCGGTTCACGATACGCCCGGCTGGAACTGCGATTGCTTCGTGGTCAGAAACGTCGCGTATCTCGCGGACGGCGGCGCGGGAATATCCGTCGTCGACGTCTCGAACAGGAAGAAGCCCCGCACCGTCGGATCGCTTTCGCTCGGCACCGTCGCGCGCGCGGTCCACGCGCGCGGAAAGACGCTTTTCGCCGCGGCGCATACGAGGGGCGTTGCCGCGATCGACGTATCGAATCCGAGCAGGCCTTCGGTCGCCGCCTGGTTCGACACCGCCGACGACGCCCGCGGAATCTTCGCCGACGAGGACTTCGTGTACGCCGCGAGCGGCTCCGGCGGAGTTTACGTTTTCAAATACGCGCACTGAGAAGGAAGGAGACCGAATGTTCTGGGTCAGGACGCCGCTTTTCGATCGCTTCCGGACGCTTTTCGCTCTCGCGCTCGCCGCGGCGCTTCTCGCGCCGGGCCCGGGGGAAGCCCAGGGATTCGACCTTTCCGGCGGGGCGCTCGTCACTGCCGAGATGAGCCATTCGCTTACCGTGTTCCACCCGGGCTCCGTCGGATACGTCGCGATCACCGCCGATATCGCCGCGGGATGGCATATCAACGCGGCCAAGCCCCTCGAATCGTACCTCATCCCGACGGTCCTCGAGGTGAGCGCGCCGGCCGGGATAGAGATCGTGCGGCTCCTCTACCCCGATCCCGTTCTCAGAAAGCTCGAGATCAGCGAGACGAAGATGGCCCTGTACGACGGCTCGACCGTGTTCGGGGCGATCGTCCGCGTCGGCCCCGACGTCCCGCCCGGATCGTACCGCATCACGGCGACGATCCGGTACCAGGGCTGCAACGACCTCACGTGCGTCGAGCCGGCGAGCGCCTCGGCGGACGATACGATCCGCGTGGGAACGCTCGACGAGGGGGTCGAGCAGCTCGGCGCGGAGCTCTTCTCGAAGCCCCCCTTCGCCGGAGCCGGCGACGCCCCACCCGGCGTCGAAACCGCGGCGCCGTCGGACTCCCGGGACATCGGAAAGCTGATCGCGGAGCGCGGCCTCGCCTTCGCGTTCGTCTTCATATTCTTCATCGGTCTCGGCCTCAGCCTCACGCCCTGCATCTATCCGCTCATTCCGATCACGGTGAGCTACTTCGGCGGGCAAGCGGGCGGCAGGGCGTCGCGGACGTTCGTCCTCGCGTTTCTCTACGTCCTCGGGATGTCGCTGACCTACAGCGTTCTCGGCACGATCGCGGCGATGACGGGCAGCCTCTTCGGCGCGGCGCTCCAGAATCCGTTCGTCGTCCTCGTCATCGCGGCGATTCTCGTCGCCCTCGCCTTCTCGATGTTCGGATTCTGGGAGCTCCGCATGCCCATGTTCCTCGCGCGGCGGACGGGATCGGCGCGCCGGGGCTACGCGGGCGCGGTCGTTATGGGCCTCACGATGGGCGTCATCGCGGCGCCGTGCATAGGCCCCTTCGTTCTCGGGCTCCTCACGTACGTCGGCGAGATCGGCAAGCCGGTCCTCGGATTCTTCATGTTCTTCACCCTCGCCTGGGGCATCGGTCTTCCCTTCCTCGTGCTCGGCACGCTCTCGGGAAATCTCTCGCGCATCCCGCGCTCCGGCGACTGGATGGTATGGGTGCGGAAGATCTTCGGATTCATCCTCGTCGCAATGGCGCTCTATTTCCTCCGGCACCTCCTCAATCCGCGTTTCGTCGCGATCGGCTACGCGGCGATCGCGATCGCAGGCGGCATATATCTCGGCTGGATCGACCGGGCGATCCATACGGGCCGTGGCTTCGCCATTCTGAAACGCGCCGTCGGCGTCCTCGGCATAGCGCTCGGCGCGGCGTTCCTCGTTCTGCCGGCGATTCGAGGCGGGGACGCGAAGCCGCAGGGAATCGCCTGGCAGCCGTACGGCGAGGAGACAATTCTCCGCGCCGCGCGCGAGGGAAAGACGGTCGTCATCGATTTTTCGGCGGCGTGGTGCAGTCTCTGTCACGAGCTCGATAAAAAGACCTTCGTCGATCCGGAAGTCGTCAAGCTCTCCGCCGGGTTCGTCCCCCTGCGGGCCGATCTCACGAAGCCCGGCGCGGTCGAGACAGCGATAAAAAACAAATACGGAATCCGCGGTCTTCCGGTTATCATCTTCATCGACAAAGCCGGAAACGAGCGCGCGGAGCTCAGGGCGACGGGATTCATCGACGCGGCCGAGTTCGCGAGACGCGTCGCGGCGCTCGGCGGAGCCCCCGCGGCCGCCGCTCCGCCCACCGGAGCTCCGGCGGGAAAGTGATCGCATGAAGCTCGTGTGTTTCGAAAGGGCGGGCAGGCGCGCGGGAGTGGTCGTCGCCGACATGATCGTCGACGTAGGCTCCGCCCTGCACTGCGCACCCGTAACGGTCGAAGATCTCTTCCGCCGCGGTCTCGTCCCCGAAGTCCAGAACCTCGCCGACAACGCCTCCGAGCTGGACCGCACGCATTTTCTCCCCCTCAAGGAAACGCGCCTCCACGCGCCCGTCCAGAGCCCCGGCAAGATCGTCTGCCTCGGCCTGAACTACCGCGGCCACGCCCTCGAGCAGAAGAAGGAGCCTCCGGCGCGCCCCCTCCTCTTCGCGAAGGCCTCGAGCGCGCTCGCCGGCCCCTATGACGACATCGTCATCCGTCCCGGGGTCGAGAACGTCGACGCCGAGGCGGAGCTCGCCGTCGTGATCGCTCGCGAGGGCACGATGATCCCCGAGGCGGAGGCCCTTTCCTACGTCGCCGGCTACATGGCGTTCAACGACGTGAGCGCCCGCGCGATCCAGCGCGACGACGGGCAATGGTTCCGGGGAAAGAGCTTCGACACCTTCGCCCCCTGCGGCCCCTGGATCGTGACGGCGAACGAGCTCGGCGATCCGGGCGCGCTCTCGATCCGCCAGAAACTGGGCGACGTCGTGATGCAGGAGAGCACGACGGCGGACATGACCTTCGACGTGGCCGCGATCATATCGTTCGTCTCCTCCTCGATGACGCTGTTCCCGGGGGACGTCATCTCGACGGGCACGCCCGCCGGAGTCGGCGTCTTCCGCGATCCGCCCGTGTTTCTCAAGGACGGCGACGTCGTGACGGTGGAGATCGAGAGAATCGGATTCATCAGGAACAGGGTCAGAGCCCTCTGAGAGCGGGAAGATTTGGAACGCAAGCTCAACAAGATTCTCATCCTCTCCATCTGGGAGGACATCTGGTCGCTCGGCGAGGGGGGCGGCGTCGCCGACGAGCTGCAGTTCGTCAGGCACCTCACGAAGAAAGGTATCGAGCTCCATTTCCTCATTCCGAAGCCGAAGGCGAAGCGTGAGAATCTCGGGGACTCGCTTCTCACCTACCATACGTATCCGAATCTCTTCAGGAGATTCGAGCGCTTTCCGGCCATCATGCGGCGGTTCATCTGGCCGACCCTCTTCCCCTTCGTCGTGCTCCGCAGGCTCGAACGGCTCGCGAAAGAGATCGAGCCCGACGTGCTCATGGGATTCACGCACTATTCGTTCTTCCCGCTCAAAACGATCGGCGGGAAGCTCGGCATTCCGACCGTCGTGAAGCTGTTCGGCGTGATGTACCTCGACCGGTTCGATTTCCCGAGAATCAAGTACCTCTGGAAGAGCGTCGAGCAGGTGATCGCGCTCAGGAGCCCCGTCGATCACTACATTATCCTCAACGACGGGACGCGCGGCGAGATGGCGCTCACGCGCCTCGGGATCCCGCGCGAAAAGATCTCGTTCCTCCCGAACGGCATGGACACCGAATGGGCCGATCTCCCCGTCGACCGGAACGAGGCGCGCGCGGCGATGGGGCTTCCCCAGGACAGGATACTCGTCGTCACCTTCTCGCGCCTCGTCAAATCGAAGCGGATAGAGCTCCTTCTCCGGGCGATCGCGATGATGGACCCGTCGCTTCGCGCGAAGGCGGCGTTCGTCGTCGGCGGCGACGGTCCGGAGCGCTCGCGGCTCGAACGGGAGGCGGCGGCGCTCGGGCTCGGGAGCGACGTCCTCTTCCCGGGGGTCATACCGCACCGGGACGTCGTTTATTTCCTCAAGGCGAGCGACGTCTTCGCCGCGACGAACGAGCTCACGAACATGTCGCTCCCGCCGTGCGAGGCGATCCTCTGCGGCGTGCCGGTCGTCGCCTTCGACGTGTCGGGCACTTCCGAGGTCATCCGCGACGGCGAGACGGGGCTCCTCGTGAAGAACGGCGACGTCGTCGAATTCTCGAAGAAGCTCGAGCTCCTCGTCCGGGACGACGCGCTGAGGAAACGCCTCGGCGTGCAGGCCGCCCGGTTCGCGCGGGGCTATTTCGTTTCGTGGGACGCCCGTATCGATATGGAATGCACGGTGTTAGAGCGGCTCGCCGGCGGGAAGAAACCTCGCCCCTGAGCCGTCGCCGCCATCGCTCCTAATAGAGAAGACGCCATATAACGAGAAGACGCCTCGGCTTCTCACTGAAATCTGCGAAACCGGGGCGTCTCACTATGAGGGTGTACCGAGTATGGCGTCGGGATTCTTCGGATCTGCCGCTCGTCCGCGGCTTTCTTCATCACTCCTGTTCCCTGTCCGCCAACTCGCCTAATAATTCTATCCGGATTTCTCCTGTTGTCAACCCCCCCGGCGATGATTATTCTTCGGTCAGCACGATTCGAGGAGGGCATCGGACGATGGGCAACGAGCAGCGAATCGAGATCCGGCAAGCGGCCGTCGGCGACGTTCCGCTTCTGCTCCGGATGATCCGGGAGCTCGCGGAATTCGAGCGGATTCCGCACGAGGTCGCTGCGACCGAGGAGATCGTCAGGGAGAGCCTTTTCGGCGGCGATCCCGCGGCGGAGGCCCTTCTCGCGGAGTGCGACGGCAAGCCGGCGGGGTTCGTCATTCATTTCAGAAACTATTCGACGTTCGTCGGCAGAGCCGGCCTCTATATCGAGGACCTCTACGTGAGGCCCGAGTACCGCGGCCTCGGCGTCGGGAAGGCGCTCTTCCTGCGCTGCGCCCGGATCGCGAGCGAGCGCAATCTCGGGAGGGTGGAGTGGGCGGTCCTCGAGTGGAATCCGGCCCGGGAGTTCTACGAGCATTTCGGCGCCCGCGCGATGGACGACTGGATTCTCTACCGGCTCAGCGGAGACGCCCTGCGCTCGCTCGGCGGCTCCTGAAAGCGCACGATTCTTGCAAGATCGGCGGATCGGGCATCATCGGCCGAGGAAGGGAGATCGAAATGGGCAGCAAGTCTTATCTCGTTAATTTGGCTTTAATTACATTATCGCTCCTGATCAGCGCGTCGTGCGAATCGGACAGCAAGCCGAACACCGCGCGCACGCACCCGCTCGATTCGAATCCGAGCGCCATCATCGTCGATCACCTGTGCCGCGATATCGACGCGATTCCGCAGGCGGCGATCGAGCAGGCGAAATCGACCCTCCATATCGCCTACGGGCACACCTCCCACGGAAGCCAGCTCGTGGACGGGATGACCGGGCTCGTCGATTTCAAGGGCGCCCTGTACTCATGGAACAACGGCGGAACCGGCGGGGCCCTCGATCTCAGGGACAGGCCGTCGCCGCTCGAGGGAGATCTCGGCGCCAATGCGGAATGGGCCGCCGACACGCGGAGCTACCTCAACAGTCACCCCGAGGTCAACGTCATCATCTGGTCGTGGTGCGGACAGGTGAGCAGCGCGTCCGAGGACGACATCATCGTGTATCTGAGCCAGATGACCGCGCTCGAATCCGATTTCCCGGGCGTGAGGTTCGTCTACATGACGGGGCACCTGGACGGATACGGGCTCACCGGCAACCTGCACGTCCGCAACGAGCAGATCAGGGCCTACTGCAGGGCGCAGAACAAAATCCTTTACGATTTCGCGGACATCGAATCGTACAATCCGGACGGCGTCTATTTCGGCGACAAGGACGCGAACGACAACTGCGACTACGACGGCGACGGGGACAATCAGTTCGACGGGAACTGGGCGATCGAGTGGCAGACCGCCAATCCGGAGGAATGGTACGACTGCACCGCGGCCCATACGCAGCCGTTGAACGGGAATCTCAAGGCGTATGCCGCATGGTGGCTCTGGGCGCGGCTCGCCGGCTGGGAAGGCCCGAACTGATCAGGCGCGCCTCTTCGACAGGAACGCCGCGATAACGGCCTTCGTGAAATCCCCCGCGACGAACGGCAGGATCGCGAGCGGGATCGTCCGCTCGAACGACAGGCCGGCTATCGCGGACAGGTAGGCGGCGCCGCTCGCGAGAATGAGGGCCATCCCGCAGAGGGACGCGAAGAACGCGGCGATACGACCTCCGCCGAGCCTCCCGAAAAGGAATCCCGATACGAGCGCGGCCGCGGGGAAGGAAGCGAGATATCCCCCGGTCGGGCCGAGGAGCACGGCGGGGCCGAAGCTGAACCCGGCGAATACGGGCGCCCCGGCGAGCCCGAGCGCCAGATACGCGAGGAGCGCGTAGAATCCGTCGCGGGCCCCGAGGGTGACGCCGGCGAGGACGACGAACAGGGTCTGCATCGTCACGGGGACGGGCGTATAGGGCAGAGGGACGGCCAGCTGGGCCGCGACCGCAGTGAAGCAGACGAATGCGAGGATCTTCGCCGCTCTCGCGAGCGCCCCGGCCGAACAGGCCGGTTGACCGAGTACATCCGTCCACATGAGCTCTTTCGATTGCATAGAGGCTCCTTTCATGGGGAGTCTATCCGGCCGAGAACACTTTTTCAAGAGAAGAATCGCCGGCCGCCGCTACCCGGCGATCCCGGCGGGCCCGGGCGCCGCGCCCCCATTGCCTGCCCCCGCTCCCTCTTTCTCCGCGACGGCGACGTTTCCGAGATAATAGTGAACCGTCAGCGCGAGGTGATCCCGTATTTTCGCAAGGAGTTCGGACGTCTCGCCCGCGACGAAATAGCCCACCCGTATCGCCGCGAGCACCGAGATGAATTCGAACAGGAAAACCCTGAGCGTCATGAGGTAGCGGTAATTGAACTCGAGCTTGTCCAGATAGGGCTTCCCGCCCGCCGCGCGGTCTTCGCGGAGCTCCCGGAAATCCTTCGCGCTCCCGTCGACGAACGCTTCCCGGTGTCTCCGCGCGTTCGCCTCGTGCGCTTTCTTCTCGACGGCGTCGAGCGCAGCCGAAAGGTCCTCCTCTTTCGCGCCTCCGTCGGTCTCCCCGGCGAGCAGCCGCTCGACGAACGCCTCGGCGTCCGCGACGAGATCGTTCAGAAAGACGATATTCCTCTCGAGGGAGAGCGGATATTCCGCCGCGTCGGGCCGCTCGCGTTTCCCTTTGAGCAGCAGGTCGAAATTGCGGCGAAAGACGTCGGCCGAAGGATAATACTTCGCGATATGCGAAGAGAACGTCGAGAGCACTTCTTCGATCGTCGCCGGTTTGAGATCCAT
The DNA here is from genome assembly GCA_963846325.1 of uncultured bacterium. Lineage (GTDB taxonomy): Bacteria > Krumholzibacteriota > Krumholzibacteriia > Krumholzibacteriales > Krumholzibacteriaceae > SSS58A. The sequence continues at coordinate 23,335 of CAWJVO010000005.1, forward strand.
GTTTCGCGCCCTCCCGCGCCTTCACCGCACCCGAACGGACAGCTCGATCGCGCCGCGGACGCCGGGGCCGAACGATCCGACCGACCCGGCGGCGAAGGCGCCCCCCTCTCCGATCGCCGTGAATCCTTCCGGCACGGCCAGAAGAGCGCGCGCTTCGAACGCCAGATACCCCGCCCCGGCGAGGGCGAACGGCTCGCCCGATCCGCGGACGATTCTCGCGATCGTGCCGTCTTCGAACTGCACGACGAGATTCGATCCGTCGGCCGACGCGGCGCGTACCTTTCCGGGGAGAGCGCCGCGGCCGATCTCTCCCATAGCCCCGGTGTCAAGCAGGGCGAGCGTGTCGCACCGGACGGAGGAGCCCCGCGTCAGGAGCACGAGGTCTCCGCCGAGCAGGCCGATCGCCGTTCGTTTCGCCGCGCGCAGCGGCTTCTCCCCGCGGCGGGCGACCGGCGAAGCGCCCGACGCGTCGAAAAGGGATATCCCCTTCGCCTTCGAAAACGCGAGCAGGCGGCCGTTCACGAGCGCGACGTCGTCGATATCGATGCCGAGCTTCACGCCGCGCGCCCATCGGCGGGAGCCTCCGTCGTAGCGATGGCAGAATCCGTCTTCGGTCACGACGAACGCGCCGTCCGAAGCGGCGAAAACGCGGCGTATCCTGCGCGTGAACGATCGCTCCTCGACGAGCGCCGTCTTCTCGCCGAACCGCGCGAGATATACCCTGCCCTTCGCCTTGAAATTGACGCCGCACGCCGCGAGCGTTCCCGCGCCGTATGCGTCCGCGAGAGACGCGGACTTCGAGGCGACCGGCGCCACGAAAGTCCACGACGGATCCGATCCCGCGCCGAGCGCGTCGGCGCGCGCCGCGTAGAGCCCGCGCGGGCTCCCGTCCGCGGCCTCGCCGAGCTTGAAGAGATATCCGGGAAGATCGCCGCGCGAGAACATGAAGCCGGATCCCGGGAGCGAGCGCGGAGCCGGATGCGGCGTGCACGCGCGCACGAAAAGCTCGCAGGAATCGGGCCTCTCGCCGGGAGGAATCGCGAAGTAGAGATAGCCGCTGCGCTCCTCTCCCGGCGCGACGCGCACCGGCTTCATCATGCCGCTCTCGAAGGCGGGATAGAACGATTTGTTGAAAATGGGCCGGTAATACCGCCCGATATCGATCTCGGTATACATGAAGAACGCGCCGACGGGCGCGAGGAGCGTCCCCGCGACGAAGCTCGTGGCGCTGCGCATGCGGTATCGTCCCGTCTTGCTCGTTCCGAGCAATTTCTCCGCGACCGTCTTCGGCGCGAGAGGAAGCAGGGTCGTTCCGCTGTCGACGAGCGCGAAGCCCTCGAATCCCGTGGAGAGCTTCATCCCGTTCGCGCTGTGGATGAGAAGCGGCGCGGAGCCGTCGTTTCGGATCGAAACGCGCACCGGAACGATCCCGCTGTCGGGCAGCGCTTTCAGGAAGGATTCGGGCACGTCGTCTCCCGGGATCGCGAATCGCGCGGCGACGGCGAGATCGGTTCCCGTGGGGGCGCTCCGCAGCCCGATGTCCGCGGGAGATCCGCGTTGCGGGAGACGGCACGAGGGCGTCATGATCGCCGCGAGCGCGCAGAGCGCGAGCGCCGAGGCGGATCGAGCGAGATTCGCGCGAGTTCCGTTCATTCGATTCCCTTCTTCAGGCCTTCGAGAAGAACCGTTCTCCCGAGAGGCGTGACGCGGCAATAGCGCCCGGCGGTCAGCACGAAGCACCGGTTTTCGCAGAATCCCCCCGAGAGATACAGATGCGCGGGCCTCCCCAGAAAATCGATGACGTTGCGCACGAAGCCGTGGAGGAACATGGCCACGCTCTCCTCGGGAGAGGTTCCGAGCGAGATCTGCTCGAGCACCCGCTCCATCCCGAATACGCCGCAGGTGACGTTCACCCATCGATCGGACGGCTGCAGCGTCGAGAAATCGATGTCGTAGTAGTTCCCGAGAAGCTCGAGCGTCGCCCCCGTCGTGGAGCCGCAGGAGAGATTCCAGTCGAGCTTCTCGACCTTCCGTCCCTTGAACCGTACGAACTTTATATCCCTCCCGCCCACATCGACAAGGGAAAAGTCCCCGTCCGCGACGAGGGCGAGCCCTCCCTCGGCGAGCGCGATGAGCTCGTTCCGGTAGACGGCGCATCTGCCGCGGGCGCAGTGCCCCGTCGCGATCTCGTAGCGCTCGCTTTTCCGCCGCACGAGCTCCTTCGTCGCGACGATCTCGAGGGCGCCCGTGTCGAGGTCGAGTATCTTCGAATAGGTGCTGCCGCAATCGGCTATCTTCATCGCGACAACCTCACGAACGCCTCGACCTTCGCCAGGATCGAATCGTTGATCTCGCGATGGCAATCCACGGCGAGCCCCCGGTGCTTCTCCGCGAGGTAGTGCGCGAGATCCTGCTTCGCGCAGAAGCTCTGCGTGAAGAACACGACGGGAATCCCCTCGTCGACCAGGCATTCGAGCGCGAGGTCGGAAGGGCGCCCCGCCTCGACGCACCTCGTCCATCCGTACACATGGGTCGTTTCAGGAAAAAGATCGAGGATGCGGAAATCGTGCGGGGGCACGCCCCAGAAGCCGTGCGTCGGCTCGCAGGACGCCGGGGCCGGATCCGGCGCCGAGGGATCGACGACGGTCGCCATGATCCGGTCGATCTTCTCCCTGAGCGGCAGAAGCGCGCGCGAATACACGAGCGGCCGGTTTTCGAACTCCTCTTCCGGAAAACGCGACTCGATCACCGGAACGCCCATTCTCCCGAGGAGAAACGCGGCGTGCCTCCCTCGATCGCACTTGTCCTCCCCGACGGCGGCCACCACCGCAGCGAGAGCGCCGCCGAGGCTCAGCGCGTTGTCCACTATGTTCGCGACGATCCGGCACGTCGTCGAGGGAAGGACCCCCGAATCGGGCGCGCCCCGGTCGACGTCGAGATCGACGAGCGGGAGCTCCGGGCCGAATCGCTCCCTCGCCTCGCGGAGAGCCTTCCGCCGCGGGAAGCCGAAGTAGCCAATGACCGTATCGGCCGGATATTCTTTCATCGTGATTTTCTATGAACGGAGAAACGGATTGAAGCGTCGCGGGTCACGGGGCGCGGAAGTCCCCGCTTATTCCTCGTCTTCGCCGCTTTCGACGCGCGAAATCGCCTCGACCACGTCCTCCGGCTTCTTGGCGTCGAGGAGCCTCTTCCGGAACTTGTCGAGCTTGATCATCTTGACGATTTTGGCGATCGCCTGCACGTGGGGGCCGGACTCGGAGGTCGGCGCGACCATGAGGAAAAAGATATGCGACGATTTTCCGTCCAGAGCCGCGAAATCGACTCCCGCGCGGGATATCCCGATGACGATGCTGAGGCTCTTCACCGCGTCCGATTTCGCGTGCGGAATCGCCACGCCCTTCTCGAGACCGGTCGATCCCTCGCGCTCCCTGCTCATCACGGCTTCGAAGATCGCGTCGGGGTCGTCCACGTCGCTCGTGTCGACGAGAAGCGAAACGAGCTCCTCGATGACCTCTTCCTTGCCGTCCCCCTCGAGCCGGATCTTCACGTGGGCGGGGGTGATAAAATCGATAAGCTTCATCGCTGTGTGCCTCCTCGGGAACTATTCCCGTCAGCCCTTCGATATTCACGGAACATAATCAACGCCGTGTCTCCGCGCAAGGCCGTCGTTTCCGCCCGGCGGCGCCGTTCCGGCCGGCTTCATACCGACTCGTACAGCTTGTCCACCTTGCGCTTGTTGCGCACGACGAGAACGGCACAGCTCACCTTCCGCAGGATCCGCTCCCCTTCCTCGTAGAACGAATCGCGCAGGCTCAAGACCTCCCCGAGCTCCCCCTGGACGAGCAGGTCGCAATCGCTCTCGGTGACCTCCCGGGCGACCTCCTCGTGGACGACGCCCGTGCGGAGGATCGTCTCGATCTTGACGCCCTTCTTCTCGGCGAGCTTCACGATGTAGTTGAGCTTGCGCTTGCCGTCCTCCTCGAGGTCGCGCTCGTAATCCATCTTCTCCATCTGCACGAAGACCTTCGCGCTGAGAAGCTCGGTGAGGAGGTTGTCGTTCACCACGTAGATAACCCTGAGGACGCTCCCGTGCGCCTTCGAGAGCGCGATCGCGAACAGGGCTGCGGTGATCGAAGATTCGCTCCCGTCGATGTACAGCAGGATCTTGCCGAAGGGATTCGCCGCACCGGTCATTGCGCTGCCTCTTTCCTCTTCTGAAGGTGATTCTTGATCATCTTGTTGATAAAGAAGGCCTCCCGATCCATTTCCTCGAGGGCCATATTGATATATTTCAGCGTCTCTTCATAATCGGGAATGAATACCTTCTCGAGCGCGTTCACGCGGCGGATCGTCTTCGCCACCTCGCGCGACAGGCGCATGAGCGAGATGCGCGCCTCGGCGAGCGTTCCGATCAGCTTGAGGACCTCGCGGAAGCGGACGTTCGCCTCGGAGAGCCAGACGCTGCTCTCGACCGCCACGACGTACGGCGATTTGTCGTCGAAGTCGACTCGCACCTTCGGGATCGACACCCCCATGACGCGCCGCTCGGAAAACTTTATGTCGGAACGGATGTGCACGCCGAGCGAAACAAGCGTCAGGTCCCGGCGGCCCATTCGCAGCATCGCCTGATCGAGGGCGCCGAAGGCCACGACGAGCTTCTTCTCCACTTCCTCCTGCGCCTCGACCGCGCGGTCGATGAGTCCCATGAGCTCGACGACGAGGATCTTGCGCTTCTGGTCGAGGAGCTCCCATCCCTCGTTCGCGAAGCCGAGGTCGCGCTTGACCGTCATCAGGTTCGTTTTGGTCGGTGCCAGCTCGTAGCGCGCCATGCGTCACTTCCCGTAATACTTGTTGAGCTCTTCCTCGGAAATCCGGTGCAGCTCCTCCTTGGGCAGGTAGGATATCACCTTCCAGCCGATGTCGAGCGTCTGCGCGATGGTCCGGTCCTCGTACTCTCCCTGGCTCAGGAACTCGCGCTCGAAACGGTTGCCGAAATCGAGGTACGTCTTGTCGAGCGGGGTGAGCTCTTCCTCGCCGATGACCGCGGCGAGCGCGCGCACGTCCTTCACGTGCGAGTAGGCGGCGAAGAGCTGGCTCGCGATGTGCGCGTGGTCCCCGCGCGTCATGCCCTCGCCGATCCCGTCCTTCATGAGCCGCGAGAGCGAGGGAAGACCCGCGATCGGCGGGTATATGTTCCGGTGATCGAGATCGCGCTCGAGCACGATCTGCCCTTCCGTGATGTACCCGGAAAGGTCGGGCACGGGGTGCGAGATGTCGTCGTTCGGCATCGTGAGAATGGGCATCTGCGTGATCGAGCCGGAGTATCCCTTGACCATCCCCGCGCGCTCGTAGATGCTCGAGAGATCGCTGTAGAGGTAGCCGGGGTAACCCTTGCGGCTCGGGATCTCCTCGCGGACCGTGGAGATTTCGCGGAGCGACTCGCAATAGTTCGTCATGTCGGTGAGGATGACGAGCACGTGCATGTTGAGCCGGAACGCGAGGAACTCGGCCGCCGTGAGCGCCACGCGCGGCGTCACGATACGTTCGACCGAGGGATCGTCGGCGAGGTTCAGGATCAGCACGACCTTCTCGAGCACTCCCGATTCCTCGAAGTTGCGCACGAAATACCGCGCGACGTCGTGTTTGATCCCCATCGCGGCGAAGATGACGGCGAATTGAACGTCCTCCCCGGTGATCTTCGCCTGCCGGGTGATCTGCGCGACGATCTTGTTGTGCGGAAGCCCGGTGCCGGAGAATATCGGGAGCTTCTGCCCGCGGACGAGGGCGTTCATGCCGTCGATCGCCGATATGCCCGTCTGGATGCACTTGCGGGGATACACGCGGGCGGTCGGATTGATGGGAAGACCGTTCACGTCCATCATCTCTTCGACCATCGGCGGCGGCCCGCTGTCGATCGGAGACCCAAGCCCGTTGAAGACGCGCCCGAGGATCTCCGCGCCGACGCCGAACTTGAGCGGCTCGCCCCGGAACCGCACGCGCGTCTCGGGGATGGAGAGACCGGACGTCCCTTCGAAGACCTGGATGACCGCCGCTCCCTCGCTCGATTCGAGCACCATGCCGAGGCGCACGTGCCCCTTCGCGTCCACGATTTCCGCGAGCTCGTTGTAGCCGACGTTATGGATCCCCTTGACGAAGACGAGGGGGCCGTTCACCTGGCTGATGCCGATGTATTCTCTCCCCTCCGCGAGCTTCTTTTCCATCATTGCGTCACCGTTTCTTATTCGTACATCTCCGCTACTTGTTTCATGGATTTCTGGAGCTTGTCCCGTATCTCGTCGATCTTCCCGATCTCGTCGTTCGAGACGGAGAATTTCATCCTCATGATGTCGGAATGGACCTCGAGCTTCTTGATCTGATGAATGTTCGCGCCCTTCTTGATGTTCTCGAGACCGAGCGTGTAGAACTCGAGTATCACCCGGAGCATCTTCACCTGCTTTTCCGGCGTGCAGTACATGTCGACCTTGTCGTAGCTGTTCTGCTGGAGAAACGCGTTCTTGAATATATCGCACGTCTCGAGCACGATGCGCTGCGTGTCGGGGAGCACGTCGGGGCCGACGAGCTTCACGACCTGCTGGAGCTTTCCCTCCTGCTGGAGGAGGTCCATGATCCGCCGCCGCAGATCCAGCCACTCGCCGCCCGAGCGTTCCTGCCACCAGTCGGAGATCTCGTCGACGTACTCGCTGTAGCTTTCGAGCCACGAGATCGCGGGATAGTGCCGCGCGTTCGCGAGCTGCCGGTCGAGGGCCCAGAGGCAGCGCACGAACCGTTTCGTGTGCTGTGTCACGGGCTCCGAAAAGTCCCCTCCGGGCGGGGAAACTGCCCCGGCGATGCTGATCGATCCCTCCGCGCCGTTCAGCGTCTCGAACATCCCCGCGCGCTCGTAGAACTCGGCGAGCCTCGTCGGCAGGTAGGCGGGAAACCCTTCGTCCGCGGGCATTTCCTCCATGCGTCCCGAAAGCTCGCGAAGCGCTTCCGCCCAGCGAGACGTCGAATCGGCCATGATCGCCACGTGGTAGCCCTGGTCGCGATAATACTCGGCGAGCGTGATGCCCGTGTAGATCGAGGCCTCGCGCGCCGCCACCGGCATGTTCGACGTGTTGGCGATCATGATCGTGCGCTCCATGAGGGGCCGCTTCGACCGCGGATCGATGAGCTCGGGAAAGCTCATGAGCACGTCGGTCATCTCGTTCCCGCGCTCGCCGCAGCCGATGTAGACGATGATGTCGGCGTCGCACCATTTCGCGAGCGCGTGCTGGATCATCGTCTTGCCCGTGCCGAAGCCGCCCGGCACGACGACCGTCCCGCCCTTCGCCTGGGGGAACAGCGTGTCGATGACGCGCTGCCCCGTAACGAGCGGGAGCCTGAGCGGAAGACGCCCCCTGGAGGGCCGCGGTTTCCGCACCGGCCACCGCTGGAACAGCTTCACCTCGATTTCCTTGCCCGAAGCGCCGGCGACCCGGAGCACCGTATCTTCGATACGGTACGAGCCTTCTTTCGCGACCCAGGAGACCTTTCCCTGCACGCCGGGAGGCACGAGGACACGGTGCTCGATGAGCTCGGTCTCCATGAGCCTTCCGGCGATTTCGCCTCCCTCGACCTTCGCGCCCGCGGCGAGCTCCGGTTTGAAATCCCACGCGCTCTCGCGGGAAAGCGACGTCGCGTGTATCCCCTTCTGGATGTACACGCTGCCGGAGGTGTCGCGGATTACCTCGAGCGGGCGCTGAACGCCGTCGTAGATCGTGCCGAGAAGCCCCGGGCCGAGCTCGGCCGAAAGGGGAAGCCCGGCGCTATAGATATTCGAACCCGGGGCGAGTCCCGTCGTATCCTCGTACACCTGAATGGCGGCCCGGTCCCCCTCGAGCTTCACGATCTCCCCGACGAGGTGATCCTCGCCCACCTCCACGAGATCGAGCATCTTCGCGTTGGCGATTCCCTTCGCGTGGATGACGGGGCCGACGATCTTGTGCACTTTTCCGATGATCTCAAGCACTGCGGGATTCCTCTTTCTTCATATGACGCCCCATGCGGCGATCGCCGGCGGCCGGCGACGCCCGCCTACTCTATCTTGTCCCCCGAAGAAAAAACTCCTTCGAATATGATCGCCCTGATTTCCTCCCGGTACCGGTACATCCGCGCTTCGAACGTATTGTCGAAGATCACGTTCCCGCCAGGGACCCCGACGCGCACGCCGCCCGCCGTCGCCTCGGGGAGCGCTTTCCCCTCGATGCGCTTCACGGCGCGCCCCTCCCGCTTCATCAGCTCGCGGACCTGGGAAAAAACGGCGGATTCGAGCAGCGCGAGGTCGCGCCTGTCCGCGTACACGACGAATTCCTCTCCCTCGAGCACGCGGAGCGCCTCGGCGGCGAGAGCGGCGAGAACCCGCGGGTAGTCGTCCCGCTTTCTGCTCTTCTCGACGTCCGCGCGCGCGGCGTCCATGACCGCGTTCACGACCTCTTCGCGGGCCTTGAGCCTGATGCGGCGGACCTCGAGGCTCACGCTCGAGAGGACGCGTTTCTTCGCGGTCGTGCCTTTCTCCGTCGCGTCCAGGAGGATGCGCTCCCCCACCTTCCGCGCCTCGTCCTCGGCCTTCGCGATGATGGCGGAGGCGGTGCTCCTCGCCTTCGCGAGAATCGAATCGACCTCTTTCGCTCCGTCTCCCTTGATCTGTTCGCAGATTTTATCGACGGATTCCATATCAGCCAACGTTTCCGCTCCCTTGCATGTTCACCCGCGTATCATACGTTTATTCCGACCGCGGCGCGCACCATCTGGCGTATCGAGACCCTCCCGGGCATCGGCCCGGTCCGGTCGGGTATTTCGATGATGAGGGGGAAGCTCCGTCCGAAAACGTACTCCTCCATCTCCGCGCGCAGCCCGGCCGCGATCTTTTCGGTGATGATGACGATGCCGACGTCGGAGGACGCGAAGGCCTTCTTGAGCGCCTCGCGCGCCTCGTCCGCCGTTTCGACCGCCTCGCCGACGACTCCCGCGAGCCCGAACCCGGCCACCGTGCTCTCATCGCCGATCACGTAGAATTGCATGAGCGCTCCCTCAGATTCTGGTCAGAATCATGATCGATATGATCAGGCCGTAGATCGCGATTCCTTCCGCGAGGCCGACGTAGATGAGGGCCCGCGCGGTGAGCTCCGGCTTCTCGCTGATCGCCCCGAGCGCCGCCGAACCGACGTACGCGACCGCTATGCCGGCGCCGAGACAGCCGATGCCCGTCGAGAAGGCCGCGGCGGCGAAGCCCCAGCCGATCACGCGCGCCTGCTCGGCCGAAACGTTCTTGTTGGGCTGCGCGGCCGCGAGGGCCGTGTCGGTCGCCGCGCCCTGATGCTGCTGGCCGCGCGCGTCCGTAAACGTGCCCGCCAGGTTGATCAGCAGAATCAGGATCACGGTCGAAAAGACGGCGGCGGATGACAGGGTGATGAACCTCTTCATTTTGCTCCTGCGTGCCTCCTGCTCGGACATGCCTGCTCCTTTCACTCATCCTTGCCCGGTTGAACGCCCAGGCCGATTGGTTTGTACGCGACGCCACCACCGAAAAAGAATTTACCGAAAAACTCGTAATACTCGAGACGGATCGCCTGTATCGTGACGACGAGACCTTCGAGCGCGATGATCCCGATGTTGCCGAACACGAGGATCAGGATCGAATAGATCATCCCGCCGCTCTTGTCCTTCACCATATCGACGAGGCTGAACACCGCGATGAAAAGCCCCACGTGGGCGAGCGAGAAGGCCGCCACGCGGATGAAGGACACGGTATTCGCGAGGTACCCGATGAGGATCTCGACGACCTCGATGATCGATTCGAAGATGTACGATCCGACGCCCGTTTCGAACACCATCTTCCGCCTGCTCGCGAGCGCGAGTATCGGCTCCCGGAAGAAGAGCAGCAGGATCGGGACGGCGATCGCGCCGAGGAGCAGCCGCGTCGGGATCGGCTTGTTCGAGAGAAAGATCGAGATGGCGACGATGCCGCCCCAGTACATGATCGCGACGATGAGCCCGGCGTGGTCGAAGACGGTCGCCTTGTACTGCCGCATCCGGATCGAGTTGATGACGTGAAACAGTATCCCGAGCGAGATGACAGCGATACCGAAATAGATCGCGACCTTGAAGAAGTAGATCACGTTGTTCATCGGTTTCATCCACACGTGCGGAATGAGCTCCTCGAGGCCGAATACGCTGCCGAAGAGGAACCCGAACACGACCGACGAGATGCCGCAGTAGAAGGCGAGGCGGCCGACGAGGGCGACCGATTCGCTCTTCCGCTTCGGGCGGAATCCGAGCCACGCCCCGATGAGGAGCAGCACGCCGCCATGCCCCACGTCGCCGAACATCATCCCGAACATGACGAGGAAGGTGAGCGCGAAGAAGAAGGTCGGATCGATGACCTTGTACTCGGGCAGGCCGTAGTTCGAAACGAGCATCTCGAACGGCTTGAAGAACGAGGGATGCTTGAGCAGAACGGGCACCTTCACGCGGCCCGCCTTGACTCCCGCCACGTCCTCCGGCGCGATCACCTCGATGATGGCCCGTCCCTTCGCGGCGCGGAGAATCTCCCGTTCGACCTCCCGCTTTTTCCCGCTCGGGATCCAGCCCGAAAAGATGTAGGTCTTGCGCGTCCGCTTCAGGTAGTTCTTGACCCTGAGGAGGAGCGCCGCCACCCGGAGCGATCGGTTGTATCCGGTGATCCTGCCGACGTTCGCGTCGCGCGCCGCGGCGAGCTCCGCCTGAACCCCGGCGAGGTCGCCCTCGAGCGCCTCTATCTTCTTGCCGAGCTCCCCTTTGACCTCCGCGGCTTCCCGCCTCGCGTCCTCTCCGATCTCGACCTCGTCGAACGAAGCCTCGCGCAGGATGCGCTTGAGCTTGAGACGATCGTTCTTGAGCCCGATGAGGAGTATGAGCTCGGTCTTGTCGCGCCTCGAGAGGGAGAGCATGACGGCGGGGAGCGTGGCTATCTTCTCGCGGATATACTCGACGCTCTCGAAGCGCACCTCGCCGTAATGCCACTCGAGGAACGAATAGGGCGCCTTCTCGACCGGAAACCCGAGGTCCATGAGAGGCGCGACCTCGCTCGCGATGGCCTGCATACGCTCGAGCTTCTGCCTGATCTCGGCGCGCTCGGCGATCGTCCCTTCGATCGAGCGTTCGAGAGCGAAGACGTACTTCTCCATCTCGGCGAGATCGCCCATGGAAACCTCGGCGATCCCCTCTCCCGCCTCGAGGGAAAGCTCCTTGATGTCGAGATTCTTCATGAGGAGAGCGAGCCGCCCCCGCAGGTATTCGATCTTCGAGCGGACCTCTCCGGCCTCGAAGCCCTTCAGATTCTCCGCCCAGGGCTCCTGATCGTCGAGGCGCACGAGATGGAGAATCCCGAGGCGCACGATCTCCCTCGCGACCTCGTCGAGCTCGCTCTCGAAGATGAGGACGTTGATCTGATGCATGCGCTCGGGCGTAAACATCTTCTGGCCCTTCTAGAAGGCCGCCCTGAGGTGGCCCTCGATATCGGCCTTCTCCATGTTCAGGAGCTTGCCGTTCAGTATCGTGATGAGGTTCCTGATCTCGGTGCGCTTGAGAATCAGGTACGAGAGGACCGTCCCGATCGTGAACGGAAATCCACCGAGCGTTTTCTTCGCTTCGGTCACCAGGTTGCTCCAGAGGATGATTTCGAGAAGGTAGAGCTTGCTCAGATCCTCCTCTTTTCTCATGAGATCGGCGATCGGCTTGAACGATCTCTCGAGAGCGATCGAAAGCACGTCCCTCACGGAATCGGCCGCGAAGGCCTGCCGGAGCTTGTCGCTCGTCATGCGGTATCCGCCGGGAATGTTGTAATCGGACAGATCGCCGGTCGGCACGCTGTAGTAGAACTTGAGCCGCACGAGCCAGCCGATGTTCTTGAGATCTATCTCGAGGCCGATGAGGCGCTGCGCGATCCGGCGGTCGGTACGGTCGAGCGCGTCGATCCTCGCCTTCAATCGCTTGTAGAAATCGAGCTCGAGAGCGATCTCGATCGGAAAGGGCGTCCCCCGCTTCTTGTAGTCGTCGAGAACGCTCTTCATCGGACCGAGATACGGCGTCTCGATGAGGTACGCGAGCACGTCCTCGATCGTTTTCGCCTCGGCGATCGACTGATAGGGAAGGCTATGCGGGAGCTCCTTGCGGGTGATGTACTTGAGATCGTCGAGGTCCCGGTTCCCTTCGCGGATGCGGAGAGCGACCTTGAGGTTCTCTATCTCGTATTTCTCGATTATCAGCTCGACGAGCTTCTGCGCCGGTCCCCGGAGATCCTTGATGAGCTCCGCGTGCCACTGGACTTCCTGCTCGATGAGGAACTTTTCCGCGACGCGGGGATCGAGCGAAACCTCCGGTTTCGCGAGCGCCTTTTCGTAGATCGTGCCCCCCAGCAGGGAATAGAATTCGGGGACGTCGCGCGCTTCGACGAGACGCGCGATCGCTTCGGGAGGCAGAAGCGCGCTGAGCCGCGCCCTCACCTTGGCGTTCACGAGCGCATATTTTCCCACCGGCCCGAGAAGCATAACGATACCGGTTCGCCCGACCGCGGTTCGCCCCGCGGCCCGTTAGGTGCCGAATAGATTAGACTGCTTTTCCTCGACCCCGAGGATCAGGTTCGTCACGCGGTCAGCGGCAGCCTCTATCTCGGATTTCTTCTTCTTGATGATCTCGACGCTCCCGACCTGGGCGCGTTCCACCTGCTGCGTGCGCTCCCGCTCCGCCTCTTCCTTCATCTGCTCCATGATCGAGTGCGCTTTCTGCATGGCGTCCCGCCGTACCCGCTCTTCAACCTGGCGGCTCTTCTCCTCCGCCTCCCGCACGATCGTCTGGGCGTCCGCGTGCGCCTTCTCGATGCTCTCGCGGGCCTCTTTCTCGGCCTCCAGGATCTTCTGGATTATCTCTTTCAAAGCTCCTCCTGCACGGGCTTGCTCGGAATATCGGTTGAAATCGCGCGGCTGAGGGATATTAGGGAAGTATAGAAAAGGGGGTGCCGGGTGTCAACATATGAAAACTCGCGCCGCGCGGCTGATCGGCTTGCGTCGGGAGCTCGCTATCGAGTGATCGGATTCCCGTTGCGGCGAGGAGACATGCCGCAAAAAGGGGCCGCCGGCAATGGCGATGCCGGCGGCCTGTCGAGTGCGACACGCAGCAAACGTGGATCCCCGACGATTGGATTCCCCCTCCGGTGCTCTCGGAATTCTCGATTCCCCTGGTAGCTTGCCGCTTCCCGATTGTACCGAAACATATTTAATCACAGACATCCCCATATTGTCAATACAATTATTGTGTTATTTGATTATTATAAACAATATTACACAGATAGTGGCAATATCGCCACACACACGTAACTGCATATGCCGCTGCTCCGAATGCTGTGACGAATGCGTTACATACCGCCGGCATATCGGCTGATCTGGATTTCGGAATGATCTTCGTTGTGGGAATCGGTTGAATGCAGGTTCAGCGCCTGAAGTCTCCGGTGTCGATCTTGAGCTGTCTGAGCAGACGATAGAAGGACTCCCGCGGAATTACCGCCAGCTTCGCCGCTTCCTTCACGTCGCCGTTCGTCATCGTGAGAAGCAGCCTGCAGTGATTGCGCTCCCACGCCTCGCGCGCTTCCCGCAGCCGCAGCTCGGTCGCGACGGCCTCTCCGCCGCCGCGCTCGAGAGACGCACCGACGCCCGGAGAGACGTCATCGAGAGCGATCGCGGGACCCGCCGCCCTGATGATCGCGCTCTTCATGACGCACTCGAGCTCGCGCACGTTGCCCGGCCACCGGTATTCCAGGAACAGGCGCTCGACGGCCGGCTCGATCTCGCGGACGTCCTTTCGGAACTTCACGGCGAAGGTTTCGAGCATCTGCCTCGCGAGCAGCGGGATATCCTCTCTCCTCCTCGCGAGCGGCGGCAGATCGATCCTGAGCGTATTGACCCGGTAATAGAGCTCCGATTTGAGCGTGCCCCCGCGGACCATGGCCTGCAGATCCCTCGAGGTGAGAATAATGAATCGCACGTCGGCCCTGATCATCTTGTCGCTCCCGAGCCGGTGAAAGCGCTTCTTCTCCACCGCCCGCAGGAGCTTCGTCTGCGCGGCGAGGGGAAGATCGCCTATCTCGTCGAGCACGATCGTGCCCCCATGCGCGAGCTCGAGGAGCCCCCGGGTGACGCTCCCCGCACCGCCCGCGGCGCCGTTCTCCCGGCCGAAGAGCTCCTCCTCGAACAGCGCCGGCGCGAGGCTCACCAGATCGACGACGCAGAACGGCTTGTCGGCGCGGTCGCTCGTGAAATGTATCCAGTGCGCGAGCACCTCCTTGCCGGAACCGGCGGGCCCCGCAATGAGGACATTCTCATCGAGGTCCTTGCATCGCTCGACCTGGGCAAGCACTTCGCGCATCGCGGGCGATTCGAAGACCGGCACGACTTCCTGCTCTTCGCGGCTTCGCTCTCCGAGCTGCGATTTCCGCGAGGCGAGATTCCTCTCGATCGCGCGTAGAATGAGACGATCGAACGCCTCGAGCTTCAGGTTCTTCGGAATGCACTCGTCGACGCCGAGATCCTCCGCCGCGGCGACGACCTTCTCGTCGAGATACGACGAAATAAGTATGACGTTGATATAGCTCCACCGCGCCTTGATTTCCTGGAGCACGTCGATCCCGTCGTAGTCCCCGCCGAGCTTGTAGTCGAGGAGCACGACGTCGGGCAGCACCTCACCCACTTTTTTGAGCCCTTCCCTCCCGCTCAGGGCCGAGCTCACGTCGAATCGCTCCTTCAAGTAATCCGTCATCCTCTCGACGAAACAGGATCGTCGTCGACGATCAGAATCCTGTCCCGGATGGCTCGCGCATCTCCCCCGCGCTTCGTTTTATTCCGGATTCGTTTCATTCCGCATCACCTCACGTGACTCTGAGAAATTTCATGAAGATCGCGGCGCCCTTCGCGCCCGGAAGCTCTTCGAGCCGGATCACGCCTTGCCGGCGCCTGACGATCTGTCCTGTGATCGCGCACCCTTCGCCTCTTCCCTGAGGGCTCGACGACGGCACGTTCTCTTTGAAGAGCAGCTCGGCGAGCTGTTTCGGAACTCCGGATCCCGTGTCGATCCAGCTCAGGGCGAGATGCGTCGCATCCAGGGACACCGCCACCCGGATCCGTTTCTCGGCCTCTTCGCGAAGCGCGCGAAGCGAATTGTCGAAGCAATTCTTGAAAATGTGCCTGAATTCGTCCTCCCGCAGGTGGATGCGGACGGCCTCGATGCCGTCGGGAAATAGTTCCTCGAGCGCGACGCCCTGCTCCGCGAGCGCCGCTTCGTATTCCCCGCGAATGCCTCGCCATTCCTCGACAAACGAAATAGAGAGCTTCCGGCGCAGCGCCGCGCGGTAGTCGCGCAGAAGGGTGTTGAGACGGCCGGTCGCATGCTGCAGCTCGACGGTCCGCTCCGAGAGCGCGAATCGCCCGGAATCGCCGGCATCTTTCCGGAGGCGCCGCAGATCACCAAGGATCTTCCGCATCGTTCTGATCTCCGCCCCCGCCTGTCTCCACGCCTGGTCGCCGGGCGTCACGAGACGCATCATCGAGACGAGCTTCTTCAGGCTCTTGAAATCGGAATCGTACGAGCGCTCGGGCGCCTGCGCTCCGCGCCCGCCGGCGAGAGAGATTTCCATAAGGAAGGCGAATTTCTTTTCCGTGTGAATCGCCTGCGCAAGCTCCTCGAGGAGGAACTCGGTCGCGCTCTCGCGCCACGACTTCGACTGAAAGAGCGATCGGAAGAGCTCCGAGAGACGCGCCTGATACAGAATCATGAGAAACGCGAACACCAGCGTCCCCGCTCCCCATGCGACCGATCGATAGACGGCGAGCAGAGCGGCGACGACGATCGCCGCCAGGAGCAGCAGATCGATCCAGCTTTTCGCCGACGCGGCAGGCCTTATCCTGACGATCGAGGCGGCGGCGCAGATCGCGGCGAGCGCGAAAATCGCGAACAGCCATGACGGAACCTGAAAAACGGCGCGGTCGAAAGCGCCTCGCCAACGAACGAACGCGTCGGTGCCGGCACGCACGAAATCATTTTCGTGCTCGGAGATCTCGATGAAGGAACCGCCCGTCACACCCCTCTCCCTCACGACGACCGGCGCGCGTCCGCGAATGGGCGGGAAAACGACCTCGAGATCGACTTTTTCCAACGTACCGAGCCCGAAGTGCGCGATCGGAGGCACATATTGCCGAAACCCTCTCGAGGGATTGATCTCCCTGAACCCGACGAGGCGATCCGCTTCGCCGATATGGCCGCTCTCGTACACGAACACCTTGCCGCCGATCCCCGCATGATCGCCCGAAACGCCGCGCAGCCTCACCTCGATGAAATTCCTTCCGTCGCTGTTCGTATTCTCGATGCATATCGGGTCCGAGCGATCGCGCGCGAGAAGCGCGATGTCCATATCGCCGTCGGCGTCGAGGTCGGCGGCAACCGCGCGGATACCCGGCTTGCTCGCGATCAGCTCGTTCTTGACCGCTTCGAATCGCCCGGCGCCCGTATTTCTGTAGAATAAGCACCACCCGTCGTCGTCCATGAGGTAGAGATCGACGAGCCCGTCGTTATCGAAGTCCTCGGCGAGGGCGGTCCGGCTCGAATCCGTGGAGCCCGTTCCACAGCTGTCGCTCGCGTTTTCGAATCTCCCCGTCCCGTCATTGAGGAACAGCATATTGCGAGGCGGTCCGCGACGAAGCCCCGCCTCGCCCACGACCGCATAGAGATCGAGATCGCTATCGTTATCGAAGTCGGCGAATACTCCGCCGGCGACGAGCACGTCGCCCGGCAGAACGAGACGATCGGGCCCGGCGACGAAACGTCCCCGGCCGTCGTTGAGATACAGGTGATTGACGCTCGCGACGCTGTCGATATTGTAGTACCAGCGATAGCCGGCGAAGAGATCCTGATACCCGTCGCCGTTGACGTCGCCGAACATGCATCCGAACGCCATCTGGGAGAGAATTCGCGAATCGACGGTGCCTTCGACGAAAGCCCAATCCCTTTCGTTTCGAATGAACCGAATCCCGCCGAAATTGTGGCTTCTCTGGTGCGGATTCAGCTGCAGCAGGTCCAGATCTCCGTCGAGGTCCACGTCGGAAACGGCTGCGCCGTAAGAGTATTCCTGCTCCATGAGGAGCGCCCCGCCTTCGAGCGGCACCTCCCGAAAGGGCGATCCCGGAGCCCCTCCCTTGAAACAGCGATTGCCGAGGGCGTCGTCGAAGCCGATGAGGATATCGTCGCGACAGTCCCCGTTCAGATCGGCGATCGTCGCGACGCCGCCGATGCGCTGCGGATCGAACTCGATGTTCTGGACGGGCTTTTTCTCCTTGGCCCGCACCGCGGGACCCCGCGGATCGCCGCCCCCGGCGGATCCCGCCTCATCCGCATGCGGATTGAGGAAGATATCCGCTCTGTCGCGGAACAAGTCCACGCGATCGGGGATCCAATCGCCGTCGAGAAACCCGTACGAGAAGCCGATTAATTTCGCCGATATGGGGATCGTCGTTTTCACCGCTTCGACGGTATTCACTTCAGGGGGAGGCTCTCCGTCGCCGATCCAGATGTTGTCGATCCACGCCTCGAGATTCGGCGACGACGACGCGCCGAGTGTCACGCTCTCGATGACGAACGAATCGACGATAGCCGGTTCGTAGCGGCGCCATAGATAGTCGTACAGTCCCTCGCAATGATACGTCCACACCCCGCTATATTCGAAATATGCCCTGATCACCGTGTGGCTGCTCTCGAGCCAGGTCGCGAAACGCGCATGCTCCACCGCGCCGGTCTTCGTATTCCTCAGATTGAAGCACAGCCAGAAACCATTCGTGCCCTCATTCTTCGACACTCTCCAGCACCAGGCCGCCTTCGTCCGGGGAGTGACGCGGATCGGCGATCTCCCATTGTCGCGCAGAATGTAGCTCACGCCGCCCCACACGAGCCCTCCGCGCACGAAGCAATAGAGAGACCCACGGCTGTTGTTATGTTTCGGGGGATCCGCGAGCGCCACGCCGAGAGAATCCCGGGCGAAGCCATTCGGCAGGAATCTCCATATGCCTGTTTTCCCGCCCTCGAAATCGAGATAGAGGGGCTCCGCCCGCACGGCGGAACCCGCGAGGAGAATCAGTGCCAGAAATGCCACAACCTTCCGCAACACGCTCTCCTGAAGCAAATTAATATGAGAGTCCAATGGCCGATTATTCGATTATTTTATCACAGGAGGGCCGGGAGCGCCACAGAATTGCTTTATGGCGCCCCGACGCTTCAGGGCCCGGTCACCACGACCGACGCCGAGGAGTCGAACGGGTTTGTCCGCACGGCGAGCGAGAAGAGGTAGGGATAGCTGCGCCTCAGGTGATCCATGTACCAGAGCCACTCGACGGTGATCGCCGTGTACGCCCGCTTGATGTCCCCATCGAGGTGCTTCAGATCCGACGCGGGGAGCTTCGAGAAATCCTCCCGCGCCTCGAGCTCCTCGGCGAGGTGGAACACCGCCCAGAGCATCTCGGTGAACGACTCGTGCTCGAGGAGGTTCGGGTTCTCGAGAAGCCCGAGGAGAAACGTCCGCTCGGCGGCGAGAAGGGTCCTAAGCTCGTCGAGACTCTTCGCGGTCGCCGCGGGCGCGCAATCGCAGCCCCTGAAATACCGCACCAATTCCTTGATATTCCGGTCCGGCCAGGCTCCGGCCGCGGCGAGCCTCTGCCGCTTGTCCGCCGCGGCGGTATCGATCGAAACGAATCCCCTCAGGAGCCGCACGCCGACCTCGCTGAAGAACGCCCCGATCACCATGTTGAGCTTCTTGAGCATGACGCGCCTCTCGCGTTCGGTCAGAAGCTGATGCACGACGATCGTCACGAGGAACACCTCGACCGGGAGGAAGGCCACGTCGCCGAGCAGGTAGATCCAGATATGATGCGCGTCACGGAAAATGAGATAATGAATCGAATAGAGCATGGCCGACAGCAGGATCAGAGACACGCCGAGCGCGACCTTCCAGCTTATTCGATTCAGGAGGCGCACCGATTATTCGTCCCCCTGCTCGAGATTGTCCTTCATCTTCTTCATCTGCTCCATCATGCCCTTCATGTCGGGGCCTGCGGGGGCTTTGATCTTGTCCGGATCGAAGAGGTCGTCCGGGATTCCCTTGTTGACCGCGATCGATTTGACGACCGAGGTCGACAGGAGATCCTTGCCGGAGTACATCTCGGTCCTGAAGGGCATCTCGAATTCTCCCGAGACCTTCCGGTAATCCGAAAGAAGGATCACGCTCGTCACGCCCTCCTGCGGCTTGCCCTCCATCTTCATGAGATTGAAGCTCTTCTGATCGATCCAGAGCTTCGCGAACTCGGAGGAGCTGTCGAGCACGGAGAGCACGTAGCAATCGCGCCCGGCTATCTTCTCGCTCCCTATGATCTCGGCCGCGACAGGCATGTAGGAGGCGCAGTCCCACTGGCCGCGGTACTTCGCGGCTTCATCGGCGGGGATCTGCGATTTGCCCATCATCGGATTGACGATCCACGCGCTCTTGTCGTCGCCGACGACGATCGTCTTCATTCCTTCCATGCCGGCGGGCATCCCCATGTCCGCCATGCCTTCCATGGAGACCTCCACGCGGAACTGCTTCCCCCTGCTGTACAGCGTCGACGTCGTCTTGAGCGCGCCTTCGGACGAGGGCGTCTCCATCTCCATCGTCCAGGTTATATCCTTGAGATCCTGTTTGTATTTCGTGCAGCTCGCGATCATGCGCTTCGAGAGGCTATCCCACGATTCGGCGGAACCGCAGGCGGGAAAAATCGACCCCGAAGCGAGCAGGGCGAGAACCGTCACCGTACCGAGGAACAGCGATC
>CAWJVO010000006.1:0-312708 GCA_963846325.1 uncultured bacterium
ATTCGGGAAAGCGGGCGACATACGACGAATCGCTTCGCCAAAGCAAGGGAGGCACGAAGGATGCGGTCGCGATTCAGGAGAAAGACCGCCGTTCGGCCATGCTCTCCTTCACGCAGGCGAAAGAAGCGATGCGTAACGGACGTTTCGACAAAGCGGCGCTGCTCTTCAAGGCCGCCATCAAGTACGATCCGATGAACCCGGCCTATCACAGCTGGTACGGTTTCTGTCTCGCCATGCTCAATACGCGCCTCCACGAGGCCCGCGACGCCTGTCTCAAGGCGATCGAAATGGAATTCTACAATGCCGATTATCACGCGAACCTCGGCTTCGTGTACTTCAAGGCAGGGCTCAAGAAGGTCGCACTCAAGCATTTCAGGGAAGCCCTGAAATGGGATCCCGAAAACCCGATCGCGAAGAAATACCTCTCGATCGGCGGCGATGAGGACGAAGACAAGCACGAGAGCGGTCCCATCGACAAGATGGTAGCGGGCTTCAAGGGCATCCTGTCGCGCATCGCCTGAGCGCGGCGCCTCGTCCCTCGCGCGCCGATATCTATTGCATATTTTCACCAGCCAATCTACCCTCGGACTCCGGGGTGATGGAGATGAAGCGTACCTCCTTCGTGTGCTTTGGAGCCCAGGGTACCAAGGACGCGCTCGTGTATCAGGAGATTCCCGGCAGGGAAGGCGGAGAGGAGTTTTTTCTCTTCTTCTCGCCGGGAACTCCCGAGCAGGAGCCGATTCTGAGGGCTCTTTTCAGAGAAGCCGTCTCGGCGTCGCGACTCGGGGCGCCCGCGCACTATTTCTCCCGTTTTCTCGAACAGGTAAGAACCCTGGCTCGGGACGCCGGCGAAGAGCGGGATATTCTCCGCGACGTACTTATCATGATCGAGATTCGCCGCGGGAACGACGTGCACATCCTCTGCAGCCGGGACGCGGCGCTCGTGCACGGCGACGGAAGAACGGGCCGTCGGGACTCGGCCCAATCGCTGAAAGGCTTTTCCGAGATTCCTCTGAGGGAAGGGAGGGACCAGCGCGATCTCTTCCGGCAGGCGCCCGAAGATATCTTCGCGCTCTACCGTTTCACGCTCGCGGATGGCGAGCATACGGTCATCCTGGCCCCCTCGGCCGAGTTCGTGGCGAGGTACGACGAATCGCTGCGGAACAGCGTTTTCTTCCCTTCCTTCGAATTTCCGCGTGATATGGGAATGGATCTCGCGATCTCCCGTTCTTTCCCCGCGCTGCACTGGAAAGGGGGAATGGCCGAGGAGATCGGCGCGTCGGAGGAACGACCCGCATCCGGCCGAAGGCGCGTGAACGTTCCGCTCGTCGCGGGCGCTCTCGCGGCGGCCGTCGCAATCGTCATACTCATCGGATCGCTCGCGACACGGGAGGAATCGCACGGGTCCGCGGAGCCGAAGACTTTGCTCGGCGCGGCCGATGCGGCGAAAAAGGAATCATCCGGCTCAGGCGTCGCGGAGGCCCCCGCACGGACGGACGCCGCGGGACCGGCCGGAGCGGGCGGGGCGGAGCGGTTCGATCCGTCCGAAGCGTGGAAAAGCGCCTTCGGAGCTCCGATCACCTCTTCCGCCCGGTATTGCCGCGGGAAGATATATTTCGGATGCCGGGACGGGTATTTCTACGCGTTCACGCCCGAAGGGGAGCTCGCGTGGAAGCACCGTTCGGGCGCCGGCATCGGCGCTTCGCCGTGCTGCGCGGATAATCGCGTGATCGGCGCGGATTACCGCGGCGCGATCTTCTGTCTCGACGCGAATTCGGGAAAAGCGATCTGGTCGTTGGAGACGCGGTCGAAGATCGTGAGCACGCCCGAGCGTTCCGGCGATATCGTCTTCGCGGCGACGACCGACGGCAGGGTGTTCGCCGTGCGCCTCGGGGACGGGCGGAAGCTGTGGGAGAAGAAGCTCGGAGCATCGATCAGGGCGAATCTGGCCGCGGGAAAGGACTACGTGCTGGCCGTCACGACGAACGGAACGCTCGTCAGACTCGATCGCCGGGGAGCGATCCTCTGGAAAACGAATATCGGCTCAGGGGTGGCCTCGAGCCCCGCGTGCGACCAGGAGCGGGATCGCGTCGTGCTCGGCGCGAAAGACGGGGCGGTGCACGGATTTTCGCTCTCGAAGGGGGAGCGCATATGGAGATTCCGGGCCGATTCCGCGGTCGACGGCTCCCCCGCATGCGACCGGGACGCGATCTATATAGGGTCCGAAAAGGGAACGCTCTACTCGCTTTCCCTCGATGGCGCGCTCCGGTGGAAGCGCGGCGTCGGGGGGGCGGTGCGCTCGAAGCCGCTCATTTCGGGATCCGTCGTATTCGTCACGACCTACGCGGCGGAGCTCGTGGCCGTCGATGCGGCGAACGGCGAGCCGGCGGGCCTCTTCCGCGCCGCGTCGCCGATATATTCATCTCCCGCAACGGACGGAAAGCACGTCTATTTCGGTTCCAACGGCGGCGTCTTTCATGCGCTGCGGCTCGGAGCAGCGGCCGCTTCCTGAGGGACGCAGGGACGGCATGCGCCCGGCTCGCGCCCCCGCCCGATCGTTGGAAAGCCGGGCGCCGCCTTGCCATCGCATTTCCGATTTGTTATCTTGCGGTCGAAACGGAGGTTTCGGATCGATGAAGGGTTTGATGCAGAAATTGTTCGGCGATCGGAAAACGAGGCTCATGAGCCATGTCGCGGAGGAGATCGTCGCGGTCAAGGAATGGGCAGAGCGCTACCGGGATCTCGGTGAAGCGGATTTTCCGAGGAAGACCGAGGAGTTCGTTTCGCGGATTCGGGAGGGGGAAAGCCTCGATCAGCTCCTCCCCGAGGCATACGGGCTCGCCTATGAAGCGTGCAGAAGGCTCGTCGGTCGCACCTGGAACGTCGTCGGACATCCGATAACCTGGGACATGGTTCCCTTCGATACCCAGATCGCCGGCGCGATCGTGCTCCACCAGGGAAAGATCGCGGAGATGGCGACCGGGGAAGGGAAGACGCTCGTCGCGACGATGCCCCTCTATCTGAACGCCCTCGCCAAGAAGGGCGCGCATCTCGTCACGGTGAACGATTATCTCGCCCGGCGCGACGCCGAATGGATGGGCGAGATCTACCGGTATCTCGGCGTGAGTGTCGGGTATCTCCAGAACGAAATGGAAACCGGGGATCGGCAGCGCGTCTACGCAAGCGACATCACCTACGGAACGAACAACGAATTCGGATTCGATTATCTCCGCGACAATATGAAGCCGGGCAAGCAGTACCAGGTCCAGCGCGGCTTCTTCTACGCGATCGTCGACGAGGTGGACAGTGTGCTCGTCGACGAGGCCCGGACCCCCCTCATTATTTCGGGAGCCGTTTCCGGTTCGGCGCTCGCCGACAACTACGCGTACCTCAGGAACAAGGTCGAGCTTCTCGTGCGCAAGCAGAAGCAGGAGATCAACGATCTCATGACGAAGGTCGAGAAGCTGGAGGACGCGGAGGATGGCGCCGGCGACGATATCGGCGTGAATCTTCTGATCGCGCGCAAAGGGGATCCGAAAAACAAGAAATTTACGAAGCTTCGCAAGAAACCGGGATACGAGAAGCTCATGCTTTCCGTCGAGAACGAGCTCATGAGGGACAAACGCATGCCGGAGCTCGACGAGGAGCTCTACTTCGTCGTCGACGAGAAGGCCAATACGATCGATATGACCGAAAAGGGCAGAAATAATCTCTCGCCGGAGGACCAGGAGCTCTTCGTTCTGCCCGATCTCAGCATTCACATCAAGGAGATCGATTCCGACGCGTCGCTTTCTCCGAAGGACCGGGCGAAGAAGAAGGACGCCGCGTACCGGAAATACGCCGAGAAGACGGAGATCATCCACAATTTCTCGCAGCTTCTCAAAGCGTACGCCCTGTTCGAGAAGGACGTCGACTACGTCGTGCAGGATGGCCGCGTTCTCATCGTGGACGAGTTCACGGGGCGTCTCATGCCCGGGAGACGCTTCAGCGAAGGTCTCCACCAGGCGCTCGAGGCGAAAGAGCGGGTCACGATCGAAGGGGAGACGCAGACGCTGGCGACGATCACGCTTCAGAACTATTTTCGAATGTACGAGAAGCTCGCGGGCATGACCGGAACGGCGGAGACCGAGGAAGAGGAGTTTCACAAGATATACAAGCTCGAGGTGGAGGTCATCCCGACGAACAGGCCCGTGCGGCGCATCGATTATGACGACGTCATTTTCCGCACGAAGCGCGAGAAATATCACGCCATCATCCAGGAGATCAAACGGATGCACGAGCGGGATCTTCCCATTCTCGTCGGCACGGTGACCGTCGAGGTGTCCGAGACGCTGAGCAGGATGCTCACGCGCGAAGGCATCAAGCATAACGTTCTCAACGCGAAGTATCACCAGAAGGAAGCGGAGATCATCTCCCAGGCCGGGATCAAAGGCGCCGTCACGATCGCGACCAACATGGCGGGCCGCGGCACCGATATCAAGCTGAGCCCGGGGATCGTCAAGTGCGAGCGCTGCTGCATTTACTGCGATACTCCGAAAGAGTGCGATTCGTGCTCGAATCGGGAGCGAAAGGTCGAAGAGTGTCTGGCGGACGTGCCGTGCGGCCTTCAGATCATCGGCACGGAGCGCCACGAGGCGCGGCGCATCGACCGGCAGCTGCGCGGGCGCGCGGGCCGACAGGGGGATCCGGGCGCGTCGCGTTTCTTCATATCGCTCGAGGACGATCTCATGCGCCTGTTCGGATCCGAACGCATATCGGGAGTCATGGACCGTCTCGGCGTCAAGGACGGGGAGGATATCCAGCACCGTTTCATCACGCGCGCCATCGAGAACGCCCAGAAGCGCGTCGAGATGTACAACTTCGGCATCCGCAAGCGTCTCATCGAGTACGACGACGTCATGAACAAGCAGCGAACGGTGATATACGGCCGCAGAAGCCAGATCCTCGAAAGCTCGAATCTCGACGACGTCGTCGTCCAGCTCATCGAGAATACGGTCGGATCGATCGTGGACCGGTTCGCGCCCGAGACGGAGCAGCCCGACGAGTGGGATCTCGACGCGGCGGCCGTGGAGCTCGAGAACCTCTTTCTCGTCGTCGTTCGACTTTCTCCGACGTATTGCAAGGATCGTTCCGCGGATCTGAAAATCCTGTACGATCATTTCCGAGCGAGGGCGCTGGAAGCGTACGAGCTGCGCAAATCGATGATTCCTCCCGAAATCATGCAGAAGTTCATGAGCTACGTCATGCTGCAGAGCATCGACGAGAAGTGGATGGATCATCTCTACGAGCTCGATTACCTTCGCGAGGGGATCCACCTGCGCTCGTACGCGCAGAAGGACCCGCTGATCGAGTACAAGCAGGAAGCGTTTCAGATGTTCGCGAGATGGTCGTCGACATCGACCGATCGATCCTCTGGGCGCTCTTTCATGCCCGCTTCGACGCGGAGCAGGAAAAACGGCCGCGGAGGCGCTCCGACGGCGGCGTCGCGGTGCATCAGGTGGCGAGCACCTATAGTGCCGCTGCGGCGGGAGCTCCGGCGGGAAGCGGAGCGTCTCCAGGCGCCGCGCCTCACGGCCCCGCGGCGGATATCTTCCGCCCCGAAGCCGCAACCCGTGCGATCCGCGCCGCGAGCCGGTCGAAACGATCCGTGCCCGTGCGGGAGCGGCAAGAAGTACAAAAAGTGTTGCGGAAAGGAAGCGGTATAGCAATTATACATGATGCCCTCGGGCGAAACGCCGCGAAACGACGCGAGGATACCGTATGAGCGAGAGGATCAAGGAGATCATCGAGTACATCATGGATCTCGAGCCGGGAGATCTCAAGGACCCCTCGTTCGTTCAGGACGAGCTCGAGGACATGGGATACACCCGCTTCGAGATCAGACAGGCGTTCAGGATGCTCGATTTCGGATACGACGGCTCGGATCGCGGGCCGGCGAGAGAGGCTCCGCCGGGGAATCGAGTCCTGAACGACTTCGAGAAGCATATGCTCTCCATTCCCGCCCAGGGATATCTCCTCAACCTGCATCGCCTCGGATGGATATCGGAAGTCCAGCTGAGCGCGATCATCGATAACGCCGCATTCGAATTCATCCCGCCCGTGTCGCTCGAGGAGGTGCGGGACCTCGCGTCTCGATTCGTTTCGGATCTGCCCGAAGACAATCCTCCGGACGTCGCGCGCCGCGACGACGGACACGTGCATTGAGGAAGGAGCACCCGTTGGATCAGGTTCTCGTCGTCGTGGAGTCTCCCGCCAAGGCGCGCACGATCAAGAAGTATCTCGGCAAGGGATACTCGGTGAAGGCTTCCGTCGGGCATATCCGCGATTTGCCTCAGCGCGAAATGGGCATAGACATAGAGAAGAATTTCACGCCGCATTACGTCGCGGTCAAGGGCAAGTCGAAAATCGTGACGGAGCTGCGCCGCGAAGCGGCGAAAAGCGCGGCGATTCTGCTCGCGACCGATATGGACCGCGAAGGGGAAGCGATCGCGTGGCACCTCAAGGAAGTGCTCGAAAAGACGAAGGTGCCGATCAAGCGGATCATTTTCAACGAAATCACGGAGAAGGCGATCGAAGAGGCCGTCGCCAGTCCCCGGGACATCGATCTCGACAAGGTCAACGCGCAGCAGGCGCGCCGCATCCTGGACCGGCTCTTCGGCTATCTCATCAGCCCCGTACTCTGGAAGATATTTCTACCGGGGGCTGAGCGCGGGGCGCGTGCAGAGCGTCGGCCTCCGTCTCATCTGCGAGCGGGAAGGCGAGATCCGGGCGTTCGTGCCGGTCGAATACTGGTCGATCGAGGGAATTCTGGCGACCGCGCGCGGAGAGGAATTCGCGGCGAAGCTTCTCAAGATCGACGGGCGCAAGCCCGAGATAGGCGATAAGGGAGCTGCGGACGAGATCCTCGCCGCCATCAAGCGCGAGCCCCTGTCCGTGAGCCAGGTGAGCGAAAAGGAAAGGCTCCGGAACGCGCAGCCGCCGTTCATCACGAGCTCGCTTCAGCGCGAGGCGGCCGGAAGGCTCGGCTTTTCGGCGAAAAAAACGATGATGGTCGCGCAGCAGCTCTACGAGGGGGTCGAGCTCGGCCCCGAAGGAGCGGTGGGGCTCATCAGCTATATGCGCACCGATTCGACCAGGTTGAGCGGCGAAGCGCGGGCTCAGGGAATCGCGTACCTGCGGGAGACGTTCGGCGAAGACATGCCCGCCGCGGGCCTGAAGGTTTTCAAGAAGGCGAAGGGCTCGCAGGACGCGCACGAGGCTGTTCGCCCGACCGATTGCTACCGTACCCCCGATTCGCTCAAGGCGCATCTGGGGAAGGATCAGCTGTCGCTGTACCGCCTCATATGGCAGCGCTTTCTCGCTTCGCTCGCCTCGCCCGCCGTGTATCGGGTGGTCGAGGCGGATATCATGGCCGGAAAGAGCTACCTCCTGCGCTCGAACGGCAGAACGCTCGTGAAGCCGGGATTTCTCGCGGTCATGCAGGATCAGAAGGCGGAGCAGGATGAAATGCTGCCGGAGCTCGCCGAGGGAGACGCGGTCTCGATACGGAACCTCGACGCTTCGCAGCATTTCACCGAGCCGCCTCCGCGATATACCGAAGCCTCGCTCATCAAGGAGCTCGAGGACAAGGGGATCGGACGTCCCAGCACCTATGCGTCGATTCTCGGCGTCATCCAGGCCCGCGATTACGTGAGCAAGAAAGCCTCCGCCCTCTTTCCGACCGAGCTCGGAGAGAAGGTCTGGAGCACGCTCGAGAGCTATTTCAGGGACGTCTTCGAGATCGATTTCACGGCTCGCATGGAGACCGAGCTCGACAAGGTGGAGGAAGGCACGGACGACTGGCGGCACGTCGTGAAGCTCTTCTACGATCCGCTCACGGTCGATCTCGACGCGATCAAGGGCAAGGGAGCGGAGCTCAAGAAGCTCGTGCAGGAAGAGACGAAGGAAATTTGCGCCAATTGCGGCAAGAGTCTCGTCAAGAAATGGGGAAGGAACGGGCCTTTCCTCGCGTGTCCGGGTTTCCCGGAATGCCGCTTTACCCGGCCGCTCGAGGAGGTCGAGGCGATCGATCGCAAATGCCCGCAATGCGGCGGAGAGCTCGTGCATCGCACGGGGCGTTTCGGCCGGTTCATCGCGTGCAAAAAGTATCCCGCCTGCAAGTACACGGAGGCGACGACGCTGGGCATCGCCTGTCCGGTTGAGGGTTGCACCGGCCAGATCGGCGAAAAGAGAAGCCGCCGCGGCCGGATCTTCTACGGATGCAGCATGTATCCGAAATGCACGTTCGCGAGCTGGGACAAGCCTACGGCGCAGCTGTGTCCCGGCTGCGGCAAGGCGAACCTCGTCGAGAAGAACAGCGCGAAAAAGGGCTCGTATCTCAAGTGCCCCTCCTGCAGACATGAGGTCACTCCCTGATGCGTGAGGTCACGGTCGTCGGCGGGGGACTCGCGGGCTCCGAGCTCGCGCTGCAGCTCGCCGACCGCGGGATGCGCGTGACGCTCGTCGAGATGCGTCCGGCGGCGCGCACGCCCGCTCACGCGACGGCGGATCTCGCCGAGCTCGTCTGCAGCAATTCGCTCAAATCGGACGATCCCGAGACGGCGTCGGGGCTTCTCAAGAGAGAGCTTCGGCTGATCGGCTGCCGGCTGCTCGAGATCGCGTCCGGGTGCCGCGTTCGGGCGGGACACGCCATCGCGGTCGATCGCGAACAATTCTCGCGCGCGGTAACCTCCTGCGTCGAATCGAATCCGAACATACGGCTCGAACGGCGCGAGCAGCGTGATCTCGATCTTCCGCCCTGCTCCGTAATCGCCACGGGGCCGTTGACCTCGGATGCGCTCTCGGACGCTCTCCGTCTGCATTTCAAATCGGACCATCTCTATTTCTACGACGCGATTTCGCTCTCCGTGAGCTCCGATTCGATCGACCCCGATTATGCGTTCAAGGCGTCCCGATACGGCAAGGGGGGGGACGACTACTGGAACATACCGTTGGACGCGGATCAGTACGCCCGGCTCGTCCGTTTTCTTCGAAGCGCGCCGAAGACCGAGAAGCGCGGTTTCGAGGAAACGCGCTGTTTCGAAAGCTGTCTGCCCGTCGAGGTGATCGCGGCGCGGGGAGAGGACGCTCTGCGTTTCGGCCCGCTCAAGCCGAAGGGGCTCGCCGATCCGAGGACGGGACGCGAGCCGTACGCCGCGATTCAGCTGCGGCAGGAGACGCAGGACGGCACGCTCTTCGGCCTCGTCGGCTTTCAGACACGTCTGACGCGGGGATCCCAGCAGGAGCTCCTGACCGTGATTCCCGGATTTCGTTCCCCCGAGATCCTTCGCTGGGGATCGGTGCACCGGAACACCTTTTTCGATTCGCCGAGGCTGCTGGACGAAGCCCAGATGTCGCGCGGACGCCCGGGGCTCTTCTTCGCCGGCCAGATCGTCGGCGTCGAGGGGTACATGGAATCGATAGCGCACGGCGCCGTCGTCGCCCGAAACGTCGCGCGCTACGCCGGGGGGGAGCCGCCTGCGCCGCTTTTTCCCCGGGAAACGCTTCTCGGCTCTCTCCAGAGGCACTGCAGCGAGGGGACGGCGCCGTTCCAGCCGATGAACGTCAATTTCGGAATTCTGCCCGCCCTGAGCGCCCGCCGGATCGAGCGAAAAAAGCTCTATGTCGAACGATCCCTGAAAATGCTTGAAACTTTCTTATCCCAAAAGCATTCAACAGGTAAGGCTTGACGACCCCGCGGCATCCCACTAAAATGCATGTACGTTTCTCTGAGCGCGATTCCCGCGGGCAAGGAGCATTATGGCGAGGAATTCAATCGGGATGATCGGGCTATGCACGCGCGGCGCGTGCATGGCGCTTGCGTTTCTGGCGCTTTCCTGCGCGAAGGACCAGCCGAAGCTCATACCGACCGACGTGCTTTTCGGCTACCCGACGAAATCGATGCCGGGAATCTCCCCGGACGCCCGGCGGCTTTCATACGTCGCGCCGTACAACGGAGTCCCCAATATCTGGGTGAGAACGATCGGCCAGACGGACGATCGCGCGATCACGCGCGATACGGACCGCGGAATCGCCAAGTATTTCTGGGCTTACGATAACAAGCGTATCCTGTATTTTCAGGATGCGCAGGGGACCGATAACTGGCGGCTCTACGGGATCGACGCGGCGAGCGGGGACGTCACCGATTATACCCCCTTCGACAGCGTCAAGGTCGGCGTCGTCTTGTATTCCAAGAAAATCCCGCGCGAGATCATCATCCAGATGAACAAGGAGAATCGCAGCCTCAGCGACGCGTATCGCCTCGATCTCGAAACCGGGGCTCTCGAGATGGCCGCGAAGAACCCGGGCAACGTTCTCAGGTGGATCCCCGACAACGATCTTGTCGTGCGGGGCGCGCTGGCGTCCGGGCCGGAGGGAGGAGCCGATCTTCTCGTGCGGAGGGACGAGCGTTCTCCCTGGACGACCCTGTGCTCCTGGAATCCCGACGATCGCATGTCGAGCGGCGCCCTTCGGTTCACGCGCGACGGAGCGGGCATATATTGCTTCGACGCGCGTGGATTCAACACGGGCAGACTGGTCGAAATCGATATCGCCGACGGTTCGGTGAAGGTGATCGCGGAGGATCCGCAGAGCGAGATCGTATCGGCGTTCTTCCAGGTCGATACGTATGAAATGCAGGCTGTCGCGTTCGAGCGCGAGCATATCGAATGGACCATTCTCGACAATTCGCTCCGCGACGATTTCGACGCCGTCGCGAAGCTCGACCGGGGAGATTTCGAATTCCTGAGCACGGACGCGTCCGATTCGACCTGGGTTCTCGGCTTCAACAAGGATGACGGCCCCGTTTCTTTTTACCACTACGATCGAAGAACGAAGCGCGGGACGTTTCTGTTCGACGAAATTCCGGACCTGAGGAACCATACGCTCGCGCGAATGGAGCCCATTGCGTTCACGGCGCGGGACGGCCGGGAGATTCCCGGATATATAACCTACCCCGGGGGGGACAAACGCACGAATCTTCCGCTCGTGTTGCTCGTTCGTCCGGACCCGTGGACACGCGATCGCTGGGGATTCAATCCCGAAGCGCAATGGCTCGCGAACCGGGGGTACGTGTGCCTGCAGATCAACTTCCGAGGCTGCAGGGGATACGGAAAGGATTTTTCGAACGCGGGAAAGAAGGAATGGGGCGGCGCGATGCAGGACGATCTGGAGGACGGGATCGCATGGGCGGTCGCTCGCGGCATCGCCGATCCGAAGCGAATGGCGATCTTCGGCAGCTCCTACGGGGGCTACGCGGCGCTCGTCGCTCTGGCCTCGACGCCCGATCTCTTCCGGTGCGGCGTCGATATATCGGGGCCGAGCGATCTTCTCGGCTGGCTCGACGCGCGGACCTCCGGATACGGCGGCGTCAAATCGATCGTATATGATCTCGTCGGGGATCCGGAAACGGACGCCGATATGCTCAAGTCGCGCTCACCGCTTTTCGCGGCGGACCGGATACGGGCGCCGCTGCTCATCATGCAGGGGGGACGCGACCAGTTCACGCCGAACGCCGACGCGGAACGGATCGTCGCCGCTCTCAGGAAGAACGGCGTTCCCTGCGAATACGTGTATTTCCCCGATGAAGGGCGGGGCATATCGAAGCCCCAGAATCGCATGAAATTCGGGGAAACCGCGGAACGATTCCTCGCGCAGCATCTCGGCGTCGGCCGGAGATAAGCAGCCCGGCGCGCGCGATCGCCGGGGAGGAAGGAGCGATCATGAAACGGATCGTGCTTTTGGCCGCGGCCTCGTGTTTCGCGTGCAGCGGC
The DNA here is from genome assembly GCA_963846325.1 of uncultured bacterium. Taxonomy (GTDB): domain Bacteria; phylum Krumholzibacteriota; class Krumholzibacteriia; order Krumholzibacteriales; family Krumholzibacteriaceae; genus SSS58A. Next base: position 11,811 of record CAWJVO010000006.1, read on the forward strand.
GTTCTCCATGCGGATCCCTGGAAGAAATCGATCGACGCGAATCTCACCTTGACCCAGAACGCCTACAGCGACAACTGGAGCGGGGGGGAGCTGGGATCGATCTCGTGGGTCTTCAATTCGAACTCGCTCTTCGAGCGGCAGCTCAATCCGAAGCTCAATACGCGGAATGCGCTGAAGCTCTTCTTCGGCCAGACGCACAGCCAGAACGAGGATACGAAACACTGGGCCAGGCCGTTCAAATCGACCGACCGGATCGATTTCGAAACGCTGTTTCGCTTCACGCTCGGCGGCTTCGTCGATCCGTTCGCGTCGGGCAGGGTCGAGAGCCAGTTTCTCGATCAGCGGGATCGGGCGAACGAACGATACGTCAATCCGGTGCTCTTCACCGAGAGCTTCGGCGTCGCGAAAACGTTCGTCAAATCCGGGAAGCGCGAGTGGACGGCGAGGTTGGGCGGGGCGTTCAGACAGAATCTGGATCGAGGCGTTCTGGACGCGCTGAGCGGCTCGAAAACGACGGAAACCGCTTCCGACGGCGGCATCCTCTTCGTGAGCGAATTCGTTTCGCCTCTGGCGGACAGCACGATGAATATCACGAGCAGGCTCTCGGTGTACGAGGCGTTCTTCTATTCCGAATCGAAGAAGCTCGAGGGCCGATACAACATGGACTACTGGAAATCGCCGGATATCAACTGGGAAACAATTTTCACGGCGAATATCAACAAATATCTCATGGTGAATCTGTACGTTCAATTCCTGTACGACAAGGAGGTCGACCTGGCGGGACGTTTCAAGGAATCCCTCGCTCTCGGGATAACGTACAAGCTCATGTAGCGCGCGGAGAATGCAGGTTCGTGAACACGGAGGTGGATCGATGTTCAAGGAGTTCAAGGAATTCGCCATGAGGGGAAACGTGATCGACATGGCGGTCGGCATCATCATCGGCGTCGCGTTCGGGGGGATCGTTCAATCCCTCGTGAAAGACGTCATCATGCCGCCGATCGGCATACTTCTCGGCAACGTCGATTTCACGAACCTCTTCGTCGTTCTGAAAGAGGGAACGACTCCCGGCCCGTACGCTTCCCTCGCGGTAGCGCAGGCCGCGGGCGCGGTGTCCATCAATTACGGCGTCTTCGTGAATACGATCATCAACTTCCTGATCGTCGCCTTCTGCATATTCTTCATCATTCGCACCATGAACAAGCTCAAGAAGCAGGAACCGGCGCCGGCGGCCGAGCCGACGACCAAGGAGTGCTCCTTCTGCTTCACGGCGATTCCGATAAAGGCGGTTCGGTGCCCGAACTGCACGTCGACCGTCAAGTAGGCGCTCGGTTTCCGGAACGCGCGATCGGCGCGCGCGGCGGGGTTCGAAAGTGATCCTTCACGCTCTCAAGGACTATTTTCTGTACCTCGGCCTCGAGAGGCGTGCGTCCGAGGCGACCATCCGCGCCTATGAAGGGGATATAACCCAGTTCCTCGATTTTCTGCGCGAGGAGCTATCCCATGAGGCAGGGTTCCCCGACGGGGATAATCTCGCCGTGCGGTCCTTTCTCGGCCGTTTGTCGCGCAACGGATATTCGAAACGGAGCATCGGGCGCAAGGTCGCGTCTCTCAAGAGCTTTTTCGGCTACTGCATGAAACGGGGGCTGTGCCCGCGCGATCCGACAACGGGAGTTTCGGCGCCGAAGCTCGGAAGAGATCTCCCCGTGTTCGCGAGCGTCGCCGCCATGGAACGCATGATGGACCTTCCCCCGGCGGACTCTCGGAAGGGGCTGCGGGACCGGGCCGTTCTCGAGCTTCTGTACGGGACGGGGATGCGTCTATCCGAGCTCGTCGAGTGCACGATCGCGCAATGCAATTTCATGCAGGGCACCGTCACCGTGCTCGGAAAACGGAACAAGCAGCGGCTCCTTCCGCTCGGCGGCAAGGCGGCGGAGCATCTGAAGATCTACCTGCAGGACAGGTTCGGCGTTCCCGAGACCCTTTGGAGCGATCGGGAAGGTCTCTACGGCTTCCTCGGAGAGAGCGTCAATGATCCTCTCATCGCGGGCAGGGGGAAGGAACCCGTCAGCCGGCGCACCATCCAGCGTATCGTTCTCAAATACCTCGAGCATGCGGCCGCGCTGTCCCGGATGAGCCCCCACGTTCTCAGGCACACGTTCGCGACGCATCTGCTGGACGCCGGCGCGGATTTGAGGGCCGTTCAGGAACTTCTCGGGCACGCGAGCCTCTCGACGACGCAAATCTACACGCACGTGACGACGGAGCGGCTCCGGGAGGTGTACGAGAAGGCTCATCCGCGCGCCTGATCCGCGCGCATCGCCGTTTCGGGCGCGGGCGGCCGCGAGGATAAACGAATTCTTGTGCAAGAGCCGGGGAGGCATTACTTTTTCCGTACGGGAAAAGCGCGCCGCTCGACCGGGAATCGAGCGTCGTTCGCGGCGGGGATCCGGCGCGGCGCATACGGCACAAAGGAGCGTGTATGAGACTGTCCAAGAAGGATTTCCTTTCCATGCGCGATTATTCGCGCGAAGAGCTCGAGACCATTCTGAACCTCTGCGCCGAGCAGAAGCCGCTCGCGAGAGCCTTTCGTCTTCCGCTGAGCCATCCGGGCCGCGTGCTGGCGTGCATCTTTCACAAACCGAGCCTGAGAACGCGGCTCAGTTTCGAGATCGCGATGCGGCAGCTCGGCGGATCGAGCCTGTTCATCACGGACGCCGAGATCAAGATCGGGAGCCGCGAAGCTCCGAAGGACGTGGCGAAGGTTCTCTCGCGGTACGTCGACGGGATCATGATACGGACGTTCGATCAGGGGCTCGTCGAGGACCTCGCGCGCTTCGCGAGACGTTCCGGTGATCAACGGGCTCACCGATCTGCTCCACCCGTGCCAGGTGCTCGGGGACGTGTTCACCGCCGTCGAGAAGTTCGGATCGATCGACGGGAAAAAGGTCGTATTCGTCGGGGACGGGAACAACGTCGCGCGCAGCTGGATCGAGGCGGCGGCGAAGTTCGGATTCAAGTTCGTCCTCGCCGCTCCCGACGGTTTCCAGATCGACGAAGCGTTCGTCGCCTCCGCGAGCGGCGGCCGGGCGATCGATTATGAATGGATCGTCGATCCGCGGGAGGCGGTAAGAGGCGCCGACGTCGTCTATGCGGACGTCTGGACGAGCATGGGGCAGGAGGCCGAAAAGGAGCGCCGACTCAAGGCGTTCAAGAGCTACCAGATCAACGACGATCTGATGAAGCTCGCGAATCGAACGGCGATATTCATGCATTGTCTGCCGGCGCATCGCGGGGAGGAAGTGACCGATTCCGTGATCGACGGTCCGCAGTCCGTCGTGTACGAGGAGGCGGAGAACAGGCTCCATATCCAGCGCGCCATCATCGCGCTTCTCGTGCCCGGAGAGTGATCGGCGGAGAATTCCAAGCGACGTGCGGTTCCTCGGCGAGAAAGGGGCTCAGGAGATGTCGGGAAGAAAGCGGGCTTCCGCCGCGAGAGTCGCGATCGCGTGCGCCGGGGCGGCGCTTCTCGCGGCGTGCGCCTACCCGGAGCCTCCTCCCGGCGGGCCGGAAGACAAGATTCCTCCGTCGATCGTCTCGACCGTTCCGCGCGAGGATTCCGCCCGGGTCGCCCGCGACGTCGCGCCTGTTTTCTTCTTCAACGAAAAGGTCGACGCCGCGAGCTTCAAGAACAGGATTTTCGTCTATCCTCCCATCGAGTTCGAACGGCTCCGCGTGAAGGGGGAGCGTCTCGAGATCGCTTTCCGGGGGCTTTTGCCCGAAACGACCTTCTGCATTCTCCTCGGATCGGGGATCCGGGATTACCACCGTGTCGAGAGCAAGCGGAGCTTCATGCTGTATTTCGCGACGACCGACTCGATCGCCCGGGGGGAGATCTCGGGAATCGTGTTCTACAAGGACAAGCCGGATTCCGCCGGAGTGGCCGAGCTTTTCGAAATCATGGGCGATTCGGCGGCCGAGCTCCGTTCGGCGAAACGTTCGCGCGTCGCCTTCGCCGGGAGGGACGGCAGATTCGTTCTGCGGGCTCTTCCCGCCGACGGGTCGCGGTTTCTCCTGCGCGCGTTCATCGACGCCGACGGCGACGCGCGCTGTTCCGAGGGGAAGGAATTCACCGCCGTCCGGCCCGATACGATCGTCCTCGACCGGCTCCGGCCGACTCGCGAGGAGATACGCATCACGATCATCGATCCCAACGAGCCGGGCGCCCTCGAAGGCCGCGTCGTCAACGAGACCGTGTTCAAGGACGCTCCCACGCTTCGAATCGATCCCGTGGCACGCGGCGTGCGGCCGCTCGTCGCGAGGACGGATTCGACGGGCGCGTATATCTTTTCTCAGGTGCCGCCCGGGGCGTATACGGTGAGCGCCTTCATCGATCTCAAGCCCGATTCGGTATGCGGCGGCTATTTCGATGCCGCCGATTCGACGCGGGCTCTCGACGAGCCGTGCGCGAGGCTCGCCGATACGCTCACGATCAAGCCGGGAGAGCGCAAAACGCTCGATCCCCTGACGCTCAAGTAAGGGACGGAAGACGTGGAACTGTCGTTTACGAAGATGCACGGCGCGGGCAACGATTTCATCATGATCGACGACAGGGACGCGCGGCGAGCGCTCTCGCGCGAGGCGATCGCGGCGCTCTGTTCGAGGAGGCGCGGCGTCGGGGCGGACGGGCTGATTCTCATTCGTGCGGCGAAAACCGTCGATTTCGCGATGCGCTATTACAACAGCGACGGGGGAGAGGCCGACATGTGCGGAAACGGCGCCCGGTGCGCCGCGGCGTTCGCCTTCGATGCCGGGATCGCCGGCAGGGCGATGTCCTTCGAGACGCGGTCGGGAATCGTGGGAGCGGAGATGATGGACAAGGGAGTTCGCGTCTCCATAGGCGACGTGCGCGCCCTGAAGCTCGATATGAGGATTTCTTCGACCGGTCGCCCCGTCCATTACGGAGTCTGCGGCGTTCCGCATGCCGTGATCGTCGTGGAGGACGTTCGAGAGCTCGCTCATGAGGAGTTCGTGCGCTTCGCGGCTCCCGTACGGAAGGATCCGGCCTTCGGCGAGGCCGGAGCGAACGTCAATATCGTCTCTGTTTCAGATCGCGGTCGATGCGCGTATCGGACGTTCGAGCGCGGCGTCGAGGACGAAACCGACGCGTGCGGCACGGGAGCCGTCGTGATCGCGGCGATCCTCGCGCATCTGGGGCTCGCCGATCCCCCGATCCGATGCACGACCGGGGAAACGATATCCTCGACGTCGCCCTCGAGAAGACCCGCGAGGGCGCCACCGGTTGTCTCCTCACGGGCCCCGTGGCCGTCTCGTTCCGCGGGACGTATCGCATCGAGGGCTGACGAGCATCCATGAATCGTCTCGTCTGCATCGTGCTCATCGCGTGCGCCGCCTGCCTCTGCGCGGCCGAGTGCGCGTTCGCGCAATATCCCTTCGGAAAAAACAAGGTGATGTACGCGCCGAAGGACTGGAAGGTCATCGAGACGCCGCATCTCGACATCTACTATTACCCGGACGAGCTTCCCGTGGCCGAATTCGTCGCGGGTCTCGCGGAGAGCTCGTACGACGAGCTCTCCTCCTTCTTCGCGGTGGATTTCGAATCGAGGATTCCCGTCATCCTGTACGGGACACATCACGATTTCAAGGAAACGAACGTCACCCCGTATCTCGTTTCCGAATCGACCGCGGGCTTCACGGAATTCATCAAGGGCCGGATCGCGCTTCCGTTCGGCGGATCCTACCCGAAGCTCAAGAAGGTGTTCCGCCATGAGCTGACGCATGCGTTCATGCTGGAAAAGCTGAGGGTCGTGATGACGGGGCACCGGCATCTGAATTACACCGAGCCGCCACTCTGGTTCACCGAGGGCCTGGCAGAATACTGCGCCAACCGGGGTCTCGACGCCGAGGCGCATATGTTCCTCCGCGACGCGGTGACGAGCGATCTCCTGTATTCTCTGGACGAGATATGGAGGATACAGGGCACCTACCTCATGTACAAGGAGGGGGAGAGCGCCGTTCACTACATCTCGACGAGATTCGGCGAAGAATCTATACGGCTCATACTGGAAAGCTGGTGGAAGAGCGACAGATTCGACCTCATTCTCCAGAAAACGATCGGCGTGTCGCTCCGGGAGCTGAGCGACGATTGGCGCGAATACCTGCGCAGGAGATACTATCCCGGCCGTCCTCGACCGCCGGAAGATCGGCGAGCTCGGGGACGCGCTCGCGTCGGGAGAACCGGTATTCGAAATCCATCCCGCATGCGACCCGCGGAACCGGAGAAGCCCGCGGCTGTTCTGCGTCGGATACGACAGGGGCGCCATCAACATTCTCGAGCTGAAACGAAACGGCCGCGGCGAATGGCGGCGGGAGATATTCATCCGCGGAGGCCAGTCGACCGCGTTCGAATCGATACCGCCTCTGCGCAGCCTCATTTCGGTCAGGGGCGATACGCTCCTTTTCGTCTCGAAAGCGAAAGCGCGGGACGTGATCTATCTGTACGACGTCCGCCGAAAACGCGTTATGCGCGAGTTCTCGATCGGGGACGCCCGCATTCTCAGCTCGCCGAGCCTTTCCCCGAACGGGGAATCGGTCGCGTTCTCCGCGATCGACGCGTTCGGGAAATCGGATCTATTCGTGTACGATCTCGCGCGCGAGACGTACGAGCGGCTCACCGACGATTACTACGACGACGTGACTCCCGATTGGCATCCGTCGAAGGGGTTGCTCGTATTCAGCTCGGACCGGTGCAGCGGGAGACGCGAAAACGCCTACGCGCTCTATACGGTCGATATCGAAACGAGGGAGATCGTGCCTCTGACCGGGGACGGGGCGCGCGACGTCGATCCGCGATGGCTCCCCGACGGCAAGGGAGTGCTGTTTTCCTCAGACCGGGAGGGTGCCCCCGATATCTTCCTGCTGCGCGAAGGCCGGCTCGAGCGTCAGACAAACGTTCTCGGCGGCGCGTTCAATCCGTATCCGTGCGACGGAGGCGCGTCGTTCCTCTGCGCCTCGTACGGAGGAGGGACGTATCGCTGCTACCGAGTCCCGATACGGGAAGGGGCGACCGCCGCAGACGCCTCGCCCACCGCCCCGAGCACCGGCTGGGAACCGAGACTTCCCGCGGCAGCGGAGGAGTTCGCGAAGAAGGATTACAAGATCAAGCTCGGGATCGACCTGATAGGCGCGACGTTTTCCGTCGATCCCGATTTCGGCAGCTCGGGAAACGGCGCGCAGCTGTTTTTCACCGATATGCTCGGCAACCACGAGGTCGTCGTGCTGTTCGGAAGCGCGTCGGACAGTTTCGACGATTTCTTCAACCGGATCAACGTCGCCGTGACGTACGTCAATCTGTCGCATCGCCTCAATTACGCGGTCGGCGCCTTTCACCTCGCGAGCTATATCGGAAGCTCGTACGATCTCCTGCGGTACGAGAGACGGTACGGCGCTCTCGGCGGCCGTCATCTATCCCTTTTCCTCGTTCAGCCGCGTCGAGCTCTCGACCGTCGTCAAGGGCATCGAGCGCGACGAAGACATCATCCTTCCGCGGATTCGAGAGCGGGCAGGGGATGGCTTCTCTCGAACTTCATCTCGTACACGTTCGACAACATCGCGTGGTACATCGGCGGTCCGCTCAGCGGACGAAGGATCAACGTCGCGATCGGCAAGACGTCCGACCTCACCGGAGACCGTTACGAGAGCACGACCGCCCATCTGGATGCGCGCAATTACGTGGCGCTCACCGAGCGGATCGTTTTCGCGCAGCGATTCGTGAGCCGCAACGCATGGGGCAGCGACCTGCAGCTGTTTTACCTCGGAGGCTCGTGGGATCTGCGCGGGTACGAATTCCGCAGATTCGCGGGAAAACGGACGCTCCTCGTCAACAACGAGCTGCGGTTTCCCCTCATCGACCGTTTCGTGCTGAGGTTTCCCTTCGGAACGATCGAGTTTCCGCTCTTCCGCGGTTCTCTCTTCTTCGACGCCGGGCGGGTGAGCGGATTCATCTACGATACGGACTGGCTCGGGAGCATCGGAACCGGAGTCGAGATGAATCTCGGATATCTTCCGGTCATCCGCGTGAATTTCAGCCGTCTTACCGATTTCAAGAAATAGCGAGCGACATCCACGTCGACTTTTTTCTCGGATTCAATTTCTAGGCAAGGGGCGCGCCGGCGCCGGGATGCGACCGGATCATTTCCGGCGATTCATCGATTCGTTTCGCCGAGGCCCCGCGCGATCACTTCTACCGCGCATGCATGGCGCGCGAAGGGAGCGCTGATCTGAACGCCGCGAACACGCGGCGCGATCTCGCGGAGAATCTCGACGGCGATCGTCACTCCTTCCGCGAGAGCGAGCTCGCCGCTCGGCGCGTCTTTCATGCGTCGGAGAATCGGCTCGGGAACCGTTACGCCCGGGAGCTCGTTATTGATGAACTCGGCGTTGCGGTAGCTCGCGAGCGGCCAGATTCCGGCGACGACCGGTATCCCGAGCGGCGCGATCGCGATCGAGGAATCTCCGCAGGATGTCGATATCGAAAACGGGCTGGGTGACGGCGAAGTCGGCCCCGGCTTTTACCTTCCATTCGAACCGCTTCATTTCTTCCTCGAAATGCACGGCGCCCGGATTCACGCCGACGCCGACGAGAAACGACGTCGGCTCCGCGAGGTTGCGATCGCCGATGTCTTTTCCGCGGTTGAGCCGGGAAACGATGTTCGTGAGCCCGATCGAGTCGACGTCGAAGACGGCGGTGGCGTCGGGATAATCCACCGTGCGAATCGGATCCCCCGTTATGATGAGAATATTCCGGAGTCCGAGCGCGTGCGCGCCGAGAAGGTCGGATTGCATGCCGAGAATATTCCGGTCCCTGCAGCAGTAGTGAAGCAGCACGTCGATTCCGACGGCGTTCTTGACGAGCACGGCGAGGGCAAGAGGGCTCATCCGGGACGATGAGCGGGGGCTGTCCGGTATGTTGATCGCATCGATCCCGGCGCCGGCGAGCATGCGCGCGGAGGCGATGGCGGCGGATGCGTCGCAGCCGAGCGGCGGAACGCACTCGACGATCGATACGAAGGAGCCATTCGGCGAGCTTATCGGCGAGCTTCGATCGTCGTCGCGCACGGACGCGGGGGCACTGCCGGCGGGCGGGATTCGGCCGTTTCGGCGGCGCTCTGAACGCTCGCGGCGGACCGTATCGTTCTCAGCGCGCCCCGAATCGCCCGTATGTGAGCGGGGGTTGTTCCGCAGCATCCGCCGACGACGCGGGCGCCGGCCTGCACGAAACGCCGGGCGTATTCCGCGAGATATTCGGGAGAAACGAGATACATGTTTCTCCCCTCGACGTTCTGCGGCACGCCGGCGTTCGGCTGCGCCGAGAGAGGGCGATCGGCGACGGCGGCCATTTTCTCGATCGCGTCGAGCATGATCTTCGGGCCGACGGAGCAATTCACGCCGACGACGTCCGCGCCCCATTCGCACAGCCTGCGGGCGAAATCGGCCGGTTCGGCTCCGTAGAGGTCCGAGACCGTCACCGCGCAGGGTCATCTGCGCGACGACGGGAAGAGCGCTCACCGAGCGCACGCCGAGAAGCGCCTGGTGGATTTCGTTCACGTCGCCGAAGGTTTCGAGGACGAAGCAGTCGACGTCTCCCGCGATCAGGGCGCGCGCCTGCTCCGCGAACGCTGCCGCCGCTTCCTCGTTGGCCGTCGGGCCCCACGGCTCGATCTTGACGCCGAGCGGGCCTATCGCGCCGGCGACGAGGACGTCGTCTCCCGCGGCGCGGCGCGCGATGCGCGCGGCCGTTTCGTTGATCTCGACGAGTCGTCCGTCGAGGCCGTGCAGCTTCAGCTTGAAGCGGTTCGCGCCGAAGGTGTTCGTTTCGATGCAATCCGCCCCCGCCGCGATGTATTCACGGTGAATGCTTTCGATCATGGCCGGCGCCGAGAGGTTCACCTCGTCGAACGAGCGATTGATGAAGACGCCGCGCTCGTAGAGCATCGTTCCCATGGCGCCGTCGAAAAGAACGACGCGCGAGGAGAGCAGATCGAGAAAATCGCGGGCCATGATGAGCCTCCCGTCGTCCGCCGCGCTCGCGACGCGGAAGCCGCGGCTCGGGACAGACGGCACTTCAATCTTGCGTTCAATGCGGTCCTTGCGTAGTATAATACGGGTATTGTCTCGAAAAAGCAACAGGTCGTCAGAAAAAAAGAGGAAACGATGCGCTGGTCAAGAAGCTGCATTCCGACATTCAAGGAGAATCCCGCGGAGGCGGAGATTCGCGAGCCATCGCCTCATGCTGCGCGCGGGGCTCATACGCAAGCTCACCTCGGGCGTTTATACGTTCCTGCCGCTGGGATTCAAGGTCATCAAGAAGATCGAGAGCGATCGTCCGGGAGGAGATGGACGCGATCGGCTGTCAGGAAGTGCTCATGCCGGTGCTCCATCCGATCGAGATCTACGAGGAGTCGGGAAGGCTGGGCAGCTTCGGACCGGAGCTTTTCAAGCTCCAGGACGGCCGCCAGCGCACGTTCGCGCTCGGGCCGACCCACGAGGAAGTCATCACGATGGTGGCGCGCGACGACATGAAGAGCTACCGGAGCCTGCCGCAGTGCCTGTATCAGATTCTCATCAAGTTCCGCGACGAGATCCGCCCGCGGTACGGCGTGGTGCGCGCGCGCGAATTCATCATGAAGGACGCCTACAGCTTCCACCAGAGCGACGAATCGCTCGACGAAACCTACCGGGCCATGGAGGGAGCGTACCGGCGGATCATCGAACGCTGCGGACTCTCGTTCCGGATGGTCGAAGCCGAATCGGGCTACATCGGCGGCAACGAATCGCACGAGTTCGTCGTGCTCGCGCAGAGCGGCGAATCGACGATCCTGAGCTGCGCATGCGGATACGCGGTCAACGTCGAGCGGGCGGCGGCGCTGGAGCCGGAAGCGCGCGGCGAGCGATCGGGAGCCCGCGGCGTATCGAGCGGGTGCGCACACCGGGAATGACGACGGTCGAGCAGGTGGCGGGTTTCCTCGGGGTGACTCCTCGGGAGATCGTGAAGACCCTTCTCTATCGGACGAGGCGATCGCATCGTCGCCGTGCTCGTTCCGGGAGACCGCGAGGTGAACGACGTGAAGCTCGCTGCGGGTATTCGACGATCCCCAGATCCGCTTCCTGGAGCCGGCGGAGATCGAGAGCCTCACCGGAAGCCCCGTCGGATTCTCGGGGCCGGTCGGCCTTCCGGCGGGAATCGTCCGTGCACGCGGATAATCTCGTCAAGCGGTACGGGAGCATGATCGTCGGCGCGAACGAAGGAGACACGCACCTGCGCGGCGTTGCGCCGGGCCGCGATTTCGCGGTCGAGCGGTTCGACGACTTCGTGTGGGCGCGCGAAGGGGATCTCTGTCCGAAATGCGGAATCCCGATGGCGAAGACCAACGGTCTCGAAGTGGGACATATCTTCAAGCTCGGGACGAAATACTCCGAGGCGATGCACGCCGAGTTTCTGGACGAAAAAGGGCGGAGCCATCCGTTCATCATGGGATGCTACGGATTCGGGATATCGCGGATGGTCGCGGCCGCGATCGAACAGCTGCACGACGAGGACGGCATCGTCTGGCCGCTGTCGATCGCGCCGGTGCCTCTCCTGATCCTCGCGGTCAACATGAACGATCCGGATATCCGGGATGCCGCCTGCCGGCTGGAAGCCGAATGCGGGAAACGCGGGATCGAAACGCTCCTCGACGACCGGGACCTGAGCCCCGGCATGAAATTCAAGGACGCCGATCTCATCGGCATTCCGTTCCGGCTGACCGTCGGGAAGAAGCTCAAAGAGGGAAAGGTGGAACTCCTCCACAGGGCGACGCATCAGGTGGAGGAGATTCCTGTCGGAGAAGCCGTAGAAAGGATCGCGGAGCGGATCAGGTGCTAGGCCTTGACCGTCTTCCGGGAAAGGCGCGATTTGAGACGCGAGGCCTTTCGGGGGTGGACGATACCTTTTTTGGCGGCTCGGTCGATCGTCGAGGAGATCGCCGGATATTTCGCCTTCGAAGCCTCACCGTTTTCGAGCTCTCGGTACGACTTGATCTCTTTTCGCAGCGACGTGCGGTTCGCCTTGTTGACGACGCGTTTCCGCTCGTCCTGGCGCATCCGCTTCTCTGGTGATTTGTGTACGGGCATTGATTCTTCACCTCCGTGAAGCGATAAGATACTAGAAGGGTATATCGATGTCAAGTGCGCATGCGCGCGGCCTGAAAGAAAAGGCGGATTCCTTCCCCGATTCTCCCGGCGTCTATTTCATGAAGAACGGGAAGGGGCGGATCATCTACGTCGGGAAGGCGAAGAACCTCAGCGCGCGCGTCCGGAGCTACATGCAGAAACCGGAGGCGCTCGACGCGAAAACGTCCGCCCTCATGCGGGCCGCGGAATCGATCGAGTATATCGCGACCGATACGGAGGTCGAAGCCCTCGTCCTCGAATGCACGCTCATCAAGGAGCATCGTCCGCGCTACAATATCCGGCTCAAGGACGACAAGCGGTATCCCTACCTGAAGCTCACGAGGCAGGAGCGCTTTCCGCGGCTCTTTCTCGTGCGGCGCGTGGAAAACGACGGCGCCGAGTATTTCGGCCCCTTCACCGACACGAACGCGGTGCGGCGAACCCTGCGGACGATCCGGACGGTCTTCCCGCTCCGGGATTGCCGCCGGGAGCGCGCGGGCAGAGTTGCAGGGCGGGAGTGCCTCAACTTCCATATCGGCCGCTGCGGGGCGCCCTGCACGGGGAAGATCGACGAGGAGGACTACCGCGAGATCGTCGAGGAGGTCCGCCTTTTCCTCAAGGGAAAAGGGCAGCGTCTCGGCGAATCGATTCGCGATCGGATGTGGCGGCTGGCCCGCCTGAAAAGGTACGAAGAGGCCGCCGCGGCTCGCGATCAGGCCGCGGCGTACGAGAAGATATCGCAGCGTCAGCGGGCCGCGAAAGCGCTCGGGACGGACGAGGATTTCGTGGCGCTCGCGCGAGAAGGAAACCTTTCCTGCGGAATCGTCATGAAGATCCGGGACGGCGCCATACACGGCAGGGAATCCTTCATGGTGCCGGCGTCCGCCTCCGAAAACGACGCGGGCGTCTTCGAGGCCTTCTTCGAGCTCTACTATCACGGGGCGACCGACGTGCCTCCGCGCATCCACGTGCCGGCGGCTTTTTCGGACGAGGGCGTCGCCTCGGAATGGCTGAGCGCGAAACGCGGCGGCAGGGTCCGCATTTCGGTGCCTCGAAAAGGGGAAAAGAAGGCCCTGCTCCGTTTGGCCCTCAAGAACGCCGAGCTGCTGATCGCATCGGAAACGCGAACCAAAGGAACCGGCGTGCCCGCTCTCCGGGATCTCAAGGCGGCGCTCGCCTTGAGATCGACGCCGGCGCGGATCGAGGCGTACGACATATCGAACATCCAGGGATCGGACGCGGTCGGCTCGATGGTGACCTTCGATAGGGGAACGCCCTGCCCGTCCCGGTACCGTCACTTCAGGATCCGGGAGGTCCGAGGCTCCGATGACTACGCGATGATTCGCGAGGTGCTCGCGAGGCGCCTCGCGCACCTGAAGGAGGGACACGAACGGCCCCCCGATCTTATTCTCATCGACGGGGGGAAAGGACAACTCTCCGCGGCCCGCCGAGCGATGGAGGAAATCGGAGTCTCCGGCATCCCGCTCGTCGGTCTCGCGAAACGAAACGAGGAGATCTTTCTCGAGGGGAGGAACGAACCGATCATGCTCCGGCGCGGAAGCCCGGCGCTTCGCCTGCTCCAGCGCGCACGCGACGAGGCGCATCGTTTCGCGGTGACATATCATCGGAAGCTTCGGAGCAAGGGACTGCGGCGTTCCGGATTGGACGAAATTCCGGGCGTCGGAGAAGGGCGAAAGACCGCGCTGCTCGTGGAATTCGGAAGTCTCGAAGCGCTCAAGAAAGCATCCGCGCGGGATATCGCGGAAATTCAGGGAATAGGAGCGAAAACGGCGCAGAGGATATATGAAATCCTTCACCGGAAATAAAGATCGGGAATCGTCCCCCGCGGAAAAGCTCGCGGAGCGCTACTTCGATCACCTGCGCGTCGAAAAGGGCTTAAGCGATTTAACTATATCGGCATACGAATCTGATATAAAGGAGTTTCTAGAGCATATGCGGCTGGCGGGAAAGACGCCTCCCGCGGATATGACCATGGAAACCACCCTCGCCTTTCTGGCGGGCTCCGAGAGAAACAAGAGCCCCTCTTCGCGCGCGAGGACCCTCAGCGCGATCAAAGGCTTCTTTCGCTACCTCCGCGACGACGGAGCTCTGCCGGATTCAGTCATCGACGCCCTCTCCGCGCCGAAAGTGCTGCGCAGGATCCCGTTCGTGCTCGCGCAGCATGAGATCGAGAGGCTCCTGTCGCTTCCGGATGCCGGGACGCTCGGCATCCGGGATAGGGCGCTTCTCGAGTTCGACTACTCGACGGGGCTCCGGGTTTCGGAGCTGTGCGACCTCAAGCACGAGCATATCGATCAGGACAGGCGATTCGTGAGGGTCAGGGGAAAGGGGAGCAAGGAGCGGATCGTTCCTTACGGGCGCAGCGCGGGCGCCGCACTGAGCCTCTATCTGGAGTCGTCCCGTCCGCGCCTTCTCGGAAACCGCATTTCGGCATACGTGTTCCTCAATTACCGCGGCGGCAGGCTGTCGCGGGTCGGTTTCTGGAAGCTGCTTCGAAAGTACGCCGCGGCCGCGGGGCTTCCGGCGCATATCAGTCCGCACACGCTGCGTCATTCCTTCGCGACGCACCTGCTCGAAGGCGGCGCCGATTTGCGGGCGGTGCAGGAGCTCCTTGGCCATTCGAGCATCGCGACGACGCAGATCTACACGAAGCTCGATATGGATTACCTGCTCGAAGTGCATCGAACCTTCCATCCGCGCGGCTGAATGAGCGGCGCGGCCGAAGGAAAGGATTGACAGCGGGCCTCGATTCACCTAGCATACATCGCTCTGGATAACTCGTTCATGCGGCTTTCGTTTCGGCAGTTGCAGCGCGCGCCAGGGGAGGCTCCTCGATGACATACCAGGTCCGCCTCGTGCAGTTCGAGGGCCCGCTCGATCTCCTCCTGCATCTCATCCGCCGCGACAAGATCAATATCTACGATATTCCGATCTCGCATATCACGCGCGAGTATCTCGCGTACATCGAGATCATGCAGGAGCTCGAGCTCGAGGTCGCCGGCGAATTCTTCGTCATGGCGGCGACGCTCATGCGGATCAAGTCGCAGATGCTTCTGCCGAGGCACGAGGGCTTCGACGAGGAGGAGGCCGATCCGCGCGAGGAGCTCGTCAGGAATCTCCTCGAGTACCGGAAGTTCAAGGAAGCCGCGCACCATCTCGCCGCGAAGGAAGAGGATCGCAGGAAGGTGTTTCCGAGAACGGCCGCCGCCCCTCCGGCCGATGAGCAGGAGGAGGAGAGCCTCGAGGTCAGCGTGTTCGATCTGCTCGAAGCGTTGCAGAGCGTGTTCAAGAACATGAAGCAGCAGGCCGTCTACCGCGTCATGCCCGATTCCGTCACCGTCGAGCAGAAAATCGAGACGATTCGCGCGACCCTGGCCCGCCGCTCCGAAGTTCTGTTCACGGAGCTCTTCGGCGGGGAGTTCGCGAAGATAGAGATCATCGTGACGTTTCTCGCCATTCTCGAGATGATAAAGCTCGGAGAGCTCGTCGCGCGGCAGATGTCGCATGCGGCGGACATCTGGCTTTACAAGCCCGGGATCGATTCATATATTGCTGCGGATGGAAGCGCGAATGGATGAGAACGGCGACATCGGAATCGACGATCGCACGCTCGAGCGGGAGATCGAGGCGCTCCTGTTCGCGTCCGATATTCCGCTGCCGGCCGCGAAGCTCGCCTCGCTGACCGGCGCGGCGTCGTCGCGCCGCGTGCTCGGGGCGATCGGCGCCCTTTCGAGATTCTACGGCGAATCGGGACGGGGATTCACGATCGTCGAAGTCGCGGGAGGATATCAGCTCACGACGCTCCCGGAATTCTCCGGCGTCGTGTCCCGCCTCTTCAAGGGCAGGAAAAAGGCGAAGCTCACGCTGCCCGCGCTCGAAACCCTCGCGATCATCGCGTACAAGCAGCCGATCAGCCGGGCGCAGATCGAGGCAATCCGCGGAGTCAATTGCGACGGGGTGATCGCGACGCTCATCGAGCGCGAATTGATCTCGATCAGCGGCAGGGGAGACGGCGTCGGAAAGCCGTATCTCTATTCCACGACGAAGAAGTTTCTCGAATATCTGGGGCTCAAGGATTTCGGCGACCTGCCGAGCCTCGACGAGCTCGAGCGCAGATTCGCGCTCGATGCGGAGGGCCCGAAACCGCTCATCCCGCCGCCCGGCGGTCTATCGGACGGCGGCGAGGCGCCGAAGTCCGAGGAGCAATGAGCCCGAAGGTCAGAATCAACCGCTGGCTGGCGTCCGCCGGCGTGGGATCGCGGCGAAAATGCGACGATTTGATACGCGCGGGACGCGTCGCGGTCAACGGAGAGACGCTGGCGCGCCTCGGAACGCTCGTCGATCCGGATCTCGATTCGATAACGGTCGAGGGGCGCGTGATCGGGAGCGCGGATGCGTCCCTGGTGCTCGTGCTCAACAAACCGGCCGGCGTATTGTGCACCGTGACCGATTCCTTCAAGCGGAGGACGGTCATCGACCTCGCCCGGGAGCATGGATTTCCCGAGCGCCTTTACCCGGTGGGGAGACTCGATCTCGATACGTCGGGCATCCTGCTCCTCACCAACGACGGCGACCTCGCGTACCGGCTGACGCACCCGCGCTTCAAGATCGAGAAGACCTATCGCCTGGTCGTCGAGGGGAGCGTGGCGGACGATGCGATCGCCGCGATCGAGTCGGGAGTCGAACTGGACGGATACCGGACCAAGCCGTGCACGGTGGCGATCGTGAGGCGAGGCAGGACGGCGACGACGCTCGAGGTTCGGCTCACGGAAGGAAGGAAACGGCAGATCAGGCGAATGTTCGAGATCTTCGATCATCGGACGATCGAGCTCGCGCGGACGGCGCTCGGCGACCTCCGCTTCGATGATCTTCTTCCGGGAGCGATGCGGCTCCTGTCGAAACGCGAGGAACGAAGGCTGCGGGAGCTCGCGGGGTTGATACCAGAAGGGGAGGGATAACCGTCATGTCGATCATGGATCTCATGAGGCCGCACTTGAAGAGCGTCAAGCCGTACGTGCCGGGAAAGCCGATCGAGGAGCTCCGGAGGGAGCGGAACTTCGACGGCGAGATCATCAAGCTCGCTTCGAACGAGAACCCCTATGAGCCGATCGATGAAGTCAGGCAGGCGATACTCGACGAGCTCCCCCAGGTCAACCGGTATCCGAATTCCGGCTGCTTCTATCTTTGCTTCGAGCTCGGAAAATATCACGCGCTGAACGCGAACCAGATCTTCGTCGGAAACGGATCGAACGAGATCATCGATCTCATCGTGCGCGCGTTCGTCAACCCGGACGAGGAGATCGTCTACCCGTGGCCCAGCTTCATCGTCTATCCGATCGTGAGCCAGCTCGCCGGCGTCAAGGCTGTCGAGGTGCAGCTCAAGGATTACCGGCTCGACCTCGCGGCGATGCGCAAAGCCGTCACTTCCAAGACGAAAATCGTTTTTATCTGCAATCCGAACAATCCGACGGCGACCTACGTCTCGAAGAACGAGGTCGATACGTTTCTCGACGGCCTCCCCGACTCGGTTCTCGTCGTGTTCGACGAGGCATACTACGAATACGTCGCCGCGGGAGATTTCCCCGATACGATCGCTCTCATAAAGGACCGGCCGAACGTCATCGTGCTGCGCACGTTTTCGAAGATCCATTCGCTTTCCGCCGTTCGGGTCGGTTACTCGCTTTCCCACGAAGATGTCGTCACGTGCCTCCACAAGGTGCGGCAGCCCTTCAACGTGAACAGCATCGCGCAGGGGGCGGCGCTCGCGGCTCTCCGGAACATGGACAAGATAGCGGTGAGGGCGAAGGAGAACCGGGACGAGCTGCGTTTCATGCGCGAGGAGCTGCAGAAGCTCGGATTCGTCATTCCGCCGTCGCAAACGAACTTTTTGCTCGCCGTTCCTCCGCACGGGTGCGGCGCCGTCGTCGAGCAGCTCATGGATCGCGGAATCATCGTTCGCCCCATGAAGCCGTTCGGGCTCGGCGATGAAACCTTCCGCGTGACGATCGGGACGCCGTACGAGAACAGGAAATTCATCGAAACGCTCAAAGGGTTGATTTGATCCGCCGCGCGCGTCGAACGCCGATGCGGGATCCCGGAATGACACTCACGGAACGCACCGCATCCGTCCTGAGCCGGTTCGTCGTCACGATCGACGGGCCGGCCGGCTCGGGCAAGAGCACGACCGCCTCGATTCTCGCCTCGCGCCTCGGCCTCGCCTACCTCGATACGGGAGCCATGTACCGGGCCGTCACCCATGCGGTGATCGCGCGGGGCGTCGATCCTGAAGACGCCGCCGCCGTTTCGGCGCTCGCCTCGACGCTCGAGCTCGAGGTTCGGACGATCGGGGGAAAGACGGCTCTCTATCTCGACGGGAAAGACGTCGAGAGGGACATCAGGACGCCCGATGTCTCGCGTCTCGTCTCGCCGGTGAGCCGCCACGAGGGCGTGCGCCGGGCGATGGTGCGCATCCAACGGCTCGCCGGCGCGCGAGGCGGCGTCGTCGCCGAGGGAAGGGATACGGGCTCGGTCGTTTTTCCGCACGCCCAGGTCAAGGTCTTTCTCGTCGCCGACATCGACGCGCGCGCGAGGCGGAGGCTCGAACAGCTCGCTCGCATGGGCATCGAGCAGGACGCTGACGAGATCAGGAGGAATATCCTCGAGCGCGACGCGATGGACTCGGGGCGCGTGCTGAGCCCGCTCCTCAGGCCCGCGGGCGCCTTTGTCGTCGATACGTCCGGCATGACCATCGAAGCACAGGTCGCCCGGATCGAGGCCGAGGTGCTCCGTCAGGCCGAACGGGTCTCAGAAATGGCGGTGGCTCCCGGGGAAGCGAATTCGTTCGCCCGATCGGCGGCCTACTACGGGATCACCAAATGGATCGTTCACGCCGTCTTCCGCGTCGTGTTCGGATTGCGCGTATATGGCCGCGAACATCTTCGGTACCGCGAGAACTTTATCTTCGCGAGCAACCACCTTTCAAACGGCGACCCGCTCGTCGTCGGCTGCGCCTTCGATCGGGAGGTATGGTTCCTCGCGAAGAAGGAGCTCTTCCGAAACAGGCTCTTCGCCCGGCTCATCCGCTCGTACCACGCGATCCCGGTCGACCGGGAGGAGATCGAGCGAAGAACGATGAAGCGTCTTTTCGATCTGCTCGGGGAGGGTCGCTCCATTCTCATGTTTCCCGAGGGAACGCGCTCGCGCACCGGGAAGCTCGGGGAATTGAAAGCCGGCCTCGGATTCATCGCCGCGAAAAGCGGGGTGAGCATCGTTCCGGTGTGCGTCACCGGCACGAACAGGCTGTTCGAATGCTTCATCAGGCGCCGGAAGCTTTCCGTCCGCATCGGACCTCCGATTCGTATCGACGGGGAGCGCAGGGAGGATATCAGGAAGGATGATTACCGCGTTCTCGCCGGCATGGCGGAGAACGAGATCAGGATGCTGGCGGATGAGCCGGAAGTTTGAAATCGTCACGTCCCCTCACGTGGGATACTGCTTCGGCGTGATGAGGGCGATGCGTCTCGTCGAGCAGGGGCTCGAGAGCTTCGGGGGCGCGATCTATACCCTCGGGGACGTCATTCACAATCCGCTCGAAGTGCGGCGCCTCGAGACGCTCGGCGTCCATTCCGTGGAAACGCTCGACGAGGTGCCCGAAGGAGGAACCCTCGTTCTCCGCGCCCACGGCGTGAGTCCGGACCTCGTCGACGAAGCGAGGCGGCGCGGCATAGGCGTTCTCGACGCGACGTGCCCGTTCGTGCAGCTCAGCCAGCGATATGTCAAGCGGTTCGCGGAGGAATCGGTCCCGGTGATCATTATCGGGGATCGCGAGCATCCCGAAGTCCGGGGAATCGCGGGGCACGCCGGGGGGCAGGCGATCGTCGTCAAGAACGCGCGGGAAGCGATGCTCATGGCCCCGCTCGACCGGGCGGGGGCCGTCATACAGACGACCTTCTCGCGGAGCGAAGCCGAGGAGATCATTTCGGCCCTCCGCGCCCGCGTGCGCGATCTCACGGTCCGCGACACCATCTGCGAGGCGACGGAAACGCGCCGCGCCGCGATGCTCGCGCTCGCCCGCGACGTGGATTACATGCTCGTCGTCGGCGGCGCGAACAGCTCCAACACGATGCGTCTCTACCAGAGATGCGTCGATTCAGGCGTTCCGGCGCACCTTATCGAATCGGCGGATGACATCGATCCCGACTGGTTCTCCGCGGTCCGGAGCATCGGTGTCTCCACCGGCACATCCACGCCCGCGTGGATCATCGAAGCCGTCATATCCCGTCTTGACGAGATATCGCGCGGATCCGCCTGATACGGCGCCGCCGGCCCCCAAAAAAAACTTGCTTCCGGGGCCCTAAGCCTTTATCATGTATTGTTCTTAGTCCATATTCCAAGGAGGAGATCGATTCATGCAGGATGAGAAGCGTGTTGACGCAATTCAGGGCCCTGCTCAGGCGGGGGAAAAATCGTTCGAGAAAGGCGGTGACGCAGCGATCGGCGCTCGGAAAAAAGCCTACCTCTCCATGTTCGAACAGGTGGCTCCCGAGGAGCTTTCCGGCGAGGATCTGAAGAATGCCGAATGGGACGTTATCCTGGCCGACATCAACCGCAAGGCGGCGGAGCTTCAGGAAGGGAACATCGTCAAGGGCACGGTGTACGAGGTGACCGACAACGAGGTCATCGTGAACGTCGGATTCAAGAGCGAAGGTTCGATTCCGCGCATCGAGTTCTCGAACGCGCCGAACGTCCAGAAGGGCGACATCTTCGACGTGTATCTGGAGAAGATGGAGAATCAGGACGGCCTCATCGTCCTTTCGAAGGAGAAGGCCGACTTCATCAGAGCCTGGGACGATATCAAGGAAGCGTACGACAATCGCCTCACGGCGAAGGCCCGTGTCGATCACCGGATCAAGGGAGGCCTCGTCGTGAAGCTGATGGGGGTCGACGCGTTTCTGCCCGGTTCGCAGATCGCGCTCAGGCAGGTGCCCGATCTCGACGAGCTCATCGGACAGGATCTCGATTGCAAGATCATCAAGCTCAACAAGCGCCGGCGGAATATCGTGGTCTCGCGGCGCGTCGTCCTCGAGGAAGAGCGCGACGAGAAGAAGAAGAAACTTCTCGCCGAGCTCGCCGTCGGACAGGAGCGCGAGGGCGTCGTCAAGAACATCACCGATTTCGGGGCGTTCGTCGACCTCGGCGGCATCGACGGTCTTCTGCACCTCACGGACCTGACGTGGGGCAGGGTGAGCCATCCTTCGGAAGTCGTCGCGATCAGCGACAAGCTCAAGGTGAAGATCCTCGATTTCGATCGGGAACGGGAACGCATTTCGCTCGGCTTGAAGCAGCTCACCCCGTACCCGTGGGAGGGCGTCGATCAGCGCTACCCCGTCGGAACGAAGATGCGCGGCAAAGTCGTTTCGATCACCGATTACGGCGCGTTCGTCGAGCTCGAAAAGGGAATCGAAGGACTCATTCACATCTCCGAGATGTCGTGGACCCGCCACGTAAAGCATCCGTCGAAGGTCGTCGCGATCGGCGACACCGTCGAAGCGATCATTCTCAACGTCGATAAGGAGCACGAGAAGATCTCGCTCGGGCTCAAGCAGCTGGAGCCCGATCCGTGGAAGGCCCTCGAAGGCAAGTATCCTCCGGGAACCCGCCTCAAGGGAAAGGTCAGAAACCTGACCAACTTCGGCGCATTCGTCGAGATCGAGGACGGCATAGACGGTCTCGTCCATATATCGGATATGTCGTGGGCGAAACGCGTGCGTCATCCGTCCGAGGCGGTCCGCAAGGGAGACGAGCTCGAAGTGGTCGTGCTCGAGATCGACAGCTCCAAGCGCCGTATCAGTCTCGGGATGAAGCAGACGCGGGAGAATCCGTGGAACGAGCTCGCGAAGGAGTTCAACATCGGAATCGAGCTTCGCGGCAAGATCACGAGGCTTCTCGATCGCGGGGCCGTCGTCGAGCTCAAGGAGGACGTCGAGGGATTCGTTCCGCTGTCGCATCTCGGCATCGACAACCTTCGGAAGCCTTCCGATCATTTCGACGTCGGCATGGACATCCCGCTGAAGGTCATCAAGATCGATCCTCAGAACAAGCGGATCGTCTTGAGCGTGAGCGCCTATCTCGAAAACCGGTCGCCCGAGGAGATCGACGCCTTCAGGAAGGAATTCCCGAGGCGCGAAACGGCCGATCAGGACCGATCGGCCGGGAAGCAAGGGGCGGGGGATCAGGCGGGCGATCAGGCCGATTACGACATCGACGGGACGTACGATGAAGATATCGACGCGGTCGGCGAGGATCCCGCCGCGGGCACGGGTTCGGGGGGGACCGATCCGACGCCCGCTTGAGCGCGCGATAGCCATACTGCAGGCATGCCGGAGAGGGTGGGATTCCACCCTCTCGGCGTTTCCGGCCCGCAAGGCGACATTCGGCGGAGTTCGAACCGGGGCACCATGGAAAAAACGTTCTCGACCGTCACGATAGGCTGCAAGCTCAATCAATTCGAAACGGAATGGCTTCGCGAAGCCCTCATCCGGAGAAACTGGCGATTCTGCCGATTCGAGGACGGAGCGGCTCTCTGCGTCATCAATTCCTGCACGGTCACCGCGCGGAGCGACGCGCGCTGCCGCAGCGCCGCCCGGCGCGCGAAGCGGACGAACCCCGGCTCATTCGTCGTCGTGACGGGCTGCGGCGCCGAAACGCAGCGCGAGAGCTTCGAGGGAATGAACGAGGTGGATCTCGTTCTCGGAAACCGCGAAAAGAGCTCCCTGCCGTCGATCGTGGACGCGATCGCCCGAACGCAACGGGAATCGCCCCCGCCGGCGGGCCCGGAGACCGTCCGGGGCGAAACGCCCGAGCGAAACGAAATCGACGGATTCCTCGATCACGCGCGCGCCTTCGTCAAGATCCAGGAGGGATGCGACGCGTCCTGCAGCTACTGCATCGTTCCCCGGGCGAGAGGACGGAGCCGCAGCGTTTCCGTCGCCGACGTCCTCGGCCAGGTATCGATCCTGCGGGAGAACGGCTATCACGAGGTCGTCCTCAGCGGCGTGCACATCGGCCGCTACGGACTGGATCTCGATCCGCCCTGCGCCCTCGCCGATCTCGTCGAGACGATTCTCGAGCGCGTCGACGCGGTGCGCGTTCGCCTGAGCAGTATCGAGCTCAACGAGGTGACGCCGAAGCTCCTCGAACTCGTGCGGGGCACCGATCGGTGCGCGCCCCATCTGCACGTTCCGCTCCAGAGCGGGGACGATCGCATCCTCGCGGCGATGAACCGTTCCTACCGCGCAGCCGGCTTTCGAAGCAGGATCGAGGAGATCGCCCGCACGCGGGATCGAATCGCGATCGGCACCGATATCATCGTCGGGTTCCCCGGCGAAACGGATGCCTGTTTCGAGAACACCTTCGAGCTCGTCCGCGAGCTCCCGATAAGCCATGTCCACGTATTCGGCTTTTCCCCGCGTCCGGAGACGCCGGCCGCCGCCATGGACGGAAAAGTGTCTTCCGGGATGAAACGCGAACGAAGCGGCCGCCTTCTGGAGCTCGGGGAGGCGAAGCGGCGGGAGTTTCTCGAATCTCACGTCGGCTCGTCTCAGCTCGCCCTCGTGCAGAAGCCCCCGCATCGACGGCCGTCCCTCGTCCGTTCGCTCACGGGAACCTACTGCGAGGTCCTTCTTCCGAAGGGAATCGGCGCTCGCGGCTCTCTCGTTCCCGTTCGCGTGAGCCGTTTCGAGGACGGCATTCTCTACGGGGCGCCGTTTGAGAGCCGTGCCGCCGCGGAACCGCCGGGCGGAGCGTGCGGGCCATGAAACGGTTGAAGATATACCGCGAGAGCTTCGGCTGCCAGATGAACGCATACGAATCCGACGTCATCGCGTCTCTGTTCGCGGATCGCGGGCACGCGATCGTCGAAGAGCCGGAACGCGCCGATTGCATCATCGTCAACACCTGCAGCGTCCGCGATCACGCGGAACGTCGCGCGATCGGTCGGCTTCTCGATCTCTCGCGGCATCGCGAGGCGCTGATCGTGGTCTGCGGCTGCATGGCGCAGCGACTCGGCGCGGCGCTCTTCGACCTCGTTCCCGCCGTGCGAATCGTCGCGGGGACCGGAAGCTACGCGCTGCTTCCCGACGCCGTGGCCGCATCGGCCGAGGATGGAGGACGGTTCGTGTTCCTCGAGATGGATGACGACGGCGAATACGGCGCTTCGCCCGCGGATTCGCGCGGGGGCGTTTCGCGATACGTTTCGATAACGAAGGGATGCGAGAATTACTGCTCGTACTGCATCGTGCCGTATCTCCGGGGGAAGACCCGGAGCAGGAGCGCCGAGGCGATCGTCCGCGAGATATCCTCGGACGTCGCCCACGGAACCCGGGATATCACGATGCTCGGACAGAACGTCATCGCGTATCGCGACGGCGCGCTCGACTTCCGGGGGCTCGCCGAGCGCGTTCTCGCGGAGACGGACGTCCGGCGGTTGCGGTTCCTCACCAGCCATCCGCGCGACGTCGACGCGTCGGTCTTCGAGCTCATGGCGCGCGAGAAGCGTTTTTGCAGCCACATCCACCTGCCGGTCCAGGCCGGCAGCGACCGGATTCTCGCGGCGATGAATCGCGGGTACACGAGGGAAGCGTATCTCGAGAGACTGCGGACGGCCCGATCGATCGTGCCCGGTATCGCCGTTACCACGGATATCATCGTCGGGTTTCCCACCGAGACCGACGAGGAATTCGCTCAGACGCTCGATCTCGTGCGCGAAGCCCGGTTCGACGCCGCTTTCACCTTCCAGTACTCGCCGCGGGCGGGAACTGCGGCGAGCGAAACACCGGACGACGTGAGCGCGGTGAAGAAGAAGGAGCGGCTTTATGCGTTGAACGCGGTCGTGCGGGAGGAGCGCGGAAGGATTCTCTCCGCCCAGCTCGGAAACCGAACCGAAATCCTCCTTGACGGTGCGTCGCATAAAGGAGAATATCGGCTCCTGAAAGGGCGGACTCCGGAATTCAGGAACGTGCTCGTGCCGCCCGGGGGCCTGAAGGACGGGGACATCGTCCCCGTGGTTTTGAAGCGCCTCGTCAATTTCACCTTCGAAGGGGAAGTTGCCGCGGGGGGAATAGAGTCAAACGGACGTTCTTCCGGTCCGGCGCCGATTCCTCGTCGACGAACATGAGAAAACGAATTCTCGCAATCAGCTTCGGTTTCGCCGCGCTTTCTATCGCCGCGTATGCCGCGCACCCGGCGCTCAAACGCGCCGAAGAGCTTTTTCGGCGCGGCGATTACGAGCGGGCGCGGAGAGCCGCCGCCGATACCTCTTCGATGGATCGTTCTTCGCTTCCCGCCGCCCTCCTGATGCTCGCGCGGATCGAAACCGATTACGCGAAGGCCGAAACGCTCCTCGGCCGCGTCATGGCGTCGGAGAACGACGTCGCGGCGGATCGGGCCCGTCTCGAGCTTTCGACCATGCGGTACGCCGTCGGGGATTACGCCGGCGCCCTCGAGCTCCTCTCGGAGAAAAAAGCGCAGGGCTCCGAGCGCGACGGGGGAAAGGCGGCGTATTTCGCCGCCCTCTGCCGCCGCCAGCTCGGCGACAACACCCGCGCCGCCCTCGAATTCTCGGGGATCACCAAAGGGGAGTACGCTTCGTGGAGCGTCCTCGCGCGCGCGGATATCGACGCCCAGGACGGGCGGCTCGCCGAGGCGCTCGGGAAGTATGAAGGAGTCGCCGGATCGCATCCGAATCCGATCGCGGTTTTCAAGCTCGCCGAATGCCTCGAGCGTCTCGGAGATCGCGAAAAGGCGCTCGCCCGATACCGTTCGCTCGTCGACGAATTTCCGCGGTCCTTCGAAGCGGCGAGAGCGAACGAGAAGATTCAGCTCCTCGCGGCGCCGAAGACCAGGGCGAAGGACGAGAAAAAGGCCGGAGGGGGTGAATCGGGGGCAACGCACGCGCGGGAAGGCACGGAGCCCGCGGGCGCGGAAGGCAGGTTCACCATCCAGTTCGGTTCTTTCAAAACGAAAGCGAACGCTCTGGCCGTATCCGGAAAGCTCGAAGGAACGTTCCGCGGCGTCCGCGTCGAGCGCTTCGAGCTCGAGGGCCGCGTGATGCATCGCGTCCGCGCGGGAATCTACGAGAGCAGGGAATCCGCCGCGAAGGATGTCGCGCGGGCGAAGGAACGACTCGGGTTGACCGGCGCGATCGTTCCCCTGCAATAGGCGATGAATTACCGACTCACGCCCCTCATGACCCAGTACCGCGAAATCAAGAGCCGGTACCCCCAGGGCATCCTCTTTTTCCAGGTCGGGGATTTCTACGAGACGTTCTTCGACGACGCGAAGGAGGTTTCGAGGCTCCTCAACATCGCTCTCACGACGCGCGACAAGGACAAGAGCAATCCGGTGCCCCTCGCCGGGGTTCCGGTTCACGCGGCCGAGACCTACATCGCGAAACTGCTGCAGCTGGGACGTTCGGTCGTGATATGCGATCAGGCTGAAGATACCCCCGGCCCCTCGGGAGTGGTGAAGCGCGTCGTCACGGACATCGTCACGCCCGGAACCACGCTCTCGCCGGCGACGCTCGTCGATCGGGAGAACAACTACATCATCTCGATGGTCGAGCGGTCGGACAGGACCGGCTTCGCGATGCTCGACGTATCGACGGGGGATTTCAGCGCCGGCGAGGATTTCACGCCGGTGATCGAGCAGGCGCTCGCCGGAACCCGGCTGCGCGAGGCGATCGTGCCTCACGGTTCCGCCGCGCTCCGCGCCCGCGTCGCGGCGATCGATGATCGCGCGACGATCGACGAACGGGCGCCCTACGAGTTCGAGGAGCAACGCGCGGGCGCGGCGCTTCGCGCTCATTTCGGAGTGAGCGATCTCACCTGTTTCGATCTCGAGGACAGGCCGCTCGCCGTCGCGGCCGCGGGCGCGCTCCTCTCGTTCGTCAAGGAGCTGAGGCGGAACGACCTCGTTCATATCTCCGGCATCAAGCCTTTCGTCGCGGGCGACAATCTCTTTCTCGACGCGGAGACGCTCGGAAACCTCGAGGTATTCGAGCCGCTGCGGGGGAACGCGCCCGATACGACCCTCATCCATCACCTCGATCAAACGGAGACGGCGCCGGGCGCGCGGGAGCTCAGGAAATGGATCATGCATCCGTCTCGCAGGGCCGACGTCATCACACGGCGCCTCGACGCGATCGCGTCGCTGCTCTCGGACCATACCGCGCTGAGGGCGCTCCGCGCGACGCTCCGGAGATTCGCGGACGTCGAACGTCTCCTGTCGCGCATCACCGCCCTGAAGGCGGGACCGCGCGAGCTGCTCGCGCTCGCGGAGGCGCTCGAACGCGCTCCGGCGATCGCGGAGGCGGCGGGCCGTTTCGATGCCGACGCGATCCGCGAAGCGGTTCGCGGCCTGTCCGCTCCGGTATCCTCCCTCGACGTCATTCGCCGCGGCGTCGATCCCGCGAGTCCTCCTCATCTCCGCGAAGGAGGAGTCATACGTGCCGGCTTCCGCGAAGATCTCGACGCGCTCATCCGCGAATCGGTCGAGGGGAAGGCGTGGATCGCGCGGCTGCAGGAATCGGAGCGGGAACGCACGGGCATCCCCTCGCTCAGGGTCGGATACAACAGGGTGTTCGGCTATTTTATCGAGATCTCGCGCGCCTACGACGGCAGAGTGCCGTCCGGGTATACCGCCAAGCAGACCCTCGTCTCCTCGCAGCGCTATGTGACGGAGGATCTCAAGATCAGGGAACAGACGATCATCAGCGCGGACGCGCGCCGAATCGCCCTCGAACGCGAGATATTCGACGCGATCTGCGGGACGGTATCGCGCGAAAGCGCGGGAATACAGAGAATCGCCGCCGCCGTCGCGGCGCTGGACGTCCTGTCGTCCCTCGCCGCGACGGCTCTCGAGAGAAACTACTGCCGGCCCGAGATCGTCGAAACGGGAGACCTCATCGTGACGGACGGGCGCCACCCGGTCGTCGAGCGCATCTCCGGAAAGGATTTCATTCCGAACGATATCGAGCTGCGATCGAGCGAAAAGAGCTTCGTCATACTCACGGGACCGAATATGGGGGGCAAATCGACGTATATACGGCAGGCCGCGCTCATCGCGCTGCTCGCGCACGCCGGAAGCTATGTTCCCGCGGCGCGGGCTTCCGTGAGCCTGCTCGACCGCATATTCACCCGCGTCGGATCGAGCGACAACCTTGCGCGGGGCCAGAGCACCTTCCTCGTCGAGATGGGCGAAACGGCGAAGATCCTCAACTGCTGCACGGAGCGAAGCCTCGTCATCCTCGACGAGATAGGGCGGGGGACGAGCACGCTCGACGGCCTGAGCATCGCCTGGGCCGTATCCGAGTTTCTCGCCGGCGGGGAGGGGTGGAGGCCGAAGACGCTCTTCGCGACCCATTATCACGAGCTCACGCGCCTCGTCGAGCGCTTTCCGCAGGTGCGAGCGATGCGCGTCGAAGTCAGGGAGTGGGGGGATCAGATCGTCTTTCTCTACAAAATCCGCGAGGGAGCGAGCGACAGAAGCTACGGAATCCAGGTCGCGCGCCTCGCCGGATTGCCCGAATCGGTCACCCGCCGCGCCGGCGAGATATTGGCATCTCTCGAACGGGAGAAGATGAGTACGATTCCTCCCGGGAGCGATCCGGCGAAACAAACATCGCTATTCGAGGACACCGGCACTATCAGGAGACGCTTGCAAAGTATTGATACTAATGCCATTACACCGCTAGAAGCCCTCAATATTCTCATCGAGCTCAAGAGGGACGCCGAAGATTAGCCAAGGCCCCGTTCTGGCTCGACTTATGCTAAAAACATAGCGGGTTACTGTAATTCGCCGCGAAACGGTGCAGGAGCGGGTCGTGTCCGGAACCAGCATGAAAATCGCCATTCTGGGCGGGGGCGAGGAAGAGCTCAACGTCTTGAGCGAATTCCATCGCACTCCGGACGTATCGATCATAGGCGTCTACGACCGCGATCCCCGGGCCGTCGCCCTCGAGATCGCCGAGATCATCGGCATTCCCGCCTACTCCGACGGCTCGTTTCTGGGCGCTTTTCTCAAAGCCGACTACGTCATCGTAACGGACAAGCGCAAGCTCTACGAAAAGGAAATCGCGCTTCTCAAGAATGAGCGCAAACGGATCGTCAATCCCGCCGAAGCGGTCGGCCAATTCTCCCCGGCCGCGGAGGGGAAAGGCGACGAGGAATCCCATCCGTGGCCCGCGCACCTCGAGGACGCGCTCGAGTACATGAACCACATCACGGATCGCGAGAGACTCCTGAAATGGCTCCTCGAAATATCGATCCGCGCCGTCGGCGCATCGAGCGGTTCGATCATGCTCTTTTCGGCCGAAAGCCAGGAGCTCTATATCGGCTACGCGAACGGCTTGAGCGCCGAGGTCGTCGATCGAACGCGGCAGAAGCTCGGCGAAGGGATCGCCGGAACGGTCGCGCGGACGCTCACGCCGCTTCTCATCACCGAGATCGTCAACTCCCCGCTCTACCGCAACGGGCGGGAGCGGGAAGATATCGCGAGCTCCGTTTCCGTGGCGCTCGTTCACGGCGGAAAGCTCCTCGGCGTGCTCAACGTATCCACGCGCGCGAATGAAAAGAAGCTCGGAAACATCGATATGGAAACGATCGCGCACCTCGCTTCGAAAATCGCTCCGATTCTCGACCAGCACCTCATGATAGACGCCCATGAAATCAGGGAAATCGAGTTCCAGATCCGCAACTATCTCGAGGCTCTCTTTCACAACCATCTCGGCTTTCACGAGAAGTTCACCCTGCTGACGAGGTTCCTCGCCGAGAAGCTCAAAGCCGATACCGTCGCGATCTACACCGCCACGGACGAGGGGGATTGGCTCATTCTCGGGGGAAGCGATCAGCAGATGCCCGCGGGGGCGCAGACCCCGAGGATTCACTGCAACAAGGGCAGCCTCGCGCGCGCGTATGTCGGCGGCGAGGAAATAATAATGACCGAAGCGAGCCATTCCGCGGGACTTCAGATCAAGATCGGCGAGGGCGTCATCACCTCGATCTACGTCCCGCTCGAGCACAACGAGGCCCTCGGCGTCATGGTCATCGAATTCTCCAGCCTGAGCGCCCAGCAGACCTTCTTCAGGCTCAAGGACGCGCTTCGATTCCAGGTCGCTTTCTTCACGTACGCCCAGATCAGAGATGTCCGACAATCGAGAAAGCTCGAGAGCCTCGAAGAGCTTTCTTCGTTCGCCCCGACCTTCGTGGCGCTCGAAGATCTCTCCTCGAAGATCCGCAATCTGCCGGCGCTCCTCTCGTCCCTGATCAAGGCGTCGATGGGAAGCCTTCATTACGAGAGTCCCGATCGCAGGGAATCTGCCTACCATCAGTTCCCCGAGGATGAAAAGGAACGTCGCAGCAGGCTCGAATACGACGCGGAGATGCTGGAAACGGTCCGATCGAGCGGGGAGCCGATATGCATGAGCTATCTCTCGGCGGACCTGAAGCTCTTCGACAAAACGCCGCTTCATCGATCCGCCATCGGATGTCCCTTGTTTAGATCGGACGACGTGAGCGTCGTGTACATCGGCTACGACAAGATGCCGATCACGCCGCTCGATTCCTCGATATTCGGGGAGCACGAAACCGGTCTGCTTCTCAAGGTCGCCGATCTCGTCGCTCCGCTGTTCTCGAAGGGGACGGCGAAGAGCAGGGAGACGGAGTCCTTCACCTTCGACGACCTGTTGCGCTACAATCAGAAGCTCATGATGGATCGCATCAACGAGGAAATAGAACGGGCCGAGAGATACCATCACGGATTCACGATTACCGTATTTAAAGTCAACGGGTTGTTGGATTTATTTCACGACGATTATCAGTCCGGCTTGAGGCTCGTCAACGAGCTCAGCATGGGCATCCGGACGCAGGTGCGCAAGACGGACTTCTTCTCATGGACCGAGCCTGACCTGTTCATCGTGCTCTCGGTCGAGGGTTATCAGCGAATGGGCTACCTCGAAAGCCGCGTCAAGGAATTCATCGCCAAGAAATTCGACGAAAAAGGCTATCGCGACACCGCCGTCTATTTCCCTTCCAACGGCTTCGCCGTTTTCCCGGGCACTTCCTCGAACACCGTCGAGCTCATCAGCGAAGCGAAGGCAAAATTGCGCCCGTAGGCCCTTCCCGGGGCTTTTCCGCATTGCGGAACGAAGGCGCCCTGTGCTACGTTTCTCCTTGAAACAGTGACGATTTCGAGAGACGGGATCCGGATCGGCAGGCCTTTTCCGCGGAGGACGCGTGGCTCCCATTCAGAGATTGCTCCCCGAAGTCGCCTCGATGATAGCCGCGGGCGAGGTGATCGAGCGCCCCGCGAGCGCCGTGAAGGAACTCGTCGAAAACTCTCTGGACGCCGGCGCGACTCGCGTATCCGTGGAGCTCGTCGACGGGGGAAAGGCCTCCATCAGGATCGAGGATAACGGCTCCGGCATCCTGGCGGGCGAGCTCCCGCTCGCCGTCGAGAGCTTCGCGACGAGCAAGATCTCGCGCGTGGAGGACATCGCGCGCACGGGCACCCTCGGGTTCCGCGGGGAGGCGCTCGCGAGCGTCCGCGCCGTGAGCTCGCTGACGATACGCTCTCGCGCCCGCGAGGAGGAGATGGCCCGGGAGCTCGTGTTTCGCGGCGAGACGCTCGTCGGAGACGCTCCCCTGGCGAGGAATCCGGGAACGGAAGTGCTCGTCGAGAATCTGTTCTTCAATCTTCCCGCGCGCAGAAAATTCCTGAGGAGCGCTCAATCGGAAATCAGGCGGATCATCGCCGTCATCCAGGGATACGCCCTCGCCTTTCCGGAAACCGCGTTCATTCTCCGCGAGAGCGGAAGAGACCTTCTGTCCTATCCGCCTTCGAGTCTGCGCGAAAGGATCGAAATCGTGCTCGGCGGGGATCTGGTCTCCAATCTCGTGCCGGTCCAGTTCGCCATGGGCCGCGCGAAGGTCCACGGCTACGCCTCGCGAGGGGACCAGACGAGGGCGAACCGGTACATGCAGTTCTATTTCGTGAACAGGAGATACGTCCGCGACCGCGTGCTCTCTCATGCGGTCACGCAGGCGTATGAGTCTCTCATCCCGCGCGACCGCTTTCCGGCCGTCGTTCTCTTCCTCGACGTTCCGTACGAGGAAGTGGACGTGAACGTCCATCCGACGAAGGCGGAAGTGCGCTTCCGCAACGAAGGGGAGATTCACCGGCTCGTTCTTTCCTCTCTCGCCGAAGCGCTCAGGCACCCGGGCGGCCCGCTCGAGCGGACGGTCGATTCCTTCTATCGGGGGATTCTCTCCGGCGAATCGCGGGAGCCCTCCGCGGGCGGCGCCGGCGAATCCCTCTTCGGCTCGCCGGCGGGCGCATGGTCGGGCGCGGCTCAGGAGATCGGGGAGGGAGACCGGACCTTCGAATTCCACGAAGCGCCGCTTTCCCTGTTCGGGGAGGAAAAGGGGAAGGGTATTCTCGCGCCGGGGAATCTGTATTGGCAGCTTCATCAGAGCTTCATCCTCATCCAGATTCGCGGAGGAATGGTCGTCATCGATCAGCATGCCGCCCACGAAAGGATTCTCTTCGACCGTGCGAAAGCCGATCTCGCCGGAGCCCGGCCGGTCGTGCAATCGCTTCTGTTTCCCGCCACGATCGATCTTTCGCCGGACGAATACGAACGCTACGAAGAGCTCGCGCCGGCGCTCGCGTCCCTCGGTTTCGAGAGCGAACCGTTCGGGCTCAGGTCGATCATCGTGCGCGGCATCCCGGCGCTCGTGCGAAACTGGAACGACGGGCGCCTGCTTGCGGAGATTCTCGGCGGCGACGGGAGAAGCGGCGTCGACGAGTTTCTCAAAACATACGCCTGCCGCGCGGCGATCAAGGCGGGAGCGAAGCTGTCGGGCGAGGAGATGGAGAGCCTCGCCGACCAGCTGTTCGCCACCTCGCTGCCGTATACGTGCCCTCACGGCCGCCCGACGATGCTCCGGGTCGGCATCGCGGAGCTCGAGCGCCGTTTCGCGCGATCGGTGTCGCACAGGGAATGATAACCGCCGCCGCAATCCTCGGTCCCACGGCCTCCGGCAAGAGCCGGCTCGGAATCAGCCTCGCCCTGCGAACCAACGGAGAGATCCTCTCGATCGATTCCCGACAGGCCTACCGGCGTATCGATATCGGAACGGCGAAGCCCTCGAAGGAGGATCGCGGCCTCGTTCCGCATCACCTCGTCGATATCTTCGCCCTCGAGGAAAGGAGCGACGCCCGGAAGTTCGCCGTGCTCGCTCATGCCGCGATGCGGGACGTCGCGTCCCGGGGGAAGATTCCCATTCTCGTCGGGGGATCGGGGCTCTATTTTCGCGCGATCGAGAAGGGATTTTTCGATATCGCGCTCGAGACGCCGGATCGGATCGCCTTCGCCGATTCGCTGCGGGACGTTTCGAACGAATCCCTGCATCGCCGGCTCTCCGCGGTCGATGCGGAAAGCGCGCGGCGAATTCATATGAACGATCGCTACCGGCTCGTTCGCGCCCTCGAGGTTCAGGCGCTTACCGGGCTCTCTCTCAGCGAGCACGTTCGCCGTCAGCGTCTCGATCCGTCGAGCGAGGGAATCGCGTTCGTCAAGATCGGACTGCGGATCGAGCGTTCGGAGCTCCACCGGAACATCGCCGGACGCGCGAGGGACATGTTCGCGCGCGGGTGGGTGGATGAGGTCGAGAGTCTTCTCGCGGCGGGGGTCGATCCGGAATGGCCCGGAATGCGGACGCTCGGATACCCGCAGGTCGTCGCGCACGTCAGGGGAGAGACGCGGCTCGAGGAAACGATCGAGAGAGTATCGGAGCTCACGAGACAGTACGCGAAACGCCAGGTCACGTGGTTCAAGAAGGAGCAGGAGATTCATTGGCTCGCGGCCGAGGAAGCCTGGCTCGTCGAGCGTGCCGCCGGGCTCGTCGAGGGCCTCGCCGGGGGATAAATACGTTGACATCGCGGGGGCAACCTGATAGCTTTGGAGGTATCTCAACTGCGTTTACGCGGGCATAGCTCAGCTGGTAGAGTATCAGCTTCCCAAGCTGAGAGTCGCGGGTTCGAATCCCGTTGCCCGCTCCATCTTATACCGAAACCCCCTTCAGGCCTGACGTTTGGAGGGGGTTTTTCACGAGCATCGATGACGGTTCGCATCGACAGAGTTGACGGAGCGCCCGGCTTTTTCCAGCCGGGGGACGAGATCCTCTCGATAGGATCCCGGCGGATCGAAGATCAGTTCGACGCCCTGTTCTTCACGGCGGGGGAAGGCAAGGCGCGATTCAGCGTCCTTCGCGGCGGCCGCGTGAGATCGCGCACGCTCACCTTCGCGGCGTTCGCCCGCGCGCGGATCGTCTTCGACGCGATGAGCTTCATTCCCTGCCGCAGCAAATGCGTCTTCTGCTTCATGGATCAGATGCCCGCGGGAATGCGGCCCTCGCTGTATGAAAAGGACGACGATTATCGCCTGAGCTTCCTTTTCGGGAATTTCATAACGCTCAACGACGTCCGGGAGAGAGATCTCGCGCGGATCGCCGCGCTTCGTCTTTCCCCGCTCTACGTGTCCGTTCATGCCGTTCGGAAGAGCGTTCGCGGACGCCTGTTCGGCCGACCGGTGCGCCGGAACATCCTGGAGGATCTTCGACGGCTCGCGCGCGCCGGCGTCGTCATCCACGCGCAGATCGTCCTCGTCCCCGGAATCAACGACGGAGCGGCGCTTCGGGAAACGGTGCGCGAGCTCGCCGCGCTGTATCCGGCATGCGCGTCCATCGCCGTCGTTCCGGTCGGCGTCACGAGGCACCGATCGGGCCTGGCCCGGTTGCGGCGCGTCACCGTCGCCGAATCCCGGGCGCTTCTCGATTGGGCCGCCGGGGAGCGCGATCGCTTGAAGAGAGTCACGGGAGGGGATTGCGTCCTTCATCTCGCCGACGAGTTCTACCTCATGGCCGGCCGGGTTCTTCCCCCCGCGGCCGATTACGGCGATTTCCCGCAGCTTTCGAACGGAGTGGGCGCCGGCCGATCGTTTCTCATTCGGCTCGAACGCGACATCGAGCGCGCGAAACGCCGCGCGGACCTTCCGAGAGGCGTCGCGGTCGCGACCGGCGTCCTCGGCGCGAGGTTCCTGAGGCGCTACGCCGAGCCGCTCATCGCCGAACGGCTGCCGTCGTTTTCGCTCCGTCTCGTCGTCGTTCCCAACATCCTTTTCGGACCGACGGTGACCGTTTCGGGACTCCTCTCGGGCGCGGATATCGCGCGCGCGGCGCGGCGGCACCGGGACGCTCGCTGTCTCGTGATTCCTCCCAACGCGGTCAATCACGAGGGGCGCTTCATCGACGATATGAACGCTCGAGATCTCGAGCGCGAGCTCGGCATTCCCGTCGTGGTCGCCCGATCCACCTTTCTCGAGAATCGCGTCGCGAGGGCATGCAAGGGGGGGCGAGCCCGATGAAGAAAATGCCGATCGTCGTCATCGTCGGAAAGCCCAACGCGGGAAAATCGACGCTCTTCAACCGTATCGTCCGGCGCCGCAAGGCGATCATGCACGCCACGCGGGGCGTCACCAGGGATTCGGTGGAGGAGAAGGTAACCTGGAACGGCGTCACGTTCGTTCTCGTCGACACGGGCGGATTCAGCGCCGGGACGAAAGACCATATCACCCGGGAGATCCGCTCGCGCGTCGCGCACGCGGCCCGGGACGCCGCAGTCATTATCTTTGTCGTCGACATCGATACGGGGGTGACGGAAGAGGATGAATCGCTGCTCCGCGATCTGCGGCGCGAACGGGAACGGATGATCCTCGTCGTCAATAAAATCGAGAACGACGCCGATCGATGGGGCGTGCACGAATTTCACAAGCTCGGCTTCAAGGACATGCACGTTCTCAGCGCAATCCATGGAACGGGAATCGGCGAGGTGCTCGACGACGTGACGTCGCGCCTTCCCCGGAAAACGGAAACCGCGGGGCCCGATCCGATCGCGATCGCGATCGTCGGCA
Organism: uncultured bacterium; assembly: GCA_963846325.1. Classification (GTDB taxonomy): domain Bacteria; phylum Krumholzibacteriota; class Krumholzibacteriia; order Krumholzibacteriales; family Krumholzibacteriaceae; genus SSS58A. The sequence continues at coordinate 48,085 of CAWJVO010000006.1, forward strand.
AGCCGAACGTCGGCAAGAGCTCGCTCGTGAACGCCCTCGTCGGCGAGGATCGCAACATCGTCTCGGAGCTGCCCGGGACGACGCGGGATTCGATCAATATCGTCGTGCGGAGGGAGGGGCGGGAATTCGTCCTCATCGATACGGCGGGGGTGAAGCGCCGCGCTCGAACCGAGAGGGGACTCGCCGCCATCACGAGCCAGAAGAGCCTGTCGAGCGCCCGGAACGCCGACGTCGTCGCCGTGATGATCGACGCGTCCGTGCCGATCTCGAGGCAGGACGTCCGCGTCGCGTCCGAAGGGCACCGGGCGCGCAAAGGGATGATGATCCTCCTCAATAAATGGGATCTCATCGAGAAGGATTCGAACACGTCCGAGCGCTATGTGGCGGAGGTTCGGGAATCGATGTCGTTCCTTGCGTATGCCCCGGCGGTCACGATCTCCGCACTTACCGGGCTCCGCGTGGAGAGGATCTTCCCCCTCGCCGTGGCCATCGAAAAGGCCCGCGGGCTCCAGATAAAAACCTCCGAGCTCAACAGAGTGCTCGAGAAGATCATCGAAAAAAGCCCTCCGAGCCACTATGGCGGAGGCACCGGCAAGGTGTACTACGCGACGCAAACTGGAGTCAAACCGCCGAACTTCACGCTTTTTGTGAACCAAGCCTCCTATTTTCCTCGTTCTTATGTACGTTATCTCAATAATCAACTCAGAAAAGTGTTTACCTTCGAGGGAACGATCGTTACAATCTCTCTCAAATCCAAGGAGAGGTGATGGACGTTTTCCTGAAGGTTCTTTTCGTCGCGGCGACCAGCTATTTTCTGGGATCGATCCCCTCGAGCTACTGCATGGGAAAGCTTCTGAGAGGCATCGACCTCAGAGAGCACGGGAGCGGCAACCTCGGCGCGGCGAACACCTATCGGGTGCTCGGCCTCAAGGCGGCCATACCGGTTCTTCTCTTCGACATCGGCAAGGGCTTCGTCGCCGTTCATTACCTCTCGAAGCTGGGAGGAAGCGGTATCGCGTTCGCCCTGCTTGCGGCTCTCGCCGTGGTCGTCGGACACAACTACTCCCTATTTGTCCGTTTTTCGGGAGGGAAGGGAGTCGGCGCCACCGCCGGAGCGTTTCTCGCGCTCGCTCCCCACGCCGTCGGGATGTGCGTCGCTCTCTGGATCGCCACCCTGCTCGCGACGCGGATCGTTTCGGTGGCGAGCCTGGCGAGCGCGGCGTTCCTGCCGGCTTCGATACCGATCGCCAACCGGCTATTCGGCGCCCGGGTGCATTATTCCATCACGCTGCTCGCCGTGGCGGCGGCGGTCGTCGTATTCGTAAAGCATCGCTCGAATATCGTGCGGTTGCGGAGCGGTACGGAAAAAAAGATCTTCTAGGCGGTTCATTCCATGACGAAGGCCGAAAAACACGCCCATCCGACCCGCGTCGCGGTCCTCGGCGCGGGGAGCTGGGGAACGACGCTCGCAATCCTTCTCGACGAGAAGGGGTACGAGGTGCGTCTGTGGGAGTACTTCCCCGAATTGGCCGATACGATCCGGCGTGAAGGCGAAAACAGCCGCTTTCTGCCGGGAATCCCGGTGCCGGGATCGATCCGGATCACCTCGGCGATGGACGAGGCTCTCGCCGGCGCTTCGCGCGTCGTCTTCGTCACGCCGAGCCATACGATTCGGAGTGTCGCGCGCCTCGCGCGATCGTCGCCGTCCTTCGATAAACGGGCGATCGCCATCAACGCGGCGAAAGGGCTCGAGGAGCGCACGCTCTGCAGAATGAGCGAGGTCCTCTCCCAGGAGCTTCCGACCCCGAAACGAAGGATCGTCGGTCTCCTCGGCCCGAGCCACGCGGAGGAAGTCAGCAGGCGGATGCCCACGTCGGTCGTGGTCGCCGGAGTCGACGCGGAGGTCCTGAGGGAGATCCAGGGACTCTTCATGAACGAGTATTTCCGGGTGTACACGAATACCGATCTCATCGGAGTCGAGCTCGGCGTCTCCCTCAAGAACACGATCGCCATAGCCGCCGGCATCTGCGACGGGCTGGGATTCGGCGACAACACGAAAGCGGCCCTCATAACCCGCGGTCTCGCCGAAATAAAGCGCCTCGCCTGCACGATGGGGGGCAGGGAGGAAACGCTCAGCGGGCTCGCCGGCGTCGGCGACCTCATCGTCACGTGCATGAGCCGCCACAGCCGGAACCGCCATGTCGGGGAGGAGATCGGCAGAGGCAAGAAGCTCCCCGAGGTGCTCTCCGAAATGGTAATGGTGGCGGAAGGGGTCAAGACGACGCGCGCGGCGGTCAAGCTGGCCGCCCGGGCAGGGATCGAGCTGCCTATCGCGGAGCAGGTTCATCGTGTGCTCTTCCGCGGGAAGGATCCCCGCAGAGCGATAAAGGATCTCATGATTCGCAAGGCGAAGAAGGAGATGTAGCGCCGCGGGTGAAAAACGTTCCCGCGGCCGGCAAGGAAGCGTGATGGCCATGAAAGCGAACCAGAAGCTCTACTATTCCATCGGCGAAGTGAGCGACCTCCTCAAGGTGAAGCCGCATGTCCTCCGGTACTGGGAATCACAATTCCCCGCCCTCAGTCCGAAGAAGAACCGGGCGGGCAACCGGACCTACCGCGTGAGGGATATCAAGCTCCTCATGGCCATACAAACGCTCCTGTACGACCGGAAATATACCATCGCCGGCGCCCGCCGGAAGCTCAAGGATTTCAACAACGATCCTTCGGTCGTCGCGGAGCAGCTCAATATTCCGTTCGCGGATCCGGAAAAGCGGCGCATTCTCACCTCGCTCAGGAAAGACCTCCTGGAGCTCAAGGACCTCGCCGAAACGCTTTGAACCGTTCGAAGCGCGATCCCCGACTCCCGCGGCGAGGCCGGAACGGAAGTCGTCCCCGCCGCGTCAAATTCCCTTGTGTTCATCCGGAAAACGATGATATTCTATCGATACGGTCGGGGCGTGGCGCAGCCTGGCTAGCGCACTAGCATGGGGGGCTAGGGGTCGCTGGTTCAAATCCAGTCGCCCCGACCAATATTTTTCTTCGCGAGAACATGATTTCATATATCCTATATCGCACGGCGTCCCTCCTCGCCGATTCGCTCCCCCAAGCCCTTTGCACGAAGATCGCCGCGGCCGTCGCGTTCCTTTTTTATGTTTTCAGGCCCCGGATCCGGAGAAACGTCCGCACGAATTTCGAGAAGCTCGGAATGCGCCCCGGGAGCACGTATCCCGTTTTCAGGAATTTTTCGCGGGCGGTCGCCGACCTCATGCGGCTTTCGCATTTGAGCGGGGACAAGCTCGACGCTCTGTGCCGCGTCCGCGGAATCGAGAATCTCGATCGTGCCCAAAAGAAGGGGAGGGGAACGATCCTCTTCGCCCCGCACGTCGGCCCATGGGAGCTCGCCGGGGCCTGCATGAGCCGGCGCGGATACCGGATGAATACCGTCGCGCTCGAGCACCCGTCCCCGCGCGTGACGCGCTTCCTGAGCGAGATACGCAACGCCTGGGGCGTCAGGGATTATTCGTCCCGCTCCTGCGGAACGGCGCTCATGAAGGCCCTCGAGAAAGGAGAGACGATCGTCCTTCTCGTCGATCGCAATTTCTCGCGAAGGGGCAAGCGGATGAGGTTCCTCGATTCCGACGTCCTGCTCCCCGACGGACACGTCACGCTCTCGCTTCGTTCGGGCGCTCCGCTGCTTCCCTGCTGTTCCTGGTATACGCCCGACGGGAGCATCGAGATCGCCGTCGGAGAGGAGGTTCGCGTGCCGGAAACCGGGGATCCCCGAGACGCCGTCGGGCGCGCGTGCCTCGGGAAGATAGAGGAATTCGTACGGTCCCATCCCGAACAGTGGTTCGCATTCGATCACCTGTGGGAGGTCGAACGGAATGCTTGAACGTTTCGCGGCGATCGTTCCCGCGTACAACGCGGCCCCGTTCATCGAGCCGGTGCTCGCATCGATCTCGCGCCACATCCCTGCGCGCAATATCGTCGTCGTGGACGACGGATCGATCGACGGAACGGCGGAGGCGGCGAGGCGCTGCGGCGCGCGCGTCGTCCGGCACGAGGCGAACAGGGGCAAGGGGGCCGCGGTCCGGACCGCGCAGCATGTCGTCGCATCGCTGAGCGATATCGACGCCTTCATCATGCTCGACGCGGACGGGCAGCACGATCCCGCGGAGATTCCGCGTTTCGCCGAGGAATTCGCGAAGGGAAACGCGGATCTCATCGTCGGCGACCGCCTGGCGGCCGTCGGCGGGATGCCCGCGATCCGCGTTTTCACGAATCGCCTCACATCGGCGGTCGTCAGCCTCCGTGCCGGCCAGCGTATCCCCGACAGCCAGAACGGCTACCGGCTCATTCGCGCCTCGCTCTTTGCGCGCCTCGAGCTCGTGACGTCCCGGTACGAGATCGACAGCGAGATCGTCATCAAGGCCTGCCGTTCGGGAGGGCGGGTTGCGTCGATCCCGGTGCGAACGATCTACGGGAGCGAGAAGAGCGCGATCCATCCCCTGCGCGATACATTCCGGTTCATTGCTCTGGTCACGCGAAGCCTTTTCTGGTAGCATCCCTTTTTCGGGAACGCGCGATATTCGCGGGGAGCCATCGATGGACGCCGAAAAGACGATCCTCATAACCAACGACGACGGAATCTCCGCCGGGGGTCTCGGCGCCCTCGAGCGGGCGCTCGAAGGGATCGGCCGCGTCGTCGTCGTGGCCCCGGAGCAGGAGCAGAGCGCGTCGAGCCACGCGATAACCCTCGACAAGCCGCTCAGAATCAAGGAGCATTCTCCGTCGAGATTCGGCGTATCGGGAACTCCCACCGACTGCGTCATCCTGGCCATTCACGGGATCCTCAAGCGTAAACCTGATCTCATCGTTTCCGGCATCAATCACGGACCGAACATGGGCGAGGACGTCACCTATTCCGGCACGGTCGCCGCCGCTATCGAAGGGTGTATTCTCGGCATCAACTCTATGGCTGTTTCGCTCGCGACGTGGGAAGATGTTTCGTTCGACGGCGCCGCGAGCGCCGCGCGCCAGCTCGCGCGATCTCTCGTCGTCATGAAGGGGGACAAAGCCCGGCTCTGGAACGTCAACGTTCCCGCGATTCCCGCGTCGGCCATCAAGGGATTCAGGGTGGCGAGGCTCGGATCGCGCGTGTACAACGATATCATCATCAGGAAGAAGGACCCCCGGGGGAAAGACTACTTCTGGATCGGCGGGGCGGAGCCCGGCTGGAACGCCGGCGAGAACACCGATTTCGCGGCCGTGAGCGGCGGATACGTTTCGATCACGCCGCTCAGGCTCGATTTCACCGACACCGAGGGCATCGAGGAGCTGGAGGAACACGGCCTCGCATGGAATCCGGAAATCATTACGCGATAGCGCGCCGCCGGATGGTGGACGAGCAGCTCCGTGCCCGCGGCATCACCGACGAAGGCGTCCTCAAGGCATTCCTCGCCGTGCCGCGCCACCGTTTCGTCGACGCCGCCGTCGGAAGCAGGGCGTACGACGACTGCTCGTTTCCGATCGGGTACGATCAGACGATTTCCCAGCCCTATACGATCGCTTTTATGGTTCAGTCGCTCGAGGTGAAACGGCTGCACCGCGTGCTCGAGATCGGAACGGGATCGGGCTATCAGACCGCGATACTCTCGCTTCTCGCCCGCGACGTGTTTTCGATCGAGCGGCTCGCCCCGCTCCTCAAGAAGGCGGAGGGCGTTCTGGGCGGAATCCGTACGGGAAGCATCCGCGTGAAGCTGGCCGACGGCGCCCTCGGCTGGGCGAGCTACGCTCCGTTCGATCGTATCGTCGTATCCGCGGCGATGCCCGAACGTCCGCTGAAGCTCCTCGAACAGCTCGGCGAAGGCGGCCGGTTGATCGCTCCGATCAGCGAAACCGCAGAGTGCATCATCCTCTTTACGAAACAGGGCGGAGACGTCACGGAGCAGCGCCTCGCCCGGTGCTCGTTCGTTCCCCTTCTGAAAGGAGCGGGCTAGGTGGATTTCCTTCTGTTGACAACGGCGCTTTCTCACAGGCTCTGGACGTTTTTCATCGCCATGATTCCCCTCGCGGAGCTCAGGGGATCGATGCCGTACGCCATGTTCGTCCTGAAAATGCATTGGCAGGAGGCGTTGATACTGTCGATACTCGGGAATTTCGTGCCGGTGATCCCCTTTCTCTTCTTCCTCGAGCGCTTCACGGAACGGCTCATGAAATATCCGCGTTTGAATCGATTCATGACCTGGACATTCAACCGGACACGAAGCAAGAGCTCGGCGATCGAGAAGTTCGAGGCGATCGGCCTCTCCCTTTTCGTCGGCGTGCCGCTCCCGCTCACCGGGGCGTGGTCGGGGTGCGTCGCGGCGTACCTTTTCCGGATTCCGATGCGCCACTCGATTCCGGCGATCTTCGGGGGGATCGTTCTAGCCGGCGTCCTGGTGACGCTTGTCTGTCTCGGCGTCATTCAGGGAGCGGACATATTTCTCGGCCATTGGGGCCGATGAGCGGCCCGGCAATAAATTCCATTGAGATATTGCCCGCCGGATGTTATCCTTACGGTTAGGTCGGGGCGTAGCGCAGCCCGGTTAGCGCGCCTGGTTCGGGACCAGGAGGTCGGTGGTTCAACTCCACTCGCCCCGACCAATTTTTACTCTCATCCTTCAAAGCATGAATCGACGCAGCCGAAATCTCGCCGACAACAGGGCCTCGGCCGGCTGTGCCGCGCGGTCGCCGTCCGGGCCGTCGTTCCGCGCATCCGCGCTCGTTCTCGCCGCCATCGGCTTCGCGCTGCCGTGGGCGATGAGCGCGTGCGCCCCCGCGCCGATATACCGCTCCCACCCGGTGGCGCGCGAAACCGAACCCAGGGAAGCCGGTTCCCGCGATCCGGGAATCCCCGACCTCGGGATTAAGCTGCACCCTCCCGTGAAAGGCTTCAGTCCGGCGCGAATCACGAGCCGTTTCGGCATGCGATCGTCGACCGCGCGGCGCCACGACGGCGTCGACATCAAGGCCGCGCCGGGGGAGGAGATACTCGCGGCCGCATCGGGATCGGTCGCTTTTTCCGGACGCAAGCGGGGATACGGAAACGTCGTGATCATCGATCACGGAAACGGAGTGAGCACCCTCTACGCCCACCTGTTTTCCTCGAGCGTGAGGGCGGGCGAGTCGATCGCGGCGGGGGAGGGGGTCGGCCGGGCCGGCAAGCGCGGGAGAGCGACGGGCACGCACCTGCATTTCGAAGTGAGGCGGGGGGGCGCTCCGATCGATCCCGGGCCCTACCTTTGGCTTGATTCCGGGGGGGAATGAGGGTCATAATGGCGGCCATGGATTCCAGGCGTGAGGATGATGCGCTTCAGCGGCGGTACCTAAAGGAAATAAACAGATACCCTCTGCTCTCGGCGGAGGAGGAGATCGATCTCGCCCGGAAAGCGCGGAACGGAGATCTCGACGCCCGCCGGACGCTCATCGTCGCCAATCTCCGGCTCGTCATAACGATTGCCCGGACGTTCTCTTCGTACGGCGTACCGTTCCTCGACCTCGTCGAGGAGGGCAATCTGGGGCTCATCAAAGCGGTGGGGAAGTTCGATCCGGACCGGGGCTTCCGGTTCAGCACGTACGCTTCGTGGTGGATACGGCAATCGATCGTTCGCGCGATTTCCAGCTCCTCGCGGACGATCCGCATCCCCATCCATATTTTTCAGCTCATGACGCGCTACGTCGCCCTCGTGCAGGAACCCGGAATCGACAAGCTGTCGAGGGAGGACCGGGCGGCGCGTCTCAAGATATCCATGAAACGCTATCGCATGCTCGAGCAGCTCGTCGAAAATATCAGGGCGCTCGATCTCGCGAGCAGCATCGACGCGTATGAGCAATTGACGCGCTCCATCGAACCCGAAACGGGCACCGATCCCGAGAGCATCATCCTGCAGCAGATGCAGGACCAGAGCTTCGCGGAGCTCATGGAACGGCTCTCCGACAGAGAGAAGCTGGTGCTGCGTATCCGATACGGTTTCGACGACGGAGAGCCGCACACGCTCGCGGAAACCGGCGACGCGGTCAAGGTCTCCCGGGAGCGCGTTCGCCAGCTCGAGATGAGGGCGCTCCGCAAGCTCCGCTTTCTGCTCGGCGGGTCGCGCGAGTCGTCCGAAAACCGCAAGGAGAGATGATGAACGAATCCTTGAAACGATTCATAAGGGAAATCCCCGATTTCCCGAAGCCCGGCATCCTCTTCAGGGATATCACCCCTGCGCTGCTCGATCCGGGAGCCTTCGCGGCGATATGCGACGCGATCCACGCGCACTGCGAGACCATGGCGATAGACAAGGTGGCGGCGGTCGAATCGCGCGGCTTCATCTTCGCCTCCGTTCTCGCCTACAAGATGGGAATCGGATTCATACCGTTGCGCAAGCCGGGCAAACTTCCCGCGAAAACGATTCAGGAGAAATACGCCCTCGAATACGGAGAAGCGGCGATCGAGATGCATCTCGACGCGGTATCGCCGGGCGAACGGATCCTCATACTCGACGATCTACTCGCGACGGGAGGAACGGCCGCGGCGGCGGCCCGCCTCATCGAGCGCCAGGGGGGAATCGTCGAGGAGCTCGTCTTCATCATCGAGCTCACCGCCCTCAACGGCAGGGAGAATCTGCGGCATCGCACGATATTCAGTCTCATGTCATACTGAATCGCTCGATTTCATTTGCGAATCGCGCCCTCGGTCGATACTATTAAGGGTCTTGCGGTCGAGAGCCCCCGTAGCTCAGATGGATAGAGCAGCGGTTTCCTAAACCGTTTGTCGGACGTTCGAATCGTCTCGGGGGCACCACATAATAAAGGGAATTGTCCTTCGCAGTGCGGAAGAGGCAATTCCCTTTTTTTCTAACGAGACCGGGAGACGACTACCTTGCGTGACGTGTCTCAACCGCCCTTCAGAGGCCTAACGCAGCAAGATCGCTTCGCTTCAAAGGTTGGCTTGAGAGCAGACGGATCACGAGCGCGTAGTCCGCTCCTTGTCTCGTTGAACATGATTATAGACCAGGAAAACTCCGTGTCAAGAAAAAAGTGACAATTATTACCAATTTGTATATGCTTATATATGAAATTGTTACTGATAATATCTAATGTAGCACATTAATAATATCGAACCGATTGACAAAAGGTGTTGACGGGGCCGGGGCGGCCTGTCGATTCTTCAGGCTTTCGTGCCTTCGACCCGTGGCGCGCGAATCGCGGGAGCGGCCCGATAATAAAATAAATGTTCCCGACGATACGTTATCGCATCAGCGGGAACATTCACTTTTGCGAGCCGGATTTCTTTCGTTCCGACTCAGCGGAGCCACCACAGGAGGTCAATGATCAGGCACCATGCAAACATGGCTATCACCCCCTGAAAGGTCACCGAAGCCGTCTTCACATTTCAACACCCCATCCCCGGACCTTGCAATGAACATGAGAAGCATATGCCGTGCCCGGGGCGGAGACGCCGAGACATGCGCCGTGGCAACCGACGCAATATATATGAGATACGCCGAAGAAATGGGGAACCTGATTACTGGCTGTTTCTGCGGAGAAGGACGAGCGTCATGTCATCTTTCAAGCTGTTCTGGCCAAATGCGAGCAGTGTGGCAAATAACTTCTCGATGAGCGCGTTGATCGATTGTTGCGCGTTGCTCCTGAAGAATTCTATCAATCTCGGCTCTCCGAAAGGCTCCCCTTGCGGGCTTTCCTGGTCGATTATTCCGTCCGTATAGATGACGAGGAGGTCTCCGGCTCTCAGCCTGAGGACGCCTTCCATGTATTCGCTTTCCGACTCGACGCCGATGAGAATGCCCCCTCTCTGCAGCCTGTTGATCCTGCCGTCCGGGGATATGACGAAGGGAGGATACGATCCCGCGTTCGAATACCGGATGATGCCGCTCGCGTCCTCGTACACCGCGTAGAAGAGCGTCGCGAATTTTTCCGCGTCGCTCCGCTCGTAGAGAGAGGCGTTGAGACTCGTGATGACCGCCGCGGGGCTGTCGGACTTCATGCCGTCGATTCTCAGCGAAGCCTGTATCGTGGTCATGAGGAGCGCCGCCGGAATCCCCTTGCCCGATACGTCGGCCACGGCGATCCCGATCTTTCCCTCTCCGAGCTCGAGGAAATCGTAGAAATCCCCTCCGACCTCCCGGCTCGTTCGTATGCCTCCCAGGAGCCCCGCGAAGGCGAGCGGGGGAGGGGATGCGGGGAGAAGCCGCGCCTGGATATCGCTCGCGAGGTGAAGCTCCTCCTCGAGCTTTTCCTTTTCGATGGAATCTCTGCAGAGCTCGACGTTCATGAGAGCGACCGCGCTCCGCTCTCCGAGGAGCTCGAAGATCTCGCTGTCGGACCGGGTATACGGCTTGCCGGAGCTCTTGCGCCCGACGAGCAGGAATCCGAAAAGCTCGTCCTGCTCCATGAGAGGAACGGCCGCCGACGCGCGCGAGTTCGCGATGAGCTCCCGCGAGATCCCGTCGAAGTTGTTCTTGATCCAGAGCCTGTCGAAGCACTCGAGCATTATCGGCAGACGCTCCTCGCGCATGAGCGTGATGAGATCGGTTCCGGGAGGAAACGAGGTGAGCGCCAGCCGTTTGTCCGGCGGGGCGCTCTCCCTCAGGGTGAAATTGCCGGATCCGTCCCTCAGGAAGAGGTACGCGTGCTCGGCGCGAAAGACGGAGAGTATCCGCGCCGTGACGAACGAGCCGATTTCCGCGACCGACCGGAGATACTGAATCTGCCTCGAGAACGCGATGACCTCGTCCTTGAAAGCCTTCCTGCTCTGGTAGAAAGCGCGATCGACGATTCTCTGGATTCCGACGCGCGCCGGAACGATCGCGAGCGCCAGGAGAATGATCGCCGCGCCGGTGACGAACGTCGCCTGCGCGCCGAAAACGCGTTTCATCTCCTGTTCCAGCGCGGTGACGAACGCGTAATAGAGCGCGATGACGAACACGAGCAGCATCACGTAGGCGATGGATTTTCTCACGACGACGCCCAGATCGAGCGCGTCGTGCTTGAGGATCGCGTACGCGAACGATATCGGCATGAAGGAGAGGAAGAACGACCAGAGGTACCGGACCGGCACCGTCCCCGTCGGCAGCAATTGTTTGATCAGCATAAGGACGGTGAGAGGCACGACCCCCAGCGCCACACCGATGATGACGATTCCGAATTTCTGCCGCTGCGCCCGTTCCGACACGAAATACGTCCGGATGAATACCGCGAGGCTCGCGACGACGTAGCAGAGCCAATAAACAATCGTGAGAGCGTTGAGGACGCCGATGAGGGCGCTCATGCGCCCGCCTCCCGAATATCGCCAGAGCGCGAGAATGAAGGTCGAGAGCGAGAGGATTCCCGGCGGGATGTACAGAAAACCGACGAGCCGCCGCCTCCTCGTCCCGCGCTCGATCTCGCGCCCCGGAAAGAGGAGAAAAAAATGAAGAAAGAACGCAGGGAGAAAGATGAACAGGAAATCGTAAATGAGCTCTCCGACGATGTGAAGGAAGGGGATGCCGGTGATCGGGCGCTCCGTGATGAGAAAGGCGAACATGAGGCAATTCGCCGAGAACAGGGCGCCGAGAATATCGGATCGCTTCGCGAAGACGGTGAGCCCCGCGAGGAGAAACGTGAAGCCGACGACGAGAAGCGAGAACTTTCCCGAGACGTGCCAGGCGGGCTGGGTCCCGCACAGCACCCCGACCCGGAACGTCGAATCTCCCCGCGCGACCGTGAAGTCGAGCGGAGAGGCGCCGCGGTTCGAGAAGACGAGGCTCGCATAATGATTCAGGTTCCTGGGGCTCACGCCGTTGACGGCGATGATCCGATCGCCCGGCCGGAGCCCGAGATCCCTGTTCGGGCTCGTCTGCTCGATCGCGCGGATCGCGAAATTGTAATGGAGAATTCCGGTGTAGGGAGACCGGGTGAAGTCCCGGAACCCCAGCGAGCCGAGCAGGGCGATGATCACCGCGAGAACCACGATGGCGATCAACGAAACCCGGGTCATGGCCGCCTCCCCGTGCGGGATCGAAACCGTCCCGAGCTTTGCAGAGGGCGGCCTTCCTTGTCAAATTATTTATCGGTTGCGCGGGATTTCTCTTGATAATCCATCAGATCGAATGTTATTTACAGAGTGGAGAGAAGGAGGTACGGAACGTGGCAGCAGCACGAATTTCCAAGAAGCAATTGAAGGAAGATACCTTCATCGCGACGACCCTGAAGGCGTGGGAGTATATACGCGAAAACGAAAAGAGATTCTTCATCGGGCTCATCGTGATCGTATGCGCCGTCGCTCTGGCCGGGTGGGCGGCATATGCCAAGAGACAGAACAGGGAAAAGGCTTCCAGCCAGTTCGCCGACGCGCTCGCTTCGTTCCGGACCGGCGACCTCAAAACGGCCGATGAGCTTTTCGCGCTCGTCGCGAAGGAATACGGCGGCACGGAGGAGGGCGTCTACGCGAGCTTCTTCCAGGGGAAATGCAATCTCGAGAACGGAAAATATCTCGACGCGATCCAGGCGTTCGATCGTTACATCGCGAAGAGCGGAAGCCACCCGTTCTTTCGTGACGCCGCGGTCGAGGGGAGGGCGGTAGCGCTCCAGAACGAGCATCGATACGTCGAAGCCGGCGACGCATACGCCGATCTCGCGAAAAACATCAAGACGAACCGCTTCATGGAGACCGTTTATCTCAAACGCGCGGCCGAGAACTACCGCCTCGGCGATCAGACGGAGAAGGCGATCGAGATCCTGTCGACGCTTCTCGGCAAAGCCACGGGCACGGAACGCCGGGATATCGAGATAGAGCTGGCGATCCTCCGCGGCTGATGGGCCGCCGGCGCGGCGCTCCATCAGCAACCGGACGGCGTGTTTGCATGGAAGAGAATGCGGGATTGAATGCGATCGGAGGAACGGGGGAGAGCCCCGCGGCGAAGCCGTCGGGCGATTCCCGCTGGATCGCCGCAGTCGGGTACGTCGCGTTCGTATGCTTCTTCTCGCTCTGGTACGCGAAGAGGGATCCGTTCGTCAAGGCTCATGCGTCTCAGGCGGTGCTTCTCTTCGTGGCCGAATGCGCGGCGCTCGCGGTCGCCGTTATCCTGGACTCTACGATCGGAAGAATCAGGATAGCCGGGCTCATCGTCGTCGGTCTCTTCGATCTCGTAGCGGCCCTCGCGGCTCTCGTTCTCTCGCTCGCGGGCTTTCTCAAGGCCCTCTTCGGGGAGGATTGGAGAATGCCCTTCTTCGGGCACTACCGCGAGAGGGTTCCCTTGCTTCATGGGCGGGAGGATTAATTTTATCTTGACAGCTTTTTGCGATTGAACTTAGTGTTCGGCGGGGGGGTTGGTGAGGTTCTTGCACCACGGCATGGAAGAACGGGGAATAACAGGAAATGAACGGTAAGGAGGAGATGTTATGAAGAAACTGGCAATGAGTGCTTTGTTCGTGCTGCTCCTGTTCGGATCGGCCGCCGCTCATGACGGCGCGCTGTCGCTTTACACCGACGCGACGATTACGGTTTGCTCCTCGGTGATCGCGTCGTTCGAGACCGACACCATCAACATGTACTACGTTCGGGGCACCGGGGCGAATCTCGGGAACGCCGTTGAGTTCAGGCTCGAGGCCTCGATCGCGGATGCGATATTTCTCGGCTTCGAGTGGAATTCCCAGATCACCGTCACCCTCGGCGACCCTCTGACCGGGATTTCGCTCACGGGCTCCAATTGTCTCGGCGGAGACGAACCGGTGGTCTACATCGGTTCCATATTTATCATGTACACGGGCTTCGCTTCTCCGCCCGACGACAGGTTCACCGTTATGGTGAAGGAAGATCCGGCCGCTCAGCCTCCGGGCATCTACATAACCGAATGTCTTCCTTCGAATCCCATCAAAGCCGTTCTCGGTGGAACGTTCGTGTTCAACGGCAGCTGCTCGCCGTCGGTCAAGGAATCGACCTGGGGTTCCATCAAGGCTCTCTACAAATAGCCTGAGACCGGATACGGCTTCGCATCGACCCGGGATCGAGCAATCGATCCCGGGTTTTCTTTTTCATGTGAAAGCGAGAAAGGCGGAAGGAGAATGGCGAAACGGAAGGATATGAAAACCGACAAGCGGAGGCTTTTCGAAGCGCCATTTAATGGCGTATAATATATATTATGTTAACCAATAAGAGGGGTCAGCCTCTTACTTCGGCTTAACGACAATATTTACAAGGCTTTCTGGAATCACGATCACCTTGACGATCTTGTCATCCCCTATGAATTTAATGATCTTCTCATCGGCCAGCGCGAGCTCGCTCAGCCTCTCTTTTGGCGTGTCCTTCTCGGCTTCGATTCGGGACCGGATCTTTCCGTTCACCTGCACGACGAGCGTATAGGTCCCGGATTTCAGATATTCTGAATTCGCCCTCGGAAGCTTTTGGGAGAAAATCGTCGATTCCGAGCCCATTCGTTCCCATATTTCCTCGCACATATGCGGCGCTATGGGCGCCAGAAGCAGCAGCAGATTTTTCATGGCATCCCGGAAGAGGCTTGCCGCGGCCGGATCGCTCCGCTTGAACGCCTCGTTCTGCTCGATGAACAGATACATTTCGTTCGTGAGCTCCATGAGCGCGCTGATCGCCGTATTGAACTGAAATCCTCGCGCGAAGATATCCCCCGTGACCCGCTCGATCGTCACCTGAACGGTCCGGTACAATTTCATCTGAGCCTCGTCCAGAGCCGCCGCATCGATCGATTCCCCGCCATGCGCCCCTTCGAGCATTCCCCGGTGATTCGCGTAGAGCCTCCAGACCCTGTTTACGAAGCGATACGCGCCCTCCACGGCCCGATCATTCCATTCCGCGTCCTTCTCCGGGGGCCCTATGAAAAGGGTGTAAATACGGACCGTATCGGCCCCGTACTTGTCGATCAGGGGCACCGGATTCACCACGTTCCCCTTGCTTTTCGACATTTTGGCGCCGTTCCGATGAATCATCCCCTGGGTGAAGAGATTCCGGAACGGCTCGTCGAACGAGACGAGCCCCTCGTCGTGAAGGAATTTCACGATGAATCGCGAGTACATGAGGTGCAGAATCGCGTGCTCGATGCCTCCCACATACTGGTCGACGGGCAGCCAGGCGTTCACGAGCGAGTTGTCGAACGCTCTCGAAGAATCCCGCGGCGAAAGGTAACGGAGAAAATACCAGCTCGAATCGACGAAGGTGTCCATCGTATCCGTATCGCGCTCCGCGGGCCCGCCGCAGGCCGGGCATGCCGTTTCGACGAATCCGGCGACCGTCGCGAGCGGGCTCTTGCCGTCCCCCCGGGGGTGAAAATCGACGTTTTCGGGGAGTATTACGGGGAGATCCTCCTCTTTCACCGGCACGACGCCGCACTTCCGGCAGTGCACCATCGGGATCGGAGCCCCCCAGTAACGCTGACGCGAGATGAGCCAGTCTTTGAGCCGGAAATGAACGACGGGCCGCGCGAGCCCTTTCTCCGCCAGATGAGCGGCGATGCGATCCATCCCGGTCCGGTTATCGAGCCCGTCGAATTCCTCCGAGTTGATCAGGCGCCCGTCCCCCGTGTAGGCCTCCGAAAGCCCGGGGGATTGCGTCCCGTCGGGAGATATCACCTGGATCACCTGAATATCGATCGGGGAGCGCCCGACGAATTCAAAATCCCTCTGATCGTGCGCGGGAACCCCCATGACCACGCCCGTGCCGTATTCCATGAGAACGTAGCTCGCGAGGTATACCGGGACTCTGCGTCCGTTCGCGGGATTCGACGCATAGCATCCGGTGAAAAAACCTTCCTTCGTGAACTCCGCCTTTTCCCGCTCCTGCACCTGGAGCTCGCGCACCATCTGCAGGAATTCCTTCCCCTCCGCCCCCCTTCCCCCCCGCTCCAGCAGCTTCGCCGAGAGGGGATGGTCCGCGGCGATGGCGATGAAGGTCGCCCCGTAGATCGTATCGACTCGCGTCGTGAAACATTCGAGCCGTTCATCCATTCCCTCGAGAAGAAAGGAAACTTCCACGCCCTCGCTTCTGCCGATCCAGTTCCGCTGCATCACGCGGACGCGTTCAGGCCAGTTCGGCAGCTTATCCAGATCGTCGAGAAGACGGTCCGCGTACTTCCGAATGCGGAAGAACCATTGCGCGAGCTTCTTGAGATGCACGGTGCTGCCGCAGCGCTCGCAGACCCCTCCGGCGACCTGCTCGTTCGCGAGCACCGTCTTGCACGACGGGCACCAATTGACCGACGCTTCCTCGCGATACGCGAGCCCGGCCTTGAAGAGCCGCACGAAGATCCATTGCGTCCATCGGTAGTATTCGGGAAAACAGGACGTCACTTCGCGCGACCAGTCGTAGATGACGCCCCACCGGTAGAATTGCCGCTTCATCGCGGCTATGTTCCGCTCCGTCCACTCGCGCGGATGAATCTCGTTCTTGATGGCGGCGTTCTCGGCCGGCAATCCAAACGAATCCCATCCCATCGGCGCGAGCACGTTCGCGCCTTCCATCATCTTGAAACGGGCGAGCGCGTCCCCGATGATGTAATTCCTCCCGTGCCCGACGTGAAGATCACCCGACGGATACGGGAACATCATGAGGCAGTAATACTTGTCCGCGGTCCGCGACGTGTCACAACGGAACAGCTCGTCCCAGCGCGTGTGCCACTTCGCCTCGATTTCCTGAAAGGGGAATAGGTCGGCCATCACTCGGTGTCCTTGAACTTCGCGAGATCGACGACGACGTGATAATCCTCGCCCGCACGATCGAGCTCCACCGCCGCCCCGCGCGTCTGGAAGTAATTGCTGATGTCCTCCGCCGCCTCCCGGCTCGAAACGATTACCCTCATTCGCCTGGCTTCGAGCGTCTTGATGCGCTTCTTCACGATGAGAAGCGGCCCGGGGGACTTGAGGCCCCGCGCAACGACGCGCTCTTCGTCGCCGTTTACGGAATTCATCGATCCATCCTATCCGGGAGCGCGCCGCGCGCGCTCCGCAGGCACGCCATCAGGCGGTCCCGAGCAGCTTCGCGAGCTTTTCTTCGATGTCCTCGCGCGAAACCGAGCCGACCGCCTGATCGACCACTTCTCCTTCGTGGAAGAAGAGAAGCGTCGGGATGCTCCGCACCGCGAAACGCGAAGCCGTTCCCCCGCACTCGTTCACGTCCACCTTATAGAATGACACCTTTCCGTCGTAGCGTTCCGCGATATCCTCGATGACGTCGTCGAGCCTGCGGCACGGTCCGCACCAGGTCGCCCAGAAATCGACGACGCTCGGCTTGCCGGAGTCGATGATTCTTCCGGGCAGATCCGCATCCGTGACCTTCATTACCTTTGTCGACATATGCCCCCTTCGCCCTCTTCCTTTCGAACCCGCAGCCGCTCATGCCGCCATGAGCGGGTATTCCACGTACGCTCCCTTGAACGAATGCATGAACGCGCCGACGAGAAGCGCTTCCTCCGGAAAGGAGCTCGTCTTGAGAAGAAGCTCCGCTCGCCGCAGGTTTTCGAGCCACACGACGATCTCCCGCGCGCTGAACGCCTGCGCCGCCCGCCTCGACCGCTCGTACCGGTATCCCCCCTGCCCCACTCCCGATTTCGCCTTGAGGAGATCGAGAAAGTGGCGCGTGAGCTGGTATATGATTCCGGCGGGGCGTTCCGCCCCGCTCCGGATGATACGATGCAGAATCGCAAGCGATCGCGCCTCCCGCCCCGGCCCGATGCTCTCGACGAGATCGCGGATCGCGTTGAGCCGGAAGTTTCCGATCACGGCCGCCAGATCGGCCACGCCGACGCGGCGTTCCCCGTAGAGCAGCGACAGCTTCACGATCTCGTTTTTCAGATCGTACAGATCGTCTCCGACGCTCCGGACGAGCGCGTCGGCCGCCTCGGCGTCGAGCTCGACCCCGCCGTGCTTCGCCTCCTGCGAGACCCAGGTCCGCACGTCGGCGTCCGTCAAACGGTCGAAAGCGAGCGTTTTCCCCGCGCGCCCCACCGCGGTCTTGAGCTTGTCGAATTCCTTCGAATCGCGCGCCCTGCCTCTCCCCTCGTCGAACGGATTATACAGAAATATGACGACGCTCGACGGAACCGGATTTTCGCAGTAGGCGACGAGCTTCTTCCAGCCCCCCCGCAGCTTCTCGAGCTCCCGCAGAACGAGGACGCGACAGTCCGAAAGAAACGGGAACGACGACGCCGTCGCGATGAATTCGTCCACTTTCATCTCGCTCCCGTACGCGACGGCGTAGTTGAACGCCTTGAGATCGTCGGGAACGATCGTCGCCGCGATCCTCTCCGCCATCCGTTCCATGATATAGCTCTCGGGGCCGTGGAGAAGATAGAGGCTCACGATATCGCGGCGCTCGACGTCGTTGAATATCTTCCGGTAATGCGTCAGATTCGATTTCACGCGTCACCACTCCTGCGCCGTCGCGTTCAGGATGCCTTCGACGATATCCTTGTACACCTCTTCGAGAGCCCTATCATAGGTGCGTTCCGTCGTCGTTTCAAGGTAGTAATCGCTGTGCGCTTCGATTCTTCGATCCTTCCAGACGTACGTATTGTCCTTCGGGTTGAAGAGCGAAGCGAGCAGAACGATCGCGAGGCGGTACTGATCCGCCTGGAGCTCCGTGTTGAACGTGTAGGGAACGTTTCCGTATTCGACGACGGTAGCCTCGAGAATGGCGTCCGCCTCCGCCTCCGCGACGACCTTGAGGGTGTTGTCCCTTATGAGCCCCGCGCGCAGGTTGTCCGTGATCTGGGTCTCTATATCGGGCTGGGCCGTTTCGTTCGCGAGGTTCGGAATCGCTATCTTCTTGATATCGCCCGCAGTCCGTCCCTTCGTGCTGTAATGGCCGCACGCCGGCGCGAACGCGAGAAACGCCGCGGCCGCGATGATGCCCCATGAACGCCGCATACCGCTTGCGAATCTACTCCTTCCCCGTTTCCGGATTCTTGAGCCGGTAGCGGATCTTGTCCCGGTTGAGCCGCAGCAGCCGTGCCGCCGCGCTCTGATTCCCGTCCGCCTCCCGCATCGCTTTCTCGATAATCTCGCGCTCGACGCTGCCCAGAAGATCCTCGAAATCCACGCCGTCCTCGGGGAAAGGCCTGCTGAGCGCCATCTCGAGTCTCCGCACGCCTGAATGCTCTTTTTCGGACGACAGCCCCTGCCTGATGCTCGCGGGAATATGCCCGGCGCGCAGCACGCTGTCGTTTTCGAGGAGAACGACGCGCTCGACCATGTTCTTGAGCTCCCTGATGTTGCCGGGCCACGGATAATTCAGGATGACGTCGTACGCGGCGTCGTCTATCTCCTGAAAGCCCTTGTTGAACTGCTTGTTGAAATGATTCAGCAAATGCCGGAGCAGGAGGTAGATATCCTCCTTGCGCTCCCTCAGCGGAGGGATGAATATCGGAACGACCTTGAGCCGGTAGTAGAGGTCCTCCCGGAACGCCTTCTTCTTGACCCCCCCCTCGAGATCGCTGTTCGTCGCGGAAATGATCCGCACGCTGACCTTGATATCCTTCGTGCCGCCGACGCGGCGGAACGTCATCCGCTCGAGAACGCGAAGGAGCTTGACCTGTATCGTCAGGCTCATCTCGCCGATCTCGTCGAGGAAGAGCGTCCCCTTGTTCGCGAGCTCGAGGAGTCCCACCTTCTGGCTCTTCGCGTCGGTGAACGCGCCGCGCTCGTGCCCGAACAGCTCGCTCTCGAGAAGCTCCTCGGGCAGGGACGCGCAGTTGATCTCGAGAAATGGCTGATCGCGCCGCGAGCTGTACCGGTGAATCATCGTCGCGATCATTTCCTTGCCGGTGCCGCTCTCTCCCTGGATGAGGATCGTGGTCGTGTCGCTCTGGGCGATGCGCTTCACGATTTCATAGATTTCCTTCATCTGCGGGCTCTCGCCGGGGACATAATCCTCTCCGACGTCGAGCTTGAGCCGCCTCCGGAGCTCGAAGAGCTCGCGCGTGAGCTTGCGCGAATCGAGCCCCTTGCCGATCGTGATGAGAAGCTCCTCGAGATTGACCGGCTTGCTCACGAAATCGAACGCGCCTTTTTTCATGGCGGTCACGGCGGTTTCTATGTCGCCGAACGCGGTGAGCATGATGACGCACACCTCGGGAACCTCTTCCTTGATCTGCTTCAGCACGTCGAGCCCGCTCATGTCGGGGAGCTTGAGGTCGAGCAAAACGAGATCGGGCAGTTCGCTTCTCGTGCGCTCGAGCGCTTCCGTCCCCGTCGCCGCGGTGAGCGCCTCGTATCCCTCCTCGCGGAGCGTCTTTTCGAGGAAGAGACGTATCGTATCCTCGTCGTCAACGAGAAGGATTACCGGCTTCATACGAACCTCCCTTCCTCGGTCGCGCGATCGGCAGGTATACCCTGAACGAAGTTCCCTTGCCCGGAGCCGAAGAAACGGAAATGCGCCCGTGGTGATGCTGCACGACGCTCTGGCTCACGAAAAGGCCGAGGCCGGTACCGCCCTTCTTCCGCGAGAAGAACGGCTCGAATATCTTCTCCTTGTCCTCAGGCGCGATTCCCGCGCCGTCGTCCGTGATCTCGAAACACACCATATCGCGATCTTTCTCCCTCACGACGTCGGGGTCTCCACCGTCATAGAGTCTCCCCGCGACCGAAACGGACCCGCCCGGAGACACCGCCTCCGCGGCGTTCTTGAGCAGGTTTATGAGCACCTGCATGATCTGGTCGGGATCGACTTCGACCAGGGGAACATTATCGTCAACGACCGCCGTAAAAGCAATTCCCTTGTTCTTGAACTGGTCCTCGAGCGACCGCCGGCTGCGCTCGATGAGACTCTGGACGCTCGTCTTCTGGCAGAGAAGATCGCTCGGCTTGGCGACCTTGAAGAGATCGGTGATGATCCGGTTGAGCCTGTCGACCTCGGCGAGGATAAAGGAGATATTCTCGCGATGCTCCGCGCTCAGCCCCTGCGACCGGTTGATATACTGAATGCCGGCGGCGATGCCGGTGAGGGGATTCCTGATCTCGTGCGCGACGGCGGAGGTGAAGCGCCCGAGAACGGCGAGGCGGTCGAGATAGCGTATCTCCTCCTCCATTCGCTTGATCTCGCTCATATCGATGAACTCGATAATGGCGCCCTGCACGTCGCCGTCCTCCCCGGAGAGCGCGGACGCCGTCAATCTGATCGGCATATGAATGCCGTCCTTGCGCCGGAGATACCCGTCGACGTAGGTGAGCGGCGAGCCGCTCTCGAGCACCGGAGACACGAGAGATTTCCTCGTTCCGCCCGCCATTTCCCCGATAATGATATCGTCGATTCTGAGGCCCCGTATCTGCCGCTGCTTGAATTGGCTCATGTCGCGCGCGGTGCGATTCGCGAGGGTCACGTTGCCGTCCCTGTCGGCGACGAAGACGCCGTTCAGCATCCCCTCGATGACCCGCTCCCTGAACAGCTCCTCCTGGCGAAGCTCCTGGTACAGGTACCAGTTCTCCATGTTCGAGCTGACGAGCGATCCCACCGTTTCGAGCGTCACCTGGTCGATGTTCGTGAGGGGAGTCGCCCGGTATCCGTCCGAGACGATGAGCGCCCCGAGGAGCGGAATCTCGCCGCACGAGAGGCATTCCTCGCTGCGCAGGTACGGAATCTCCTGCGGGGCTTGCCCCGGGGGGGGCGCGGTCTGCTTGAGGGGACAGTCCTCGTTCTCGTAGCAATCGATCGTTTCGGTCGATTTCATGAGGGGAACGCACAGGTACGAGGTCATGGTGCTCCCCGGAAAGACCTGCTCCCCGGCGACGGTGAAGAGCGGATGCATCTCGGCATCCTTGATGAGGAAGGGTTTGCCCGAGAGGAACGAATCGTATACGGCGCTCGTGAGATCCCCGAAACCGAAATTGAGCACCCGCCGGATGACGCGCGAGGGGCGCTCGATCGTGACGATCGCCTGGAACGACCTCTTTTTTCTGCGAAGGATGATAAAGGCCGCTTCCTTGTAGCCGATGCCTCGATTCAGGTACTCGAAGACCGAATCGATGAGCCGATGCTCGTCGAGGGAGCTGATAATCGTTCTCCCGATCTCCTTGAGGCTCAGGAGCTGGATGTTCTTCTCGACGAGCCTGAAGAGCGACCGTTCGAGGTCGCCGAGGAGAGTCATGATCATCCGGTAGAAGACGTCCTCGTCCGATCCCTTCACCTTCTCCTCGATGACGAGCCCCTCGCTCCTGAGGTTGGTGAGGCGCAGGTTGATCGCCTCCATCTTCGCGCGGTGATCGGATCGACGGCGCATGATCGCGGCCGCGGCGATACCGCAGCCGAGCGGCACGCAGATCCATACGGGAATCGCGAGCGTGGCGAGAAGAAGCAGGCAGAATCCCGCGGATATAAAGATGATGTCTCGATAAAGCCTCATATGATCACTGGGGGGCGAGTATACGGAGGCGCGTCGCATCCGGTCAAGCTAATCCATCCCGTGATCGATGGACCGCGGGGAGAATGCGATCGGCGAACGGGGGAAGATGTGCGCCGTCAGCAGGCTCCCTTGCCCGTGACGACGACGTAGACCGTCTTGAAGAGGATGCGGATCTCCTGCGCCAGGGAGAGATTCGCGATGTACTTGAGATCGTAGAAGAGCTTGCCCTTCATTTCACCGATGGTCTTCGTATAGCCGTTTTCGACCTGGGCGAGACCCGTGATGCCCGGCTTCACCATCAAACGCATCGTGAACTCCGGGACCTCGCGCTTGACCTGATTGATATAGAAGGATCGCTCCGGTCTCGGTCCGATGAAGCTCATGTCCCCCCGGATCACGTTGATGAACTGCGGAATCTCGTCGATGCGCGTCTTCCGCATAAAACGCCCGACGCGGGTGATGCGGGGGTCGTTCGCGCACGCGAGCTTCGGCCCGCCTTTTTCGGCGTCCTGGACCATCGTCCTGAACTTGTAAATCATGAAAGGTTTGCCCGCGTTGATATCCCTGCGCCTCTCCGCGCCCAAGCGCGCGTTCGAGCCGATCGCTTCGGCCGCGCGGCGCCTCTCTTCCCTGCGCCGGTTGATCCCTATTCTCTCCTGCTTGTAGAAAATCGATCCCTTCGAATCGAGCCGAATGGCTATCGCCGCGAGGAGTATGACGGGAGAAACGAGCGCCAGCGCAACAGACGCGACCGCGACGTCGAAGACGCGCTTCGCGAGGAGGGCGCTTCCGATCCTCTTCGACGCCTCGTACTGGATGACGTCCGCCTGGCTCGCGATATCTTCGGCGAGCGGCTCGAATCGCCGTTCATACGCAAAGTAATCGCCCGTCTGATCGAGCGCGGTTCTATGAAAAACGGACATTCAACAAGCCTTTCACGATGCAGACCAAGTTATACTAGTGCACAGAGTCCTACCGCTTTTGGCCACATAATCGCAATAATCGTTCCTGATTGGCGATCTTCTCGTCAACCCGGTTTATCCATCAGATGAAATGGGTTAAGGCGTTGCAATTAAACACTATAAAAAACGAGGAGCTACTTCGGGCGGATTCGAAGACCGGAATTGATACCTGTGAGCTCGACAATAATTTGGGACTTTTCCCCTATCCTTCTGGCGGTGTTGGGTATTATCGCCCAACAGTCGGCGGGTCGATCGTGGACGCCGAAGGCCTCACCCGCCCCCTCCGGGCTTCTTTTTTCCATCTTCCTGCTCGCGGTAGCCGTAGTACTTGTAATCGTAGTAGTACGGAAGCACTTCGGAGAGATTGTTGACGACGACGCCGAGCAGATTCGCGTTCGCGTCAAGGAGGATATCCCGCGCTCGCGTCGCCACGTGGCGGGGAGTCTTGCCTGCGAGGAGAACGAGAATGACGCCGTCAACCTCGCTCGAGATGAGCATCGGGTCGCTCACGGGAATCACGGGCGCCGAATCGACGATCACGATGTCATAGTAGAAACGGATCTTCTTGAAGATCTCGGACAGGATATCCCCCTCGAAGAGATGGGCCGGAGAGGCGATGCGCGAACCGGCAGGAATCACCTTCAGGTTCTCCACGGGGGTATCCTTGACGACGTCGAGCGGATCCGCCTTCCCCTGGAGGCATTCGAGCAAGCCGGGTTCTTTCGCCACGCCGAAGACGTTATGAAGCCGCGGGCGCCTGAGATCGGCGTCCACGATGAGCGATTTCTTCCCCTTGAATCGCGCGACCGTCAAGGCGAGATGGGAGGCGATCGTGCTCTTCCCCTCGCCCCGGTGGGCGCTCGTCACGAGAAAGCTCCGCAGATCCGGCTTGCCGTGCAAATGCCTGATATTCGAGTAGAGCCTCCGCATCTCGGTCGCCATGGGGCTTTCCTGGTCGAAAACGTTGTAGATGGTCTTCTTCTCGGTTTCGCTCATTCCTGAACCTCTGTCGCCGGCTTATCGTCCCTGAGCTCCACGCCGAGCCCGCTCGCCTTCAGGCGATTCGCGTACAGGTACAGCGCACCCGATAGTATGGAGATGAATAACGTCACCCCGACGATCCAGGATATGATAACGACCCCGCGCTGCTTCTTCTCCCACGAGAAACCGGCCTCCATTTTGGGAACGGTGCCGAGGACCGGCGTCCTCAGGACGCGTTCGACCTCCTCGATCGACCTGAACGAATCGTCGACATATTCGGTGACGATGACCGCGCCGAGCCCGCAGACGCCGCCGAATATCACGGCGAGAAGCATGATCTTGAGCGGGTTCGGCTTGACCGGCGCGAGCGGCTTTTCGGCCCGTTCGATGATGTTCATGCCGAGCCCCAGATCGGTCGTCTGAGCGGCCTCGTCGATCCGGGCCGATGTCTTCGACTCGAGAAACGCCCGGTAAATCGCCTTGTTCGTCTCGACGTCCTGTGTAAGCCGGTTGATTTCCCTTTCGAGACTCGGACGCCTTCCGTAGCTCTTCGTGTACTGCTCGATATAGCCCTGGAGCTTCCGGTTGATGAACTGACTGTAGTCGTTGATGGATCGCTGATAATAATATTCGACGATGAGCGGATAGACGTCCGGCGAGAGATTGCGGTATTCGCCTCGAACGATTTCGCCGATCCTCGCCCTGAGGGCCGTCGACGCCTCGTTGTAGCGGTCAGGCGGCATCGGCGCCTGCTGGCTGCCGCCGAGATCGCGCAGGAGCTTTTCCTCGCCGTAGGCGACGAGCTTGTTCTCGCAGTTGCGCACGGTCTCGTCCGACGAGATCAGGTCCGACGAGGGGACGAGATCCAGAAGGTCGACGAGCCTCTGCCGCACCCGCTTGAGGGCGATGCCGCTCCGGTCCGCCTCCGCGCCGACCGTTTGCTTGAGCGCGCGGGCGAAATTGACGTTCGCCGAGTTCACGGGATTGTTTTCGATCTCGCTGTCGGACATCGCGAGCTTGATCCGCGCGAGCTCCTTTTCCGAGGCCTCGAGCTTCTCCTTGTAGATCGCGAGCTGCTCGTCGCTGAAGGCGCCGGCCTGCCTGATGCCCTGAATCTGATCCTGCCGCGACACGGCGATGAACGTCTCGGCGACGCGCTCGGCGAGCTTGTAGGCGGTCGTCGGATCCGTGTCGTACACCCCTATCGTGAAGAACCCGGGCATGGGGCTCACGACCTCGATCTTTTCCTTGAGAACACCGACGAGGTGGCGCATGACGAGCTCGTCGAGCGGCACGCCGCCCGGATTCTTGCCCGACGAGAGCTCCACGTACCTCCGCACCTTGTCGGATCGCTGAAGATTGAGATCATGAACGATGATCTTGAGGAAGTCGTTGCTCGTCACCCTCGTTTCGATCATCGACCGCACCTGTTGGTTGAGCATCTGGCTGCGGTTGTCCGCCGAGGGAACGTACCTTTCTATCGTCGGAGATATGATGCCCCTATCCTCCATCGAAAGCATCGTGTGCGATTCGTATATGGGGGTCAGGCGCCGCACGCCGACGACCGCGATGAGCGCCGACAGCGCGAGCGGCACGATGAGGTAGAATCTTTTCCGCCAGAACACCTTCCAGTAAGCGTGAAGGTTGATCCTGTTCGGATCCTCCGCGGGCGTCACTTTCCTGACATTCTCCACGTGGCTCCCTCTCTATTGAGAATAGATGACGATCGCCGCCACCGTGGCCGACGTCGAGACGAGCGCGAGGAAGAAGTTGGGATTCGCAACGGCGGCCCAGAAGGAACTGCTCCGCGGGACGTTCACCGTATCGTTCGGAAGAATCGGCGGGTTGTGCTTGATATCTCCGTTTTCGAGATAGCGCTTGAGATTGACCGGGATCCTCGTCGTCTTCCCGTCCGCATTCAGACGGATGATCGTCACCTTGCTCAGGCGGGCGTTCTCCGTCGGCCCGCCCGCCGCGAGGATGGCGTCGACGAGCTTCTTCTCCTGCGTCAGGGCGTAGGAAGCGGGGCGAACGACCGCTCCGAAGACGTTCACCGCCCCCGTCCCGGAATAGGAAGCCGTGCGTTCCGGCACGATGACCGCATCCCCCGGCTTCAGCGCGGGAAGCGAGCTGAGGTTTCCCGAATCGAGCGCCTGCTGCAGATTGACGAGGGTCGTCGTGCTGCCTTCGTTCGATGTCCTGACGATGCGGACGCCGTCAAGAGACGCGGTCGCCAGGGCGCCTCCCGCCTCCTTGATCGCGTCCCATACCGAGGGGGCGCCCCCGAGCTCGTACTTCCCGGGGCGGGCCACCTGACCCTGCACGTAGATGACCCTTCGCGCGTCTTCCCCCTGGAGGCCGAGCGTGATGCTCTGGATGCTCGGATAGATATCCTGGAGAGAACGGAGCAGCGCGCCTCGCGCCTCTTCGAGCGTGAGGCCCTCGACGCGGATCGATCCCACGATGGGGAGATTCACGTCTCCTTTCGCGTCGACGGTGAGCAGCCGCCCCAGATCGTCGCGCTGGGGAACATCGAGCCTGATCGAATCCCCTCTTCGCAGGCGCACATCCTGCGCCGAGATGACCGCGGCGACGAGAATCGCGATCATGCATATCGCCGCGATCGCATAGATTCTTTTTCTTTTCAATTCGGGTGCCGCCTTTCGTGCATGCGCCAGGTATCCTATAGTCCCGGCGCGCCGGCTGTAAAGAGAAAACGCCGCCGGGAATCTACGCGCGCGCCGACCGGTACCACGCAATCGTCCGCCGAAGCCCCTCGTCGAAAGGAACCGCGACCTTGTAGCCGATGAGCTTCTCCGCCGCCGAAATATCGGCGTGCGAATGCTTGACGTCCCCCTCCCGCGGCTCGGCGTATCGGGGCGAAACCGACGAACCCATGATGCTGCGCATCTGATCGAAGAGCTCGTTCAGCGTGTAGCGCGTTCCGCACGCCACGTTGATCGTCTGCCCCCGGGCGCCCCCGCATAGCGACGCCAGTATATTCGCCTCGACGACGTTTTCGACGAAGGTAAAATCCCTGCTCTGCTCGCCGTCGCCGAATATGGTCGGCTGTGTTCCCGCCATGAGGTGAGAGACGAATATCGGGATAACGGCCGCGTACTGGCTCTTGGGATCCTGGCGCGGCCCGAAGATGTTGAAGTAGCGGAGCGACACGGTCGACATCCCGTACACGTGCGCGTAGACCGCGCAGTAATACTCCCCCATGAGCTTGCTCGCCGCGTAAGGAGAAAGCGGCTTCGGCGCCATGCTCTCCTCTTTCGGGAGCCGCTCCGTGTCGCCGTACGCGGATGAGGAGGCGGCGTACACGAACCGCTTGACGCCCGCTCGACGGGCTTCGTCGAGCATGACGAGCGTCCCCCGCACGTTCACGTCGGTCACGAACACGGGGTCCTCGATGCTGCGGGGGACCGACGCGAGGGCCGCTTCGTGGAGAACGTAATCGACGCCGGCGAGCGCCTCGCGAACCGTTCCCGCGTCGCGCACGTCCCCCTTGATGAAGGTGAGATCGTTCCGCAGATGCGCGATGTTCTTTTCGTATCCGGTCGCGAGATTATCGAGAACGACGACCTCTTCGCCCCGCTTGACGAGCGCCTCGGCGATGTTCGATCCGATGAATCCGGCTCCACCCGTGACGAGATAACGTGCCATAGATCCTCCGTGTTTCCAGCGACCGGGCATCCGCCCGTCTCGATCGCGCCCACCGCGCGTTCAACGGGCCTCCGAAACACCCCGACGACGGCGGTCATGATACACCGCATCGGGAGAAATATTCAACCTGTCATGATGGATTCGTGAGATCAAGCTCCCCATAGCTCAGAATCGTGTTCTTTCCGCGCGATTTCGCGAGGTACAGCGCGGCGTCGGCCCGCTCGATGAGCGTTTCGACGGTGCGGGCGTCGTCCGGAAACACGGCGACTCCCATGCTGCACGTGAGAAGCTCCGGCGTCACCCCGTCGAATTTGAAGCGGCGTATCGCCTTCAGCATGCGCTCGCCGAGGCGCATCGCCCCTTCGAGCCCCGTATGCGGCAGGAGGAGCGCGAACTCGTCGCCTCCGTATTTCGCGACGAGATCTATCTCGCGGCAATTCTGGGTGATCACCTGGGCGATGTCCCGAAGCGCCCTCGATCCGGAAAGATGGCCGTTGCGATCGTTGTATTCCTTGAGATTGTCGACGTCGATCATGATGAACGCACAGGGGTACGAGAACCTGCTCGCCCGCTTCATCTCGATCTTTATCGACCGGATAAGGAACCGGTAGTTGTATATTCCCGTGAGCCCGTCCGTGATCGATTCGACTTCCAGCTTCTTGTAGAGGATATAGTTTTCGAAGGCGATCGCCGCCTGGTTCGCCATGACCGTCAGAAGGTGGATATCCTCCTCGGTGAATCGCCGGCGTTCCTGGTCGTTGATGGCGATGATGACCCCGAAGAGCGAGTTCTTCGCGATGAGCGGCGCCGAAACGACGGTGCTGCAGGTATCTTCCTCATGCAGGAATTCCGAAGCGAGCATCGAGAGATCGAGCGACAGCACTCCCTCGGAGCTCTTCGCGGATTCGTATTCCCGCTGCAGCCAGTTCACGATGCCGGCGGAAGCGGGTATGTCCTCGACGGCGATTCGCTTGCTCTTGTCGCGCATCGTGCCCGTATACTTGACGATCCGGCGGTTGTCGAGGAAGATCAGGTAGACTCTCTTGGACGGAAGAATGCTCAGCGCGTTTTCTATGATTTTCTGCAGAATGATACGATTGTCCTTGCCGGAGCTCATGAGACTCGTGATCTCGGCGAAGGTCTCGAAGAGGATGTCTTTTTCGTCGCAGGTTCGAACCATGGTTTTCCGGTTTCGTTCGGGACGATTTCGGGATACGCAAAAGGTATGCCACTAAACGAGATAGGCGCAAACGAAGTCCGGAAACGAGCGGAATCGGGGGATCACGCGCCTCGGCTCTTCCGGCGCGCTTCGTCCATCTCCCTGTTGTACCGGAGTATCTCCTTGATATTTTTATAGATATGATACCCTATCAGAAGGGCGATCGCCGCGATGGCTCCCGGCAGAGCCGCCCGCCAGGCGTCGGATACGTTCCTGAAGCTCGTGCGCATGACCCGCACGGCGGAACCGAAAAGCATCCAGAGAAAAACGAAAAGCAGAATTTTCACCGCCAGAGTGGTGAATAACGAGTAATAGTACTCCCTGGATCGCGCGATTCTCTGCCCTTCCGCCGAGCGGAATCTCCTGCGCCCCAGGGGCTTTCTGAAATCGAACGGCATCGCGAAACACCTCACTCCTGAACCGCGAAGCGCCCCGGAAAGCTCATGCGCTCGACTCCGCCGTCGTAGACGACGAGACGGTAGAAATACACGCCGGACGCGAGGCGATCGACTCGCGGAAAAAGAGCGCTCATAGCGAGACAATTCATTCCGGCGCCGAGCGGCAATCCCCATCGCGAGCCCGCGTACGCCGTTCCGACGAGCTCCCCCTCGAGGTTGTGCAGGGAAAGAGCGATATCGACGCCGCGCGAGAGATTCAGGCAGAAGGACGCCGACCGAAGCCCCGACGCCACCGGATTCGGCTGGACCGAGTGCATGAGAACGACCTCGTCTTCCCCCTCCACCGCGATCCAGGCCTCGGCGGAGTTGTTGCCCGAATTGTCGCTCATGCCGCGCACGGATATGGATACGGCGATCCTGCCGGCGCCGAGGAAGCTCCTGTCGAGCACCACTTCCGCCTCCGCCGTATCGGCGTCGAGAGCGGCCGGTATCGAATGGACTTCGGAAAAGAGCGTTCGCGAGAACGATGCGTTCTCGACGGAAATCGTGAACCGCATGCTGCTTCCCGCGGGCGCGTCCGCGCTTCCCCTGTTTCTCGCGATCGCGCGCACGGTCATCGTGTCGCCGACCGCGAAAACCCGGTTCGTGACGGGATAGCCGCGCCTGAGCAGCGCGACGTCCGAGGGGAACAGAGCGGCCTCGGCGCCGGCTCCGGCGATTCGGTCGATAAAATCCACGACGACATTCGTCACACGTTCGACCTGCTCGAAATCCACGTTGCCGATCGTATCCGCGAGCGTATGGTAGTACGGAGAACCGATCAGCAGGTTCTCCCTGAGGGGCTCGATGAACATCACGGCGGGGATCGAGGCCTCCCAGAACGGGGCGTGATCCGAGTTCGACGGACCCGGGCTCACGACGGCCAGAGGAAAAGACGGATCGCTCGCGAGCGCCGCCTCCGCGATCATGCCGGAAAGCCAGTCCGAAGCGGGATTCGAAACGACGGCCCCCGCCGGATATCCGTTCAAAGGATAACCGATCATATCGCAGTTCAGCACCCCGACGATCCTCCCCGCGTCGATTGCGGGCAGCGCGTCGACGAAGGCCCTGCTTCCGAGGAGTCCCAGCTCCTCGCCTGAAAAGAGAACGAACATGAGATCGAATGGAAGATCCCGCTCCGAAAGGACGCGCGCGGCTTCCATGAGGGCCGCGACCCCCGTCGCGTTGTCGTCGGCCCCCGGCGCGGACCACGTCCGCCAGTTCTCTCCCCAGCCCGGTGTCCGGGCCCCGATCGCGTCGTAGTGCGCCGTCACGAGAAAGACTCCCGAAACGGTGCCGTCGCCGCGGACGCGCGCCGCGATATTTTCGGCCGAGTACGTGCTGTCTACCGGCCCGTAGTTCCGAAACAGCGCCGAGGAGGTCGAGTCGATGGAGAACGGGAATCTTTCGACGACGGCGCCCGTATACCTCGCGAGGCGCGCTTCGAGGGAATCCGCCACGAGACGCAGCGGCGCCTCTCTCAGCACGAATCGGGTCCGCGGTTCGCCTGTCGCGGGATCGATCGAGAGGAACCGGACCATCGACGCGAGCGAATCGGGATCCACGGCCGCCCGAGCGGACGCCCGTGATGCGCCGCGCGCCGATTCCGAAACATCCCGGGCGCGCAGGGAAACCGCGTTACCCGCATCGGATATCGAACCGACCGCGAGCGCGGAGACGAGCAGCACAAGACCGGGTGCTTTCACGAAAGCCCTTCCCGCGGAGGGTTCGGTGCGGAAAAAATGGCGCGCCCGAGAGGATTCGAACCTCCGACACCCAGCTCCGGAGGCTGGTGCTCTATCCAGCTGAGCTACGGGCGCTCCTGACCGTTATCGAGAAGCTCCTCCGCCAGTTCCTCGCGGAGCTTACCCTTGCCGCCGAGCATTCGCGCGATCTCGGCGACGCGATCGCGTCCCTCGAGGATCCGCGCCGAAGCGATCGTCCGCTCTCCTTTCACCTGCTTCTCGACCCGGATATGGTGAACGGCCCGAGCGGCCACCTGCGGCAGGTGGGTGATGCAAATGATCTGATATCTGCCCGAGAGCTCCACGAGCCGCTCGGCGACGACACCGCCGAGATCAGCCCCGAGCCCCGTGTCTATCTCGTCGAAAATGAGAGTCGGGATTCGCTTCTCCTCGACCTCGAGCTTCTTCAGAACGAGGGTGATTCTCGAAAGCTCGCCGCCCGAAACGATTTCCGACAGCGGATGAATCTCCTCGCCGACGTTCGTGCGGATCGCGAACTCGACGCGATCCCAACCCCTCGGCGATAAATGTATTTCATGATCCGTGTCTTGGAAAGCCTTATTTTCGAAACGCTCCACTTTGGTCCGGAAGAGCGCCCCTTTCATCCCGAGCTTCTGGAGCTCCCCGGTCACGTGCCTGTCGAGGCGCTCGGCGTTTTTCTCCCGCCTGCGGCTCAGCTCCTGGAGCAGCGGGACGAGAAGGCGCCTTGCGTTCTCTCGCTCCCGCGTCGCGTCGGAGATCGCCGTCGAGCCCTCGGCGAGCGATGCGAGAATCCCCTTGATTTCGTCGC
Organism: uncultured bacterium; assembly: GCA_963846325.1. Classification (GTDB taxonomy): domain Bacteria; phylum Krumholzibacteriota; class Krumholzibacteriia; order Krumholzibacteriales; family Krumholzibacteriaceae; genus SSS58A. The sequence continues at coordinate 80,273 of CAWJVO010000006.1, forward strand.
GTTTCGAGACGAGCGCGGCGCAATCGAGCCCGTGTTTCCTGCACGCGCGCTGAATTCCGGCGAGGCGCTGCTGAAGACTCTCTATATCCTCGCTCGCGTCCTCCGCGTCGGTGAGCGAGCGGCCGATCGCGCGCGCGATTTCCTGCGTCGATATCCGCGCGGCCCTGAGCGTTTCGGCGCAGCTCCCCCATGACGCGTCGATAGCTGCTATCGATTCGAGCGATTTCGCGGCCCGGTTGAGCCTGTCGGCGGCAGAGCCCTCATCCCCCTCGAGAGAGCCGAGCGCATCCTCGAGCGCGGAAATATATTTCTGCCTGTTCTCGAGCCGCTTGATCTTCGATTCGAGCCGGCGATCGATGTCGCGCTCGATGGCGAGCTCCTCGAGCTCCGCGAGCTGAAACCGGAGAAAATCCTCCCGCCCGCGGTGCTCCTCCTCTTCCGCGACGAGACGCGCGACACGTTCCGATGCCTCCATGAAACCGGCGATCGCCGCCATCGAACGATCGAGCAGCTCGCCGTACTCTCCCCACGCGTCGAGATACAGAATATGGCTCGCCGGATCGAGGAATTCCTGCTGCCGATGCTGCCCGTGGAGCTCGATGAGGGCGCGCGCCGTCTCCTGCGACGACGCCACGGTCGAGAGCATTCCGTTGATCCACATCCGGTTCCGGCCGTCGGCCGCGAGCTCCCGCCGCAGGGAGAGCTCCGTCTCCCCCTTCGACATGCCGAGCCGCTCGCGCAGCGACCAGCCGTCCTCGATCGAAAAAATCCCTTCGACCGTAAGATTTGCCGCGCCCTTCCTGATGAGCGTTTTTTTCGCGCGCGCGCCGGAAAGCAGATCGACCGCCGCGAGGATGATGGATTTCCCCGCGCCGGTCGATCCCGTCATGACGTTGAGGCCCCCGGCGAAATGTATCGTAGCGTCCTCGACGATCGCCAGATTCCGAATCCGGATCTCCCTGAGCATCCCCAACCTCCCCCGGTCAATGATCCTGACGAAGCACCCCGCCCCACTTCAGTTTTCGCCGAACGATATCGTAGAAGCTGTATCCGTCGGTGACGATGAGCTTCGTCCCGACGGCATGCCTGCTGAACGCAAGGGTATCTCCCATCCCCACGACGCACGATTGCTGACCGTCGATCGTGAGAAGCGTCTCCTGCGCCTCTTCGACGATCGCGACGGAAAGCGTCTCGCGGGCGCTCATGACGATCGGTCTCGCGGAAAGGGAGTGCGGACAGAGTGGCGTGACGACGAACGCCTCGACGCTCGTCGGGTTCACGATGGGCCCCCCCGCCGCGAGCGAATAGGCGGTCGATCCGGTCGGTGTCGCGACGATGACGCCGTCGGCCAGATACTCGCCGAGCATGGCTCCGTCGATCGTCGTCTCGAGATGGAGGACGCGCGATACGCCTGCGCCGTGCACGACCGCGTCGTTGAGCGCCGAGAATCTTCGAGGCGCCCGCCCGTTTCCCTCGCACACGACGGAAAGCCGCAGTCGATCCTGAATCGCGAAACGCCCCGCGAAAAGATCTCCGATCGCGCGCCGGGGATCGTCCTCCGCGAGGAACCCCAGGCTTCGAATCTTGATGCCGAGGAGCGGTATCCCCTCTTCGGCCACGATGCGGGCAGCCATGAGAAGCGTGCCGTCTCCTCCGAGGGCGAGCACCGCGTCGCATCCGGTCAGGGTGTCGACGCGCCTCACCGCGCCCGCCGGCGCGAGATCGGCCGACTCCTCCAAAGCGCGCACGTCGACGCTCTTCGGAACGAGTCCGAGCACCTCCCGCACGACGTCCCGGATCTCCTTCTTCCTCGCGTTCGCCACAAGCCCCAGTCTCGAAATCTTCATCGGCTTCCTCCCTGATCCGCTCCCGAGCGCGAACCGGCGTATCGGGCGACCTCCGCCGCCACGGCTCTCGCGGACAGGCCGATCTCCTCGAGAAGGTCGTCCCGCTTCCCGTGCGGCACGAAACGATCCGGCAATCCGATCTTCAAGACGCGCGTCCCCGGCGAGCGATCCGCGTAGAACTCGAGGATCGCGTCTCCGAATCCGCCTGAGCGGGAATTCTCCTCGAGCGCCGCGACGATCCCCGAACCTTCTTCCGCGAGCGACATCAGGAGATCGGAATCGAGCGGCTTGACGAACTTCGCGTCGATCACCGACGCCGCGATCCCCGCCTGCGAGAGGATCTCGGCCGCCGCAAGCGCCGTCGCAACCATCGATCCCACCGCGACGATCGCCGCGTCACCTCCCCGCCGCAGCGCCTCTCCCTTTCCGATCGGCACCGCGGTCCGCTCCGGAGAGACCGGCGCGGACGCCGCCGCCCCGCGGGGAAAACGGACCGCGATCGGACCGGCGTCGTAATCGAGCGCGGTGAGCATCATGCGCCGGAGCTCCTCGCCGTCGCGCGGCGCCATGACGACCATTCCCGGAACGAGCCGCAGATAGCTCAGATCGAAGGCGCCGTGGTGCGTCGGCCCGTCCTCTCCCACGATGCCCGCGCGATCGAGAATGAAGCGTACGCCGAGGCGCTGCAGCGCCACGTCGTGGATGATCTGATCGAAGCCGCGCTGGAGAAACGTGGAATAGACGGCGACGAAAGGCTTGAGGCCGGATCGCGCGAGCCCCGCCGCGAAGGTCACGGCGTGCTGTTCCGCGATTCCGACGTCGAAGAACCGCCCGGGAAACGCGCGCGCGAACGGCGCGAGGCCCGTTCCCTCCGTCATCGCCGCGGTGATCGCGACGACTTTCGGATCCCGCGCGGCGAGCGCGACGAGCGATTCGCCGAATATTTCGCTGTACGTCGGGCGAGTCCCGTTGCTCTTCGAGTTCCCCGTCGCTTTATAGAAACTCCCGATACCGTGGAACTTCTCCGCGTTTTCCTCGGCGAAACAATACCCCTTTCCCTTCCTCGTCAGGACGTGAACGAGAACGGGACCGGGAACGTCGCGGATCTGAGTGAAGGCAGAAACGAGCTGCGCGAGATCGTGCCCGTCGAACGGGCCGAAGTAGCGAAACCCGAGCTCCTCGAAGAGAATCGTGGGAACAATGAGGTTCTTGATGCTCTCCTTCATGCGGCGGGCGACCTTGCGCGCCTTGAGCCCGTACCGCGGCACTTTTCCGAGGAGCTCCCACACGTCCGCCTCGAGCTGAAGGTACACCTTCTTCGTCGTGATTCTCGTCAGATACCGGGCGAGGGCGCCCACGTTCTTCGAGATCGACATCTCGTTGTCGTTAAGCACGATGATGAATCGATTCTTCTTGAGGTGTCCCGCCTGGTTGATCCCTTCGAACGACAGTCCCCCCGATATCGCCCCGTCGCCGACGACCGAGATGACGTACCGATCGTCCCCGAGGAGATCGCGCGCCACCGCGATCCCCAGCGCCGCGGATATGGACGTGCTCGCGTGTCCGACGCCGAACGCGTCGTGCTCGCTCTCGGCGGTATTCGGAAATCCGCTGATCCCGCCTCGAGCCCGAAGGCTCCGAAAAGCCTCCTTCCGGCCGGTCAGGATCTTGTGAGCGTAGCTCTGATGACCCACGTCCCATAGAATTCTGTCCCGAGGCGAATCGAAAACGTAATGGAGAGCGAGGGCGATCTCGACGGCCCCGAGGCTCGACGCCAGGTGTCCGCCCTGCACGGATACTACCTCGATGATGTACTGCCGCAGCTCCTCGCTCAACGCGCCGAGCTCGTCGAGCGTGAGCCCCTTGAGATCCCCGGGAGTCCGTATCCGATCGAGAAGAGCCATAATCATCGCCCGTTCCTAGAGAAGACCGTAGGCGCCGACGATCCCGAGCACCGTTCCCGCACAAACGTCGAGAGGCCTGAAACGGAGCGTCCGCAGCTCCCTGTCCTCCGTGATATCCTGATAGCTTTCGTTGCTCGAGATGATCCTGTTGAGAACGCTCGTTTGTTTCACCCGTTCGCCCTTGAGCCGCATCGTGTCGTGAATGATGATGGCGCCGTACGCGGCGACGACGGAAAAGAGGATCGACGAAAAACCGTACTTGATCCCGACGCTCGTCGAAAGGGAGCTGAAGACGGCCGAATGCAGATTCGGCATCCCGTCCGCCTGCGTTACGGCTTCGAACCTGAACTTTTTCGCCGCGACGGAGTGCACGATCAGCTTGATGCATTGCACCAGCAGACCGCACATCACGGGGATGAGGAATATCTCTCTGTATAGCATTTCTTTGAACATATCAGGATGAGCGCTCGACGATACGTGAAAATATATGCCGCAGGTAACCGTCGTCGCCGAGAACTTCCATCGCTCGCGCTCCGTCGGCGATCAACCTTCCTGCGGTTTCGCGGGACGCGTGCATGCCGAAGCGCGCCGGATACGTGATCTTCTTCCTTTTCTCATCCTTTCGCAAGGCTTTTCCCGCCTTCTCCGCGCTTCCCTCGAGATCGAGGATGTCGTCGATTATCTGGAACGCGAATCCGGCGGAGCGGCCGATCTCGTGCATTTCCGATATTTTTGCTTTTTCCGCGCCCGCGAGCGCGGCCCCGATCGAGAGGGAAGCGGCGATGAGCTCCGCCGTTTTTCGGGAATGAATGAAGCGCACGCGCTCATCCGTCGGTTCTTCCCCTTCCCCTTCAAGATCGGCGACCTGGCCCCCGACGAGCCAGCGGGATCCCGCCGCGCGGGAGAGAATGCGGACAGATTCCAGAACCTGTTCGGCGGGGGCGTCGCATCCCCCGAGCATCTCGAACGCGAGCGTCAGGAGGGCGTCTCCCGCGAGTAGGGCGACCGCTTCGCCGTACGCCGCGTGACACGAGGGTTTTCCCCTGCGCACATCGTCGTCGTCGAGAGCCGGAAGATCGTCGTGAATGAGCGTGTACGCGTGCAGGCATTCGATCGCGCATCCGGCCCGCACCGCCGCCTCGCGTCGCGGATCGCCGCAGAGCCGATGGCCGGCGAGGCAGAGGATCGCGCGGAGACGCTTTCCCCCCCCGATCGTCGCGTACCGCATCGCGCCGTGAAGCGACACGGGCTCTTCCTCGGCCCCCGGCAGCAGCCGGGCGAGCATATCCTCGACCGCGCGGCGGTCGCTCGCGACGCGCGCTTCGAAACCGGCTCGCGCCACGCTATTCCTCCCCCTCCGCGCCGGCGATTTCCTCGGTGAGCCGCTTCATCCGCTGCTCCGCCTCGCGGACGATGCCTTTGCAGAGCGTTCCGAGCCTCATGCCTTCTTCGTAGAGCTTCATGCTCTCCTCGAGGGGAACGTCCCCGTCCTCGAGCCGCTTCACGATCTCGTTGAGCCGGCCCAACGCGTCTTCGAAGCTCATCTTTTTCGCCATGGTCTTCCTTTCCTCTTCTCCCGCGCGGAGCACAGGACCCCTCCGTCGTAGAAGTGAACGGTAAGCTCGTCCCCGGGAAATATCTTCTCCGCTCGCGGGATCACCCGCTCCCCGTCCCCCTCCGTGCAGAACGAGTAGCCCCGTTTGAGGACGCCTCGCGGGTCGAGGCCCGCGAGCGCCCCGAGCTTCCCGGCGACTTCTTTTTTCTTGAGGGACAGCTCTCCGTCCGTCCGCACCCTCATGACGCGCAGCGCGTGAGCGACCGATCCGGCCGCGAGAGCCATCCTCGCGGACGGATTCCGCTGACGGAGCCCGGCAAGCGTCGATTCGAGCAGAATCCGCGATCTTCCCGTGTCCGACATCCTCTCGAGGAGACTCTCGATCTCGAGTTCGGCGCGCTCCATCCGGTGCTCGATCGCGGGAAACGCCGAGCTCCTGATCAGATATTCGACGAGATGCCTGCGGTTGGCCAGCACAGCGGTCTCGACGCCGGAGATCCGCCGGAGCGTATCGCCGAGCGCGCGCCGGACCTCGTCGACCAGAGGCGTGGCGAGCTCTGCCGCGGCGGTCGGAGTCGCCGCGCGCACGTCCGCGACGTGATCGGCGACGGTCGTGTCGATTTCGTGTCCGATCCCGGTGATGACCGGATGGACGGAGCCCGCCACGGCTCGCGCGACGCGCTCGCTGTTGAAACTCCAGAGATCCTCGACGCTTCCTCCGCCGCGCGCCAGGATGATCGTATCGATGTCCCTGACGCCGTTCGTGACCTCCAAGGCGCGCGCGATGGATTCCGCCGAGCCGGGACCCTGCACTTCCGCCCGGACGTGGACGATTTCGGCGACGGGCCATCTCCTGCGAATCGTATCGACGACGTCCCTGATCACGGCGCCGGTCGGCGACGTGATGACGGCGATCTTCGCGGGGTAGCGCGGGATCGGCCGCTTGCGCCCGGAGGCGGTGAGCCCTTCGTCCATGAGCTTCTTGAGCAGACGCCTGAGCTCGAGCTCCGCGTCTCCGCGCCCCGCGGGAATGAGATCGGTCGCGATGAGCTGCGTCTGACCCGATCCGCCGAAATGAGAGACGCGTCCCGGCGCGATGACGAGCATTCCGTTCGCGGGAGAGCATGCGACGCGTTCCGCGTACCGGCGAAACAGGACGACGTGGATCATGTTCGCGGAGTCGCGAAGGGTGAAATAGGCGTGCCCCGACGTGTGAAGCTTGAAATTGGCGATTTCCCCGATGACGTTGAGGCGCGGGAACTCGGACTCGAGATGTTGTCTCACGGCCTCGCTGATCTCCGTCACCGTGTAGAGATCCCGCCGGGCGTCGCCGAGCGGATCGTTCCCGGAGCTATCCATCATCCCGCACTCCGTGCGCCCATCGTGCGGCCTGGAGCGTGTTTCGCATGAGCATCGCGACGGTCATGGGCCCCACGCCTCCCGGAACGGGCGTGATGAGCGAAACCTTCCGGCATGCCGTTTCGAAATCGACGTCCCCCGTGAGACGGTACCCCTTCTTCGCGGCGGGGTCGGCGACGCGATTCATCCCGACGTCGATGACCACCGCTCCTTCCCTGATCATGTCTCCGCCTATCGCATGCGCCCTGCCGATCGCGGCGATGAGTATATCGGCTTCGCGCGTCACCGATCCGAGATCGCGCGTCATCGAATGACACATCGTGACGGTGGCGTTTCCGCTCCCGTGCTTCCGCGAAAGAAGCAGCGCGACGGGCTTTCCGACGAGAATGCTCCTCCCGACGACGACGACGCGCCTCCCCTCCGTCCGAACGCCGTGGCGCGCCAGCAGCGCGAGGATGCCGAGGGGCGTGCAGGGGATGAAGCGGGGTTTGTCCGACGCGAGACGCCCGATATTGTAGGGGTGCAGCCCGTCGACGTCCTTCGCGGGCGAGATGCTCTCGATGATCCGCTGCTGATCGATATGCGGGGGAAGCGGCATCTGCACGAGAATGCCGTCGACTCCCGGATCCGCGTTGAGGCGGTCGAGCCGCTCGAAGAGAAACGCGGGCTCCACCGTCGCGCTCAGCTCGATGAGCGTCGATCCGATTCCGCACCGGGCGGCGGCGGTCACCTTGCTCTTGACGTACGCCTGCGACGCGGGGTCCTCGCCGGCGATGACGACCGCGAGGAAGGGCGGCCGCCGGCCTTTCGAAAAATCGGATGTCCCCGCCGCGACTTCCGAGAAGATCGTTTCCGCGACGGCCTTCCCGTCGATCAGCTTCTCAGGCCCGCAGCTCATGATTGCTCCTCGTGCAGTTCGATCTCCTCCCGAACGCGCACGACTTCGCGCGCGCGCCCCGTCGCGTCGTCCACGTCCACGAGGAGACCCCCGATGCAGGCGGCGCCGTCCGCCACTTCGAATCGCACGGGGAGCGCGCGCATAAACCGCTCGATCACCTGCTCCTTGCGGACACCGATCACCGAATCGATCGGCCCGACCATGCCCAGATCCGTGATGAAGGCGGTTCCGCCGGGCAGCACCCGCTCGTCCGCGGTCTGCACGTGCGTGTGCGTCCCCACGAAAGCGCTCACGCGCCCGTCGAGATACGCCGCGAGAGCCTGCTTCTCGCTCGTCGCCTCCGCGTGAAAATCGACGAGGACGATCTTCACGCCCGGCGGGATTTCGCCGAGAATCGCGTCCGCGCAGCGGAACGGGCAGTCGATCGGGGTCATGAAGGTCCGCCCCTGGAGATTGATGACGGCGTACGGCGTGCCCCGCGTCTCCTTCACCGCGAATCCCCTCCCGGGCACTCCCGGGGGATAGTTCGCCGGCCGCAGGAGATCCTCCCGCGAATCGAGAAGCGCCAACCCCTCGCGCTTGTCCCAGACGTGGTTGCCGCTCGTCATGATGTCCACGCCGCACGCGGCGACTTCGTCGATGACCTTCGGGGTGATCCCGAAGATGCCCGCGGCGTTCTCGACGTTGCCGACGCAGAGGTCGACCGCATACCGCGCTTTTATCCCGCTCAGGCCCGCGGCGAGCGCCTGCCTCCCCGACTTCGAGATGATATCGCCGAGCAAAAGGATACGCATACGTTCCGACGCGCTCACCGCGCGTAATCGACCGCCCTCGTCTCCCGAACGACGACCACTTTGATCTGGCCGGGGTATTCCATGTCCCCCTCGATCTTGCGCGCGATCTCGGAGCACAGATCCGCCGCCTGCGAATCGTCGATCTTCTTGAAGTTCACGAGAATCCTGATCTCCCGTCCCGCCTGGATCGCATACGATTTCTCGACGCCTTCGAAAGCGTCGGCGATCTTCTCGAGCTTCTCGAGCCTGCGGATGTAATTCTCGAGCGTTTCGCGACGCGCGCCGGGGCGCGCTCCCGATATTGCGTCGGCGGCCGATACGAGATGCGTGATCATCGACGTCGCTTCCACGTCCTCGTGGTGCGCGGCGACGGCGTTGATGATTTTTTCGTTTTCGCCGTACCGTTTCACGAGATCTCCGCCGATCGTCGCGTGGCCGCCCTCCATCTCGTGATCCGCGGCCTTTCCGATATCGTGAAGGAGTCCGGCACGCTTCGCGATGACGCCGTCGGCGCCGAGCTCGCCCGCGAGCAGACTCGACAGGTACGCGACTTCCTTCGAATGCTGCAGCACGTTCTGCCCGTACGACGTGCGGTATTTGAGCCGGCCGAGGAGCTTCACGAGCTCCGGATGCAGCCCGTGGATATTGAGTTCGAGGCAGGTCTGCTCGCCGATTTCGCGTATCTCCTCGAGGAGCTCCTTCCGCGTTTTCTCGACGACTTCCTCGATGCGGCCCGGATGGATGCGCCCGTCCTTGACGAGCTTCTCGAGAGAAAGACGCGCGACCTCGCGCCTGATCGGATCGAATCCCGACAGAATGACCGCTTCGGGCGTGTCGTCGATGATCACGTCGATGCCCGTCGCGTTTTCGAACGCCCTGATGTTGCGCCCCTCGCGGCCGATGATGCGTCCCTTCATCTCGTCGCTTGGAAGATCGACGACCGAAACGGTCGATTCGACGACGTGATCGGCCGCGCACCGCTCGATCGCGAGCGTCAGGATCTCGCGGCTTTCCTTGACGGCGTTGCGCTCCGCTTCCTCGCGGATATCCCGTATCTTCTTCGCCGCCTCGTGCCTCGCCTCGCTTTCGAGATTCGCGATGAGAAGCTTCTTCGCCTCATCCTTGCTCAAGCCCGCCATTCTCTCGAGCTTGTCGTTCTGCATCTGAAGCACGCGGTTGAGATCCTCGTGTTTCTCGGCTACCGCCTGCAGCTTTCCGTCGAGGAGCTTCTGCCGCTCGCCGATCTCCTGCTCGCGGTTCTCGAGGTAATCCACCTTCCGGTTGACGTTCTGCTCTTTTTCCTCGAGACGGCGCTCCTGCTTCTTGAGCTCCTGGCGCCCCTCCTGCGTTTCCTTCTCGAATCTGAGCTTCGCCTGGTACCACTCGTCCTTCGCTTCGAGGATCGCCGCTTTTTTTTGCGTTTCGGCTTCCCTCTGCGCTTCGGCGATGATGTTCTCCGCGAGCTTCCTCGTATGCTTGAGATGGCTCTCCGAGACCTTCTTGTTTATGAGCCAACCCGCGACGAGGCCGATGAAGAGAACCAGTATCCCGGCCGACGTAAAAAAGAATACACCTTGCATAGTTTATCACCCGATCATCGATCGGGGACGCTCACCTCCGCGTGACTCGAGTCGTCGTCCCTGCGTGGCTGCAACCGCTTTGAGATATGATGGATTGAATGTCCTGAAGGCGGGAGATGCGGGAGCGTGAGCGCCGCGAAAATAATTCCCCACGCTGTGCCGTGTGGTGAAGCCCCTTTAAAGCCGGAAACACAAGGTGGAAATCCGCATGACCGTTTCTGCGATCCCGGTCGCGCCGGGCTTGGCATCGGCGGCCAGATATAGGATTTCCGGGCTAAAGGTGTTGGCTAAAAATTTACTTCTCCATCACGAGCACGGTAGGGAATTTCTCGTTCCGCGTGCGATGACCTTCTCCTCACGGTCCAGTGATTTCCGGCCAACACCCCAGGGCAAGGAGGATTATCGTTCAACGCCGATCTTGCTATCAAGGAGCTCGCCCAAACGCGCAGCCTTTCCTTCGAGTTCCGCCTCGATCTTTTCGCGCTCCTCGCGCTCCTGGCAGAGCTCGTCCGTGATATTGAGAGCAGCTAATATGGCGATTCGCGACTGTGACATGATACCGCTCGAATGGGCTATTTCCCTCATCTTCCGGTCGACATACCCAGCTATCTTATGAATATACTGAGGGTTTCCCACTCCCTTGATTTTATACTCCTGACCAAAAATCTCCACTTTTTCAGTGCTCTTTTCGGTCATCTGGTTGCCTTTCAGAATCAACGCCGAACCTTTCGCTTCCGCCTTATCCTCCCGGGTACCCACCGTATTCAACAGGCGATGAATCAGATATCGAGCTGATCCAGTTTCGCCAGCATCTCCTCTACCTTTCCTTTTATCTCCTCTCTCGTTTGATCGAAATCTCCTGTCTTTTTCTTTTCGGTCCGCAAGATTTCGAGTTCCCTCGTTAAATCACCGTTACTAATATACAACGAATCTATTTTTTCTTTCAACTCTTTATTGACCTGCTCCAGCTTCGTTTTTTCTTCTTTCAGTCGGGAGATATGCTCCGCCGCCTTCGTGATCTTCTCCTCAAGCATATCGAGGTTGATGGTTCCGGTTCCAGCCATGCGCCGTTCCTCCCCTATTCCGTCCTCAGTGTCGCCCCGAGCTCCCGCTCGAGAGCGCCGATTACTCTCTGAATTTCCCGGTCCACCGCGATACTGTCGAGGGTGCCCTCGGAGGACCTGAAACTCAGCCTGAATGTATAGCTCCGTTTTCCTTCCCCGAGCTGACCCCCCCTATAGTAATCGAAAACTCGAATAGAATCAAGATATTGTGCCTGTTTCATGATAATATTTCTAACCTCTGCAAAGCGCACTTTGTCGGTGACGACGATGCAGAGATCCCGCTTCACCGCGGGATATTGGCTCATCGCTTCGAACCTCTGCCAGCCTGTCCCCGCGGGGGGCACGATATCGAGGCGGATATCAAAATAGAATATCGGGGAATCGACGTCGAAGGCGTCCGAGACCCCCTTGGCGATCAGGCCCCCTTCGGCGAGAACGGCGCCGCCGAGGAGCCATTGGAAAACCTGCCCCTTCCCGTCGTGCGGCTTCATCATTCGGGCCTTCTGCGCGAGCCCGAGCCGCTCGAGGAGAGCTTCGAATTCCCCCTTCATGTCGAAGAAATCGCTCTGCCGTCGAGGCTCCATCCACTGCAGCGGCGCTCCATGCCGGGCGAAAAGAGCGGCGAGACGCAGCTCTTCGCGCGGGAGCCCCGAGCGCTCCGGCCCCGGGAGAAACGCCTTGCCCAGCTCGAATATCCGTATCTCTTCCTGCTCGGCGCGCGTGTTACGCCTCACCACGCCGAGCAATCCCGGCAGGAGGCTCGTCCGGAGGGCCGACTGGGCCTCGGTGAGAGGATTCGTCACGCGCATCGGATCTCCACGCTCGTCCCGTCCTTCCCATCCCATGCGCCCGGCATCCGCGGGATCCATGAACGAGCTCGTGACCACCTCGGCGAATCCCCGCGAAACGAGAAAGTCGACGAGCGAGTCGTTCCTCAGGTCTTCGAAAGGCACTTCGGAGAATATGGAGCACCGCGCCGATTCATCCCGGCCGATGTTCTCGTATCCGTAGACCCGGGCCGCCTCCTCCACGAGATCGATTTCCTCCGTGATGTCCCGCCGGAAGGTCGGGACGGAGACATGGACCGTATCTCCATACGATCGCGACGAAAGCTCGAGCCTATCGAGCAGCGCCGCTATGTCGTCTCCCGCGAGCTCGGTGCCCATGACGCGGTTCGCGTGGCTCACCCTGAGGGAAACGGTCCGCCGCTCGACGCGTCTCGGATCGTCCAGAGATTCCGCGCATGACGCCGCGGGCGTTCCCGCTCCCATCTCCTGAATGAGCCTGCACGCGCGCGCGGCCGCGTTCATCATGCCTCCGATATCCGCTTCCCGTTCGAAACGGTACGACGCCTCGGTCTCGAGCTTGAGGCGCTGCCTCGCGCCCCTGACGAGCCGCGGATCGAACATCGCGCTCTCGATGACGAGACGTTTCGTGTCGGCCGTTACCTCCGTATCGCGGCCTCCCATCACTCCCGCGACCGCGACGGGACGCGAGTCGTCGGCGATGACGAGCACGCCGGGATCGAGCTCCCGCTCGACGCCGTCGAGCGTCACGATCTTTTCCCCTTTTTTCGCGCGCCGTACCGCGATCGAATCCTTGGCGAGCGTATCACGGTCGAAGGCGTGGAGAGGCTGTCCGAGCTCCATGAGAACGAAATTGGTCGCATCGACGATATTGTTGATCGGGCCCAGCCCGACCGATTTGAGGAGCGCCTGCATCCACGCCGGAGAGGGCCCCACGGCGACGTCATCGACGAAGGCGGCCGTGTAACGCGGGCAATCGCCGCCGCTTTCGATCTTCAGATTGAAATCCCCGCCCGCAGCGAGCTCGAAGAGATCGGGAACGACGAGCTTTCGCCGGTAGAGCGCCGCTATCTCGCGCGCGATCCCGAAATGGCACAGGAGATCGGGACGATTGGGCGTCACCTCGAGGTCGAAGACGTACTCGGAATGCCCCAGCTTGCCCTCGAGGCTCATCCCCGGCTTCCCGTCGAAATCGAGGGACATGATGCCGTCATGATTCTCGCTCAGCCCTAATTCCGATTCGGAGCAGATCATTCCTTCGGAAACGACACCCCGGATCTTGGATTTCTTGATCCTGAGGCCCCCGGCGAGCACCGCTCCCTCCACCGCCACCGCGACCCGCATTCCCGCCGCGACGTTCGGCGCGCCGCAGACGATGCCCAGAGGACGCGCGCCGCCCGTTTCCACCGTGCAGAGACTCAGCCTGTCGGCGCCCGGGTGCTTCGCGACCTCGAGAACCCTGCCGAGCACGACTCCGGTGAACGGCGGCGCGAGTGATTCGATGCCCTCCACGTTCACGCCGAACATCGTCAGATCGCGCGCGAGGGTCTCCGCGTCCTCCTCGATGGGTACGTACCGCTTCAACCACGAGAGGCTCGCCTTCACTCGAACACCTCCCCCGCGGCCTCCGCCCAGAACTGCCTCAGGAAGCGAAGATCGTTTCCGAGGAGCCGCCGGATGTCGTCGATTCCATACTTGAGCATCGCGATCCTGTCGAGGCCCAGGCCGAACGCGAAACCGGTGTATGCGTCCGGATCGTAACCCGCGTTGCGAAACACATGCGGATGAACCATTCCCGCTCCCATGATCTCGATCCAGCCGGTCCTGCCGCAAATGGAGCAGCCGGAGCCGCGGCATGCGAAGCACGACATATCGGCTTCGGCGCTCGGCTCCGTGAACGGAAAGAAATGAGGCCGGAAACGCACCTTCGCGTCGGATCCGAAAAACGCGCGCACGAAATAGGTCATGTCGTTTCGGAGGTCGGCGAGCGATACGTTGCGATCGACGTAGAGCCCCTCCATCTGGAGGAATTCGGACGCATGCGACGGATCGGGCGATTCGTTCCGATACACGCGGCCGGGGACGATGATGCGAAGGGGCGGCTTGTGCTTCTCCATATACCGCACCTGCACCGGCGAAGTCTGGGTCCTCAGAAGAATGTCCCGGTTGATGTAGAAGGTATCCTGCGTGTCCCGCGACGGATGATCGGCCGGAAAGTTCAGAGCCTCGAAGTTGTAATAATCCAGCTCGACGTCCGGCCCTTCGGCGAGGGAGTAGCCCATCCCGAAGAAAATGCGTTTGATGTCCCGCAAGACCTGATGAAGCACGTGACGCCCGCCGGACAGCGCGCGCCGTCCGGGAAGCGTCGGGTCGCCCGCGAAATAATCCTCTTCCGCCGCGCCGTCGGACAGCGCGCCCTTGCGCCGCTCGTAGAGACCGAGGATGCGCTCGCGGAGCTCGTTGACCGAATCGCCGAAAGCGGGCCGTTCCTCGTTCGGAAGGCTTCCGATGGAGCGCAGAAGGGTCGTTATCTCCCCCTTCCGTCCGATGAACCGGACCCTCGCCTCCTCCAGAGCGTCGAGATCGAAGGCCTCCGCGAAGGCCTTCTCGGCCCGCTCCGCGATTTCATCGACCCCGAAGCGATCGGATCGCTCGCTCATTGAAGGGATTCCTTCGCAATCTCCGCGAGCTTCGTGAAGCCCGGCGCGTCGTTGATGGCGAGCTCGGCGAGAACCTTGCGATTGATCTCGATATTCGATTTCTTCAACCCGTCGATGAGCCGGCTGTAGCTCATGCCGTTCAGCCGCGCGGCGGCGTTGATGCGCGCGATCCACAGCTTGCGGAAATCGCGTTTGCGCGCGCGACGGTCCCGGTACGCGTATACGAGGGCCCGGTTGACGGCCTCGCGCGCCGGGCGATAGAGCGTATGACGGCTACCGAAATAGCCCTTCGCCCGCTTCAGAATCTTTTTCTTGCGGCTCTTCGAGGGTACCCCATGTTTGGTTCTCGGCATTTTCCGAATCCTCCTGCGGCTCGTGCAAGCCTGCTCGTGATGGTAGTGTCCGCCCGCCCGTTACATGCCCAGCATGCGGCGGACGCGCCTCGCGTCGCTTGCCGCGACCGTCGTTCCCTTGCGCAGATTGCGTTTCCGCTTGCTCGATTTCTTGGTCAGAATATGGCTCCCGTACGCTTTCGTCCGCTTGATCTTGCCTGTTCCCGTTACGCGGAAGCGTTTGTGCGCGGCTCGATTTGTTTTTAGCTTCGGCATGGCTGTTATCTAGCCCCCTTTTCTGTCGGATCGAGGACCCAGGATCATCGAAATCATCTTGCCGACTTGTATCGCGTCCTTCTCGATGAGAGCGATATCGGCGAACTGCGTGACGATACGGTCGAGAATCTTCCGTCCCATATCCATGTGTTCCATCTCGCGGCCGCGGAAAATGACGGTGATCTTCACCTTGTCCTTCTCCTGGAGAAACTTTTCCGCGTTCCGCAGCTTGAACTGAAGATCGTGCTCCTCGATCTTGGGACGAATCTTGATCTCCTTCAGATGGGTCGTGTGCTGTTTCTTCTTCGACTCGCGCGCCTTCTTGCTCTGCTCGTACTTGAATTTCCCGAAGTCCATGATCTTGCAGACGGGAGGCCGGGACGTCGGCGAAATCTCGACGAGATCGAGGCCCTGTTCCTGGGCCATCTTCAGCGCCTCCGCCGTCTGGAGGATGCCGAGCTGCTTGCCCTCGGCGTCGATGACCCGGATCTCGGGCAACCGAATCTGCTCGTTCACACGAACCCGCTTCTCTCTTTCCTTCTCCTTAATACCGCCACCTCCTGGCAATAAAACGAAAAGGGCAGGTAAAGTCTCACCCGCCCGTCAGAACCGGATTCATGATGAAACCCTACCGATACATTGAAGACCGTAAGGTGAGGAGGCATGCGCCCCCTGCTTGTCAAATCGATTGTCGATCCTAAAGATATGTCTTTTTGGCGATCTCGTCAATCAATTCGGCGATAAAATCGTCGATTTTTTTCGAGCCTATTCTCCCCTTCTTCTTGGATCTCAGATCGAGAACCCCCTCGGCGACCTCCCGATCGCCGGCGACCGCCATATACGGTATCTTGAGGAGCTCCGCCTCCCTGATCCGGTAGCCGATCTTCTCCTCCCGCAGATCGCCTTCCGCCCGTATTCCCGCGTCGACGAGTCGCTTGACCGCCGCCCGGACGAATTCGTGCTGGCCGGGCCCGATCGGAAGGACCCGCACCTGGATCGGCGCGAGCCAGAGAGGGAACTCTCCCGCGTAGTGCTCGGTGAGCGTGCCGATGAAGCGCTCGAGCGATCCCAGCAGCGCCCGGTGTATCATGTAGACGTATGCACGCTGCCCTTCCGCGTTCACGTATTGGACGTCGAACCGCCGGGGCAGATTGAAATCGAACTGGATCGTCGTCGCCTGCCAGCCCCGGCCGATCGCGTCGATGAGCTTGAGATCGATCTTCGGACCGTAGAACACGGCCTCCCCGATCATCTTGTGATAGGGAATCCCGCGCTTTTCGATCGCGGCGAGGAGAGAGGCCTCCGCGCGCTCCCACTCGTCCTCGGTCCCCGCGTACTTCCCCATGTTCGAGGGATCGTGCATGCTCAGCTCGACGCGGTAGTTCTCGAATCCGAAGGAGGCGAGGAGCCGGTGCGCGAAATCGAAGCACCGGTCGACTTCGTCGGTGAGCTGATCGGGCGTGCAGAAGATGTGCGCGTCGTCCTGGGTGAATCCGCGGACGCGGAGAAGTCCGTGAAGCGTCCCCGAGCGCTCGTTCCGGTAGACGGTCCCCAGTTCCGCGTAGCGGATCGGGAGATCCCGGTAGCTGTGCAGCTTGGTTTTGTACACCAGAATGTGCCCCGGGCAATTCATCGGCTTGAGAACGAACTCCTGATCCTCCGAGGGAATGATGAACATGTTCTCCCGGTAATAGTCCAAATGACCCGAGGTCTTCCAGAGCGCGCTCTTCGCGATATGCGGGGTCATGATGAGCTGATATCCGTTCCTGCGGTGCTCGTCCTTCCAGTAGTTCTCGATCGTTTCGCGCAGTATGTATCCCTTCGGATACCAGAAGGCCAGTCCGCCTCCCGCCTCGTCCTTGATATCGAACAGCTCGAGCGCGGGGCCGAGCTTCCGATGATCCCGCCGCTTCGCTTCCTCGCGCCTGACGAGCTCCTTCTCGAGGTCCTCCTTCTTGAAGAACGCGGTTCCGTAAATGCGCTGCATCATCGGATTCCGCTCGTCCCCCCGCCAGTAGGCTCCCGCGATCGAGGTGAGCTTGAACGCCTTGGCCATCTTGATGTCGGGAACGTGCGGGCCGGCGCAGAGATCGGTGAATCCTCCGAGGCGATAGACGGAAACCGTCGGAGAGGCGAGATCCCTGATGAGCTCCACCTTGAAGGGCTGACCGAGCCCTTCGAAGAGGCCGATCGCGTCGGCGCTCGCGAACTCCTCGCGCGAGAGCGACAGGGAGCCCCCCTTGAGCAGCTCCCGCATCTTCTCTTCGACGCGCTCGAGATCCTCGGGATTCAGCATGGAATCCATCAGAAAATCGTAATAGAAGCCGTCGTCGATCGACGGACCGATGCCGAACCGGACTCCCGGAAAGAGCTCCTGCACGGCGAGCGCCATGAGATGCGAAACGCTGTGCCGCAACACCTCGAGCGCCTCGGGATCCTGGACGGTCACGACGCCGATATCGGCGCCGTCGGGAACGTTCGCCCGCAGATCGAGGAGGCGATCCCCCGCCTTGAAAGCCACGGCGTTTCGCCGCACGCCCTCGGGCAATTCCTTCAGCACGTCGGCGAGCGCGGCGCCCGGCGCGATCGCGCGCCGCGAGCCGTCTCTCATGATGAGCTCCGCCATATCGAATCGTCCCCGGTTATAAAAAAATGGTGGGCGATACTGGAATTGAACCAGTGACCCCCTGCATGTCAAGCAGGTACTCTAACCATCTGAGCTAATCGCCCATTCGTTCGTTTGCATTACAGTTTATAACACGAAGCCTGGCCGGGCAATGAAAATCTCGCTCCGGAGCGTCCGACGCCCCGGCGCTTCGGGTTCCATCAGCCTATCCCCCGCCCGGCCTACTTCTTTTTCTCGTCGTCGTCGAGAACCTCGTATTCGGCGTCGACGACCTTCCCGTCGCCGCTCTTCTCGCGAGGAGCCTCCTCGGCGCGCGGCTCCCCGCCAGGGGCGCCGGGTCCCGGCTGCGACGAGGCCTGGTACATCTTCTGGGCCGCGCGCTGCCAGATCTCGTTGTGCTTGTCGATGGCGCCGCGGATGCGTTCCTTTTCGTCCTGCTTCAGCGCCTCCTTGAGATCCTCGAGCGAGCGGCGCAGCTCCGCCTCGTCCTCCGACGACAGCTTGTCCTTGAACTCGACGAGCTGCTTCTCCGTCTGATAGACGAGCTGGTCGCCCTGGTTCCGGAGATCGATGACCTCCCGCTTCGCGCGGTCCTCGGAGACGTGGCTCTCCGCGTCGCTCACCATCTGCTGGATCTCCTTCTCGGTGAGACCGCTCGAGGGCTGGATGATGATCTTCTGCTCCTTGAGCGTCGCTTTGTCCTTCGCCGAGACGTTGAGTATTCCGTTCGCGTCGATGTCGAACGTCACCTCGATCTGGGGAATGCCGCGCGGCGCCGGCGGCAGCCCCGCGAGCTGGAATCGTCCGATCGATTTGTTGCTTCCGGCCATCTCGCGCTCTCCCTGGAGCACGTGGATCTCGACCGTCGTCTGGCTGTCCGCGGCCGTCGAGAAGATCTCGCTCTTCCGCGTCGGGATGGTCGTGTTGCGGTTGATGAGCTTCGTCATGACGCCGCCGAGCGTCTCGATCCCGAGCGAGAGGGGCGTCACGTCGAGCAGCAGAACGTCGTGCACGTCGCCCGCGAGCACTCCGCCCTGGATCGCCGCGCCCAGAGCGACGACCTCGTCGGGATTCACGCCTCGGTGAGGCTCCATGGCGAAAAGCTCCTTCACCTTCGCCTGGACGGCCGGCATTCTCGTGGCGCCGCCGACGAGGATCACCTCGTCGAGATCGGTCGGCATGAGACCCGCGTCCTTGAGGCAGGCTTTGCAGGGGCCGACCGTTCGCTCGATGAGATCCGCGCAGAGAGCCTCGAGCTTCGATCGCGTAAGCTTCATCGAGAAGTGCTTCGGGCCGCTCGCGTCGGCCGTAATGAACGGAAGGCTCACTTCCGCCTGGGGAACGGTCGAGAGCTCGCATTTCGCCTTTTCCGCGGCCTCGCGGAGCCGCTGCATGGCCATCGGATCGTTCGAGAGGTCGATTCCCTGCTCCTTTTTGAATTCGCCGATGAGCCATTCCATCACGCGCTGGTCGAAATCGTCCCCGCCGAGATGCGTATCGCCGTTCGTCGCTTTGACCTCGAAGACGCTGTCACCGAGCTCGAGGATCGATATGTCGAACGTGCCGCCCCCGAGGTCGAAAACCGCGATCGTCTTCTCCCCCTTCTTGTCGAGCCCGTACGCGAGAGACGCCGCCGTGGGCTCGTTGATGATCCGCTCCACCTCGAGACCGGCGATCCGGCCCGCGTCCTTCGTCGCCTGGCGCTGGCTGTCGTTGAAATATGCCGGGACCGTGATAACGGCCCGCGTCACCTTCTCTCCGAGGTACTTCTCGGCCGCTTCCTTGAGATACTGCAGTATGAACGCCGAGATTTCGGGAGGCGTGTACTCCGTGCCGTCGAGCCGCACGCGCGCGTCCCCGTTCTGACCCTGGAAAACCTCGTAGGGAACCTCCGAGATCTCGTTCGCCACCTCCGCGTACTTGCGCCCCATGAATCGCTTGATGGAATAAACGGTGTTCTTCGGATTCGTTATAGCCTGTCTTTTGGCGAGCACCCCGATGAGTCTCTGCCCGTCCTTGAATCCGACGACGGAGGGGGTCGTCCGCCCGCCCTCCGGGTTCGGAATGATGACCGGCTCGCCGCCTTCGATCACGGCCACGCACGAATTCGTCGTTCCAAGATCGATACCTATTGTTTTCGACATTGCACTCACTCCTTCAGTTGGATTTCATTGAGAATGACTATAACAATTAATATACCAGACGCCCCGCGGTGTCAATATTTTTAACACATTGATATATAATGAATTAAAGCTATGCTTGGACGGACAGGCGTAAGAACTAAAATTCGAGGCAGATATTTAACTGCCATTATTGCCATAATGGCAGCATGTGGCAGAGCTATTTCCGTTCAGTATCTTCGATGAAATTGCACCTCGCCTCACCGTTTTCGAAGACGAGAATAACCTCCTGGCATATTTCGAAGTTCTTCCGAGCGAGGTCGCTGTAGCTGTAGAAGGCGCACATCCGCTTATCCGCACACCTGTTCTTCTTTCGGCATACCTCGAGCTGACCCGCTACCCACGAAGTCAGGCAATCTCCATCCTGCACTCCCCAGCGCTCGCAGCCCCTCGCGATATCATGCTCATGATGATACGGGAAGAGCTGCTTTCTGATATCGAGAATGAGCTTCTCCAGTCGATTCATGCGCTCGGAGCTCCTTTCCGCCCATATGACGATACTCGATTCTCGGCCCGAAATCCAGCAGGGCCGCCTTCCGATCTTTTCTCCCCCATGGCAAAATACTCTCTTGACAATATGGGGTAATGCACCTATCTTCTAGGGAGAGTCTCTGCAATCAACTCTTTGCCCTTTTGTATGTTACTTGACATCCTGGAATCCGAGGCGCACAACCCTCGAACCCACTCCCGGATGTGCCCCTGACACCGATTGCAGAGGCTCTCATTATTTTTCTCTCAATCTCGAAGCGAGCGAGATGAGCTTTTCCCTCGTGTTTTCTTCCGGATTCTCGAGAACCATCTCGAAGAGCTCTTGAAGGATCTTCCCTACCTCGGGGCCCTCCCCGATGCCGAGCGCCTCCATGATGTCGGAGCCTCCGATCGCGAGATCCCTTATCTTGAACGCCGCGTCCGAGGAGAGCACGCGCTCGAATCTCGCGCGCAGCGAGGCGTTCTGGGCGACGACCGCGCCGTCGCCGCGCGACAGCCCGTCCGCCTCCCGGAGCGCGAGAAGATCGTCGAGATTCTCGCGGCCCGCCCGCGCGATGAATCTTCTCACGGCCGCATCGGACCAATCGGCCGTGATGTTGAACATATGGTGCGCGATCAGCGTGACGACGCTCTTGCGAAGCTCCCGCGAACAGCGCAGCCTCTCGAGAATCGCGTCGGCGTCGCGGGCGCTCGCTTCCTCGTGGCGATAGAACACGGTCCTTCCGCCGACGATCCGCTTCATCTCTTTCTTGCCGATGTCGTGGAGGAGAGCGCTCCATCGAAGGTGAAGCTCCGGCCTCGCACGGTCGCAGCTCTTGAGGCTGTGCATGAAAACGTCGTCCGGGTGAAATTCGTTCTGCTCTTCGCCGAACGTCGCGTCGAGCTCGGGAAGGATACGAGCGAGAATCCCCTCTTCATGCATGAATACGAATCCGCGGGAAGGCCTCTCCGCCAGCTCGAGCAGCTTGTGCAGCTCGTCACGCACGCGCTCGGCCGACACGCTCTCGAGCAGGGGGCCGTTTCTCCTCATATCCGCGCGCGTTTTTTCCTCCACGGCGAAATCGAGCCGCGCCATGAGCTGGACGCCCCGCAGAATACGCAGCGGGTCCTCGAGAAACGAATCCTCGCGGTTGACCCTGAGAAGCCGCCGCTTGAGATCAGCCCTTCCGCCGAGCGGATCGACGAGCATCCCCGTCCCGAGATGCAGGGCCATGGAATTGACGGTGAAATCGCGCCGCTCGAGGTCCTTCTCCACGGGAAGCCGCGAGTCGAACCTCACGCTGAAATCCCGATGACCGACTCCCGTCGAGAACTCCGTTCGCGGGAGCGAAACGTCGACCGTGGGCCGCGACGGCGGCGTGAACTTGATCACGCCGAACGTCTTTCCGACGAGATTCACGCTCCCGAAGCCTTCGAGACGCGATACGAGATCGTCGTACTCGATCCCCGCCGCGAGGTAGTCCTCGTCGACGGACTCCGCGCCGGCGCCGCGGAGAATCTCCCGCACCGTTCCTCCGACGAGGTAGAGATCGCAGACCTCGAGAAGCCGCCGCTCCCAGGCGTACCTCTCCCGGCCGGGATCGAACGTGGCTGGTGAATTCATAGGTTGAAACTCTATCGGAGGCGGCTCCCCCGGTCAATCTTTTAGCGACGGGCCGTCGACCGCATCCATCGTTTTCTCAAAGCCCTGAAAACGCCGCCGAGAGCCTTCGCGGGAAGCACGCGGAAAACGCCTCGCCCGACCCGTGTGGAGGCGACGGCGAATTGGAGAGACAGAACGATCTCGAACAACCGCCGGCCGGACGCGGCGCGGGGACCGGGGCGATCGTACCGCGGCACCGCGCAACCCCACCCCCTCCACAAGCCGAGACGCAGGAACGATCCCGTCTTCTTGAAATCGAAGGGGTATGGATGCATCCGTTCCGCCGCTTCGACGGTTATCCGCTCCGCCTCGATGACGCCCGAACGCACCGCGCGGTCGAACAGGCGCTCTCCGGTTTCCGAGCGAATGAGCACGACCGACCAGCCGTCGGCGCCGCCCTCCTTCGCCCATCCGTCTCCGACCGAGATATCGGAGAGCTCGTTCGTGAGATCGACGCAGAAGAGGCATCTCCGGTTGATGTAGAAGGGTATGACCTGGTTGAAGTCGAACTTCGATATCGAGCGCACGGTCCCGTCCGCGGTGCGCGCCGAGAAAGAGCCGGGCCACGCTCCCTCGCGGTACGAGAGCTCCGTGACGTCCTCGGGGCGCTTCACGCCGAGCTTTCTCAGCATCGCGCGGGTCGCGCCGTAGTAGAGATTGTTCCCGCAGTATATCCCGATGACGGGGGAGAGCCGGAGACCCGCGCGTCCCCATCCCGCCGCCTGGAGCTTCCTCAGTCCGTGAACCTGGCACGAAAGGCCGACGTACGCGTAATCTCCCTGTGCGCCGCGCAACTCCGCGAGCGCGGTATTGAGAGGGCTGAGATGATAGCGGCTCTGAGCCGCCGCAAGAATCTCGTCCGGGGCCGACGCGATTCTCCCCCACCCCCGCCACGGCTCCGTCCGGTGCGGCGCGAACAGCACCGCGCCCCTCGACTCCCCGCGCCCGACGAGATCGAGAAGCATCGCCGTCACGACGCCTCCGCTCGAGCCCTTCCGTCTGACGAGGCCGTCCGACGCATGAGCCAGATACGCGCCTCGAACGACGCCGAGAAGCCGGTTCGGCACGGCGTCGCCGAACAACCTCTTCTCGAGAGGAGCGAAATCGACCGATGCGCCCGGGCAGCCCTCGAGGCACAGCCCGCAGGACGTGCATGCGTCCCCCGCGACCGGCATGCACGCGCCGAGCGGATCCTCGATCGCGATGTTATCCGCCGGACACGAGCCGGCGCACGTGCCGCACCTCGTGCAGAGACCGGTATCGACTACGGTCTCGAGAAGCGTTTCGACGGGAAGCTTTGCCGGCATGGTATTCCCTCAGGCCGGGCCGGGCGAACGGGCCCTGCTCTCAATGCGCCTCTTCTCCGGCGATCACCTTTCGTATGACGCGCGCCGGGTTCCCCGCCGCGACGCTGTACGGCGGAACGTCCTTCGTGACGACCGATCCCGCTCCGATAATGCATCCCTCGCCGATCGTAACCCCGGGAAGGATGATCGCGCTGACTCCGATATACGTTCCTCGCCCGACGCGGACCTTCTTGAGCTCGGTTCCCATGTACTTTCGCAGGAACGGAGTCGGGGTGAAATGCGCGACGATCACGACCCCGCGCGTGAGGAATACGTCATCCTCGATCTCGACGAGCTCCGGGTACAGCGAATCGATGAGGACGTTCCCCGCTATTCGAACCCTGTGCGGATGCGCGATTTTCACCCCGCGGATCTTGTGCAGCCACGAGGCGAACGTATGTGGATAGCTCACATAATACGCGAGGTTTCCGAGAAACCCCCTCCAGAATCCGGAAGGGGCGGTGTGGTATCTCTCGCTGATATCGTTCATGGTACCCCCTTTTCGACAGGCGCCCGCGGCGCCTTCCTCAATCCGATCGGAACGCTCATCCAGCAGAGAAGCCCCGTGAATCCCTGTATGATATAGACGAGAATGAAAGCGAACGAAAACGTCACCGCCGCTTCGCGGCTGAGGCCCGCCCTGCCGAATATGAGGATGAGGGCGAGATCCCGGGTGCCGAGCCCCGACAGCGAAACGGGGATCAGGGAGACGAACACGGCGGCCGAAACCGATACGATCAATACGGGAATCGACGCGCCGAGCCCGAGCGCTTTCGCGAAAATGATGAAGAAGAGATAATGCGCCGTCCACGCGCCGAGGGTGAGCAGCGCCGCGATCGCCCCCGTCCGGATCCCGAGGAGCCCGAATTCGCCGATGCATTCGGTGGCGATCCGATCGATGCTCGCCCGGATTCCCCAATCGGGCATTCCCGAAAGGAACCTCCGCACGAAGCGCGTGAGGAATTCTCTCCTGCAGAAAAGAGCGGCGACCGCGGTCGCCACGAGGGCGAGCAGCACGGAGCTCATGAGGAGCTGATTCGCGAAAATGCCGGGAAAAAAGAGCAGGCTCGCGTACCCGATCGCGGCAAGAAACACGATGTCGAAGAGGCGGTCGGCGAGCGAGCTGAAAATCGCCTTGCCGGCCGTCATCCCTCTCCCCGCGAGGTAGAAGCTCTTCGCAAAATCGCCGATGTGCCCCGGCGTCAAGACGCCGAGATACAGGGATGCCGCATATATCCTGAACGACATGAAGACCGGCACCTCTGCACCTTGCGTGGAGACGATCCGTCTCCATCTGAGGCTCTTGAGAAGCGTGAGAACGTAGAGCAGAGCGATCCCCGCGAGCGCCTCGGACACTCGTATGTGACGATACGCGTTCCATATCTTCCGGAGATCGACGCGCGTGAGGATGGCGGCGAAAAGAGCTACGCCGATCGCCTGAAAGAGAATCCGCACCCATCTGGAGCCGATGAATCTCATTCCGAGCCCGCGTCGATCGATCGAAGCGCGGGCATGACGATCGAAAGAGCAGCTCTGATACATCCAGGATCCTCGCATGGCTAGAGTAATGCCGGGGACCGGAATCGAACCGGTATGAAGCTTAAGCTTCAGCGGATTTTAAGTCCGCTGCGTCTACCAGTTCCGCCACCCCGGCACGGAGGCGATGGTAATTGATGGCTGTTCGTGCGGCAAGCGAAAAGGGCGCCGGCCCCCGAAAGACCCGCCCCTCCGAAAGGAGCGGAAGCATGAAGCGGAAAGGTGTCTAATAGCTGGAGGCGGCAACCGGATTCGAACCGGTGAGTAACGGTTTTGCAGACCGTCGCCTTACCACTTGGCTATGCCGCCTCAATAAAAAATGGAGCGGGAAACGGGACTTGAACCCGCGACATCAACCTTGGCAAGGTTGCGCTCTACCAACTGAGCTATTCCCGCCCCTCATCGATTGTCGAACAGTAAGTATAGAAACCGGGGCTCTACTTTGTCAACCCCATTCCGACGCGGACGCGGCTCCGGGCGCGCTCGTACAGCGCGCAATACTCCTCCGCGGAGCGCCGCCACGAATGATCCTCTTTCATGATCCGCCTGCGAACCTTCCGGAGGGCGTTCTTGTCGCGGTAGAAATCGACCGCCCGCCGCACGGCGTCGAGAAGCGCGACCGAGGAATACTCCTTGAAAACGAATCCGTTTCCGGACTCGCCCCCGCCGTCGACGTCGGATATCGTGTCGAGCAGGCCTCCCGTCGCCCGCACGATCGGGATCGTTCCGTACCGGAGGCTGTACATCTGGTTGAGGCCGCACGGCTCGTAACGCGACGGCATGAGAAAGAAATCGCTCCCCGCCTCGATGAGATGGGCGAGCCGGTCGTTGAATTCGAGCTTGACCCCGAACTGCCGGGGATATTTCTTCGCGAAACCCCAGTAGAGCTCGTGATACTTTTCCTGACCGGTCCCGAGGACGACGAGGTTGATCCCGAGCGCCATAAGGGGCTCGAAGGCCTCCGCGAGGATATCGAATCCCTTCTGGTCGACGAGCCGCGAGATCATGCCGATCACGGGGCCGGCGCCCGTCTGCGGAAACGCGAACGCCTTGAGCAGCTCGGCGCGATTCTGCCCTTTTCCGGCGAGCGCCGCCGTGGTGAACCGGTGCGGAATGAGCGCGTCTTTCGCCGGATCCCAGACGTCCATGTCGATGCCGTTCAGTATTCCGACGAGATCGCTCGCTCGCGACCGCAGGACCCCCTCGAGCCCGCAGCCGTATTCCTCCGTGCGCGTGATTTCCTCGGCGTACGTCCTGCTCACCGTGCTGACGACGTCCGCGAACGAGATTCCCACCTTCATCAGGTTCACCCGGCCCCAGAACTCGAACGGGCTCATCGGCGAGAAGAGGGAGGCCTTGATCCCCGCTTTCTGCATGAACTCCGGGCCGAACACTCCCTGGTACGCGAGGTTGTGGATGCTGAACACCGTCGCCGTCCCGGCGAGATGCGGATCGTCCTGGCCCTCGAGGCTCACGTACGCGGGAATGAGGCCCGAATGGAAATCGTTGCAGTGGATCACGTCGGGATGCAGATCGAGCGCCTTGACGGCCGCGATAACGGCGCGATTGAAGAATATCGTCCGTTCATCCTCGTCGGGAAACGCTTTTCCCGTTTCGGGAACGGTATAGATCCCCTTCCGCGCGTAGAAACGGTCGTTGTCGATGAAATATACCCTGACGTTCGTGCGGGGCTTGAAACACGAGTAGACGCGGAACCGTTCGAGATTCCCGGCGATGCGCACCTCGAGCGTGGGAAGCGAGGCCTCGGGCTTGATGCCGAAGGCGGCACGATCGATCGACGCGTAGAGCGGCGTGATAACGCTCGTGGACGCGCCGAGCTTTTCGAGCTCGTCCGGCAGCGCTCCCATGACGTCCGCGAGCCCGCCGACTTTCGAGAAGGGAACGATCTCGGTCGTCACGAGGACAAGATTCAGATCTCTCTTCGCCATATCGTCATTCCTTTGTCATGAGTTCTTTTGACCGGGCTGCTCCAGATGGTTGCGGAGCGCTTCGGCCGCATGCTCGGGCGGGGTCGGGTTGATGTAGAACCCGCTCCCCCATTCGAATCCCGCGACGCGGGTGAGCTTCGGCATGATCTCTATGTGCCAGTGGTAATACTCGAGATCGGGAGTCTTGCAGGGAGCCGTATGGATGATGAAATTGAAGGGAGGAACGTCGAGGACCTCGTCGATTCTCTTGAGAACGAGCTTCATCATATCGGCGAGCTGCGGAAACCAATCGGATCCCGTTTTCTCGAAAGCGGAAACGTGCTTGATCGGCAAAATCCAGGTTTCGAAGGGAAAGCGCGCCGCATACGGCGCGATCGCGATGAAGAAATCGTTGATGAAGATGATGCGCTTCTTCGCTTCGATTTCCTGCTTGATGATGTCGCAGAAGATGCAGCGCTCCTTGAGCTTGAAGTGGAACTGCGCGCCGTCGAGCTCTTCCATCGCTCGTTTCGGAATGATCGGCGTCGCGATGAGCTGAATGTGCGAATGCTCGAGCGAAGCGCCCGCTTCCTCTCCCCTGTTCTTGAACACGAGGATGTACTTGAAGCGCGGATCCTTGTTGAGGTCGATGCACCGGTCGCGTATCGCCCAGAAGATGCTCTCGACGTGCTCGCTCGAAAGGTCGGGAAGCTGCGTGAGATGCTGCGGGGATTCGATGAGCACCTCGTGCGCGCCGACGCCGCGCATCGTGTCGTAGATCCCCTCCGCCCGCTTGTCGAGATCCCCCTCGATCTGAAGGGCGGGGAACTTGTTCGGAACGACCCGCACCTTCCAGCCCCGCGAATTGGGGGCCGATTGCGGGTTCCGGTACGCGAGCACCTCGGGAGGGGTCTTGTCCTCGTTTCCGTCGCAAAAGGGGCAGAATCCCCCGACGGCGGGGCGTTTCTCCATCTTGTATTCGATGGGGCGCTTGCCCCGCTCCGTCGAGATGATCACCCATCTCCCCGTAATGACGTCCTTGCGCAACTCCGGCATCTCGCGCGCGGCTCCTTTCCCCTTCGAATTCCGGTGCTATCTGCGAATGGTGGTTCTCACGATCCAGCTGCCGGGATACGCTCCCGCGAGCTTCACTCGGGCCTGAGCGGCGTCCTTGCGCTCGGCGAAATCCCCCGCGCGGACCTTGTACAAACCGTCTTCATATTCGATATACGCGCTCAGGGAAGTCTCGGCGCCGATCCGCTCCCTGACCTTCTCCGCCGCCGCGCGATCCCCCGACGCGAAAACCTGAATCCGATATCCGACGTCGTACCGCTGCTTCGGCGACTCTTCCACCGCGACATCCTGAACGCTGATGGTGTCCGGCCTGACCGGCTCCAGCCTTTCGACGAGCTGCGCCGGCCGTTGAACGCTCTTCTCGGGCATCTCATCTTCGACGTCGTACGAAGCGCCCGCCGCGGCAGCGGAATCCTTCGCCGAGGCGACGGCACTCGCCCTGCCCGCGTCTTTCCGGGCCGTCGGCGTTCCCCGCGTTCCCCCCGCCATTTCTCTCGGGGCGCATCCGGCCAGAA
This sequence comes from uncultured bacterium, assembly GCA_963846325.1. Taxonomy (GTDB): domain Bacteria; phylum Krumholzibacteriota; class Krumholzibacteriia; order Krumholzibacteriales; family Krumholzibacteriaceae; genus SSS58A. The sequence continues at coordinate 108,684 of CAWJVO010000006.1, forward strand.
GCCACACGAGGACCAAGGTCCCCGCCGCTTCCGCGACGCGCATCAACGCGATTCGTCCTGCCATGCCCATGCCTCCCGTCGTACTGCACGCGGCGTGCCCGATCCCGCCCTAACTAACAGGAAAAGGCCGGAAGTGTCAATAAAAAATGCCGTTCGCCCGTGGCGGGGGTCGATGCGGTCAACGCTCGTTCCGGCGGGCCTTCACGAGCCGCAGGTAGAGCGACTCGACTTCGTTCGCCGCGCGATCCCAGGTGTATCGGGACGCGACCCGCGCCCGCGCGGCCGCTCCCACTCGCCGCCGCTCCGCGTCATCCATGGCGAGCATCCGCGCGAGCGCGCGGGAGAGATCCGCGGCGTTTTCGCGCGAAAAGGTCTCCGCGATGCCTTCGGATACCTCGAGATTCTCCGGGATGTCGCTCACGAGCACCGGACGGGAGTAGCTCATCGCCTCGATGAGCGAAATCGGAAGCCCTTCCACCGTGGACGGAAGGACGTAGAAAGCGCAATGGGCATAGAGCTCGTCGAGGAGCGCTCCCGATACGTAGCCGGGAAACACGACGCGCGGATCGGCCATTCGCTTGAGACGTCTTTCGTAGCTCTCCTCGAACCGGGCGTCTCCCGCGATGACGAGCCGGTAATCGGTCGGCAGGTCCCTGAACGCTTCGAGCAGCGTATGGAATCCTCGCTCGACGATGAACCTCCCGACGGCGAGGATATATCTTCCGCTCGCGATTCCGAGCGCCCCGGCCGCGTCGAAAGGAGGCGCTTCCCGCAGATCCGCTCCGTTCGGGATATAGGCGACGGAGCGGCCGTACCTCTCTTCGAGCTCGGCGGCCATGATCCGGGAAACGGCGATCGCGGCATGCGACCGGCGGACCGCGGTCCTCTCGCCGAGGCGCAGGAGCGCTCGCGCCGCAGGCCCCCATTTCGACTGTCGATAATCGCCCGCGTGGATCGTAGCGACGGTCGTTATCCCGCGCGCGGCCGGCATCCAGGAGAACAGGGACGGCCCGACGCCGTGGTAATGGACGACGTCGAACGGCTCGACGAGAACGCGAAGCGTCGCCGCGAGGGTGTTCGAGGCGGTTTCGAGGTTCTTCGTCGGAATCGACGGCAGGACGCGTATGCGCATCCCGCGGTGCTCCCCCCCCGCGCTGAAGGGCCTTCGCCCGAAGACCGTGACCTCGTGGCCCCGCGCCGCGAGCCGGGTGCCGATCTCGGCGACGTGCCGCTCGATCCCGCCGTACACGAGCGGCAATCCGCGCGACCCGATCATCGCGATCCTGAGGCGTTCCTCGCCGGGCTTCCGATCCGGCATTTCCGACTCCACCGGCATCATCCCACCTTTTTTCCGGCAGCGATTTTCATCCAGGCGCCGAGGATCCACATCCCGGGCTCGTGAGGCCGGCGCATCATCGCGGTGCGCGCGGTGCAGATCATCCAGCAGGGCTGCCGGCAGAGATCCACCTCGCCGCGCACCGTATCCGCGGCCGTCCCTCCCCATATATCGTCGAATCCGTGCGACCGGATATTTCCCATCGCCTTGTTGAGCGTGAGGCACGGATAGACGAATCCCGCCGGATCCATGAAGAACGAATCGCGCCCCGCGCGGCACGCCAGGATGCGTTCCCGCGACACGTTGTACGCGAGGACGCCCGAGTAGAAATACGCCCGCAGCCATCGCTTCGGGCTGAGGCTCAGCAGCTCCTTGCGCATCACGTATCTGAGCTCGGCGGAGAGATCGGCCGGATCGACCGTTTGATTTTCCGCGGTCGAGAAATAGAAGTCCGAGTTCTGCGCGACGGACGTCGTGAACTGGAATCCGAACTGCCGGGAGAGATCGTAGACGGCTCCGAGATGTTTCACGTTGCTTCTCTGGGCGGTGAAGGCCACGCGGACGTTCCGGTAGCCGATCGTGCGCAGCTGCTTGAGCGTCTCGACGACCTTGTCGAATCCTCCCGGAATGCCCCGTATCTCGTCGTGCTTCTCCCCGATTCCGTCGAGGGACACCGCGATACCGACGTTTCTCCCGATCTTCAGGAGTCCGGGCGCCGCGTGCGCGATGCGGCGCCGCTCGAATCCGTTCGTCGAGATCACGAAGCGCGGATGACCGCAGCGCTCGTCGAAAATGCGCACGATCTCCACGAGATCGTCGCGCAGGAACGGCTCTCCCCCGGTGACGTTGATGTCCCGCAGCGAGCGCGGAAGATTCCGGAATTGCTCGGGCTCAAGCTCCTCCCCCGGAGGGAGCTGCCAGATATTGCACATGTTGCACCGGGAATCGCACCGGTACGTGACCGCGACGACCGCATCTACCGGCATTGACATACGAATCCTCTCATCCTGTTCTCCCGAGAGCCTCGCCGAACATCTCCGCGTACCGCCCGACCATGCCCTCCACGGTGAAATTCCGAAGGACGCGCTCGCGTCCCTTGATCCCCATCCGCCTTCCCGCGTCCGGCGCGTCCGCGAGGGCGACGAGCGCCCCGACGAGCGCCTCGACGTCCCCCGACGATATGATGCGCCCCTCCTCGCCGTCCACGATCATCTCGCGCACCGCGCCGACGTCGGAGGCGACCACGGGCACGCCGCACGACATCGCCTCGAGAAGGGCGAGCGGGAACGTCTCGACGACCGGGTGGGAACACAGCACCGCCGCGTCCGCGGCGGAAAGCACCGCGGGTACATCCTCCCGGCGCCCCATGAAGCGCACCGAGTCTCCGAGCGACAGCTCCCGCGAGCGCCGCTGCAATCTTCCCGCCTCCGGCCCTTCCCCGACCACGCATATGACAAAATCGCCGCGCCGCGCCTTGATCAGCGCCGCCGCATCGAGAAGCATCCCGTGATTCTTCTCCGGGCGGAGCGCGGCGACGATCACGACGACGAAGCTCGAGGCGGGAATCGAGAGGGCGCTCCGAACCGCCGCGCGCTCCCCCTCGGACCCGGCCGGACGGAACCGCGTCGCGTCCACGCCGTTCGGTATGATCCTGATGCTCCTCTCCTCGATGCCTTCCCGCCGGACGAGGTAGTCGGCGTGCGCCTTCGCCAGCGCGACGATCCGTTCGAACGAACCGAGCACGAGCCGGTCGCTCGCCGAGAACGAGCTCCGCTTGCCCCAGAGCCCCGTCGAATGGACGGCGAGAAACCGGTGCTTCACCCCGGCCATGCGCGCGGCGATGGAGCCGGCGAAAACGGCGTCATGATGATCGAGGCAGAGGAGAACGGCGCCGCGATCGCGGCGCAGAAGGGATGCGAGGCGCGCGCACGCGAACGGATCGCGGCGGAAGCGCGCGACGCCCGAGACGACCGGCGCGCCGCGGCGCGCGAGCCCGGCGCCGACCTCCCCGGGTTCGTGAAGACAGATAACGCGCGCGGCCCATCCGCGTGCCGGCAGGCCGAGAACGAGCGCCTCGATCACGCGCTCCGCCCCCCCCGTTACGAGGGTCGACGCGAGTATCTCGACGCGAGGAGATTGTCCCGTCGACGTCATCGTGAAAACCGTCAGAGGTAGGGAGCTTCCCTGCGCCCCGTCTTGCAGCGCATCTCGCCGAGCGTCCCGTGCACGCGCGCGGGATTCCCGTAAGCGACGACGCCCGGCGGAAGATCCTTCGAAACGACGGAGCCGCTCCCGACGAGCGTGCCTTCGCCGATCGTGACGTAGGGCAGCAGGGTCACGTTCACCCCGATATGGCAGCCCTTCTTAAGCGTCGGTCCGCGCATACAATCTTTCGAATCGGGGCATCCGGGATGGTAATCGTTCGCGATCTTGACCCCGGGCGCGAGAAACACGTCGTCCTCGATGACCGTGAACTGGGCGACGTAGACCTGGCAGTGTATCTTGACCCTCATGCCGATCCGGCAACCGTAATCGACGGTCGACCCGTTCCAGATGGAGAAATGGTCTCCGATCTCGTTCTCTTCCCTGATGACGGTATGATGCCCCGTTTCGAGATGCGCTCCGATGCGGGAGCCCGCGTAGATGATGCACCCGCTCCGGACGCGCGCGTTCGAACCGATCGTGAGCACGTCGCTCACGCCGCGGCGCGGGGAAAGATATCCGAGCACGGCCCCTTCGTCGATGAACGAGTCGTCCCCCAGGTGGACGGTGCCCAGCTTGTGCGGAACGAGATTGATCTTCATCACACGGAATCCATGATTGCGGGATACTCGATCGTGACCTCTTTGCCGTGCTCCCGCATCGAGCGATCCGCCGCGTCGAGCGTAAGAAGCACCTCGAGCCCGTGCGTCCCGCCGCTCCGCGGGGACGCGCCTTTCTCGATGCAGTCGACGAAGTGCTGGCACTCGATCTTGAGAGGCTCGGCGTCGTCGAGGCGCGGAATGGAGATGTCGCCGTATCTATAGGACAGCTGAAATTCGCCGAACGTGTCGTAGTGGGGCGTCACCGTCACGCCCTTGTCGTAGATCCGGATCTTCTCGAGGCTCGAAACGTCGTCATAGACGAGCATTTTTTTGCTCCCCACGACCGTCGTGCTCCTGATCTTGTTCGGGTTGAGCCACGAGACGTGTATGTTCGCGATCGTCGATTGCGGGTATCTGAGAAGGAGAAACGCGACATCCTCTATCCCGGGTCTGATATAGGATTGCCCGATCGCGGAGACCGACAAGGGACGCGCGTTGAGCACGTAATTCATGATCGAGACGTCGTGCGGCGCGAGGTCCCACACGACGTTTATGTCGTCCTGGAAAATGCCGAGGTTCACGCGCGAGGTGGCCATGTAATAGACGTCGCCGAGCTCGCCGTCCCAGATCAGGTCCTTGATCTTGTTGACCGCGGCGGTATAGACGAAGGTGTGGCCGACCATGAGAACGCGTCCCTTCCGCTTCGCGAGCTCGACGAGCTTTCTCCCCTCGTCGACGGACTGCGCGAGCGGCTTCTCGACGAAGACATGTTTGCCCGCCTCGAGCGCTTCGCGAGCGACCGGGTAGTGCGAAGAGACCGGCGTCGCGATGACCACGCCGTCGATTCCCGGATCGGTGACGATCTCGCGGAAATTCGTCGTCGTGCGCAGGGCCGGATAAAGCTGCTTCATGTGATTGAGACGATCCTCGGAGAGATCCGAGCAGGCTATCACCTTGGACGTCTTCAGATTCGTGAAGTTCCGAATGAGGTTTGGACCCCAATACCCGCAGCCGACGACACCGACATTCAGCACGACGCCTCCATTTCTCAATACCCTCCCGATCCGAAGAGCATCACGGGAACCGTTCTCAGCATGATCTTGAGATCGAGGAGCAACGACCAATGCTCGATGTAGTAAAGATCGAGCTTCACCATTTCGTCGAACGGAACGCTGCTTCTCCCGCTCACCTGCCAGAGCCCCGTGAGCCCCGGCCTTACCTCGAGCCTGAGCTTGTGCCATTCCTCGTAGTACTCGAGCTCGTACTGCAAGGGCGGCCGCGGCCCCACGATCGTCATTTCCCCCTTGAGGATGTTGATGAACTGCGGAAGCTCATCAAGACTCGTTTTCCGCAGAAAGTTCCCGACCGGGGTGACGCGCGGGTCGTTCGTCAACTTATATACGGAAGGTGATTTTTCGTCAAGGCTTGAATTGGGCATGCGCCCTTCGATGAAGCTGCGCGTGAACTCGCGGTGAATCGAGTCGTCGGAATCCTGCCGCATCGTGCGGAACTTGAAAAGGGTAAAACCTCTCCCATGCTCCCCGACACGTTTTTGAGAGTAGAACACGGGTCCCTGAGACGTCAGCTTGATCAGCAGCGCAACGGCGAGAAAGAACGGAAAGCCTAGAATTGCCACCAAGAGAGCGGCGCCCACGTCGATCAGGCGCTTGGCGAGTCGCTCCGACAGCATGCGCCCGCGGAATCTCAGTCCGGCGGGGCTCGCGAGGCTTTCCGAATGCTGCTGAAACTTCTGAGCGGTGTCCAGGGCCATCGATTGCTTTCTCATTGTGCGTTTCCGCCTCCGCGACCCTATGCTATGTCGATATCCAATCGCCTATAGCCCCCTCCTTGCGTATGACCTCAAGACTTTCGGTCGACTCCTCCGAGCACCTCGCAGACGCGGTCGATATCTTCCGCCTCGAGCTCGGGAAACATCGGGAGAGATACGGATTCCCGCATGAGCTTCTCGGCCACGGGATAGCTCCCCGCGCGCTTTTCCAGATGGGAAAACGCCGGCTGAAGATGCACGGGCACCGGATAATGTTCGCCCCATCCGATATTCGCGTCGGTGAGCGCCGCGGTAACCGCTTTCTTGTCCGGGCATCCGATCGGGAACACATGGTACACGTGGCGGCAGCCCGCCGTTTCGAGCGGCAGCCAGTAGCGCGTTCCCTTGAGATTGTCGATATATCGTTTCGCCGCGGCCCGTCTCCTGTCGTTCCACTCGTCGAGGTACCCGAGCTTCACCCTGAGAATCGCGGCCTGCAGCGAGTCGAGCCGGTAGTTGTAACCCATCTCCTGATGAATGTTGCGTTTGAACTGCGCATGATGCCTGAGCGCCCGCGCCCGTTCGAAAACGCGCGGATCGCCCGTCGTTATCGAGCCCCCTTCGCCGAAGGCTCCGAGATTCTTGCTCGGATAGAAAGAAAACGCCGCCGCGTGACCGAGCGAGCCCGCTCTCCTCCCCTTGTACGTCGATCCGTGCCCCTGGCAGGAATCCTCGATGACGACGACGCCGTGCTTCTTCGCGAGCTCCATGATGGGATCCATGTCGCACGGCTGCCCGAACAAATGAACGGGAATGATCGCTTTCGTCCGCGGAGTGATCGCCGCTTTCAGGAGATCGACGTCGATGAGCGCGTTATCCTCGCGCACGTCCACGAGAACCGGCTTCGCTCCCGCCATGACGATGGCTTCGACCGTCGCGATGAAGGTGTTGGGAACCGTGACGACTTCGTCGCCGGGCCCTATGCCGTAGGAAGCGAGCGCGAGATGAAGCGCCGCCGTGCCGGAATGCACGCCGACGCAATGAGCGGTTTCGCAGTATTTCGCGAAATCCGATTCGAACGCTTCGAGCTCCGGCCCGAGTATGAACGCGGTGCCGTCGATGACGTGCCCGATCGCGTCGTCGATCTCTTTTCTGATTTTCCTGGTGCCCGACTGAAGGTCAATGAACGGGATCTTCTTGCTCATGATGCACAACCTCGTTTGACTCTTCGCCCAAGTGGGAAAATTATATCATGTTTAGCGGCGCGATGCCACCCCAATATTCGCCGCTTGCGGCTATCTTAGCAAATATCCTTCCAATTTTCGGCCCGAAACCGCCCGATTTTCGTTGTCCAGACGCTTGAAAAACATCATAGTGGCGCAATAGAAAGCTCGAATTCTCAAGCCGTTGCACCATACGTATGAAGATACTCCTTGCCTCCGAAGAGATAACGAACAGGCCGCGCGAAGGATCGCTCGTTTTTCTCATGCACCTCTGCCGTTTCCTCCACCGCGAGGGAGAACTGACTGTCGTACATGCGGTTGGAGAGTTCGATCCCGACGTGCGCGCGATCCGGGCCCTGTCTTCCACGACGCTCGCGACGAGACGGCTCCTGCGAATCGCCCGCGGGGAGCGATTCGATGTCGTTCTGTACGTCCCTCGGTCAGGGCTCACCGCGTTCGGAATCGCGCGCGCCGCCTTGCTCCGCTTTCTCTTCAAGTCTCCCGCTATCGCGATCGGGCTCCAGGATCGGCGCGTGGATCGATCGCACGCGCTTCTGTCGGTCTTCGGAAAACCGGACCTCGTCCTCTCCCCCGCGCGCTCGATCAGAGAAGGGCTCGAACGGCTCGGCTTCGAAACGGGCTTCATCATGCCGGGCTATGACGAGCGTCTCTTCAGGCCGGTGAGCCCGGAAATCCGGGCTCGCCTCAAAGGCGCGCTCGATCTTCCGCGCGATCGCTTCATCCTGCTCCACGTCGGTCCCATCAAGGAAAACCGCAATCTCGAGGTTCTTCTGCGCTATCGCGACTGGGGACCCGACGTGCAGCCGGTCGTCAAGGCGGGGGAGCTCGATCCCTCCTGGGCTCATAGGCTCCGCAGAGCCGGCATAATCGTCATCGACGAGTTTCTCGGCGATGTGCACGAGCTCTACCAGGCGTCCGACTGCTATTTCTTCCCCGTGAGCTATGCGGCCGGCGCGATCGAGATTCCGCTCTCGGTGATCGAGGCGTGCGCGTGCAACCTTCCGGTCGTTGCCGCGCGCTCCGGAGGGCTCGCCGAGGCCATACGAGAGGGAGACGGATTCCGCTTTTACGACCGCGCTTCCGAGATCGCGGAGAAGATCGCCGAAATTCGCCTTTCGCGGCCCGAAACCGCCGCGAAGGTCCGGGAATTCTCCCGGGAGAAGATATTCCGCGCCCATCTCTTCCCGCACATGCAATCGCTCGCCCGCGAGCACGGGCGTGGAGGGGCGCGATGAATGGTCTCTTCCGCGGCGGCGCGCCGCGAGGGCGCGTTCTCGAGAGGCATTGACACGGAGACTCCCCTTCTATACAGTGATGAAGGCTCTTTTCGCATGAAAATGTTTCGCGGCACGGAGGGATCTTCCATGATCGATGGCGTCACGGTAACGAAGCTCAAGGTGATTCCCGACGAGCGCGGCCGCCTCATGGAGATGATGCGGAGCGACGACGGCGATTTCGTCACGTTCGGCCAGGTCTACATGACCACGGCGTATCCCGGCGCCGTCAAGGGATGGCATTACCATAAGAAGCAGCACGACAACATGGTCGTCGTATCGGGCATGATGAAGATCGTTCTCTACGACATGCGCGACACGTCGCCCACGCGCGGCGAGCTCGTCGAGATTTTCGCGGGGACGCACAATCCGGTGCGAATCCACATCCCGCCCGGCGTCTGCCACGGCTTCAAATGCATCTCGAACGAGGAAGCGATCGTCATCAACACGCCGACGGAGCTCTATCGTTACGACGATCCCGACGAGTTCCGCATCGAAGCGCATTCGAAGGAAATACCGTACGACTGGAGCCGGAAGGACCGCTGAGCCTCCCCGGGGAGCACACCGTGGACAGAATCTACATCACGGGGGCGAAGGGCATGCTCGGAAAGGCGGCCGTTCCCGTGTTCGCCGGGCGGTACGACGTCTTCCCGGGCGATTATCATGAGACCGACGTCCGCGACGCCTGCGCGATCGCGCAGGAAATCCGCCGCGCGAAACCGAAATTCGTCCTCCACCTCGCCGCGATGACCGACGTCGACGGATGCGAAACGAATCCGGAGGAGGCTCGCCGCGTCAACGCCGCGGGGACGAGAAACGTCGCGCTCGCGTGCAGGGCCGCCGACTCGGTCATGATATACGTCAGCACCGGCATGGTGTACGACGGCCGAAAAGACTCCCCCTATATGGAATTCGATCCCGTCTCTCCGGCCAACGCGTACGCGCGCTCGAAACACGAAGGCGAACTCGCCATCCGCGAGGTCCTTTCGCGATTTTATATCTTCTCGACGTGCTGGCTCTTCGGCGGAGGACGCGACGACAAGAAGTTCGTCGCCAAGATCGTCGAGAGAGCGCGCGCCTCCCGCGAGCTCAGGGCGGTGAACGACAAGTTCGGCTCGCCCACCTCTACCGTCGATCTCGCGAAGGGGATTTTCGGATTCATCGAATCGGGGCTCTACGGAAGATATCACTGCGCGAATAGCGGATGCGCGAGCCGCCTGGAAATGGCCCGCGAGATCGTGAACGCGGCGGGAATCAAGGGCTGCAGCCTCGTGGGGGTCTCCTCCGACGAATTCCCGCTGCCCGCCCCCCGCCCCCGCATGGAAGCGCTGCGGAACTACGGATTCGAGCTGCTCGGTCTCGCCCCCATGCGCGGATGGAAGGAAGCCCTCGGCGAATACGTCGCCTCGACGTTCGCGTGACGCCTCAATCGAGCTTGTTCGCGCCCGTTTCCGCGACGAGGTTCGTCGCGCGCCGGAGCGACTCGAACGTCCCCGCGTCGGTCCACCAGCCTTCGAGAATATCCCACGTGAGCCCGTCCCGCTCGATATACGCGTTGTTGACGTCGGTGATCTCGAGCTCCCCCCGGGCTGAAGGCTTGAGGGTCTTGATGATCTCGAAGACGCGGCCGTCGTACAGGTATATGCCCGTCACCGCGAACGCGGAACCCGGGTTCTTCGGCTTCTCCTCGATCTTGACGACCCGGTCCCCCTTGAGAATCGGAACGCCGAAACGCTCGGGATCGGGAACCTCCTTGAGCAGAATCTTCGCGCCGCCTTTCTGCTTCCGGTACGAATCGACCGCCTTCACGATATTCCTCTCGATGATGTTATCTCCGAGGATGACGCAGATCGCGTCGCCCGCCGCCCAGTACTCCGCGAGCCGGAGCGCTTCGGCGATCCCCCCCTCGCCCTCCTGGTACGTGTAGTTGATATGCGCGAGGCCGAAATCCTTCCCGTTGCCGAGAAGCCGGAGAAACTCTCCCGCGTTGTTGCCTCCCGTGACGACGAGAATGTCGCGTATTCCCGCGTTGATCAGGGTCTGGATCGGGTAGTAAATCATCGGCTTGTCGTATACGGGAAGAAGATGCTTGTTCGTCACCTTCGTGAGGGGGTAGAGGCGCGTGCCGAGCCCGCCTGCGAGAATGACACCTTTCATAGAGAATCGCTCCTTGTCTCGATGTACGCGGCCGTCGACGCGCATAGTATAGCCGAATGTCATTGCCGGCGGCAAGGCGCCGTTCCGAGAAGGTCCCGGTAAATCGCCTGCGTTTCCTCGACGCACCGTTCGATCCTGAACATCTCTTCGTAGCGCTTTCTCGCTTCCCGCCCCATGCGGACCCTGCGATCGCGATCCAGCGCGAGAGCCGCTATCGCCCGCGCGATATCGTCCCGCGAGCCCGGATCGACGAGAATCCCCGTCTCGCCGTCCCGCACGATCTCCGGAATGCCGAAGAGGCCGCTCGCGACGACGGGAAGACCGGACGCCATCGCCTCGACAATGACGTACGGAGTCGCTTCGAGCGTCGAGGGAAGCACGAGAGCGTCGCATTCGGACAGAAGCTCCGCCACATCCGCGCGATATCCGAGAAAGAACACCCGTCGATCGAGACGGAGAGAAGCGGCTTTCGCTCGAAGCGCGCTCTCCTCCTCCCCCGTTCCCGCCACGATCAGCTTCACGCCGCCGGGAAGCGAAGCGAGGGCGTCGAAAGCCCGGGCATGCCCCTTTCGCTCTTCAAGGCTCCCGACCATCACGCAGAGAAAATCCTCTTTCGGGATTCCGAGCGTTTCCCGTATTCCGGCGGACCGCCCGCGGACGGGCTCCGGAACGCCGATCCGCACGACACGGATTTTTTTCCGCGGCACTCCGTGGTAATCGACAAGGTAGGGGACGTTGTTCTCGCTCACCGTGATGACCCGCTCGACCCACCGGCTGCCGAAATTACGCAGCAGCCTTCCCTTCGCGAACGGCGGAACCATGGGAAGATGCTCCGTCGTCACGACGTGCCGCACGCCCGCGAGCCGCGCGAGCGGCGCCACGAGGCTGTACTGCGATCCCCACGGTCCGGGAAGGTTGCAGTGCATGATCGCGGGCCGGAGACGCCGGAGGAGCGCCATGAAACGCGCAATCCCTGCGGGAGAACGGGGCAGATCGAGCGCCGCTTCATGCACGGGAACGCCTGAAGCCGCCATCGACGCGGCAAAGGTCTCGAGACGGGGATTGCGGTTGATGATGAGCTCCGCGCGGAACTCCTCCCGGTTCAGCCCGGTCGCGAGAAGCTCCAGGTATCGCTCGGCGCCTCCGAACCAGGACGCGTCGGAGAAATATGCGATTCGATATCGGCCCTCTTCATGCGTCGTCATGCCGCGTCACCTCGCATGATGCGCCCGCGGCCGGGCGCTCCCCCGTCCGGAGATCCCGCTTTCCGTCTCCCCCCGAATATAGATCATTCCGACGGGCACGCCCTGCAGCGAATCGTCGTTCGAGAGGTAATCCGCCGCGCTCCTGTTCTCGAGATAGGCCGCCCGAATCACCTTGACGCGCACCTCGTAGGCGCCGCGCGTCATCGACGCCGGAAGAGGCAGCGCGAAATCCTGCCTCGCCGCGCGCCCCTCCTCCCACATGTCGGGATAGGCCGCGCCGCTCATGAGCCGGGCACGCCACGTATAGCGGTAATACGCGCCCGCCCTCCGCTCGATGATCCGGCGGTATTGTTTGCCGTACCAGTCACGGTACAGCGCCCCTTTCGGGAAAGGGGCGTCGATACGGACGATCACGTCGAACGGAAGACCGAAATCCGCTCGGCGCGCCGCCTTCCAGCAGAAATGCCCGGCGAGGGTGTCGCCGGATCGCAGCATATAATTGTCGACGGTGAGATTCACGAGGGCGATCCCCGCGCCGACGTCCGTCCCCGCGCCGTCGTCGATTCCCGGATATTCCGCGCTCCCTCCCGACGCCGGGCACGGAACGGCCGCCGTGAGCGCCGCCTCGCACGCCTCCTCCAGCGCGCCGGAACGGTCGCGGCGAATCTTGAACAGGCAAAATCCTTCCCGATCGAGCACGCTCGCCGCGAGAGACGGGCACGAAAGGAGCTTCTCCCGCGTCCGTGAAGCGGCCCCGGGCAGAAAGGAGTTGAAGAAATCGGCCGTTCCGTCGAGATTCGCGTTGACGAGCACGTAGTCCGCGCCCGTCCGTTCGAGCCACGCCACGCTCGCCGAGAAGGGTATCGACGGGCTCATGAGATTCCTCGCCTCGCGAAGCCGCTCGATCGCGCTCGTGTCCGCGGGAGAGCAGTGCTGGTCGAGGACGACCGTGACGAACTGATTCGTGTACGCGGAAAGGATGTAGCTCGTCACCGGATCGCTCGCGATGACGGAATGATCCGGTATCTTCTCTTCGAGCGCGGAGAATAGAGACGCGTACGCCGCGGAAACCGGCGGGCGCTTCTCCACGAGCCTGCGTACGGATTCCGCGACGTTCGACGACGCCGTGCGCAGAGGAAACGCGATAAAAACCACGAGCATAATCGCGGCCATGACGCGGTTCGCGGCGCCCCTCGCCGAGAGGATCGGCCTCGCGCCCGCCCCGCCTTTCTCCCCCCCCGCGGTCCCTTTCACGAGCCGCTCGACGAGCCCGCCGACGATGACGGCGAGCAGGACGACGATCGGCGCCGCGTCGAGAATGCGATAGTGCAGATACCCGATTCGCCGCTCGAGAGCCGAAGCGATGAGAGGATCGAGGACGAGAACCACGGGCACGATGAAGAGCATGAACACGAGACCGCGCCGCTCGACGCGCCCCGCGACGAGCGGAAAGAGGGGAACGGCGAGCAGCGCGAAAAAGAAGACGACGCCGTACCGCGTCGCGAGCTCGGCCGGATCGACGACGGCCAGATTGGAGGAAAACCCGAGCATTCCCTGCATGTGCGTGTGAATCGAGTTGGAAGCGGCGAACGCGCCGGGTGCCCTGATCGCGAGCGGGATCGCCATGCCCGCGAGTTGGTACGGAACGCTCCGCCAGAACGCCCCGCGCCAGCCGAACCCCCCGCGCAGCAGCGTGACGTAGAGCCCGACGCCGGCGAGGGAGACGCAGAGCAGCAGCGCGAACACGGCGTGGTACGCCGTGCCGATACAGGCCAGGAACGCGCCCGCGACGACATACGCGCGCCTCCCCGTGCGGTAGTAGGCGAGCAGAAAGGCCATGTCGATCCAGAGAACGATCTGAGCGACGTTCTTGCTGAATCCGACCTTCGCGATCCATGCGATCCCTTCCCCCCCGTAGAACAGAAGAAAGAACGCGAATGACAGCGCCGCGCAGCGCGTCGAGCCGCAGAGCCGGATCGCGAACAGGAGAAACGCGCAGAAGGCGAAGAACGAGATGAACGCGGGTATGTCGCGCCAGACGCGATCGGCGGATGCGTGCGTCTGATACGTCCAGAGGGAAAGCACCGGATGCCAGAGCCCCTTTCGGGGATCTGCCGAGACGCCGTCCCCTTCCCGGTAAAACGAATCGCCGGGAAACAGGACGCCGCTCTCGACGCTCCGGTTCACGAAGCTCACGTGATCGAGCGAATCCGTGTTCCATCTCATCTCCCCCGTGCCCGCAAAGACGCCGGCGCAGACGGCGAAGAGGGCGCATCCCGCGATCGCGGCATGCACGCGCGGCCGGCCGGTCCCGCGCGCGGCGCCGCCGGATCGATGATCGTTCGCGTCATCCCTCCCTCGCTTCCGCAGCACGAGCGCGGCGAACGCGAGCGCGATCGCGAGCGCGGACGCGAGAAACGAAATCCCGCGATAAGAAACGCCCGGCGCGAAGCCCGCGCACACGACGACGGATGCGAACACGAGCCCCATCGAGAAGATCCGGCACGCCGTTTCGGGAATCGAGCCGCTCGACCGGAACACGATCGCGCTCAGCGAGTATCCGGGAATCGCGAAAAGCGAGAAGAAGGCGAGAGCGAGGCGCACGCTCACGGGTCCGCCGATCGCTCCGAGTCCCGCGAGGAACGAGAGGACCACGACGACGGTCTCGAGAATGAATACGGCGGTTCCCATGTTTGAAAAAATGCCGAGCCTCAGTACGTCCTGTAGACGAGGAATACGCCGAAGCAGATCACGAGCGTCCCGATGAGCCGTTGGGCGGAGAAGCTCTCGTTGAGCAGGACCGGCGACAGTATCGCCGTGAGGACGTACGAGAGGCTCAGAATGGGAAACGCCCAGCTGAGCTCCGCCTTCGAGAGAATGCTGATCCAGACGAGCGCGCTGATGAAATACACGACGAACCCGCCGATGACGAGCGCCGATGAAAGGGCCCTGATGATCGCATGAACGTCGGTCAGGCTCACCGCTCCGACGCGGTTGATCCCCGTCTTGACCATGAATTGCCCCGTGGTGTTGATGAAGACCGTCAGGACGATGAGAAACAGGCTCTTGAGCATTCGACACTCCTTACCGCGTGCATCTGAGTTTTACGAGGTACCATAGATTCCGGAATCCGTCCCGCCATTTCTCGAGCTTCACCTCGCCGATCCGCGGACGGTACCGTATGTGGTACTCGTCGAACGCGACGTTCGGACGCCGGATCGCCCTGATCTTGATCTCCTCGCTGAACGGCATCCCGTCGCTCTCCGGCGCCAGCTCGCCGTAGAGCGAACTCCGGAAGATCCACATTCCCGACTGCGAATCCCGGATCCCCCGCATGAACAGCACGAGCGTCGCCAGAGTGAGGATCATGTTCCCCACCTTGTTCGAAAAGCTCATCGCGCCCGCGTCCTCGAGCGGAAATCGCGAGGCGTTCAGAAAATCGAGATTCCGGTCGAGGAAATACGCGACGCATTCCTCGATCTGGTCGGCGGGGTACGTGCCGTCTCCGTCCATGGTGACCGTGACGTCCCCCGTCGCCGCGGGGAGTCCCGCCTTGTACGCCGCCCCGTATCCTTTTCGCGCTTCGAACACCACCCTCGCGCCGAGCTTCCGCGCGACCTCCGCCGTGCGGTCGGTCGAGTTGTTGTCGGCGACGATGATCTCGTCGACCGACTTCGGAAGGGAGGGAATGACGCGCGCGAGCCCCTCCTCCTCGTTGTAGCACGGAATGACCACCGATATCTTCTTGCCGCGAAACATATCTCCGCTCCCTCAGAAGATCGCGAGCAGCCGCTCCCGTGCGGGGATCGGCAGCTTCCGGATCAGCTCTTTTTCCTCGGGCCCGATCACCTTCATCACGCGAAATCCCGCGACGAGAAGGCCGATCCCGACCGGAATCATGAGCGCCACGACCGTCGGGGAGCTCCAGCGGGAAACGATCAGGGACAGAAGACACGTCGGCACGGCCGCGAGCGA
The DNA here is from genome assembly GCA_963846325.1 of uncultured bacterium. Taxonomy (GTDB): domain Bacteria; phylum Krumholzibacteriota; class Krumholzibacteriia; order Krumholzibacteriales; family Krumholzibacteriaceae; genus SSS58A. Next base: position 124,447 of record CAWJVO010000006.1, read on the forward strand.
GCACCGGGCGATGAAACCGGCCGGCGTCTTCACGTCCGGGCGCACCCTTCTCATGACCGCATGGAACAGAACCACTCCCAGGAAGAGAACGATCGACACCGACGCGATTCCCCCCCATACCCCGTACGGCGGTATCAGAGCAAGATCGAGGCCCACCTCGATAACCGCTAACACCATGAATATCAACATGTTAATCCAACTTTTTCCCATGACGTAGAAAGCCATGCTCATCGGAGTATAGAGAAAGGAATACGAAAAGACAACGAAAAACAGCTGCGTAAGTAATGCTGCTGGAAGCATTTTCGCGCCGTAAACGATCGGGATGAGCGGCCTCGCGAAGGCGAATCCCATCGCGGCGACCGGAACGACGAGCAGGAAAATGAGCTTGAAATATACCTCTATCGCGCGGGGCAGATTGCCCGCGTCCTTCGCGTAGAGCTCGCTCGTGCCGGCCATGACGATCGGCCACACGGTGAGCGGAACGAACTCGAGGAGCATCTGCGGCATCCGGTACGCGAGGCTGAAGAACCCGGCCGCCTCGGCCCCTTTGAAATGCCCGAGGAAAAGCACCTCGGACTGCCGCCAGACGATCTGACCGAGGAGCCCCGTGACGACGAAGGGAAGCGAAAAGCGAAGCACCGCGCCGACGCCCGGCCCGGTGCCTGCCGGGCTCACCGATCGCATGAGCCCTCGGGCTCTGGGCGCGAGTAACGCGATCATGAGGAGATTCATCGCCGCGCCCGAAACGAGCACCGCCGCGATGCCGAGCCCCCTGCTCATGGCGACGACGACGAGCGCGAAATAGAGCGCGTTCCCGCCGATCATGGCGTACGCGAGCCGTTTCGTCTCGTACCATGATTGGAATAGATTATTGAGGAGCAGCATGAACAGTTCGAAAACGAAGCAGACGACGGCCACCTGGAGATAGAAGCCGAAACGGCCCGACGAATCGCCGAAGAAGGAGCCCAGGAGATCCCCGCCGATCCGGCTCAGGAGCAGGATCGCGACCCATGCGCCCATCTGAACGAGAACGAGCCTTCGAAAGGTCCTCGCGAACGCCGCGGCGCCGCCGTGCAGCCTGAGCGCGGGAACGAACTTGAGGATCGCCGCGTCGATGCCGATCATGCAGAACACGAGCACGAACTGGAGAATCGTCCTGATCTCGCTGTAGATGCCCCAGTCGTGTTCGCTGAGCGCGCGAACGATGAATATGTTCGCCGCGAAGCCGACGGCCGACGCGGCGACGCGCGCGACGAAGCTCCAAGACATGGCCCGTCCGACTTTTTCCATCGTCACGCCCCCTCACCCCCCGACGACGGCCGGAAGCCCGGACACACGATGGCCGCGACGTCCGTGAGCGATATTTCGTCCTCCGGGAGCGCGACGTTCGACAGCATGAGGCTCGACATCCCCTCGACGTCCGGATGATAGCCGTGCATGGCGGCGACGCCTTCGGCGCCCATGTAGCTCGGAAGAAAAATGATCCCCGGCTCCGCGAGAAAAACGATATCCCCGAAACACCCGTCGGGGAAAGCGACGCCGAGCCGCCGCGTCTCGTCCGGCCCCAGGACTCGCCCGAAGGTCCGATCGCCGAGCAGCTTTCCAATCGAGTCGCGCGCCCGCGCCGAGCGGATCTTGAAGCGCGCCATCGTGGAGTCGTAGAAGGGAACGTAATCGCCCGGGACGTCGAGACCGAGCGATTCGATCTCCTTCATGATATCGATGTTCCCCTTCACGTCGCACATCCCGTGGTCGCCGAGAACGAAGATGCGAGCGTCGGGACCCGCCGCCGCGGCGATTGTTTCGATCCGTTCCGCGTACCAGGCGAGGCGCTCACGAACCGGCGCCGCCGCCGTTCCGGCCCGGTGCAGCTCGGAATCGAGCCCCGCCGTATAAAGCAGGTAGAAGGCCGCCCTGCGCCCGCGCACCGCCTCCTCGAGCTCATCGAACGCTCGCCCCTCGGCCATCCGGTAATCCCATCCCATACGCGGAATCCCCTCTTCGTCGAGCCAATCGAATATCGTCCGCGTTTCACCGGCGCCCCGCGGGGCGAATATATCCCCGCGCGCCGGAATGTCGAGATGCGGGAGAACCTCCCGTGGAACGTCGTAGAGGCTGTAGTATCCCCTCACGCCCGTCACGTTCTCGAGACGCCACCGGATCGCGCGGCGCAGCCAGAGTCTCCGCGCCGACACACGGCGCGGCACGAGCGCGAGCCATGCGAACGGAGAGCGCTTCCGCGCGAACGAGTACATCATCCAGAGACCGTGGCGATCGGGCATTACCCCCGTGAAAATCGACGCGAGCGCGGCCTGGCTGAAGCCCAAGACGGTCCGGAGACGGGCCCTGTGCTGGCAGGGAGGCCGGATGAAAGCCGTGTGTCCGCGCGATGGCGAATCCGAGCGCGTCGATGAGTATGACGATCGTGGTGTTTCTCATTCGCTATCCGTTCGCGCGCCCGAAAACGATATCGTTCCAGGCGGAGCAGAGCTCTTCCGCGGCTCGATCCCACGTGCCGCCGTGATACGGAAATCCTCCCCGCGCCCCCCGCACCGGAACCGCCGCCCCGAGCGTGACGCGGTGTTCGAGAAGCTTCATGCCTTCCTCGCGCACCGCGTCGATCGGGTTCCGCGAAAGAAGCCTCGTCCCGAGCGCGGCGCCGAGCGCGATTCGCCTCGGAACGGAAACCTTCGAGAGATACGCCTTCCATCCCCGCACATGGTCGCGCCGGCTTCCCGAGGACCCGATCCCCTCCCCCCGCGCCCGGACGGAAGGCCCTGATAATTCCCGCGGCGCGCCCGGCGCCCCGGCCGAAACCCGCTTCCGGAACGCGACGAGATCATTCGCGGCTTCTTCCCAGAGTGCGTCGAGCCGGGGCGATCCTCCGTCCGCGGCCGCGGCGTCGATCGACGGCTCGAGCTTGAATGCGGTCCACCGTTCGATCCTGCCGCAGAGAACGGGATCGATGAGCCTCGAAAGAGGACCGTTCCCCCCCGCCCCGAGCTTCGCTCGAATGAGTTCCGCCCGGGCCGCGTAGCCCGGGACATAGGTTCCGGCGATCGAAAGCGCCGCCGCCGCGATGTCGGTATATACCCGCGCGATCCGATAGAGGATCGCGTACGATCCGGTGTCGGCTTCGACGCGTTTCCCGGGACGCGCGTCGAGGAGCGAAACGCCCCTGTTCTCGACGAGAACGACCGCCTCCCGCGCCGTGATATCCGACGGGGCATAGGCGGGAATGCGCTCGAGTATCGCGGGATTCCCCGCGAGAACCTTCCCCAGGGCCCGCATGTCGTAAACGCCGGGTCTCGCGGGCATCGCCTCGAGATCCCGGGCGAGCATCACGCCGACGTCGACCCTCCCCGAGAACCGAACGTCGCGCCACAGCGCTTCGCACGCCTCGCCCAGCTCCGCCCTGCGGCCGCTCCATTCGACGAGCGCCTCGAGCGACTTCACTATGACGACGAGGTCGACGTCCGAAAGGAGAATCGGCGGATCCGTTCCGAGCGCGATCGATTCGTCCCCCCCCGCGAAGCTGCCGCACAGAAATACCGCCTCGCTCGCCTCGACGCCGACGCGGCATTCGACGAGGCGCGCGCATTCCGAGAGGAACTCTCTCGATCGACTCTGCCACCACGCGCGGGATCGTTCCACCGTGTGCTCTATACTCGCCTGTAGATGAATTCGGGAATGTGGTATCGTTTCCGATTGAGAACCGTGCCGATGAACTCGCCGTCGAGCTTTTCGGCCATCGTCATCGCCCGCTTGATGACTTCGCGGCGCGTTTTACCGGCGAATACCACCATAACGATGCCGTCGACGCGGGAACCGAGGATGGGCGTTTCGGGAGCCTCGAGGATCGCCGAGCTGTCGACGAGAACATATTCGTACGCGGCGGCGACTTCCTTGATGAAGATCGCGAATCGGTCGGAGCCGAAGAGCATTTGCGTGCCCTCGACCCCGTCGATCGTTCCCGCCGCCACGAGGTCGAGCGCTCCCTGGTCGACGATCTGGATCACGTCCTTGATCGCGGCCCGGCCCGCGAGATAGTCAACGAGGCCTTTTTCGTTGCCGAGCCCGAAGAGCCGATGAAGCTCGGGATTGCGCACCGCGCAGTCGACGAGAAGTATCTTCGACGATTCGCCGGATGCGAGCACGCGCGCGAGGGAGGCGACGATGGTCGTTTTCCCCTCTCCCCTGATCGCGCTCGTGAAGAGGATGACGCGCGATTCCTTACCCTTCATCCCGGAATCGATCGAATTCTTGAGATTGAGGAGCGATCGGTGGAACCGTTCGTCCATCCCCGCGAGGAGAATTGACTCGTGTCGAAACCGCGGCGCGCGCGCTTCCGTCGTCCGCTCGGGTTTGCCGCCCGGCCGTCCGCGATCCCGCTCGGCCTTTCGCAGGGCGTCGTATATCTTGCTCACCATGACCTCCCGCAGCGCGCGGCGCGCTACAATCGCGGCCGCACGCGCCGGCCCACGTCCGCCGATTCGGACGACGCGAGGTCCCGCATCCCTTCGCGGACGACGCGCCCGTCGATGACGCGCGTGTTCGCGACGTATCCGATGAGAAGGACCCGATCGCACAGAACGTTGATGAGGCGCGGAATCCCTCCCGAAAAGTGATAGATTTCCTCGAACGAATCGGCCGTGAAGTTCACCGCCCCGTTCCTCCCCCCCGCGATCTCGAGCCGGTACTTGATGTAATTCTCGACGTCCTCGCGGTTCAGCATCGATATCCTGCAGATCCCCGGGATCCGCTGCCTGAGCTGCCGCATCTCGTTCATGTTCAGGATCGATTCGAGCTCGGGCTGTCCGACGAGCATTATCTGCAGGAGCTTCCGGTCGCGCGTCTCGAGGTTCGAGAGCATCCTGAGCTCCTCGAGAACGTCCGGCGAGAGATTCTGCGCTTCGTCGATGATGAGCAGCGAATTCCTGTTCCCCTCGTTTCGCTCGATGAGGAAATCGTTGAGCGCGAGCAGCATCTGCGCCTTGTTCTTCCCCTCGACCTCGAGACCGAAATCCTTGCAGATAAGGTACAGGAGCTGGTCGAACGGGAACTTGGTCGAGAAGATGAACGCCACCTCGAGAGACGGCTGGAAAAGATCGACGAAAGCCCCGACGACCGTCGTCTTTCCCACCCCGACCTCTCCCGTCACCGCGATGAAACCCTTCCGCTGAAAGACGCCGTACGTAATATAGGCGAGCGCGTCACGATGGCTCGCGCTCCGGTAGAGGAAATGCGGATCGGGGGTCACGTTGAAAGGAAGCTCCTTGAATCCGTAGAAATCTTCGTACATACCGCATCATTTCCTGTCCGTCTCGGGAAAGCTGGCGAGAACGGAGAGTCCCAGATTCTCCTCGGCGTCCGCGATATTCTTGATCGAATGATCGAGATTGTCGATGAAGAACGCGAGCCCGAGCGCGATGAGGAGGCTGAACGCGGGTCCGAGGGCTATCCGAACGTAATCCCGCGTTTTCTTCTGGTACGCAGGGCTCGCCGGGTTGAGAATCGTCACCGTCCATTCGGGATTGCTCGCACGCGATATCTTCGCCTCCATCTGCTGGGCGACGACGTTGTCATACGTGCGCAAGAGCTTCGCGAGCGCGGCGTCGATCCGCTCGAGCTCCACTTCCGCCCGAGGAAAGCGGGCTTTGTCCAGCTCGAGATTCGAGAGCAATTGCCGGAGCGTCTCCTCTTTCTCCGAGATAATCAGGAGCCTGTTCTTGTTGAGCAGGAGCTGCGTGCGTATCTCGGCGAGCACCATCTGCCGCAGATCCTCGATCTGCTGACGTGCCCTCAGAAGCTCCGGATTCCTGTCGGTATATTTGCCGGAATACTCCGACTCCTTGATCTTGAGATCCTGGAGCTTGATGCGCAGATCTTTCATGAGCTCCACTTCGAGCTGGGATCCGGTGAGGTCGCTCGAAATCGCGGCGAGATCCTCGATTTTCGAATCAAGGAGGCCCTCGAGCCTCGCTATCACCGATTCCTTCTCGCGGCGCTCGCGGATCAAGCGGTCCAGGTCGCTCTCGTATGTTTCGAGGCGGTTGAGAAGATTTCTCCTCTGATCCTCGATAGCGATGATGTCCCCTTCCTTGAGGACCTTCTCCTTATGCTCGCGCCAGTACTCGATTTCTTCCTGAAGCCGCTCGATCTCCGCCGAGAAGAAATCCTCCATCTCCGGAGGCGTCTTCGTGTTGCTGTAATACTCCCGGTACGCCGTCACGATCGCGTTGACCGCGGCTTCGACGAAAACCGGATCGTCCGAACCATACGTGACCCAGATCACGTTCGAGGTCGTGACGACGCCGGAATTGACCTTGGCGAGCTGTATCTGCCTGTTGGTGGTGTACCCCTTCGGATAGAACTGCGACACGATCAGCTGCGCGCTCGACACGACCGTCTGCGATTTCACCATCTCGATCTGGGAGGAGATCTCTTCCTCCCAGTTCAGCGTGCGCACGCCCCGATCGAAGACGCCCGGCGCTTCGCCGCGCTTGATGAGCACCTTCGCGGCCGACTCGTATTCGGCGGGCTTCCTCAGGTTGAGGATGACGACGATGGCCGTCGAAATCAGAACGATCCCGAGGATGATCCACTTCCTGCGGAAGACGACCTCGAGGAAATCCTTTACCGTCGATTCTTTTTTTACTTCAACTGGTTCCATACGATCGTCACGGCCCCGTCGCGGTTTTCCGGTAAAATTCGTACAGTATCTTCACATTCGCCGCCTGCCAGCCCTTCAAGTACAAATCCATCGGCGTCATGATAATATCCTTGAGCGCAACCATGAAATCCTGGCCTCGCGCGATCTTCGATTTCGGCACATAAACGATGTCGAAGGCCTGAAGAGGAATGTCGAGATCGAACCGCTTCCCGGAAAAAAGCTCGTCGATATCGACCTGGATGCCGACGACGTGGTCGGGCGCGACGCGCCTGATGACGAGGACCCCGTTCTTCTTCGCGCTCTTGCCGGGTCCTCCGCCCAAGGCAAGAGCGCTCGCGAGCGTCATGCCTCTGCGATACTCATAGCCGCCGGGGCTCAGGACGTCTCCGAGCGCATAGATCACATCCGGCTGAAACTTTCTCAAGATGACGACCGGGTCGGGATTGACGATGATTTCCGCGTAGCGGGCCGTGATCGCGCTATCGAGCGCGGATACCGGCTTTCCCGCCGCGACGATGTCGCCGATATAGGGGAGAGAAATTTTTCCGTCCGGCCTCACCTTGAGATCGATCTGGTTAAGATCGCTGTTGTAGAGAAAAAGTATGTCGATCGCGTCCCCATGCCCGATCACGTACTCGGACGGATCCGCCCGCCGCGGAATGGAATCGAGAACGAGCTCGCCGCTCTCTATCTCTCCGCCGCGGTTCGAGATGAAGCGGTTGCCGCTCCCGCAGCCCCCGAGCATGAAAAGGAGCAGACCGAGAGCGACCAGAACCCTTGCGCTCCGATTGTCCATCATCCACCTTCGCCCTACAGAGAATCCGCCATTACTCCAGCAATTGCACGCGATTGAGCAAGACTCTATATGCACGGAGAGGCTCTGTCAATTTGTTTAAATTGTTTAAATGCAAGATATATGCCCGGGAAATCAGTAGGCTCCCTTCCTGGCGATCACGGCTGGAACCGTTTTGAACATGATCTTGAGATCCGTGATGTAGCTTCGCTTACGCACGTACTCGAGATCGAGACGCATCCATTCCTGAAAACCGATATGGCTGCGCCCTGCGATCTGCCAGAAACAGGTGATTCCCGGCGTCACTTCGAGACGCCTCTTCTGCCAGGGAAGGTACTGGGAGACTTCGGAGGGGAGATTCGGCCGAGGCCCGACGATGCTCATTTCTCCCCTGATCACGTTGAGGAGCTGCGGCAGCTCGTCGAGGCTCGAACGACGCAGGAAACGACCGACGCGGGTGATGCGGGGATCGTCCTTTATCTTGAACACGGGGCCGTCGACGCCGCTCAGGGGTCTGAGCGCTCCGATACCGCTCTCCGCGCCGCTGACCATGGACCGGAACTTGTAAAAGTTGAAAATCCTTCCGTTCTTGCCGACCCGTTTTTGCCGGAAAAAGATCGGCCCGGGAGAATCGAGCTTGATGAGGATCGTCACGACCGGGATCATGGGCAGAAAAAGGATCAGAAGAAAAAGGGCGACGGCGATATCGGTCCCCCTCTTCAGAGAATGGTAGACCCGGTTCTCCCGGGCCATCTTGAGTTCGACGATGCTCGCAGCCGGCTCCTTGCTGTAGACCGCTTCCTGCAGTTCCGGGGATCCAGCCATTGTCGCCTCCGTACCCATAAAAAACCCGGGCTCTGGACCTGCCCGGGCAAAACAAAAACGTTTGCCATAAAAACTTACTTCAAAGCGGGCAGGTGTTAGCCTCTGTGCTTCAAAGCAAAATTCCTATAGCAAACGCTCTGTATGATCCTCCTTCAGTAGCCAGATAATATCATAAAATCGCCCTTTCTGTCAATCATCAAAATGCCTTTTCTCCGCGCGCCGAAAGAAAAGCCGCGCCGCGCAGTATCCGGCGAAAACGGCTATAACCGGCTCCACGCCCATGCGCGCCCGGAGAGAGCCGAAAAATACGACGGCGGACGCCGTATGAACGAGAATCACGCCGTAAAGATACACAAGCACGCGCGCGCGCCTCGCCGTCATCGCGAGGCCGAGGACGAACAGCGGAATAACGACGACGGAGAAAAGAAAGACGACGTCGAGAGAGCTCGCGAGCTTGCCGAAGCGCGTACCCTTGTCCCACCACCAGCCGCTCTTCACGCCGCTGAACGGCGCGTCGCCGGCGAGCCGCCAGAAACGCATAAACCGCCACGCGGCCATCCGCCAAACGTGACCGGGATTCTCCCGGACGAACGCCTTTCCGAGCCGCCACGCCTCCGCGTCGCCGGCGACCTCCCCCATCCCCTTGATGTCGTCCCATCCGGGCAGCGCGTCGAGAGGCGCCACCGTTCCCCGATAGGTGGGAACGTCGTAGGCGACGCGGTTGTTCCCCTGGTAGAACGTGATCCCCCCATGGGTGGTGAAGAGGATCGGCTTCCCGAGTCTCGCCTCGTTCCGCGCCGCCCAGGGCGCCAGCGCGCACACGACGCCCGCGAGCAGAACCGTCGATTTCGCCAACCGCGCTCCCCGCGCCCCGGTTCCGGAGAACAGCACGGCCGCGGCGGCGAACAGCGCGAAGGGAAAGGCGTTGGGGCGCGCGAGACTCGCGAGCCCGAGCAGCATTCCGCCGCCGGCGCATGCGGCGTACGAAGGGGATCTCTTCCGTCCGGCGGCGAAAAAGACCAGAAACGAAAGGAGAAGCACGATATACAGATTTTCCGCGAGCAGATACGAGCTGATGAAGATGAGCGACGGATTGCACGCGACGAGGGCGGCCGCGACGAGGGCTGCGGCTTCCCCGAAAAGCCCGCGCGCGAGCAGGTACGTGAGGAGGACGATCGCGCCGCCGAGGAGGATCTGAAGTATCCTTCCCGCCTCCGCCCGCGCTCCGGCGATCCGGTACACGCCGGCGAGCAGGATCGGATAGAGCGGCGGCCGCGAAGCCGTCGGCTCTCCGGCGCTCAGGGAAAAGCCGCTGCCGGAGGCGACCGATCGCGCGATCGCGTCATAATCGATTTCGTCGCCGCGGAGCGGCGACGCCGGCCCCACGACCTCGAGCCAGAACGCCGCCCGCAGCGCGAGGGCGATCAGAAGAATGGCGAGGAGCGTGCGGTTCATCGCGTCACGAAAGCAGGTGTGAATACAGCAGAGGAATCATGATTTCATGGTGCCCCGTTATCGAGATTCCGGAGCCGCCGAAAGCGGTCGGCCGTTCGAGCACGTTCTCTCTCGGCCGGTAGTGCTGCGTCATATCCATATTGCACGTCGTGAGCCGGTCGAAGGGAGCGCCGAGGTTCCGCGCGACGCTGAACGCCTTCAGAAATACTTCGGGGAGAATGACCGCGGAGCCGATATTGAGCGCCACGCCGCCGTCTCGCCCGAGGCGCTCGACGCGCGCAGCCAGTATGCGGAAATCCCGCGCCGAAAGCTCCCCCCACGCTGCGCCGTCGAAACCGGGATGCTGGTGGACGATATCGGTGCCGATCGCCACGTGAACGGTGGCGGGAATGCCGAAGAAGCTCGCCGCCGCGAGAATGCTGCACTCCCGGTTCGGCGCCTTCGCTTCCGCGAGCGAGCGGCCGAGCGATTCGCCGAGCCCCCATCCTTCCGAACGCCCCCTCGAGATCGCGGCGAAACACCCTTCCGCGGTTTCGCTCGCGAAACCGAAGATTCCTCGCTCGAGGTTCTCGCTCACGTCCTCGGAGGTTTCTCCGAAGGAGGCGATCTCGAAATCATGGATCGCGGCCGCGCCGTTCATGGCGATCGCCGTGACGTATCCCTTCCGCATCAGCTCGATGAGATATCGGGAGAGCCCGCACTTCACGACGTGCGCGCCGATCATCCAGACGATCTCGCCTTTCCGCCCCGCGGCGGCCATGCGAATCGCGCGCGCGAGGGTGTCGAGACGCCTGGCGGCGAGCTGTTTCGGAAGGGACTCTTTCCAGCGCGCGAACGCGCGCCCGCCCTTGACCGGAACGCCGAAATCGCGCACCGTGACCTTGCTTCCCCGCTCCCGGATGGAAACGGTTTTCACGCGCGCGAGATCTATTTCGTCGAATCTACTCGCCATGTCCCGGTATATCCTTCCGGTCGATGATCCGCCGCTCGGCGGCGCTCATCGTGTAGCTCTTGAGAACCGCCTCGAAGGCGCCTATCACGACCTTCGAGCGCAGCAGAACGGGCATTTTGAGCGTATCATCGGTAACCCATATTGTCAACTTCCCCTTATGCTCGAACAGGCTCGACGTCTGGAGAACAGGCTCCACGACGAGGCAATCGAATTCTCCCGCCGGCACCTTGACCCGCTCGCGGCGCAGCACCTTGATGTAGATCGGGTAATTCTTGCCCCCCGTGTGATTCGCCATCGCGATCGCCTGACCGACCTCGAGAGGCAGCGTTCTCGCATAGTATACGGCGCTCAGAAAATCCTGCGTGTTCGGCGCGATGGGAACCTTCTTGTCCGGGTAGATCGCGAGGTGGTTCTTCTGATCGAAGACGACCTCCTCGTCGCGCTTGAATTTTCCCTCGCGCAGATGCTTCTCGAAGCTGAGCGAGAACAGGTTCTCGTAGTCGACGAACGAATCGTGCCTGTCGCGAACCTTGAATACGTGATCGAACGCTCCGCTCGTCCGGGCCGTCGAAACGATGTGATACGCCCGCACGCTGTCGAGCATGGCGATGTTGCGCACCTCGAGCGTCGCGTCCCCGGCGTAGATCAGGCCGTACTGTATCGCGTAGGTCAGGAGCTCCCCTTCCCCGAAGGGGACCACCTGAGGAAACAGATGCACGAGCTTGAAACCCGCGATCTCGGGATCCTCCGCGGAGGCCGCTCCGGCTGCTTCCGCCGCTTCGGCTCCCGCCGCCTGACCGGAAAAGAGGACGGAAAACGTTCCAAACAGGATGCTCAAGGCAGCGCAGAGATATGCCATCTTGCTGTTCATGATCGACATAAAACCTTTCCGTCACGTCAGTTGCGCACTTGCCATCATGCGCGCGGCGGCGAACCATTCGCCCCCTCTTCGAACCCATGCAATTGTCATGCTCCGCGACGGCGCACGAGCCGTCATGAATCGATCGATTTCCGGGGAAACGCGGGTCCGCTCCATTCGAGCACGTCCCGCAGCCGGCCGAGAACCTCCACGGCCTCGATGCCTTCGAGACAGTCGAGGTGCCCGCATCGATGCATGTGACAGGGAGCGCAATCCATCCGGCGGCTCACGAGGGTGAAAGGGCCCTTCCCCTCGTACGGAAACCATATGTCCGCTTCCGTGGGGCCGAAAACGGCGACCGTCGGACGCCCGAGCGCGACCGACAGATGCATCAGGCCGCCGTCGTTCGCGACGACGGCGTCGCACGAGGCCAGGACCGCCGCGATCGTTCTCAAGGGCTGAAGCGGCATCACCCGCACCGCGCCTTCCGACTCCTTCCGGACCCGGTCGGCGATCCCTTCCTCCCCCGGCCCCGTCACCGCGACGACGCGCGCGCCGAGCCTTTCGCGGGCGAGAACGGCGAGCCTCGCGAACGAACCGCCGGGCCAGCGCTTCGACTGCCACGTCCCGCCGGGATGTATCGCGACGATCCGGCTTCCGGCCTCCCTCCCCCCGAGCGTCCGATCGAGGAGCTCGCGCCCGGCGTCGACTTCTTCCGGCGAAATATACACCCGCGGAAGCGAATCGCGCATTCCGACGTCGAAGGCGCCCATCGCCGCGGCGTGATGCTCGATCGCGCTCCGCGTTTCCGGGGGAACCGCGGACCGGTGCGTATAGAGCCTCCGCCGAACCCCCCTCGGCGCCCCCACCCGGATCGGAATCCCCGAGAGAAAGAGAAGGAGCGCGCTTCTCGGATTGGAGAAGAGATCGATGCACGCGGTGCAGCGGAGACTCCGGATTTTCGCGATCTCCCCGAGGGCTCGCCGCGAGTCCCGCGAGAGGCGGATAACGCTCGCGATGTCGGGATTCTTCTCCAGGACGTCCGCGTACGGACGCTCGGTCGCGTAGTGAATTTCGGCTTCGGGATATCGTTCCCTGAGCGCCGAGACGGCGGGAGTCGTGAGAATGACGTCTCCGAGATAGCGAAGCCTCGTCACGAGGATTCGGAGCTTCATTCCCCTTCGCCGGGCTTCGTCGTCGAGATCCACGGCACGCTCCTCGCCTGCTCCTCCCCGGCGTCGCCGGGATTATACCCTCTCAGCTCGAAACCGCATCGACGAGCGACAGCGCGGCCTCAAAGACGCGATCCACCCCTACCTGCGCGAGACATCGAGGGGCGCCGAACGGGCACTCCCGCCTGAAGCAGGGCGCGCAGGAGATATTCTCCCGCACGATTCGAACGGCCGGACCGCGCGGAGCCGTCCATTCGGCGCTCGTCGGCCCGAACACGGCCACGGTCGGCACGCCCAGGGCCGCGGAGACGTGCACGGGTCCGCTGTCGTTCCCGATCGCCATCCTCGCGCCCCGCAGCACCGCGAGCAGAGCCGGCGGCGACAGCGTCCCCGCGAGGTTCCGCGCCCGCGATCCCACCTTCTCCGCGAGAGCGGCGGCGTCCGCGCGCTCCTCCCGCCTTCCGACGATGACCGCCGTCCCCCCGATCCGATCGAGAAGCAGACCCGCGAGCTCCGCGTACCGCTCATGCGGCCACACCTTGGCCGCGCCGTACGTCGCTCCGGGGGCAAGAACGAAATACGGGTCTCCTCCCGCCGCCTCGCGGGCCCCGGCGCGCCACGAATCGGGCGGCGCGACGCAGGGCAGAGGAAGATCCGGCTCCGCCGCGCCCGTGTACTTCTCGAGGAGTCTCAGATACGCGGCGGAAAGATGCCCGCCGCGATACCCTGTTTCATCCAGCGCATCGGTGAGGAGAATGCTCCTCCACTGCCCCGCATATCCGATCCTGCGCCGCGATCCCGATCCGAGGGAAACGAGCGCGGCGGAAAACGACGGGGGCAGCACGAAGCACGCGTCGAAGCCGTTCGCGCCCGCTCCGCGCACCGACGCGATTCGCGCCCGCACGCCCGTTCCCCGGTACGCGACGATCGAATCGACCGCCGGATTCCGCATGAAGATCTCGGCAACGTAATCCCGGCACGCGAGGACGATTCCGGCCTCCGGCAGCCTTCGGCGCAACGCGGAAAGAAAGGGGGTCGCCATCACGGCATCGCCCAGCCAGCTCGGCGCGAGAACGACGATCGTCTCACGACCTCGAGTGCATGTGGTACAGCTTCCGGTAGATCCCTTCCTCACCGATCAACTCCTCGTGCGTGCCGATCTGCCTGATTCTCCCGTCCTCGATGACGATGATCCGATCGGCGTTCCGTATCGTGGAAAGGCGGTGGGCGATGACGAAGTTCGTCCTTCCCTCCATGAGCCGATCGATCGCTTCCTGCACGAGCGTCTCGCTTTCGACGTCGAGGGAACTCGTCGCTTCGTCGAGTATGAGGATCTTGGGATTCTTGAGAAGGGCCCGCGCGATGGCGATCCTCTGGCGCTGTCCGCCCGAAAGCTGCACGCCTCGATCCCCGATGATCGTGCGATAGCCCTGCGGGGCGGCGAGGATGAACTCGTGCGCGTTGGCGGCCTTCGCCGCGCGCACGACCGATTCCTCCGGGCAGTCTTCCATGCCGTAGGCGATGTTGTTGAAAATCGAATCGTTGAAGAGAATGGTCTCCTGCGTGACGATCCCCATCAGGGAACGAAGCGAGGGTATCGACACGCGGGCGACGTCGATCCCGTCGAGGAGAATCCTCCCTCCGGTCGGCCGGTAGAAACGGGGCAGCAGATCCGCGACGGTCGATTTGCCGGCGCCGCTCGGCCCCACGACGGCGACGACTTCCCCGCGTCTGATGCGAAAGCTCACGTCGCGCAGCACGTCGATATTGTTCCCGTAACTGAACGTGACGTTCTCGTATACGATCTCGTCGCGAAAATCGTCGATCTCCTCGGTGCCCGACTCCTCCTGCTCGGAGGCGATGTCGAGAACCTGAAACACGCGATCCCCCGACGCGAGCCCTTCGTTGATGACGCTGTTGAGCTTGCTCAGATTCTTGATCGGCGAAATGACCCACAGCATCGCTCCGATGAAAAGCATGAGGTTCGCCGGATCGAGGTTTTCGCTGAGCACGAGCTTGCCGCCGTACCAGATGAGAACGACGGCCGCGATCGTCCCGAGGGTCTCGCTCGTCGGCGAGGCGAACTCGGCGAGGCGGCGCATCCTGAGATATTCCTTGAAATACCTCCTGTTGAACGCGTTGAACTTCTTCTTCTCGAATTCCTCCATGCCGAACGCCTTCACGACGCGCACCCCCGAGATCGTCTCCTGCAGCACGGAGGTCATGTCGGCCATTCGTTCCTGCGCCCGCATGCTCTTCTTGCGGAGCTTGCGGCTGATGACGCCGATGAGCAGCACGTTCGTCGGCAGAAGTATGAGCGTGAGAAGAGAGAGCTTCCAGGAAGTGAGAAACACGATCGCGAGCGCGATGACCGCCATGAGGCCGTTCTGGACGATGCTCGCGAGCGAGCCGACTACGACGCCGCGCAGGTTCGTCACGTCGTTCGTGATCCGCGAGATGAGATGTCCCGTCTTTTCGCGGTCGAAAAAGGAGAGCGGAAGCGTCTGCGTTTTGGCGTACAGGTCGTTCCGCACCCGGAAGAGCACCGATTGCTCGAGACTGATCGTCATGTACATGCTCAGGTACCCGAATACGTTCTTGAGCACCATGAGGCCGAGAAACACGAGACAGAACCGGGCGAGGCGATCGATCGGGGAGCCGCCGTAAATGAACCCGTTCGCCGATTCGACGACGGCGGTCTTCGCCCGCTCCCACGATCCGGGGAGCGGGATTCCGCGCTCGACGGATACCTGTTCCGTAACGGCGCTCGACGTCCCGTGCCCGAACAGTATGTGCAGAAACGGCGGAATGAGCCCGAGCGATACTCCGCTCAGCGCGGCGAAAAGCGCGGTGACGACGAAAAGAAGCGCCATGCGCCGCCAGAGCGGCGCAAGATACTTCAGCAGTCTCATGTACGTATTTTCCGCGCGAGGCCGGGACACGGCGTCACCTCCCCTCATGCGCGCTCATGCTCCGTGGAAACCGCGTCCCTCGCGGCGAGCACCTCTTCGACGATGCAGAAGAAGTCCTTGAGCGAGAGCTTCTCCCCCCGCGTCCCCTGGAAGATCCTGACGTTGGCGGTTCCCTCCGGAATCCACCCCGCGCGATCGAACTTGGTAAACAGCCCGATCGTCGGCACCTTGAGAGCGGCGGCGAAATGGAACAGGTTCGTATTGCCGGAGAGAAAAAGATCGCATTGCGAAAGGAGAGCTATCGTTTCGCTCAGGCTCTCCGGTTTGAGATCGATCACGTCCCCCTTGAGCTCCGCGGTGAGCTCCCGGACGAGCTTCTCGTCCCATGGATTGGCGAAAATGAGGAACTTCGCCCGCCGGCGGCTCGCGAGATTGTTCGCGAGGTACGCGACGATTTCCGGAATGACGTGATGCCTCGTCTTGCTGCTGCTCGGATCGAGCCCCACCATGAGGAGATCCTTTTCGGGCTTCCAGAAATGCTTGAGCTGGCGCGCGTGCTGGACTTCGCGCGGGATGAGCGAGACCGTGTCCCACCCTTCCTCGAGCTTTATTCCGATCGCCTGGAGGATGCGCGGCATCTTCTTCCCCTCGTATCCTCCTTCGGAGAGACGGACCTCGCAATTGAGAAAGGGAAAGGCGAGCGGATGCGCGAATCCGATCCGAATGGGCGCGCCGATCGCGAACGCGAGGAGGTGCCGATCGAGGGAGAACCGCCGATCGAGGAGAATGGCGACGTCGATCTTCTTCTTCCTGAGCTTCCTCGTGAGCGCGAGATAGTCCGCCGAATAGAGCCTGAGCTGCCGGGGCTCGTACGAGATGATCGTGTTCACGCGCATGAGCCCTTTCACGAGCTCGGCGTCCGCGCTCCGAACGAGGAAGGTCGTCTTGATCAGGGGGAAGTGCGTCGCGAAGAAATTGATGACCGGCGCGGCGAAGAGCAGATCGACGAAATCTCCCGAATCGATGAAGATCAGCGACGAGGCGTTCGCGATGTCGGCGGGCAGATGGAACGCGTGCGTCTTCCCCACGCTCCGCGCGAAATAGGAAAACAGCCGGGGAACGAGATATCGCCCGTCCTCACGCTCGCGCATACCGCCGCCTTTGCCGCGCCGCGCGCCGCGCGTTTCCCGGGACGAGCGCCAGCGATATTCCTTCGTCGACCCGATCGATGAACCGGAAGCGCATGCCCTTCATGATCCGCGCGGGAATCTCCTCGAGATCCTTCTCGTTCAATCGCGGCAGGATGATCTCGCGGATGCCGGCCCGGTTCGCCGCGATGACCTTTTCCTTGATCGCCCCGACCGGAAGCACGTTTCCCGTCAGGGTCACCTCCCCGGTCATGGCGACCTCGTTGCGGACCTTGCGGTTCAACGCGAGCGACGCGAGGGCGGCCGCGATGGCGACGCCCGCGCTCGGCCCGTCTTTCGGCACCGCGCCGGCCGGCACGTGGAGATGGATGTCGTATACGTCGAAAAAGGCGTTCCCGGCTCCCTCGGCCGCGTACCGGGACTTGACGAAGCTCAGCGCCGCCTCCGCGGACTCCTTCATGACTTCTCCGAGACTCCCGGTGAGCTTGAGCTTCCCGTTTCCCTTGACCGTGATCGCCTCGATGAAAAGAATCGTCCCCCCCGCGGACGAACGCGCCATGCCGGTCGATACGCCGACGGCGGGAGCCGGACGCATTTCCTCCTCGGGATACTCCTCGGGCCCGAGCCAGTTTTTCAGATTGGCGCCGGTGACGCGGAACGGGCCCTTCCGGCGCTCGACGAGCTTTCGCGCGCTCTTCCGCGCGAGAGACGCGATGCGCCGTTCGAGATTGCGCACTCCCGCTTCCCGCGTGTAGCGCTCGACGATCCGCGTGATCGCTTCGTCCGCGATGACGAGCTTCCGCGACGGAACGCCGGTTTCCGCCAGCTGTCGCGGGATGAGGAACCGCTTCGCGATTCTCGTCTTCTCGTACGTGATGTAGCCGGGAAGCTCGAGCACCTCCATCCGGTCGAGAAGCGGCGCGGGAATCGTGTCCCGCACGTTCGCCGTCGTGATGAACATGACCCGCGAAAGATCGAACGGGATATTGATGTAATGATCTTCGAAGGAATTGTTCTGCTCCGGATCGAGCACCTCGAGAAGCGCCGACGCGGGATCGCCTCGAAAATCGTTCCCGAGCTTGTCGATCTCGTCGAGCATGAAAACGGGATTATTGCTTCCCGCGGCGCGTATCTCCTGGATGATCTTGCCGGGCAGCGCGCCGATATAGGTGCGCCGATGGCCCCGGATCTCGGCTTCATCCTTGATGCCGCCGAGCGACATCCGCACGAAACTGCGGCCGAGAGCGCTCGCGATGCTCTTGCCGAGCGAAGTCTTCCCGACTCCCGGGGGACCGACGAAGCACAGGATCGATCCCTTGAGACTCTTCCTGAGCTTTTTGACCGAGAGGAACTCGAGGATGCGCTCCTTCACCTGATCGAGATCGTAGTGGTCCGCGTCGAGAACGCGGCGCGCCCGCTCGATATCGAGGATATCCGGGGTTGATCGCTCCCAGGGGAGCTCGAGAAACCAGTCGAGATAGGTCCGGACGACGACGTATTCGGCGGAATTCGCCGACATCTTCCGGAGACGCCCCCATTCCTTGAGCGCCGCCTCCCGCGCGGCCGCGGGCATCGCCGCCCCGTCGATCCTCTCCTTCAACTCGTCCATCTCGAGGCCGACGTCCTCCTCGCCGAGCTCCTTCTGGATCGCCCTGATCTGCTGGCGAAGGAAATATTCCCGCTGCTCCTTGTCCATTTCCTTGCGGACGTCCCGCTTGATCTTCTCCCCGATCTTCACGATCTCGAGCTCGCCCGTGATGAACTCGTAGATGAAGCCCAATCGCTTCACCGGATCGAGGATCTCGAGGACCTTCTGCTTGTCGGCGATCTCCATGGCGAGATTCGCCGTGAGCATGTCGGCGAGCCTTCCCGCGCTTCTGATGCTCGACACGATCCCCTTGGTCTCCTCGGGGTAGCTTTCGGAGGAATCGACGATCGTGAAGAAAGCGGAAACGACGTTCCGCATGAGCGCCTTGGTTCGGTCGTCTTTCGGATCGTCCTCGGTGAGGACCGTAACCCGCGCGCGCATGATGGGAAGCTCGTCGGTAAACTGCCTGATCGAAATCCTCGCGAGGCCCTGGCCGATGATCCGGACGTGCCCGTCGGGGAATCGCGCCATTTTCTGAATGAGGAGCGCGCAGCCCGTCCGGTGTATATCGTCCGGGCCGGGCGCCTGCACGTCTTTGTTGACCTGCGTGAAAACGCCCACGATCTTGCTTCCGGCGAGCGCTTCATCGACGATCCTGATGAGATTCGTATCGGTGAGGATGAGCGGGATGAGCATATAGGGGAATACGACGGCGTCGTTGATCGGAATGATGGCGAGCTCTTCCGGAATCTCGCGAAGCAGGTCGCTGCCCTCGGCGATGGCGTCGACTTCCGTGCTCATTCGATGGCTCCGGCGCGGCGGTTTCAATCGATCTCCACTTTTTTCACGTACTCCGCGGGATCGAGCTTGCGGATCCGGATCTGGAGCATCCCCTTCGAATAGTGGGCGGATACCTTCGCCGGATCGACACGCCCCGGGAGCTCGACGACGCGCTCGAAGGGCCCGCACTGAATCTCGAGCATATGAAACTGCTTGGCCCCCGGCGCGGCGGGATTCCGCCGCGTTCCGTTGATCCGGAGGGTCTTCCCGTCGGTCACGATGCTGATGTCCCTTCCGGACATGCCGGCGATGTCCGCGGTCACGACGATCTCGCTTTCCGTCTCGACGATATCCGTGGGCGGCTCCCAGGTAAGATCGGATTGGATCCGCACTTTGCCGCGCCCGGAGCGCTCGTTCGCGAACAGGCCGAACATGTCGTGCAACGGATCCCTTTCATCTTCTTCGACGAGCCGAAGATGCTTTGCGATCATGGGACAGAATCCTTTCTCGAAGAGCATTCGCGCTTTCCGGACAATCATGAGTGAGGATAGTTTGGAGGGAAGTTGATGTCAAGAAGTTGCTGTCGATTCGAAGGGCGGCCGCCGGAGCCGGGTAGGGCCCACGCGCGCCTGCCTTCCGCGAAAGCGGGGAAGCGCGGGCCCGTGCGCGCGCGAACGCTCCGGCGCTACCGTCTCCGCGCGTCCTGAACCGTCGAGGCCGACGCCTCTTGCTTCATATCGTCGATCGAAACGATTCCCTGCCCGACGAAGCGCTTCTGTTCGACGTCCCATACCTGCAGCGTATCAGCGGCGAAAGTCAGCGTATAGATGAGCATCGTGGATGAATCGCGATCCTTGAGGTAGTAGATCCAGTGCTCCGCCGGAGACGTTCCCGTGACTACATAAACACTCGGAAGCCCCCACGAGGCAAGCACTTCATGCGAGCACATCCCGCGCACGATCTCCCCGTTCACGATGCTCTCGCCGTGCTCGCACTCCGGATGGAGCTTGACATAGTCCTCCCGACAGGCCGCCGGGATCCGGTTCGCCCTTTCGACCGTTGAAACGCACGAGCATCCCCAGGAAACGGCGGACAGGGCGCATACGCAGAGAATCAAGGTTTTGTTCATGAAAAAGAGCCTCCGTGCGTTCCGGAACGGCGGCGCCCCGTTTCCGCACCACAGATTCCCCCGGGAACGAAAAAAGCCATACAGCTACCGCCTATGGCCTTCCTGATATGACTTGTGCGTTTCGGGCTTGCGCTCATCATGGGAACCCCCCCCTGATGATACCGACCCTCTTTTACAAGTATAGTCCGGTTCCGGATTCTGTCAATGGGACGCGGAATGCGATCCGCCAGGCCGCGGGCCGCGGCGTTTCGTACCGATCGGCGGATGAATGCACGCACGCCTAACTGATTATTCGGGAAGTTGATATTGAATTCATCTGACGTACAAATACAGGTCAGTTCCCGGGCCGGTCCACGTCAGGGAGATCTTTCCCCGCGTCTGCAGGGATCGTGCGAGAAAATCGCCGGGGTCTTTGTCCCAGCTGCGGCTTCGCACATGCCATATCCGCCGGTGCGCGGCGAAGCTCCGCGCAGTCTCCTCGTCCAGCCGGGCCTCCCCGAGACCGACCGGATCGATGAAACGGACGCCGTTCGGCCCCCGATAATAATGGGCGAATACTTCCTCGACGGCCGGCGCGTAGATGAGATCCCCGCTCTCCTCGCCCCTCATGACTTCCCTGGCGGCGTCCCGCACGTTCTCCCGCGCATACCGGGGATCGAAGAAATAGTTGAAGTCCGAAACGAGCATGATCGCGCAGACCGCCGCTCCGGCGACGACGCGCCCTCGCTTCCCCGAGGGCAGCCCATACGCGAGGAGCGCGATATACAGCGGGAACGCGCACATGAGGTATCGCACGTTGAATACCTTGATGTTGAAGGCGGCGACGACGGTGGCCGACGCGACCGTGACGAGAATCACCGCGAGGAAGAGCCCGAGCCGGCCTCGCCGCGCCGATCGGATGATCCCGGATATCAGGAGACCGCCGAAAACGACGCCGGTCGCGGCGATCGCGGCCGCATGCTTCGCGAAAAGGCCGGGCGCGGTCGCCGCGCCATGGAGCTCGCGAAGGCCGGGCCCGAGTGAGTATCCCGAGGAGAAGGCGAAGAGCGCGTACGGGTACGACCATCCGCTCAGGGTCAGCTCCCCGCGCAACCGCTCCCCGACGGGCAGCGTCGAGATGCCCACGACGCGTATCTGCCGCAGGAACCAGATCTCGCGATAGATCCAGGGAGAAATCAGGATCAGGGCGATCGCGGCCGCCATCGCGCCGAAGCGCAGATGGGCCCCCCTGAGCCGCCCGCCGCAGGCGAGGTATACGAAAAACGCCGCGCCGAGAAACAGCGCCGAGAAATGCGAAAGACAGGCGCCGGCGAACGCGACGCCGAGCATCGCGCCGCTCCGTGCGGTCGGATCGGCGCGAAAGCGCTCGAAAGCGATGAGCGCGAGCACCGCGAAGAGCGAGAGGAACGCGTAGAACCTGAGCTCCTGCGAGTAGTAGATGTGAAAGGGACTCAGAGCCAGAAAAAGCGCGGCGGGAAGGGCGCAGTCGCGGCTCCCGATCTCCACGAACCACCGGAACAGCGCGTATACGGCCAGCGCGCCGGCGATCGCGCTCGGCGTCCTGAGCCAGAAATCGGATTCCGACACGGCGCTCCAGAAATGCATGACCAGCGAATAGAGCGGCCCGTGCACGTCGTAGAGAAGCTTCTTCCAGTACGGAACGCCCGCGACCGACGTGAACGCCTTGTACGAGAGAATCTCATCGACCCAGAGCGATTGGTGCGCGAGGCGGAAGAATCTGAGGACAAGGGCTGCGGCGACGATCGCGCAGAGCGCGATCCGCTCGGATCTCTGAAGCTCGATACCACGCATACCGACGTTATACGCGAAACGCGGCGCATTTGCCAACGGGAAAAGCGAATCGTCGCCCGGTTCATTCTTCCGATGCGGGCCGGGAGGAAAAAGGAATTGAGAAACCGCGCGGCGGCCGCTATGCTGAGCGGGTGGATCCGACGATGGAAACCGGTCAGGCACACAGGCCGATTCACATCGGCCCCGCGGGGTGGTCCTACGCGGACTGGGTCGGCCCCGTGTACCCGCCGGGCAGGAAGATCGACGGACTGCTCACGATCGCGCGCTATTTCGACTGCATCGAGCTCAACAGCTCGTTCTATCGCACCCCCTCTCCGCGGCTCGTGCGGAGCTGGGCCGAGCGCATCGCCGACGTGAACGGATTCACCTTCACCGTGAAGATTCTCCAGCGGTTCACGCACGAACGCTCCGGAACGGCCGACGAAGCCCGGCGCTTCATCCATACGTTCGATCCGCTCCTCGCCCGGAACGCGATCGGCGGCTTTCTTCTCCAGTTCCCCTGGTCGTTCCGGGATTCCTCCGAGAATCGGAGCCTGCTCGCCGGCCTCGGCCGCTGGTTCGACGAGTTCCCGACGGCGGTCGAGCTTCGCCACGGGTCCTGGAACGCGCCGTCGACCCAGACGTTCCTCGAGGAATGCAATCTCGCCTTCTGCAACATCGACCAGCCGGCCGTCGGCTCATCCATGCCGCCGACGGAAATCGTCACCGATCGCCGCCTCGGGTACATCCGGCTTCACGGCCGGAACCGCGCGAACTGGGCGCGCGCCGGAGCCGGACGCGACGAACGCTACGATTACCTGTACCGCGAGGAAGAGATGGAGGAATGGAGGCAGCGGGCCGTGCGCATCGCCGCGAAATCCGACACGCTCTACATCGTCACGAACAACCACTTCCGCGCCCAGGCGCTCGTGAACGCGTTCCAGATGAAATATCTTCTCTCGCGCGAGCGGCAGCGGATGCCCGACGCACTCGTCAACGCGTATCCCTCGCTGCGAAGCATCGCGATCGAGCCCCCCGGGCACACTACCCTTTTCTAGGGCCGCCCGCGACGCCGCGCGAACCCTACCGAATGGAGAGTTCGATGATCATGATTCCGACGACGAGGACGGCGGCGTAGCACATGAGGCGCTTCCGCGGTATGACCTTCGCGGGAATTCGCGGCTCGGCGCGCGGCTCCTTCTTTTCGACGTCGCCGATCGCCGTCATGCAGAATCCGCAGCGCGTCTCATCCTCTCTCATCGGAAATCCGCACCAGCGGCACGCAAACTTGACGCCGGCGGGTTTGGCGGGCCCCGCGGGGCTCGCGGAGGTTGCGGGGGTTGCGGGCCGGGGTGCGGCGCTTCCCGTTTCGACGATTGATCCCCTGCCGCCCGCCTCCTCGATGAGGGCGAGAACATGCTCCGCCCGCGCACGGCCCTGGCCGGCCCAGATCGGCGCGGGAAGAGCGCGTACGACATGCTTCATTTTCGAAATGGGAGTCTTCGTCAGAAGCGAGAATTTTATCGCGAAGGAATCCGCCGTTTCGA
Source organism: uncultured bacterium (assembly GCA_963846325.1). Taxonomy (GTDB): domain Bacteria; phylum Krumholzibacteriota; class Krumholzibacteriia; order Krumholzibacteriales; family Krumholzibacteriaceae; genus SSS58A. The sequence continues at coordinate 148,071 of CAWJVO010000006.1, forward strand.
TTCCCGAGGCGATATCCTCGAGAACGACGCGATACGACGTGCGCGCGTCGAGCGGCTCTCGGGGATCCGTCGGGCCGCATGCAACCGTTTTTTCCGCATCGTGACCGGAAGGCATCTCAACACCTCGGTAAGAACCCGGCCGAAATGCTGCACCTTCCGTGCCAAACGCGGGCGGTCATCGCGCGGTTCGCACGAAAGCGCACACGCTCCCCGTCCGCCATCCCTCGAAATTCGAGGTATCGACCGCCGAAACCTTGTAGCAGTAATCGAGGTTTCCGATGAGCAGCGAGTCGACGAAAACGGTATCCGACGTCGTGCCGATGAGCTGCATCATATCATACGACGCGAAATACTCGTATACCCTGAACTCGCGGATCGAAGCGCGATCGATCGCCGCATAGCTCCACGTTATCGTGCTCATCTCTTCGCCGCCGGCCACGACGAGACCCGTCGGCGCCGCGGGCGGATCGTACGCGAACCCCGTCGGGAGATCCCGATGATCCGCGCCGCATGAAACGCACAACGCGGCGATCGCTCCGAACGCGTACCATGCCAGAGTTCTCATTATCGTCTCCTTGTATCAGAACGAAAAAGAGCCGGTTACGATGAAACCGTCGGATCGCGGAGATACCGAGAGAGGCGGCTCCCCTTCCGGATCGAAGAGGATCATATCCACCACGTTCACGGCCCATATTCCGATGGCCGTGTAGACCATCGTGCGCCGCAATCCGTTCAGATCCTCCGCGCTCTCCCAGCGATCGTGCATCGTCGCATAGGCGTCGACGGCGTCCCCGATATAGGTCGCGTGCAGGTATGAAGATCTCGCGCGATCGTATTGCTCGACGGCGCGGTTGTACTGGATATCCGCGATCACGAGCGTCGTCAGCGCAACGAGCTCGCCGCTCATGAAAAGCGCCCCCCGCCCGTAATGCCCCGCGCGCACCTGCCCCCACCCGGGCACCATCGCCGAGTACCATACGTTTTCCCCGCAGAGCGCCTCGCTCGAAACGAGCGCGCTCAGGGCGATCGCAAGCAGGCATATCGCGGTTCGTCGCATCTCCGATCCTCCTCCGCCGGCCAGGCGCGTCCCGCCGGCTTTTCCTCGAATACCCTTGAGCGTCGGTTTCCCCGTTCGATATCTTCGCCGCGCGTCACTCCGCGCCGGCCGCCTCCGCTTCGGGCACGTCGTCCGCTATCGTATCGTCGACCTCCACCTTCTCCTTCTTGCCGAGCTCGTGGAGCACGACCCCTCCCCCGACGGCCACCGCGACGTACGTCGTGAGCAGCCGCCACAGGATGACGTAGAAGCCGATGAGCCCCTTCGAAACCACCGAGGACATGAGGGCGGCGGAGCTGAGCTCCGCGGCGCCGCTCGCCCCGGGCGTCGGAAAGAAATAGTTGATGAGAATGATCACCATCTGAAGGAGCGCCACGTCGACGAACGACGCGCGCATGCCGAGGCTCCGAACGATCACGTACGCGACGGCGAATTTCGAAACGAAGCATACGGCGCTGATGAGGATTCCGGCGACGAAGATGTGAAGATGTTTCCTCGCGTAGTGAATGAGCTGCCGGTGGCACCGATCGATCGCCTCGATCGCTCCGTGCGCCCGGCTCCCTATCCGCAGGTAGTCCTTCCCCCTCACTCGCGACGCGACGCGGACGATGATCCGCGAGAGCTCCCGATAGAATCCGGGATACGCGAGCGCGAGGATCATGAGGACCGCCACCAGGAGGAAGAAGATCATTCCGATGTTGAAGAGATGGAGAAGGTACCCCTGGGAGAACGGCAGGCTCCCCCTGAACAGGAGCATACCCGCGCCCGCGATGATGAGAAAGAACGTGGTGCTGAAAAACGTCATGAGGCTCGCGGAGGTCGCCTCCACCGCGGGCATCCCCCCGACGTAGAGCATGAAGATCTGCGCCGGCCCGCCGCCCGTCTGTGAAGGCGTGATCGATCCGAGAAAATAGTTCGCGAGATTCGCCTTCACGCAGGTCTTGAAGCGGATCTGCGGATGAAACACGCGGCTGAAGAGATAGAGCCGGTATCCGCCGCCGAGCCAGTCGAGGAGGATGAAGGGTATGGCGCACAGGAGCCAGAGCGGCTCGATGCTCGAGAGGGCCTCGATCGTCATATGCGAATGGGTGAACAGGAAGATGGCGACGACGCTCCCCAGGCTCACGAGCGTGAAGATCTGCAGCCCCCGCCGAATCCGCTTCTTCGAAATCTGATAGCTCATCCGATCCCGTGTCTCCCGGGTCATCCGTTTCCGCGAATAATATGCACGAGGCGCCTCCGAGGTAAAGAGAATTTTCCGCTTTACTTGACATGCTGCGCGAATATTCATAGATTTATTTGCTACAGGTTACGGAATTCATGCAGACATCGCGATCCGATGGAACGCGCACCCTGGAGGGATAGCGGATGATCCGGGCGCAGAAGCTGACGAAGCGTTACGGCGCCGCCGTCGGCGTCACCAATCTCGATTTCACGGTCGAGAAGGGGGAGGTCCTCGGCTTTCTCGGGCCGAACGGGGCCGGCAAGACGACGACGATGAAAATGCTCACCTGCTATCTCCCCCCGACCTCGGGCACGGCGAAGGTCTGCGGATTCGACATTCTCGAACAGTCGATGGAAGTTCGCAGGCGCATCGGATATCTCCCCGAGCGCAATCCCCTGTACGTCGATATGACCGTGCACGGGTACCTCGACTTCGTCGCGCAGGTCAAGGGCGTGACGTCGGCGGCGCGGCGCGGAGAGATCGATCGCGCGATCGAGCGATGCGGGCTGCAGGAGGTCCCCCGCCGGACGATCGGCAGGCTTTCGAAGGGGTATCAGCAGCGCGTGGGCATCGCCCAGGCGACGCTGGGCGATCCCGAGATTCTCATTCTCGACGAGCCGACCCTCGGCCTCGACCCGAAACAGATCATCGAGATCAGACGGCTCATCAGGGATCTCGGCGGAGAAAAAACCGTGATTCTCTCGAGCCATATCCTCCCCGAGGTGAGCCAGGTCTGCAACCGCGTCATCATCATCAACCGCGGAGAGCTCGTCGCGGCCGACACGCCGGAGAACCTCCGTTCGCGTCTCGCGACTTCGTCGGTCGTGCGCGTCGCTCTGCGGGACGAGGGAGACTCCCTTTCGCGCGCCGAGGGGATCGTCTCGAGGCTCGACGGCGTCGTCGCGGTCAGGAAGCGCCCGCCCGCGCGCGGGACGGGAGCCTTCATGGTGGAATGCCTGAGCGATCGCGACCTCCGCGAAGACATCGCGCGCGCGCTCGTCGCCGGGGGGCTTCCGCTGCTCGAGATCTACCGCGACGAGCTTTCGCTCGAGGAGATATTCCTCCAGCTCGTCACCGAGGAGGCGAGCTAAATGGGCAAGCTCGCTGCGATCTATCGCAAGGAATTGCAGCATTATTTTCAATCGCTGACCGCGTACGTCATGATCGGGAGCTTTCTCGCGCTCTCGGGATACTTCTTCTTCAGCGTCTTCCGGTACTACAACTATCTCTCGTACCAGGCGGGGCGCGAACCGTATCTCGCCGCCAACCTCAACCTGATCGAGGGAGTCGTGCGGCCGCTCATGGGCAACATGAGCGTCGTGCTTCTCTTCGTTCTCCCGCTCCTGACCATGCGGCTCCTCGCGGAGGAAAAGAGGCAGGGCACCTTCGAGCTCCTCCTCACCTATCCCCTGAGCGATTTCGAGGCCGTCGCGGGCAAGTACCTCGCCGCGCTGACCGTGTTCGCCGTCATGATCGCCGGCACGCTCCTCTATCCGGCGATGCTCGCGATCTTCTCGAATCCCGAGCCCGGGCCGATTTTCACGAGCTATCTCGGCCTCTTTCTCATGGGCACGAGCTTCATCGCCATCGGCATCTTCTTCTCCTCGCTCACGAGCAGCCAGATCGTCGCGGGCGCCGCGACCTTCGGCGTGTCTCTTTTCTTTCTCGTCGTCGGATGGGCGGCCGCGTTCGCGGGGCCCGTCCTCGCGAAGATCGTTTCGCAATTCTCGCTCCTCGAGCATTACGATTCCTTTTCGAAGGGGATCATCGACCTGCAGGACGTAACTTATTACGTCTTTCTCACTGCCTTCTTCCTCTTCATGACGCTGAAATCCCTCGAATCGTCTCACTGGAGGAGCTGACGATGAAACGGCTCACGGGTATCTTCGGGCTCCTCGGCCTCGTGCTCACCGTGGCGGGGGGAATATCGTACGGAATCCTGTATTCGAGCGGATGGCCCGCCGTCGTTCCGCTCGTCGCCGGGATCGCGCTCGTCGCCGCGTCGGCGGCGCTCGGCTTCAGCGGCGCGCGAAGCGAGGCCTCGAGGCGCAGCACGCGCCACGGGATCAACGCCGCCGTCTCGATCATCGCCTTCGCCGCGATACTCGTTTTTTTGCAGACTCTCGCCGCGAGGCACGGCGCGTCGTTCGATACGACGGCGAACAAGCGATTCTCCCTGTCTTCCCAGACCGTGAAGATTCTCGACGGGCTCTCGAAGGATGTCGTTTTCACGTGCTTCTATCAAGCGGACGCGCCGGCGAGAACCGCGCTCTCCGACCTCCTCGCGGAATACGCCGGGGAGAATCCGCGCGTGAAATACTCGTTCGTCGATCCGGACACGGACCCGGTCGCGGCGAGGCGTTACCAGATCAGGAGCTACGGAACGATCGTCGCCGAGAGCGGCGGAAAGGAGGAGCGGCTCACCCAGAGCACCGAGGAGAAGCTCACGAACGCGATTCTCAAGGTAACGCGCGATACGAAGAAGGTCATCTGCTGTCTTACCGGGCACGGCGAGAAATCGATCGACGACGCGCAGCAAACGGGGCTGAGCGCCTTGAAAAGCTCGGCCGAGGCCGAGGGCTTCGCGCTGAGGAACCTTCTCACCCTCCGGGACTCGATCCCCCCCGATTGCTCGATCCTCCTGATTCCGGGTCCCGAAAAGGACCTCTACGAGTTCGAACAGGGACTGATCGAGCGCTTCATATCCGGGGGCGGGAGCGTCCTCGTTCTCGTCGACCCCCTCGCCGACCTTCCGCGTCTCGAACGCGTCGCCGCGAGCTGCGGGATCGAGATAACCCCGAGCATCGTCGTGGACCGTTTCGCGAGGCTGGGATCCGGAAATCCCCTCACTCCCGTCGTCAATCAGTACGCGAATCACCCCATCACCGAGGGCTTCAGGCTCGCGTCCTTCTTTCCGCAGGTCCGTGCGGTCGCCGCGGCGAAGGAAAAGCCGCCGGGCGTCGAGGCCGAAGTGCTCGCCTCGACGGGGCCTTCCGCGTTCGGGGAGACGGATCTCGCCGGGGTTCTCGAGGGGAAGACGCGGTATGAACCCGACCGCGATCTTGCCGGCCCCCTCGGCGTCGCGGCCGTCGCGAAAAAGGAAATCGCCCCCGCCCCGGATCGAAGCGGCGGGACGGGCCGGGGAACCGCTTTCGGGCGAATCGTCGTTTTCGGCGACAGCGATTTCGCGAGCAACGCGTATCTCGGTCTCTCGGGAAACAGGGATCTCATCCTGAACGCGATCGGATGGCTCGCGGAGGAGGAGGACCTCATCGCGGTGCGGGCGAAGGATCCGGTGAGCCAGCCCGTCGTCCTGAACATGCGGCAGGGACGGACCGTTTTCTGGCTCCCGGTCGTCGGCCTGCCCGCGCTCGTCGGCTGCATCGGCGTGCTCGCGATCGTTCGCCGGAAACGATCCGCCTGACGGAGGGTTCGAATGCGTTTCAAGGCGACGACCTGGATTCTGATCGCGGCGCTCGTCGCGATCGCCGGCTACTTCTTCCTCGTCGACGAGAAGAATCGCGCCCGAAGCGCGGCCCAACGCACGCTGAACGCGAAGCTCTTCCCCTATCGCTCCGAAGACGTCGCGGGGTTCATTCTCGTCAATCCGAAGGGGGAACGAATAGAAGTCGCGCGCTCGGGCCCCGGCTGGACGATCGTGTCTCCGGTCGAGACGCCCGCCGCCGGACCCGAAGTATCGTCGTTCGTGGACCAGATCGTTCCCGGCCGCAGGATTTCGGAGCTCGAGAACGTGCGTGATTTCGCCGACTACGGGCTCGAGAAACCCTTCGCGACCCTGATCATCCGTCGCGCGGGGGACGCCGCGCCGGATACGCTGTTCGTCGGCGACAAGACGCCCGCCGGGCCGAACTGCTATCTTCGCCAGGGAAGCTCCCGGCGCGTGCTCGTATCGACCGAGCTCACGCGAAACGTGATGAACAAGGGGCTCTTCCATCTCCGCGACAAGAATTTTCTCCCGGAAGGCTCTCACATCGTCGACGCCTTCGAGATACGAACGGGATCGAAACGGATCCGGCTCGTGAAGGAGAGCGGATACTGGCGGTTCGCCGCGCAGCGGATCCGCGCGAATCCGTCCGTCGTCGAATCGTATCTTTCCCGGCTCGCCGACGCCGTCATCCACGAATTCGTGCGCGAGGATGCGAAGGAGCTCGCGCCCTACGGCCTCGAGTCTCCCGCCGGGGAGCTCGTTCTGGGCGCGGGGCCGAAGGCCGTGACCGTCGCTTTCGGAAACAGGAAGGACTATCTCGTCGATGTCGTCCGGACGGGGCTCGACAAGATCGTCGCGATCGAGGCATCGTTCCTGGAGCCTTTCGAATGGAGCATCGCCGATCTGCGCGCGATGAACCTCGCCTTTATCGACGAGGACTCGGTGCGGTCGTTCCGGTACGAAACGCCCGACACGTCGATCGTGATCGAGCGCTCGGGAACCTCGTGGCGCGCGCGCGAGCGCGAGGATCTCTCCGTGCGGCCGTCAGAGGTGCACGCGCTGATCGCGAGGATCAACTCCGCGACCTTCGAGCGTATCCTGAAGGACCCTCTCCCCGCCGACGGGGGCTTCGAGAGATTCGCGCTCCGCGTGATGTTCACGGGAGAGCGGGGAAACGTGATCGATCGGATCGCGATAATCCCGCGGGGTGACGGCTCCGAGATGGGATCCTCGACGTCGGCGGACGTTCTCGGCTCGCTTCCCCGCGGCTCCGCCGCCGCCATCGACGCGGTATTCAAACGAATCGGGGCGAGATAGATGATCACGCGTCGTTCGTTCATGACGGGCTCGGCGGCGGTGATTTCCGCCGCGGCCTTCAAGGCGCCGCTCGATTTCGGGGCGCCGTCGAATCCCGTCGAGGCGAAGTACTGGGAGAAAGCCGGCGGGAATCGGGTCCGATGCCTGCTCTGCCCGAGGGAATGCCTCGTCGAAAAGGGAGATCGCGGGCACTGCGGGGTCCGCGAGAACCGCGGCGGCGTTCTCGTCAGCCTCGTATATGCGCGGCCCTGCGCCCTTCACCTCGACCCCATCGAAAAAAAGCCCTTCTTCCACTTTCTTCCGGGAACGCAGGCCGTTTCGCTCGCCACCGTCGGATGCAACCTCAATTGCAGGTTCTGCCAGAACTGGCAGATTTCCCAATCGCGGCCCGAGGACGTGGAAACGCGCCACACGCCGAGCGCGCGCGTCGTCGATCAGGCGATCTCGCTCCGCGCTCCCTCCATCGCCTTCACCTACGGCGAGCCCGTCGTCTTCATCGAATACGCGCAGGATATCGCACGGCTCGCCCGGGAGAAGAACGTCAGGAGCGTCGTCGTGTCGAACGGATACCTGCGCAGGCAGCCCCTTCTCGATCTCTGCGATCTCGTCGACGCGATCAAGATAGATCTCAAGGCCTTCGATGAGCCGTACTACCGCGACATCTGCAACGCGACCCTCCGACCCGTGCTCGATACGATACTCGCGATCCACGAGCGGCGGATCTGGCTCGAGCTCGTGTATCTCGTCGTGCCGACCTTGAACGACGGAGCGGCCGGCATCAGAAACGCGGCGCGCTGGATCGCCGCCAATCTCGGGCCGGACGTCCCGCTCCATTTCTCGCGCTTTCACCCCCAGTACCGTCTGGAGAACCTCCCCCCGACGCCGGTTTCGTCGCTCGATACCGCCTACGAAATCTGCCGCGAGGAAGGGCTCAGGTACGTGTACGTCGGAAACGTCCCGGGACACCGCGCGGAAAGCACCTATTGCCCGAATTGCTCCCGCGCGATCGTCTCGCGGAGCGGATACCTCATCGAACGCGTCGATATACTCGACGGCGCGTGCCGTTTCTGCTCCCACCCGATCCCCGGGATATGGCAGGTGGCGTGAGTATGGGATTCAGCCGTGCGTTCTGCCTCATCGCGCTCGGCGCCGCGGCTTTCGCATCCGCGGCGGCCGCGCAGAAGGACGTGAGTGACATGGATCATGCGGTGCGCAAACCGGCGGTCGCCGGACAATTCTACACGCCGGATCCCGCGGCGCTCAGGAAAGAGATCCTCGGCTACCTCGACGCGGCGCGGCCGCCCGCGCCCGGCGGCCGGACGATCGCGATCGTTTCCCCCCACGCGGGATACCAGTATTCGGGGCACGTCGCGGCGTACGGCTACAAGCTCGTGGCCGGCCACACGTACGAAGCGGTCGTCGTCATCAGCCCGAGCCATACGGAGTTTTTCCCCCACGCGTCGGTTTTTCCGGGCGCCGCGTACCGGACCCCTCTCGGCGATATCCCGGTCGACCTCGAGCTCGGGAAGCTCATCGCTTCGAAAAGCGATCTCGTGCGATTCGACGCGGCGGGGCATGAAACGCCGGCGTCCCGCCGCGGCGAACACGCACTCGAGGTCCAGCTGCCCTTCCTTCAGGTGGCCCTCGGCGAATTCAAGCTCGTGCCGATCGTCATGGGAGATCAGAGCGCCCCGGTCGTGAAGGCGCTCGGCGCCGCTCTCGGAGAGGCGCTTCGCGGCAGGAACGTCCTCATCGTCGCGAGCACGGATCTTTCGCACTTCCACGACGATGCGGAGGCGAGAAGGCTCGATGGGGAGTTTCAGAGGCGGCTCGCGCTGTTCGATCCTTCGAAACTGCTCGAGGCTCTCTCGTCGAATTCCGGCGAGGCGTGCGGCGGCGGTCCGGTCGTCGCCGCGATGATAGCGGCCCGATCGCTCGGCGCGACGAGGTGCGCCATTCTCAAATACGCGAATTCGGGAGACGTCACGGGGGACCGGAGCGGCGTGGTCGGCTACCTCTCTGCCGCGATGGTGGGCGAGAAGGATGAATCGAAAGCCGCGAAAGCGTCGAACGGGTCGAAAAACTCCGGAACCGCGGCCCCCTCGGAGCTCACGCGGGACGACAAGGTATTCCTCCTCAAGCTGGCGCGGAGCGTCATCGAGGCCGAGTGCCGGGGCTCGAGGCTGACGATAGCCCCTCCCCCCTCGCCCATCATGAGGGAGCCGCGCGGGGGCTTCGTGACGCTCAAGAAGGCAGGCCGGCTCCGGGGCTGCATCGGCTATATAGAAGCCGTCAAGCCTCTCGCCGCGACCATCGAGGAGATGGCGAAAGCCGCCGCGTTCAGCGATTATCGTTTCAATCCGGTTCGGGCGGAGGAGCTGGAGGACCTCGAGATCGAGATATCGGTTCTGAGCCCTCTGTTCACGGTTCACGACGCCTCGACGGTCGTCGTCGGCACGCACGGTCTCATCGTGTCGCGCGGCTCGAACAGAGGTCTTCTTCTGCCCCAGGTGCCGATCGAATGGGAATGGGACCGTGAGACGTTCCTCGCCCAAACCTGCGTCAAGGCGGGCCTTCCCGAGAATGCCTGGAAGGAAAAAGGAACGAGGATAGAGGCGTTCACGGCGAACGTTTTTTCGGAAAGAGAGCTCGGCCTGCGCAAGTAGGGAGCCGGTCTCACCATCGCCCCGCGACGAGAGCGAGCGCGCAGGCATTGAGGAGCGCGACGCAGAGCGCCGTAGCCGCGAGTCCGACCGCCGGAAAGAGTATTATGCCGCCCAGCAATCCTCCGGCGCACGCCCCGAACGCATCCCACGCGTAGAAAACCGCCGGGACCTCTCCCTTCCCCTCCGGAAACGCCGTCCGAACGACAATTACATAGTACGACCCCGTCAGCAACCCTGCGCATCCCGCGATCAGGAAGAAGGGCAGCGAACCGGCGACATATGAGACGCCGAAGCTCCCGGGCAGCGCGGTCCAGAGGACCGGAGCCGCCGCGAGTGGAATGAATCCGAGGTGGATCGCCTTCGCGGCGCCCCTTCCCCATCGCTCGTGCCGCACCGCCGCGAGCGCGCCGGCGGCCGCGCCCGCCATGAACAGCGCCGTGAGAAGCACGATGCCTCCGTAGAGAATACCCGAGTACGACTGGTACGAGAGAAGAACGAGAACCTGGAGAAGAAAGCTGCCGAGCCCGACGCTCCCGACGGCGAGCCTCGCGCGAAGTCCCGCGCCCGCGGCCGGACCGAATCGCGCGACGCCGAAAGCCGCGAGAATCAGAATCGCGAACGCCGCGACGATCATGAGCGGCGGGATGCGGAGCATCGCCTTGAACACGGACATGAATTTCGACCCCGTTCTGCTCCCTTCGAAGACGAGCTCGCGCAGAGGAAGCGCCGGCTTCGCGTCGGTGTTCACGGGCGGATTTCCCGCCTTATCGAGACCCGCCCTCAGATCGGCGAGACGTCCCGCCGCCAACCTGAACGGAAGATAGCTTTCGCCCACGAAGGGTGCGTCGATGCCTCGCGCGCGGAGACGCGGCAGTATGGCCGCCGGATCGATCTCCGAATCGCTCGCGACGAAATGCGCCGTCGAGCCCGGCAGGACGAGCACATGCCCGAAGACGCGCTCGAGCGTCCGCTCGAGGATCCTCAGAACCGTCGTTTGTTCGCCCGAGAGGATATTCTCGGAGGATGGATGCGTGAAGGCGAACACGCCGCCCGGATGGAGCCTCCTCCGAACGGCTTCGAAGAATTCCCGCGTATAGAATCTGTTCCATTGCAGATTCACCGGCGCGGGAGAGCTCAGGATGACACAGTCGTAACGCTCCCCGCCGCGCGCGACCAGGAACCTCCCGTCCGCGGCAATGAACCGCGCGCGCGCCTTCCCCTTTTCCCCCCCGCCGCGCGTTTCCGGAGCCTCCGCACATCCCCCCCCTCCGGCTTTCTCGCCGGCCCGGAACAGGCTTCCGTCGAGCTCGACGCACTCGATCTCCTCGACCGACGGATGCTTGAGCGCCTCGGCCAATCCCCCCCCGAGGGAGCTTCCGATGAGGAGAACGGACCGGGGCTCGGCGCACAGGAGCAGCGGAATATGAATCATCTCTTCGCATCTCTCGGGCTCCGGATACGAGAAGATCCTCCCCCCTCCCGAGAAAACGGATCGCATCCCTTCGCGCTCGGTCGCCACGATCTCGCCGTATCGGGACGCGCAATACTCCTCGATCCGGTAGCCCGGATATATCGCCTCGACGCTTCGGCGATCGATCGACGGCGAAAGGACCCCGATGACGAATACGCAACCGAGCGCCGCCGCCGTTTTCGCGAGACTCGAAGGGCGCTTCGCGAATGAAAATGACGTCAGCATGACGAGGAGGCTTGCGGCGATCAGGGCCGCCTGGAATTGCGAGACGATCTCGACCAGGACGAACGAGAAGAGAAGGGCGCCGAATACGGCTCCGGCCGCCTCCCAGAGATACACGCGCGCTATCCCGCCGCGCAATCCGCCGCGCCGTTCTCGCCACAGCGCGCTCGCGACGTTGTACGCCGCCCCGTACGCGCATCCGAACGGAGCCATGACGAGAAATGAGAACGCGAGCGCGCTCCCGGGCGACGGCAGCGCGCCGGGCGGACGAGCGAGCATTCCCCTTCCGAGCCGGATCGCGACGATCGTGCACGGCAGAACGATCGCGCAAAACGCGGCGAGCCTCGAGAACAGCCGGAATTCCGGTATCCGCCGCCCTTTCCCGTACCGCTTTCCGAGCACGGCGCCGGCGCCGACCCAGAGGAGCCAGAAGGCGAGGAGCGCGCCGACGACGAACTCGGCGCCCGAGAAGAGCGGCATCAGCTCGCGGATAAAGATCGACTGCGCGACGATCGCGCAGCACCCGAGAGAGAGAACGTGGATCGTTTTAAGGGATTGAGCCTGCACGGCATTCGACCGCGGATGCTACGCCTCGAAATAGTTCCGTTCGAAAACTTCTCCGAAATCGTACACGTCGATGAAATCCTCGATGCGATCGTGCTCCGTCTTGAGCAGCAGCCCCGCGTCGACGAGATTGAAAACGATGTTGCCGAAGTCGCCGGTCGAGCGAACGCCCCAGAAGTTGAGAACCTCTTTCGCCATCGGACCGAATCGGGAGACCGCGAGGGCACGCAGCCCGTCGCAGAGCTCCGGGCCGGAGATATGCCGCATCCGGGCGATTTCGAGCAGAACCGCCTCGACGGCGTCGATAACGAAAACGTACGCCTCCGCGCGATAGCGCCGGTCGCGCGACCGGATCGTTTCGATCTTTCCCCTGACCTCTTTCTGCAGCTCCAGGCGATTGTCCATACGCGTCTCCGGATCGGCGTCCGCGCCGGATGTTACGACATTTCTTCCCGCGACTCCATCTCTTTCTTGATGCAGGTGTCCTTCCGCCAGGCGGGATCGCTCTCCGGAAAGTCGATGACGTAATGGAGTCCGCGCGATTCCTTGCGAATCATCGCCGACTCGACGACGAGGCTCGAAACGAGGGCGATATTCCGCAGCTCCACCATATCACCCGAAACGCCGTACTCCGCGTACAGGCGCTCGGCGGTCTCGAGGATCTGCCTGATGCGCCCGCGGGCAAGAGCGAGGCGCTCGACGGAACGAACGATTCCGACGTAATCCCACATGACCCTTCGGGCGAGATCCCAATCGTGATCGAGAATGACGGTCTCGAGCACCCGCGGATCCCTCACCTCGGGGAAAACGAGCTCCGCGTCCGCGCGGACGCCGGCGTCCCACGGCTCCTTTTCCAGCCGCGCCGCGCAGCGCTCGCCGAGCACGAGGGCTTCGAGGAGCGAATTGCTCGCGAGCCGGTTCGCGCCGTGGACGCCGGAGCACGCGACCTCCCCTATCGCCATGAGCCCGTCGAGATCGGTTTTCCCGTCCATGTCGACCCTGACCCCGCCGCACATGTAGTGGGCCGCCGGAACGACGGGGATCGGCTGACGCCTTATGTCGATCCCGAACGCGAGGCAGTTCTCGTAGACGTGCGGGAAACGTTTTGTGAGCCACTCGCCGTTCTTGTGCGTGATATCGAGGAGTACGTACTTGTCGCCGCTCTTCTTCATTTCCCGGTCGATCGCCCGGGCGACGACGTCGCGCGGAGCGAGCTCGCCCCGCGGATCGTAGCGTTTCATGAACGTCTCGCCGCCCAGATTCCGGAGGATCGCCCCTTCCCCGCGCAGCGCTTCGGAGACGAGAAAGGACTTCGCCTCCGGATGATAGAGGCACGTCGGATGAAACTGCACGAACTCGAGATTCGCGATCTCCGCTCCCGCGCGGTACGCCATCGCGATTCCGTCCCCCGTCGCCACGTCGGGATTCGACGTGTAGAGATAGATCTTCCCCGCGCCTCCCGTCGCGAGCACGGTATGTCGCGCGAGAATCGCGACGACGCGATTCGAGAGCCGGTCGAGCGCGTAGCAGCCGAGGACCCGACGACCGCCGTCGACGACGAGATCGATCGCGAGACAGTCTTCCCGGGTCGCGACGCGTCCGTTCGCGCGAATCGCCTCCAGGAGCGTCGTTTCGAGCTCGCGCCCGATGACGTCGCGGCAGTGCACGATCCGGGGCGCCGAATGCCCCCCTTCGCGGGTAAGCGCGAGCGAATCGCCGCTCTCGGTCCTGCTGAAGCTCACGCCGAGATCCATGAGATCCCTGATCCGGTCCGGCCCTTCGCCGACCATGATCTCGACCGCTTCGCGCTTGCACAACCCCTGCCCCGCTTCGAGCGTGTCGGCCACGTGCCGTTCGAAGGAGTCCTCCTTGAGCGTTACGGACGCGATTCCGCCCTGGGCGTAGTACGTGTTGCTCTCCGCGATCTTCCTCTTCGTCACGACGAGCACGTCCGCGAAACGCGACGCCTTGAGCGCGAAGAACAACCCCGCCGCTCCGCTCCCGAGAACGAGAATATCGGTTTTCAGGATCTCCACGCGAACCTCCCCGCAGTCGGTTAATCATAGGGAACGGATGATTCCGCCGCAACAGAAAGAAGTGCATTATGCGAGGAAGGGGTGAAAGGCCGTATTCAGCGGTGGATGGCGCTTTGTTATCATATTTAATATTAAAGCATTAGGCGGATCGCGCTCCCGAGCGGCTTGGCACAATCATTGCGAAGAGATCCCTGTGACAATCCATTACGCCGGTCATTCCGTAGGAGGTTACCCGATGTTTGGCAAGAGTAAAGTCGTCATGCTCGCATTCGCGCTTCTGCTCGTCGCCGTCATTCTGGGCTGCTCCGAGGACAGCAACTACGATCAGCGAACCGTCGTCTACGTCGGCGGCCTCAACGGGGACAGCCCGTATCTGTGCGACGTTCTCAGTCAGGGGGACTCGCTGTACATGGAGGACCAGATCACGTACAAGACGAGCGATGACTTCATCACCGAGGACAGGGTCGAAGTCGTATTCTACAACAAGCCCTACAGCACGGTCGTCGAACCGGGCACCGGATCGCTCGGAGACTTCCTCGTGACGGGATACGACGTCGAGTTCATTCCGCTCGAAGGGACCGATAGCCCCGTGGCGGCGTTCAGCGGGAGCACGAGCATTCTCGTTCCCGAGAGCGAATCGGTCGCGGGCAGCATTCTCCTCGTCCCGTTCTCGGCGAAGAACCTCGACCCGCTCGATTCGATGAAATACTCGCCCCTGGAGATTATGGCGCGCGCGCACTTCACCTTCCACGGACACTATCTGCAGACGGAAACACAGGTCGAGTTCGAGGCGAATCTGACGGTGAACTTCGCCGACCCGCTCACGACGACGAACAGCCAGCAGACTCCGTAAGGGTAACCGGCCGATATCTACATAGAACAAGGGGAGCCTCGATCGACGAGGTTCCCCTTTTCGTTTTCCCGCCGTGCCCACGATTGACAGGAGCCATCCGTATCGACTATTCTTCGAGCCTCGAATCGATTCACGAAGCCTGCAAGGGGGAAGAGCCATGCTCGAAAAACCGCTCTGCGCGTGCGCGGTCCTGCTCGCTCTCGCGGCTTCTCCGGGGGTTCCCGCGGCGTTTGAAACCGACGTCGTGAAAACCTCCGGCGGGGATCTCGCGATCACCTTCATCGGCCACGGTTCGCTCATGTTCTCGTTCCGCGGGAACACGGTTCACGTCGATCCCTGGAGCCGCCTCGCCGACTATGAGGAGCTTCCGAAGGCCGATATCGTGCTTCTCACGCACGAACATCCCGATCACCTCGATCCCGCCGCTCTCAAGCTCGTCTCGGACGAACATACCGCGCTCATCCTCACCAGGGAATGCCGCGGCCGGGGGCTCGAGGGAACCGTCATGGAAAACGGCGATACGGCGTCGGTCTCGGGAATCGGAATCGAGGCCGTGCCCGCATACAACGTCGCCGGCAAGCGTCCCGACGGGAGGCCGTTTCATCCCAGGGGGTCGGGGAACGGCTATATCCTGACGTTCGGCGGCACGCGCGTCTACGTGGCGGGCGACACGGAGAACATTCCCGAAATGAGGCGCCTGCGGCGGATCGACGTCGCGTTCCTGCCCATGAATCTTCCCTATACGATGACCCCCGAGATGGCCGCGGATGCGGTCCGGGCCTTCAAGCCGAAGATCCTGTATCCGTATCACTTCGGGGAGACCGACGTTTCGCGCCTCGTGGAGCTCCTCAAGGGGACTCCCGCTATCGAGGTCCGCATCAGGAAAATGAGCTAGAGAGAAGATCGAGCAATTCGTTCAAACGGCCGATCCTCATATCGACGCGCAGCGCGAGAACGGAGACTCCTGCCGGGAAAAGCTCGATCGCCTTCGCCCGGTCTTTCTCCGTCGTGACGAAAACCGCGTCGGAGCGGCCTTCGTCCAGCATGAGCCGAACGTCTTCGGGGACATATCGATGATGATCGACGAACCGGAAGGCGATCCGCGGTTTCGCGCCGAGCGCGGCGATCGTCGCTTCGAACGATCCGGGACGGGCGATACCCGAGAAGAGCACGCACTCCCTGCCCGCGAGGAATCCGAGCGGTACCGTCTCTCCGTTCCGATCGACGAGCGCGGACGGCTCATGCTCGGCGAAGAACACGCGCTTCCCTTCCACGTACCTCCGCGCCGTCTCCGGAACGCGCTCCTCGCGTGCCCGGGTGAAGACGACGATATCGGCGCGAAGCGCCCCCCGGGGGCGTTCCCGCAACGTTCCGAGCGGCAGCAGCTTTCCGCCGCCGAAGGGCTTTTCGGCGTCGAGCAGCAGAATGTCGACGTCCTTCCCCACCGAGAAATTCTGGAACGCGTCGTCGAGGAGGACGTGGCTGGGCGAAAAGAGCCGCCGCGCGAGCTCGATTCCTCTCCCGCGCCGGGGATCGATGATGACGGAAACGCCGCGATCCCGGTAGATGAGGATCTCGTCTCCGAGCACCTCCGCTTCGCGCGCGAGCGAGCCTCGACCGTTGCCGGCCGGGCCGAGCAGATCTTCGCCGGTCACGAATCCGGCGTCCCGCGCGAAGAGCTTCCCTCCGATCGCCGAAACGACGCAGGGGGAGCGCCTCTGCGCCGTTCCCCGGTACCCTCTCGCGACCACGACGGCGCACCCGCCCCGTTCCGCGATTCCCCGTGCGACGGCGATCGCGAACGGCGTCTTCCCGCCTCCACCCGCTTCGATATTTCCTATGGACACGATCGCCGGCCGCACCCTCCCGGCGCCGGGGAACGCTCTTTGTTCCCGCGAGGCTCTCAGCCTGACGCGCGCTTCGACGACGAGCCCGTATATCCCCGCGAGGATCAGCCGAACCGGATAAAGAACTGCCCAGACGCCCCGGCCGGCGGCCATCCGGTATCCCGGACCGTATCGCTCAACGATCTTCATGCGGCCACGCGTCGTTTCCTTCGAATCCGAGACTCCTGTCGAGCTCCGTCGTCAGCTCTCCGAGCGCCCGTTCCAGACGAAGACGGGACTCTTCGCGCATCCCGCGGTCCGAGTCCGAAGGCACGACGAACGGCTCGCCGTACGCGACGACGATCTTCGCGAACGGACCGGGAATCTGGAAGCGGTCCCACGAGGAGAATATCCGGCGAGGCCTCGCCGCATTCGAAACGGGAATGACCGCCGCGCCCGTCATCCTGCTGAGCTCCGTCGCTCCCTGCTGCACCCGCCCGCGCGGCCCCCGCGGCCCGTCGACCGCGAGCCCGACGTCGCGCCCCCCGCGCAGAGCGGCCGCGAGCTCCCTGAACCCCGCCGCGCCTCGCCGGGAGGACGAGCCCTTGAGATGTTCCCATCCGAACCATGCGACGACCCTTCCGATGAGGTCTCCATCGGGATGCTCGGAGGCGAGAGCGGAAACTTCCCATTTCCGGTGCGCGTAGACGACGACGAGAAGGCGCCCGTGCAGGAACGAGAGGACCCCCCGCTTCGAGAGGGCTCGCGCTTTTTCGAGGTTCCCGGCGTTCCGCCACTCGATCCGCCAGGTCATCCCGAGGAAGCGGACGGCGAGCCAGCCGATGTAGCTCGCGACCGCCGGATTCACGCGTATTCTCATACGATCACCGCCACGGGAGACGCTGCGAGCCCCGCAATCACGCGCCGGACGAACCGGCGATCGACGTCGCGCTTTCCCCCTCCGCCATTCTCAGGGCCATCTCCGCGATCTTCCCGATTCCTCCCTCGCTCCCGAGGCTATCCCTGAGGGACAGAAGTTCCGCCGACATGGCCCGGTACCTTTCGGGGTCGCCGAGCATCGATCCCGCTTCTTCCGCGATGCGAGTCGGCGTTCCCGCGCCTTGGATGAGCTCGGGAAGCATCGAGCGCCGGGCGAGGACGTTGGGCATCGCGATCCAGGGAATCTTCACGAGTGATCGCCCGATCGCGTACGAAACGGGAGAGGTCCGGTACGATACGACCGTCGGCGTCCCCGACAGGGCGCATTGGAGCGTCACGGTTCCCGACGCCGCGAGCGCCAGAGCCGCCTTCTCGAGCTCCCCGATCCCTTCCTTCGTCGCGCGAAACCAGCCGCGCATGTCGTCCGGGACGGGCGCCGAGCGATCCCCGATCAGGGGAGCGATGCCGACGACGAATTCGGCGCCCCCGAACCGTTTCCTGATCAGGCGCGCAGCGTCGCGAAAAACGGGAAACATCCGTTCGAACACCTGGCGCCTGCCTCCGGGAAAGAGCATCACGGTAAACCGCTCGCCCGGTCGCGGCGCTTCTTTCGGACGGCCGGGCGCCGCGATCTCGTCGAGCAGCGGGTGCCCGGCGAAAACGACCGGGATCCCGGCTCGTCGATAGATATCGACTTCGAACGGCAGGATGACCGCCATGAGATCGATCGAACGTTTCATGCGCGGCAGTCGCCAGGCGCCCCACGCCCACACCTGCGGACTGATGAAATAGAAAACGGGCACTCCCGCGGCCTTCGCGCGCGCCGAAAGACGCAGGTTGAGGCCGGGATAATCGACGGGGATAAAAAGATCGATGCCGCCGTGAGCGAGAAGCCGGGAGAGCGATCTCTCGAGCGCCGCGAAACGAGGGAGCTTCGCGATCACTTCCGCGAAGCCCATGACGGCGTAACGCTCGAGCGGGTGGACGATCTCCGCACCCGAGCGGGCGAGCGCGTCGCCGCCGAGCGCTATCACGCGGCACGAAGGATCGACCGCCTTGATCGCCCGGACGAGGCGAGCGGCGTGCTGCTCGCCGCTCGTTTCTCCGCAGGTGAGCAGGATGGTGCGCATCAACGCCTGCTCCAGGTTTTCGCCATACTCTCGAGCATGCGCTCCGCGACGTCCAGCGCCGCGAGCCCTTCCTCCCCCGTGACGCCTACCTTTCCCTCCCCTCGAACGGCCGCGAGGAACGAGACGATCTCTTTGCGGAGCGGCTCGGATCGGTCCACTTCGACCGCGATGCCGCGGATGATCCGCGCCGGATCGAAGCCGATCGCGGCGGGGTCCGCGTCGCCGCGCTTCTCATACGCCTCGACGGTCTTCTCCCGCAGATCGGCGGACACGTAGAGGTTTTCCTCGAAGAAACGTATTTTCCGGAGCGGCTCCCTCGAGATACGGCTGGCCGTGATATTCGCGACGCATCCCCCGGCGAACTCGATCCGCGCGTTCACGATATCCGGCGCGCCCGTCAGGACGCTTGCGCCCGACACCCGTATTTCCCCGATCGGATCTCCGGCGAGCACCGCCAGTATGAGGTCGATATCGTGGATCATGAGATCCTGCACCACCGATACGTCGATGCCCCGAGGGCTGAATACGCCGAGGCGATGCGCTTCGATGAAACGGGGGCGTTTGATGAGGGCCCGCGCGGCCTCGAAGGCTCCGTTGAACCGTTCGATATGCCCGACCTGGAAAACGCACCCGCGAGACGCCGCGCGCGCGATCATGTCGCGCGCCGACGCGGTGTCCGAGGCGATCGGTTTCTCGACGAGGACGTGAACGCCCCTCTCGAAGGCCGCCGCGGCCGCGGCGTGATGGTGCGTCGCCGGAGTGCAGACGCTCACCGCGTCGCATCCGGCGAGAAGCGCTTCGATCGATGAGCAGTGTTCCGCGCCGTGGTCCCGGGCCACGGCCTCGGCCCGCGCCGGTTCCCGATCGTAGACGAGGACGCGATCGATCTCGTCGAGCGACGCGTACACGCGCGCGTGCTCGCGGCCGAGGCGGCCCGTCCCGATGACTCCTGCCCTGATCCTGCGGCGTTTCGTTTCCACGGAACCTCCCGGTCGCGGATCGATGAGGGTATGTTACTTGATGATTCCCCGTTTGGAGTTCCGGATGAAGTCCACGAACAGCGCGATCTCTTCCGTCCGGGGAAGATCGGCGTCGATCCGCCCGAGCGCCTGCGTGACGTTGAGCCCGCTCCGGTACAGAATCACGTACGCCTTCTTGAGGAGTCCGCGCTGCTCGGCGGTGAAGCCGCGTCTCGCGAGACCGACCGTATTGAGACCCCACACGCGCGTCGGGCTCCCCGCCACCTTGAGAAACGGCGGCACGTCCTGGGGAATCCTGCTTCCCCCGCCGATGAAGGCGTGCTGCCCGATTTCGACGAACTGGTGGACCGGCGTGAGCCCGCCGATCGCGGCGAAATCGCGCACGCGCACGTGCCCGGCGAGGTTCACCGCGTTCGCGAGAACGACGTTGTCGCCGACGACGCAGTTATGGGCGAGATGAACGTACGCCATGATGAGCGAGCCGTTGCCGATCACCGTGCTTTCATCCTCGCCCGTCGCGCTGTTCACCGTGGCGAACTCGCGGATCGTGTTGCCGTCGCCGATCCGCACGAAAGTGCGCTCGCCCCGATACTTGAGATCCTGGCACACGTTGCCGATGGCGGCTCCGTGAAAAATCCG
Organism: uncultured bacterium; assembly: GCA_963846325.1. GTDB lineage: Bacteria > Krumholzibacteriota > Krumholzibacteriia > Krumholzibacteriales > Krumholzibacteriaceae > SSS58A. The sequence continues at coordinate 168,444 of CAWJVO010000006.1, forward strand.
GTTGTTCTTCCCGATCGTCGTCTCTCCGTCGATCAGAACGGAGCTTCCGATCGTGCATCCTTCCCCGATCGACACCTTTTCGCCGATGATCGAGTAGGGGCCGACGGCGACGTCCCGAGCGAGCTCCGCCTTCGGATGGACGATTGCGGTCGGGTGAATATCTCGCGGCATGCCTGCTCCGTTACCGGTTTACGATCGAGGATAGAAGCTCCGCCTCCGCGACGATCTGGTCGTCCACGTACGCGACACCCTTCATTTTACAGAATCGCTTGCGGAGCGAAACCATCTCGAGCTCGAAACGAATCTGGTCGCCCGGAACGACGGGCTTGCGGAATTTCGCCTTGTCGATGCTGACGAAATAGACGAGGTATCTCTCGGGCGTGTCGACGCTCGAGAGGAGCAGAATCCCTCCGACCTGCGCCATCGCCTCGATGATGAGAACGGCGGGCATGATCGGATGCCCGGGGAAATGCCCGACGAAAAACGGCTCGTTGATCGTGACGTTCTTGATTCCGACGACGCGCCTCTTGTCCTCGAGCTTCAGGATCCGGTCGACGAGGAGAAACGGATACCGGTGCGGCATGATTTTCTGGATGTCGTTGATATCCCAGAATTCCTGCTCCCCCATGACGGCGTTCTTCTGCTGATTCTTGAGCTCCTGCGCGAGCAGCTTCGCGAAACCGAGATTGTGCTTGTGGCCGGAACGGACGGCGATGATATGCCCTTCGATCGGGGCCCCGACGAGGGTGAGATCCCCGACGAGATCGAGTATTTTGTGGCGCACGAACTCGTTCGAGAACCGGAGCGGAACCTTGTTCACGATCCCGTCGGAATCGACCGCGATCGCGTTGTCGAGGCTTCCTCCCTTGATGAGTCCCTGCGATTTGAGATCCTCGACGTCCGACCAGAGAACGAAGGTCCGGGCGGGAGCGATCTCCCGCTCGAAGAGTTCAGGAGAGATGTCGAAGGACGCGTATTGCATCCCGATGTGCGGATTCCGGTAATCGATCGTGAAGCTCACTTTGAATCCGTCATAGGGAAGGGCGTAGAGATCGATCCCTTCCCCTCCCGAGAACGCCACCGGCGTCTTGATCTTGAGGAACCGGCTCGGGATCCCCTGGTTCTCGATACCGGCCTTTTGCAGCGCTTCGACGAAGGGAGCGCAGCTTCCGTCGCGCGGCTCGGGCGGCTCGTCCGAGTCGATGTCGACGATCATATTGTCTATCTGCAGTCCGGAAGCGGCCGCGAGGATGTGCTCGACCGTGTGAACGAGAACGCCACCGTTATCGAGCGTCGTGTTGCGGCGGATCTCGGCGTCGCTGATAAAATCGACGTTGGCGGGTATCTCGACGGCCGGCGAGACGTCGACCCGCCGGAAGCGGATTCCGGCGAAGGGAGCGGCCGGATGAAAAACCGTCCGCACCGGCTTTCCCGTATGGAGTCCCGTTCCTTCGTACGCGAACGAGCCCTTAATCGTCCTTTGCTGGCGGACCATGCTTCATGCCTTTCTCGAGCGCTTCGACCCGCGCGGCGAGCCGCTTGAGATCCCGGAAGAGCTCGGGCAGCCGCGCGATGAGCGCATATATCTTGCGCGCCGAACCGTGCTCGCGAGCCGGATAGCCGGACACCCTCGTGTTGGCCGGCACCGACTTCGTGACTCCTCCCTGCGCCCCGACCATCGCGTTATCGCCGATCTGTATGTGCCCGACGAGCCCCGCCTGCCCCGCAAGGACCACGTTGCGGCCGAGCTGGGTGCTCCCCGAGACGCCTGCCTGCGCGGCGAGGATCGAATCCTCTCCGACGACGACGTTGTGAGCGATCTGAACGAGGTTGTCTATCTTGACGCCCCTCTTGATGAGGGTGACATCCGTCGTCGCCCGGTCGATAGCCGCGTTCGCCCCGATTTCGACGTCGTCCTCGATCTGAACGATCCCGATCTGCGGGATCTTCCGATTCACCTCTCCGTCCTTCGCATAGCCGAATCCGTCGCTCCCGATAACCGCGCCCGAGTGCAGGATCACGCGGTTCCCGATCACGCAATGCTCGCGCACGGTGACGTGGGGATAGATGAGGCAGTCTTCTCCGATCTTCACGCCGTCGAGGAGGCACACGAGGGGAAGAATCGCCGTCCGCGCGCCGAGCGCAACGTCTTCCCCCACGAAACAGTACGCGCCGACGGAGACGTCCTCCGCGATTCGCGCGTTCTTCGCGACGATCGCGGTCGGATGGATCCCCTTCTGGAGCCTCTCGGGGCGGCCTCCGGAGAAGAGCGACATGACCTTCAGAAAGGCGAGGTAGGGATTCGATACCTTGATGAGGGGCTTCGGCGATCCGTCGTCGCGATCGGCGATGACCGCGGAGGCGCACGTCGTTGCGAGGTACGATTCGTACTTCGAGTTCGCGAGAAAGGTGATCTCCCCTTCGCGCGCTTCCTTTATCCCGGCCACTCCGGTAATCGCGACGTCCCCGGCGCCGACGAGCTCGCCGCCGACGAGCCGGGCCAACTCCCTGAGTTCATATGAAACCATCGGATGAATTCGCTCTCGTTCAAGTGCGAACGGAATCCCCGCGCTGCCGGTCGGAACCGTCACGGAGCGGGATTCTTCTGCATCTGCTTTTCGAGCTCCTCCATGACGCGCGCCGTCAGATCGAGCGCCTTCTTCGCGAAAACGATGTTGCCTTGCGCGGCGTCCAGGATGAGCGTATAGCCCTCCGCCTCGGCGAGCTGGGCGATGACGGCGTTTATCTTCTCGACAATGGGCTGCGTGAGCTCCTTGTTGCGTTTCGCGGCCTGGCCATTGTCGCCGAACACGTCGGTCATGAACTGGTTGTACTCCGCGAGCTTCTTGTCGAAGACCTGCTTCTTCTCCGCGAGCTTTTCCTCGCTCAGCATGAGGCTCTGGCTCTGGATCTCCTCGCGCATCGCGGCGAGCGCCGCTTCCTGATCGGACGCCTTCTTCTTCCAGGCGTCGACCTCTTTCTTGTATATCGCCTCTGCGTCGACCGTTTCCTTGAACTCGGCGAAAATCTTCACCGTATCGATATATCCGAGCTTGATCTCCTCAGCCCTCGACGCGCTCAGCGGCACATGCGACAGGACGAAGCACGCGAGTATGATCAGCGACACCTTCTTCATCGAACGGCCTCCTTTTTTCGACCGATTGTCATTGCCCAAATATAGTGCTTTTCGTCATGATTGAAACCACTTTTTTAGAACATCGTCCCGAAGGTGAAATGCGGCTCCCAGCCTCCGCCTCCATCCTTGTCGAACCCGTAACCGTAGTCGAATCCAAGGTTTCCCAGCGCCGGCATCTCGATCCGTATTCCGAGCCCGAGGCCGCGTCGAAGATCGAAGGGATCGGCTTCCCCGAACGAATTCCACGTGTTGCCCGCGTCGAAGAAGACGAGCCCGTACACCGCGTCGCTGAACGGGAAGAGCACTTCGTGCGTGAAGGTCGTCATGAACCTGCCGCCGACGTACACGTCGTTCCCCTCGGGCACCACCTCGTAGAAATCGTATCCGCGCAGCGCGTAGCGGCGATTGCCGCCCAGCCGGAATCTCTCGAAATCCTGCACTTCGCCGGGGTCGCTGTACCCGTCGATCGCCCCCGCTTCCATGTTCATGTGGAAGGTGAATTTCCAGAACAGATTCCGGTACCACGAGATGTCCGCCATGTATCGCATATATTTAACGTTTCCCTGGAGAGCCCCCCCGGCGAACTCGGCGCTCAGCGACGCGCTCGACCCTTCGGTCGGATGCGTGGGATTGTCGGTCGAATTTCGCGAAAGGTTGAAGAGCACGCTGCTCTTGAGGAGCGGCCAGTCGACGTTGCGGAGCTCGCCCGATTCGGGGTAGTCCGTCGAGAAGTTGGACAGCTCCACGTGCTCGAACCGGTAGCTCCCTCCGAACCTCGTGTAATCGAGCCAGGGGAAGGGCCGTCCGAGCTGGACCGAAAAGCCCTTGCGGCGATCGGTATAGTACTGCTGGCTCACCCTGTCCTGAATCCAGTTGTAGACCGAGAAGGTGAGCGAATTATCCGAGCCCAGAAAATAGGGCTCCGAGTACTGGAAATTGATGTTCTTGCGCGTTCTCCCGAATTCCCAGTCGAGCGAGACTCCCTTGCCCCTCCCGAAGAGGTTGTTCTCCTGGATGCCGAAGAAACCGCTCAGGGAGTTGAGCTGCGAGAATCCGGCTCCCATGCGGAAGTTGCCCGTCGTCTTCTCCTCGATGGAGAGAAGAAGATTGACGTCCCCTCCCTCGTTCACCGTCTCCGTATCCAGCTTCGGGATTCCGTTGAAGTAGCCGAGGGAAACGACGTCGCGGAGGCTCCGCTGCACCTTGTTGAGAATGAACCGGTCTCCCGGGTATGCGCTCAGCTCGCGCCGGATGACCGTCTCGAAGGTCTTCGAGTTTCCCGATATCTTTATTTCGTTGATCGACGCCGGATTGTTCTCGACGATCGAGAGATTGAGGTCGATCTTCTGCCCGCGAACGCTCCGCTCGGCGTCGACGCGGCTCCAGATGTAGCCCTGCTCCCAGTACCGGCCGTTGATCGCGAACTGGACGCCCTCGATGCGGTCGAGAGCGAAGGGATCTCCCTCCTTGAGAACCGCGTATTTCCGTATCTCGTCGTCGGCGACGACTTTATTCCCGGACCAGGTGAGACGCCCGAGGGTATAGGGAGCTCCCTCGTCCACCCGGATATAGATGTCGAGCTCCTTGCCTTCGTCTATCTCCTCCATCTTCTCGACGCGGGCCTCGGCGTCGATGTAGCCGACGGTGCCGTAGAGCTCCTTGACCTTCCTGAGATCGTCTTCGAGCGCCGCCGGCTTGTAATCGCCCCCCCGCCACCATTTGTTCTCCCTGCTCTCCATGACCTTCCTGATCTCGGAGGTCTCGAGAGCGCCGTTTCCGAGAAAATCGAGATGGCGGATCTTTATCTTTCGCCCCTCGGTGACGACGTAGGAGACGATGAGGCCGTGCTCCTTCTCGACCGCAGTCTTCCGCACCTCGACCTTCGCCCTGCTGTAGCCCTTTTCGGCGTAGAGGGCGCGAATCGAATCGACGTCCTGCGTGAAGAGGGACGGGCGGGCGAAGTAGCCCTCCTTGAGAGCCACCTTGGCCTCGACGTCCTCCCGCTTGAGCTTGTTGGTCCCCTGGATGCGGACCTCCTTCACGCGGGGATACTCCTCGACGGCGAGGGACAGGACGATCGCGCCGTTCTCGATCCGCGAGCTCACCCCAAGATCGGAGAACTGCTTCGTCCGGTGCAGACGCTTGAGACCGTCCGTGACCCGGTCCTCGCGATACTCCTCTCCGGCGCGAACGCCGAATATCGTGAGTATCTTCGCCTCGGAGAGAAAGTAGTTGCCCGACACCTCGACCCTGCCCACCGGCACGGACCGCGCGGGAGAAGCGAGGAGCACCAAGCAGATGAATATGCCGATCGTGTGTTTCATTACCGATCCTTATGCTCAATGTACACAAAAAGGCGAAGCGGCGCGAATGCTATCACACCGATGCCTTTTGTACAATCGCAAAAGGGGGACTTTTGGAGGGCGCGCCACGGGGCTCGAAACGGCCCGCCTACGAGCTGACCTTCTTCACGGACGCGAAGGTGAGCGCCGAGGCGCCCGGCTCCGCCGTGATCTTGAGCTGGTCGCTTCGCGTGATTTCGCCGTTCAGGAGCTTCTCGCTCAGCGGATCCTCGAGGTATTTCTGGATCGCGCGTTTGAGGGGACGCGCGCCGTGATCGGGATTGTACCCTTTCTCGAGAATGAACTCCCGGGCTTCGTCCGTGATCTCGAATTCGATATTCTGGGCCCCGAGCCTCTTGTAGAGGTCCTTGAGAAGTATCCCGATGATCTTGATGAGATCGCTCCGCTCGAGCTGGTGGAATACGATGATCTCGTCGAGGCGGTTAAGGAACTCGGGGTTAAAGACCTTCTTCAGCTCGTCGAGGACCTTCGATTTCATATTCTGGTAGCCGGCGTCGCTCCCCTCGGCGAGGAAACCCATCCCTTTCCTGCTCTTGATCTCCTTCGCTCCGACGTTCGAGGTCATGATGAGCACGGTGTTCTTGAAATCGACCTTGCGGCCGAAGGAATCGGTGAGACAGCCCTCCTCGAGAATCTGGAGGAGGAGGTTGAACACGTCGGGGTGAGCCTTCTCGATCTCGTCGAGAAGGACGACCGAGTAGGGCTTGCGGCGCACCTTCTCGGTGAGCTGCCCTCCTTCCTCGTAGCCGACGTATCCGGGCGGCGCCCCGACGAGGCGCGATATCGCGAATTTCTCCATGTATTCGGACATGTCGACCCGCAGGAGCGCGTCCTCGCTCTCGAAGAGAATCGACGAGATCGCGCGCGCGAGCTCGGTCTTGCCCACGCCGGTGGGGCCGAGGAAGAAGAACGAGCCGATGGGGCGTTTCGGATCGCGGAGCCCCGCGCGGTTCCGCCGGACGGCGGTCGCGATGGCGCGGAGCGCCTCTTCCTGCCCGATGACGCGCTTGCGCAGTTCGTCCTCGATATGGAGCAGCTTCTCGGTTTCTTCCTCCTGAACCTCCGAAACCGGGATGCCCGTCATGTCCGAGATGACGCTCGCGATCTCGCGCTCCGTCACGATCGACTCGCTTTCCTGCCTCGAGTCGCTCCACTCGCGGTGGAGCTCCTGGATGCGCTTGCGGATCTCCTTCTCCTGGTCGCGGAACGCCGCCGCCTTTTCGAACTCCTGCGCCTGGATGGCCGATTCCTTCTCCTTGGAAATATCCTCAGCGCTCCGCTCGAGGTCGCGCAGGCTGTCGGGCACCGTCGTCACCGAGAGGCGCGCCCGGGCGCCGGCCTCGTCGATCACGTCGATCGCCTTGTCGGGAAGAAAACGCCCCTGGATGTAGCGCTGCGACAGGTAAACGGCCTGCCGTATGGCCGCTTCGGTGAACTTCGTGCGGTGGTGCGCCTCGTATTTGTCCCGCAGCCCGATGATGATCCGAACCGTCTCGTCCTCGGACGGCGGATTGATGATGATGGGCTGGAAACGCCGTTCGAGAGCGCCGTCCTTCTCGATGTGCTTGCGATACTCGTCGAGCGTCGTCGCGCCGATGCACTGGATCTCCCCGCGGGCGAGCGCCGGCTTGAGCATGTTGGAGGCGTCGATGGCGCCCTCGGCGCCGCCTGCGCCTACGATCGTGTGGATCTCGTCGATGAAGATGATGACCTGATCGTTCTCCCGAATCTCGTTGATGATCGTTTTCAGCCGTTCCTCGAACTGCCCCCGGTATTTCGTGCCGGCGACGATCGAGGCGAGATCGAGGGTCGTGATGCGTTTGTCGCGGAGAAGCTCGGGCACCTTTCCCTCGACGATCTTCTGTGCGAGCCCTTCCACGATGGCGGTCTTCCCCACGCCGGGTTCGCCGATGAGAACGGGATTGTTTTTCTTTCTCCGGCAGAGAATCTGAATGACCCGTCCGATCTCACGGTCCCTTCCGATGATCGGATCGAGCTTGAGATCGCGGGCGTGCTGCGTGAGGTCGCGCCCGAACTGATCGAGTGTCGCGGTTTCGGTCTTCCCGCGCGCGCTCTTCTTCGCTCCGGCCGCGCCGCCGCTGCGGGCGAGACTCTTCATGATCTCTTCGCGGACGCGCTTGCGATCGACACCGAGCTCGAGAAGCACGCGCGCCGCCACCCCTTCCCCCTCCCGGATGAGCCCGAGAAGAAGATGCTCCGTCCCCACGTAGTTATGCCCGAGAAAACGCGCCTCCTCCACCGAAAGCTCGAGGACCCGCTTCGCCCTCGGCGTGAGCGGTATCTCGCCTACCGTGAGCGTGCCGCCCGTCGGCTTCACCATGTTCTCGATGGTCTGCTGAATCTGCTCCAGATCGACTTCGAGCCTCTGAAGAACCTCCGCCGCGATTCCTTCGCCAAGACGGAGAATCCCGAGAAGGAGATGCTCCGTTCCGATGTAATCATGCTGAAGCCTGTTCGCTTCGTCGCGCGCGAGGTAGATAACCTTGCGGACTCTCTCGGTAAATTTATCGTTCATAATATACTTTAACTATCCTTTCTTACTAATTACTATATTATATATTACGTTGATCTTACTCCAATCTCATTCTGATATAGTCCGCGCGAGCCCTATCCCTTTCCTCCGCTTTCATGACCTTCTCGTGCAGCTTCTGGAGATGCATGGGCTGAATCATGATGAAAAGCTCGTTCAGGGTGGAGAGCTTGCAATCCGTTATTATCCCAAGACCTATGCCAAGACGAACCGCCGATATCAAACCCATTGCCTCTTTTGAAGTTACAAGCCTCGCCGTCTTGAGAATGCCGTACGCCCTCCATATCTTGTCTTCGAGCAAGCTCCGTGCCTTTCTCAGGAGCACGCTCCTCGCTTTTTTCTCGAACTCGAGAACCTTCCGTATGTGCCCTTCGAGATTCTTGACCGTATCCTCCTCGGACAGCCCGAGCGTGATGCTGTTCGACACCTGGAAAAAATTACCGACGATGTCGCTCCCCTCGCCGTATATTCCGCGGACGGTGAGACGGATGTTCCGCAGCCCGTCGAGCACCTGCCCGATATCCTTGTTGTGAACGAGCCCGGGCAGATGAACCATCGCCGAGACCCTGAGCCCGGTGCCGACGTTCGTCGGGCAGGCGGTGAGGTAGCCGAGCTCCTCGGAATACGCGTAGCAGAGCCGCGCGTCGATCTCGCTGTCGAGCCCCCCGATGCGCTCGAACGCGCGTTGCAGCGAGAGCCCCGGCTCGAACGACTGGATCCTCAGATGATCCTCTTCGTTGATCATGACGCTGATCTGCTCGTCCGGCATGGCGACGAGAGAGCGATTGACGAAATTCTTGACCATCTCGCCGCTGATGAGGCGCCGTTCCGCCAGCAGCAGCCGGTCCGATTCGGGAATCCCGTCCATGTCGAGGACGAGCGCTCCGGCCACGGCGGGACAATCCGCGAGAACCGCTTTCGATTCGTCTCGTATCTCGGCGAGCACCTGCGCGCTCGCGCCGTGCGTGAACGAACGCTTGTCGAGGTTCCGCGCGATCCGCACGCGGCTCGAGAGCACGAGCTCGCTCTCCTCGGCGCCGCTCGAAAGCCACCGCGCCGGCTTCTCGATCAGCGCCTTCAGCGTTGACACGATCGCCCTCCCCCCCGTTCCGACTCGGAGAGCTTGCGGATCTCGTCGCGCAACTCGGCGGCCCGTTCGAATTGCTCGAGCTGTATCGCGAGCTCGAGCTCGTCCTGAAGCCCCCGCGCCTTCCTTCTCAAGCTCACCTGCCTCGCGAACCGCTGCGGGATCTTGCCGAGATGGCGCGTATTGCCGTGAATGCTCCGGAGGAGCGGAATCAGCTGCTGCTGGAAGAACTCGTAGCACTCCGAGCACCCGAGCCTTCCCATCTCCTGGAAGGCGGAATAGCTCGTCCCGCAGTTCGGACAGCTGTCCGGAGAAATTCCTTTTTCCGCGGCCGCGAACGCCGAATCGAACAATCCCGCAACGAAATCGGTCATCGCGAAGTTGCTCTTCTTGAGCTCGTCGAAACCGCGCTCCTCCGCGCACTGCGCGCAGATGTGTATCGCGCGGACCTTGTTGTTTTCCACGTTGGTGACGTGTATCGTCGCTTCCCGTTTCTTACAGAACTGGCAGAGCATCCGCGCCCCTCCCGATTTCGTGGAGCGTGCCGTCCGCGAGAACGAAGCCCCGATCGGCCTTCTCGAGGAGCTCCTTCTTGTGGGTTACGATGACGAAGGTCTGCTTCCGGGATCTCGACAGATCGCGCACGAGGGAATGAAGGCTCTCGCTCGCGCGGTCGTCGAGGTTCCCCGACGGCTCGTCGGCCAGCACGATCGACGGCCCGTTCGCGAGCGCCCTTGCGACGGCCACCCGCTGCTGCTCCCCGCCCGAAAGCTCGGCCGGGCGGTGATAGATCCGCTCCTCGAGCCCGACGGCGCCGAGGAGCCCAATCGCCCGCTCTTCCGCCGCCCGCCTGTTCCTGCCGCCGATGATCGACGGCATCATCACGTTCTCGAGCGCGCTGAACTCGGGCAGGAGATAGTGAAACTGGAATACGAATCCGATGTCCCTGTTTCTCATCGTATCGAGCTCCCCGGAGGAGCAGGTCCGGGGATCCGTTCCCCGAATGAGCACGGTTCCCCTGTCGGGACGCTCGAGCGTTCCGAGAATGTGCAGCAGGGTGCTTTTCCCCGCTCCGGAGGCGCCGATCACGACCACCACTTCCCCGGCGGCTACGCTCAGATCGAGCCCCTTGAGGACCTCTATCGGGCCCTTCGTCCCTTCGTAGACGCGCCATATCCCGCGCGCGTCGAGTGTCTTTTCCCTCTCCATCAATATAACCCCGTCATCGGCGCGGCGGCAACCGATCCCGCTTCGCCGCATTCGCGGACCTCACGCCCCGCGGCTTCAATCGTACCGTATCGCGTCGAGCGGAGGCATGCGGCACGCCTCCCAGCTCGGATATATGGTCGCCAGAAAGCAGATCGCCAGGGAGGCGGCGCCCACCGTCACGACATCCGCCCAGCTCACGAGCACGGGCAGCGTGCTGATGAAATAGACGTCGGGTGGAAGATCGATCCGGATCTCCCGGAGAACGCCGCATATGACGAGCCCGACGGCGGCGCCGATCGCCGTGCCGACCGCTCCGATGAACGTGCCCTGGAACATGAAAATCGACATGACCCCCCGCGAGGAAGCGCCCATCGAGCGCAGGATGCCTATCTCGTTGCGTTTTTCCATTATCACCATCGTCAGCATCGCGACGAGGTTGAACGCCGCGATGAGGATGATGAGCGTGAGCAGCAGGAACATCAGGATCTTCTCGACTTTGATATAGCTGAAAAGGTTCCGGTTCATCTGGATCCAGTTGTTCGTGCCGTACGCGGGGGAGTCGAGAATGCTCAGTATCCGCGCGTCCGCCTTGTCGGCGGCGTAAATGTCCCTGATCCGCACGCCGATCCCGTGGGTCGCCGACTCGAAGTCGAAGAACCGCTGCGCGTCCTCGAGGCCGATATAGACGAATCGCGAATCGAACTCGTACACGCCTGTCTTGAAGAAGCCGATGACGCGGAATTCCTGCGTCCGCGGAGTCATCTTCCCCCCCCTGAGCTCCGCCGGAGCGGTCACGAGCGTGAGCACCTCGCCGAGAGAGATGAGGAGCTCGTCGGCGAGATCCCTGCCCAGCACGATGCCGGGAACGGCCTTCCCGTCGTCGAATCCCTCGACCGCGAATGACGAGATCGGCGGCGTGATGGAATCGATGACCGCCGACACTCCTCGTTCCCGATCGAGGTCGAGCCCCTTCACGAGCGCGCCCTTCGTCTTGACGCGAACCCCCGGAACGAGATCGTAGTAGATGAGCGCCTCCCCCCTGATGAAGGGAGACGTGGCGACGACTTCGGGCACGCTTTCGACGAGGGCGGCGGCGGAATCGACCCCGGCCCATGCCCCCGGCGTCCGCGCGAAGACGAGAACGTGCGTGTTGAATTCGACGATCCGGCTCCGCAGCTCGTTCTCGAAGCCGTTCATGAGGGAAAGAACGATGATGAGGGTCGCGACCCCGACGAGCGTCCCGGCGATGGCGATCGCCGTCACGCGCGAGATGAATCCCCTGCGCCGCCTCGTCCTGAGATACTTGAGCGCGATTGAAATGGAATAGTGCATCTTCTTCACTCTTTGTCGCGGCCCTCTTCCGGACGCATCTGCGGGAACAGAATCACGTCGCGGATCGACGGAGAATCGGTGAGGAGCATGACGAGCCGGTCGATTCCGACGCCGAGGCCGCCCGTCGGCGGCATCCCGTATTCGAGCGCCCTGACGTAGTCCTCGTCGATCGGATGCGTCTCGTGGGCTCCTCCCTTCCACGCGCGGGCGATCGCCTCGAATCGCTCCCGCTGGTCCGCGGGATCGTTGAGCTCGCTGAAGGCGTTCCCCACCTCGTACCCAGCGATATAGGGCTCGAACCGCTCCACGACGCCCGGTTCGCTCCGGTGAATCTTCGCGAGCGGGGAGATCTCGACCGGATAATCCATCACGAAGGTCGGCTGGATGAGCCGCGGCTCGACGAGCTCCGAGAATATGAGATCGAGATAATCCCCCCGGCTCTCCGCGTCCCCCGGATCGAGCCCGCGCGCGATCGCGATGCGGGCGAGCTCCTCCGCGCCGGCGCTCCGGACGTCCGTCCCGACGGCGTCATAGAGCGCGTCGAAGAATTTCAGCCGGCGCCACGGCGGCGCCAGATCGATCTCGTGCTCGCCGTACCGCACCGTCGTTCCTCCGGTGATCTGGCGCGCGAGCGAGGTGAAAAGCTCCTCTACGAACGCAATCATGTCGGCGTAATCCCAGAACGCCGCGTAGCATTCGAGCATGGTGAACTCGGGATTGTGCGAACGGTCCATCCCCTCGTTGCGGAAATCCTTCGAAAACTCGAACACGCGCTCCATCCCGCCGACGATGAGGCGCTTGAGATAGAGCTCGTCCGCGATGCGGAGATAGAGATCGACGTCGAGCGAGTTGTGATGCGTGACGAACGGGCGCGCGAGCGCCCCGCCGTAGAGCGGCTGCAGGACCGGCGTCTCGACCTCGACGAAATCGCGCTCGATGAGGAACCGGCGCACCGCCTCGACGATTTTCGAGCGCGTGAGGAACGTCCGGAAGACGTCGTCGTTCACGATGAGATCGACGTAGCGCCGCCGGTAGCGCAGCTCCTTGTCCTGGAGCCCGTGCCATTTCTCGGGGAGCGGGTTGATCGCCTTGCTGAGGAGCTCGAGCGACGAGACGCGCAGCGTCAGCTCGCCCGTCTTCGTCCTGAAGATCGTTCCCGTCAGGCCGACGATATCCCCCATGTCGACGAGCTTGAATATCTCGAACTCGCGCGCGCTCACCTCGTCGTCCCGGATATAGAACTGGAGCTTTCCGCTCGCGTCCTTGATATGCCCGAACGCGGTATGCCCGTGACCCCGCAGCGTCATGACGCGGCCGGCGAGCGAGATCGTCGTGCCGCCCGCGACGAGCTCGGCCTCGCGCGCGACGGCCTCGGCCGCCGCATGCGTGCGCCGAAAACGGTACGCGTACGGAGCGACTCCCATCTCGCGCAGCCGCGCGACCTTCGCCTTTCTCTGCTCGCGTTCCTGGCCGCCCGCCGGCGCGCTCGTATCGCTCATGTCACTGCTTCCTTTCCTTCCAGCGGAGAAACTCCTCGACGAATTCGTCGATCTCGCCGTCCATGACCGCCTGGACGTTGCTCGTCTGCACTCCCGTTCGGTGATCCTTCACGAGCGTGTAGGGCTGCATCGTGTAGCTGCGGATCTGGTTGCCCCACGAGATGTCCTTCTTCTCGCCGGCGGCCTTCGCCTTCCGCTCGTCCTCTTCCTCCTGGAGCTTCGCGTAGATCCGGGAACGGAGCACCTTCATCGCCATCTCGCGGTTCTTGTGCTGGGACCGTTCGTTCTGGCACTGGACCACGATGCCGGTCGGGAAATGCGTGATGCGCACCGCCGACGAGACCTTGTTGACGTGCTGCCCTCCCGCGCCGCTCGCGCGGTACGTGTCGACCCGTATGTCGTTCGGCGTTATCTCGACGTCGATCGCGTCACCGACCTCCGGATACACGAACACGGATACGAACGAGGTATGCCTCCGGTGATTCGAATCGTACGGGGATATGCGAACGAGCCGGTGGATGCCGCTCTCGGCCTTCATCTTTCCGTACGCGTACTCCCCCGTTATCTCGAGGGTCGCGTTCTTGATCCCCGCCTCGTCGCCGGGCTGAAGGTCGAGGAGGCGGTACTCGTATCCGTTTCTCTCGAGATATTTCCGGTAGAGCCTGAGCAGCATTTCGGCCCAGTCCTGGGATTCGGTGCCGCCGGCCCCCGGGTGAATGTTCATGAGGGCGCTGCCCCGGTCGTTCTCGCCCGAGAGGAGGATCCTGAGCTCGAAATCTCCGAGCCGTTTGCGCAGCCCGACGAGCTCGCCCGCGAGCTCGTCGAGCATCGACGGGTCTTCGGAGCCTCCTTCCATCGCAAGGAGGTCCTTGATCTGCGTGATATCGTTCGTGAGACGCCCGAGAGGCTCGAGACGCCCTTTGAGATCCTTGAGCTTGGAGACGGACGCTTCGGCGCGCTCCCGGTCGTCCCAGAAGCCCGCCTTTTCCATCTCCTTTTCGATCCCCGCTATTTCCTTCCGCATCCCCTCCGGGTCAAAGGCAACCGCGCAGCCCCGTAAGCTGCCGCTCCATCTCGAGCACCCGCTCTTCTATCTCCCGGTGCGTGAGCTTCTCCTGCATCGTGCCTTCCTCTCCGCCGCCGTCGGCCGCGCGAGAAATCGCTCCCGGATCCTTTCGGCTTCCGACCGCACGCGCGCGAGCGAACCGTCAGTCGCGATCGTCGCGTCGGCCATCGCCCAGCCGCCCTCGAGCTTCCTCTGGCGCTCGATCCTCGCGAGCGCCTCGATCCGCGAAACGCCGTCCCTGCGCATGATCCGCGCGAGACGTTTCGCCCGGGATGCCCTTGTCGCGACCGCGTAATCCACTTTGAACCTGAATTTATACTGAAAAAGGAGCACCGCATCAAGCACAATGTAGGGAGCGCGCGCGCGCCGCTTCGCCACTTCGTCCGTGATGATCCGCTTGAGAGGCGCCCGGACGATCCGATCGAGGCGCGCGAGATCGCGGTCGCTCGCGAATACGACGCGCGCCAGCCTCCTCCGCGACACGTCCCCTCCGGCGCCGAGCACGCCGGCGCCGAACGCGGCGACGATCTTCCCGCGCACCTCGGGCGCTTCGAGAGCCCGGGCCCCGAGCGCGTCGCAATCGACGAGGGCGCCGCCTGCCGCGGCGATGATCCGCGCGACGGTCGTTTTGCCCGAAGCGATCGGGCCCGTCACTCCGATGACCGGAACCCTCCTCATCGGTGCGCCTCCAGCCAGTTTTCGCCGAATCCGATGTCGGCGCGGACGGGAACGTCGAGCGCGAGCGCCGATTCCATGGCTTCCTTCACGAGCGCCGCGAGGCGATCCCGCTCCCCGGGAACGACCTCGAACACGAGCTCGTCGTGAACCTGAAGTATCATGCGGCTCCCGAGCCCCTCGCCGACGATATCGCGATCGATCCGTATCATGGCCAGCTTGATCATGTCGGCGGCGGTCCCCTGGATCGGCATGTTGACGGCGATCCGCTCCGAGAAGCTGCGCGTCCGGTTGTTCACGCTGTCGATGTCGCCGAGGAGCCTCCTGCGGCCGAGAAGGGTCTCGGCGCAGCCGTCCCGGCGCGCGCGGGCGATCGCGGAATCGATATAACCCTTCACGCCCGGATACTTCTCGAAATACTCGTCGATGAACCGCTTCGCCTCGTCGAGCCCCAGCCCAAGCTGGTTCGAGAGTCCCCGGGCGCCCATACCGTAGATGACGCCGAAATTGGTCGTCTTCGCGCGGGCGCGCATTTCGCCCGTCACGGCTTTCTCCTCCACGCCGTAGATGCGCGCCGCCGTCCGCGTGTGGATATCCCCTCCCTCGCGGAACGTCGCGACGAACTCCTCGTCCTTCGAGAGATGGGCCATGATTCGAAGCTCGATCTGCGAATAATCGGCGTCCATGAGAACGTTCCCGCGCCGCGGGATGAAGGCGCTTCGAATCGCGCGACCGAGCTCCGTCCGCACGGGAATATTCTGCAGGTTCGGATCGCTCGACGACAGCCGGCCCGTCGCCGCGACGGTCTGGTTGAAAGAGGTGTGGATCCGCCCGGTCCGCGGATTCACAAGGCGCGGGAGCGCGTCGAGATAGGTGCTCTTCATCTTCGAGAGCTGCCGGTACTCGAGCATGCTCGCGGCGATCGGGTGGCTCGACACGAGCTCGGTCAGCACGTCCTCGTCGGTCGAGAATCCCGTTTTCGTTTTGCGCGCCTTCGCGAGCCCGAGCTTTTCGAAGAGGATCCTCTGGAGCTGTTTCGGCGAGTTGATGTTGAACTCCTCGCCGGCGAGCCGGTGAATCTCCGCGGTGAGACGGTCGAGATCCCGCGCGACCGTGCCCGAAAGCGCGGCGAGCTTGGCCGCGTCGATCGCCACTCCTTCCTGCTCCATCCGCTTCAGCACGAGGCAAAGAGGCATCTCGACGTCCCTGAAGAGCGATTCGAAACCGAGCTCCCGGAGGCTCCCCTCGAAGATCTTCTTGAGCCGCATCGTGTAGTCGGCGTCCTCGCACGAATATTCGGAGATCCGTTCGAGCGGCACCGACCTGATGTCCTTCTCCCGCGCCCCGGCCGGAAACAGCCCGGCGTACGGTATCTTCCGGTGCCGCGTGAATTCGAGCGCGAGGTTGTCGAGCGAATGGGAACGCCGCTCGGGATCGAGACAGTAAGAGGCGATCATCGTGTCGAAGCGCACACCTCCCACCGAAAATCCGTGCGCTTCGAGAACGAGGCAATCGAATTTGACGTTGTGCCCTATCTTGGCGACCGATTCGTCGGCGAGCGCCGGCCCGAGCGCCTCGCGCACGCGCTCGAGCGCGATCCCGCGCGCGTCGCTGATCGGCTGGAACAGCCCCTCGGCGTCTCCCGGCGGCGCCGCGACGGGAACGTAGGAGGCCGTCCGTTCCGCGGTGCTGAACGAGATGCCGACGATCTCGGCGTCGAGCGGATCGATCGAGGTCGTCTCCACGTCGAAAACGAGCTCCCGCGATCCGGAGAGGCGGCGCGCGAATTCATCGAGATCTTCCGCTCCGACGAGCGTATACGCCCGCTCCGCGGGGCCGGCCGTCTCTTCGGGCGAGAGCTCCTTGAGGATCTGGTGAAACTCGAGCCGGAGAAGGAGGTCGGTGAGCCGCCCGCGCTCCGGCGCGCCGACGGCGAGCGCGGGAAGCGAGAATTCGACCGGCACTTCCCTGAGCGTCACGAGCTCGCGGGAGAGGCGGGCGCTCTCCGCGCCGCTCCTCAGCTTCTCCCGGACGTGCTCCGGCTTCACCTCTTCGAGCCGCTCGTACACGGCGTCGAGGGATCCGAAATCGTGGAGCAGCTTGAGCGCCGTCTTCTCGCCGATTCCCTTGACGCCCGGAATGTTATCCGAGCTGTCCCCCATGAGGGAGAGGAGATCGATCACCCGCTCCGGCTCGAGGCCGAAGCGCTCCCTGCAGAATTCGGGGCCGATTCCTTCCTCGAGGGCGGTCCCCCTCTCCGGGCGGATGATCCTGATGCGATCGGAGAGCAGCTGAAGAAAATCCTTGTCTCCCGTGACGATCGTCGCGTCGAGACCCGCCGCGTTGGCCTTCCGCGCGAGAGAGGCGATGAGATCGTCCGCCTCGATCCCCGGTTCGACGATCATCTTTATCCCAAGCGCTTCGACCGCCTCGAAGATAACGGGAAGCTGCTCCGCCATCTCGTCGGGCATTTCGGGACGATGTGCCTTGTATTCGGAATACTCCCGGTGGCGATCGGTTTCCTCGCCGCTGTCGAAAACCACGGCGAGGTAACGCGGCTCATATTTCCTGACGAGGAGAAGCAGCATGCGGAGAAATCCGTACACGGCTCCGGTATTCTCGCCTTTCGAATTGACGAGCGGGTTCCTGATGAACGCAAAGTAGGCCCGGTACGCGAGCGCGTGCCCGTCGACGATGAAGAGATTCCCGGCGGATTTCATATCAGATTCCCGCTCCGTAGAGGGAATGCGCGGCGATGAATCGCTCGACCGCCTCGGGGACGAGATACCGTATCGATTTTCCCTCGCGCACGAGGGCGCGGATCGCCCGCGACGATATCGCGTTGGCGCCCGCCGTCACGCAGATGATCGCCGCCTCGGGAGGAAGGGCCGGCAGGCGGGCGTGAGCGGGCCGCAGCATGACGAGAACGGTCGCGCGGGAGAATATCTCCCCCGGCTTGCGCCATTCGCCCATCTCCTCGAGCATGTCCCCCCCGAGCAGGAGATGAAGCTCCTCTTTCCCGTAGCCCTTCTCGGCGAAGGATCGCACGGTCCGGTACGTGTACGAAACGCCGCGCGAGGCCTCGATGCGGGAGAGCTCGAAGCGCGGGTTCCCCGCGATCGCGAGCTCGACCATCCTCGTTCTCGTTTCGATGTCGGTGAGGGTAGCGTCCCTCTTGTGGGGCGGACTCGCGGTCGGAATGAAGACGACCCGCGCGAGTCCGGCGACGTTCACCGCGGCCTGCGCGAGGATGAGGTGTCCCGTATGGATCGGATCGAACGAGCCGCCGAAGAGCCCTATCTTTTCCTTCCTAGCCTCCATCCGTGTTCCGCGTTCCTTCCGCCTTCCGTTCCAGGAACCTGAGACGATTCTCGGCTTCCGCCTTCTCGGGAATCGCTTCCTTCGACGCGAGCACGCCCCGGTAATCCTCGATGGCTCCCGCCGCGTCTCCCTTGGTTTCCTCGATGAAAGCGCGGTAGTAGCGGCTCCGCGCCGCCCAGATCGTTTCGGGATAGAGCTCGATGATCTTGGCCAGGTACACGAGCGAGGCGTCGTACCGCTTCCTCGAGAAATAGAGCTTCGCCGCCGCGAAATCCTTCTGCGCGAGCCTCGTCTGTATCTCCCGGATCGTCGTCCGCGCCTCTTCCCGGCGCGGGCTCGAGGGGAACATCTGCAGAAACCGGGTCAGCCGGTCGAGCGCCTGGTAGCTCTTCGTCTGGTCCCGCTCCACGCGCGGAGCCTGCCTGAAGGCGCACACCCCCTCGAGATAGAAGGCGTCGTCGACATAGTCGCTGTATTGGTGCTCGTTGATGAGAATGCGGTATTCGACCTCGGCGAGGGCGTACTCCTCGTCGCACCGGTACGATTCGGCGAGCCGGAACTGGGCGTAATCGTTCCGTTCGTCCCCGGCGAACGTCGCGAGGAAATCCTTGTATTCCCCCGCCGCCGCCCGGTAGTCCCTCTTGTCGAACAGGCGATCGGCGAGGGCGATCTTGTCGGTCGCGAGATTCATCCTCTTCGGCGTGTACGGTCCTCCGCACGACGCGGCGCAGAGCGCCGCGAGCGCGAGGATCGCGGGCACGACGCGCGTCCTACCTGCGCCTCTTCGGCATCTCGAGTCTCTCAATGTTCTCCTTCGCTTTCTGCACGAGCTTTCCGCTCGATCCCGAGTTCACGACCTCACGGTAGTACCGCACGGCCTCCTTCACGTCCCCCCTGCCCTCGCTGATCTCCCCGAGGAGGAAATTGGTCCGTTCCTTCACGAGCGGGCTTCCCGCGGTCGGAGCGAGCCCCGCGAGCAGCGACTCCGCTTCGTTCACGGCGCCTGAGCGATGAAGCTCCTCCGCTTCCCTGAGAAGCAGATTCTCGAGCTCCCAGACCGCGTTCGACGCGAGCCTGCTGTTCGGATACCGCTCTTGAAATCTCCGGTAGAGGGAGATCGCCCGGTTGACGTCCCCCTCCTTCTCGTACGCCGCGGCCAGATCTATCGTCGCTTCCGCCGCGTTCGGCGCGTCGGGAAACGCTTTCAAATACTTCTCGAGATACGCGATCGCCTTGCCGTACTCCCGCCGATCGAGATAGAGCTTCCCCGCGACGACGTTGTATTCGCCGAAATCGAGCCCGCTCTGGAATTCGAGAGCGAGCACGATCATCCGGTTCCCGCGCGCGACGTCGAGCGCCTCGATACTCGCCGTCGCCTCGTCCTTCAGGAATCGGGCGATCTTCGGCCCGTACGACGCGTCTTTCTTCCTGCAGTCCTCGAAGGCGCTCTGCGCTTCCGCCTCGCTCCCCGACTTGAGCCAGGACCTGCCGAGCAGGAACAGAAGCTCCGGCGACGGCGATTCCCCCTTCTTGATGCTGTGGCGGATCAGAAAAACCGCTTCGCGGTAGCGGCCCGCGGAATACTCCTTCGCCGCCTTGTCGAGGATCGCCTCGCGACCGCACGAGAACGCCGCGAGCAGAGCGACCACGCCGGCCGTTACGAGGCATCGTGCAGCGGGGAAAGAACGCATCGCCGTAATCCTTCGGCACACAGGGCTATTTGCTGCTCTGATTGGAGAAAAAGAGATATACGAGACCGACCACGATCCCGCCCACGACGAGAGGCTCGAGAAGCCTCGACATCTTGAATTCGCTCCTCGAGGGCTTCGTGAAATCGTACTGCGCCTCTTCGACCAGCTTGAGCTGCGAGTAGTCGATGGTGTCGCTGTATTCCTCGTGGATCTCCTTCACCCAGACGATATCGCCCGTCGCGAGATCGATGAACTGAACGAACACGTCCGCCTGAGCGGCGCGATCGACCATCTTCGATCCCAGCCACCATTTTCTCGAAATCCTCGGATAGGAAAGGGACAGCCGGACGATCTGGTACGAGAGACGGTAGGCGCCGCTCGCGAGAACCGTTTCGTCCTTTTTCGCGGGTTCGATCGCGAGCTTGATCCCCGCGTTGCGCATCTCCAGAACGAACGTGTTCTCGAGCACGAAATCGACGCTGCCCGCGCTCTTCGTCTTGTTCAGAAGAACGACGGCGTCCTGAGGCAGCGTTCCCATCGCGGAGATGATCTTCCGCACAGCCTGGGAGGAAATCCGCTCGACGATCTGGTAATTCGTGGGAATCCCACGCGGGGATTCTTGCGAGGCGGCGATAAGGGGATCGATACCGAGGACGGCGATGAGGCACATCAAGCACACGATCCTGACGAATCCCTTGTCGTGAATGAAATGAGCCACCGGATACCACCTCCGCGCGGGTTTACCTGCCGGGCGACGCGGGGCCGCGCGCCCATGATACATCTAACCGTAATAATCATCCGCTATTGCGGAAAAAAGTCAAATGAAATCCTCAGTCGCGCGCCGTGGCTGCCGCGCCGGGGGGCGTTCGGTCCGAGTGGTGCACGACCTCGGCGACGAGATTATAAGCCTGCGCCTCGACGATCCGCGCGCGAACGAAGATCCCGGGCGAGCGAACGCTTCCCTTCAGGTACGTGACTCCGTCGATCTCGTAGGCCTGTCCGAAGAATCTCCCCTCCCATCCGATATTCCGAAGCGGGCGCTCGTCGAGAGGGACGCGCGCGTCGACGAGAATCCTCATTTCGCTGCCGAGCCGGGCGGTCAGGCGCTCCTGGGAGATGTCCATCTGGATGTCGAGCAGCTCCTCCTTCCGGGCGAGCGCGACGCGCGCGGGAACCTTGCCGGCGAGCGATCGCGCCTTCGTACCGGACTCGGGCGAATAGGCGAAGACGCCGACGTGGTCGAAGGAGACGTCCTCGAGAAAGCCGGCGAGCTCCCTGAAGCGCGCCTCCGTCTCCCCGGGAAAACCGGTCATCACCGTAGTCCGCAGAACGAGGTCGTCGATCGACGAGCGCAGGGCGTCGAAAAGCGCGTCGAGATCCTTTCTCTCGTATCCGCGTCCCATCCGCTCGAGAATCGGGCTCGAAACGTGCTGGATCGGAATGTCGAGATACGGGCTTATCGCCCCTCCCTTGATGAGAGGAACGAGCCTTCCGACGTCGATGTGAGCGGGGTGAAGATACATGAGACGTATCCAATCGAACCGCGCCCTGTCCGCGAGAGCCTCGAGGAGATCGTACAGGTTGTCGATCCGGCCGCGGTCCGCGCCGTACGCCGTCGTATCCTGGGCCACGACGACGAGCTCTTTCACGCCGGCCGCGGCGAGAGCGGCGGCCTCGGCGAGTATCTCCGCGCGCGGCCGGCTCGCGAGGTCTCCCCTGATCGACGGGATCGTGCAATAGCTGCACCTGTTCGCGCAGCCGTCAGAAACCTTGAGATAGGCGAGATGCGGGGGCGTGAACAGCCGCCGTCCGGAAACCGCGCAACCGCGGCCCCGCCCGTGCGGAGCGGCGGCGAAGCCACCGGCCGGAAGCGCCCGCTCCGCTCCCCCCTCCCCCGCCGCGATCTTGTCCGCGAGAAGCGGCATCTCGTCCACGGCGCAGAACAGATCCACCTCGGAAAGAAGCGTCCTCAGGGAGCGCGCCTCGCGCGAGACGAGGCACCCGAGCACGGCGAGAACCTGTCCTTTCTTTTTCGCGGCGCCGACGCGCAGTATCTCCTCGACCGATTCCTCCATCGCGCTCGCGATGAAGGCGCACGTCGTGACGACGAGCAGCGCAGCGGCCTCGGGAGAAGCGGCTTCCCGCCATCCCGCCGCCTCGAGCCGCGCGGCGGACGTCTCGGCGTCGACGAGATTCTTCGGGCATCCGAGATTGAAGAAGAAATAGGTCCCGGGGAGAATCGGCGTATCAGCTTCCATCGTAGCTTTCGCGGCTCACGAGGACCCGCCGCGCCTTGCTCCCCTCGAACGGACCGACGACCCCCGCCTGCTCGAGCATGTCGATGAGGCGGGCGGCGCGCGCATAGCCGACCCGGAGGCGCCGCTGGAGGAGGGAAATCGAACCCTGCTGATGAATCACGACGAGGTCCTTCGCCTTCTGGAAGAGATCGTCGTCGATCGGGGCGTCGTCGTCCCCGGCCGCGGGGGTCTCGTCCGTGAGATCGAGCGCTTCCTCGGCGGCCGTGAACTTCCTCCAGTACGAGGCCACGCGCTCCGATTCGTGTTCGGAAATGAACGCCCCCTGGAGCCTGATGGGGTGCGGGAGGTTCTTGGGCAAAAAAAGCATGTCCCCGTTTCCGAGGAGCTTTTCCGCGCCGTTCGCGTCGAGGATCGTTCGCGAGTCGGTCTTGGACGTCACCTGGAACGCGAGGCGGCACGGGAAATTCGCCTTGATCAGCCCCGTGACGACGTCGACCGACGGCCGCTGAGTCGCGAAGACGAGATGGATCCCCACGGCCCGGGCCATCTGCGAGAGCCGCGTGATCGGCGGGTATATTTCGTTTCCCATCGTGACCATGATATCGGCGAGCTCGTCGATGATCGTCACGTAGTACGGAAGCCGAGAGAGCCGCTCCTGCGTCTCGGGATGAACGAGCTCCTCCTCGGCGATCTTGCGGTTGAAACCCTGGATATTCTTGACGCCGACGGAGGCGAGCAGCTTGTACCGGCGGTCCATCTCCACCGTAAGCCACTGGAGGACCTTGAGCACGCGCTTCGACTCCGTGATCACCGGATGGAGGAGATGCGGAATATCGTTATACGAGATGAGCTCGAGACGCTTGGGATCGACGAGGATGAACCGGCACGAAGCCGGCGTGTGATGAAACAGGAGCGAGCAGATGATCGTGTTGATGCAGACGCTCTTCCCGCTTCCCGTCGCGCCCGCGATGAGCAGGTGGGGCATGTCGGAGATATCGGCGAAGAACGGCTCCCCCGTCACCGTTTTGCCGAGGGGAACGACGAGCCCGTCCTTGTCGGCCGGGTAGTGCTCGAGAAGCTCCTTGAGAGAAACGATGCTCGGCTCCGGATTCGGCACTTCGATCCCGACCGCGCCGCGCCCCGGGATCGGCGCCTGGATGCGGATGGAGCGCGCCGCGAGCGCGAGCGAGACGTCGTCCGTGCGGCTCGCGATCTGGCTTACCTTGACCCCCGCCGCGGGGACGAACTCGAAGGTCGTCACGACGGGGCCGGGCCGCACTTCCTGTATCTTCCCGTCGAGGCCGTAATCCCTGAGCTTCTTCTCGATGACCTCGCTTCGCGCGATGAGATCCTCCGTGCTGTACGACACTCCCCGCGCCTCGTAATCGTCGAGAAGCGAGAGCTCCGGAAGCGGCATGTCCCCCGCGGCCTCGGGAGGAGGCGCCGGCACCTCGTCCGCGTCCAGGAGCCGGTTTTCGTCCGCCTTCGCGACGGGACGCTCGGGGACGGTGATTCTCGGAGGCTTCCCGATCCGCGCATCTTCGTTTTCGGATTCGACGATCACGGGAATCTCGGGAACGTCCCTTTCCGCTTTCTCCTTCTTCTGCTGCTTCGGGCGTTTCGGCTTCGCGTCCCCCCGCCCGGGCTTCGGGAGCGCAAGCCGCGGCAAACGGATATCCTTGATCTTCGAGAGAAGCGTTTCGACCGCGCCCGGGAACAGAAGGAACGAGAAAACGAGCAGCAGGGCGGCGAGGATGAGAACCGATCCGACGCGCCCCGAAACGAGCTTGAGAAAACCGAGCGTCTTGGCGCCCGTGAGCCCGGCCGCGCCGCGGCCGCCGAAAACGGCCATGATTCCGGCGAGAACGACGAACAGGGCGAGGGAAAACACGATGCGCCTCAGATGCCTCCGCGCCTCGATATCCTTGAACGCGAGCAGAGCGAACAGCACGACGAAGAACGGCCAGAACCATGACAGCGCGGGACCGAAAAGATAGTGGAGCGATCCCGCCACGCCGGCGCCGATCGGCCCGCACAGGTTCTTCGCCTGCCAGAAGGCGCCCCAGTCGTCCCAGGGCGCGGTGACGTCCTCTTTCTGATACGACGCGAGCGCGACGCCGAGAAAGACGGCGAATATGACGAACAGGACGCCTTTCGTTATCCGCATGAAAGTCCTTTATCCGGATCGACGCGGTTCCCGGGCCGCAGACTCCGCCCCGCGATCGGCGCGACACGCCGTTCGCGCGGTCCCCGGTTCGCCCGCGCCCTATCGCAATCTTGTAGCAATGATCTTCTTCAAGGTAAAGCAGTTTTTCCCGACGTCCCCGGCGAGAAGGGCCGAAACCGCCGCGATCCCGTCCGCTCCCGCGTCGATCACCTCGAGGGCGTTCTCCGCCCGGATCCCGCCGAGAGCGACGAGCGGCAGCGAGGTCCTGCTCCGCGCGCTCCTCACGAATTCGACGCCGAGCGCCCCCGCTTCCGGTTTCGTCGGCGAAGGAAAGACCGGTCCGATCCCGATATAATCGACCCCATCCGGGGATACGCGCGCGAGCTCGTCGAGAGACGTTACGCTGACGCCGACGAGGCGCCCCGGTCCCACGATCGATCGCGCCTCTCCCGGCGGAGCGTCAAGCGCGCCGACATGAACGCCGTCCGCGCCCGTTTCCGCGGCGAGCTCGGCGTCGTCGTTCACGATGACGGGGATCGACGCGCGACGCGCTTTCTCGAGGATCGCGACGACGTCGCGGCGCCTCTCCTCCCCGCCGATCGCCTTCGCGCGGTATTGGATCATGCCGACGCCGGCCGAAACGAGCTCTCCGGCCACGGCGGCCACGTTTCCGCGATCGACGAGGCTCCGGTCGAGGATCGCGTACAGAAAGGGCGAGCGCGGCATGCGCGCGACGCCGGTCGTCCCGGCGAAAAATCCCCGCTCGATCGCGTAGAGGTCGAAGCGAAGCGATTTGAAAAGGCGCGAGCCGCCTTCGTCGATGAGCTTCCCGAACTCCTCGAGCACGCGAAGCGCCTCTTCGGCGCGGGCGAAATTCGCCCTCGCCACGGCCGCGAGAGAGCTCCGGTCGAGCTCGGACGCGGTCGCGCTTCCCCGCGCGACGTCTCCGGCGCTGTCGCGGTGCCGGAGCGCTCCCTGAGCGAGCGCCTCGACCCCCCGCCGCGCCTCATGCCGCACCTCTTTGAGGCCGGCCGTCAGCGAAGCGTCCTGCAGCGAGAAGCGCGCGATCTCTTCGACGACGCGCAGGCCCTCGGCGCATCTATTCGCGTTGGCGTCGAGAACGCGAAGCACGACCGCGCGGTCCGTATCGCTCATTCCGGCCATCTAGGCGACGATCACTCCCTCCCGCACCTCGGGAACGCACGAGCTCACGCCGACCCGGGAACAGAACACGACGTCGCTCTCGAATCCGAGCGAGACGAGCTTCCGGCCGTGATCCGACCGGCGCACGAACGCTTCGATCTCCGAGCCCGCCTGCTCCGCGACGACGCACGCGATGCGCGCCGCATCGGGGAGCGCCTCCGGCGCGCCGGCCGGATCGAGGCTTCTGAGAAGAAGTCCTCCGCAGAGCAGATCCTCCGCCGCGATGGTTCCCTCCGCGCCGCAGCAGAGCACGACGATCTCGCGTTCCCCGCGGAGCGCGGCGGCGACCGCGGGGAGATTCGTGAGGGCGCAGATAACGACGCGTCCCGCTTTCGCGGCGGTCGCGATGGCCCGGGTGCCGTTCGACGTCGTCAAGACGACCGTCTTTCCCCGCACGCGGGCCGGCGTGAATTCACCGGGAGAGTTGGAGAGATCGAAGCCGGGGACGCACAGGCACTTGCGTTCCCCCGCGAGCAGCTTCTTGTCGCGCTCGGCCGGACGCACGAGCCGGGAAGCGGTCTCGACGTCGGCGATGGGTATGATCCTCTCGACGCCGCTCTCGAGAGCGGCGACGATGGTGCTCGACGCCCTCAAAACGTCGATGACGACGACCGTCGCGTTCTGCAGGGCATTCTTCTCGGCCTGCTCGAGCGTCGCGTAGAATTTGATATTCATCCCGCACTCAGACTCGCGCGAATACGGCACCCGTGGCGGCGTAACGCGGGGGATACCCGGATATCGCGAGCCGGCTCGCGAGCGAGCGTGCGCGCACGGGGATCAGAAATCGCCCGCCGGGCCGCCCTTCCCCGCGCTCTCGAACGTCTCCCACGTCTTGTCGCTCGTGGCCTGGATGCCTTTGAGCCGGAGGCTGAACTCGTGAGGGTTCGAGCTGTTCTTGAGCGCCTCCTCCATCGTGATAAGGCCGTCCGAAAGGAGCTTCATCAGCGATTGATCGAAGCTCTGCATGCCGTGGGAGGAGACACCCTCGCGAATCGCCTGCGTGATGAGAGGCGTCTTTTCAGGATCGATAATATACTCCCGGATCGTGGATGTGACAATCATTACTTCCACCGCCGGGACGCGCCCCTTGCCGCCGCTGATCGGAATGAGCCGCTGGGCGATGACGGCCTGGAGGGTGGCGCCGAGAAGGTAGCGGATCTCCTGGTGCTGGTGCGGAGGAAAGAAGGAGATGACGCGGTTGATCGTCTGCGTCGCGTCGACCGTGTGGAGCGTCGATAGCACGAGATGCCCGGTATCGGCGGCCATGAGCGCGATCTCCATCGTGAGGGCGTCGCGGATCTCGCCGACGAGAATCACGTCGGGATCCTGGCGGAGAATGTGGCGAAGCGCCTCATGGAAGGACGACGTATCGCTTCCGATCTCGCGCTGGTTGATGATGCTCTTCTCGTCGTGGTGCAGGAATTCGATCGGATCCTCCACCGTGATGATGTTCTTGTTCGCCGTCTTGTTGATTTCGTTGACCATGGAGGTCAGCGTGGTCGATTTGCCGCTGCCGACCGTCCCCGTGACGAATATCAGGCCTCGCGGCCGAAGCGAAAGCTCCTTGAGCACGACCGGAAGGCCGAGCTCGTCGATGCTCTTGATGTTCACGGGCACGTGCCGGAACACCATGGCGATCGAGCCCCGCTGCACGTAGAAGTTCGCGCGGAACCTGGCGAGTCCCGAGACGCCGAACGCGAAATCCACCTCGCGCGTTTTCGTGAAACGATCCTTCTGGGACGGCGTGAGAATCTGCGTCGCGATCTCCTCGAGATCCTTCGGCGAGGGCTTTTCGAGGCCGAGATGCCGGAGCTTTCCGTCGACCCGCACGACCGGCGGCAGTCCCGCCTTGAGATGAAGATCGGATCCTCCCTGATTGATCATTTCCTCAAGAATCTTCTTGATAGTCATGCATCACACCTTCCCGATGACGATACTGCGAATTTCGCCCATTCGATAATACTGCTATCGTACGCTATGACAAATAGTTACAACCTTGCCGATGCCCGGTATGCGCCGGGCCCTCCCACGAGGCGTTTTTTGCAAGTATCAGGCCGAATCGGGGGCAAAAGAAGGAGCCGGCCGATGGCGGCCGGCTCGGTCTCTTTCCCGCTGATCTCGACGAACAGCGGAAGCTCGACCGTTATCGGCTTGTCGCCGTCGGCGAGCAGCGTCGCGATCACGTTCTCGACGAGGTACGGCAGGGCGTTTCCGACGATCTCCCTCGATACGGGGAGCTGCTCGCAGGTCCCGACGTCCACCAGATAATAGAGATCACGTGTCTAGAGGAATTGACACTGCCGGCGGTCGAGTCTGACCTCTTCGACCTTATCCCCCGCCATGAAGGTTTTCTCGAGCACGTAGCCTTCGGGGATGATCGTGCCGTTCCTGAAATCGCTCGTGTGCGCCATTGAAGGCGCGCTCCGGCGGCCGGCGCCGCGGCCTTACTTGCTTCGCAGCCTCTTGAGCCATTCGCGGAATTGTTCCATGTCGCGCTCCGGCGCCGCCTGAGAGCCGGAAGATTCTCCGGATCCGTCCCGGTCAGGTTCGCTCGCCGGATTCTCCGGGCCCCGCCCGGCCGTCTCGCCGGTCGCGCCTTCGCCGCTGATCCCTTCGTCGTCCCCTGGGGGACCCGGCCTCGCCCCGGCGTCTCCGTCCGCCCCCCCTCCGCCGTGCCCCGACGTGCTGGAAACGAGCCCCTCGCTGATATCGTCGAGGGAGATGCTGAGAACGTCCTCGTGGAACGCGCTGTCCCTCTCGGCTTCGCCGGCGTTCATGAGAGTCTCAAGCTTCGCGACCATTTCCTTCGCTTCCGCGTTCGCGGGCTCCCGCTCGAGAACGTCGCTATAGATGCGAAGCGCCTTGTTGTAATACCCCTGCGCGGCGTAGATTCCGGCCAGGGTCATCGTCGCGAGCTCCCTCGGACGTTCGTCCCGCGCCGCCTTCGAGTCGGCGAGGTCGATCTCCTTGACGACGAAGGACGCCTCCATTTCCTTGAGAGCACGTGCGACCTCGGCGTTCGTCGCGTCGATGGAGAGGATCTTCCGGTAGAACTCGGCCGCCTCGGAGCGCTTGTCCTCGGCGAGGAGAATATCGCCCATGAACTTGAGCGCGACGAGGTTCTCGCCGTCCAGCTCGAGAACGCGCCGGAATTCCGCCTTCGAGCGCTCCGTCGCTCCCTTGTCGTAGTAGCATTTCCCGAGAATCACATGGGCGCTCGCGTACTGCGGCATCTTCTCGAGACCACGATCGAGAATCTCGATCGCCTTGTCGACGTCGCCGTTCTTGCGGTAGGCGTCCGCGAGGGGCGCGAAGAGGCGCGAATCGCGCGCGCGATCGTACCGTTCGATCAGGTTGCGAAGCTCTTCGCTCATGGTGCGGGCCTTTCGGATCCTTCGGATGAGAATATTCTCTCGTGAGGCTATCAGAGGCGCCATGGGCTGTCAAGAAAATGCGCCCGAGCGCTCGCGTCAGAAGCTGAAGGTCTCGGCGAACGCCGTCGCCTCCCGGAGAAGCTCGTTCTTGTCCTGCCCCGGCGCGTAGACGAGGCAATCGACGAGCCATACGCGGGACTTGACGCCGTCGACGATGAACCAGCAGACGAAGGATCCCCCCGCGGCCTGGACACTGCTCTCCCAGTAGCCGTTCATGCGCACCGCCTCGTACGCGCCGAGCCGCGTCGACGCGAATGTGACGAGATCCCGGCGCATGACGTACTTGTCGAACAGCTTGAACGATATGTCCGACCTGAATCCGTACAGCTCGTTCGAATCCGCGAGCGAGACCGTCCCTTTCCCGAACGCCTTCCAGGAGACGGAGATCACCCGCGGCGGCTCGGGATGAATGAGCGAGACCCCGGGAATCTCGGGACGCTCCTCATCGAGATTGTAGACGTCCGGAATCCTGAGAGAAAAGCCATACCGTTCTTTCAGATGCTTCTCGAGATACGCGTCCTCGCCCTGCTTGAGCATCGACTCCCTGATCCGCTCACGGTTCCCGTCCTCGATGATATCTCTGAGGATGGCTCCCTGTTCCCGCGCGGCGAGCGCCAGATCTTCGGCTGAAACGCCGGTCACGATGATGGTGAGCTGACCGGCGACGGGAGAATCCATCTTCTTGAACACGCTGTATTTGCCCTGGAGCACGCCCCTGGCGCCGGGAGGCCCGATGAATTGCTCGATGATGCCGCCGATCCGGCCCTGGTTCACGATCCCGAAGATGATCATGTTTTTCGCGGGGATCTCTTTCTCGAACTCGATCGCGGGGACGACGCGGACTCTGAACTGAAGCTCGTTCTTCGTGTAGAAATCGAGCTCGTGCTGGAGCGCGTTCACCATCTCCGCCGTCGCGCCGTCCAGTGTGCCCGTTTCCGTCACGAGAACGACGCCGCTGTACGAGCCGGCGGGCATCGTATTGAACGGCCCTCCGCGGCTCCCGCACGAAGAGGCGAAGACCCCGAGGCAGACGAACGCTATGACGGCCGAAAGATATCGCATGGCAACGCTCCAGGGGAAGAATAGGATCGAAAGAGGCCCGATGGCAAGCGGAAACTTGCGCGCGGCGCGCCTCCGGAGAGCGCGTCCGGCCGTGTCCGTCACGGGAGCGACATATTGAGCCGCTGCACCCGTTCCTTGTCGAGCATGCCCTTGTAAATCATGAGCTGACGTTCGAGCCGATCGACCCGCCTCTTGAGCCGCTCGTTCTCCTGCGCGAGCGAATCCTCGCGGGAGCCGGCGACGACCCCGAACGGAGACTGCTGCACGCTCTCGCCGCCGCGCTCGATCGTGAAGATGTTGTCCGATACCATCCGGGGACCCGCGTAGGAACCGGTCATATGGTAGTCGGAGAAGAGGTTTTCCTCCGGCGACGGCGCCTGGATCAGAGCGGCGCTCTCGCGATCGCCGCGGGAGACTTCCCGGATCTTCGGCTCGTTCGCCGCGAACCGCTGCGCGGCGAACGTCGCACCGACGATGACGACGACCGCGGCTGCCGCTCCCAGAGCGAACCGCGATACCCACCCCTTTTCGCCGAACGGACTGCCGTCGACGTCGCGGCGCATGAGTCTCGACTTCTCCTGCATGATGCGGCGTTTCACGTTCCATTCGAATCCGTCGCTCACGGACGCCTCGGGCAGGGAGCGCGCGGCGTCGAGACTCGCCTCCATCTCCTTCACGAAGAGCCCGCACGAAGAACAGTGCGCACAATGGCGCGCGAGCTCCATGCGGCCGGCTTCGTCGAGCGCTTGGTCGCGACTCAGAAAGTATAGATCCTGTGCCTTCCTGCATTTCATGTTTCGTTCCTCTTCGTGTCGAAATCCCCTGCGACGTACGGCGCGACCATCTTCTTGAAGTGCGCCCTCCCTCTATTGATGCGCGAGCGCACCGTGCCGAGCTTGAGCCCGGTCACGGCCGCGATCTCCTCATAGCTCAAATCGTTGATCTCGCGAAGGACGAATGCCGGACGGTA
Organism: uncultured bacterium; assembly: GCA_963846325.1. Lineage (GTDB taxonomy): Bacteria > Krumholzibacteriota > Krumholzibacteriia > Krumholzibacteriales > Krumholzibacteriaceae > SSS58A. The sequence continues at coordinate 199,468 of CAWJVO010000006.1, forward strand.
TTTGCCCGGGATCTTTTCGATGGCGTCCTGGATCAGCTCGTTCAGGTTCGATCGCTCCATGTTGTAATCGGGACGCTGCGAATCGTCTCTCAGGTCCATCCATTTCCCGTCCTCTTCACCGCCCGAATTCTCCGACCAGAGGCTCACCATCGCGGGCCTGCGCTTCGTGTTCCGCACGCGATTGCGCACGAGGTTCGTCGCGATCGTGTAGAGCCAGGTCGAAAAACGCGCGATGGTCCGATATTTCTCGGCATGGATGTACGCCTTCACGAACGTCTCCTGCGCGAATTCTTCCGCCTCGCTCCGGTCCCCGAGAAGCCGGTACAGGTACGTGAAGAGACGGTTCTTGTACCTGCCCACGAGGGCGTCGAAAGCCTGGTTGCGCCCCTCCTGCACGAGAAGCATCAGCTCCTCGTCGGTGAGCTCGCCGAAATCGATCCTGCGCTGAGGAAGCTCCACGGGCCTGTTCAATCCGTCATCTCCGTCGTTCTCGTCCGTCATATTTGAACACCCTGCATTCGGCAAAGTTCCCGGCCGTGCGGGAAACTCGTCGAGGAATTCTTCGTTCGCTACCGCTCCCTGATCGCGCCCATGTCCGATATCGAAGAGGTCTCACTAAGTGGCTTTATTTCAATTAGTTCAAAGACCGCCTTCTCGGTGCCGTTATCCTTCCGGAGCCGCACCGAACGCGGGTAGGCGAGGCCCGACGCGGCCACCGGCTCTCCGTACGAGATCGTATAGCAGCCCGCGCCGCCGGCGAAGCACTGCCTGAATTCATGCGCTCCCCGTCCGTTGTCTCCCCGCATATCGATCCGCCGGTTCCTCCAGTCCGCCCGCAACCGCCACGTCTCTCCCGACCGAACGACCGAGACGGATCGCATCTCGGCGCACCGCGGAAACGCGAGGAGCAGCGCGACAAGGATATCGTCGGGCTCGATCGCGCCTCCCGTTTCGTCGCGCGCGAGCGCGAGCGAGGAATCGTTGCCGAGATATTCCCCGCTCTCGCGGTCGTAGATGACGAGGCTGTCTCCGGCGAGTATCGTCACATCCTCCTCGAGCGCGCCGAAAAGGCTCGAGTGCCGGAAGTCGATCCGGGCCATGCCTTCCCCGGGGGAATAGGCGATCCGCATGAGCCCTCTGACGCGGCCCCGGGAGAGATCCATGCGGAGTTTCCCGACGATCTCGATGCCCTCGCCCGCATGCGCCGGCGAGAGAAGAGCCTCGAACCCCTCGTCGCACGGCGCCTCGATCCGGCCCGGCCGGACCGCGGCGCACGACTGCGCCAGAGCGATCGCAACGAGGGGAATCATGAGAACCGCGGCGCGCCTACCGAACGTTCGCATCGCTCCTGAGCTTCCTCGCCTTTTCGGCGACTCCCGGCCCGGCCGGATCGATGGCGAGCGATTTCTCGTACGCTTCGAGAGCCTTCGACGGCTCGTTCAGCCTGAGGAAGGTGTCTCCCAGATGCTCCCAGACAACCGCGTCGTCGCCCACCCTGTCGACGGCCTTGAGGAAGATGGCGAGCGCTTCGCGGTAGCGTCCTTTCTTGTACCGTATCCATCCGAGACTGTCGAGATAATACCCGTTCTCCGGCTCCAGGCCGAGGGCCTTGCCGAGAAGCGTCTCCGCGAGATCCAGCTGCTCCCCCTTCTCCGCGAGGAGATACCCGTAGAGATTGGCCAGGGAGGGATCCGCCGGATCTTTGTCATAGAGCGGCACGACGCGCCTGAGCGCGTCGTCGAAGCGGCCCGCATGCCCGTACAGGGTCGCGAGCTCCAGAGACACGCCCGTGTTCATCGGATCGAGCTTTTCGGCCTTCAGGAGAAACCGCTCGGCTTCGTCCGTCTCTCCCGCCTTGCGAAGGATGGAGCCGAGAAGAAAATTGTCCTCCGGCGAATCGGCCTCCGCGCGCTCCACGGCCCTCGCGAGATAAGCCCGCTTCTCCGCCTCGGGAATCACGAGCGCCTCGTCCGGCCCCGACGGGCCTTCGGCCACGCGATGAAACATGAGGAGAAGGCCGATATAGTTCTCGAAGCGTCCCGGTTCGAGATCGATGAGCTTCTTCAGATATCCGTACGCGGTCCGGAAATGCCCCCGTTCTATCTCCATTTCGGAAACGACCCTGAGGAGCGCCGGATTGTCCCCCTTCTTCTTCAGAAGCCCGCCGAAAACGGAAAGCGCCTGATCGCTCATCCCCGCCTTGTAGAGGAACCTGCCGTAGATGAGCTCTCCCCGGTCGTCGAGCGACGCGTCGTCGTGCAAAGGCGCCAGAAGCGCGGCTCCTTCCGCGTACTTCCGCTCCGTGAAGAGTATCTCCGCGAGCCCCTCCACCGCTTCCCGATTGGACGGCTCGACGCGAAGAATCTCCCGGTATTCCGTTTCCGCCTCGCCCGCGCGCCCCGCGCCCGTGAGGAGCCGGGCGCGCGCGACGCGCGCGTTCACGAAATCGGGATCGATCTCGAGCGCCTTCCCGAGCGCATCGAGCGCGCTGTCCGTCGCGCCCGCTTCGGCTTCGAGGAGCCCGAGCTCGTAGTAGACGTAGAAATCCGCTTCGGGGAGCCGGCTCGCCTCCGAGAGGATCCGCCTCGCTTCCTCGGGCCTGTTGAGCTCGAGGTTCACTTTCGCGATGAATTTGAGAACCGGAAACGGGGGGATTTCGGCGTCCTTCCGGAGCTCCGTGAGAAGCGCGAGCGCCTTTTCCCTGTTTCCGAGACGGTATTCCGCTTCGGCGAGAACGGCGCGCGCGTCGCCGTACTCTTCCCGCGACACGAGATCTTCGCTGTAGTGCCTCGCCGCTTCGAATTCGCCGATCCGGAGAGCGACCTTCGAGAGCCTCATGAGGATACGCGCGTTTCCCGGTTCCCGCGCCGCGGCGTACAGGTAATACTGATAGGCGTCGGCGAATTCGCCGCCGGATTCGAGGTAGACTCCTTTGAGATAGGCGATGAGCGCGTTCTGATCGAATCCCTCGCGCGCATGGACGCCGCGGGCCATGAAGAGGCACATCCCGGCGGCGAGGACGATGAAGAGACGTGTGCGCATGAAGCGTTCCTTTCGGCTACCTTTCAATTATACCGAAGCGGGCGAACGCGGGCAAACGATATAGCCGCACGGCCCGGGGAGGCGCCTGCGGCCGTCCCGTCCGGGGGACCGCCTCAATCGGGTTTTCTCGTGATGCCCCTGAGGAGCGAGAGATAGGCCTCGTCGAGCCGGGAGAGCATCTCCTCGGAAAGCCCCCCGCCCGTTCCCATGATCTGGACGTAGTACTCTTCGAGGTAGCGGCAGAGATACACGGAGCGATTCTCGATCTGGCTCGTGACGAGCGCGAGAACTTCGGCGTGGCGTTTCCTGAACTCTTCGCTCTCGGAGGCGCCCCCGACGTCGTGAAAGTACTCGCGCAGCAGGTGGAGCCAGTATTCGTCGTGGCGGCCGCCGTTGTCGAACACGCAACCCGGCACGTCGATGAGAAAGCAATATCCGTAGACGAAGTACGAGCAGAAGGTCAGACCGTGAAGGAAGAATCGCCGATGGCAATCGACGCTCATCTCGTCGAGGTTGCAGGGGAGCCGGCATTCGTCGCAGAAGGCTTCGGGAGCCCCTCCGAAGGTGAACGGCGCGTGAGTCGCCTTCTTCTTCGCCATGCGCGACGTTCCTCCTAATGAATCTTCCGCAGCGTGTGAAGCGCTTCCTTGGCCGCCATCTGCTCGGCGTCCTTCTTGCTCTTCCCTCTCCCCTTGCCGACCGGCTTCCCGGCGACCCGCACTTCGATGAGGAAGATCTTGTCGTGCTCGGGCCCCGTCGTCGACTTGACGAGGTACCGGGGATACCCGCGGTACTTCGATTGCACGTATTCCTGGAGGACGCTCTTGAAGTTGATGTGGTCGCGGTGCTCGAGATACTCGTCGATATCGCCGAGAATCCTGTCCTCGATGAATTCGCGCGCCTTTTCGAAGCCGCCGTCGACGTAGATCGCCGCGATGAGCGCTTCGAGCGCCGCGGTGAGGACGGAGTCCTGGTCGGCGACGCCCCCTCGCTCGGCGCTCTCGCTCAGGATGATATGCGGTTTGATGCCGATCTCGTCGGCCTTTTTCGAGAGCACGCCCTTGCTCACGAGCAGCGACTTCTTCTTCGTGAGCTGGCCTTCGTTCTCTTCCGGGAAGATGCGCATGAGATAATCGCTCGTCACGAGCGAAAGGACCGAATCGCCGAGGAACTCGAGCCGCTCGTACGAAATGCGCTCCTCGCCCGGCTTGAGCTCGCCGAGCGTCGAACGGTGGGTGAGCGCCTCGACGAGGCGCTCGCGCGAGGCGAAACGGTACCCGATCCTCCGCTCGAGCTCGGTCAGGGACGCACCGTCGCCGTCGCCGTCATCACGGCCGCCGCCGCGGAAACGCCGCCTGATTGCCTCGAGAAAACGATTCATACGCCGGGGATCATCGGCCTTTCCTACGATTCGTATCTCTTGAGCACGATGCTCACGTTGTGCCCCCCGAAACCGAACGAATTGCTCATGACGTGCCTGAGATCCTCTTTCACCGCGATCTTGGGAACGTGGTTCAGAGGACACTCCGGATCGGGATTATCCAGGTTCGCGGTGGGCGGGATGAGCCCCTCGCCGATCGCCTTGACGCACGTGATGAGCTCGATCGCCGCGGCCGCGCCGAGGAGATGCCCGTGCGTCGACTTGGTCGAGCTCACCCTGAGCTTCTGCGCATATGCGCCGAACACGCCGACGATCGCGTCCGATTCGGTCTTGTCGTTGTAGGCGGTCGACGTGCCGTGCGCGTTGATGTAATCGATATCCCCGGGATCGAGCCCCGCGCACCAGAGCGCCTGCCGCATGGCGTTCGCGGCGCCGACGCCTCCCGGAACCGGCGTGGTGATGTGGTACGCGTCGCCGGTGAGCCCGATGCCGGCGATCTCGGCGAGGATGTCGGCCCCGCGGGCCCGCGCGTGCGAGAGCTCCTCGAGAACGACAAGACCGCTCCCTTCCGACATCACGAAGCCGTCGCGGTCCCTGTCGAACGGGCGGCTCGCCCGCTCGGGCTCGTCGTTCCGCGTCGAAAGCGCTTTCATCGAGCAGAATCCCCCGAGCGACATGGGGGATATCGTCGCCTCGGTGCCGCCGGTGAGAATCGCGTCCGCGAATCCGTTCCTGATATACATGAAGGAGTCGCAGATCGCGTGCCCTCCCGACGCGCACGCCGAGACGGTCCCGAAATTGGGGCCCCTGAGCCCGTAACGTATCGATATCTGCCCCGCGGACATATCCGAGATCATCATCGGAATGAAGAAGGGACTGATCCGCGTGGCGCCCTTCTCCATAAGCACCGTATGCTGCTGCTCGAGCGTCTGTATTCCGCCGATGCCGGATCCGACGATCGCTCCGAAGCGCTCGGCGGCGATCGCTCCCTCCATCCCGGCCATCGCCTCGGCGGCGGCCGCCATGGCGAGCTGGACGGATCGATCCATCCGGCGGGCTTCCTTCCGGTCGATGAACCGCTCGGGATCGAAGTTCTTGACCTCTCCGCCGATCTTCGAGTCGAACGCGCTCACGTCGAACGCCGTGATACGCGCGATACCCGATTTTCCCGCCGAGATGTTCGCCCAGTTCTCCGCGACGGAATCGCCGCACGGAGAAACGAGACCCATACGGGTGACGACCACCCTTCTCGTGCTCGCGGACACGGTACCCCCTTATTGAAGCAGCCGGGAGGCGGACCCGGGCCGGTTATTCTTTCGAGCCGTGCGAGGTGATGTAATCGATCGCCTCTCCGACTTTCGTGATCTTCTCCGCCTCGTCGTCCGGAATCTCGATCCCGAACTCCTCCTCGAGCGCCATCACGAGCTCGACCGTGTCGAGCGAATCGGCGCCGAGATCGTCTATGAACGAAGCCTCGCGCGTGATCTGATCCTGGTTGACCGAAAGCTGCTCTTCGATGACCTTCTTGACGCGTTCCTCGATAGTCATTGAGTACCGTACCTCCTTCTTGATCGGTTTCTCACGCCATCACCATTCCGCCGTCGCAGTTGATGACCTGGCCCGTGACGTAGCCGCCGAGATCGGAACAGAGGAAGAGGACGACGTTCGCGACGTCCGCGCCGGAACCGAATCTCCCGAGCGGGATAAGCCGCAGCATCCCCTCCCTTCTCTCTTCGGACAGCGAGGCCGTCATCGCCGTTTCGATGAAGCCCGGCGCAATGGCGTTCACATTGATGCTTCTTCCTGCGAGCTCCTTCGCGACGGCCTTCGTGAATCCGATGATCCCCGCCTTGCTCGCCGCGTAGTTGCACTGCCCCGCGTTCCCCATGACCCCGATGACGGAAGAGATGTTCACGATTCGCCCGAACCGTCTCTTGATCATCGAGCGGGACACCGCCCTCGTGACGTTGAAGGTGCCCGTGAGGTTGACGCGCAGAACGCTCTCCCACTCCGCGTCGCTCATCCGGAGGAGGAGATTATCCCTCGTTATTCCGGCGTTGTTCACGAGGAAATGTATCTGCTCGCGTCCCGCGATCGCCTCCTCGACGCACCGGTCGACCTCCTTCGCGTTCGAAACGTCGCATGCGAGCGCGAGGCTCTTGCGCCCCTTCGCCCGCACGAGCTCCGAGGTGGCCTCCGCTCCCTCGAGGTTGAGGTCCAGAGCCGCGATATCGGCGCCGGCGCCGGCGAGCGCGAGCGCGATGTCGCGCCCGATTCCCTGGCCCGCGCCCGTTATCATGGCCGTTTTTCCCGAGAGATCCACCATTTCGCCACCCTTCGCCGGCGCGATCCGGCCGTCCGCTCCCGCGCCGGTCACGCCGTTTCGCCCGCGAGGCTCCGCGCGAGCTCCTCCGCGGTTCCGACGGTCCGCACGGACCGTGTTCCGTCGATCCGCTTCAGGAGCCCCGCGAGCACCTTGCCCGGCCCGACCTCGAAAACGGGCCCGCCCCACGACGCGAGGAGCAGGGCCATCGAATCGGACCAGAGCACGGGGCTCGTCAGCTGCCGCGAGAGCGCATCGACGATCTCGTCCTTCTTCGCGACGATCCTCGCGTCGGCGTTGCACACGACCCCGACCGAGGCGTCACGGATCGCGAAGCTCTTGATATACTCGACGAGCTCTTTCTGGGCGCCCGCCACGAGCGGCGAATGGAACGCGCCGCTCACGTTCAGAGGGATCGTTTTCTTGGCGCCCCGCGCCTGCGCCGCTGCGCAGGCCCTCCCGACCGCTTCGATATTCCCCGAAACGACGATCTGTCCCGGGGAGTTGACGTTCGCGACGACGACGACCTCGCCGGCGCGCGAGGATTCGAGGCAGACCGCCTCGACGTCCGGGCGTTCCAGGCCGATGATCGCGGCCATCGTGCCCGGCTGCCTCGTTCCGGCGTCGAACATGAGCTCGCCTCTCCGCCGCACGATCTTCAGGGCGTCCATCTCGTCGAGCGCGTTCGCCGCGACGAGGGCCGAATACTCGCCGAGACTGTGCCCCGCGGCGATCGCCGGTTCGACGCCCCCCTCCTCGCGGAGGATGCGCGCGACGACGACGCTGTGGAGGAGAAGCGCGGGTTGCGCGTTCTTCGTCGCGGTGAGCGTTTCCGCGTCCCCCTCGAACGAGATGCGCGAGATCGGGACGCCGAGGGTCTCGTCCGCCAGCTCGTACAGCTCCCGCGCCCGGGGGAAAGCAGCGACGAGATCCTTCCCCATGCCGACGTATTGGGACCCCTGACCCGGAAATATGAACGCCGCTTTCATCATGCCGAGAACCTTCTCATGCGGGGGCTTAATACTTGAGCAGCACCGCTCCCCAGGTGAGCCCCCCGCCGAAAGCGACCATGAGAATCAGGTCGCCGCGTTTGATGATTCCTTGATCCCTCGCCTCGCAGAACGCGATCGGAATGCTCGCCGAGCTCGTGTTGCCGACGCGGTCGATATTGACGATGGTCTTCTCCGGCGGCACGCCGAGCCTGCTCCTGACCCCTTCGATGATTCTCAGATTCGCCTGATGGGGGATGACGAAATCGATGTCGGAGGCCTTCACGTTCGCTTCCCGAAGCGCCGTTTCTCCCGCATCGACCATCGCTTTGACCGCGTACTTGAAGAGACCGTCCCCCTTCATCTTGATGAAGTGCTCCCTGTTCCTGATCCGCTCCTCGGTCAGCGGCGTCCGCGACCCGCCCACCGGCTGATACAGGAGATCGGCGTACGTCCCGTCGCTCTTGATGTACGTCGAGAGGATGCCCTCGCCCTGAGCGCACGCCTCTACGACGGCGGCGCCGGCGCCGTCCCCGAAAAGGACGCACGTCGCCCGATCCTGATAGTCGGTGATCCGGGACAGCGTCTCGACTCCGATGACGAGAGCGCGCCGCGCCGCGCCCGCGACGATCATCGACTGCACGATCGTCAAGGAGTAGATGAACCCGGAGCATGCGGCCGCCACGTCGAACGCCGCCGCGTTCGTCGCGCCGATCCTGTTCTGAACGACGGTCGCCGTCGAGGGAAACGGGTAATCCGGAGTCGCCGTGCCCACGACGATGAGATCGAGGTCCTTCGGTTCGACGCGCGCGTCGGCCATCGCCTTGCGCGCGGCGTCGATCGCGAGATCGCTCGAAGCTTCATCGGCTTTCGCGATGCGCCGTTCCCGAATACCCGTTCTCGTGACGATCCATTCGTCCGAGGTATCGACTATCTTCTCGAGATCGCGATTCGTCAGGACGGTTTCGGGAATATAGCAGCCCAAACCGGCGATTCTCATGCTCCGAGGACCGCTGTCCCGCATCTCGTTCATGACCTCTCGATTCGCTGCCGTATCCTGTCGTTCACGCCGCCCGCGACGAAGCGCTCGGCGGCGAGCACGGCGTTCTTGATCGCCCTCGAAGAGCTCTTCCCGTGGCTGATGATCACGACGCCGTTCACGCCGAGGAGCGGCATGCCTCCGTACTCGGCGTAGTCCAGCTTTCGTTTGACGCCCCGGAAGGCGGGTTTCATGAGCCCGGCGCCGATCTTCGCGAAGAAGCGCTTGCCCGCCTCCTCCCTGATCAGGGTGTTTATATAATAAACGATCGATTCTGTAAATTTTAAAACGACGTTGCCGACGAATCCATCCGTCACGACGACGTCCGCCGCTCCGGTGAAAACGTCCCTCCCCTCGACGTTCCCCGTGAAATTGAGACCGCTCTTCTCGAGGAGCTCGTACGAACCGCGGGTGAGCTCGTTGCCCTTCGATCGCTCCTCGCCGATGCTGAGGAGCGCTACGCGCGGATTCCGCTTGCCGAAAAACGTCTCCGCGTAGACCGACCCCATGAAGGCGAACTGGAGCAGGTTGTGGGGGGCGCAATCCGAATTGGCGCCTCCGTCGATGAGGACCGTGCCTCCGTTCTCGGTCGGCAGGTGAATGGCGATGGCGGGACGCTCGATGCCGGGAAGTCGCCCGAGCGTCAGAAGCGAGCTCCCGACGACGGCCCCCGTGTTGCCCGCGCTCACGAAGGCTCTGACCTTCCCCTCCCGATGGAGATTCATGCCGACCGCGATCGAGGAGGCGCGCTTGCGCCTGATCGCCGTCGCGGGGCTCTCGGACATCTCGATCACTTCCGCGGCGTCGACGATCTCGACGTTCGAAGCCTCGAGCCGCTGCGCGCTGATATGCGCCTCGAGGATGTCGCGTTTTCCGACGAGCACGACTTCGACCCTGTCGGACGCCTCCCGCGCGGCTTCGAACGCGCCTTCGACGATCCCGACCGGGGCCTTATCGCCGCCCATGGCATCGAGCGCGATTTTCATGGGTCCTCCGGGACGAGGTTACTTCCCTTCCTCGACCTTCGGCTTGACTACTTCGCGGCCCGCATAGTAGCCGCAATTCGGGCATACCGTGTGCGGCGGTTTCGGCTGGTGACAGTGGGAGCACGGGGTGAGCGACGGCGCCTCGGCCTTGAAGTGGGTTCTTCGCTTTCTCCCCCGGGTCTTCGAATGTCGATGTTTCGGATTCGCCATGGGATTCCTCCTCGTTACGTCTCACGATGCCGGTTCGGGGAAATATTTACGTTTTGTTCTCCCCGTTCAAGAATTTTTTCAGCGCCCCCCAGCGCGGATCGCCGATCGCGGTGTCGCATCCGCACTCCCCCTCGTTGAGATTCGCCCCGCATTTTCTGCAAACGCCCCGGCAGTCCTCCCGGCACAGGAGCTTGATCGGGATCTCCAGGATGAGCGCTTCCCGTACGCGCGGGTACAGATCGAACGCCGTCTCCCCCGCGACCGGGATCGACACGATATCCTCTTCCTCGACGCCGTCGGGCGGGGACGGCTCTCCCCCCCGGTTCAGGATGAACGTAAACGCCGTATCGACAGGCAGTTCAGAAGAACCGAGGCAGCGATGGCACTCCGCGCGAACGCTTCCTTTCACGCGCGCTTCGACCGTAAAGCTGCTCGCCGACCTGGTGACGGTGGCGCTCACCGCCACGGCGCACGCCGCGTTTCCCCCTTCGGGTGTCGGAAGATCGAACGTCCTGTCGAACGAAAAGGTCGACCGCGTTTCGACGCGACCGAGATCGAGCTCCATGGGGCCTGTATCGTCGTTCATGAGGCCTTAATATTATTTTTCATGAAATACGATAGCAAGCTCTTTTTCCGCTGATTCCCGCGAATCGGATGCATGGACGGCGTTCCGCTGCAAATCCGTCCCGTACATATACCGGATAGTGCCCGGGCGCGCCTTCGCGGGATCGGTCGCGCCGACGAGCTCGCGGAGGAGCTCGACGGCCCCTTCCTTCTCGAGCTCGATCCCCACGACGTCCCCCGAGGTGATGTAGCCGACGAGATCGACGAAGAAGTGTTTCCCGTCGTGCATCGCGTAAAACGAGCGGGCGCGGGCCGCGTCGAACGCGAACTGCTTCATTCCGACGACGCGGAACCGGTTCTTGATCAGAAGATCGATGATCTCCCCCTGCCTCCCGGATTTCACCGCTTCGGGCTTTATCATGAGAAACGTTCTGTCCAAGAGAACCTCCGGCGCCGGCCTTCGCGGCCGGCCTGCAGTTCAGCCTTTGCTCTTTTTCCCCGGGACGAGACGCGCCACGAGATCGACGATCTCGCCCGGGATCGCCGCGACGTCGACGCCGACCGCCTTGAACGCGGCGATCTTCTCGGCCGCCGTTCCCGAGCCCCCCGAGACGATCGCCCCGGCGTGTCCCATCCGCTTTCCTGGAGGAGCGGTCTGCCCCGCGATGAACGCGGCGACCTTTTTCGGATAGCCCTTCGCGATCATGGCGGCCGCTTCCTCTTCGTCGCTTCCGCCGATCTCCCCGATCAGGACGACGCATTCGGTCTCCTCGTCTTTCGCGAAGAGCTCGAGGGCGTCGAGGATGTTCGTGCCGACGATCGGATCGCCGCCGATGCCGAGGCAGGTCGACTGGCCGAATCCGTTCTTCGTCAGATGATAGTCGATCTCGTACGTGAGCGTTCCGCTCCGCGAGACGACCCCGACCGGACCCCGCATGTGGATCTGCCCCGGCATGATCCCGACCTTGCATTTCCCGGGCGATATGACTCCGGGGCAATTCGGACCGACGAGCCGCGCTCCGCGTTCGCGGAGGTACGGAAGGACCCGCACCATGTCGAGGACCGGCACGCCCTCGGTGATGCACACGACGAGCTTGATGCCCGCGTCCGCCGCTTCGCAGATCGCGTCGGTCGCGAACGCCGCGGGAACGTAGATGACGCTCGTATCGGCCCCGGTCTCAGCTACCGCGTCGGCCATCGTATCGAATATCGGAACGCCTCCGTCGGTCTTCTGTCCGCCCTTGCCCGGCGTGACCCCGCCCACGACCTTCGTCCCGTATGCGATCATCTGGCTCGCGTGGAACGCTCCGTCCCGGCCCGTTATTCCCTGGACGATCACGCGGGATTTCTCATCGACGAGAATGCTCAAGACTTCCTCCTTATCGAATATGCCGTTTCATGCGGATCGTTCGATTATCGTTTCGCGGCCGCGATCGCCTTCGTGACCCCTTCCTCCATCGTGGCGGCGGCGATGAGCGCCGTGCCGCGGAGGATCTCCCGCGCCCTGTCCTCGTTCGTCCCGATGAGCCGCACGACGAGGGGAACGTCCCCGCCGAGCTGCTTCTTCGCCTCGAGAAGGCCCGTGGCGACGTCGTCGCAGCGGGTGATGCCGCCGAATATATTGATGAGAATCGATTTCACGTTTGTGTCCCGCAGGATGATCCGCATCGCCGTCAGGACCTTGTCGGGACTCGAAGAGCCGCCGATATCGAGAAAATTGGCCGGCTGTCCCCCGAAGTGCTTGATCATGTCCATCGTCGCCATCGCGAGCCCCGCTCCGTTCACGACGCAGCCGATGCTCCCGTCGAGCTTCACGAAAGAGAGTCCCGCCTCGCGTGCCTCCACTTCGCCGCGATCCTCCGACGATTCGTCCCGCAGCGCGGCGACCTCTTTCTGCCGGTAGAGGGAGCTATCGTCTATATTGATCTTCGCGTCGATCGCCCACACCTCCCCGGCGGGGGTCACGACGAGCGGATTGATCTCGGCGAGAGAGGCGTCGACCGCCATGAACGCCCGATAGAGAGCGGCGAGGATGGGACCGATCTTCTTCGCGGTTTCCTTGTCGCCGCTCAGCGAGGCGGTCATCCGCCGCATCTGGAACGGCAGGATGCCCCACGCCGGATCGACGACGACCTTGAGAATCTTCTCCGGGGCCGTCCGCGCGACCTCTTCGATGTCGATTCCGCCGGCGGGGGACACCATCATAAGAGGCTTCCGGCTCCGCCGGTCTATCACCATGCCGACGTAGAATTCCTTCGCGATGTCGACGGCGCGGGCGACGAGCACCTTTTCGACCCGTATCCCCTTGAGATCCATCCCGAGAATCGCCTTCGCCTTCGCGGCCGCCTCGTCGGGAGTCGACGCGAGCTTGACGCCGCCCGCCTTGCCCCGGCCGCCGACGAGAACCTGCGCCTTGACGACGACGGGGCAGCCGATCTCCTCCGCCGCTTTCCGGGCGTCCTCGGGATTCAGCACGAGGCGGCTCGGAGGAACCGGCAGGCCGTATTTCGCGAACAGGGCGCGGGCATCCGCTTCATGGATCTTCAAGGCAGACCTCCGTTATTCAATTATAATTCAAGCTATTACAGCACTTATCTAATGTATAGCTTTATACCTTTATATATTTTCCGATCACGTCTTTCAAGTCGGGATGGCCTATCTCCTGAAGGTCATACATGACCCTGAGGGCCGGCTGAGGGATCTTGACGTAACGCTGGAGATCGATCGGCGTCCCGATGATGACGAGATCGCAGGCGACCCGGGCGATCGTCTTCTGGAGGTCCTTCACCTGTTCCGGACCGTACCCCATCGCCGGAAGCAGCGGGCCGATGTCCGGGTATTTCACGAAGGTCTTGGCGATGGTGCCGGTGACCCAGGGCCTCGGATCGACGATCTCCTTCGCGTGGAATTTCCGGGCAGCCATGATCGCGGCGCCGTACTTCATGCCGCCGTGGGTGAGCGTCGGGCCGTCCTCGACGCAGAGCACCCGCTTGCCCTTGATCCGCTCGGCGTGATCGACGCGAATGGGCGAGGCGCCGTCGATCACGATCGCGCGCGGGTTGAGCGCCATGATATTCGCCCTGACCTCCTCGACGCGGCAAAGATCCGCCGTATCGATCTTGTTGATGACGATCGCGTCCGCCATGAGAATATTCGCCCGTCCCGGGTAATAGGCGAGCTCGTGCCCGGCGCGGTGCGGATCGGCGACGACGATGTTCAGGTCCGGTTTATAGAACGACAGGTCGTTGTTGCCGCCGTCCCAGAGGACGACGTCCGCTTCCTTCTCCGCCTGCCTGAGAATGGCTTCGTAATCGACGCCCGCGTAGATGATGACGCCCTTCACGATATGCGGCTCGTACTCTTCGATCTCCTCGATCGTGCACTCGTGCTTGATGAGATCGTCGAGCGTCGCGAAGCGCTGGACCTTCTGCTTCGCGAGGTTGCCGTACGGCATCGGATGCCTGATCGCGACGACCTTGTATCCCGCCTCGATGAGAATGTCGGCGACCCTGCGCGTCGTCTGGCTCTTGCCGCTCCCCGTGCGCACCGCGCAGATGGAGATGAGAGGCTTCACGCTCTTGACCATCGTCGGCGCGGCCCCCGCAAGGACGAAATGCGCGCCGAGGGAGTTCACGAGCGCCGCTTTCTCCATGACGTACTGGTTCGAGACGTCGCTGTACGCGAACATCACCTCGTCGATCCCGTTCTTCACGACGAGCCCGGCGAGCTCCGACTCGGCGACGATCGGAATCCCTTTGGGGTAGAGCGGTCCCGCCAGCGACGCGGGATACTTCCTCCCCTCGATGTCGGGGATCTGCGTGGCCGTGAAGGCGACGACCTCCACGTCCTTTCTCCCCCGATAGAGCGTGTTGAAATTATGAAAATCTCTTCCTGCGGCGCCCATGATGACGATTCTTTTCCGCTTCATAAATGAAACGCTCACCTCCGTACTTTCCGTATCAACGAAGTGGTCGAGAAGCCCTTGCGCATCGGCACACGCTTCACTCGACCGCCGCTTTCCTCGACGAATCTCGCTCCCACGATCTCGTCCCTGCCGTACTCGGCTCCCTTGACGAGAACGTCCGGCTCGAGCTCGCGAATCGCTTCGAGCGGGGTGTCCTCGTCGAAGATGACGACGCGATCGACCGCCTCGAGCGCCGCGAGAACGAACGCCCGGTCCTTCTCCCCGACGAGCGGCCGCCCGCGCCCCTTGAGCCTCCGCACCGAAGCGTCGCTGTTGACGCCGACGACGAGGATGTCGCCGAACCCCTTCGCTTCACGGAGGAGCTCGACGTGGCCCCGATGCACGAGGTCGAAGCATCCGTTCGTGAAAACGATGATCTTCTTCCGGTTTCGCGCCCGAAATCGCGCGAGCGCGTTTCTCGAAAGCGTCTTGTCGCGCATGTCGGCCATACCGGCGCTACCTGAACGCGGCCTCGAGCTCCTCGCTCGTCACGGCCGCGGTTCCGAGCTCCCTGATGACGATCCCCGCCGCCGCGTTGGCGAGCTCGATCGCCTCGTGGATCGTCCCTCCGGCGGCGAGCCCCGCCGCCAGCACGCTGATCACGGTATCCCCCGCTCCCGTCACGTCGTACACTTCGCTCGCCCGGGCGGGGAAGTGTTTCGGCCGCGCCTTGTCGCGGAAAAGGGTCATTCCCTCTTCTCCGCGGGTGATGAGTACGGCCCCGGCCTCGAGATCGCGGAGCAGCGATCTTCCGACGGAATCGAGATCCTCGTCGCTCCTGATCCGCCGGTTGTAGAATCCGCCCGCTTCCTTCTTGTTCGGCGTCACCGCGAAGGCCCCGCGGTACAGCGAAAAATGGCCCTCCTTCGGATCGATGAGGAACGGAACGTCGCGGCGAGCGCAGAGCTTCCGCACGAGATCCATGACCTCTCCCGTGACGACCCCTTTCCCGTAATCGGAGACGATGACGGCGTCCGCTCCGGCCAGCGCCTTCTTCACCGCGGCGAGGAGCTTTCCGAGAAGGGCGCCGCGCATCGGTTCGGCCGATTCGAAATCGGCGCGAACGACCTGCTGGCTGTGCGCGACGATGCGGATCTTCTCGGTCGTCGGGCGGTGCGGATCGGAGAGAATCGACGCCGGCGACAGACCCTTGTCCTCGAGGAGGCCCGAGAGCTCCGCGCCCGATCGATCCCTGCCGACGACGCCGGCGAGCGACGTCCTGACGCCGAGGGACAGAAGGTTCCACGCGACGTTCGCCGCGCCGCCGGGGCGGACCGTCGTGTCCCTGACGGCGACGACGGGCACGGGCGCCTCGGGGCTGATGCGGTCGACCGCTCCCCATATGTAGCGATCCAGCATGATGTCGCCGACGACGGCGACGCGCGAGCGCCGCATCGCGCGGCACATTTCTCTTACCCTGCCTTTTCGCATACGAAAACGCTCTGTTCTTTGCCGGATTCCCGGATGGAAGGGCGAACTTCCTCTTTCACTATAGTTTATGCTTTCGGGAATATACCGCAGATTGCGCGCCAATTTCAAGGAGATTTGTCTCGCGCGCTCGAGCCGCTCCCGCCGCCGGCGATTCTCAACCTCCGCGCCTGCCCCACCCGAAAAGAGGCCCCTCCCCTTTTCTATGCTCCTCCCAGAGCCGCCTGAAGCGATTGATATATATGGCTTTGAAGAGCTCTTCCTTTTCGGGAAAATGCTCCAGAACGTACTCGCGGAACTTCCGCACCTCGATCTCGACGTCGACCCGCGGCAGGTCGCTCTGCCTGATGATCGCGGAAATCCGATCCGCCATTTCCCTGATCTCCGTCACTCTCGCCGCGTCGATGCGCCGCGGGTGCGCGTTCACGGAGTCGAATATCTCGCGCTCGAACGATTCCCAGTTGATGTCCCGGATCGGCGCGCGGCCGGTCCCGCGGCCGTCGCCGCTCTCCGCGCGAGCGTTCTTCAGCGTGAGCCGCCTGCCGCAGGCGCACACGACTTCGCGGTCGAATTCAAACAGAGCGTCGTCATGCTCGCGCCCGCACTTCGGACATCTGAGAGACATCGAAAGCCTTCCTTGTTGACTCGGCCCCGAAGCTGATACATCATACCAGAAAAACGCCCGCAAGAAAAGGAGCGCCCATGGACAAGAACCAGCAGCCGCAGCAGCCGATCCCGGTCGAGCTCGACGAGAAGGCCGCTGAAGGCATTTATTCGAATTTCGTGCTCACCGCGCATACCGCGAGCGAATTCGTTCTCGATTTCGCGCGCCTGGTGCCCGGGGTCAACAAGGCCAAGGTGTTCGCCCGGATCATCATGACGCCGCAGTCGGCGAAATCGCTCAACATGGTCCTCGCCGGCGCGATCAAGCAGTTCGAGGATTCGTTCGGGGCGATCCAGATCGCGCCGCAGAAGGGAACGCGGGCCGACGGATCGGCGATCGGATTCCAGAACATTCCGGGCCAGAGTCAGGACAAGAAATCCTCTAGGGTTTGACCGGGGGCTTCGTTTTCCAGCGCCGGTGCGCCCAGAAATACTGCTCGGGATACCGGCGCACGCAATCCTCGAGAATTTTCGTGTGCTCCCTCGTGAGGCGCAGGACCTCCGCGTCGCGGTCGGCGCCCGCCGTCGGATAGATCGGCGGAAAAAGGATCGCGTCGTGCGTCTCGTCCGCGCGGCGAACGATCGCGCAGCCGACGAGCGGCGAGCCGGTCCGGCACGCGAACTGCGCCGGCCCCTGGAAGGTCGACGCGGGCGTGCCGAAGAAGTCGACGAATACTCCCGCCTTGCGCGCGTCCTGGTCGGCGAGGAGCGCCACGATATGCCCCTTCTTGAGAGCCTCGAACACTCCGCGCGCGGCGACCCCGCGCTCGATGACGCCGATGCCCGCCGAGCGCCTGAGATCGTTCATCAGATCGTTCACGAGGCTGTTCTGCTGCTCGCCGACGAGGAAATCGACGGGAAGCCCGCATGAGGCGACGCCGGCGCCGAGCAGCTCCCAGCTCCCGAAGTGCCCCGTCACCGCGATGACCCCGTGCCCCCGGGCGAGCGGACCCCGCAGATTCTCGAGTCCCTCGAACCGGACGATCCGGGGATAATCCTCTTTCTTGAGGCGAGCGAGCGAGGCGAACTCGATGATCGATTTGACGAAGTTCACGTAGGAGGCGCGGCCGATCCGGACCTTCTCCCCCGCGGCGAGACCGTCTCCGAACGCGCGATCCAGATTCTCGAGAACGACGCGGCGCCTGATCCGCAGGACGTCGAACGCCAGGTTCCCGAGCGCGCCGCCGAGCCTGACCGACGTCTTCAGGGGAAAGACGCGCGGGAGCGCCACAAGCATGCGCACGCCGGCGAGCTCGATTCGATGGCGGATCCTTCGCATCATTCGGGGCACGAGTCCAGCCTTTCGGCGTTCTACGCGATGAAACGGGCGAGGAAGCTCAGCTTTATCTCGATGCTCGACTCGGGACAGAGCTCGTGGCAGCACATGCACCTGATGCAGCGCTTGTCGTCTATCCGGTAGACCGGGCCCTCCTTCCGGATCGTCTGCACGGGGCAGCTCTCCGCGCAGAAGCCGCACCCGGTGCACGTCGCCGGAACGATCGCCGGCTTCACCCACACGAGCGGAGCGATGAGCTTCACGAGCGGCCCGGGCACGAGCTTGATCGCCCTGTTCGTGGGGAGCTCGAATCCCTCGGCCCGATCCTCCGCCGCGTCGCCGAGCAGCGTGAGCTTCTCGACGTTCCCCTCGCCGAGCCCCATCTCCGCCGCGATGCGCGTCGTATCGATGAAGCCCTCGGGAAACCCGATCATCCTCGCCGCCACGGCGTCGATCGCGACCGCGTCCTCTCCGGCTATGAGCATCCCCAGCATACGGGGCTTTCCCGAGCTCGGCCCGTTCCCTTCCATCGCGAGGACCGCGTCGACGACGTTCAGCGACGGGGTGACGAGCTTGTAGAGATGGACGAGCATTTCGGCGAACTCGCGGGGCTTCGGATACCGCTTGTGCTGCTCCCCTTTCCGGAACCCCGGCATGACGCCGAACATGTTCTTCACGGCGCACGTCATGAGCGTGAGCGAATGCGTCTTGAGCTTCGGCAGATTGATGATGACGTCGGCGTCGAGCACCGGCTTCGAGATATAAAAGGTGTACTTGCCGAACGGGATGGCCTTCGAGCCGGAAGCCTCGAAGTTCACGAGCTCGATGCCCGCGCGACGCGCCATTTCCTCCATGCCCGTGTTCGCCCAGACGCGCTTGATCCCGCGTATCGCTCCCCCGGGACTGTCGCCGATGAACGGAACGGCCCCCGCGCCGCGGACCTCTTCGGCGACCGCCTCGACGAGAGCCGGATGCGTCGTGATGGCCCTCGCCGGATCCTTCGCGGAGAGGAGGTTGGGCTTGAGGAGCACGCGCTGCCCGCTTTTGACGAACGCCTCGATCCCGCCGAGCGGCTCGAGGGCGCGCCGAAGCGCGGAGCGGATATCGTCCGCCTCGTATCGCGCGCATCTCACGACGGACACCGTTCTGCGCGTCGCCGCGTGAGTCCCGTTGTGCGTTGCCTGCTCCATCGATTCAGCGTTTTTCAGGTTTCTCGAGCGGTGAAACAAGAGCGTACGCGCCGCCCCCGCACGACGCGACGATCCCCCGCATCTCGAGATCGAGGAGAAGGGGAAGCGCGACCGCAGGAGGAATATGGCAGAATCGAAGAAGCTCATCAATATGTTTCGGGTCGACGTCGAGCGCCGAAAGCAGGGCGCGCTCCTCGTCGCTGAACGACTCCGGCGCTCCCTCCCTGGCGCCCGCGCAGCCTCCCGCCGCGGGCCCCGCGAGCGCCGGAAACGCCGCGACGATATCGTCGGCGCTCTCGACGAGCGTCGCTCCGTCGCGGATGAGCCGATGAGGCCCCCTGCTTCCCGGATAGTCGATCGGCCCCGGCACGGCGAACACTTCGCGGTTCTGATCGCACGCCCACTGGGCCGTTCCCATGGCGCCGCTCCCGAGATCGGCCTCGACGACGACGACCCCGAGCGAGAGGCCGCTCAGGATCCTGTTTCGCAGCGGGAAATGATGCTTCAGCGGGGGCGTGCCGAGGGGAAATTCCGACAGAACGCATCCGCGCTCCACGATTCGTTCGACGAGCGCGAGATGCTCGGACGGGTATACGACGTCGACGCCGCATCCGAAAACAGCCGACGTGCCTCCGCCGCCGGCGAGCGCTCCTTCATGCGCGGCGCCGTCGACGCCGCGCGCGAGCCCGCTCACGACGTGGATTCCCCGTTCGGACAATTCGCGGGCGATATTCGACGCGTTGGCGAGACCGCGTCTCGAGCTCCTGCGCGAGCCGACGACGCATATCGAGGGCTCCGCGAGCGCCGCGCAATCCCCCGCATAAAACAGGACCGGCGGAGGATCGGGGATTTCCCTGAGCAGGCGCGGATACGACTCGTCCGAGAGCGAGATCAGCCCCCAGTTTTCCTTCTCGACGCGCGAAAGCTGCTCCTCGATGAATTTCCTGTCGGGCAATTCTATCCGGCGCTCGAGGCGCCTGCTCAGGCGCTCCCGTTCCGTCTCGCTCCCCAGCATGCCGGCGATCTCTTCGAGCGAGCTCCCGAGCGCGAGCGAGATCCATTTGTCCGCTCGCCCTCCCCGCGCGAGGGAAATCTCGAGCCAGAGTCGCGCCTCGTCGGAATAACCCATCGTCCACCTCCCGGCGACTTCGGACCATCGATTATCGGGCGGGAATACCGTTATCGAAAGCGAGCGATCCCGCCGTCCCGCACCCATCCCCATCGCTTGCGTCCTGCGAACCTGCCGCGCGCTGATTTCGATCGCGCGACGTTATACTACTATATTTCGAGTATCAGCGCAATCGGGCAACTCCAACCAGGCAATCTACAGATTATCTCGAAGGTACCTCTCGACCTGCCCAACGGATGGAGGACAGACATTCATTCGTAGGGCATCCCCGGTGAAGCCCCGTGAAGCACATTGACCGATGCAGAGAACCCGGCCTGATGGCGTATCTGCAGGTCGCGGGCTCCCAATCACAATGCTCTTCCGGCGGCCCACGTATGAAGCCAGGGCCAACCGCGCCGTGCCCGAGACCGAGTTTCTCATCGAACGACCGGCCTCAATAAGGGCAGTGATACAGCGAGAGCAACTGGTCGTTGGATATACAAATAGTCGAGGGCCGATACGCATAACCGCGGTTGCGGGGCTGAAGTCAAATCCTTCCTCTCCACTGGCTGTGATTTCGCCCGCGGATGGAAGTGCGCTGCCCGATATCTCGCCGGCGATAGATAAATGACCGATCTCATCGGGCAGCAGGCCCATCATCGCGGTGATGGCTACATCAAGCTCAAGCATATCCGTCCCAACGAAGACCTTCCCGAGATATTTGTCTCGCCCATGATGCGGTCCGGCCCCCTCCATACCGACGATGCCTTCAACGATGCTCACAGTTGGCACTGCGGCGAATGAGAGCTCCGCGATAGGACGATCAAGTGCCTCACGATGAATCCGAATACGCTCGGAATGTGACATCAAGCCCATCTGATTCTTCATTGAGAGACTGACGCCGGTTTCCATATGCGTCTTCAATTTAGCGAGATTGATGTAGGAATCGGCATCAAACACAATTTCCGGGACCTCGTAAGCTCTACCGGCGACGTGCATCGATCGGCGCGGGGCGAAATCCAAGTCAAGGAGCGCTATATGCGGGAGGCGTGAGTACTTTGCGAACCCCGCGTCGGTGATAACACGTTCGAATGGATAGACACAATCCACCGTTCCCAGAAGTGATGAGTGTCCAATGACCACATCGCACCCACGCCCGTGGAGTACTTCGAGCAGACCATCCATAAAATAGACGGTCGTGTTCTCGCTTTCAAGAATCGGAGCCCGTCCCGAGAGATTCGGCTTAACGAAAACGCGTCCCGTCGGATAATAGCCCACCCTTTCGAACAGCATATCGAGGACGGCAGCGATTTCAGCGATCTCTTTTGAGGAGCTTCCTGAAGCGTACATGTGCACCCCCCTTGATCCGCGCCTGCATCGAGGGGCATTTCGACCATTCCAGGATATTCCACCCTTCCGCCTTCGCAGGGCGCGTAGTCCGCGATCCGGCCAGACCGCGTAGGCTTCATGCGCCGCATGCATGAGCGGAGCATCGGACACATTGTCGCCAAACGCGGCCTTCAGGATCCAGTTCCCATACCGCCGATCCGCCCAGTCACTGAGAGCACTTATTTTGTGATCCCCCTCAATGACCGGACCTTCAATTCGTCCCGTATAGTAGCCGGCGTCCTTTTCCAGCCGAGTGGCGACAAAGCCTGTGGCACCGATGGCGGCGACGACCCGCGATACGAGGGGTTCAGGAGCAGCCGACACTATAACGGTGCGAACACCTGCGTCTTCAAGTGCTCGTAGTGCTCGCCGTCCAGCCGGACGCAATCGCGGCGCAATCCGCCCCGCATGCACTTCATCGAGGATTCGATCAAATGATTCGACTGAATGCCCTGCGAGAGCCTGCATGACTCGCAAACGAATTCCCTCATGCTCGACAGGCATGCCGAACCTGTATTTGGCGAACCAAATCCCCAGCGCCGCAAGCGTCGATGCTGAAAGCATCCCTTTGGATGCAAGATGACGCACCAGCATCGCTTGTGTCTGGCCGGATACCAACGTCCCGTCCAAATCGAAAGCGGCAATCTGCTGTATGTCTACCACGGGTATTCCTCTCCTGCGAGTTCAGCAATGCGGCTCATTATGGTGCGGGTCGTCGTGCTCAAGACTGACTTGTCTGCTTTGTAGTCGGCCCTGCTGAACCGCAGGGGCTCGCCAAAGCGAACTTCGCAGGAGAATGGACGTGGCCACTGCCGGCTCTTGGGCCATGCTTCATAAGTTCCCAGTACAGCCATGGGGACGACGGGCACCTCGGAAATGTGTGCCAGAAGGGCTACGCCATCGCGCGCCTTCTGCAGCTTACCGTTCTGCCGAGCGGGTCCCCTCGGGAAACACTCCGAGTAGGTCATTCGCCCGGAGCCTCCGGAGTGCGGCGCGAACGGCTTCGGTGTTCGTATCGCGTCGGCGATCAACCGGGATGAATCCCATGGTACGAAACGCTCGTCCTATCACAGGCTTCTCGAAGAAGATCTCACCGACCATGTAACACGGGAGCCGGCATCCGGACACCGGAACGATTATGAAGTCAAGGTAGCTCTCGTGGTTCGATGCGAGGATCGCGCCGCCGCTCACAGGGACATGCTCCAGGCCGCGAACTCTCTTGAGCCACATCATCCGTATTGGGCGATTGAGAACGATCCTAAGGGTCTTGTAAAGCATACTCTCCCATGTCCTAGCTATTGATTTGCCGAACGACCTATCGAACTGCTGGTTGAATAATGTCATATTTGTGCAGACTATCTTTCAACAGGGTTGTGGCGGACCTTTTACCCGCTTGGCAAGATGTGGGTTCTTGGCCAAAACACCAATCATATCGCGACCAGCTCCAGAGCCGACATTATCCACGAGAAGCGCATCCTTATTGTCGAGAAGGCAATTCAGCCAATAAGGCAGGTTCGCTTCGAGTGATAGCAGCCGCTGATAGATTTGGAAACCAGCCTTGCAGTCGATAAAGTATCTGTCGATAGGAGTTGTAACTTCCCGTGTGTAGAGATGCTCGAAGACAAGAGATGAGCCAGGCGTTTGGTGATTGATTCTGAAAATCGCTGAATTATTGATGAAGTATTCAAGAAGCTCTTGTGGAATGGGAGAGGGAAAATCGAGATAACGATCTACAATGAGCTCCCGGATGCGGACAGGAAACAGATCGAGCAACGCCCGCGCCTCCGATGAGGCCAACGATGACTTGCGATTTGAGACGTCAGCGTACGTCCTCGGCAGACTCATGTATTCGGCCAGATCCTAACTATCGTATGCAGCTTCTAATACGACGATAAAGACCGCATCATTTGCCGTTCAGCACGGAACACTTCCCCAATGAGCCGGGAATATTCTAGCATAGATCAATTAATGACTTCAAGTGCAATCCCCGAAAGGCGCCATGAGAAGCGTGGATTTCGATATTTCCCGGCCCCGAACCCAAGTGCGTCACGCGCGTATCATCGTGAGAAGCATCTTGAAACGCTTCACCGCCCTGAGCGAGTGCGGCTCCCCCGCGGGCATGATGACGATCTCCCCCGCGCGCGCCGTCAGCGGCTTCCCCGAGATCGTGATCTCGGCCTCCCCGTCGACGATCTCCACGAACGCGTCGTACGGCGCCGTATGCTCGCTCAGGCCCTGCCCTTCGTCGAACGCGAAGATCGTGACCGTGCCGATCTTCTTGTCGATAAGCGTCCTGCTCACGACCGCTCCCCCCTGGTACTCCGCGAGCCCCGAGAGCTTCAACGCCTTCGCCTTGATCTCCCTCATCCCTTCGTCACGTTTCGCATCCATCGACGCACCGCCTCTCTTCGTGCCCAGCGCCCATTATAGAGACTTCGTCCGCGGCGCGCGACGATTTTTCTGTTTTCTTTCGCGCCGCGAGCCTCTACCATCATCGTCGACGCAATCGATTCGGATATCCGCGACGAGAAGGAGGTTCGCGCAATGGCTCACCGCAAAGCGATCGGTTTCCAGGCGGGACAGGAATTCTCGATCAGCCCCGACGGCGAAAAGTTTTCCCTTCCGCGAAAGGACGAGTATGCGATCGAGCTCACGCGGGTCGAGACGCTCGCGAGCCGCGCGCGGAGAGAAGGCAAGGAGATCGTCGTCGTCATGGGGGTCGGCTTCGTCGGCGTCGTGATGGCGGCGATCATCGCCGATACGACCGACAGGAAAGGCAAGCCGAGCAAGTTCGTCATCGGATGCCAGCGTCCGAGCACCCGAAGCTACTGGAAGATTCCCGTCCTCAACCGCGGCTCGGCCCCCGTCAAAGCGGAAGATCCCGAGGTGGAAGAGATCATCGCGCGCACCGTGCAGGAGAAAAAGACCTTCACCGCGACCTACGCGAGCGACGTCCTGAAGCTCGCCGACTGCGTCGTCATCGACGTTCAATGCGACTATCTCAAGAACGATCTCGGGAACATGCGCACGGGCGAGGCGGACATGGCGGCCCTCGAAGCGACGATGCGCACCGTCGGCGAAAAGATCGGGCCGAAATGCCTCGTGCTCATCGAGACGACGGTCGCGCCGGGCACGACCGAATTCATCGTCTGGCCGATTCTCAAACGCGCGTTCGCCGAGCGCGGCATCAGGTCGGCACCGCTCCTCGCCCACAGCTTCGAGCGCGTGATGCCCGGACGCGAATACGTGCGCAGCATCCGCGATTTCTGGCGCGTTTGTTCGGGCTGCAACGCGGAGGCGGCACGGCGCGTCGAGAAGTTTCTCCGCGAGGTCCTCAACACGAAGGACTTCCCCCTCACCGTCATGGATCGCCCGATCGAATCCGAAACGACGAAGATCGTCGAGAACTCGTACCGAGCGACGATCCTCGCGTTCCTGAACGAATGGAGCCTCTTCGCCGAGCGGAACGGCGTCGATCTCACGAAGGTCATCACGGCGATTCGGATGCGGCCGACCCACAGCAACATGATCTTCCCCGGCCCCGGCATCGGCGGCTACTGCCTGCCGAAGGACGGAGGGCTCGGCTACTGGGCGTACCAGCACATCCTCGGCTTCGAGGACGGAGACAGCGTGTTCAAGATCACCCCCACCGCGATCGACATCAACGATACGCGCGGCCTGCACGTCGCCGAGCTCGTCCGCGACGCGCTCAGGAACATGGGACGCTACATCGCGGGGGCCGAGGTGCTCATATGCGGCGCGAGCTACCGGCAGGACGTCGGAGACACGCGATACAGCGGGTCGGAGATGGTCGTGAGGAAGCTCACCGAGATGGGCGCCTTCATGCGCGTGCACGATCCCTACGTCGAGCATTGGTACGAGCTCGAGCTTCAGGACAGCTACCCGTCCCCCGGCCATTCATGGAGCCGCTTCTTCCGCAACCAGGAGGATCTCAAGAAGCTCAGGGTGTCCAGGGATCTCGGCGAAACGCTCAAGGGAGTCGAGGCGATCATCTTCGCCGTGCCGCACGATCCGTATTTGAAGCTCGACCCGTCCTGGGTCGTAAAGAAAGCGGGCGGCCCGGTCGCCGTGATCGATTGCTACGGCATTCTCTCCGACGAAAGCATCAAGCGCTACTTCGAGCTCGGCTGCGAGGTCAAGGCGCTCGGCAGGGGACACGTGCAGAGAATCAAGGAAGCCGTGCGGAGAAAAGCGCGCTAGGTCGCGCCCCGGCGACCGCCGTCGCGCGGAGCCCCGTCCGGACCGGTCGAGCGGGGAGCCGTTCGAAACGCGCCGCGCCTCATTCGAACGGATGCGGTTTCGTGAAATCGGGCCGGTACGTTTCCTGGCTCTCGAGCTCCTGCACCCATCCCCGGTAAAATCCGAGCCGTTCGAGCTCATCGAGCACTTCATCGTACTCGGCGCGCGTGATCGTTCTGCCGAGCCATGGATGCCCGGCGACTCCCGGCGGCGGATAATACTGTGACATGAGGGAAAGGTGCACCGAGGGGGAGAGCTCCCCGGCGATCGCCCTGAGCACCGCCTTGCTGTTCTCCGTCTGCCCCGGGACGATCAGGTGGCGGACGATGAGACCGGAGGCCGCGGTTCCGTCGTCCCTGAGCGAGAGGTTCGATCCCTTCTGCCGGTGCATTTCCCGGAGCGCGGCGAGCGCGACTTCGGGATAGTTCCACGCGCCGGAAAGCTCGAGCGCGAGCGAATGATCCATGTACTTGAAATCGGGAAGGTAGACGTCGACGACGTCCTCGAGCGAAGCGATCGTGTCCGCCCTGTCGTACGCGTTCGTGTTCATCACGACGATCGGGCGGTATCCTTTCGCGCGGAGCGCCTCGACGATTCCGCGCATCTGCGGAATCATGTGGGAGGGTGAAACGAACCCGATCGACGAGGCCCCCTCGTCGAGAAAGCGGGTCACGGTCCGAACGACCTCTTCCACACTCATGCTCTTCGCGGGGGAATCGTTTCTGCTGATCTGAAAGTTCTGGCAGAAGACGCACTGCAGGTTGCAGTGTGAGAAGAATATGTTGCAGATGCCGCGCTCGCCCGATATCGCGGGCTCCTCGCCGCGGTGAAGGCAGATCGACGCGATCTCGAGCCCGTCCCCCGATCGGCAATAGCCGCAGGCCCCCGCCGAACGATCGACGAGGCACAAGCGCGGGCACTCCTCGCACCCGCGCCCGCCCGATCGCCGTTCGCCCTTCGAATTCACGGAGAGCTACTTCTTCGGATATCCGACCGTTTGGGCCAGCATGATCTTCTGATCGGCTCCGAGCGTCATCGCTTTCGCGAGAGCTTCCTTGTCGACCCAGCCGCGGGCCACCGTCGCGAGACCGGCTGAGGCGCAGTAGAGATACACGTTCTGGCTGATGTAGCCGGTATCCATGGCGGCATAGAAGTCCTGCATCTCCCTCGGCCCCTCACCCATTCTCGCGTAGTCCGCGACGAAGACGAGGTTCACGGGCGCGTCCTTCACGAAGGGCTGCTTGCCGGTCGCTTCGCGGAGATCCTGCGCGAGGATGAGACCCAACGCATGGGCCTTCGCGTCGTAGAGGTAGAGCCCCTCGGCGAGCGCGACGTAGACGTCGATCTCCTGCTTGTTCATCGCGGTCGGAGACGTGCGCTTCCCGCTCTCGGGACGGTTGACGCCGCACGCGGCCCAGAGCAGGTTCGAAAGCTCCTGCGCGCCCAGCGCCTCGCTGGAATACTCCCTCGCCGTGGACCGCAGCTTCAGCGCCTTCATGAGAGGCATGCCTCCGTCCATCTGGGGCGCGGGAAGCTGGATCGTCTTCTGACCCTCCGCGAATACGGGGAACGCGAAGCACACCGCGAGAACAACCGCCGTCATGACGGAAAATAAGCGCTTCATATCGATCCTCCCTGTCGTTGACGCGAAAATCCGCTGCACGAATCCACACCCTTCCGCCACCACACCTCGATTGGAAAATTATCACGCGGCGGGGCCGCGCGAAAGAGAAATCGCGAAGGGCCCCCGCGGGGAATCAGCCTCCGAAGAAGCGGGGGTTCACGACCTTCGAATACACCGAACCGAACGTGTAACTGAAGCCGACCCCAAAGGAGTATTCGTAGGTGGACGCGAGGCTCTTCAGATTGAGAAGTATCTCCTCGTCCGTCAGGGTCCGCCTCGGCTGATCGATCCGGTCATGAATCCGATAGTAGCTGCCCGAGACGTGGAACCAGAGCCCCTTGGCCACCTGAAACGAGATCATCGGAGAAATGACGAGCCGGTAGATGCTCGCGTCATGAAAGTACTGCTGCCAGGATATCCCGGATGAGATGCTGCCCCACGGTTCCTTGATGGACGCGGGGACGCTGATGCGATAGCTCAAGAGGTTCTCCTGGATCTTGTCGTAGATCGTCGCCTCCTGATAGACGACGTCGGTATAGATGACTTGGGCGAAAACGGCGAGCTCCCTGCGCGTGGACTGCGCGTACGGGAAAACGCTGTACTCGACGGCCGGAGAGATGTCGTAGTAGCGTTTCTTGTTCTGATACGTTTGCATGAGTCCGTCCCCGATCACGCCGAGGCCCCAATGATCGCCGACGCTCTTCACGACCAATACGTCGAAGCTGCTGGAGCGCCGGATCAAGCGCACGGTCTTCGACGTAAGCGTCTGTTCCGATTTGCTGTAGGACGAGTAGGCGCTGAAGCACAGCTTGAGATCGCGGGTCACGCGATCGGCCGAGATCCTTCCCGAAATGTAGCGTTTCTCGTCCACCTGCGATCCCGAGACGCTCGGCGAGCATGAGAGCGAGAACACCCATCGGTCCCAGGGATCTGCCTGGGCCGTCATTCTCTCCGTGCCTCGATAGGCGATCGTTATATCGTCGCCGATGGGAGTGCGGCCCACGTATCGCATGAGCCCCATTTTCAGCGTCTTCACGATGCCCGCGCGCTCGACCTCATACGAATCGGCCGCCGACGAGCAATGCACGAGCGTATCGTTCATTCCCGCGAACGGTCCCTGCCCGACCATCGTCATCGTGTACTCGTATCCACCCGATCCCGTAACACAGCCTGTTATCAATAGATACAGCTCGGCATCTAAGCGATCCCGCACATAGTCGATGTATGGAATACAGTCCTTCAAATAATCCCAGTCGAATCCTCCGTCGGGATATACCTTCACGGCGGAGCGCGGCTCGCCGGCATCCTCCCGGACGTCCCCCGCGCTCTCGAAAGCCTCCGCGTCCGCCGCGACGATGCACAGGAACGCGAACAGGGCGCAGCGTCTCGCGATCGATCCAACGGATTGCATTTCGGCTATCCTTTCAATTCCATTTGTAGATCCTCATGCCGGCGAAGAAGAAAAGCGCGCCGAGACCCGCGAGAACGAACGCGGGGAGCGCGACCTGGGCGAAGCCCGCTCCCTCGTTGAAGATGCTCCGGATAGAATCGGCGAGCATCGTGAGCGGGAGCTTCCGCACGATCGGGATCGCCCACTCGGGGAAATGGTGGTAGCTGAAAAACACACCCGAGAGAAGCGTCATGGGAAAGGTGATCGCGTTGATGAGACCGTTCCCGACGCGCGGATTCGCCGTCCGGGACGACATGAGAATCGAAAGCCCCGCGAAGGCCATGTTGCCGGCGACGAAGATCGCTGCGAGCGCCGGCACGCTTCCCTGAATCCTCACGCCGAAATAGAAATAGACGAATCCGAAGAGCGCGACGAACTCGAGCGCGTTCACGATGAGCCTGGTGACGAAATGCGAGGCGAGGAACATCGACTTGCGCATCGGCGTCGCCGCCATGCGGCGCAGGAGCTTCTTGATGCGGATCTCGATGAGCGCCCAGCCGATCCCCCAGAGCGCCGAGCTCATGATGTCCATCGCCAGCAGCCCCGGCACGAGGAAATCGACGTAGCGCGTGCCCTGGATCCTGAGCGCGACGACCTCGCCCGGCGGCCTCGCCCCCGGCCGCGCTCCGTCGAGGGCGCGCTCGATCGCGAGGTACGTCATCTGCGCCTCAGCGCTCCGCGGATCGAAGGAATAGCGCACGGCGTCGCTCCCGGGGATCCGGTCGACAAAGAGGGATATCTCCCCCTTCTTGAGCGCCAGAATCGCCTCGTCTCTCGCGAGAACGAGAAAATCGATCTCGTGCCCTCCGCGAGAGGCGTCCCGCGCGCGGCCGATCCAGGAGGTCCAGTAGTCCGCCGTCGCTTCCGGGCTCTCGATGACCGCGGCCTTTCCCGATAGGGCGCCTCCTCCCGAGCCGATCGCGATGCCGAGGAGCCACGAGAGAACGATCGGAAGCACGAAAGCCCAGAAGATGATCTCGGGCTCCCGGAAGAACTCCTTGAACTGCAGCGCGACGAGATTGACGAACGGCCTATTCATCGAGATGCCTGCCCGTGAGCGATATGAAAAGGTCGTCGAGATTCATTTTTCTGCACTCGAGCGAGAGGAGCGTCGTCTTCTCGCGCTCGACCGCTTCGAGAAAACGGGGGAGCGACGCGACGATATCCCTCACCGAGAGATGTCCCCGGTTCGACTTCTCGTCCCACACGAGACCGAGCGCCCCCTCGACGCGGGCGAAGGCCTCGGCCCCGCGCCGGTCCGGCACGGCGAACGAGATGACTTCCCGGTGCGTGTGCGCGGCGAGGAGATTCTCGAGCGTCCCCTCGACGATCACGCTCCCCTTGTCCATGATGACGATGTAATCGCAGAGATACTCCGCCTCCTCCATGTAGTGCGTCGTGAGGATGAGCGAAGTCTCCTTCTTCTTCAGATCGACGAGAATGTCCCATATTTCGCGCCGCGCGACCGGATCGAGTCCGGTCGTCGGCTCGTCGAGGATGAGGATCTCAGGCTCGTTGATGAGGGCGATGCCGATCGAGAGCCTCTGCCGCATCCCGTGGGAGAGATTCATCACGTAGCTTTTCCGCTTGTCGGCGAGATTGATGAGATCGAGGATCCGCGGAGCGACGCCGGTCCCGAGCCCGAAGAAGCTCGCGAAGAGATTGAGCGTCTCCTCGACGGTGAGCTTGTCGATATACGCCGTCTCCTGGAGCGAGAGCCCCATGATGCGTCGAAGATGCGCCTCGTCGGCGCTCCAGTGCTTCCCGAGGATGCGGATCTCCCCCGCGTCCGGTTTCTGGATCCCCTCGATCATCTCGACGAGGGTCGTCTTCCCGGCGCCGTTCGGGCCGAGAATGGCGATATATTGCCCTCGCGGGATTTCGAGGCTCACGCCGCGGACCGCGCGCACGTCCTTGAACGATTTCGTGATGTTCCTCGCGCTGATCATCGATGCCCCCGCGCGTGTCCCCGCCGCTTCCGGAGCCGCGCTCGAACCTGCGTTCCTACAATATAAACTCCCGGCCCTTCCGTGGCAACTCCGTCGAGCCGCGGCGCCCGGCCCGAATTCCGTTGCTCCCGCCCGGAGCTCCGGCTATCATCGAAGAATACACGGGGAGGTTCAATATGAAATTCTCATGGAGCTCGCCTGTCGCGGCCGTCGCGATCGCCGCCGTCGTCTTCGCCCATGTCGCCTGCGCGTCGTCGGGAAGGCCGGCGGCGCCGCGGAGAAGCATGGAAACGGGCGCGTACACGGCTTTCGGCGTCAATCTCTACAGGGAGCTCGTCGGCGAGAAGCCGGACGAGAATATCTTCATCTCCCCCGCGAGCGTCGGCTTCGCCCTCGCGATGACGATGAACGGCGCGGCGGGCGGGACTCTCGAAGCGATGGCGAATACCCTCGGGCGTTCCGGCGTCGGCATCGAGGAGGCGAACACGGTCGACTCGACGCTCATAGCCCGGATGAACGACACGATGAAGGCGGTCGAGCTCTCCGTCGCCAACTCCCTGTGGGCTCGACGGGACGTCGCGTTCAGGAAGGAATTTCTCCGGCGCAACGAACGTCGCTACGGCGCGGACGTCCGCGCCCTCTCCACCGCGTCGGCGCTCAACGATTGGGTCGCCGAAAAGACGAACGACAAGATCACGGAGATCGTCGACGAAATCGATCCGGAAACGATTCTGTATCTCATCAACGCGATCTATTTCAAGGGAACCTGGACGAAGGAGTTCGACAAGAGCCTGACGCGGGAAGAGCCCTTCCACCTCGCGGACGGCGCGACGATCCCGCGCTCTAT
The DNA here is from genome assembly GCA_963846325.1 of uncultured bacterium. Lineage (GTDB taxonomy): Bacteria > Krumholzibacteriota > Krumholzibacteriia > Krumholzibacteriales > Krumholzibacteriaceae > SSS58A. The sequence goes on from CAWJVO010000006.1 coordinate 231,150, forward strand.
GATGCGGCAGTCGGGGACGTACGACTATCTCGACGGGGAAGGCTTCCAGGCGGTCCGGCTCCCGTACGGGGACGGGAGAATCGGCATGTATGTCTTCCTTCCCGCCGACAGCTCGAGCCTCGAGCGGTTTCACGCGGGCCTCACCGGCGAGAAGCTGAGCTCTCTCATGACGCGCTTCAGCCCCCGGGAAGGAAGAATCGGTCTTCCCCGCTTCAAGATCGAATACTCGGCGACCCTCAACCGGAGCCTGAGCGCGCTCGGCATGGCGGTCGCGTTCGACGGAGGCCGCGCGGATTTCACCCGCATGATCGAGAGCCCGCTCGCCAACGCATGCATCGACCTCGTCCTGCACAAGACCTTCATTGAAGTGAATGAGGAGGGAACGGAGGCCGCCGCGGTCACCGCGGTCGTGATGAAGCTGACCTCCGTCTCGGAGGGACCCCGTCCCTTCGAGATGATCGTGGACAGGCCGTTCTTCTTCGCCGTCGTCGATGGCGAGACGGGGCTCGTTCTCTTTATGGGATCTATCGTGAATCCCCGGTGACAAGACGGTACGCCGCGGCGAGGAGCGGGCGGAGCCCCTTCTTCTCGAGCGCCGAGATCCTGAAGATATGCTCCCCCGGCACGTCGAACTTGGGCGCTCGCGCTCGTGGGGGAAGCAGATCGGTCTTGTTGAGGGCGACGAGCCGCGGCTTGTCGACGAGCTTCTCGCCGTACGAGCGGAGCTCGTTGTAGAGCTGCTCGTACGCTTTCGCCGCGTCGATCTCCCCCGCCGCGTCGACGATGAAGATGAGGACGCGGCATCGCTCGATGTGCCTCAGAAACTGGATGCCGAGCCCCTTCCCCGTGTGGGCGCCCTCGATGAGCCCTGGAATGTCCACCATGCAGAACGAGGCGCCCGGCGCTATTTTCACCATGCCGAGCACCGGCTCGAGCGTCGAGAACGGATAGGGAGCGACGATCGGGTGCGCGTCGCTCACGCTCCGGAGCAGCGTCGACTTGCCCGCGTTCGGGAGACCGACGAGCCCCACGTCGGCGATCAGCTTCATCGTGAGAACGAGCCGGCGCTCTTCCCCCGCTACGCCCATGGTCCTCGTGCGCGGTGCCTGAATCTTCGCCGTCCGGAACAGGTAATTCCCCTTGCCCCCCCGTCCCCCCCGCGCCGCGACGTACTCCGCGCCGGGCTCGTCGAGGTCGGCGAGCGTCTCCTTCGTGTCGGCGTCCTCGAGAACGGTGCCGGGAGGAACCTTGATGTATTCGTCCTCTCCGTCCGCCCCGGTCATGTTCTTCCCCTGCCCGTGCTTCCCCGATTGCGCCTTGATCGTCTTGCGGTAATAGAGATCGAGGAGCGTGCGCATTTCGCGATCGACCTTCACGACGACGTCTCCTCCCTTTCCCCCCATGCCGCCGTCCGGCCCGCCGCGCGGGACGTATTTCTCGCGCCTGAAGCTGACGCAGCCGTCGCCGCCGTTGCCCGCCTTGATTTGTATCGTCACGCGATCGATGAACATCGTGCTCCTCTCCCGAATTCCGTCCGCACCGGGACCTCTTTCCCGCAGGATACGCGGGGCCTGTCAGCGCCTGCACCCCGCAGGTGCTCGCTCGCGAAGCTCGCTGCGCTGCCTGCGGGGGCCCCGGCGCTGCCACCCGCTACAAGTGCCAATACGGGGACCCCACCAGCGCCACCCGCTACAAGTGCTGGCGCCGGACATTCCCGCGGACGAGCCCATTGGAGCCCTGCGACTGGGCTCGGAGCGGGAATGTCCGGTGCCGTCGCCGTCACCCGCGCGCCATAAAGTATTTCCCGGGATTCAGGATCCCGCGAGGATCCAGAGATCCCTTGAGCTCCCGGGCCAGATTCATCTCTTCCGGCGTGAAAATCATGCTCAGATACGGGCTCTTCGTGAGCCCGATCCCGTGTTCGCCGCTCAGCGCGCCTCCGAGCTCGACGACGCGGGCGAAGAGCCTCTCGACGAAGCTCGCCACGCGCGCCATCTCCTCCCGCCGGCGCCTGTCGGTCATGATATTCACGTGCAGGTTCCCGTCCCCCGCGTGCCCGAAGAGGTAGCAATCGAGATCGAGCTCGCCGGCGAGGTCATGGATGAAGCGCGCCGCCACCTCGAGCTCCCCGAGGGGGAGCGACACGTCCTCGTTCACCTTCGTCGCGCCGCGCCGCGCGAGGCTCGGGCTCACCGACCGTCGCACCTTCCAGAGGAGCTCTCGTTCCGCCTCGTTTCGCGCCGGTCTCGCGACGATCCCCGCTTTCGCCGCGCACGCGTCGAGAAGGGACCGCTGGGCGTCCGCCTCTTCGGACGAGCCGTCGATCTCGACGAACAGGTAATTCGAGTCCCTCCCGAGCCCGCCGAAGCAGCAATATTCGCCGACGACGCACATCGTCTTCGCGTCGAGATACTCGAGGACGCTCGGCGTGAGCCCCGCCGCGAGCAGCGACCCGGCGAACGCGAGCGCTTCCGCGCCCGGAGGAACCTCGAGGAGGACGGTCCGAAACGCTTCGGGAAGCGGCAAAACGCCGAGACGGACCGAATAGATGACGCCGAGGGTTCCCTCCGATCCGACGAGAGCGGCGGACGCGCCTTCCGGAGGAGCGTCCGGAACGATCTCGCCGTCGGAGGCGATCCATGTGAGCGATCGCACGTACCGGCGCGTCACGCCGTACTTGAACGCCCGGGGCCCTCCCGCGTTTTCGGCGACGTTTCCGCCGATCGTCGAGAAATTGAGGCTCGCCGGATCGGGAGGGTAGAAATACCGATCGCCGGCCAGGTAGTCCTGGAGATCCTTGTTGACGACGCCGCTCTCGACCTCGACCTCTTCCGCACCCGCGTCGAAGCGAAGCACGCGACGCATCTTCTCCGTCGATATCACGAGCGCGCCGTCGAGGGGAACGGATCCTCCCGAGAAACCGGACCCCGCCCCGCGCGGGACGACGCAGATCCCCCGCTTCGAAGCTTCGCCGACGAGCCGCGCGAGATCGTCCAGATTTCCGGGAAACGCGACTCCCCCGGCGCGCCCCCTCGTTCCCGTGGCGTCGAAACCGTACGCGAGCAGGTAACGGGCCTCCGTGTGCACCGGCACGCCGCGCAGCGAGCGCGCAAGCCCCTCGATATCTCCGCGTCGATCGCCGGTCACCACGGCCTCCGCCCGGCTCCCGTCAGCCCGAGTATTTCTTGACGAAATTCTCGAACCGGTCGAGGGCCCGGTTGATCTCGTTCTCCGAAGCGGCGAAGGAGAAACGTATCATCTTGTCGCAGCCGAACGCTCCCCCCGGTATGACGACGAGCCCCTGCTCCGCGAGGAGCTTGTCGCAGAATCCGAAGCTGCTCTTCACGTTGCATTTCTTGTAGAGCTTCGACACGTCGACGAGATAGTAGAAAGCCCCTCCCGGCTCCGGATACCAGATCGAAGGGATTCGAGCGAGACGCTTGCCGAAAAGGTCCTTCCTCTTCTCGAACTCGACGCGCATCATCTCCCGATCTTCCGCTCCCTTCAGGACCGCCTCGAGCGCCGCCCACTGCGAAATCGAATTCGGGCATCCGGTCGCGTGCGCCTGGAAGGCGCCCATCCGGTACGCGCAATCCTTCTCGGCGAGGGCGAAGCCCACCCTCCACCCCGTCATCGAATAGCTCTTCGAAACGCCGGTGATGACCACGGTCTGGTCCTTGATCTGCGGAACGAGCGTCACGGGAGAGAAGTGCTCCGATCCGCTGAAGGTGAGAAATTCGTAGATCTCGTCGCTGATGAGCGCGATGCCCGATTCGAGAACGATCTTGGCGATCGCCTCGATCTCCTCGCGCCGGTAGACGATGCTCGCCGGGTTCGACGGCGAATTGAAGAGGAGCGCCTTGGGTTTTTTCTTGCGCGAGAGCTGCTTCCGGAATATCTCGGGCGTGAGCTTGTACTCGGTTTTTCTCGAGAGCTCCACGATTCGGGGCTTCCCGCCGAGAATCTTGACCATATCCGGATAGCTCGTCCAGTAGGGAGAGAGAATGAGCACCTCGTCGCCGGGGTCGGTCAGCGCGAACAGCGCGTTGTAGATCGAATGCTTCGCGCCGTGCGAGATGACGACCTCCGCGGCCGTGTACGGAACCCCGAGCTGCTTCGAGTACATCTCGGCGACCGCCTTGCGCAGCGGCGCGATCCCCTCGCCCGCCGTGTATTTCGTCTCTCCCCGCTTGATCGCCTCGATCGCGGCCTGTTTGATCACTTCGGGGGTGTCGAAATCCGGCTCCCCCGCGGTGAGCGCGACGACGTTCTCGCCCTTTGCCTTGAGCTCCTTCGCCTTGGCCGTCAGGCTCAGGGTGAGCGACGGCTCGAGACTGCGCGAGCGTTTGCTGATCACTTCTGCCACCTTCGATCCTCCTTGTGACGATCTATTTGATACCCCATTCCTTGAGTCTCCGCGGAACGCTCGGCGGGACGAGACAACCGATCTCGCCGCCGAGCAGGTAGATCTCTTTCACGAGCGAGCTGTGAAGATAGATATACTGCTCGCTCGGCATGAGAAACACGGTTTCGAACTCGGGGTCGAGCTTCCGGTTGATGAGCGCGATCATGAGCTCATATTCGAAATCGGAGACCGCCCTGAGACCCCGGATCACGACGTCGACCTTGCGTACGCGAAATTCCTCGACGAGGAGGCCGTCGAACGACACCACCTCGACCCCGTCGATCCCCTCGACCGCTTCGCCGACGAGTTGGCGCCTCTGCTCGAGCGTGAGGAACGGATTCTTGTGGATGCCGCGCGCCACCGCGACGATCACCCGATCGAATATCTTCGCCGCGCGCCTCACGAGATCGACGTGGCCGTTCGTCACCGGGTCAAACGTCCCCGGGTAGAGCGCGATCTTTCCCTTCACCTCTCGCGACCTCCTTCCGGTACTGAAAGTACGAAACCGTCGTCTGACCGAATCGCCGCGCCTTGACGAGCTCGAGAGATCCGCCTTCCTTCGCGAAAACGGGGTTCCCGTGCTCGATGACGAGCATGCGGCAGAGCGCGACGTTCGCCGCCGCCACGACGTCGACGACTCGCTGCGCGGCGGTCTTCGCCGCGTACGGCGGATCGGCGAAGATCACGTCGAAAAAGACGCCCCCCCCGGCGGCGCGCTCGATGTATCGAAGGGCGTCTCCGATCCGAACCTCCGCGAACGACGGTCCGAAGCCGCATCGTTCGATATTCGTGCGGAGCGCCTTGAGGCTTCGATGGTCCTGCTCGATGAACGTCGCCCGCGCGGCCCCCCTGCTCAGCGCCTCGATCCCTATGGCGCCGGAGCCGGCGAAGAGATCGAGAATCGTAGCGCCTTCGATGTCGAAGCCGATCGTATCGAAGATCGATCCCTTGACGAGCTGCTGCGTCGGCCTGAAGAAAGGCCCGTGGCCGCCGCGCAAATCGATACCCTTCTTCGATCCTGCGATGACTCTCATGGGAACCTCGCGCGTTCGCTATCCGGTGAATTGCCTACAGGATTTGAGCATAGAGAATAAGGGCGCGCCGGGCAAGGGAAAACGGGGCCGCCGCCGCCGGCAAAAAAAATCCCCCGGAGGCAGTTCGGAACTCCTCCGGGGGGTCCACGGTGAGTGGAGGGGACAAAAACGCTATTCGACGATCGTCGGCGTCACGAAAATGACGAGCTCCTGCTTCTTGTCGGACATGGAGCTCGACGAGAACAGCCTTCCGAGAAACGGCACGTCCTTGAGGAACGGCACGCCGCGCTTCGTGTTCGTCTGAACGTTCTTGATGAGGCCGCCGATGACGGCGGTCGATCCGTTCTGGACGACGACGCGCGTGTCCGCCTCGCTCGTCGAGATGATGATGCCGCCCTGCGCGGTCGCCTCGGACTGGAGCTCGCTCACCTCGGGGTGCATATCGAGCGTGATCGTCCGGTCCGCGTTCACGTGCGGCGTGACCTTGAGCATGATGCCGATCTTGGTGAGTTCGGTGATCGGATTGCCCGCTTCGTCTGCGACGATGAGCGGGATTTCCTTGCCGACGAGGATTCTGGCTTCGCGGTTGTCCATCGTCGTGATCCGCGGATTGGAGATGATGCTCGCCTTGTTCGACTTCTCGAGCATCTCGAGGACGGCGGTCAGCTCGCCCCACGACCGCACGGTGCCGAACTTGACCGTTCCGGCGGAAGAGGGAATCGAGTTGTTGACCTCGACGCTTCCGATGCCGCTGAGCCCGGACGCGTGGAGATTGAGGAGACCCCAGTTGATGCCGAGCTCGCGGGTGGCTTCCACGTCGACTTCGACGAGCTTGGCGTTGATATCGACCTGGAAGGTCTTCTTGTCGAGCGATTTGACCATTTCCGCGATCTTGTCGATGACGGGCTCCGTGTCGTTCACGATGAGGGCGTTGCTTCCGAGATCCACGTCGATCTTGCCCCGCTGCGACACGATATTCTGGAGCGCGCTCTTGAGCTCTTCGGCGCTCGAATTGTTCACGAATATGATCCGGGTGACGAGCGGCATGAGATCGTCCTTCTTCCGCTCGGCGGTCGAGATCTCGAGCTCCTCCTTCGTGAGGCGCTGCATCTCGCTGACGCGGATCATGCCGAACTCCTCGCGGTACCCGTAGCCGTGCGCCCTGAGAAGGATATCGAGAGCCTCTTCCCACGGAACGTCCTTGATATGGACGTACACCTCGCCCTTCACGTCGGGACCGTACACGATATTCTTGCCCGAGTAGTCGGCGATCGTGCGAAGAACGGTCTTGATGTCGGCGCCCTGGGCGTCGATCGTGATGCGATTCGATCCCATGGCCCTGCCGCCGCCCGCCGCGGGATTGCCGCGCGCGTAGCTTTCGGTCCACGGGGCGGCCGCGGGCTTCGCGTCCTCGGTCTCGGAGAGAGGCGAATACGCCGCGTCTTCGGTCGCGTAGAAGTTGAGGTTCTCGGCGACCGCGCCCTCATTCGCCTTTTCGCCCGTGATCCACGGCGACTCGGGCGCGGCGGGAGCCGGGCTCTCGCTCGCGCTTTCGCGCTCTTCGGCCGCCTCGACGGGGGTCTCGGTCTCATCCGGCTTCACGCTCTCGCCCGGCGCGAGATTCGGGACGTACGGAAGGAACGGGCCCATCGTGGCCTGCGCGATAAGACGGCTCGCGTTCGCGGGCTCGGCCGGGCGCTCGTTCACGGGCGCCTTCGATGCGGCCTTCTGAGGCTCGCCGATCGGCTGCATGAGAGCCGAGCCCTCCGAGATATCGGCCCGGAGCGCGTCGGGCGCGCGTCGGGTCACCTCGACGACCTGCATTTCGCCTTCGGCCCACATGCGGTAGTCGACGGCGGTCGTCAGGTCGAGCACGACGCGGCTGATGAGAAGGGGATCGAGCTGAAACTGGCTCGTCCGCACTTTGCTCGCGATGGGGCTCCCGACGTCCTTCACCTGCCACGGCACGTTGTATTTCGCGCCGACGCAGTTGACCACGAGACGATGAGGCTCGCTCATCATGAACGCGTCGAAGGCGACGTTCCCCTCCTTGCTGATCTCAATCCTGATCTTTCCATCCAGCGGGACGACATTCACGCCGGTGATCTCGTTTTCGACGGCGCCCGCAGAGAGGGCCAGCAAGGGCAGCGCCAGGATGGAACAGGCAATCAACGTTCGTCTGCTGATCCCGAGCATTGTTATTCTCCTTTACTCTTTTTCTCCTCCAGGCGGAGGGTTACCGTATTTGTTTGCCCGAACAATGAAACCCGCGCGATGAGCGTCCGATCGCTCACGGAAACGATATTCCCGTTCCGTATCGGATCCCCCGCCTTCATGATGTACGAATACCCGTTGTTGTCCTCGAGCATGGCGAATTTCTCCATGCCGCCCGCGAGCACTCCGACGAGCTTCACGCCGTATATATCGACGATATCAAGCTCGCCCGACTCCTCGAATTCGCCGGCTATCAAGCTCTGGAAGGGGTCCCTTTGGTTGAAGGCCTGATAATAGTAAACCTTGTCCCGCAGCGTGATCCCGTCGACCGTCGTCTGTTCGAGCGCCGTCGTGTCGATCGGGGCAGCTGTGTTCGGCAGCGCCTTCGCCTCTGATTTCGTCGACGCCGTACCCTGCGCCCTCGAGTCCGCGAGCGCCGGGAAGATGCATATGCCCGTGATGGTCAGTCCCCAGAGGACTTTCCACGCGGTCTCAGGAATTCGAGGCATGCGCCTTCTGCTGGGGCTTTCCGTTCGCCTTCTCATTGCTCGTCTCACCACCTTCCACTAGCGTATAAGCCGTCAATGTCAATTCAGCCTCTACCGTGTAGCTCCGTACCGCCCGATCCCCGCCGCCTTCCTGTTTGTCGTCCCCCGGTTTGACCGTGAGGTTCGACACGTTCACGATGCGTTCGAGGTTGGCGACCTTGGAAAGGAATATGCCGAGCTGGTGATACTCGCCGCGAACCTTCACCTTGACCGGATTCTCGGTGATGAACTCCCTCTGGATCGCTTCCTGAGGCTCGAAGAGAAGGAAATCGATGCCTGCCTGGCTTCCGATTCGCGTCACCTTCCGGAGCAGGTCGGCGACCTCCCTGTCCTTGGGGAGGAGCCCCTGGGCGGCGATCCACTTGTCGTGGAGCCTGTTGTACTCCGCCTCGAGCTTCGCGAGGTTGCCCACGGTCTTCCGCGCCTTCTCGAGCTCCGCGCTCATCTTCTCGTATTCGGACGAGAGCGACGCTATCTTCGCGCGCATCGGATGGTGGAAGAAGGGCATGAACGACGTGAAGAAATACACGTATCCGATCATGATACAGAGTATTCCCACGATGATTCCCTTTTGTACCTGCGGATCTTTGAAATCCATAGTTTGGGCCCTCTCTTTGCGCTATTGCGGCACTACGTTTGCGACAAGCTTGAACTTCATCACTTCGCGCTCGCTGATCTTGCCCTTTTCGGCCACCCTGAGATCGACCCGCGAGATCGTCGGCGACGTCTCGAGATTCGACATCATGTCGGCGACCGTGTAGTTCGAGAACGCGACTCCGTCGATCGCGAAGGAGTTCGGCGAAATCTCGGACACTCCCGTCAACCAGCAATTGACGGGCAGATTGAAGCTCACGTCGTTGAGGAGCTTCACGCGGAAGTAGCGGAAGCGGTCGAGATCCGCGATGATCCCGAGTCGCCGGTCGACTTCCTCCCGCTCCTTGGTGATCTGCTTGATCTTCGCGAGCTGCGGGGCGAGCTTCTTCGATTCCTCGTTCGCCGCCGCTATCTTCGACTCGAGCGCCTTGACCTTGTGGGTCTGCACGATACCCGTGAACAGGACCGCGGCCGCGAAGATCGCCACCCCTCCCACCATGTAGATGGTCGTCATCTGGGGAAGCTTGAATTCGCGCCGCTTTATCCGTTCCTCGCGCGGCAGCAGGTTGATCTTGATCATTCTCTTCCCGCCTTTCTCAGAGCGAGACCGATGCCCACGGTGAGCAACGGCGCGATCTTGTCGATCTCGGCTTCGTGCTCGCCGAACACCCCCGCTTCGCATTCAATTCCCGCGAGGGGATTGTGTATTGAGAGTTCGATGCCGTGCTTCTCTCCGAGAATCTCCTTGAGGAACGGAATGTTGGCCCCTCCGCCGCTCAGGACGACCTCGTCGATCTTGTCCGCGTCTCCGGACGCCTTGAGGAAAGCGACGCTGCGCTCGATGCCGAGGAGAGATCCTTCGAGCCCTGCTTCACGAGCTCCTTGATCTTCTCGGGATCGCGGCTGCCGAGGTTTCCGGAAACGATCTTCTGCGCCTCTTCGTAATCGACCTCGAGCTCCTTCTGGATCACTTCCGCGAAGTTGTTGCTCCCGACGCTGATGTCGCGCGTGAAATGCGGGCTCGCGTCCTGGACGATATTGATGTTGGTGACGTTGCTTCCGATGTTGACGAGGCCGATGACCTTCTTCGAGTCTTCCTCAGCCACGACGCCGCGGCCGCTTTCGAAGCAGTTCTGCACGGCGAACGAATCGACGTCGATGACGGTCGGCGTGAACCCGGCGTCCTTGATCAGGTTCGCGTGGGTGTTGATCATGTCCTTCTTCGCCGCGACGAGGAGCACCTCCATCTGATTCGCGCCGATGTCGTCCTTGAGAATCTGGAAATCGAGGCACACGTCGTCGATGTCGAACGGAACGTGCTGCTCCGCTTCCCAGAAGATCGCTTCCTGCGCGTCGTCGGCGGACATCTTGTCCATGACGACCTTTTTGACGATGACGGCGCGCCCGGAGATCGCGGTGACGACGTCGGTGGCCGTGACGCCGGCCTTGTCGATGCATTCCTTGATTCCCGCGATCACGAGATCGCGGTCCATGATCTCGCCCTCGACGATCGCTTCGGGCGGAAGCGCCGTGAGACCGAAATGCGTGATCTTCGGCCTCGAGCCCGAATGATCGATCTCTATGACCTTGACATGGCTCGAACCGATATCGAGCCCCACCGTGGAGCCTTTTCGCTTCAGAAAGGGTAAAGAGATCATCATCGCACCAACCTTTTCCAGTTCCGGAACTCCGGCTTCAACGACTCGATTTGATATCGCGTATATGTGCGAAATGCGTACCGGCTGCTTGATTAACCGAAATCCTATCGCCTCGATTGGTCAATTCACGCAACAAGCGTGCCAAAGGAAAGAATGCCTCCATCCATTCAACTTATGTAATTACAGCAGATTGCGTTAATGCGGAACACGCTGCGAAAAGGGATTCCGCGGGAATGCGCAATTTGCGTGCAAAGTGCCTTGCCATCAGAACCCCGTGAGATACCAGGCGAGGAGCCGCTCTCCGAAGAAAAGGCAGATCGCCGCCGCGGGCGCGAGAAACGAGCCGAAGGCGACCGCGGTCTTCCCGTCCTTCCCCGATTTGAGGAGAACGACGGCGTAGAGGGTCCCGACGAACGACGCGATGAGAATCACGGGAGCGACGAGCCTGACGCCGAGAAATGCGCCGATCATCGCCATGAGCTTCACGTCTCCGCCTCCCATCCCCTCCGTCTTCCTCGCGAGCTTGTACAGCGCGCCGATGGCGTAGAGGCTGCCTCCCCCCGCGAGCGCCCCGAGCGCCGAGCTCGCGAGCGTAAGGCCGGGATTCACGAGGCTCCAGCCGAGCCCCACGGCGATGAACGGAAGGCTCAGACCGTCCGGAATGATCCTGAACTCCCAGTCGATGAGCGTGATCGCCATGAGCGCCATGAGGAACGCGTATGCGAATGCTGCGTCGAAGCCGAAACCGAAACGATACACGGCGGCGAGAGCGAGCGCGGCCCCCGCGGTCTCGACGAGCGGATACCTGATCGAGATACGCGCGCCGCAGCCGCGGCAGCGTCCCCGAAGCGCGAGGTAGCTCGCGACGGGAATATTCTCGTACCAGGGAATCTTCGTGCGGCATCCGGGGCAGAACGAGCGCGGCCTGACGACGGAGAGGCCGCGAGGCACGCGATAGATGACGACGTTGAGGAAGCTCCCTACCATGAGGCCGAAAATCGCCGCGCACGTGTATAGGTACGCCGTCATCGCGCGCCCACCCCAGGGAAGGTCCCCGCCCTGAGCTTCTCGATGTAGCGCTCGGCGAGCTCGCGGATGTACTTGTTGTCCGAGGTCCGCGCGAGCTCTTCCCACATCGCGATGCTCGTTTCGACGTGGCCCGCCTTCGCCGCGACGAACGCGGCGAAACGCGCCGCCTGGGGACCCGCGCCGGGCAGCTGCGCGGCCTTCTCGAAATAGAACAGCGCCTTCGCATAATCACGCGCGTAGACGTAGTTGAGAAAGCCGAGCTGGAAGGGGAGCCACCAGTCGTCCGGGTTGTTCCGGACGCCTTTCTCGAGAAACGCCATTCCCTGTTCGAACTGGCCGAGATCCTGCGCGATGATGAGCGCCCCGAAAACGTACGCGTACACGAACTGCGGATCGAGATCCGTTATGACGTCGACGAGATGGGCGAAGAGCGCGATGTCGTTCTCGCCCATCCGGTAACCGCCGTAGTACTGCACCATCTTGAACCAGAGGACGTCGGCGGCGAGGTCGCGATACCCGAGGGAGGCCTGCTCGACGAACTGCCCCGAGGGAAGGTAGAGAACCTCGAGCGTGCGCTTCTTGCTCGCGAGTCCCTCGACGCCGCGGGACGCCGCGACGAGCAGCGCGAGCGCGGCGATGGCGAGGGCGATCTCGGCGTATTTCCGTTTCATGCGTCTCCCCTACTTGAATTCCCGGCGCCTGAATATCGCGCACGCGAAGAAAAGAGCGACGGCGGCATACACGGCCGCGTAGATCGTCGCGCGCAGGACGTCCCCCGCGCCGAAGGGAAGGTTGTGGACCGCTTCATGCCGCAGATTGAACACCTTGAGATTCGGAAGGAGATAATAGAGACCGTCGGTCACGATCCTCGTTCCCTCCCCCCCGAATTTCGAGGCGAACACCCTGAGATCCCCGCTCAAGCTTCCCGCGGCGAAGATACAGAGCGCGAAGAACGACGTGAGCATCGGAGTCGTGAAGGTGCTGAAGAGCATCACGATCGAGCATACGACCGTCGTTTCGAGGAACGAAAGGTACACCGACGCGAAAACTCCCGGACGGATGATGCCCCTGCCGAGCGCGATCGTCGCGAGCATCACCGCGGTCATCACCGCGAAGACGAGGGCGAGGGCGAGCAGGATTCCCGCGAGCTTCCCCGCGAGGAAAGAGGAGCGCGAAATCGGCCTCGTGAGCACGAGGTAGATCGCCTTCTTGTCCGTTTCCTTGTGAACGAGGGTGCTGCCGAGAAAGACGGCCGTGAGCACGCCGATGATCGAGATCGCGGCGAGCCCCACGTCCATGATGATCTTTTGCTTCGCTCCCACGGCGAGCGGAGAAAGCAGCACGGAGCTCCCCATGAGAATCAATCCGAAAAGGATCGCGACCGCGAGGATTCTCTCCCTCATCGATTCCCTGAACGTATTGAGCGCGACACCCGCGATTGTATTCACGGCACACCTCTAGAATCCTGTAAAAACGAGCTTTTCTTCCTTTTTTCCCTTCGCCGTCCGCGCATCCGGACGCGCGATCTCCCGGAGGAACAGATTCTCGAGCGTGCGGTGCCGGTTGACGACCGCGAGAACCTCGGCCCCGCCTTCGAAGAGGCGCTCGATGACGGGGCGCACGAAACGCTGCTCCCGCACGACGAGAAAGGCGTCCTGCCCCGTCGTCCGCACCGATTCGACGTACTCCCGCATTCCCTGCGTCATTTCGGCCCGCCAGCCGCGCGCCGTCACCTCGACCGTTCCCTCCCCCATTTTCAGGAGATCGTCGAGGACGACGCTCTTCGCGATGATCCCGTCGCGGATGATGCACGCACGATCGCAGAGCGCTTCCATGTCGCTCAGGATGTGCGACGAGAAGAATATCGTCTTTCCCCTCTTCTTGAGATCGACGAGGATATCCCGCACCATCTTCCGCCCGACCGGATCGAGCCCCGAGAACGGTTCGTCGAGAATGAGGAGGTCGGGATCGTGGAGAATCGCCTGGGCGAGGCCGGCGCGCTGGAGCATGCCCTTGGAAAATGCCTTGAGCCTCTTCGAGCGATGCGGCGCGAGATCCACCATCTCGATGACCCTGTCGATCCGGCCGGGCAGATCCGCACGGGCCACGCCGCTCATCCCTCCGCAGAACCCGAGAAACTCCGCGAGCGAAAGATGCGGGTAGAAATACGGCGTCTCCGGAAGGTACCCGATGCGCGCCATCGCGCGCGCGTCTCCCGGCGGACGATCGAAGATCGAGACGCTCCCCGCATGCGGCCTGATGAGCCCGAGGATCACCTTGATCGTCGTCGTTTTCCCGGCGCCGTTCGAGCCCAGGAACCCGAGAACCTCTCCCTCCCGGGCGTGGAACGACACACCGCGCAAAACCTCGCGTTTCGCGAGAGACATATCGCTCCGGAAGTGCTTCTTGATCCCGTCGACGTTCAGAATATTCATGGCAAGGCCTCGCGCGACGGGCGGCGGGCGCTCTCCGGGCCCGGGGCTCCGGTGACAGCTAACTCGCCGCCTCTGGTAAAATTCCGTATGGTTCCGGCCGTTTTCACGGTCCGGGAAAGGGGAAAATGCAGAATCCGTACCTGTCGGCCTCACTGCCCGCTGATGAGCGCCAGAATCGTCATGTTCGGGGTTTTGCCGATAGCCGTGATATTGTACCCGACGTTCGACCCGTTCTGCTGGATGCAGGTGTAACCGATCTCGCCCGGGTTCGAAGCGACGCCGTTCACGGGCTGCGTGCGCGCCCTCGTGAAAGCGTTTTCGAGGAGCAGGCCGTTCGGAAGAAGGTCGGTGATCGTCTTTCCGCTCAGCGTCTGGGAGTTGTCGACGTCGGCGGCATAGACGCCGTCGTTCTGCACCGCGAAGTCCTCGGCGGCGAGCTGGACCGTATGGGAGTTCGACTTGATGGCCGCTTCCTTCGAGCGCGCGACCATGGTGCCGAAGTTCGGAATCGCGATCACCGCGAGGATGCCTATGATCAGGACGACGATCATGAGCTCGATCAACGTGAAGCCTCTTCTGCTCATTGTCACTCCCCTGCGCACCGGCCGACGATCATGCATCGGGAGCGGCCGCGTTTCGATGCGTTATGCAACTGAATCGGCTTCTCAACACCGCACCGGACATGAAACGCAAGATTCGTACCCGAAGCACTCGCGCCTCGAACCGAAACGGATGGCGCATAAACAGAGCGGGCGGCTCAGGGGAGCCGCCCGCATTTCATTCAGCTGAGGGTCTTCGATTACTGACCGCTGCTGAGCGTGATGATGACCGTGTTGGCTTCCTTGCCGACACCGGTGATCGTGTAGCCGACGTTCACCGCGTTCTGCGCGATGGGAGCGTAGGCCGTCTCGCCGGCGTTCGCAGCCGTTCCGTCGACCGGCTCGGTAGCGGCCTTCGTGAACGGGTTTTCCATAAGAGCCGCGCCGGGCAGCATGTCGGTTATGGTCTGGTTGGACGGCGTCACGTCCGCGCCGACGTCGTCGGCGTACACGCCGTCATTCTGAACCGCGAAGTCCTCGGCGGCGAGCTGCACGGTATGGCAGTTCGACTTGACCGCGGCTTCCTTCGCGCGAGCCTGCATGTTGATGAAGTTCGGGATCGCGATGGCGGCCAGGATGCCGATGATAACGACGACGATCATCAGCTCGATGAGGGTGAAACCCTTGTTGTTCTTCATTGAGGCACCTCCTTGACGTTCTGTTCTTCAAAGCCTCTGCTTTGATTTCGGTTCTTCTGTTCGGTCACCGCGAACCGGATCCTGTATGCGCCGGTTCTGCCGACCGTTCAGCCACCGATACTCGCAAACTCCGTGCCACTCAAGGCACTGGGCTTTAGAGCTGTGTAGCTTGTGAAACGATAATACGTTGCGCCGTACCCCCTTTCCACTCGCGAACCCGGATACTGCCGATGTGCCATCCCGGTGTTTCTCATTGCAATACTCATGTGTTTTCAGTGATCCTTCAGCTTTTCCTGGCCCAGGCCGTACCTCTGGATCTTGCGGTAGAGCGTCGAGGCGTTGATGCCGAGAATCGAGCTCGCCCGTTTCTTCTGCCAGTTCGTCTCCTCGAGCACCGAGACGAGATACTCCTTCTCGAGCTCGTCGAGCGTCATCTGCGTCTCCTGCATGACGACCTTGCAGCGCTCCTGGGAATGGTGGCGGACCTTCTCGGGAAGATCCTCCGCGCCGATATTCTCCCCGTCCTGGAGAATGCACGCGCGCTCGACGATATTCTCGAGCTCGCGGACGTTGCCCGGCCAATCGTAGTTCGTGAGGAGCTCCATCGCTTCCTTCGAGATCGTCCGCGTCCTGCCGGTCCGCTCGGCGGACAGATGCAGGAACCTGTCGACGAGGAGCGGAATATCGTCGCGCCGCTCCCGGAGCGGCGGAATGAGCACCGGAATCACGTTGAGCCGGTAGTAGAGGTCCGCGCGGAAGCGTTCCTCCTTCATCGCTTTCTCGAGATCGGCGTTCGTCGCCGCGATGAGACGCACGTCCACCTTGATGGGCGCCGTGCCGCCGACGGGGATGATCTCGCGCTCCTGGAGCACGCGGAGCAGCTTCACCTGGATCGCGAGCGAGGTCTCGCCGACCTCGTCCAGGAAGAACGTGCCGCCGCTCGCCACCTTGAACATGCCGTCCTTGTCGCGTATGGCGCCCGTGAAGCTCCCCTTCACGTGGCCGAAGAGCTCGCTCTCGAGGAGATTCTCCGGCAGCGCGCCGCAGTTGATCGAGACGAACGGATTGTTCGCGCGGGCGCTCCGGTAATGGATCGCCTTCGCGATGAGCTCCTTGCCCGTGCCGCTCTCGCCGCTGATGAGGATCGTGCTGTCGGTGTCGGCCACCTTGTTCACGAGGCTGAACACCCTCTGGATCTCCTCGCTCTTGCCGATGATCTCCTTGAAGTCGTCCCGCTTCTTGAGCTGCTTCTTGAGGAACACGTTCTCGTTCTTCACGCGGTGCATGTCGAGGGCGTTCCGGATGACCATCTTGATCTCGTCGTTCTTGGCGCGCTTGATAAGATAGTAGAACGCGCCGCGGTTGAGGGCGTCGATGGCCGTCTTCGTCGAGGCGTACGCCGTCATGATGACAACCGGCAGCGTCGGGTTCGACTCCTTCACCTGGGAGAGAAGCTCGATGCCGTCCATGCCTTCCATCTTGATGTCGGTGATGACGACGTCGAAGCTCGACTCCTTGATCTCCTGGAGCGCCTTCTTGCCGTTGTGCACGGTCTTGACGTCGTACCCCTCCTTGCGCAGCATGATGGAAAGGTACTGGCACATGTTCTTCTCGTCATCGACGATGAGAATCTTCTCTCCTGCCATTCGAACGCACCCCCGGATCGAGTTATTTAGAAGCTGATGAATTCTTCCCTGAGTATCTCTTCGTGTTTCGCGACGGCCCCCGAGTACGCGGGAAGCACGATCGAGAACTTCGTGCCGCTCTTCTCGTCGCTCGTGACGCGCAGGTGGCCGAGATGGCCCTCGACGATGCGCGCGACGATCGCCAGTCCGAGACCCGTTCCTCCGTCCTTCGTCGAATAGAACGGCTCGAATATATGCGGAAGGACGCTTTCGGGTATCGCGGGCCCCGTATTCTCGAAGTCGATGACGACGCACTCCTCGGGGCTCGCGTTCTCGCGGAGGGACCGCGTGTCCGTGCCGATGCGGATCGCGAAGCGGCCGCCGTCGCTCATCGCCTCGCACGCGTTCATGATGAGGTTCAGATAGACCTGGCGGATCTGCTCGTCGTCCGCGTAGATGCAGGCGCCCGGCGCGTCGCACGCCACGTCGAACGATACCTTCCTGTTGAGATCGCTCGAATGCCTGAACAGAAGGAGCACCTCGTCGAGGCACCGCGAGACGTCGACCGGTTCGAACGAGGGTGGCTTGAGCCGCGCGAATTCCAGAAAATCGGTGATGATCCTGTCGAGGCGGTCCGATTCCTTGATGACGAGCTCCATGAGCTTCCGGTTGTCGCCGTTCAGCTCGAGCTCCCCGGAGAGCATTTCGACCGATCCGCATATCGAGGCGAGCGGAGCCCTGATCTCGTGGGCGATGGCGGTGGAGAGCTCGCCGATCGCGGCCATCTTGTCCGCGCGGCGCACCTTCTCGCGCATGCGATGAACTTCGGTGAGATCCTGGAAGATCGCCACCACTCCGCGCTTCTCGCCGTTCTCTCCCTTGAGCATCGAGAGGCTGATGCCGAGCGGAAGAGCGGCGCCGTCCTTCGACCGGATCTCGATCTCGTGCCGGCGTCGCGGGGTTCCCGTCGAGAGCGCCTTTTCGAGCTCCTCGACGAGCGCGCCCATATGCGGAATGACGTCCCTGACGGGCTTTCCCTTGATCTCGGCGGAGGGCGTGAGCCCGAGGATCCTGACCGCCGCCGGATTGCACGTCGTGATCTCGCCCGCCGCGTTCGTGACGATGAGCCCGCTCGAAACGTTCGTGATGATGCTCTCGGTATGGAGCTTGACGCGCGCGAGCTCGCGATCCTTCGTCGCGAGATCCTCTTCGAGCCGGCCGGCGCGATCCGAGCGCCGTCCCGCCAGCACGCCCGCGGCGAAGAATCCCGCGGCGAGCAGCGCGGGGCTCAGAATCGCCGCCGCGGAGCTCGTGCCGCCGGCCGCCCGCACGGCTATCGCCGCGCCGATGACCGCCGCGGCGCCGGCGAATGGAAGGATCGTCGACTTCTTCAGGTTCCCGCCGCGCCCGACGGGAATTGCACGCGGAAGAAAGCGCATCCATCAACCTCCGGAAACGACCGAAACGAGCTTGAACATCGGCAGGTACATCGCGATGAGCATGCCGCCCACGATGCCGCCCATGACGACGATCATGATGGGTTCGATGATCGACGTGAGGGCGTTTACCGCCGCGTCGACCTCGCTGTCGTAAAAATCGGCGACCTTCTCGAGCATCTCGTCGAGCGCGCCCGTCTGCTCGCCCACGCCTATCATCTGGACCACCATCGGCGGAAACACGCCGCATTCCTTGAGAGGCTCGGCGATCGTGTTGCCTTCGCTGATGCTCGTCCTCGTCTTGAGAACGGCCTCCTCAACGACCTTGTTGCCCGAGGTCCGGGCGGTGATCTCGAGGCCGTTCATGATGGGAACGCCGCTCGAAACGAGCGTTCCGAGCGTGCGCGTGAATCGTGCGACGGCCGCCTTGCGGATGACGGAACCGATGATCGGCGTCCTGAGCATGAGCTTGTCGATCCGATAGCGCCCCGCCGTCGTCTTGTAGTAGCGCCGTACGGCGACGGTGGCGCCGATGCTCACGCCGAGGAGCAGCCACCAGTTCGCCTTCAGAAAGTTGCTCAGCCCCATGACGATCCTGGTCGGCGTCGGAAGCTCGCCGCCGAAATCCTTGAACATCTGGGCGAACGTCGGAATGATGAAGATGAGCATGAAGATCGACGCCCCGATACAGACGGTGAATACCACCACGGGGTAAGTCATCGCCCCTTTCACCTTTTTCATCAACGCGTCGGCCTTCTCGAGGTACACGGCGAGCCGGTTGAGGATCACGTCGAGGATACCGCCGGCCTCTCCCGCCTCGATCATGTTCACGAAGAGATCCGAGAAGCAGGGCTGCTTGCGGAGCGCCTCGGCGAGGGTCGCGCCGGCCTCGACGTCGTACATGACGTCGCTCACGATCTTCTTGAACGCCGGCTTGTCCATCTGGCTCGAGAGGATGTCGAGGCACTGGACCATCGGAAGGCCCGCGTTGATCATCGTCGCGAACTGCCGCGTGAACACGCCGAGATCGCGCGTCGTGATGCGGTTGCCGAGACCGAAGCTCAGCTTGATCTCCTTCGGCTTCTCGCGGATCGTCGTGATGATGATCTTCCGCTTGCGCAGGGTATTGATGAGCTCCTGCTTGTTCTCCGAGGCGAGCTCTCCCGAGAGCATCTCGCCGGTCGGCGTTCTCCCTTTCCACATATAGGTCGTCGTTGACATTCTCGTTCCCCTTTCGTGCTACCTCGCACTGCGGGCGGCGTGCATGGCGGTCGTGCGCTCGCCGAGCATCTGCTCGAGCTCTATCGTGTCGGAGCTGCACACCATCGCTTCGTCCAGCGATATCTGCCTGTTCGTATATGCGCGGAAAAGAGCCTGATTCATCGTCTGCATGCCGTATTTCGTTCCGGCCTGCATGAGCCCGTAGATCTGGTGAACCTTGTCGTCGCGGATGCACGCCCGGATCGCCGGGGTGCACACCATGACCTCGGCGACGAGCGCCCGCCCCTTGCCCGACAGATGCGCGATGAGCTGCTGCGTGATCACGCCTTCGAGAACGAAGGCGAGCTGCGCCCTCACCTGCGACTGCTGGTTCGGCGGAAACGTGTCGACGATACGGTTGATCGACTCAAACGTCGAATTCGTATGGAGCGTCGCCAGCGCCAAGTGGCCCGTCTCGGCGATCGTGAGGGCGGCCTGCATCGTTTCGAGATCGCGCATCTCGCCTATGAGGATCACGTCGGGATCCTGCCTGAGCACGTGCTTCAGCGCGCTCTGGAACGACTCCGTGTCGGCGCGCACCTCGCGCTGGTTCACGATGCACTTCTTGTGCTGGTGGATATACTCGATCGGGTCCTCGATCGTGATGACGTGCGATTGGCGCTCGTTGTTGATCTTGTCGATGATGCTCGCGAGCGTCGTAGATTTGCCGCTTCCCGTCGGTCCGGTGACGAGGACGAGCCCCTTCATCTTCTTCGAGAAGTCCTCGACGACGGCCGGAAGCCCGAGCCCCTTGAAATCGAGGATCTCGAACGGAATCTGCCTGATCGCGACGCTCGTCACGCCGCGCTGCTGGAACACGTTCGCGCGAAAGCGCGAAAGTCCCTGCACGCCGAAGGAGAAATCGAGCTCCTTCTCGTTTTCGAATCGTTTCTGCTGCTCCTCGGTGATGATGCTGTACGCGATCTGCCTGCTCACCTCGGGCGTGACGACCGGATGGTTCGTGCGGCGGACGATGCCGTCGATCCTGAGCATCGGCGGGATTCCCGCCGTGATGTGGAGATCGCTCGCGCGCTTGTCGATCATCTCCTGGAGAAGATCTCGCAGATTCACGGCCTGTGCCTGTTCCCCTTTGTCGGGCATATCGTACTCTCCTTGCCTCGCCTCTACGCCGCCGATTCCCTCAAGATTTCCTGGAGCGAGGTGACGCCGGCCTTCAACTTCAGAATTCCGTCCCCCCGGAGCGTGATCATGCCCTCGCGAACGGCCTGCTCCTTGACCTCGGTCGACGAGGCGCGGTTCAGGATCATCTCGCGAATCGCTTCGGATATGGGCATGACCTCGTAGATGCCCGTTCGCCCGGAATATCCGGTGCTGCTGCACGCCGCGCAGCCCACGGGCTTGTAGATATCGAATACGTCGTCCGACGTGACCCCGAGCTCGCGGATCGCCTCGGGATGTATTTTCTCCTTCGCCTTGCATTTCGCGCAGAGCCTGCGGACGAGCCGCTGGGCCATGATGACGTTCACCGAGCTCGCGACGAGGAAGGGCTCGATGCCCATGTCGATCATTCGGTTGATCGTGCTCGGCGCGTCGTTCGTATGAAGCGTGCTGAGGACGAGATGGCCGGTGAGCGCCGCCTTGACCGCGATGCCGGCGGTCTCGAGGTCTCGAATCTCGCCCACCATCACGATGTTCGGATCCTGGCGGAGGAACGCCTTGAGGGCCGCCGCGAAGGTGAGGCCGATTTCCTCGTGCATCATCACCTGGTTGATGCCGTCGATGTTGTATTCGACCGGGTCCTCCGCGGTCATGATGTTGTATTCGGGCAGGTTGATCCTGTTGAGCGCCGAATAGAGCGTCGTCGTCTTGCCGCTTCCCGTGGGCCCCGTCACGAGCACCATCCCGTACGGCATCTCGATCCCCTTCACGAGCTTCCCGAGCGCCTCGGGATGGAACCCGAGCTTCGTGAGGTCGATCTGGAGGTTGGTCTTGTCGAGGATTCGCATCACGATCTTCTCGCCGAAAATGGTGGGAAGCGAGCTGACGCGGAGATCGATCTTCTTCGCGCCGATCCTGATCTTGATGCGGCCGTCCTGCGGGACGCGCTTCTCGGCGATGTCGAGCTCGGCCATGATCTTGAGCCTCGAGGTGACGGCCCCCTTCATCTTGTACGGCGGAGACATCATCTCGTGGAGCACGCCGTCGATGCGGTACCGCACCCTGAGCTTCTTCTCGAACGGTTCGACGTGGATATCGCTCGCCCCTTTGTTCACCGCGTCCGCGATCAGCGAATTCACGAGCTTGACGACCGGGGCGTCCTCGCTCATCGCCTCGGCGACTCCGGTATCGTCGTCCATATCCTCGACGATCTCGAAGTCTTCCTGCATATCCTTCATCACTTCGGCCAGCGAGTCGGCCGATTCGTAAAAGCGGTCGATGGCGCGCTTGATCGCCGTCTCGGTCGCGACGACGGGGCGCACCTCGAGACCCGTTATGAACTTTATGTCGTCGATCGCGAATATGTTGTCGGGATTCGCCATCGCCACGGTGAGGATGCGCCCCTCGCGTTTGATGGGGACGACCTGGAACTTCGTGGCGACCTCGGGCGGAATGAGCTCGATCGAATGCTCGTCCGCCTCGAGCTCGTCGAGATCGACGGCGGGCGCGTTGTACGTCTGCGAGAGGAACTCTGCGAACGCCTTTTCGGAGATGGCCCCGGTCTTGACGAGGTTATAGCCCAGGCTCCCTCCCGATTTCGTCTGCTCGGTGAGGGCAAGCTCGAGCTGTTGCTGGCTGATGAGGCTCGATTCGACGAGCTGATTAGCGATCTTGTCTTTCAACAAAACCCTCCGCCCGGTACGGGTTTCCGCATAGCGTATGCAATTATTCAACCAGCGGGCTCACCGGCCCGCATTTCAACCCGGCGTTTTCGATCTGATCGTTCGACAGGATGCGTCGGACCGCAAGTAACATGCCATCCGGCCGGGGCGTGTGTAATGGATTGCCGCTCAAAAGGATCAGGGGATCGGAGGAGGCGTTTCGGCTTTCGATCGGCCCGGGTGTCCGGCGCCCGACGGGTCTCTATAACTCCTTACAAAAGCGGGAATAGCACGGGGGCGAGTCGCGGCGGCTATCCGGTTCTCCGGAGCTGCGCGGTCGCCCCGCGTGGAATGCGTTGTGCGACATCCGATGCATTCTGCGAATGGGAGAAACGTCCGTCGGGGAAAGGCCGGGGGGCGAGGCAAAGGAGCCAGGCGCTGTCAATTTTCTGGCCACGCGGCCGGCGAGCGCACGGGCATTTCGCACGTCAGGCGCGCCGCGCTCTTCCCGAGCCG
Source organism: uncultured bacterium (assembly GCA_963846325.1). GTDB lineage: Bacteria > Krumholzibacteriota > Krumholzibacteriia > Krumholzibacteriales > Krumholzibacteriaceae > SSS58A. Next base: position 253,921 of record CAWJVO010000006.1, read on the forward strand.
CGGCAAGCCTCAGTCGAGAAGCTCCCAGAAAACGCCGATGACGTAATGACGAAGCGGCATCGTATAGCCGGGAACCGTCTCGTATTCTTCGTTCAGTATGTTCTTGTACTCGTAGATCACGCGCGCGCTCATGATGGAGAGAGACGCCGAGGCGTTCAATACCCGATACGGCGGAAGTGCCGTCCCGCCCCACCACCTCGTGCCCGAGGCTTCCGAACCGAGTTTCAGCGAAAAGAGCTCCGAGGCCGAGAATATCTTGCGCTGCAGGCCCGCCTCTCCCTGAACGCGATAGACGGGGACCCCTCCCGCAAGAGCGCCGCGCTCGGGGTATCCCTCGATTCCCATCGAGAGAAGGCAATCGAAGCCGAGGATCTTCGCGCGTCCCGCGAAGCGGCCGCGCACACCGGCGACGGTGCCGCTCCCCTTCGATCGATAGACCGTCGAGTCCGCGCCGGAGAGAATGATACGCGACTTCTCATCCCTCCCGAAGAGGGACAGGGAAACGTTCGCGAGCCTGAATCCGATCGAGAGCTCGTCCGCGATCTCGGGAGCGAGATCCGGATTGCCCGTCGTCGCGTCGTACGAGCCGTCGAAGGCCCTCGTCACGGCGGGCTGGAAAAGCTCCTCCGCGGAGGGAACCCTCACGCGCCGCGCGAGGACGACGTCCTGGGAAAAGCGCTCGCTCCACCTCTTGCCGATAGCCGCCTCCGTCCCCCCGTACCGGCCGACGGCGCTGTGATCCCCCCCGAACGCGCCGACGCGCCAGGTCACGCTCGAAGAAGCCTTTCCTCCGAACGCGACGCCCCCCTCGAAGCGGTCGAACGACGGGGCGATATGCCCCCCGGAGCCGGCCCATCGATAGTCGTTCTCGAATTCGGAGCGGGCGGCGGAGCCGAAAGCGCGGACGCCCAGGCCGAGGATCTTCCCCGACCAGCGAACGCCGCCCCCGAGGCTGTGCTCGCGGATCCTTCCCGAGAGCCGCGAGAGATCGAGAACGTGCTGCGTGATCGCGGCCGAGAATCCGGAGCGCCGGTAGAGAATCTCCGAGCCGAACCCCGAACGCCGGACGTCCTCGTCGTCGACGCCGGGGTATGACGTTCCGACGAAGCTTTCCTCGTACCTCTGCACGCTGAAACGCACCTCGTCTCCCGCCGGGGTGCGCATCGCGAGCTCGGCGAGGACGGAGCGCATGTCGTCGAGCCCGAGCCTCTTCGCCGGAGCCGCCGGATACGCGTTGATCCCGTCCTGGAGATACTCGTCGTATGCGATCGCAGCGCCCACGTGCGCCCGCGGAGTCGCGAACCACGCCCGCCGCGAGCGCCGGTTCGACGTGCCGTACGTGAAATCGATCTCCGACGCCGGCCCCTCCCGCCCCCCCTCCTCGAGGACGATATTTATGAATCCTCTCGAGGAGAGGTCGCCCGAGAAGCTCGGGGAGCCGCTGTAGCAGACTTCCACCCTGAGCAGCCTCGAAAGAGGCAGGAATCGAGTGAGCGCCTCGAGCGAATAACCGTCGACCGAGGCGACCCCGTTCACGAGAAGGTTCACGCCGCGGCCGCTCCGCCCGTCGATCGAAAACCCGCCGTCCGCCCCATGCGGCCCCTCCCGCCACAGCGATACTCCCGGAAGAAGCAGGAGGATATCGTCGAGGGTATGGACGTTTCGCTCGATGAGCTCCTCGCGCGTGATGACGAATACCTCGGTCGGCATGAGGAGCGAGTCCTCGGCCACGGAACCGGGAAGCTCCGCCGGCCTGAGCTGCCGCGCCGCCAGCAGAACGAAGATCAGGGCGAGGAGCGTTCGCCTCATGAAACCTCTCCCTCCTGCCACGCGCGCGCCGCCCTCATGAGCGGCGGCACCGCCACGGCGAATATGGCCGTATTGACGCCGATATGCCATGCGACGAACACGATCCCCGCGACGGCGACGCCCCGAAGACCTTCGAGGAATCGAGAGGGCCCGAGCGCGACGAACGCGGTCGCGATCGTCGTGAGGGCGTCGTATGCGAGCGTAAGCGCGAAACCGGCGGCGGCGGACGCGGCGCGCGGCGCGCGACCGCGCGAGAAACGCGGCCCGGCGATTCCGCCTCCCGCGCCGATGAGGGCGAAGCCCGCGATCTGCGCGGCGAGGAGCGGCGCAGGCGCGGGGCCGAGCTGGTTGAGAAGGGAAAAGATCAGGACGGAAAACGCTCCGATCGCGGTGCCGAGGCCCGCGCCGCAGAATATTCCCGCCATGAAAACGGCCAGGGTCATGAGCTCGACGTTCGGAATTCCGGCGAGAAGAAAGCCGAGGGCCACGCTCAGGGCGATGAAAAGAGCGGCGAGGATGACCGTGCGCTCGCGCCGGTGTGCCATGCCGAAAGACGCTCCGTGGAAAGGTACTGATCGGGGTCCCGGGGACCGTTCACCTTCGAACCGTGTCCCGGACATTACGTGAGGCCCGGAAAGGGGGTCAAGGCAAATGTCGCTGTTCCGCGGCGGCCTTTCTCAATTCGGAAACGCATTCGCCGGGAGCCGTGATCTCGCCGATATCCGCTTCGATCAATTCGATGAAATGAAAATCGGATCCGCCCGTGCATACGAGCCCGCGCGCGCGGGCGAGATCCTGAATGTCCTTCCGCATCCGCTCCGTGTGATTCGGGTGCCAGACCTCGACGCCGCGCACGCCGGAGGCGATGAGCCTCTCGACGAGATCCGCTCTCCTGACGTTCCATCCGGGATGGGCCCAAACGGCGACGCCGCCCGCGCCCGAGATGAGCCGGACGACCTCCCCGCGGGAGAGCACTTCCTTCGGAACGTTGCAGGGGGCGCTGTCCGAGATGTAGCGCGCGAACGCCTCCGAGACGCTCGAAACGTGCCCCCGTCTCTTCAAAACGCGGGCGATATGCGGTCTTCCGACGCTTCCGCCGCCGGCCTCCGCGAGCACTTCCTCGAACGGGATCGATATCCCGCGCTCCTCGAGCTTGCGCACGATCTTCTCCGCCCTCGCCACGCGCGAGGCCGCGAGCTCGCCGAGGCTCGCCGCGAGCGCCCGATTCTCCCGATCGTAACAATAGCCGAGGATATGGACGCTCGCCCCGTCCTCCTCGACGCTGAACTCTATCCCCGTCACGACGTCGATACCGGAGTCCGTTCCCGCGTCGATCGCTTCAGCCTGCCCGTTGATCGTGTCGTGGTCGGTGATCGAGACGGCGGAGAGCCCGATCGCGTGCGCGTAGCTCACGATCGCTTCCGGGGACATGGTCCCGTCGGAGTGCGTCGAATGGAGATGGAGATCGCAGGGCGCCGCTTGGGGTTCCATCGGGATCCGCTTCAGGTAACCGTGCTGAATTTCTTCATCTTCTCCGCGACGTCGCGGAAGGACATATCCACGATGTAGACTTCCTCGAAATGCTCCCGGGCGGTCTCGAACTCGCCGAGCATCTCGTAGGCGAGACCGATATTGTAATGAATGCCGAGGCTTCCCGCTCCCGTCTCTTTCTCGATCGCGAGAGCGTGGGTCAGCTGCTTCACGGCGAGGCGCGGCTGATTGCACTTGATGAAACAATAGCCGATCATTTCCATGCTGCTGAGCTGAAACTCCGCATCCCGCGACGCGGACTGGAACTCGCGGATCGCCTCGGTGTAGAGTCCCATCTCCAGATACGCCATGCCGAGATCGAAATGACTCCTCAGATCGTCCTTCTCGACGTCGCTCGTTATCTCCTCGGCGATATTCTCCACCCGCTCCGAACCGGTCCCCGCGAGGGCCTCGGCCGGCTCGTCCGGACCGCCCGGCGGCGGCGCGCCGGGAGAAGCTTCGTTCGCGATCGCGGCCGTCGCGTCTTCGGCGGGCTTCCGCCGCTCGACGAACGATCCGTCGGCCCCGGCGGGTTCGCGCCCCTGGCTCATCGCGGCGACCATCTCCGCCTCTTCCAACGCTTCGTCGGAGCCGGCATCGAGGCCCGGCTCGTCCGACCGTGCGTCCCCGGCCTCCGTTTCGACCTCGGCAGGCGCGGGTTCCGCGTCGGAAGGCGCAGGTATCGAATCGCCCGGAGAAGTCTCGGCGGGCTCTTTGGAATCGGCCTCCGCGACCGGGATATCGGCCGTCGGCGGCGACATCTCTCCGGCTATCGCGGTCCCGCCTTCCGGCGAACCTTCCGCGCCGGCTTCGCCCTGCCGGACCTTTTCGAGCTCCGCGGGCGAAAGCGTCGCCTTGATCTCCTCCATCCTCTGCGCGTAACCGGATCGCCTCTTCGAATCTCCATCCTGCTCCGCGAACGCGACGAGCTTCCGGTAGAGCTCGATCGTTCCGAGCTTGATTCCGAGCTGCTCGTAGATCTCGACCGCCTTCGCGAGTATCGGCTCGCTCGACGGCATGAGCTCGAGCATGAGATCGATTTCCTTCTGGGCCCGCGGGAGCAGCGTCTGCGGATTCTCGAGAATCGCCTCGACGTATTGCGTGAAGAACGTGACCGCCTCGCCGGTGAGCTTCTGTTTCGCCCTGAGCTCCCCGAGCCTGAACATGGTGTCGATCTTCTCGGGATCGACCCGCAGGATCTTCTTGCAGACGGCGACCGCGTTGTTGTAGAGGGCGACCTTCTCGTAGATCGTCGCCGCCTTTTCGAAATTCTGCACCGCTTGCGCCTTGTCGCCGGCGCGCAGGAAGATATCGCCGAGCTCGTTATAGAGGTTCGGGTTCTTCGATTCGATCGTTATGAGGCGGCGGTATTCCTGGATGGCCTTGTCGATATGGCCCTTGCCCAGGAATTCCTGCGCCTTCTGACGTATCTGGTTCGCCTTGCTCAAAACCCGACCTCGCTTGCCGTCTCGAACGCGGGGCGTTCCCGGACGACGGAGCCGTTCTTGACGACCGTGATCGCGTGATCGGCTCCCGCTCGCGACGGAATCTCACGGTAGTCCTCGACGTCGTACACGACGAAATCCGCTTTCTTCCCCTTCTCGAGGGAACCCGCTCCGGCGCCCCTGCCGACGGCGTGCGCCGCGTTGATCGTCGCCGCGTTGATCGCCTCGGCCGGCGTCATGCGCATCTGGGAACAGGCGACGGCGACGGCGAACGGCATCGAGCACGAAGGAGAGCTCCCCGGATTGAAGTCGGTCGCGAGCGCCACGGCGACTCCCCCCTCGATCATTTCTCGCGCGGGAGCGAAATCTCGCGAGCCGAGCGCGAAGGTCGTGCTCGGCAGCAGTACGGCGATGGTATCGGATCCGGCGAGCGCGCGTATCCCGGCGCCCGATATCTTCGTGAGATGCTCGGCGGAGATCGCGCCCATGCGCGCGGCGAGCTCCGCGCCTCCCATCGGCGTGATCTCGTCCGCATGCACCTTCAGACCGAAACCGGCCGAGCGCCCCGCTTCGAGGATTTCCCGCGTCTCTTCGACGCCGAAAACGCCCTTCTCGCAGAACACGTCCATGAACTCGGCGAGCTTCTCGCGCGCGACCGCGGGGATCATCTCGTCGACGACGACCCGCAGATATGCCCTCGTATCGTCGAATTCGGGAGGCCTCTGATGCGCGCCCATGAAGGTCGCCACGACGTCGAGCGGAGTCTCCCGAGCGAGCCGGGCGATGACCCGGAGCATCTTGAGCTCGGCCTCGAGCTCGAGCCCGTAGCCGCTCTTGATCTCGATGGTGGTCGTTCCCCCTTCGAGCATCTTCGCGAGCCGCCTGCGGCTCACCTCGAAGAGACGCTCCTCGTCCATCTCTCTCACCTCGCGGACCGTTCTCCGGATTCCGCCCCCGCGGCGCTCGATATCGAGATAGCCCTCCCCGCGGATGCGCGCCTCGTACTCGTCCGCGCGATAGCGCGAAAACACGGCATGCGTATGCGGATCGACCCAGCCCGGCAGCACGACGCGGCCGAGCGCGTCGATCGTCCGGGAAATCCTCGCCCCACCGATCGCTTTTTCGACCTCGGCGCGCTTACCCGCGGCGAAGATAATCCCCCCGGAAACGGCAATCGCCCCGTCGGAAACGATGCCGGGATCGGATAGATTCTTGCCACGCTTCGGCCCCTTTTCGGAGCCTCGGCACGTTACGAGCTGTCCGGCGCCTCGAAGCAGCAGATCGATGGTCTGGGGCAAGCGCCACTCCTTCATATTCGAAAAGCCAGCCTTGAATAGCTGCTCAAAATGCAAATCCGCAATCGCAAACCCATATGAGACGGGCCGAAACGCCCGCCGGAATCAGGCTTCATTTCTTGAGCATTGGTATGTGAAGCCCTGCATCTTTCGCCTTTTCAACGGCTATCTCATATCCAGCATCCGCATGTCTTGCAATCCCTGTGCCAGGGTCGCACCTCAGGCAGCGGGCCAGTTTTTCGCGCCCTTTCGCCGTCCCGTCGGCCACGACCCCGAGCCCGGCGTGGATCGAAAGCCCCATTCCCACACCACCGCCGTGATGCACCGAGACCCAGGCGGCCCCGCAGGAAGCGTTGAGCAGGGCGTTCAGGATCGGCCAGTCGGCGATCGCGTCGCTTCCGTCCCGCATCGCCTCCGTCTCGCGGTACGGAGAGGCGACGGAGCCGGAATCGAGATGGTCGCGGCCGATGACGACGGGAGCCGATAATTCGCCCTTCGCGACGAGATCGTTCAGGGCGATCCCGAAACGTTCCCTCTCGCCGTAGCCGAGCCAGCAGATGCGGGCCGGAAGCCCCTGAAAAGCGACCCGTTCCCGTGCGAGCTTGATCCAGCGGCAGAGCGATTCGTTATCGGGAAAGAGCTCGAGGGCGAGCTCGTCCGTGCGGAAGATGTCCTTCTCGTCTCCCGAGAGGGCGATCCAGCGGAACGGCCCCTTGCCCGTGCAGAACATCGGCCGGATGAACGCCGGCACGAAGCCCGGGAAAGCGAAGGCGTTCGAGAGCCCCCCCTTCTCGGCCTGACCCCGGATGTTGTTGCCGTAATCGAAAACGACCGCTCCGCGCTCCTGCAAATCGATCATCGAGCGCACGTGGATGACGATCGATTCGATCGCCTCCTTGACGTAGCGGTCGGGATTCGAGCTCCTGAGCGCGGCGGCCTGTTTCATGTCGTACCCGCGGGGGATATATCCGTTGAGAGCGTCGTGCGCGGAGGTCTGATCCGTGACGACGTCCGGGACGACGCCGCGGCGCGCGAGCTCGGGGAACACGTCGGCGGCGTTCGCGTGGAGCCCTATCGACCAGGCCCTCTTTTCCTTCACCGCCCTGCGCACCTTCTCGAGCGCCGCGTCGAGATCGGACTCCATCTCGTCGCAATAGCGCGTCTCGATGCGCCTCCTGATCCGCTCCGCGTCGACTTCGACGGCGAGGCAGACGCCGCCGTTCATGGTGACCGCGAGCGTCTGCGCCCCGCCCATCCCGCCGAGCCCGGCGGTGAGGACGAACCGTCCCGCGAGAGTGCCCCCGAAACGCTGGCGGGCGCATTCGGCGAACGTCTCGAACGTTCCCTGCAGGATTCCCTGCGTGCCGATGTACATCCACGAGCCGGCAGTCATCTGACCGTACATCGTGAGCCCCTTCGCTTCGAGATCCCAGAAGCTCTCCCACGTCGCCCACTTCGGGACGAGAAGCGAATTGGCGATCAGCACCCGAGGCGCGTCCTCGTGCGTCCTGAAAACGGCCACCGGCTTTCCCGATTGAACGAGGAGCGTCTCGTCCGACTCGAGGCCCCGCAGCGTGCTCACGATCGCGTCGTAGCATTCCCAGTTCCGGGCGGCCTTGCCGCGCCCCCCGTAGACGACGAGATCCTCCGGGCGCTCCCCGACCTCGGGATCGAGGTTGTTCATGAGCATGCGGAGCGGCGCTTCCGTGAACCAGCTCTTGCAGCTGATCGCGGTTCCACGCGGCGCTCTGATGATTCGTTTGTGCATGCGATCCTCACCTCCGGAATCCTGGAATTTCCCTTTGACCATACGGCTTTTGCGCCGGTGGAGCAACTCCAAAGCGCGCTCACGTTCCGGCGAACCACCGCGCGGCGCGCGCGACGCACTCATCGACCGTCACGTGCTCGATGTTCCTCGACGGAAGCGACGAAAGGATCGTTCCCCCGTAGGGCCTGCCCCCGAGGCGCGAATCGAGTATGACGATGACGCCGCGATCGCTCATGCGCCTGATCAGACGCCCGGACCCCTGCCGCATCCTGAGAATGGCCTCCGGCAGGAAGAGCTTCTCGAACGGACTCTCTCCGAGCGACGAGAGCCTCTGCGACCGGGCCTCGACGATCGGCTCGGAGGGGACGGGAAAAGGGATCTTCGGGATGACGAGCATCTCGAGCTCCTCTCCGGGAAAATCGACGCCCTCCCAGAAGCTCGCCACGCCGAGAAGCACCCCTCCCTCGTGTCTCCGCAGCTTTCCCGACAGCGCCTCCCTGCTCTCTCCCGCCCCCTGCACGAGAACGGGGCGTTCGAGGCCGCGGTCCGCGAGAGCTTCCGCGACGGAGTTGCAGAGACGATACGAGGTGAAGAGCACCATCGTTCTGCGCCCGATTTCGGCGGCGAGCCCCCCGACGAGCTCGGCGACCGGCGCGGCGAAACCGTCGTGATTCGGATCGCCGAGGCCGGAGACGACGAGCACGAGGCAATTTTCGTCGAAAGGAAACGGCGACGGAATGATGAGCTCGCTCGGCTTCGACGAGAGAAATCTCATGCCGAGCCGATCCCTGAGGTGCGCGAAGCTCCCGTTCTGGGAAAGGGTCGCCGAGGTGAAGACGGCCGAGCCGAGGACTCCCTCGAGATAATCGGCGAAGGAGCGATCCACCGAGAGCGGGGATCCGCACATCTCTCTGAGCGCTCCGTCGGAACCCCAATCGAGCCAGAAGACCGAATCTTCCCCGCATCCGGCGGAGAGAAATCTCAGGCTCTCCGCCAGCGTCGCGAGCTCCTCGCACGCATATGCCGTTTCCTGTTGAATCGCATCCAGATCCCGGGATACCTTGGCTTCGCGTATTGGTTTACATAAGTCAATTATCTTATTAATATTAAAATAAATAGCATTAAACGTATCACGCGCGTCGGCGAAGGTCTCGCCTCCGTCCACATAGCGGGTCCTCATCGATCTGGCCGATCTTCCCGCGCCCAGGACACCGCGCATCCCGGTGAAAAGATCGGCGTACGACTTCTCGAGATCCCGGGCGGCTCGCGCGATATCCTTTCTGAGCGATTTCGGGCTTCCCGGGTCGGCCGTCGATTCGAGCTCGCGAGAGAGCAGCTTCCACGCGTCGTCCCTCGCGTCCGAGAGCCGCAGCGGCTCGAGAATGCGCCTGACGTCCTCGCGCGACGCCTTCACCGACAGGTTCTCGATGACGCATTTCTCCAGATGATGCGCCTCGTCGAAGACGACACGCGCGTACGGGCCGAGAACGGAGCCTCCCTGCCGGTAATCGGTGAGCAGCAGCGCGTGGTTCACGAAGAGGATCCGCGCCTCCCGCGCGTGCGCGCGCGCCCTGACGAGCGGGCAGCGTCCGGCGAAGGCGCACGCGTTCATCGGACAGCGCGACGGCGCGGCGAGCGAGCGCGGATCGAACCCCCCCGGCAGGGCTCCGAGCGAATCGAGCGTTCCTCCCTCGGCGCACGCGGCGAACAGCCCGAACGCGAGCGCCGGTGCGCACGTCTCCCCCGCGAGGCCCGACGCGTGGGCGATCACCCGCTTCGTGCAGAGATAGTTGTCGCGGCCGAGAAGCCTCGCCGCGTTCGCGTCGACGGAGAGAGCCGCCTCGAGCACGCCCATCTCCTTCCGGAAGAGCTGGTCCTGCAGGTTCCTCGTATGGGTCGAAATGACGACCCGCTCCCCCGTTTCGAGCGAATGCAGCACCGAAGGCACGAGGTATCCGAGAGATTTCCCCGTGCCGGTGCCCGCCTCGATGAGCGCGACGCCGCCTTCCGCGAGCACCTTCCGCACGGCGCGCCCCATGTCGAGCTGGCCCGGGCGTTCCTCGCCGAGCGAATCGAATACGAGCTCGAAGGCCCCTTCGAGCCCGCCCGCCCGGAAATCCGCGGCTCCCGCCGGCGCGGCCGGGGTTCCCGCGCCCTCGATGGAGCGGGCCGGGCGCGCCTCCGCCGATTCCATGGCCTTCCGGATGAGGGGGAGCCCTTCGGAATCGCACCGCTCGGCGAGCGCCCCGAGGTACGCCGGCGGGACGCAGCCGCCCGCGAGGCGCGAAACGAGGCGCTCCTCGGTGATGCCGGTTCCGAAGGATGACAGGGTGAATCCGTGCGCGTCGAGGAGCGAAACGAGCGCTTCGAGCGGCTTCGAGCGGCGAGCCCCGCCGCGGCGGCCCGCGGCGCGCGTGCGGCGCGCTCCGGGCATCTCTAGCCCCGCCGCTTCCGGCTGTCCCTGCTCTTCTGCGTGCCTCGAATCGCGCAGTAGATCCCGCACATCGAGCAGAGCTTCTCCGAATCCCCCGAGATGGGATCGAACATGCCCCGGGCGGTCGAGGGATCGATGCTCCTCGAGAGCGCGCGTTCCCAGTCGAGCGCCGCGCGGGCGCGGGAGACGTCGAGATCCCAATCGGCGGCCCCGGGGAGGCCCTTCGCGACGTCGCCTGCATGGGCGGCGATGCGGGCCGCGACGACCCCCTCGCGCGCGTCCTCGACCGAGGGAAGCCGCAGATGCTCGGCCGGCGTGACGTAGCAGAGAAAATCGGCCCCGTGCTGCGCGGCGACTGCGCCGCCGATCGCGCTCGTGATGTGATCGTAGCCGGGCGCGACGTCCGTGACGAGCGGACCCAGGACGTAGAACGGCGCGCCCTTGCAGATCCGCTTCTGCATGATCATGTGCGAGGGGATGTCCTGGAGCGGCACGTGCCCCGGTCCCTCGACGAAGACGCTTACGCCGCGCGCGCGGGCGCGATCGACGAGCTCGCCGATGACGAGAAGCTCGCCCATCTGCGCGACGTCCGTGGCGTCCGCGATGGCGCCCGGCCTGAGCCCGTCGCCGAGACTCAGCGCGAAGTCGTACTCCGCGGCGATGTCGAGGAGCCGGTCATAGTGCTCGTAATAGGGATTTTCCTTGTTGTTCGCGACCATCCACTGAAGGAGAAAGCACCCGCCGCGGCTCACGACGCCGGCGACCCGCGTGGAGGCGACCGCCTCGGCGAGCCTTTTCACGAGCCCGCAGTGTATCGTCATGAAATCGACGCCGTCCTTCGCGTGCCGCTCGACAACCTCGAAGAACGCGTCGGTTTCCGTGTCGGCGATTTCTTTCCCCGAGCGCGTCGTCTCGACGATCGCCTGATAGATGGGAACGGTTCCGAGGGGAATCGTCGACCGGGCAAGGATCGTGCGGCGAATCGCGTCGAGATCGCCGCCCGTCGAAAGATCCATGACGGCGTCGGCGCCCGCCTCGATGATGACGCGGAGCTTCTCGAGCTCGACGTCGAGCGCGTCGTGGGCGGGACTCGTTCCGATATTCGCGTTGACCTTCGTCCGCAGGCCCGCGCCGATGCCGATCGGACGGCAGTGCGCCCGGGCCGTGCCCGTGATGATCGCCCGGCCCTCGGCCACGAGGCGCCTGAGCGCCTCGGGCTCGACGCGCTCGTCCTCGGCGACCGATTTGAGGGCGCTCGTCAACTCGCCCTTGAGAGCTCTTTCGAATTCCGTCAATCCTCGCCCCTTTCTCCGTCTGCGATCGGTTCATTATACATTCGCGGGAGACGCTCCGTCAATCGCGGGATCAGAATTTCTCGACGAGCGAAATATGGATTCGCGTTCCCTCGAAAGAAACCTGCTCTCCGACGCCGAAGCTCAGGGCGACGATACCGAGCGGGGATTGCGAACGCAGCCCGAAACCCGCGCCGTTTCTCACCGCCCATCCTTCGCCGCGCCGGAAGAACGCGCCGGCGTCGTCGAAGAGAAAGAGCCATCCTCCCTCGCCGAAACGGTATTCGAAGTTCGCGAAGACGATCCGTTCCCCGCGAAACTGGCTTTCGCGATATCCCCGGAGCGTCGTCGCGCCGCCGAGCGGGAAGAGCTCGGCGAGCGGAATATCCCCCGTCGCGTGGACCGCTTCCGCGACGAGCCGTCCGTAGACGCTCTGGTCGCCCCACGTGGGCACGGCGGCGCTCCCCTCGACGCGGTACAGGATCTCCCCGTCGCGTTCCGCGTCCTTCGTCTTGAAATAGCTCGTGCGGTACGCCCCTTCGACGAACGCGGCGACCGCGACGCCCGGAGCCCCCCCCCTCACGACCCCGACGCGAAAACGCTCGCGAACGCTCCGCGCGAGATCTCCCGAGCCCGGCACGTTTCTGTCGGCCGCCGCCCCGGCGACGATCGACGTGCGCGGTCCGAGCGGGATGCCGAAATACAGCCCTCCCGAATTCCACATATAGGTGGAATCCTGGATGACCTGGGAAAGCTCCGCGTCCAGGCTCACGGCGCTCGAAAGGAGAAACGGCTCCCTGAACTTCAGCGAGAGCTTCGAGTAACGCTCGCCGTCGTTGAGCCAGCCGAAATTCGCTTTGCGCCCGCTCCCCGCGATGTTCCTGAGCTCGAGATCGATCGATCCGTTCAAGACAAAATCCCCTCCCGCCTTCCGCGAGAATCCGAGCGCGCCCTGAAAGAGATTGCTCCGCTCGAAATCCTTGACCGGAACGATCACGTCGACCGCGCCGCCCGATCGCCGTTCGAGCCGCGCCTCGCCGACCGATTCGAAATAGCCCGAGCCGCGGAGGTACCTCTGCGCCTCCGCGACGCGTTTCTCGCCGTACACGGCCCCGGGCTCGAGACGGGACGTGCGAAGCGCCGTCGCCGAATCGGTCTTCGCGATTCCCTCGAAGACGACACGGGAGATACGGGAACGCTCCCCCTCGGATATGGATACCGTGAGCTCGACCTCGTTCGGCCCGGGAAGGTACTGAAAGCCCGTCAGCCACACCTGAGCGTACGGATATCCCGACTCGTTGTAGAACGCGAGGAGAGCGCGGAGCGATTCCTCGAGAACGAACGGATCGAATCGCTCTCCCGCCGCCGGCCGCACGCGCTTCGCCGCCTCGGCGTCTCCGACGAGCTCCGCTCCGCTCACCGACACCGCGCCGATCCGGGCCGGTTTCCCCTCCTCTATCGCCATACGGACGTCGACGCCTTCCGGGGACACGGACGTGTCGACGCGGATCGCGGCGCCGACGAATCCGTTCGCGAAATAGATCGAATCGACGCGGGCGACTTCGAGCGAAACGAGCGAATCCGAATACTCCGCGCCGGCGCGGAGCGGGCTCCGCCGTTCGAGCTCGGAAGCGGAGATCGCCTCGGAGCCCGTGTATCGCACCGCGCGGATCGGGCCCGCCTCGATGAAGCACGGCAGCATGAGCGCGAGCGCGGCGCTAGAAATAAGCGCGGCTCTCCACCTTGAGGTCATGTACCGTTTTCACCTCCCCCGCGTAATCCTTCTCGCGGCGCCCCGTGTAATTGAGCCCGAAGCTCACGTTCCGCGAAAAGCGATACTGCCCCATGAGGCTCCAATCCTCGCGCAGCCCTTCCTCGAGGAAGAACAGGGGTTTCCCGGTCTCGGACTTCGCGTCCGTATAGGTAAGCTTGAAAAGCGAGGCGACGTTGAGACGCTCCCCGATGGACGACGAGAGAGGGGGTCGCCATATACGATATCTGCTCCGCGTCCGACACCTCGTCCCCGCGGCTCTCCGCGCCGAGATCGAGCGAGAGCCTCGTCGACGGATTGAAGCGATAGCTGAGGATCTGCGCGAGCGAGCGCGTTCCGACGCGGTAGTTCTGTCCCGAGAATCCGGTGACCTCCCTTTTGCGCAGGCCGGTGCCCGCCTCCCAGGTGACGGCGAGCGCGCTCCAGGGAGCCGACTCCGCCCGGACGCGCACCTCCCGGAGAAAGCTCTCGGCGAACGATCCCTCGAGCCTGTTGTCCTCTTCGTCCTCGCGGGAATACGAGACGCGCAGCTTGAAGATCCGCGACGAGTTGAACAGCGTGCATTCCTCGCGGAGCTTGTTCACGCCGTAGACGGTGGCGTCGTTCGTCTGCAGCAGCGACGGCCTCAGGAGGTAGAGCCCCGCGAGATCCCCCGTGCGCGAATTCTCGACGACGGTGAACGAATGATCGAGAGAAACCTCCCGCTTGATCCTCCCGAAGAAGCTCCCGTCTCCCGTCTCGTCGCTCAGGCCCCGGACCCCCGCGCCCGCGCTCGCCTGCATGGAGAGCTCCACCGTTCGAACGGGCTCGGTGTCCCCTCCCGGAAGATAGAGGACCATGTAATCCCCGCGCTTCTGCCCGACCTCGCGACCTTCTTTGTCGTAATCTCCCCGGTTCTCGCCGACGAACACGATCGCCCTCTGGCGCGTCCGCTCTTCACCGGCGCTTATCCGATAGCTCAGGTCCGCGGCGAGACCGGCGTTCTCCCACGAATCGCGCGCCCTCAGGCGCGCGAGATTGTGCCAGGAGACGTCGCCGAACCGCGCCTCGCGCGTCCGCCGATGCGTCGCGAAAAGCTCGAGGATGCGCCCGCCCCCGGAGAACCCCCCGTCGAAACCGATCTCGTCGTTTTCCCGCGCGCGGAACCACCTCGCGGTGAGCGAATCGAGCTCGTCGGTGAGCCGCCTCGTGAAGGACAGATTCGCCCGGTACGAACCGATGTCTCTGCCGGCGAGCGAAAACGCGCCTTGCCGGTACTGGCGCCCCGTGTCCGGGGCGACCGCCTGCGTCGCCTTGTACCGCTCGCCCTCGACGGTGAGCCGCGGCGCGAGATGCCAGAAGGCGAGAACGCCGCTTCCCTGCGCGAAACGCCGCTCCCGTTCGCTCCCCGCTTTCGACGCGAACGCCTTGAACGACATCCCGCGCCTCTCCATATCGCCGACGCCGCCGGCCAGGTCCGCTTTTCTCGCGGAGAGCGCCGCGCCGCGCGAGAGCGAGAGCACGCTCCCCTCGAACTTCCACGCGCGCTCGCCCGCGAGAGAGATCCTGCCTCCGCCGATGTTCTCGCGGCCCGAAAAGGAGAGGCCGTCGAGCCCCCACTCCCGGTAGAAATACGATTCCCGGCGCTTGTCGGGGGAGACGAATCGATCGTCGAGGGTCGAATATTCTCCGGAGAGAGAAAGACGCCCGACGGCGATATCGAGATCCTTCAGCCCGCCGGAGAGCTTCATCGCCTGGCCGGTGTTGTCGTCGTCTCCGGCCGGTGACAGGCGATTCCGGTCGTGGTCGCTCACGTTTCCCTCGGTCTCGAGAAAGAAGGCGCCCCTCGCCGCGGAGACGCCGAGCGTGAAGACCCTCTTGATCTCCGCGAGCGGCAGGAATCTGCCGATGCGGAAGTCGCCTTTCGCTTCTCCGGCGTACCGGTATTTTACTTCTCCGCCCGTCGAGAAGCCGTCGACGAGATAATCCCCTTCGCCCGATCCGACCTCGTAGAAATCGAGACGGTATTCGCCGAGCGAGTCGTCGAACGCGAAATGGGCGCTCAGCGAATCGGCCGGGATAAGCGCATAGTTCCCCTTCCCCGGCTCCACGCGCTCGATGCCCGAGGTCGTCGCCTTGGACGGATCGTCCCCCGCCGCCTCGAGCACCGCCCTGTCGGCCGCGCCGATGGATCCGAACGCCGGTTTCCCCGTGTCGTCCGACTCCTGGAAGAAAAAGGCCCGCAGGTTCAACGCGCCGCCGGGCCGGGAAAGCGTCCAGCCGCCGGTGAGGGTCGTCCGTTCGTAACTGTCCTCGCTCATCTCGTAATCGATCACGATCTCGGAATCCTTCGTCACGGCCAGCCGCTCCATGAAGGTGACGGTGCCGCGGTTGTAATCGATCGTGTAGTCGTTTTCGCTTCCGCGTTTGAGCTGGCGCCCGTTGAAATAGACGCGCTCCGTGCCCGGGAGGATGATGACGGCGTTGAATCGCCTCGCGGGAAGCAGCTCGTAGGGGCCCTGCACGCCTTCCCTGCCCGCGAAGCTCGCCGTCTTGAATCTCCCCTTCGCGACGCCGCCGCTCGCGGTGAAGGATTGCCCCCGGGCGTTGACCCCGGCCGCGACGCCGCGGAGCTCCCGCCGAAACGAGGAGAATTGCGACCAGGAGAGCGCGGATGCGAAGTCGCCGAGCTGCACCTCGGTGTGCTTCGCCTTCACCTGCACGGAGACCTTGTCGAGGTATTTCAGCTCCTCCGTGTTGCCTTCGGGCTGCACGGGGAGGTTATCGTCGGTGAGAAACGCGTTCACCTCGAGATCCTTGGCGACCTTGCCGACCATCGTGACCCTGAGGCTCTGATCGAGCCCGAGATCCCTGTTGGATCCGACGTTGACGCCGACAGTCTTGCTTCCCGACACGCGAAGCTGGTAGGGCTCGGCGGCGCGGCGCTCCTCCCGCGCCGGCGCAGGGGAAACGAGCGGCTCGAGCGGAAGCGGCGGCGCGCCCTCCGCCACCCGCGACGCGAACACGGGCCCGAAGGGGAGCGGGTAGCGTGAAAACCGCACGACGAGACGCTCTCCGCCCGAGGCGGGTCTGACGAGCACGATCGAGCCTCTCAGCGTGTTGATGCGGTAATCGCTTTCTCGCCGGAGAGGAAGATCGTCGATCAGGACGGAATCGCTCCCGGGAACGATGAAGGATCTGCCGATTTCGATTCTCGCCTGGCCCTCGTCGAGAACGAACGCGCGCGTCTCCGGCGCCCGGAGCACCGGGAGAGACGTCTTCCCTCGATCGGACGCGGCGGCGGGCCCGGGGCCGCACGTCACGGCCACGGCGACGGCTGCGGCGAAGATTCCGAGTGCGCGCATCATTTTTCACGCGGGTAGTGAAGCCGGTAGACGAGCACGGAGCGGGATTTAAGATCGGCGACGTAGAGCGAACCGTCCCAGCCGGCGGCGGCGGCGGCCGGCGAGATGGCATTTCCCGAACATGAGTCGATCTCCGCCACGTATTCGCCCCGCGCGTCGAAAACGGAAACACGGCCCCGTTTCGAGTCGCACACGAATATCGTGCCGGCATGATCGACCTCGACCGAGCGAGGGGAAACGAACGGCTCCTCCGGAGGCGGCTGCACGACGCGCTCGTAACGGCCCGACGGAGAGAAGAGCTGGAGCCGCCGGTTCACCGCTTCGACGACCACGAGCCCCTGGTTCGCGAGGAAGGCGGCTTTTCGCGGCGCGTTGAACCTCCCCGGTCCCCATCCGAACTCCCCGATCGTCAGCTCGCGCTCGAGGAGCGGCGTCCACAGGACGACGGCGTGGTTCACGACGTCGGCCGTGATGATCCTCCCTCCCGGCCCTCCGGTGAGCGAAACGGGACGGACCCGATCGAACACGTCGAAGGACAGAAGGACGTCGAGATAGGCGCCGCGCGGATCGTAGCGCAGGAGCTTGTTCTGCGAATAATCGAGGACGAGAATGAACGACTCCTGAACGGCGACGTCGATGGGATAGAACGAAGGGTTGTTCGGCGGCCGCTCGAACTCGATCGACGCTCCGTCGGGAGCGTATCCGAACACCTTTCCCGCCATCGCGTCCGCGACGTACACGGTTCCCCGCGCGTCGACCGCAACGCCGGTCGGCTCGCGCAGGTCGCCCGCCCCGTAGCGAAGAGCCGTCTCCTCGATGCGGAGAGCGATCGCGGTGTCGGGTTTCGATGGAAAGGCCGCGGCGTCGCTGGGATGCGTCGCGGAAATCGGAGACTCCGCGCACGCCGGAGTCGAACAGGACACGCGCGGCGCCGGCGCGCAGAGCATGAGCGGAATCACGAGTGCCGGTACGATGCGTTTCATCTCGCGCCGCCTGCCGGGCCACCGGCGGACAATCCTAGAACGATCGCTGCACGCAGAGCGCGAAGCCCCGCGGCTGCCGCTCGAGACCGATCGACGTCGTTCCCTCGTTCGCCGCGGGGCGTCGATCGGTCCGGACGATTCTCACCGCGTCGGCGGCGCTCACGATTCTGAGTGCGACGGCGCCGACCGCCGAATAGAGGGCGACGCGGTATGCGAAGCGGCTGCCGTCGCGGATGTCTCCGTAGCGGCGGTACTCGCTCTCGCTCCCCCACGCCCAGCTCTCTTCTCCGGTCATCGCGCGGGGCTCGTAATAGGAATCCATCGCTTCGAGGTCGGGATAGTAGAGATCGCGCGCTTCGCGCCGCAGCTCTTCGTTGTAGCCTCCGGGACCGTCGCTCGACATGTGCTCGCCGATCGTCCGGTAATAATCCTTCGAATGATCGGTCCCGCGGACGCCCCCGAAAACCACCGCGTAATCCTTGTACGTATTCTCCCGATCGTATCCCATCCACAGGAAGCTCGCGACCGTGATCCAGGTGGCGGTTTCGATACCGTAGTATATCTTCGCGCGAAGCGTATGCCCGGCTCGCTGCTGCCCGAGCCCGGGAAGCAGGAGGCTCCAGAGGGCTGCGCTCTTCGCCGAAATCGCTTTCGACGGTTCGCCCGCTTCGGGCGCGGCCGGCGCGGGAATCGCGCCTCCGGCGCCGAAGCTCCCCGCGTTTCCCGGGGATTCGATGCGCAACGCCGGAGACTGCAGACGGCCGGCGTCGAACACCGATTCGGCCGACGCGGAGACGGATACGAACAGGAACGCGCACGCGGCGATCGCCGGAATTCTCATGATTCGTCTCATCCTCTTCCTCCGCTAGAAACGGCGGCTGATAACGATGACCGGCGTCCGGTCGTACGTCTTGAACCTGACGCCCCACCCCTTGTCAGGATCCTGCCCCTTCGAAATCCGGTACGCGAGCCATCCCGTATCGAGCATGGAAACGACTCGATTCACGATGAGCCCCATGAGCCTCTGGTCGGCGTTCAATAGATAGCGATCGCTCTCGTTCCGCAGAGATACGTAGTACATACGATGAGCGGTCTGATACGTGAAGGCCGGATCCGCATAATCCAGGGCGTCATCCCATCCGAAGGCGAACGCGTTGTACTTGCCGATGTTCTCGTAGTACTCCTCCCTATCCGCTTCACGAGGCGTATAGAAGAAATAGTTATAGTCGTTCCTGGCGTCGCTGTTGTACTGTTCCCAGCTGCTGCAACTGTCGATGCCCGCGCAGTAGGGATGATTGTGAAGGAATCGGTCCAGATCCCAGTGCGCGTCGGCGTACGCCTCGTAGTCCCGCTTGTAGTCCTTCCCTGTATTCTTGTTGTCCACGTAGCTGTACCAGAGGTATCCCTCGGCGGCCAGAAAGACGGGGACGCGGGCGAGGGTCCAGGGATCTCGCGAGGCCCGGTAGCAGTAGAGCTCTCCCATCCCCGGAAGGATCGCGGAGGCGAGTATCGCGACGGCGGTATTCCGGCGGGTCCACGAGGCGCCCGATCCCGCCCGCGCCGGCTTCTCCCCGGAGAGAAACGCGCCCGGTACCGCGACACGCGCCGCGTGAAGAGGGAGACGCTCGCCGAGAGGCTTCGCTCCCGGCGCCGCGAGAGCGCCGTCCGTGAAGAACACGGACGAGGCTATGCCGGGGCTCGCCGATCCCGCGGCGGCCTTCCCGAGAGCGGGGCCGACCGAAGCCGGCAGCGCGGCCGGAGACAGCGCGAGCAGGAACGCGACGAATGAAATTACCGCATAACGCATACGACCTCCACGCTCAGCGCCCGATGGCGAATCTCCGTTTCGTTTCCGAGGCGCGCGCCGCTCCCGAGATCCGGGCGGTCTCCTGCGCGCAGGGGATTGTATTGAAGAGTCGAATAAAAAGCAACTGCGCCTGGATTCCAGGAGCGGTTCTCTGCCAAGAATGCGTCAAACCTTTCCCAGGGGCTAGAACGTGAAACCGATCGACCAGCGATGCACTCTGCCGAGCTCCTGCGCCTGGGGAATGCTCGCCCAGTCGAGCCGGTAGCGCTTGCTGAAGCTGAACCCGAGACCGTACGTCGGGTCCATGATATTGCCGTCCCTGTCGTGCATGTAGCCGGCCCGCACCGTTATCAGGTCGATATAGGTGAATTCCGCCCCGGCGTGGTACGTGTTCGAGCGATCGAACTCCACGAGCGGCCTGTTGAACTCGGCCGCGAAGGTCACCCGGCCGAGCTCGCTCGAGTAGGGCGTATAGGCGAAGCCGGTTCGCAGGTTGCGCGGAAGAGACGCCGCCTGATCCACGTTGACGAAGCTGACCGACGGTCCGAGATTGGACACGCACACGCCGAGATCGAGCTGCGAGACCTTGTAGCCCAGGATAGAGAAATCGGGCACCCTCCAGAGTCCGCCGACATCGACGGCCACCGAGCTCCCTCTCCCCGCCTGCCCTTCGACGGTCGCTTCCCTCGGCGCAAGGTCGATATAGACGAATTTGAGATTCATGCCGATGCCGATGTTGTCCCAGACCTTGACCGCTCCGCTTATCATCGGCGCAATCTCCCAGGAACGGAACTTGCCCAGATACTCGTTGTTCTGGCCCCGGCCTTCCCATTCGCCGTAGGTGAGGTATATCAACGAGGCCCCGATCGTTCCAAGCCCCTCGACCTTGAAAGCGCCTCCGAGATACTCGTAGAACACGTCTGAAGCGAGCTCCGGAACGAGCTGCGAATGCATGAGATCCGCCGCGTTATTGACGAACGCGAGCCCTCCTGGATTCCACCATATTCCCGTCGCGTCGTCCGCGATCGCGACATAGCACTGCCCGAGCCCGTTCGCCCGAGCGCCCGGCGGAATGATGAGAGAATGAGCACCCGCCTCCCCCTGCGCCTTCAGGGTCCCCGTCAGGGGAAAAGCCAAAACCGCCGCGAGAGCGAAAATCGTCATGTTCTTCAGCATACGCAGATCCTCCGTTCTACACGATATACACTATAAATAATAGCCCTCTCCTGGCCGGGTCAAGCTGTTTGCCTCGATGGCGCGATGAATTCTCAGGGGGCGCTCCGCGGCCGTACCCGGCGCGCTAGCGCAGCAGAACCGCCTTTCCCCTGATCGTTTCCGTCCTGTGGAAGGAATCCTTGAAATCGACCTCGAGCACGTACAGGTACGTGCCGTTCGCGATCGGATCCCCCGCCGAGTCCCGACCGTCCCAATATATGCTGTTGAATCCCTCGAGCGCCGAGATCCGCTGCTCCCAGATCCTGATGCCGGATACGGTGAACACGGCGAGCCTCGCCTCGGCCGGGTTCGTCACCTGGAATATGAAGTTCGTGCTCTTCGAGAAGGGATTCGGGAGATTGAAGACGTCGCTCACCTCGTAGAGCCCCTCCTCGACGATCTCGAAACGAAGGGTATCGGACGTCGAGAGCCCGAGGTTGTCGAACGCCTTGATCATGACCGTGTGGGGCCCCGGCTCGAAGCCGGCCGAGAGCGGGTACTCGACCCTTCCCGACGTCGAGGAGCCGTGGTCGTAGGCGAAGAAATCGGTCACATAGACCGGAAAACCGCTTCCGTCGAACTCGAGGAAGATCGAGCTCTGGGGCTCGGTGCCGAGAATCGCGATCCCGTCCGGATCGGAGAGATCGGCGATGAGGCGCGCGCCCGCTTTGACCTTCGTCGCCTGTCCGGAGAAATAGACGTGCACGGACGGGGCTTCGAGATCGGGACGAGGCGATTCCGCCTGAGCGATCAGCAGCGTATCGCACGCGCCGACCCCGTCGATACCGGGGGAGGCCACGTAGCTCCTGATCCGGGCGTCGGGACCCGTATGGCATCTCTTCGGCACGGTGAAACCGACGGTGAATCTTCCCGCGGTGACGTCCACCGTCCCCCGGAAGAACTCCGCGCCGGGGAGAGCGTACACGAGGCGGATGGGAACGCCGCCCGTGACGAACGATTCGTCGATCTTGTTCTCGGCTTCCTGCACGATCACGTCCGCGGTCCCGTTGAAGGAAGAGAGCACACGACCGCCGGCCGTGACGGATCCCGCGATCCCGTACCTTTCGCCCGTCCGCATCGTATCGATCCCGGCGGTCTCATGCTCGACCGCGTACGACGGCGCCGCGAGACGCATCGCGGGATCGCCGAGCAGCATGTATTTCGTGTTGTTGCTCTCGTACCCGCTTATGGAGACTACCGCGTACTTCGCGAGCTGGAGCGCGTAGCCCAGCGGTCTCGTTCCCGTGCTGTCCTTCGAGATGAAAATGCTCTCGTAAATCGCCTTGTTGAGCAGATCGTTCGGGTAGAGGTACGTCGGCGCCGCCGCCGCTATCGTGCCTATCGAGCCTCCCGCGTCGTACGTCGTCATGTTCTGCGCCATGCTCCGGTGGTACGGAGAGTCGAGATCGCCGACGGAGCAGGAAAAGGACAGGAAGAGGGGACGCCTCATCCCGTTCGTGAGTGAATAGAGGTCCGAGTTGACCATGACTCGTTCGTCCGCCATCTGGAGCGGGGAACCGTGTCCGTTGTAGTTGATGATGAGGGCGCCGTCGCTCCATCTCCCGACGAGATCTTTGCGCGCCGCCGGCTTCACGTCCCCGGCGAAGGGATAGTTGTGAAGATATATCTTCTCGACGTCCAGCGGGGTCGGGAACGGCCCGCTCCGTCCCGCGAGCTCTTCGGTCGAGATGAGAAATTCGAAATCGTCCTGGCGATACGTGGAGAACTCGTCGTCGGCGACGAGAAGGATCTTGTTCCGCCAGGCGCCGCGCTCCGGCCTCGCCTCGTAATCGACGATGCGCTGCGCCCATGCGTTCGCTTCGCGGTTCGTGAGAACGCTCAACCTTCCGATCGCGAGATCGGGCGCGCGGTCGATGCCGCCGTCGAGCTTCACGAAAAAGTCCTCGTCCTCGACCCCTTCCGATTCGTTCGGGTATCGCACGTTGATATAGAGCGGCACGAAATCGTTCTTCTGAGCGAGCAGGTCGCGGGTGTCGTACGTGCCGTTTCCGAAAAGGAGGACATACTTGAGGACCGGCTCTCCCCCCGCCCTGCAATCGCCCCGATCGTAGAGAAACTTGAGATAATTGCGGATCGCGACCGGATCCTTGTGCCCGCCGGAAAAATTGTTATACACGTCTTCGATGGCCACCGCGCGGACGACGGGACTGCCGACGCCCGGAAACACCTGCTCGCGGTGCGCCTTCAGCGCGAGGGCCGCGTCACGAAAGTCCTCGTGGTACAGGATCACCATATCGGGGCAGGCGCTCTCGTCTCTGAGCGACGGCACGGCCGCATAGGAAAGGTCCCCTTTTCTGAGCGCCGTTCTCGACACCGCGACGTACCGGCGCGGCCGCCCCTGCAGCGAATCCTCGAAGACGAGACCTCCCGACGCCGGCTGCCATCCGGTGCAGAGCACGGGGCTTTCGTCGGCGGTCACGTCGAAAAGCAGCTTCTCCCCCGCCGGGAACCCCGCGAGATCGTAGCGAGCCCGGCGATCCCGCTCCGGCACGCCGAAAGAGAGCGTTCCCTGCGAGGCCCGGAGAAGCCGGTGATAGAATATCTCGTACCAGAACACGTACATCTCGTTGTCGACGGGCTTCGACACGCCGAAGACGTTGCGCCCCTCGGCGACGTTCGATACCGCGGCCTCGAAGATCCTCATGCTCGACGGATTGTAGCCGTACGGCACGACCCAGGTGATCGTCCCGGCGACCACGCCGTTGACGAGATACGTCGCCGTGTTCTGGAACCTCGCGTAGTTGTACGGACCGTACACCTTCGTTTTCATGACGCCCGAGGCGTCGGCGACGTCCGTCGCGTAGAACTCGCTCTGGAAGTACGACGTGCTTCCGTTCATTTTGAGGAAATTCCAGTACCACCGGTCATCGACGTAGATGGGATCGTAGTACAGGTCCTTCTCCATCCGGATGCGCTCCTCGTACCACGCGATCAGCGTGTCGCCCGGGGCATAGAGCGGCGCGACGTCCCGATCGTCCATTCTGCGCGGAGCGCCGGCGAAGCTGCCGCCCCACGTGAGCCAGTAGACGTTCGCCGAATCGTACGGATGCTTGAAATACTGCCGCGGATCGGCCGAAGGATCGGCGTCGTTCGCCCAGCCCATCGCCGGAATGCCGTAGAAGAATATCGTGTCGGTCGGCTGCAGGGAACCGCCGCCCTGCCCGCGGTAGAGGATGGCGTGCTCGGTGAGATGGTAATCATCCCTCCAGCTTCCGCCCAGACTCAGGCTGTCGGGCTCGGGATAGGGTCCTCCCGAGAAGAGCCGCAGCGTGGCGGGATCGATGAGCGAGGGATTGGCGCCCGCCGAGAGAAGGTCGTTATACGTGACGATGTAAAGCCCTTTCGCCTTCACGCCGATCCTGGCCCAGTTGTTCGAGAGGGCGAATTCGAAGGATTCGCGCCCTGCGCCGGCGGCCGCCTGAGGACGGCTCCAGGAAGCCGCCTGCTCGGCGTTGACGAGCAGATCGTCCCCGAAAAGCGCGCCTCTTCCTCCCGACCGGCCCGTTTCGCCCGGCGTGAAGGAAATACGGACGACGATCCTGCGGACGCACGAAAGCCCCTTCGCCGCCGGATCGAAGAGAACCGGATGCAGATCGACGAACGCGACGTACGCGCCGCGCACCCTCTCGACGCCCGACAGGCGAACGAACCGCTGCTCCGCCAGGGGAGGAGCCTTCGCGAGCGTCGCGCGCATATCCCCGAAGGAGCCTTTCTCGAGCGCGACCGTCGGGAGCACGCCGCCGAGGATGTACGACTCCTCTTCGAGCACGTCGAGCCGGACGTTCGCGGAGGCGCCGACCGCGAAGAAGAACCGACGCACGGGAAGGAGGGGCGAGCCCTCGACGTCGCGCGAAAGAAAACCCTTCACGAATACCCGGCTCAACCGCTCGCTTCCCTCGGATTCGATGGGTGTGACGGACGGGTCGGGAACGGTGAATTCGACCGTCACGCTTCCCGCGTTCGAAGAAACGACGCGGGACAGCCCGGCGAAGGCGGGGGACGTGAGCGCCGCGCAGAGCATCGATGCGAGAAGGAGTCTTTTCATATACCCCTCCGAATCAGGAACGCCGTGACCACGACGAAACGGCCGTCCGGAGACCGCTCGAACCGCTAATCGATCTTCTCCGCCCTGTCGACGAGCATGATCGGGATCTCCTCCTCGATCGGATAGCGGACGCGGCACGTGTTGCAGAGCAGATATGTTCCCGATTCGTTCAAAACGACCCTTTCCTTGCATGCGGGGCATGCCAGAATGTCGAGGAGCTCTTTTCGTATCATATGACCGTCGCACCCCCAAATAAAAATCCCTGACGTGAATGGAAAGCATACTCTTTCCGATCAGGGATATGCAACACGGAACTCGATTGTAGCACCTCTCGCGCTGGCATCTCAATTATATATGAACCAATACGATAGGGTCAAGCTAAAAACGGCTCCTTCCCCCCCCTCCTTATGCCGGCGGCCGGCATGGA
This sequence comes from uncultured bacterium, assembly GCA_963846325.1. Classification (GTDB taxonomy): domain Bacteria; phylum Krumholzibacteriota; class Krumholzibacteriia; order Krumholzibacteriales; family Krumholzibacteriaceae; genus SSS58A. Next base: position 279,107 of record CAWJVO010000006.1, read on the forward strand.
GCGAACGGTCCGGGCGCCCCGATGCGATCGTCAGAACGAATTCACGTAGAATACCTCGAGGGAACGGTCCACGCCCGATACGGGAAAGTAATTATCGAGGAGATCCTTGAAGAATATCTTGAATCTCAGATTATCCCGGTAATCGAATCGCAGGCCGCCGTCGAGGTATCCCCTGCCCCTCGTGAGATGCGCGGCGATTTCCGTGTCGTTGTCGTCGAGCGCGGCGTTGTAGTCGAGGAGAATGCTGAAACCCTCGATGAGCTCGAGCGAGAAGCCGCCGAATACGTTCACCCCTTCTTCATCCTTCGCTTCGAACGAATAATTCACGCCCCCGTGGATCGAAAAATCCTCGATCAACCGGTAGTTCTTGCTGACGACCGCGTAGGCGCCCTTCGACTTTCGCTCGTAGCGCTGCGCATCTTCCAGGTACGCGTCTTCCCCCTGCGTATCGATCCCGAGAGCGAACGCGGGACCCGCCGCGCTCTCCTCGATCAGGCGGACGCGGATCTCGAAGCCGGGCCGGTCGTTCACCTCGACGTCGCCGCGCCCGATGAACTTCTGGACGCCGAAGGAGACGCCGAGCAGGGCTCGGTCGAAGAATCCGACGCCGATCCCGGCGAGAATCCCGCTGTCGTGACCGACGCCGCCATGAATCAGGTAGCCCCCATGGGGCGGAATACCGGCGGTGGGACTATCGACCAGGCGTATATCCTCGAGTATCTGGGACCGGCCGGCGCCGGCGGACGCGCAGCACGCCGCCGCGACGAGGCTCGCGAGAAGAAACAGGCTAGCTGGAGACTTCGACATGCTCAACCCCCGTTATCGCGTTCAATTCCCGCAGGAGCTCGACGCCCGGAGAGACCTTGCCGAGGCGGGCGCGGAAAACGCCCCGTTCGCGCCCGTTCTCGCGAATGTGAAAGACGACCTCGCGCTCGCCGGGGAACCGGCCGAGCGTCTCCTTGAGCCGATCGAGCCCGCTCTCGCTGAAGGCTTCCGGACGAATCGTGAGGTGCACCTTTCTCGCGAGCATCTGGATCGCCTCCCCGATCGTATACACTTCGTCGGCGATGATCTTCACGTCTCCCCGGTCCTTCACCGATATCTTTCCCGCCACGACGACGATCTGGTCCGGCTGGAGCTTCGTTCGCCGCTTCTGGTAGCAATCGGAAAAGGCGATGATCTCGTAGGAACCCTGCACGTCCTCGATCGTGACGAACGCCATCGGATTGCCCTTTCGGTCGAGGATGACGCGCAGGTCCGTGACGAGCGCGATCCCCACGACTCGCCTCCCGATCGCGCTTCCTCCTTGAGCTTCAGGCTGTCGACGCTGACGAGCCTTCCGAGCATCTCCGCGTGGCGGTCGAGCGGATGCCCGCAGAAGTAGAATCCGAGCGATTCCTCTCTCGGAGCAGCCGGGTCGACTCGTCCCAATCGGCTGCACGGCCTCGAGGGCTCCGGCGTCGCCCGAGGAGGCTCCCTCGAAGAAGCCGAGAAATCCCTGCCCGCGCTCCTCTCGCTCTGCCGCCGCTGGGCGCGGGAAAACATGCGGTCGATGGGTCGCAATTTTCTCGGCCCTCGTCCCGGGGAGACCGTCCATGGCGCCGCTCTGGATCAGGCTCTCGACGACGCGCCGGTTCACGAGGCGCAGATCGACCCGCTCGCAGAAGTCGAAGAGATCGGCGAAGGGCCCGCGGCGCCTCGCCTCGACGACCGACTCGATCGCCTGTACGCCCACGTTCTTGATCGCCGCGAGGCCGTACGTGATCTCGCCCGCGGCGAGACCGAAAGCCGACGCCGCCCGTGTTCACGTCGGGCGGACGCACCGAGACGCCGAGATTGCGGCATTCGTCGAGAAGCACGATGAGCCGGTCGGTGTCCGCCATGTCGCACGTCATGGAGGCCGCCATGAAGGCCGCTGGATGGTGCGCCTTGAGGTACGCGGTCTGTATCGAGATGACCGCGTAGGCGGCCGAGTGGGACTTGTTGAATCCGTACCCGGAGAAGAAGTTGATGAGATCGAAGATCTTGATCGCTTTCTTTTGCGAGAGGTTCCGCGCCGAGCGCTCCGTCGATGAAGGCGTGGCGCTTCTTCTCCATCTCCTCCTTCTTCTTCTTCCCCATCGCGCGGCGCAGAATGTCGGCCTCCCCGAGGGTGAAGCCGGCGAGATCGCAGGCGATCCGCATGACCTGCTCCTGATACAGGATGACGCCGTACGTCTCCGCGAGAATCGGCTCGAGCCGCGGATCCTCGTACACGATCTTTTTGCGGCCGTGCTTGCATTCGATGAAATCGCTCACCATGTCGCTGCCGAGGGGACCGGGGCGATAGAGCGCGTTGATGGCGATCACGTCCTCGAACGTCGTCGGGGCGATCCTCCTGAGAACATCGCGCATGCCGGAGCTTTCCACCTGAAAGATGCCGACGGTCTGCCCGCGGCGGAAAAGATCGTAGGTCGGCGTCGTCGTCGAACGGTATCCGGTTGGGATCGATGCGCTCCCCTTCGTGCTCGTCGACGAGCTCCATGGTGTTCTGAATCTGCGAGAGGGTCTTGAGCCCGAGGATGTCGATCTTGAGGATGCCGAGATCCTCGAGTATCTTCATCTCGTACTGCGTCGTTATTTCGCCCTTGTTCGAACGAAAGAGCGGGACGTGATCGACGAGCTTCGTCGGAGTGATGACGATCCCCGCGGCGTGCGTCGAGGCGTGCCGCGCGAGCCCCTCGAGCGGCGAACGAAAGATCGATGAGCTTCCGGACGGTGGCGTCCTGCCGGTAGAGCGCGTCGAGCTCCGGAACCGACTGCAGCGCTTTCGCGAGCGTCGTGCCGACCTGCGGCGGAATCATTTTGGCGAGGCGGTCGACGTCCGCGTACGGGACCTTGAGCACCCGCCCGACGTCGCGCAGACACCGCGCGCGCGGCCATGCGTCCGAAGGTGATGATCTGGCAGACGTTGTCCTTGCCGTATTTCTCGATGACGTATTCGATGATCTCCTGCCGCCGCTCGTCGCAGAAATCGACGTCGATGTCGGGCATCGATACGCGCTCGGGATTGAGGATGCGCTCGAAGATGAGGCCGTTCTCGAGCGGGTTGATCGAGGTGATGCCGAGCGTGTAGCAGACGAGGCTTCCCGCCGCAGAGCCCTCGGCCCGGCTCCGACGGGGATCCCCCGCTCGCGGGCCGTGTTGACGATATCCCAGACGACGAGGAAGTACCCCTCGAACCTCATCCTCGCGATGACGTCGAGTTCGTAGCGCATCCGCTTGAGGACATCCTCGGTCACCTCGGCGACGCGCTTCGGCAGGTTCTCCATGACGACGCGCTCGAGGTACTCCCGCGTCGTCGCGAAACCCGGCGGCAGCGGAAAGCGCGGGAGATGCGTGCGGCTTTCCGCGGCCGGAAATCGCACGTCGCGGCGATCTCGATCGTCGCCTCGAGCGCCTTCGGATGTTCGGGAAAGAGCGCCGCCATCTGCTCGGGGGATTTGAAATATGTCTCCGGATTGGAGCGGAGCACCCGCGCCGAATCTTCGAGATCCTTGCCGGTCTGCAGGCACAGGAGCACGTCGTGAGACTGATGATCCTCGGCCTTGAGGTAGTGGCAGTCGTTCGTCGCGACGAGCGGAATCCCGGTCTCCGCGGAGAGCTTCGCCATCTTCGGTATGAGCGCGAGCTCTTCGGGGATACCGTGATTCTGGATCTCGAGATAGAAGCGTCCGGCCCCGAGAATCGAGGACAGGCGTTCGGCGAGCGCGCGCGCCTCTTTCCATTTATCGACGCGAAGCAGCCTCGAAACGCCTCCCTGGAGGCATCCGCTCATGCCGATCAGCCCGCCCGCATGGGCGGAGAGCAGATCGAGATCGATGCGCGGCCGATAGTAGAAACCCTCGACGTACGCGATGGAAGAGAGCTCGATGAGGTTGCGGTACCCCTCTTCGCTCGTGACGAGAAGCGTGAGATGATCGTTGTGAAATTGACCCGCCACGCGGCTCTTCTCCTTGATGGCCCCCTCGGCGAGATAGGTCTCCATGCCGACGATCGGCTTGATCCCCGCCTCTCCCGCCGCTTTGAGAAAAGGAACCGCGCCGAACATGTTTCCGTGGTCCGTGAGCGCGACGGCGCCCATACCCATCCCCCGGGCGGCCTCGACGAGATCCTTGATCCGGATCGCGCCGTCGAGCAGGCTGTACTCCGAATGGTTATGAAGATGTATGAAACGCGGGGCGGGCATGCTGCCGTCCTCCTCCATCGCTATTCTATCACAAAGCCGAACTCGGCTGAATTTCTATTCCCCGAACGATCGGAAACCTCGACGCGGAGCCTCGCCGGACCCGCGGGATATGACGCGGGAATCGGGATCGCGAGTCTGGAACGGTATTCGTCGTATTCGCATACGACGCGCGCACCGTTCAGGATCGCCGTCGCCGATTCGGCGTCGACGCCGGATCCTCCGTCGTCGACGCGAACGTAAAAGAGCTTGCGTTTGAAGAAGCCGCTTTCCGCTCCCCGGAGGGTGAACGCGAGGTTCTTCAGGACCGGCGCCTCGGCATCGGCGAATACCGCGTAGACGCCAGGTTTTCCGACCTCGACCATGCCCCCTTCCCCCCGGGGCACCCCCACGCACCGCCATCCCGCCTTTCCGCTCCAGCGATAGAGACCCGCGGCGCGCCCCGAATCGAAGCCGCATTGGAGCGGCCGGGCGTATCCTTCCAACGGAAACTCGAGAGAGAAGGGCGCCGACACAGGCTCGAGCCCGCGTGATTTCCTCCCCGGGTCGGGCGCTTCGCGCACCATGAGCGCGGCGGCGCCGCGCACGGAGGGAGCCTTGAGCCGAATCGTGAAGCCGTCCCCCGCATCGAACGACGAGGAGGATCCGGATCCGAACACGAAGATCTGGAAGGCGGACGCGCTCTCCAGAGTATACCCCCGGTGATCCCGGCCTTGTATCGTGATTATGTTCACGCCGCTCTCGAGGCGCGCCGCCGGCGCGAAAGCGATGAAATCCCGCGGGCCGGTCTGAAACACGCCGAGCGAATCTCCGCGCGGTCCGCCCGAACGGCGCACCGAGGGGATCGACGCGAGCGCCCGATCGGTTCTGATCCCCAGATAGAGCCCCTCGGCGCGAAGCTCGGGAGTGACGTCGCAGAAAACGCTGTCCCGCCCGGCGCGCGGATCCGGGAATCCGAAGAAACGCCGATTCTCCGCTCCCCCGCCGTCGCGGACGACGCATCGATAGAGCGCCCCGGGATCGGACGCGGCGGCCGCGGCGAGCGAGCCGGACGATTCATCGAGCGGAACGGCGCTCCAGGTCGCTCCCCCGTCGGTGGAGACGGCCAGATCGGTCGAAACGGATCCTCCGCCGGGATCGAACGCGTCGATTTCTATCCGCGGCGCGCCGGAAGAGATTCTCCGCGCAACCTCGACTCCCGGGCTCCGCTTCAAAACGAATTGAAACGATCCCCGGGCTTCGTTCCCCGCCGCGTCGCGGACGACGATCTCCCCCCGGTGCGGGCCTGCCGGGAGCGCGACCGCTCCCGCCTTACCCGCGTCGTTCGTGACGGCGCCCGATCCCTCGCGATCGGGCATTCCATTATCCGATTTTCTGAAGAGCGTGAAGAAACGCCCTGCGGCGTCTCCGCCTCGTTCTTCGTACTCGAGAGCGATATCGCCCGAACGGGAGTAATCGAACGTGCGGTTCCGGACGCGATACACCGATTCGCCGTCGATCAAAAGCTCCACCGAGTACGGCCCCATGCGGTAGGATCCTCTCACCTGCTTGTCGTACGCGCTCACGCCGAAGCCTATGAGCCCGTCGAGACGCAGCGTGTCGCCGAGCGCGAAGCGCGAGTCCCCGGTCAGGCGAAACCTCCTCGTGCAGGCGACGGGCGAACCGTCCACGAGGCTTCCCCACGACAGCGGCACGATCTCCAGAGCCGAGATGATCGGCGGGCACGCGTCGGGAACCTCGTACAGGCCGACGAGCGGATTGAACGGTCTGCCCCCGGCGTCCCGCATCTCGAAGTGGAGGTGCGGGTGGGGCGAACCCGATGAGCCCGAATAGGCGACCGTCTCCCCCGCCGCGAAGCGGATTCTGCCGCCCCCTATCTCGAAATCGCACGAGTTTTTCCCCCGCTCGATCCTCCAGTGGTACGAAAGCGAATCGAGCGCCCGGTCGAAGCCGTTGAGATGGGCGAATACCGCCGTGCTGCCGTCCCCGAGCCTCAGGTAGAGCGCCTTTCCGTATCCCGCCGGCGACACGCGGATCCTCACGGCCTCGCACGAATCGGGCGCGATGCACGGAAGCCCGATGCGTCCGAAGGTTCTCAGATCCACTCCGGCGTGGTAGTGCCCGTCGCGATACTCGCCGAAGCTCGAGCTGAGCTTCGGGGGCTCGTTCAGTGGCAAGCGGCGCCCTTCCGCGCGCACGGATCCGGCGGCGCAGAGAGCGACGGCGAACACAATCGCATATCGTGATTTCATGGCGGATGCACCGTATCACCAGGGTCGACCGCATGTCAATCCGGGCTTTAAAAGAATTGCATTCGCGTTCGCAATATGCTAATTTATCTGAGATTTTCGGACGAATGCGCTCGTGATCGAGCCCGGAATAACCTAAAGAAAAGGAACATCGAGTATGCTCAGGAATTTGCGCGAGAAGACGAAGACGATTCTGTGGATCGTGGTCCTCACCTTCGTGATATCCATCTTCGCGGTATGGGGAATGGACCTCCGGGGACCCAACCAGCGGGATTTCGACGTCACCATCGCCGGGAAGGTCGACAAGCAGGAGATTTCCCAGCAGGCGTACGGCGACATGCTGAACCAGATCTACGCCCAGGTCAAAGAGCAGAAGGGGGAGAACTACGACCCGAGCGATATGGAGCGCGGCCTCATCGCCGATCAGGCGTGGGAGCTCGCCGTCCAGGCGAGACTCATGCAGAAGGAAATCGAGAAGCTCAAGCTCCAGAACGTCGCCGACGCCGAGCTCGTTTCGTTTCTCCGGCAGAACCCCCATCCGTCCCTTCAGAACGTGTTCAAGACCCAGGATGGGCAGTTCGATTACCAGGCGTACCTCAGGGCGCTCGCCGACCCCGAGGTCGACTGGACCGAGCTCGAGCGCTGGGGCCGCGCGGCGATTCCCGAGATGAAGCTCCAGACCTACCTCGTCGCTCAGATCCACATTGCCGAAAGCGAGCTGCTCGATCGCTTCAAGGAGCAGAACGTCGCGATGAAGGCCCGGTACGTGCAGATTCCGATACAGAAGGCGGAAGGCGAGCCCTACGAGCCCTCCGACGCCGAGCTCCGGGAGCTCTACGAGCGGAAGAAGGAAGACTTCAAGGCGCCCGCGATGCGCCGCGTCCGGGTCATGGAGATCGAGAAGAAGCCCACCGCCGCGGACGAGGAGGACATGCAGGCTCGCGCCGCGGACATCCGCGAGGACATCGTGAAGGGAACCCTCGATTTCGCGGAGGCCGCGAAGGAGTATTCGGACGACAACGCCACCGTCGATAAGGGAGGAGACCTCGGATTCGTCAAGAGAGGGGATATGGCGCCCGAGTTCGACGCCGTCGCTTTCGCGATGAAGCCCGGCCAGATCAGCGAACCGGTCCGGACCCCGCTCGGCTACGAGGTCATCAGGATCGAGGAGCGCAAAACGGACAAGGGGATCGAAACGGTGCGCGCAAGGCATATTCTCATGAAGGTCGAGCCGGGAACCGATACCGTCGACTCCCTGCAGACGGTTCTGAGGGACGTCAGCGCCGAGATCCAGGACAAGGGATTCGAAAAGACGGCGGCGGACCGCGCGCTCAAGACCTTCGACACCGAACCCTTCGCGCAGGGAATGTTCGTCAAGGACCTGGGCTTCGCGCCGCGCGTCGTCAGCTTTGCGTTCAACTACAAGACAGGCAACGTGAGCTACGGCATCGACGGCGAGACGTCGATCCGCTTCGTGAAGATTCTCGAGGAGATACCCGAGCAGGCGAGGCCGTTCGAGCAGGTGCGCCCGCAGCTCGTCGATGAGCTCCGCGCGGACAGGGAAGCCGGCGCGGCGCGGGCGATCGCCGAAACGCTCCGCACAAATATCCTCTCGGGCGGATCCTTCGACGCAGCCGCAAAGGCGATGGGATTCGCGGTCAGGGAAACGCCCCTCTTCAAGTCGGGCGATCCGCTTCCCGAGATCGGATCCAACACGACCTTCCACGCGGCCTGCACATTCCTCGCGGTGAACGCCGTGAGCCCCCCGATCGAGGGCCAGGGCCGCTACTATGTGATCAAGCTCGTCGAACGCACGGAACCGGACATGGCGAAATACGTCGAGGCGCGGCAGGGGCTCATGAACGAGATGCGCAACGAGACGGCGAACCGCTTCATGGCGAGCTGGTACCAGGGTGTCAGAGACAACGCGAAGGTCGAGGATCTGAGGGAGAGACCGCTCCAGTAATCAGCCTTGCTTGTCTTTTCCTTCGCCGATCTCGGGCTTTTTCCCGGCCGAGGATTCGATCTCGCCCCCGATGTCGCGCGAAGCCTTCTTGAACTTCTGGATGGATTTCCCGAGCGCCTCGGCCATATCGGGAAGCCTCTTCGGCCCGAAGAACAGAAGGACGATAAAAAGAACGATAAGTAGCTCCTGCCAGCCGACAGGCCCGAAGAAACAGAAGCCCGGTCCGAGGGTCGCGAAGATCATGGTGTCCGTCCTTCCTTTCAGGCGTACATTCGCAGCAAGAGCGCGACGAAGACGATTCCGAGAACGCTGATGAGGTTCACCTTCAGGGAGAATCCGAAGGTGAGCGAAAACACGAGGAGATCGAGGTCGAGCGGCCCTACCTTGAGCACCTTGCCGGAAACGAAGAGATCCCTCATCACGTTCCCCTCGGGCAGAAGGAGCGCGATCACTTCCCCCACGACGCTCCCGACGATCACTCCGAGAAAGAACACGAGAGCGACGAGCCCGATGCGTCTTTTAGCCGCCACAGCATAACCTCCTCGATCATTATACACCGCGCCCTTCCGGGCGACAAACCCTAACTTCTTCCCCGGGCGGATCCGCGGATCCTGTCGTATCCGACGATGTAGGTGGCGTCGACGAGGGGAGCAGGATGTATCTGCTCCACGATCGTGCGGCATCCGAGAGTTTTCGCGAGCCTCCGCATGAGGCGGGGATTCCCTTTCCGATCGACGATAACCGATTCCCCGAAATCGAGCCGCTCCGCGTTGTCGACGATGAGAACGTCGATCCCCCGCCCTCTGAGCTCTTTCGCCACGTCCATGGCGATGCCCGTCTCCTTCGTTCCGTTCAGGACCTCGATCTGGAACGAGGGCTCCTCGCCGCGGGCAAATCGCGCGCCGAGCCCCAGCCACCGCACGGCGAGGGAGAATCCGATGAGACCGGCGAGCAGCGCGACGAAGATGATCGCGCGCGGTCGCCTCTTCCGCCTGCCGATCATCCTGGTCACGTCCGTCCCCTCCCGAAATGGGGAGCGAGCCTCCGGTAGCACTCCTCGAGCGCTTCCGATACGACGCGCGTCTCCGCGAGAGCGGTCATGAAATTCGTATCCCCGGTCCACCGCGGGCAGAGATGCACATGAAGATGCCCCGCGATCCCCGCTCCCGCACCCTGCCCTATGTTGATCCCGATGTTCATTCCGTCGGGACGATACGCCTCGCGAACGGCCTCCTCGCCTCGGGCGAGGAGCGAAACGAGCTCGCGTCCCTCGTCGGGCGAGAGTTCGCCGACGCGCTCGATATGCCGCTTCGCGACGATCATGATGTGGCCGTTCGTGTACGGGAACATGTTGAGAATGACGAACCAGTGATCCCCGCGCTCGAGCACGCCCACCCGCTCGTCATCCGTTTCCTTCTGGATCTCGCAGAAGAGACAGCCGCCCTTCTTCGGCGTCGCGAAATACGCGCTGCGCCACGGAGCGTAGATTCTATCCATCCCTCTTCATCAGCCTTTCCGCAGCATGGAGCTGTTCGACGGTGTTGATCCCGAGCACTTCCTCCCGCTGATCGCACCTGAACACGGCGACGCGCTTTCCCTCCCCCTGCAGGATCTCCATCACGTCGGTGATGTAGTATTCCCCCTGCACGTTGCGGCGCCCGACCCTTTTGAGAGCGCCGTAGAGGTCGGCGCTCTCGAAGCAGAATATGCCGCTGTTGATCTCCCGGATCGCGCGGACAGAGTCGTCCGCGTCCTTGTGTTCCGTGATGCGGAGAAACGCCCCCCGATCGTCGCGCACGATGCGCCCGTACCCCGCCGGATCGTCGATCTCGGCGGACAGGACGGTCGCCGAAGCCCCCTCGCCGCGGTGGAAAGAAACGAGACGCTCGAGCGTGCGGGGACGCAGGAGCGGCGTATCGCCGTTCAGGACGACGATAGTCCCCGCGAAACCGTCGAAGCTCCCCTCCGCCATGAGCGCCGCGTGCCCCGTGCCGAGACGCCGCTCCTGGAGGACGAATTCCACTTTCTCCCCCTCGAGCTCGCGGCGCACGGCATCCGCCTGATGCCCGATCACGACGACGACGCGCGCCGGCCCGATCGCCTGCACCGTCTCGAGGACGTGTCTGATCATCGTCTTCCCCGCGACGGGATGCAGCACCTTCGCGAGGCTCGATTTCATCCGCGTGCCCTCGCCCGCGGCGAGGATCAGCGCGGCGCATCCGCTGCGCTCATGCATATCTGCTCCATTCGGGAAACTCGAGAACGATCTCCTCGACCCTTCCGTCCGACACCCTGAGAGCCACGTTGTCGATGAGACGCGTGCCGCCGATTCGTCCGGCGCACGCGAGGAGGACCGTCCCCTCGATCCTTTCGAGAGGTCCGAGCGCCGCGCCGTCGAGGACGGCCGCGTATTCGACGTCGAATCCCGCCGCGCGCATCGCCCCGGTCATCATCCCGGCGAGCGGCGCGGGGACGCGTTCCCCGGCCTCGATCCCGCGCCTCGCCGACACGAGCCCCGCGTACATCGAGGGCGCCTTCGCGCGCGCTTCCGGATCGAGGTACCGGTTCCGGGAGCTCATCGCGAGGCCGTCGGCCTCCCGGACGGTGGGCCCGAGCCGGATGGCCACGCGAAAATCGAGGTCGGCCGCCATTCTCTGTATGACGAGAGCCTGCTGGGCGTCTTTCTGGCCGAAAAAGGCCTCGTCGGGCCCGATGATATTGAAGAGCTTCGCCACGACGAGCGCGACTCCCTGAAAATGATCGCGCCGCGAGGATCCGCAGAGAACGTCGGATATCCCCTCGACCGATATCCGCGTACGATCGGCGGCGGAATAGAGATCGGCGCCGTCCGGATGAAACAGGAGATCGCAGCCGAGATTCCCGAGCATGACGCGATCCGCTTCGAAGCTCCGGGGATACCTCGAGAAATCCTCTTCGGCCCGAACTGCTTGGGGTTCACGAAGATCGACGCGACGACGAAATCCGCGCGCGCGCGCGCCATCCGGACGAGGCTCGCGTGCCCTTCGTGCAGCGCTCCCATTGTCGGCACGAAGCCGACCCGTGCCCCGGCTTTCCTGATCTCATCGACGGCGCGGCGAGCGTCTCGAGGTCTGGTGACGATCTTCATTTCCCGGCGGTCCGATCCTTTTTCCGGCTTTCCGCGTCGTAGCTGTGCTCCATCGCGGGGAAACTCCCGTCTTCACTTCCCGCACGTACGCGGACACGGCCTCCTGTATCCTGAGCCCGAGGTCCTCGTACTTCTTGACAAAGCGAGGCAGCGGTTTATCGTGGATCCCGAGCATGTCGTGCACGACGAGTATCTGACCCGAACAGAGCGGACCGGCGCCGATGCCGATCGTCGGTATCGCGATCGATTCCGGTGATCCGCTCCGGCGAGCGGCCAGGGAATGCCCTCGAGCACGATCGCGAAGCATCCGGCGCCTCTCGAGGGCCGCGGCGTCGGAGACGAGCGTATCCGCCGACCTTCTCGTCCTTGCCCTGAACGCGGTAGCCGCCGAACTGATGAAGCGACTGCGGCGTGAGCCCGAGATGGCCGACGACGGGGATGGAGGAGTGCACGATCGCTTCGATCACCGGCACGTAGCGCTCGCCTCCCTCGATCTTCACGATCTCGGCGCCACCCTCCTTGACGAGGCGGCCGGCGTTGCGCACGGCGTCCTCGACGCTCGCCTGATACGACATGAAGGGCATGTCGGCGATAAGGAGCGCTTTCGGCCGCGCCCGCGCGACCGCCTTGCGGTGATGGATGATCTCCTCCATCGTGACGGGAAGCGTGTTCTCGAAACCGAGCACGACCATGCCGAGCGAGTCGCCGACGAGGATGAGATCGACTCCCGATTCGTCGACGATCTTCGCGCAGAGGTAGTCGTAGGAGGTGAGGGAGACGATCCTCTCGCCCCTCGCTTTCATGTCGAGTATCGTGTTGCTTCGTCACCTTCGTCTCTCATGACAACCCCGGCTCCCACGAGGGCACGTAGAATCTCGTGCCCGTGAATCGGTCCGTGATTCGCGCGAAGATATCCTCGAGATGCTCGCTGCTCGCCGAGAAGTCGAGCCGGTCGGTGTTGACGATGAGGAGCGGCGAGTCCTCGTAGTGAAAGAAGAAATGGTTGAACGCGTCGTTCAGGCCGTCGAGAGATACTCCTCCGTGATCCCCTTTTCGTAGCTCCTCCCGCGCCTGCGTATCCGGTCGATGAGGACGCCCGGAGACGCCTGGAGATAGATGACGAGATCGGGATTCACGATCTTCCCGCGGAGCTGTTCGAGGAGTCGGTCGTAGAGCACGAGCTCGTCGTCCTCGAGAACGACGTGTGCGAAGATACTGTCCTTGGCGAAGAGATAGTCGGCGACGATGAGCTCGGAAAAGAGATCGCGCTGCGAGATGTCGCTCTGCTGCCGGAAACGGTTCAGGAGAAAGAAGAGCTGCGCCTGAAAGGCGTAGCCTTTCCGTTCGTGGTAGAATTTCGAGATGAAGGGATTGTCGTCGACTTCTTCCAGAAAGAGGGCGGCGGAAGACTCCTCCGCGATGAGCCGCGCGAGCGTCGTTTTGCCCGCCCCGATGTTCCCCTCGACGGCGATGTAGCGGACTCCATTCGCGAGGAGCCTGCTTTCAGATCCTTCATGCCCTTACACTATTGGAAAATCGGCCCGGCCTGTCAACATCATTACAACCAATTGATAAAGAACGCGTTCAGCGGGTCTCTCCTCCGACGAGACGCGCTGCGTCCAACCTCCGCCCGCGCATTCGCGCAGGATTTCGAGGATCGTTTTCCCGTCGGGCGGAAGATGGAAAGCCGGGCGGATTTCGACGAGCGGAACGAGGACGAAAGGCCGTTCGCGGAGTCGCGGGTGCGGGATCGCGAGGTCATCCTCGCGGATCTCGAGGCCGCCGTACGCGAGGATGTCGAGATCGAGGGTTCGATCGGGCGAACCCCCGCCGCGCTTCCTGCCGAACTCGCGTTCGATGCCGAGGCACAGATCGAGGAGCTCGCGCGGAGAAAGCGTCGTCGCGAGGGCGCAAGCCGCGTTGATGAAGACGCGCCCGGTGGCGTATCCGGCGGGCTCGGTCTCGTAGAGCGAGCTCACCTCTTCGACGCGCACCCCCGCGCACCGCCGCAGCCGTTCGACGGCCCGCAGCAACGTCTCTTCCCGCTTTCCGAGATTCGAGCCGAGCGAGAGGAGCGCCTCGGCCTCAGGATTCCCGCGATGTCCGCTCAACGACCACCTCGACGTGCGACATGGCGTTTGGGAACGGCAGCGTGAGCTTGCGAATCGTCGTTCGGACCGATCTCACGAGGGGAAACTGCTCGAACAGCGCGCGGCAGATGGCGTCGGCGAGCGTCTCGAGCAGGTTGAAGCGGTTCCCCTCGACCGTTTCCATCACCTTCGCGTACGCGCGCTCGTAGTTCACCGTATCCTCGAGGGCGTCCGTCATGCACGCTTTCGTGAAATCGTGATGGAACTCGACGTCGAGCTCGAGCTTCTGCCCGATCTCGCGCTCCATCGGCGAAACGCCGTAGTACCCGAAGACCGTGATGCCCTTCAGAACGATCTTCTCCTCGAGCACGGAGAACCTCCTTAGGCCTTTTTGAAACGCGCGCCGAGCGACTCGAGGCGGCGCCCCGCCTCGCGCACGGTTTCCGTATCGGCGGTGATCGAGAGGCGGAAGTACCCCTCGCCGCCGGCGCCGAAGCCGACGCCGGGGGTCGCCACGATTCCGAGCTCCTCGATGAGGAACCGGCAGCATTCCATCGAGCTCATGCCCCCGGGCGTCCGTATCCAGAAATAAAAGGTCGCCCGTGGTTTCGCGAATTCGAATCCGGCGCGTTCGAGATGCCCCGCGAGGATATCCCGCCGCTCGCGGTAGGCGGCCCTGATCCCCGCATGACGGATTCGCAATCCCCGCCGAGCAGTTCGGCGACGGCCTGCTGGATCCCCCGAACACCCCCGAATCGAGATTGTTCTTGAGCTTCGCGAGCGCGCCGACGACCTCCGGAGAGCCGACCGCGAATCCGACCCGCCACCCGGTGATGGAAAACGTTTTCGAGAACGAGAAGAACTCGATGAAGGGGGCGCCGGCCTCCCGGGCGAGCGGGAAGAGCGGCGGACACGGCTCATCGTACCAAATCTCGCCGTAGGCGGAATCCCCTGCGAGCACGATGCCCCGCTCCGCGGCGAACTCGATGCAGTCCCGGTAGAGGGCGGCGTCCGCCGTGGCCGAGGTCGGATTGTTCGGATAGTTGATGAACATGAGCCGCGCGCGGTCGAGATCCTTCTCGGAGAGCTCCTCGAGCTTCGGGCGGTACCCGGCCGAGGGGTCGAGCGGAAGGCGGACGGGGCGCGCGCCGGCGAATATCGCTCCGCGAATGGTACACGGGATAACCGGGGTCCGGCACGATCACGGCGTCGCCGGGATTGGCGACGGCGAGCGGCAGATGTCCGATCGCTTCCTTGCTCCCGATCGTGACGAGGATCTCCTTGGGATCGAGCGAGACGCCGTGGCGGCGCCGCGCCCAGTCCCGCACGGCGTCGATGAGGACGGGGAGACCGCGATCCGGCGGATAGCGGTGGTGTTCCTTCCGGGACAGCGCCGCGACGAGGGCGGCGACCAGCGCGGGCGGCGCGCCGAG
Organism: uncultured bacterium; assembly: GCA_963846325.1. Taxonomy (GTDB): domain Bacteria; phylum Krumholzibacteriota; class Krumholzibacteriia; order Krumholzibacteriales; family Krumholzibacteriaceae; genus SSS58A. The sequence goes on from CAWJVO010000006.1 coordinate 294,197, forward strand.
ATCGGGATCGCCGATGCCGAGGTCGAGGAGCGCGGCGCCGGCGAGGCGGCAGCGCTCCTTGAGCCGGTCGATTTCGACGAAGAGATACGGTGGAAGACTCTCGAGCCTCTTGGATCGCATGCGGTCGGACACCAGCCCGGATCGAGGTTGCGAATCGGTAGGAACGGTAGAGCACCGACCTCCCGCCCGCTGTCGAGAGCGGAACGGGGACGTACATGCTGCCGGTGAACGGATCGAACACGGCGCGCATCCAGGTGTACTTCACCAACGGTTCGGTCCCCATGACGGGCTTTATCTCGGGAGAGGCATAGTACCACCTGTCGTCATCCGCGGAATATATCACGAGAACGGAGTACGATTCCAGCGAGGAAGCTCCCTTGCGCACCATTCTGAAACCGAGCTTCCGATCGACGAGCCCGGGGGACCAGTTGATCCCGACCACCGCGTCGGTCGCGCGCTCCTTCGTGAAGATCCGCTTCGCTTCGGTTTGCCCGGGCTCGAGGATGTAGATTCCGTCCTCGGCGACAGCCGCAAGCGTTCCGTCCGCCGCATAGACGAACTCCGTAAGCCCCTCGGCCATGATCTCTACGGTTTCCGCGACGTAATCGAAAACGCAGAATCTCCGGTCGTCGTCGATGAACGCGACCTGCGCCGGATTGGCCGGATTCCACTGGAAGATCGTTTTCTCGGATACCTTCACTCCCACGCGCGATCCCCCGTATGAGGCATAATAGAATATGCCGTGACGGGAGTCGACCATGAGCGCGCGACGATTCGCGACGTTCGGTGTCGACCCCTCGATCGGGATGAGGCACGGCTCGAACGTTTCGGTCGAATCGTTGAAGTAGATTATCATGGATTCGTCGGGCGCGAACAGCGGCTTGATATTCCGCCAATACGTGTAGTTCCACGCCCCGAACTGGAATACCGAATCGACGGCCGTGGTCAGGGTCTGGATCGGCCCGTTGGCAAACCGGAATCTGATATTGACGAGATCCTTCTTCCCGTCGTCGGTGGCGCCGACTCTGTTGCGCTGCCACACGACCATCTCGAGACCGGCGTTTATGCTCGGATAGATATTCTGGTTCTTGCGGAAGGTCGTGCCCGCGACCTCGTTGTTCGACCAGAACGTCTTCGCGAGGCTCGCGATATACGGGAAATAGATGACATTCGTCGGCTGCAGCCTGATGTATTCGGCGCCGTCCGTTACCGACGCAGTCAGGATGCCGTCGGGAAAGAACTGGAACTCATAGCCGCCGTTGATGTTCACCACCGTGGTCCCGCTCAGCTTGTCTATCAGCAGGGGAGGTATATCCCCCTTGTACGCGTGATATCCGAGGAACGTGCGGTCCGAGGGATTGGCGTTCGTGCCCACGAGATAGAGCTCTCCTTCGACGATAGTCGGGTAGAAGGCGTACAGGAGCCCCGCATCGATCGCTTCGCACCGCCGCACCATCACCCAGGCCGTATCCCTGCTCACCGCGGATCCTACGCTCGAACGCGCCGTTACCATGTAGACTCCCGGATCGGCCGGCACCGCCCACTCGACGGAGATGTCGCTGCCCCCGATGAGCGTTCCGGCCTCGACCTGCCATTCGTACGTCGCGCCCGCGCCCTGGCCTTCGGCGCGCACGGTGAGCCGCGCCGTATCCCCCGGAGCCGGGGAGAGCGGATTGCAGAGAATTCCCGATACCTCGATGACGGGAGGAGGAGGCGGGGCGGTCGTGGATTCATCCTTGCTGCATCCCGCCATGAAGATAGAAGCGAGCGCAAAGGCTATCAAGAGCGCCGCCGGCGTCGATCTCAGGTAACGATTCAATTCGGAACCTCCCGGTTCGTATCGGAAACATCCCATTCGATCATATGGAGGCATGGCGAAACCATGCGAGAGCGTGTATCCACCGTAAAAATATGAGGGACCGGACCGAAATTCAAGCGAATTTTGCTCGGGAATAGGGCAGGGTCGACTCCGCGGGCGCCGCCCGAATAAAAAGGGCGCCCCGGGGTATCCCCCGGAGCGCCCGTCTGCATCGGAAAATCCACGATCCGTCTAGTACATATCGGGTCCCATGCCGCCGCCCGGCATGCCGCCCCCCGGCATTTCCTTCTTTTCGGGAATGTCGGTTATGCACACTTCGGTCGTGAGAATGAGCGCGGCGATGCTCGCCGCGTTCTGGAGCGAGGAACGGGCGACCTTCGTCGGATCGACGATGCCCGCCTCGAGCATGTTCACGTACTCGTTCGTCGCGGCGTTGTAGCCGATCTCCGGCTTCTCCCTGCGGAGCCGCTCGACGATGACGGAGCCTTCCTGCCCCGCGTTCGCCGCGATCATCCGCGCCGGTTCCTCGAGCGCCTTCGCGACGATGTTGGCGCCGATCTTCTCTTCTCCCTCGAGGGCGAGCGCTGCGACGGCCTCGGCCGCGTGGAGCAGGGTGATGCCGCCGCCGGGGACGATGCCCTCTTCGACTGCCGCGCGCGTCGCCGCGAGAGCGTCCTCGACCCGCGCCTTCTTCTCCTTCATCTCGATCTCGGTCGCCGCGCCGACCTTGATCACGGCGACGCCTCCGGCCAGCTTCGCGAGACGCTCCTGGAGCTTCTCCTTGTCGTAATCGGAGGTCGTTTCCTCGATCTGGACCTTGATCTGGCCGATGCGTTCCTTGACCTTCACCGGCTTGCCGGCGCCCTCGATGATCGTCGTGTTGTCCTTGTCGATCGTGATCTTCTTCGCCTTGCCGAGATCGGTGATGGTCGTGTTCTCGAGCTTGAAGCCCGTCTCCTCGGAGATCACGCGGCCGCCGGTGAGGATCGCGACGTCCTCGAGCATCGCCTTGCGGCGATCGCCGAAGCCCGGCGCCTTCACGGCGGCGACCTGGAGCGTGCCGCGGAGCTTGTTGACGACGAGCGTCGCCAGCGCCTCGCCCTCGACGTCCTCGGCGATGATGAGAAGGGGTCTCGCCACCTGCGCCACCTTCTCGAGCACGGGCAGAAGATCCTTCATCGAGCTGATCTTCTTGTCGTGGATGAGAATGTACGACGTCCTCGAGGATCGTCTTCCATGCGCTCGGAATCGGTGACGAAGTAGGGGCTCACGTATCCCCGGTCGAACTGCATGCCCTCGACCACCTCGAGATTCGTTTCCATGCCCTTCGCTTCCTCGACCGTGATGACGCCGTCCTTGCCGACCTTCTCCATCGCGTCCGCGATGAGCTCGCCGATCTCGGGATCGTTGTTCGAGGAAATCATGGCGACCGAGGCGATCTCGTCGCGCTTGCGGACCTGCTTGCTTCTCTTCTTGATGTACTCGACCGCCGCGTCGACGCCCTTGTGGATGCCCTTCTTCACGTACATCGGATTCGAGCCGGCCGTGACGACCTTGAGTCCTTCCTGGATGATCGCCTGGGCGAGGATCGTCGCCGTCGTCGTGCCGTCGCCCGCGACGTCATGGGTCTTCGTGGCGACTTCCTTCACCATCTGGGCGCCCATGTTCTCCCACGGGTCCTTGAGCTCGATCTCCTTCGCGATCGTGACGCCGTCGTTCGTGATCGTCGGAGAACCGAATTTCTTGTCGAGAATGACGTTCCGGCCGCGGGGGCCGAGCGTGACCTTGACCGCGTTCGCGAGCTGGTCGACTCCCGCTTTGAGGCGGTCGCGCGCGTCGATATTGAACTTGATCTGCTTAGCCATTTCGTCTCACCCCTTTCGATTTAGAGAATGGCCAGGATATCGGCTTCCCTGAGAATCAGGTATTCGACGTTGTCGATGGTGATCTCGGTGCCCGAATACTTGCCGTAGAGCACCTTGTCGCCCTTCTTGACCTCGGGCGCGATGCGCTCCCCGGTGGTCTCGTTGACGCGGCCCTTTCCGATCGCGATGACTTCGCCCTCCATGGGCTTTTCCTTCGCGGTGTCGGGAATTATGATCCCGCCCTTCTTGACCTCTTTGAGGTCCAGGGGCTTTACCATAACCCTGTCGCCTAGAGGCGTAATCTTCATGTCATTTCCCCCTTTCTTCTTTCGTTTGTACGGGTTAGCACTCCAGTATGAAGACTGCTACTTGCAGAAATATATAATCCCGGAAGCGATAAAACGCAAGAGGAATTTTTCGGCGGCGATCTTTCAGCGGCAATTGAGGCCGAAGAGAAAATCGAGTCCGCGAAGCACGAGATCCGGCTCGTATCGCGCGCCGCTTCCGAGACGCTCCGCGAGACCGGCGCCTCCTCCTCCCGTGACCCAGACGCCGGCACGCTTCGATACGGAACGCCGCGAAAGCGCGACGAGCTCCCTCACGGCTCCCGCCGCGCCCGCCTCGACGCCGGCCTCGATGGCGTCCCTCGTGTTGCGTCCGGGCGGGCGGACCGCTTCCCCGCTTCCGGCCACGAGCGGCAGCGCGGCCGTTCCGTCGCGCAGGGCGCGATACAGGAGCCCCGTGCCCGGGAAGATGGCGCCACCGATGAATCCCTTCTTCGAGAGCACATCCACCGTGATCGCCGTGCCCGCATCGACGACGATCGCCTCGCGTCCGCCCAAGGCGACGACGCCCGCCGCGGCGGCGAGCCTGTCGGGACCGGTTTTCGACGGCCGTTCGACCAGAATCTCGAACGGAAACTCGATTTTCGCGTTCACCTCGAGGATCCGGCTCGCGCCCATGCGATCGAGCGCGCGCAGGAGCTCCTTCGTCCACCTCGGATCGACGCTGGAAAACACGACGCTGTGGAACATCGCGCTGCCCAGAATGGCGTCCAGCAGAAGCGCGCGATCCTTCTTCGATATTCGCGCCCCCGCGGCGAGCGCCGCGTCGACGGCGAGCTCGCGCGCGATCCTGCGGAGGGCAGCTTCGGGGCGCGCGCCCTTTTCCCTCCATCTCCCGACGATCGAGCCCGAATCGAACACCGCTGCCTTGAGCGCGTCGTTCCCCCGGTCAAGCGCGAGAAGCCATGCCACGAGAACCTCCTCGAGATCCGCGGGACCCCGGCCGAATAGTGAGATCCCCCGAAGAAAACACCCGTTCCGTCCCGTCCTTTTCGAGGCGGAGACGGCCCTCGTCCGTGATGCCGATCATCTTCCCCTCGAACGACCCTTCGCCGCTCTCGATGACCACCTGCGCGCCGATGAAGAGGAGTCTGTCCTGGATCTCCTGCCTGAACGGAGCGAATCCTTCCTCCTCGTACCGGTCGTACATCTCCTCGAAAGCCTCGAGGATCCGGCAGAGCACGATCCCCCGGTCGAACGCCCGCGCGCAAGCGATACGCATCGATATCGCCTCGAGCGCGATCGCGGGCGGAAAATCTCCCGTTCCCTCGTTGACGTCGAGGCCGAGCCCGACGACCGCGAAATCGTCCTTCGATTCGGCGAGAATCCCGCCGAGCTTCTTCCCGTTCAGGTAGATATCGTTCGGCCATTTGACGGCGACGCCCTCGAGAGAATCGCCGAGCGACCTCGCGACCGCGAGCGCGAGAAGCGCGGTGAGCCCTTCCGTTCGCCCCGCCGGTCTGAGGAGCAGCGAGAAGGTGAGGCTCCTTCCTTTCGCGCTCGCCCACGCGCGTCCCTTCCTTCCCTTCCCGGCGGTCTGCTCCTCCGCGATGAAGAGCGTCCCGCCGCCGGCCCCTTCGGCGGCGGCCGCCATGGCGGCCGCGTTCGTCGACCCGACCGAGTCGTACAGAACGATTCTCCTCGCGAGACGCTTCGTCGCGCAGAGATCGAGCAGCCGTGCAGGATGGAGCTCTCCCGCGGCGGGCGAGGCGTCCTTTCCCGTCCGCTTTTTCATTTCCGGTCCACCCCTTCGAGATCGAGGCTCATGTCGAGCGCCGGCGCGCTGCTCGTGAGCGCGCCGATCGAAATGAAATCGACGCCCGGCATCGCATACGCCGCGACGTTCTCGAGATTCACTCCGCCCGACACCTCGATCTCCGGCACGGCGGCCCAGCTCTTGATTTCGGCGACCGCTTCGCAAACGGCCTCGGGCCCGAAATTATCGAGCATGATCCGCTTCGGAGGCGTCTCCTTCAGCATCCGGATATCCTCGAGGGAGCGGACCTCTATCTCGGCGTCAGGGAGGTGCTTGCTCCCGAGCTTCGCGAGAACCGCCGAAAGCCCGCCTGCCGCCGCGATATGATTCTCCTTCACGAGGATCATCGCGGCGAGGTTCGCGCGGTGATTCCGGGCGCCCCCGTGGACGACCGCCGCCTTCTCGAGGACGCGCAGGCCCGGCGTCGTCTTTCTCGTGTCGAGAATGACGACGCCCGTCCCGCACCCGCTCCGTGAACGCTGCGGCGAGCGTCGCGACTCCCGAAAGATGCCGGAGAAAATTGAGGGCGGTCCGTTCGGCGGACAGAATCGCGCGCACGTGCCCGTAGATCCGCGCGACGACGGCCCCCTGCGACACGCGCGCGCCGTCCGGCGCGGCGTCGGAATAGGCGAGCGACGGATCGAGCGCCTTGAACGTCTCACGGGCGGCGGCATGCCCCGAAACGACGCCCGGCTCTCCCGAGCGCACCACGGCGTCTCCGAGGCGCGCGGCGTCGACGAGCAGGCGCGACGTCGCGTCCTTCCTCGCCGCGTCTTCCGCGAGCGCCGTTTTCACGAGATCATCGAGCCATTTTTCGCGTTCTTCCACTCTTCTTCCTCCCGGTCATATTCATCCTGATCTCCTCCACCCGGTCCCTGATGCTCGCGGCCTTCTCGAAATGAAGCGCTTCCGCTTCCTTCCACATCTCGGCCTCGAGCCGCTTCAGGAGCTCCGGATCGTCCCCCCCTCGGGAACGAAGAGCTCCGCCGCGAGCGCCTCTTCTTTCTCGCGGTTCCGCTTCGCGTCGATGATCGAGGTCGAGAGCATCACCTCATCGACCGATTTGACGATCGATCGCGGCGTGATATGGTGCTTCCGGTTGTACTCGATCTGCTTTTCGCGGCGGCGGTTCGTTTCGTCGATGGCGCGCGCCATGGAACCCGTGACCGTTCGGCGTAGAATATAACCTTTCCCTCGATGTGTCGCGCCGCCCGTCCCGCCGTCTGGATGAGGGAGGTTCGCGAGCGGAGAAATCCCTCCTTGTCCGCGTCGAGCACCGCGACGAGAGACCTCGGGCAGATCGAGTCCTTCCCGAAGCAGGTTGATTCCGACGAGAACGTCGAACTCGCCGAAACGCGAGCCGCGGAGGATCTCGATGCGATCGAGGGCGTGGATGTCGCTGTGAAGATACCGGACGCGCACGCCGAGGCCCGAGAGATACGACGTGAGATCCTCGGCCATCCGCTTCGTGAGCGTCGTGACGAGAACGCGCTCGCGTTTCTCGACGCGCGCGCGGATCTCGCCGAGGAGATCGTCTATCTGTCCCTTCACGGGGCGCACCTCGGTCGCGGGATCGATGAGTCCCGTCGGGCGCACGATCTGCTCGACGACTTCGCCCCCGAACGCTCGGAGCTCGAAATCGTTCGGGGTGGCGGATACGAAGATTATCCGGCGGACGAGGCCCTCGAATTCGGCGTACGTGAGCGGCCGGTTGTCGAGCGCCGAGGGAAGCCTGAAGCCGTGCTCGACGAGCGTCTTCTTCCTGCTCCGGTCCCCCTCGTACATGCCGCGGATCTGCGGAATCGTCACGTGCGATTCGTCGACGACGACGAGAAAATCGTCCTGAAAATAGTCGATGAGCGTCGCCGGACGATCGCGAAGCCATCCGAAAAATGCCTCGAGTAGTTCTCGAGGCATTTTTGGAGCGGCATCCCGGCGATCGTCCGGCGACATCGACTATTTTTCAGGACGAGATTTTCTCGTCGTCGTCCGAACAAATCGCACGTGACGATTCCGCAGATCCGCGGCGGTGTGCGAGATTCGGAGCGGAAGAAGACGCTCGTCGAGCACCACTTTCAGGCTTCCCTCGGCGCTCGACAACAGCGGCTCCACGTACGCCGAATTCGAGGGCCTCGTCCGCCGGATAATCTTCGTATCCGCCACCCCGAACGATTTTGGAGGCGGAGCCTTCGGGGTCGAAGTCGTCGAGCGAATCGTGAGCACCCCAACGGGACTCATCGATCCCGCGACCGAGGTGCACCATGAAGGGACAGATCGACGATCTCCTCGGCGAGATCCGCGCGCGCGTCAAGAAAGTAGAGCGCGTTCTCGTCACGACGCTCACGAACCGGATGGTCTGGCGTCGTATCTTCGGGCCATTGGCGTGCGCGTCCGCTATCTCCGCGGCGACATCCACGCCCTCGATCAGCCATCGAGATCCTCCGCGAGTTGCGTCGGCGAGTTCGACGTTCTCGTCGGGATGAACCTACTTGGGAAGGATCCCGAGGTCTCTCTCGTCGCGGTGCTCGACGCGGACAAGGAGGGATTTCTCCGCTCGCGAACTCTCCTCCATCCAGACGGCGGGACGGGCGGCGCGACACATCGAGGGAAGGTTATATTCTACGCCAGACGTCCACATGGCGCGCGCCATCGAGGAAACGAACCGCCGCCGCGAAAAGCAGATCGAGTACAACCGGAAGCACCATATCACGCCGCGATCGATCGTGACGTCGGTCGATGAGGTGATGCTCTCGACCTCGGTCATGCGACACGAAGCGAAACCGCGAGGAAGAGGCGCTCGCGGCGGAGACTCTTCGTTCCCCGAGGGGGGGGACGACCCCGAGCTTCTGAAGCGTCTCGAGGCCGAGAGGAAGGAAGCGGAAGCGCTTCATTTCGAGAAGGCCACGAGCATCATGGGGTGGAGGAGATCAGGATGAGAATATGACCGGGAGAGAGAGTGGAAGAACGCGAAAAATGGCTCGATGATCTCGTGAAAACAGGCGCTCGCGGAAGACGCGGCGAGGAAGGACGCGACGCGCGCCTGCTCGTCGACGCCGCGCGCCTCGGAGACACCGTGGTGCACTCGGAGCCGGGCGTCGTTTCGGCGCACCGTGAGACGTTCAAGGCGCTCTCCGTCCGCTCCGCCTATTCCGACGCCGCGCCGGACGGCGCTCGGCGGTGCCGTCTCGCGCGGATCTACGGGCACGTGCGCGCGTTCTGTCGCCGAACGGACCGCCCTCAAGTTTCTCCGGCATCTTTCGGGAGTCGCGACGCTCGCCGCAGCGTTCACGGAGCGGGTGAGGGGGACGGGCGTCGTCGTTCTCGCACGAGAAAGACGACACCGGGCCTGCGCGGCCTCGAGGAGAAGGCGGCGGTCGTCCGCGCGGGGCGCCCGGATCCACCGCGCGAACCTCGCCGCGATGATCCTCGTGAAGGAATCGTATCGCGGCGCGCGGCTTTGCGCGGCCTCTCGCGAAGCTCGGAGCAAGCGCCCCTCCTGACGCCGAGATAGAGGTTCGTTCCCTCGCGAGTATGCGCGGTGCGAAAGAGACGCCTCCGAAGCGGATCATGCTCGATAATTTCGGCCCGAGCCATTTGCGAAGCGGTCGCCGAAATCAAGCTGGCCGCGAGCCGGAGGTGTCGGGCGGAGTGAATCTCGAGAAGCGTACGGCGTATGCGATGCCGGGCGTCGATTTCGTTTCGATCGGCGCGCGGCAGCGCGCCGGCGCTCGACATGAGCCTCGATCTCGAAGGGGTGGACCGGAAATGAAAAAGCGGACGGGAAAGGACGCGACTCGCCCACCGCAGGGGAGGCGCATCCTGCACGGCTGCTCGATCTCTGCGCGACGAAGCGTCTCGCGGAGGAGAATCGTTCTGCACGACTCGGTCGGGTCGACGAACGCGGCCGCCATGGCGGCCGCCGACGAAGGGGCCGGCGGCGGGACGCTCTTCATCGCGGAGGAGCGGGACCCGCCGGGAAGGGAAGGAAGGGACGCGCGTGGGCAAGCGCGAAAGGAAGGGGCCTCACCTTCTCGCTGCTCCTCAGACCGGCGGGGCGAACGGAAGGGCTCACCGCGCTTCGTCGCGCTCGCGGTCGCGAGGTCGCTCCGTCGATTCTCTCGGGGGCGTCGCCGTCAAATGGCCGACGATATCTGCTGAACGGGAAGAAGCTCGGCGGTTCGCCGAATCGAAGGACGATTTCGCGGTCGTCGGGCTCGGCCTCGACGTCAACGAGGGGAACGGGAGATTTTCCGCCCGCGATCGCGCTCGAGGCGAGTCATCGATGCGTATCGCTTGCGTGCGGGGCTTCACCCGGGGGAGTGGTGCTCTACGGATCCTCGAGGCTTTCGAGGAGATGTACGGAGCCGGTACGAGGAGGAAGGATTCGCTCGTTCGGCAGGAGATCCAGGACAGACTCCTCTTCATCGGCGCGCAGGTGGTCATAGAAAAGCGGCGAAGGACCTCGAGGGGAAGATGATCGGCATCACGGACAAGGCCGTCTCCATCTCGAAAAGGACGGGACGGAACGGGTGTTTTCTTCGGGGGATCTCACTATTCGGCCCGGGTTGCGCGGCCGCTCGAGGAGGTTCTCGTGGCATGGCGTCTCGCGCTTGACCGGGGAACGACGCGCTCAAGGCAGCGGTGTTCGTATTCGGGCTCGATCGTCGGGAGATGGAGGGAAAGGTGCGCGCGCCCCAAAGCTGTACCTCCGCGGATCGCGCGCGAGCTCGCCGTCGACGCGGCGCTCGCCGCGGGGGGCGCGAATATCGAAGAGGATCCGCGCTTCTGCTAGGAGCGTCATCTGGGCCACGCGATGTTCCCCGCAGCGTCGTGTTTTCCAGCGTCGATCCGAGGTGAAGCGGAGGAGGAGCTCCTGCGCGCGCTCGATCGCATGGGCGCGAGCCGGATCCTCGAGGTGAACGCGAAAATCGAGTTTCCGTTCGAGATTCTGGTCGAACGGCCGTCGAAACCCGGTCCCGACAGGCTCGCCGCCGCCGCGGGCGTCGTCGCCTTGGGCGGACGCGAGGCGATCGTCGTCGATGCGGGCACGGCGATCACGAGCGGTCGATGCTCTCGAAGAAGGGATTCAGTCGGGGGCACCAGTCTTCCCGGGCACGGGGCTTTCTGTATCGCGCCCTGCGCGATCGGAACGGCCGCGCTGCCGCTCGTGGCCGGAAGCGGGGGAGCGGTCCGCCCCCGCCCGGGACCAACACGAGGGACGCGAGGCCAGCGAGGCGGGCGCGGCGGGAGCCGTGAGGGAGCTCGGTTCGCGCTTTCGCCAGCGTTCCGTATCGAAGCGCGCCCGCGTCTGCGGTTACGGGAGGAGGAGGCGCCGGTCTCGCGGAGCGCTCGGAAGCGGCACGCGATACGAGCCGGATCTCGTGCTTCGCGGACTCGATTTTCTCTTCGGCCTCATTGCCGCTGAAAGATCGCCGCCGAAATCCTCTTGCGTTTTGTCGCTTCCGGTATATATGTTTCTGCGAGTACAGTCTGGTCCTACTGGAGTGCTAACCCGTACAAACGAAAGAAGAAAGGGGGGACATGACATGAAGATTACGCCTCTAGGCGACAGGGTTACGGTAGCCCCTGGACCTCAAGGAGGTCAAGAAGGGCGGGATCATATTCCCGACACCGCGAAGGAAGACCCGTGGAGGGTCGTCGTCGCAGTCGGCAAGGACCGGTGCAAGGAAACGCCACCGGGGCGCATCGCACCCGAGGTCAAGAAGGGTGACAAGGTGTCTCCGGCAAGTATTCGGGCACCGAGATCACCGTCGATAACGTCGAATACCTGATTCTCAGGGAAGCCAATATACCTGGCCGTTCTCTAAATCGAAAGGGGTGAGACGAAATGGCTAAGCAGATCGAGTTCGATATCGAAGCGCCCGACCGCCTGCAATCGGGAGTCGAGCCGAGCTCGCGAACACGGTCAAGGTCACTCTCGGCCCCCGCGGCCGTCATTTTCTCGACAAGAAATTCGGTTTCCGACGATCACGAACGACGGTGTCACGATCGCGAAGATGGACTCAAGGACCCGTGGGAGAACATGGGCGCCCCAGATGGTGAAGGAAGTCGCCACGAAGACCATGACGTCGCGGGGAGCGCGCGACAACAGCGACGATCCTCGCCAGGCGATCATCCAGGAAGGACTTCAAGGTCGTCACGGCCGGCTCGATCCGATGTACGTGAAGAAGGGCATCCACAAGGGCGTCGACGCGGCGGTCAAGAAGAGAAGCAAGCAGGTCCGCAAGCGCGACGAGATCGCCTCGGTCGCCATGATTTCCTCGAACAACGATCCCGAGATCGCAAAGCTCATCGCGGAGCGCGATGGAGAAGGTCGGCAAGGACGGCGTCATCACGGTCGAGGAAGCGAAGGGCATGGAAACGAATACGAGGGCATGCAGTTCGACAGGGGATACGTGAGCCCCTACTTCGTCACCGATTCCGAGCGCATGGAGACGATCCTCGAGGACGTCTACATTCTCATCCACGACAAGAAGATCAGCTCGATGAAGGATCTTCTGCCCGTGCTCGAAAAGGTGGCGCAGGTGGCGAGACCCCTTCTCATCATCACCAAGGTTCGAGGGAGAGGCGCTGGCAACACTCCGGTCGTTAGAACGAGCTCCGCGGCACGCTCCAGGTCGCCGCCGTGAAGGCGCCGGGCTTCGGCGATCGCCGCAAGGCGATGCTCGAGGACGTCGCGGTTAGCGTGATCTCCGAGGAGACGGGCTTCAAGCTCGAACACGACCATCACCGATCTCGGCAAGGCGAAGAAGATCACGATCGACAAGGACAACACGACGAGCGCTGCGCAAGCCGGTGAAGGTCAAGGAACGCATCGGCCGGATCAAGGTCGGGATCGAGGAAACGACCTCCGATCTACGACAAGGAGAAGCTCCAGGACGTCTCGCGATGCCGCCGGAGGCGTCGCCGTGATCAAGGTCGGCGCGGCAACCGAGATGCCGATGAAGGAGAAGAAGCAGGTCGAGGACGCTCTCGCGGCGACGCGCGCGGCAGTGAAGAGCACAGCAGCGGCGTCACCCTGCTCCACGCGGCCGAGGCCGTCGGCCGCGCTCGCCCTCGAGGAGAAGAGAAGATCGGCGCGTCCGTCGCGAAGGCGCTCGAGGAACCGGCGCGGATGATCGCGGCAAACGCGGCGATCCAAGGCTCCGTCATCGTCGAGCAGTTCCGCAGGGAGAAGCCGGAGATCGGCTACGACGCCGCGAGACGAACGAGTACGTGAACATGCTCGAGGCGGGCATCGTCGATCCGACGAAGGTCGCCCGTTCCTCGCTCCAGAACGCGGCAAGAGCGTCGCCACGCTGTTCACGACCGAAGAATGTGCATAACCGACATTCCCGAAAAGAAGGAAATGCCGGGGGGCGGCATGCCGGGCGGCGGCATGGGACCCGATATGTACTAGACGGATCGTGGATTTTCCGATGCAGACGGGCGCTCCGGGGGATACCCCGGGGCGCCCTTTTTATTCGGCGCCCGCAGAGTGGACCTTGCCCTATTCCCGAGCAAAATTCGCTTGAATTTCGGTCCGGTCCCTCATATTTTTACGGTTCAAAGGAGTACGCGCTTCTCCGGCATGGTTTCGCCATGCCTCATATGATCGAATGGGATTTTTCGATACGAACCGGGAGGTTCCGATTGAACGTTACCTGAGATCAACACCCGCGCTCTTGATAGCCTTTGCGCTCGCTTCTATCTTCATGGCGGGATGCAGCAAGGATCAATCCACCACCCGCCTCCTCCTCCCGTCATCGAGGTATCGGGAATTCTCTGCAATCCGCTCCGCTGCAGACGCGCGGCTCACCGTGCGCGCCGAAGGCCAGGCGCGCGCGACGTACGAATGGCAGGTCGAGGCCGGAACGCTCATCGGGGGCGGCGGACGTCTCCGTCGAGTGGGCGGTGCCGGCCGTCCGGAGTCTACATGGTAACGGCGCGTTCGAGCGTAGGATCCGCGGTGAGCGGATAGGGCCTGGGCGGCGGTGCGAAGCGATCGATGCGGGGCTCCTCTACAACACCTTCTACCCGACTCGTCGAAGGAGAGCTCTATCTCGTGGGCCTCGAACGCCAATCCCTCGGACCGCACGTTCCTCGGATATCACGCGGGGGATATACCTCCCTGCTGATAGACAAGCTGAGCGGGACCACGGTGGCATGGACTGTCCGAAGGCGGGCTGAGTTCCATTACTTCCAGCAGCCGTTGTTAGCTGCGTGGGTGACGACGGCGTACGGCTCAGCCGACAATGTCCATCTGCCTGCTGTCGGAGCCTCCGAAGACGTTGTGAGTCGACGAGGTGGCCGGGCACGACCTTCGCCGACGAATATCTTGCAACACCAGTCTCGTGCGGCAGCGCAACGAGAGTGAGCGCCACGACGACGGGAAGAAGGATCTCGTCAATATCAGATTCCGGTTTGCCAACGGGCCGATCCAGACCCTGACCACGGCCGTCGATTCGGTATTCCAGTTCGGGGCGTGGAACTTGCGCGTTGGCGGAATATCAAGCCGCTGTTCGCACCCGACGAATCCATGATAATCTACTTCAACGAATTTTCGACCGAAACATTTCGAGCCGTCCCTCATCCCGATCGAGGGTCGACACCGAACGTCGCGAATCGTCGCGCGCTCATGGTCGACTCCCGTCACGGCATATTCTATTATGCCTCATCGGGGGATCGCGCGTGCAGTGAAGGTATCCGAGAAAACGATCTTCCAGTGGAATCCGGCCATCCGGCGCAGGTCGCGTTCATCGACGACGACCGGAGATTCTGCGTTTTCGATTACGTCGCGGAAACCGTGATCATGGCCGAGGGGTTTACGGAGTTCGTCTATCGGTCGGACGGAACGCTTCCGAGGACGGAATCTTCATATCCTCGAGCCCGGGCAAACTGAAGCGAAGCGGATCTTCACGAAGGAGCGCGCGACCGACGCGGTGGTCGGGATCAACTGGTCCCCCGGGCTCGTCGATCGGAAGCTCGGTTTCAGAATGGTGCGCAAGGTCCTCCTCGCTGGAATCGTACTCCGTTCTCGTGATATATTCCGCGGATGACGACAGGTGGTACTATGCCTCTCCCGAGATAAAGCCCGTCATGGGGACCGAACCGTTGGTGAAGTACACCTGGATGCGCGTGTTCAATCCGTTCACCGGCACGTCCCGTTCCCGCTCTCGACAGCGGCGGGAGGTCGGTGTTCTACCGTTCCCTACTCGATTCGCAACCTCGATCCGGGCTGGTGTCCGACCGCATGCGATCCAGAGGTTCGAGCAGCTTCCGCCGTATCTTTTTGTCGAAATCGACAGGCTCAAGGAGTCGGCGCTGCGGAGCGGCCGGAAGCTCCTCGATCTCGGAATCGGGGATCCGGATCTCGCGCTCCCCGGGAACTGGTGCAGCCGCGCTCAAAGCCCTTTCGGATCCGTCGCATCATCGGTATCCGCCGGGGCGCGGGCTGAACCGGCTCATCGATCTCGATTCTCGCGCTGGTCCGGCGGCGGCACGGGCTATCGCTCGATCGGGACGAGGTCATCGTCACGATCGGGAGCAAGGAGGCGATCGCCCATCTTCCGCTGGCGATCGTGAATCCGGGAGACGCGGTTCTCGTTCCCGATCCCGGCTATCCCGTATACTATTCGTCGGCCGTATTCGCGGGAGCCGATTGCATCCGCCTGCCGCTCGAGGAGGCGAACGGATTCCTGCCGCGCCTCGACGCGATCGATCCGCGGACTCTGTCCGCCGCGAAGCTTCTTTTTCTCAACTATCCGAACAATCCGACCGCCGCCGTCGCCGGGGAGACCGTGTGCCGGGAGGCGGTCGAATTCTGCGGCAGGCACGGGATCGTGCTCGCGAGCGACGCCGCCTACGGGGAGATCTGGTACGAGGAACCGACCGTTCCGTTCTTCCCCGCGGCCCGGGAAGCGGGAATCCCGTACATCGAGTTCTTCTCCTTCTCGAAGACGTTTTCGGTCACGGGATGGAGAATCGGATTCGCGATAGGATCGAAAGAGGTCGTCGGGGCGCTCCTGCAGCTCAAGAACAACATCGATTCCGGCGTTTTCGGGGCGATCCAGGAAGCGGTGGCCGACACGATGGATCGTCATTACGACAGGATCATGGAGGATACGCGCGGCGTGTATCGCGAGCGGCGCGACCTGCTCGCCGGGCATCTTGAGCGCGGGGGATTCTCGTTCGCGCCGCCTCGGGCGACGTTCTATTTCTGGATTCGCACGCCCGTTGGGAGGAGCTCGATGGAATTCTGTCGCTACTTGCTCGAGGAGTGCGGCGTCGTCGCGACGCCGGGCGTCGGCTTCGGCGAGAAGGGGGAGGGGTATTTCCGGCTGTCGATTACGGCCGATACGGAAACCGTTCGCGAGGCGGGGCGGCGGATCGAGGCGCTCGGTGCGCGTACCGCGAAGGGATAGGGAGGCATCCATGCTCGAGGAAAAGATCGTACTCAAAGGGATCACGGTGTTCGGATACTACGGCGTCTCTCCCATGGAGAGGGAGATCGGGCAGAAGCTCGAGCTGGATATCGAGTTCCAGCACGATTTTACGAAAGCGTGCGCATCACGGACGCCCTCGAGGACACCGTGAACTACGAGCGCGTCTACGCGAAAGTCATGGAAACGGTCGAGGGAAACCGGTTCAACCTGCTCGAAACCCTCGCCGACGCAATATGCCGGGCGATCCTCGACAATTTCCCCGTCGTGAAATCGATCAGAACGACGATACGCAAGCTCACCCTGCCGTTTCCCAATACGCTCTCACACGTCGAGGTGATCGTTGAGCGCACGGCGCAGGACGCCTGAAAGCACGGTCGTCCTATCGCTCGGTTCGAACCTCGGTCCGAGGGAAGAGCATATTCTCGCCGGCGTGGCGAGGATCGGGGCCGCCGGCGGCCTGGAGCTCGAGGCGCTGAGCTCGCTCTACGAAACCTCTCCCGTCGATATCGCGACGGACAACGCCTTCGTCAACGCGGTTCTCGTCGCGAAGACCTCTCTTCCGGCGGCGGAGCTCCTCGCCGTATGCCTCGGAGCCGAGCGGGCGGCCGGAAGAACGCCGGGGAGCCCTTCCCGCGACCGGACCCTCGACGTCGATATCGTGTTCTACGGGGACGAGACGATCGACGAGCGCGGCCTCGCGATCCCGCATCCGAGATTCCAGGAGCGCCTCTTCGTCCTCGTTCCGCTCGTCGAGATCCGCCCCGCCTTTCGCGTGCCGCCGTCGGGAAGGGCGATCGTGGATGTCCTGGGAAGCTGTGGGAGGGAGGCCTGGGTGAGAAGGGTGTCCGGCCGCTCATGGATCCGCTGAACTTCTTGAAAACAAAATAGTTGGAATGATGTTGACAGGCGGACGATTTTCCAATAGTGTAAAGGCATGAAAGATCTCAAAGCCAAGCTCGCCGCGAATGGAGTCCGCTTCATTGCGGTCGAGGGGAACATCGGGGCGGGGAAAACGACGCTCGCGCGGCTCATCGCGGAGGAGTCTTCCGCCGCCCTCTTTCTGGAAGAAGTCGACGATAATCCCTTCATCTCGAAATTCTACCACGATCGGAAAGGCTACGCCTTCCAGGCGCAGCTCTTCTTTCTCCTGAACCGTTTCCGGCAGCAGAGCGACATCTCGCAGCGCGATCTCTTTTCCGAGCTCATCGTCGCCGATTATCTCTTCGCCAAGGACAGTATTTTCGCAAACGTCGTTCTCGAGGACGACGAGCTCGTGCTCTACGAAAGACTCCTCGAACAGCTCAGGGGGAAGATCGTGAATCCCGATCTCGTGATCTATCTCCAGGCGTCTCCGGGCGTCCTCTTCGACCGGATACGCAGGCGCGGGAGGAGCTACGAAAAGGGGGATCACGGAGGAGTATCTGAGCGGCCTGAAATCGACGCCTTCAACCATTTCTTTTTCCACTACGAGGACTCGCCGCTGCTCATCGTCAACACCGACCGGCTCGATTTTTCGGCGAGCCGCGATCACCTCGAGGATCTGTTCGCGAGAATCACGGAAGATTCGTCACGGGCACGCGATTCTACGTGCCCTCGTGGGAGCCGGGGTTGTCATGAGGGACAAGGTGACGAGGAACACGATACTAGACATGCGGGCAAGGGGGGAGAAGATCGTTTCTCACCTCGTACGATTACCTCTGCGCGAAGATCGTCGACGAATCGGGAGTCGACATGATTCTCGTCGGCGACTCTCTCGGGATGGTCGTGCTCGGGTTCGAGAACACGCTTCCCGTCACGATGGAGGAGATCATCCATCACTGCAAGGCGGTCGCGCGGGCGCGGCCGAAAGCGCTCCTTATCGCCAACATGCCCTTCATGTCGTATCAGGCGGAAGCGTGGACGCCGTGCGGAACGCGGGAAAGCTGTCAAGGAGGGGGGCGCCGAATCGGTCAAGATCGAGGGAGGGGAAGCGCTAGCGTGCCGGTAATCGAGGCGATCGTTCACGCGTCAAAGCCGTCGTCGGCATCTCGGGCTCACGCCACATGGTGGAGACCTCGGAGGCTACCGCATTCCGGGCGAAAGGACAGCTTGTCGGCGGATTTTCTCGTGAGCGACGCGGAGGCCCTCGAGCCGGCCGGATGCTTCGCCGTCGTGCTCGAGGAATGCCTGGGCCACTGCGCGCAGCGGATAACCGGAACCGGTCTCAAAATACGGACGGATCGGCCCTCGGCGCCGGGCCGCACTGTTCGGGTCAGATACTCGTCGTCCACGATATGCTCGGGA
>CAWJVO010000007.1:0-578871 GCA_963846325.1 uncultured bacterium
CGCATGCTCCCGGTCTTCGCGGATGTCGTCGAGATTGAAGCTCATGAGTAAATTGTCGGGGCCGGCTTGCCCGGAACCATCAAAGATTGCACGAGTTTGCCGGCGAAGCGCCGGTCCGCTATTGCAGAGTATTCAATCCGCATTACAGGATATCGATTTATTATCAAGGCTTAAAGTGACAATCGTGCGTTTCCGGCCGCCCGGAGACCATTTTTTCAAGATCGATTGCACCATGACTGCACCTGTTGCCACCATGACCACTCCCTACACAGCCTGCTGCGGTCAACTCGCAAAAACACCCAAAAAATGGCTGGTCACCGGCATCACCAGCTTTATCGGCAGCAATCTGTCCAGCTACGCGCCGACGCACCGGCTGGCCGAGCGTGTGCGGGAATGGGGGCAGACTCCATTACCAAATAATGAGAACAGTCGTTATATAATTAAGAACAAGTGTTCTAATTATTGGTGTTATATGGAAGCCACAGCCGCTGTCTTGTTTGGCAAAACGCGTCAGGCCGTACTGGCGCTACTCTTTGAACAGCCTGAGCAAGCCTGTTACCTGCGCGAAATCGCCAGGCAAACCGGGGTCAGTCCAGGCGCCCTGCAACACGAACTGGGGCAGCTACAAAAAGCAGATTTGGTCGAACGCATCCAGGATGGCAACCGGGTCACCTACCGGGCTAACACGGCGCATCCTGTCTTTGCCGAACTGCAATCCATCGTCCGCAAAACCTGCGGCCTGCCGGCCCAAATCAAGGCCGCGCTTCAGCCATTAGCCGAGAAAATCCGCTTTGCCGCACTCTATGGCTCCTTGGCCAAAGGCGTCAATCACGCCCGCAGCGATGTTGACCTCCTGATCGTCGGCGACCTCAACCTCGAACAGGCGCTGGCCGTCATCGTGCCGGTTGAGGCGCGCATCGGGCGGGAAATCAGCGTCCGCATCTACAGCGCAGAAGACTTCCGCACACGCCGTGAACAAGGCGAACACTTCATCAACAACGTGATGAGCGGCCCGCTCACCCCCCTGATCGGAAACCCCGGTGACGCTTGAAAATCTCATCGGCAAAGGGCTCCAGCGCGAACCCGCAAGCGCGGAAGAAATCCACCGCTTTCTGGCCAGGATCACCACCAAGTTAGCGGATGCCCAAAAAGATAGCATCAGCCTCGACAGCCGATTCGACCTGGCCTATGAGGCGCTGCTGCAAATCGGCCTGGCCGCCTTGCGCGCCAACAACCTGCGACCGGACTCCCGCGGCGGCCACCACATTCTTGCGCTGCAAACCCTCAACACCAGCATCGGATATCCGCGCGAAAAGCTCAGGCTGCTGGACGAATATCGGCGCCAGCGCGCGACCGGCCTATACGACGGCTCGTTTGTGCCAACCCAGGCAGAATTCGATCAACTGCTTGCAACAACAATAGAACTCAAGGCACACCTCGAAGCCTGGCTGAACAAACACCCCCCGGAGCTGACATGAACAAGCAACAGTCAGTTTCCGTCCCTGTTCGACAAACCCGGTCTACAACCCGCCTCCGTCATTGCGAGGCGCGGCGAAAATTATTGGCATTATTGGGGGCTGACCCAGTTGGTAGGCCAGAGTGCCCCGGCGCGTCGCAGCGCCTGGTTGCACTGGGCGTGCCCGCCGTCCTTCAGCTGCCTGCAGGCATGAGCTTCATGCGCATCCGCAAGGTCTTGCAGGATTGCCCGAAAAGCCTCATCCCCGTCACCCAATCCGATCCGCATCGCTAATCCACCATGACCACTCCCTACGCAACCTGCTGCGGTCTAACTCGCAAAAACATCCAAAAAGTGGCTGATCACCGGCGTTGCCGGCTTCATCGGCAGCAACCTGCTCGAAACCCTGCTCAAGCTGGACCAGGAAGTCGTGGGGCTGGACAACTTTGCCACCGGCCACCAGCGCAACCTGGACGAAGTGCAGCGCCTGGTATCGCCCGCGCAGTGGGCGCGCTTTGCCTTCATCCGGGGCGACATCTGCAATCCGGACAACTGCCGGCAGGCCTGCCAGGGTGTTGACTACGTGCTGCACCAGGCCGCGCTCGGCAGCGTGCCGCGCAGCATCGAAGACCCCGTCACCACCAACGCCACCAACATCACCGGCTTCCTCAACATGCTGGTGGCCGCGCGCGATGCCGGCGTGCACAGCTTCACCTACGCCGCCAGCAGCAGCACCTATGGCGACCACCCCGGCCTGCCCAAGGTCGAAGACACCATCGGCAAGCCGCTCAGCCCCTACGCCGTCACCAAGTACGTCAACGAACTGTATGCCGACGTGTTTGACCGCAGCTACGGGTTCGCCACCATCGGCCTGCGCTATTTCAACGTCTTCGGCCCCCGGCAGGACCCCAACGGCGCCTACGCCGCCGTCATCCCCAAGTGGGCTGCCGCGCTGCTCAAGGGCGATGCGGTCTACATCAACGGCGACGGCGAAACCAGCCGCGACTTCTGCTACATCGCCAACGCCGTGCAGGCCAACCTGCTGGCCGCCACCACCACCGACCCCGCCGCGCGCAACCAGGTCTACAACGTCGCCGTCGGCGACCGCACCACGCTCAACACCCTGTTCGGCTTGCTGCGCGACAACCTGGCCGCCCACGGTGTCAGCCCCGAAGTGCAACCCGTGCACCGCGACTTCCGCGCCGGCGACGTGCGCCACAGCCAGGCCGACCTCGGCAAGGCGCAGCGCCTGCTGGGCTATGCGCCGACGCACCAGTTGGCCGAGGGCGTGGCGGAGGCGATGGCTTGGTATGTAAGGCAAGGCACGATGAGTGAAAACAACGAATTTTCGCCTGCAATGGAGTCGTAAAGATCATGCCGCAACCCTTTGTTCACCCGTTGTCAGACGTTCAGTCGAGCGCCATCGGTGCCGGTACCCGCGTATGGCAGTTCGTGGTCATACTGCCCGGCGCCCGGATCGGCCAGGACTGCAACATCTGCTCCCACTGCCTTGTTGAAAACGACGTCGTGATTGGCGACCGCGTCACGGTCAAGAGCGGTGTGCAACTCTGGGACGGCTTGCGCGTGGAGGACGATGTGTTCATCGGGCCGAACGCATCTTTCACGAACGATCGTTTTCCGCGCAGCAGGCAGCGGCCGGAGAAATTCCTGGAGACCGTGGTGGAGCAGGGCGCTTCAATTGGCGCTGGCGCCGTTGTGCTTCCGGGTATCCGGATTGGCAGCAACGCCATGGTTGCGGCGGGCTGTGGTGACTCGCTCGGTGCCCCCCAACGCCATCGTGGTGGGGAACCCCGCCAAGATCGTTGGCTACGTCGATGCTGAGCGAAACAAGATCGCTGCAGCGAGCGGGCGGGAGTTAACCGCAGAAGTCGGCGCGAACGACACGCAGGTCGCGGGTGTATTCCTGCACCGCATGAATCGGGTTGCCGACATTCGTGGGAGCCTGACCGTCGGCGAGTTCGAGCGCACCGTGCCGTTTCCGGTCAAGCGCTACTTCATGGTATTCGACGTCCCCAGCGTGGAAACCCGCGGCAAGCATGCCCATCGCTTGTGTCATCAGTTCCTCATCTGCGTGCGCGGGAGCTGCGCCGTCGTCGCCGACGACGGCAAGAACCGGCAGGAGTTCCTGCTCGACAGGGCGGACATCGGCATTCACCTGCCGCCGATGGTGTGGGGCATTCAATACAAATACTCGGCGGATGCCATGCTGCTGGTTTTCGCCTCGCATTACTACGACAGCGCGGACTACATCCGCGACTATGCGGAGTTCAGGCGGCTGGTCGGGAACGCAGCATGATTCCGTTCCTCGACCTGAAATCGCCCTATCTCGAACTGAAAGCCGAACTGGACGAAGCCATCGAACGCGTTGTCAGTTCCGCGCTGGTTCATCCTCGGCCCGGAAGTGGACGCCTTCGAAGCTCGAATACGCCGCCTATTGCGGCGCAGCCCACTGCGTGGGCATCCAGAACTACCTGACCGAGCAGCTCTGATCGCGGGATCGCTTTTCGGAGCCCGGGCGTCCGGAATCGGTGCCCGGGCTCGGTCTTTTTGCCCCTCGGCACCGTTTCTTATAAAAAAGGCTTGACAGTTGCCAAAAATACTCGCAATATGGCATATATATTGCCAAATTGAGACTAATTATGGAACTAATAGGTAGATTTTTCGACCCGCCGAATCAGAGCTACTTCCTCTTCGGGCCGAGAGGAACCGGCAAATCGACATTCATCCGTCAGAGATACGGAAACTCTCTCTATGTCGACTTGCTCGATCCCGAGGCGTTCAGGCTCTATTCGGCCTCCCCGGAAAGGCTTCGCGAGCGCATACTCGGATCCCCCGGCCTGAGCGCCGTGATAATAGACGAGATTCAGAAGGTTCCTTCCCTCCTTCCGCTCGTCCATTCCATGATCGAGGAAAAGCGCGGTCTGACATTCGTGCTGACCGGATCGAGCTCGCGCAAGCTCAAGAGGACGGGAGCCGATCTCCTCGCGGGCAGAGCGCTCCTTTGCAGCCTTCATCCCTTCATGGCCGCCGAGCTGGAGGAGCGCTTCTCGCTCGAGAGAGCGCTGCGGGACGGACTCCTCCCCATCGTCTGGGCCGCCGCCGATCCGCGGAAGGTTCTGGAGGCGTATGTCGCGCTCTATATCAGGGAAGAAGTCCAGACGGAAGGCATCATCAGGAACATAGGAACGTTCTCCCGGTTCGTCGAAGCGATGAGCTTCTCTCACGCGTCCATGCTCAACCTGAGCAACGTCGCGCGCGAGTGCGGCGTAAGCCGGAAGACCGTGGAGGGATACGTCGGGGTTCTCGAGGACCTTCTGCTCGCGTACCGGGTGCCGGTGTTTTCGAAACGGGCGGGGCGCGCGGTCGCCGTCCATCCGAAATTCTATCTGTTCGATGCCGGCGTGTACCGGTCGATTCGCGCCGCGGGCCCGCTCGATCGCTCGGAAGAAATGGAGGGCCAGGCTCTCGAGGGGCTCGTCGGGCAGCATCTGCGCGCCTGGATCGGCTATTCGAAATCGAAACACGAGCTCTCCTTCTGGCGCACGCGGGCGGGGGCCGAGGTGGATTTCGTCGTATACGGACCGGACGTGTTCTGCGCGATCGAGATCAAGAACTCCGCAGTGCTGCACCCGGGGGATTTGAGAGGGCTGAAGTCCTTCAAACAGGATTATCCCGAATGCAAGACGCTCCTCCTGTACCGCGGCAAAGAACGCCTCTTGAAAGGCGATATCCTTTGCATGCCGTGCGAGGAGTTCCTGAGATCGCTCAAGCCTGATTCGTTCCCGATATGAGAATCGGAGAAAGGAACCGATAGACGTGCGATCCCTGATATGCCTTGCGGTCGCATGGATGGTCGCTTTCTCGGCGCAGCCCGGCCATGCCCAGGGCTCGCTCTTCTACCTCGAGGCGCAGGCGGTCGGGGGCTACTCGAGCGCCGCGCGCGAGGCGATCTATTACTCCATGATGCCGCTCGACGCGATGCAGAAGCCGGGCGTCGGCTTCGACTGGCTCGCGCGGCTGTCGGGCGAAGGCGGCGACTTCGGCGTCGTCGGCGTCCAGGCGCGGCTCGCGTACAATCACGAGCCCGACCGCGAGGTCCAGCTCCAGCTCTACAACGCGTGGTTCAAATACAAGGCGGGCTTCGCGGACCTCTGGATCGGCCACGACCGCCCCGCCCTCGGCCTCTCCTCCTATTTCGACACGCACGGCCTGCTGCTTCCGACGCTCGCGATGATGGGCTGGGGCTTCGACCGCGACTGGGGCGCCGGATTCTACCGCGATTTCCCGTGGGGGAATCTCGCGGGCTCGCTCACCGACGGGCTCCGGAATGCCCCTGTACTTCAAGGGGAACTACTTCGCCTCGGCGAGGATCTCGAAGGGCGTCCTCGAGCGGGACAACTACAATCTCGGCCTCTCCGCGGCCTGGGGGGACATCCTCGAGACGATGGGCTACGAGCTGATGTCGGACGAGCCGGTGCTCGTTCCGCATGGCCTCGGTCGATTTCACATACTTCTGGACGCGCTACGAGAGCCGCCTCGAGCTCGCGGCGGCCGAGTGGGCGGACGATCCGGCCTGGGCCGTCTTCTGGCGGGGCACCATGAACCTCCTCGACGAGAACCGTCTCAAGCTCGAGGTTCAGCCGTTTCTCCTGCAAGGGTATGGGCCTCGACTTCTCCGCGGGGGCTTCATATCAGGCCACCGCCGATCTCGCGCTCCGGGCGATGTACCAATACCTCAACGACTCCGAAGACAACAGAATCGTCTTTCAGGTGTATTACTATAGAGGGATGTGAAGAAAGGGGTGCGGAGATGAAAAGGCTGATTCTGCTTACGATGGTGCTGATCGCCTTCGAGTCATCGGGGCTGCTGGCGGCGGTCGGCTGCGACCTCAACGACCCTGACCGCGACGTGAAGCGCCTGTTCCCCGAATCGACGGGGTACAAGGCGATTTACGTTTCTATCGGCAAGAAGGGCGGCGAGGCGCTGCTGCGCGAGATCGAGTGGCGGCTCGGCGACCGGTTCAAGGGCCTCTACGAAAATATCGACGTGCCCTACACGATGTACCGGATTTACAAGGGCTCCGAGATCATCGGCTACATCCACGGCGTGAATCAGAAGGGGCGCTACGGAGGCATCCAGGTGTTTCTCGCGCTCGACCTCGAGGGCACGATCAGGGCGTTCTACTCCAGAAGCTCACGTCGAAGGGCGCGAAGGCCTTTCGCGACGAGGCGTTCGGGCGCGAGTTCGCCGGGCTCGGCCTGAAGGAGTTCTATCGCTACGACCCGGTCTCGGGCAAGGAGACGCCCCCGGGGAAGATTGTCAGCGATCAAGAACCCCGCCCCCGACTCCGCGGACGACTTCGCCGCCATTCTCCGCGCCGTGAAGAAGAATCTCATTCTCGTCGACGAGTTCCTGCTCCTCAACGAGCACCTCCATTATTTCAAATCCGCCGGAGCCCCGAAGCCATGAGGCGCGTTCCCTATTCTCTGGAGGCTCGAATCGATGATCAATATCCCCCGCATCGCCTACAAGAATCTGCTCCGCAAGAAGACGCGGAGCGTGCTCACGGTGCTCGGCATCGCGCTCGCCGCGTGGGTGCTCGCGAGCCTGCTCGGATTCAACAAGGGCTACCAGATCTCGCTCGGGAAGGACATCGACAACCTCGGCTATCAGGTGCTCGTCACCGCGAAGGGCTGCCCCTACGAGGCGGCGACCCTCATGCTCAAGGGAGGCACCGGCCTTCGCTACATGGACGAGGGCATCGCCGACTCCATCTCCGCTCAGCCCGAGGTCGACCAGGTCACGCCCATGCTCATGCAGGCCGTCTTCGACCCGAACAAGGGGGAGAGCGGCGGCATCACCGCCTACCTCGGGATCGATCCGGCGACATTCCCGCAGATGAAGGGCAAGATGCCCTTCAAGGCGGGCGCATGGTTCACGGCCCCCGACGCGTACGAAGCGGTCATGGGCTATGAAGCCGCCGAGCTCGAGCAGCGCGAGGTCGGCGACATGCTCCTCATCCCCGAGAAAGAGGTCGAGGTCAAGATCGTCGGCATCCTCGCGCGCACCGGCACGCAGGACGACGGCACGATATTCCTGCCGCTCGCGACGGTCCAGAAGGTGTTCGGCATGCCGAACGAGCTCACCGGCATCGGGATCAAGGTCAAGAGCGACGCCGACGTCGCCGCCTTCGAGGAGCGGATGTACCGGCTCCCCGACGTGCAGGTGGTGAGCATGACGCAGGTCAAGAACACGATCATGACGCTCGTCTCGACCGCCAAGGTGATGGTGCTCTCGATCGCGCTCATCGCGATCCTCATCGCCGTCGTCGGGGTCGTGAACACGATCCTCATGTCGGTCATGGAGCGCCGCCAGGAGATCGGCATCTTGAAGGCGATGGGCGCGAAGGCGCACGACATATTCAAGCTCATCTGGATCGAGACGGTGATCCTCTGCGCCGCGGGGGGCGTCGTCGGCTGCGCGATGGCGCTCGGCACGGCGAAGCTCACGGAGGTCCTCATCCGGCGGCTTCTCCCCTACACGCCGAGCGGCGGGCTCGTGACGATCGACTGGCGCCTCGCGATCTTCACCCTCGGCGTCGTGACCCTGATCGGGCTTCTGAGCGGCGTCTATCCGGCGTGGAAGGCCGGAAGCGTGCGGCCTCTCGAGACGATCAGAAGCGAGGTGGAATGATGAGCGACAACACCTGCCCGACGATCACGGCGGAGCATTTGACCAAGATCTATCATCGCGGGAGCGAGGAGATCCACGCCGTGGACGGCGTCTCCCTCGAGATCGGCGAGGGGAGCTTCGTCGCCTTCATCGGCCCCTCCGGCTCGGGGAAGACGACCCTGATCAACATTCTCGGCTGCCTCGACAATCCGACCTCGGGACGCCTCGCGCTCTGCGGCGAGCGAGATATTCGACGAGGGCGTCGACGCTCAGCGAGGGGAAGCTCACCGAGATCAGGCGCGAGCTCTTCGGGTACGTTTTCCAGAAGTTCTACCTTATTCCGACCCTCACCGTGCGGGAGAACGTCATGCTCCCGTTCGTGTTCTTCAAGAAGCCCGGCGCCGAGGCCGAGGTGGAAAAGGTCATGAAGCTCCTCGGCATCGACAATCGCGCGAATCACCTGCCGGGCGAGATCTCGGGGGGCGAGATGCAGCGCGTGGCCATCGCGCGCGCCCTCGTCAACAAGCCGCGCATCCTTCTCGCCGACGAGCCGACGGGGAACCTCGACGCGCGGCGGAGCGGGGAGATCGGGGAGATCCTGAAGGAGCTCAACAGGAAAGAGGGGCTCACGATCGTGCTCGTCACGCACAACCTGGAGCTCGCCAAGAACGCCGCTCGTATCATCGAGCTCAGGGACGGAAAGCTGCATTCATAGGAGGTATTCGAGATGATCAAGAGATTGACGCTGGCGGCGCTGCTCGTGCTCGCGCTCGCCGCGGGGGCATTCGCGCAGCAGACGCCGGCGCAACCGCATCAGGTCCCGGGCAAGATGCCGCCGCACGCCGGCGCTCTGGTGCAGGAGCCGGTCTACAAGGATCTCCCCGGCGCCGGCAAGAAATGCTGGATCGGGGACGACGTGTATTTCACCTGGAAATTCGACAAGAAGCCGAAGCTCGGCACCGCGTTCCTCAAGGTCCGGCTCTTCGACAAGAAGGGCGCGCAGATCACGAGCCTCGACGTCACCGGCGCCTCGGACATGCCCTCGATGCGCGGGGCGCACGATTCGGGCGAAGTGCCGTTCAAGCTGAACAAGAAGGGGGACTATCTCCTCCCCGTCAACGTCGTCATGCCCGGCGAATGGGAAGTGAAGCTCGTGTTCCTGAAGGCCAAGGAGCCGGTGTTCAGGGGGCGTATCGTATTCAAGGTCTGAAAAAGCATGGGCAACGCGCATTCAATCGATGCATTTACCCGGAATTGCAGCCATATAGAAATATTAAAATTTATAGTGGACAAAATCCGCCTTCGTGCGCATACTTTTCTATATGAGCAAATCCGACGAAAAGCAGAGAGCCTCAGATGAGCTGGCGGTCTCGGAGGAGCGGTACCGTAAGCTGTTCGAGACGGCGAAAGACGGTATTCTGATCCTCGATGCGGCCACGGGAACGATCGACGACGTCAATCCGTTCTTGATGGATATGCTCGGCTATTCGTACGAGGATTTCGTCGGAAAGAGGCTCTGGCAGATCGGCCCTATGAGGAACGTCAAGGAATGCAAGCGCGCCTTCCTTGAATTGCAGAAGAAAGAGTACGTGCGGTACGAGAACCTGCCGCTCGAGACGAAGGACGGGCGGCTCGTCGAGGTGGAGTTCGTCAGCAACGTCTATCAGATCGACCACGGCAACGTTATCCAGTGCAACATCCGCGACATCACATCGCGGAAGCGGGCCGAACGTGAAGTCAAGCATTCCCGGGAGTTTTCCGACAGCATCGTGAACACCATCCGCGAGCCCCTGCTCGTGCTCAACGGCGGGCTCAAGGTGCTCTCCGCGAATCGCTCCTTCTACAAGACGTTCAAGGTCAAGCCGGAAGAGACCGACGGAAAGATCGTCTTCGATCTGGGCAACCGGCAATGGGATATTCCCCGGCTGCGCGAGCTGCTCGAGGAATCGCTTCACAAGAGCGGCGCGTTCGACGATTTCGAGGTCGAGCACGAGTTTCCGCTCATCGGGCGCCGGACGATGCTTCTGAACGCCCGGAAGCTCCGGGGAGAATCGAGCGCGGCGGATATGATTCTCCTCGCCATCGAGGACATCACCGAGCGCAGAAAGATGGAGAAGGCGCTGCGGGAGAGCAAGGAGCGCTTCGAATACAAGAGCTTCCACGACGCCCTCACCGGCCTCTACAACAGGAGCTACTTCTCGGAGCAGCTGGCGCGCCTCGGCAAGGACCTCGCCCGGTCGGCGCCCGTCAGCATCATCCTCATCGATATCGACGGGCTCAAGATCGTCAACGACACGCTCGGGCACCAAGCGGGCGACGACCTCCTGCTGTCGGCGGCGAAGATCATTTCCGAGAGCTTCAGGGAGGTGGACGTCGTCGCGAGAATCGGAGGAGACGAATTCTGCATCATCCTGCCCGGCGTCGACAACAAGGCGGCTCTCGCGAAGAAGAACGGAATATCGAAAGCGATAAGAACCTACAACCGCGGCAATCCGCCGATCGTGCTGAGCATGTCGGTCGGCGTGGCGACGTCCGAAGGCGTTCCCGAAGAGAGCATCTACGACATATATCAGAGAGCGGACGAAAATATGTACGAATACAAGCTCATACAGACCGGAAGCCAGAAGAGCAAGGTCATAGACATACTGCTCTCCGCCCTGTCCGAGCGGGATTTCGTGTCGCAGGGGCACGCGGAACGGCTCTCGGCGATGGCGGAGCTGATCGCCGACAGGATACATCTCACCGACGATCAGACGAAAAATCTGATACTCCTGGCCAAGGTGCATGACGTGGGGAAGGTCGGCGTACCCGACAAGATACTGTTCAAGCCGAGGAAGCTCACGGCGGAGGAATTCGAGACGATGAAGGAGCACGTGCGGATCGGATGCCACCTGGCGTGCCGCTCGAAGGAGCTTTTTCACATCTCCGAGCTCATCCGGCACCACCATGAGTTCTGGGACGGCAACGGCTACGCCGACGGCCTCGAGGGGGAGCAGATTCCCCTGGAATGCAGGATCTTCTCGATCATCGACGCCTACGACGCCATGACGAACACGCGGCCGTACCGCAAGGGCATCAGCAAGAAACGGGCTCTCAAGGAGCTGCAGAGGTGCGCGGGAACCCAGTTCGATCCGAAGCTCGTCAATGAGTTCGTCGAGTTCGCCGAGATCGCTCAGTGACGACGGTTCATCACTGCTTCTTGTAGTACCTCATCGCCTCGGGCATCGCCTCTTTGATCTTCTGCATGCGTGTCGCGTCGGAGGGGTGCGTGCTCAGGAACTCAGGCGGCTTCCCCCCCGCGTTCTCCGACATCCGCTGCCAGAATCCGACGGCCGAGTTGGGATCGTACCCGGCCATGGCCATGAAGATCAATCCGAGCTTGTCCGCTTCGCTCTCCTGAAGACGGCTATACGGCAGCAGTGCGCCTACCTGGGCTCCGACACCGAAGAGCGACATCCATATCTGCTGGGTCTGTTCGGATTTGTTCTTGAGCGCCGCGTTGAGCGTCTGACCGCCGAGCTGGGCGATCAGCGCCTGGCTCATCCGCTCGTTGCTGTGCTTCGCCACGGCGTGGGCGATCTCGTGCCCCATCACGACGGCCAGGCCGGCCTCGTTCTGCGCGACCGGCAGAAGACCGGAATACACGACGACCTTCCCGCCCGGCATGCACCAGGCGTTGACCTCTTTGCTCTCGATGAGGTTGAACTCCCACGCGAATCCGTCGAGCTCCCGGGACATGTTGTTCTGCGTGAAATAGGTCGTCACGGCGTTCTGGACGCGCCGGCCGACGTTCTTGACCATGGCGGTCTTCCCCGCGTCCGCGCTGAGCTTGTTTTCCTTCATGAACTGGTCGTACTGGGTGAAGCTCATCGAGAGCATCTCGGTGTCGGAGACGAGCGAGAGCTGGCGCCTCCCGGTGAGCGGCACGGTGGCGCACGAATAGACCGCGAGCGCCGCGATCAAGAGGCACAGGAATACGGTTTGCAGTTTGTTCATGGTTCGCGTCTCCTTGCAATGACAAGCGACCCCCGACGCATATGCGCGCGGGGGTCGCTCACTTCGCTCAATTGCGAATCCGAAACCGGTCTAGAGCATGTCCTTGATGGCCTTGAGCGGGCGGACACGCACCGAGCGCGATGCCGGACGCGATTTCTGCTTGACCATGTCGCCGGTGAACGGATTGCGGACGAGCTTGCCGCCCGCGACCGCAGGCTTCTTCACCAGGGTGAGCTTCAACATGCCCATGTAGTTGAAGGTCCCGTGCGTCTTGACGGACTTGACCATGATGCCGGTCAGGGTGTCGCACACGGCGACGACGTTCTTCCGGGTGAGACCTGTCTTCGCGGCGATATCGCGATAGACCTCGTTACGGGTCGGCGGCTTGTTCGCAGCAGGCTTTTTCTTTGCCATCGCGCTTTCTCCTCCTTCGCTGACGGGTGAATGTCCCTAGCCCCATTTAACGGGCGAATGATAGCGCAAGCCCTTCTTTATGAATACAGATATTTTCACTTTCGGACCTTTTTTTTAACGGAAAAACCTCCCCCCTCCGGGGATCAGTCGAACAGCTTTTCCGTCTCCTGATAGGCGGCGTGGACCTTCTCGACCGCGGCCGTGACCTTTTCCTTGGCGTCGGTCTTGACGGTCGCGTTGAGCTCGGCGACGGCCGCTTCGAGCTTCGATACGTCGGCCTTGAATTCCTCCTGCCGGTCGGCCAGCCGCTTCGGCAGCTGCGCGGCCTTGAGCGCGCCCAGCTTCTCCGTCATGGCCGCCGCCGCGCCGCGGATCTTCTCGAGATCGTATGCCGGCGTGTAATAATGATAGAGCTTGTACAGCTCCTGGTGGAAGGCCTCGAGCTCCGACACGACGGGACGAACCGTGCGCACGAGCCGCTCGTAGCCGGCGTGGAAGGCCTCGGTCATCTTGAGCATCTCTTCCTGGTTGTCAGCCTTCGCCGCCGTCTTGAGCCCTTCGAGGGTCGACTTCAGGCTCGCCTTGCCGGCCTCCCAGGCTTCTTTCTTCTCCCGAAGAATGCCCGGCAGCGGGGCCTTGTCCAGCTCGGTCACGAGGGTATCCATCTGGGGAAGGAGCGTCTTGATCATCGCGTAATCCTTCGCCGGATAGGCCTCGTGCCAGAGGGGATAGACTACCTTGTGCAGGGCGCTCAGGGCGGGCACCTTCGCGGAGATCTCGTCCTGGTCGATATCCGCCGCATGAGCGGGAGCCTTTGCGGCGGCCGGCTCCTGCGCGAGAGCCATCCGAGCGTCGAACGCCGCGCCGAGCGCCAGAATCATGAGCGCGATCGCGAGAAGACTTCCGAAGCGTTTCATGGGGCTACCTCCTGGATAGGGGACGTGATCGTTCGTACCCCCGCCATATAACACCTGCGATGTCGTTTGTCAACCCGAGGGGAGGTCGGAGATGTCGGTCCCGGCGCCGCGCCGGCTCAGATGCTGAACCACTTGCTGATCTTGACCATGAAGGCGTTGTCGCCGGGTGTAGAGAAGAGACGGTCGAAGTCGCGCCCCGCCGAGAAGGTCCCGAACTTCTCCTCGTAGTCGCTCGCGCCGCGCGACCAGACAAGGAACAGGGTCGATCCGGGGCTCCATTCCCACCTGAACACGAGGTTCGACCGCATCTCCTTGAAGTTGAAATCGGGGCTGTCGGCGCCGGACAGATAATCATACGGGGCGAAACGTTCGCCGTACTCGGCGGCCCGGGGCGAGACGACCTCCCGGAAATTTCCGTAGCGGCCCGCCGCGACGAAGGGCATCGCATAGAACTGCACGGTCATCTCGGGGGTCACGCAGTAGTCGAGCCTCGTCGTGACGCTCACGATGTCCATGTCGAGATGCGCGAAGACGTAGCGGTCGCCCGCCGTATCGTCGATCGTGTCGACGTACTGCAGATCGGTGTTGCGTTTGTTGTACTGTGAGGAGAGGCGCACCTCGAACCGGCCCGACGGTCTGACGACGACGTACGGCCCTCCGTAGTAACCGGCGAAGCCCTCGTCGCTGCGGTTGAATCCGCCGTCGAGGCCGATCGTGAGGCGCTTGCGGTCATCCGTCTCCATGCCGAACCACGAATTGTATCCGCCGGGCATGAGCGTCAGGGGGCCGCCCCGCGTGAGGCCCGTGCCGAGATACTCGACGCTCCGCTCGACGCCGAGGTAGGTCTCCCAGTTGTTCGTGTAGAGCACCGACCCGTTCACGTTCCCGCCCGAGCCGACCTGCTCGCCGCCGTAGTTGTAGGAGCTGTAGAGATTCAGATTGATGCTGGCCCGCTTGAGGATTCCTTTCGGCTCCCTGATCCGGCAACCGACCCAGACGACGCCGAGGTTGTCGTCCGCCGCGGTCATGTAGCCGATGTCGTTCACCTCGAAGCCCGGGGAACGCGACCTGAAAGCGAGCATGTAGTTCCAGCGGTTCCCGCCCGTCCGCCCGGCTTCGAAAACGGTCCCGTAGCCGCCGAGGGAGGTCTTCGTCGGATCGTATTCGACGTAATCCGCGTCCGGTCTCTGGAAGTAGCGCGCCGAGGAGGTCTGCGCGGCGGCGATCGCCTCCTCGCTTCCCGCGAGGTAGCTTCCGAGGACCCGGCCGTTGGCGAAATACTCGTTGTTGTGCCAGCGGTGCGAGAAATCGACCCCCCCGGTGACCGCCGTCTTCATGAGCCCGTCGAAATCCCCGCCCTCGAGATCGCGCGTGACGTTCGTGGCGATGCCCCCGACGGTCGTGCGGCCGCCGTTGAAATCCTTCTGCGCACGGACGACGGTGTAGTTCGTCATCGGCTCCACGGCGACCCCGAGACGCTTCCCGCCGGGGATCTCGACCGTCGCATTTTCCTTGTCGGTCACCGCCTCGAGAATCCCCATCGAGACGCCGTTCGCCGTCTTCCCCGTGATCTTGGCGGCGCCGAGGATCGTCGTGTACTGCGGCGTGTCCTCGTAGAATCCGTCGGTGTCGGACGAACCGCTTCGAATCGAGCGGCGAGAGCTGCGGAGCGCGGCCGATGCGCCTCGAATAGAAGAGGCGCTCGGAGTTGTCGTCGCCGAACATGAGGCGATACTGGAATATCCCGGCGCCTTCCATGAAGAAGGGGCGCTTCTCGGCGAAGTACGATTCGTAGGCGGACAGATTGACCTCGGAGGGATCCTGCTCGACCTGCCCGAAATCGGGATTGATCGTCATGTCGATCGTGACGTCCGTCGTGAGACGGTACTTGAGATCGCCGCCGACCCTCCCCTGCCAGCGGGCGTCGTTCCGGAAGGGATCGTCCCCGGCGTCGGCATAGCTCTCGGCGCTGCCGACCGTGTACGGGAGGATCTCGAGGCGCGACGGCGACGGAATGCGCTCGATCCCTTCGATTCTCCCGAAGAGGGAGACGAACTGATCCGCCTTCTGGGGCACCGGATTGAGGAAGGAGAGCTCCGTTTTCCGGCAGATCTGACGGGCCGCCTGGAATCCCCAGGAGTGCGTCTCGCAGTTGTTCGCGAAACGGAGCTGGCCGAACGGAATGGCGAACTCCGCCGTCCAGCCGTCGGCGTCGATCTGCGTGCCGACGTCCCAGACGGCGTCCCAGTTGCCGTCCTCTTCGGTGTCGTTGAAGAAGAAGATGTCCTGCTTGGTGCCCGCGGCGTTC
Source organism: uncultured bacterium (assembly GCA_963846325.1). Lineage (GTDB taxonomy): Bacteria > Krumholzibacteriota > Krumholzibacteriia > Krumholzibacteriales > Krumholzibacteriaceae > SSS58A. The sequence goes on from CAWJVO010000007.1 coordinate 15,786, forward strand.
ACGCCGAAGAGGAATCCGGAGCGCTTGTCGTCGTAGCTGTCGAAGGCGACGTAGAGCCAGTCCGAGGGGCTGTCGTTGTCCCTCCGCGTGAGGTTCGCGGCGATCTTGCCCGGCTCCGAGTCATAGGCCTTCATGCCGATATAGATGATCGCGTCGTCGTACACGACGCGCACGGTCGTTCTCTCGGTGGCGGGGCGGCCGTCCTGCGGCTCGTTCTGGATGAAGCCCTCGCAGAGAGGCGCCCTGCTCCAGTCGCTCTCGTCGAGGCGGCCGTCGACCTTGATGCCGCCGTTCGCCGCGCGGATCGCGCGCGCTGTCTTGAGCTCGGCTGGGGGCGCCTTCGTTTCCTGCGCGGCTCCGGCGGCCGTCGAATCCCGGCCGTTCCCCGAGCAGAGACCCTTTTCCATCGTAACGGGCAGCGCGGCCAAGGCGATCGCGGCGCACGCGAACAGTCTGTGCAGCTTCATGGATATGCCTTCCCTCGTTCCGGTTTTGCGTATATTTCCCGGGAATGAAACCATGAATTACTAACGCTGCAGCGGGGTGAAAAGTTGCATGGAAAGTGAGGAAACGCCCGCCGTCAGCGTCGGGTCGCTCTGGCGGCGACCTCGTCGATAGCCGCCAGGAGGGCATCGAGCTTGATCGGCTTCGACAGGTACCCGTCCATTCCGGAAGCGAGGCACCGGTCACGGTCGCTCTTCATCGCGTTCGCCGTCAGGGCGATGATGTGAACGTGGGATCCCCCGATTTTCTCCTTTTCGCGAATTGCGGCCGTCGCTTCGAAACCGTCCATCTCGGGCATCTGCACGTCCATCAGTATCAGATCGAAGGGGCGTTCGCGCGCCGCCTCGACGGCGGCGACCGCAGCCGCGCCGTTTTCGGCGACGGTCGCGGTGAATCCGTGCTTTTCGAGCATGCGGACGGTCAGCTTCCGGTTGACCGGATTGTCCTCGGCGAGAAGAATCTTCAGCGAGCTCCGTCGCTCGCGCCCCGCGTCGGGAGCGGCGGAGATCTCTTGCTTCGCGGCCTCGTGAGCCGAGACGCCGAGCGTGTCCATGATGGCATCCAGGAGGGACGAGTGCCTGACCGGTTTCGTCAGGTACGCCGAGATGCCGAGCTCGCGGCCGCGCGCCGCGTCGCCGCGCCGGCCCACCGACGTCAGCATCACAATCGGGATCGCGACGGGGCCCCCGTCCTTCCTCATCCGCTCGACGAGATCGAAGCCGTTCATGCCGGGCATGTCGGCGTCGACGAAAGCCAACGCGAACGGCCGCCCGGCCCGCCGGGCCTCGTCTATCGCCCGCAGCGCCGCGGAACCGCTCTCCACCGCGGCGCAGTCCATCCGCCAGCCTGCCAGCATCTCCCGGAGATTGCGCCCGCTTGTCGCGTTGTCGTCGACGACGATCGTCCTCATCCCCTCGAGCCGCGAGCCGCCGTCGGAAGCGCGCTCCGGCACGCCGCTTTTCGGCGTTCCGAACCTCGCGGTGAAATGGAACGTGCTCCCCGCGCCCGGCTCGCTTTCGACCCAGATCCTCCCTCCCATCATCTCGACGAGCCGGGACGATATCGTCAGGCCGAGGCCGGTGCCGCCGTACCTGCGCGACGTGGACGCGTCGGCTTGGGAGAAGGCCTCGAACACGCTTCCCTGCTTCTCGCGCGGTATTCCGATGCCCGTGTCCGCGACGGCGAAATGGAGAGTCGCTTCGTCCCCATCGGCGGGCTCGACGTCGACCGAGACGTCCACCTCGCCCCGCTCGGTGAACTTGAATGCGTTGCCGATCAGGTTGATGAGAATCTGCCGCAGGCGTCCCGGGTCCCCCGTCACCACGGCGGGCACCTCGGGCGCGACGCGGCAGGTGAGCTCGAGACTCTTCTCCGACGCGCGGAAGGCCAGCGTGCCGAGGACGTCGGCGACGCTGTCGCGGAGTCCGAAGTCGACCGGATCGAGCTCGAGCTTCTGCGCCTCTATCTTGGCGAAGTCGAGGACGTCGTTGATGACGACGAGGAGCGATTCGGCCGACGTCTTGATCCCGTTCGCATACTCGCGCTGCTCCCCCGTGAGCGCGGTATCCAAAAGCAGCTCGGTCATCCCGCTGACGCCGTTCATGGGCGTTCGGATCTCGTGGCTCATGTGGGCGAGGAACTCGCCCTTCGCGCGGCTGGCGGCCTCGGCTGCGTCCCTGGACCTCTGTATCTCGGCCTCCATCCGTTTGCGCCTCGTGATATCGCGCACGGTGGCCTGCATCATGCTTCGTCCCTCGATGTTCGTCGGGGTGAGCAGCACCTCGGCCGGAAATTCTTCCCCGTTCCGCCTTCGGTGCGACCATTCGAAGAAGGCCCGTCCGTCCCGGTAGGCTCCCGCGATCCTCTCTTCGGCCGCCTGCCCCGAGTCCGATCCGTCGGGCTGCGCCGGCGGAGACCATTCGGCCGGACTCTTGCCGCAGAACTCCTCGCGGGTCCCGCAGTCGAACATTCTCAGCGTGGCGGCGTTGCAGTCGGCAAATCCCCTTTCGCCGAGCAGCATGATCGCGTCGTTGGACGACTCGAAAATCGACCGGAATTTCTCCTCCGATTCCTTCATCCGCGCCTGCGCCTTCGCGCTCTCGGTGACGTCCAGGAGGCTCACGATCGCGTGCATTCGCCCCTTGAGCACGACGCCTGCGACGGTCTTGAGGACGGGAATGCGCGTTCCGTCGGTCCTCAGGAGAGCTTCGCTGGAGATCTCGGTCGATCGGCCGGGGACGGGGCATACGCACCCTTTCGCCGCGTCGTCGGGCAAGTATCCGTCGCACGCCGTTCCGACGATCCGCTCCTCCGCCTCCCCGATCATCCCGCACACCATGGTGTTGACGTCGACGATCAGGTGCGACGCCGCGTCGACGATCATGATGCCCGTCGGCTGCGAGTTGAGTATCGTCTTCAGCCGGGCCTCGCTTTCGACGAGGGCGTCCTTCGCGCGTTTCTCCTCGGTGACGTCGATCGCGTATCGAATCATCTGCGCGACGTTGCCGTCATCGCCGAAGACGGGATAGCAATATACCTTGTAGCTCCTCGATCTCCCCGCCTCGTCGTCGAGCGTGCGCTCGAGCATGAGGGGTTTCCCCGTGCTCTTCACGATCTCGAGAGGACAGGCGGGCGATACATTCTCGCAGGGGCGATCCGAACCGCGGATCAAAGAGTGGCACGTCATTCCCTCCGGCAGGGGGCCGCGGTGGGCGACGGAGTTCTTGAGCATGATCCGGCGATCGGCGGCGTCGATGACGAGAAATCTGTTGGGGAGGTTCTCGACGACGGACGCGAGGAACGAGTTCTGGCGCTTGAGCTCCTGCTCCGCAATATAGAGATCGCGGGTCTTATCCTCGATCATGTTCTCGAGGATCGATACCTTCGCTTCGGCTCTCGCGATCTTCCTCCGCAGAAGCTCATCGGCGTTCATGGCACGGCGACCTCCGCGGGCGCGAACTCGAGCTCGAACTCGCACGACGTCGCGCCTTCGAGAATGCATCGGCGTTGCCGGTACTTGATGGAGGATCGGTAATGCTCGGCGACCCCCTCGATCAAGCCTTCAGCGAGCGGGCACAGCTTCCTCTCGGACGTGTATCGCATGACGAGCCGATCGGGAGACGGATCTTCCACGACGAACTCGGGAGGCCGCGCGTCCGCATAGAGCTTCTTCACCTCGATGCTGTGCAATCCGTTGATCGTTTTGAGAAACGACTTGGCGTCATGGTGCCGGTCGAAGAAAAAGGGATACTTCCGGGCGAGGCTCCCGATGCAGAATTTCCCGAAGGCTCGCAGAGCCTCGATCCTGGTCATCCCCGTGACTTCGACCGTCCGGTCGACGATGGCGAGGAGATCCTCGTCGGGATACGATCCCGGCCCGACGAACGGCTCGCGGGTCCTCAGGGAGCAGCTGTCGATCAGCTCTTCGAATCTCTCTTCCCCGAGATTTTCTTTCAGGAAATCCTCGAGCAGGTTGAAGATGATTCCCTTCATGCAAGTCCTCCCCCGGCGACGAGGCGCCGCGACAAGCGATGACCGGACGAGATTGGAAGATGGATGCCGGATCGAATGCTGCATGTGCCGTGCCCGGGTTGCGCGCGGAAGCATGTATCGCTAACGGCTTTCGCCGCAGCCCGTTGGAGAGAGCGCATTCTTCGCAGATAGGCCTTTGGTGCTACCCCGATAGGACCTGTGTCGTGGGAGAAAACTTGTCGAAGCGTGCATTCTCCGACGAGGAACGGCCTCGGAAATGGATGCTCGCGAGTCCGCAATCGGCGCGGGGGGCTGTCCCATGCCGAACAGAAATCATGCCCGTGTGCACCGCCCGGTTCATTCGGGCCGCGGGCCATTCCGGATCTCCGCGACGACGACGCCGTGTAACCGGCTGCATCCATGCCGAATAACGCAAATGATTTTCGCTGCGCCCGATGGCATGTCGATTGCCAGTTGCTTCAACAGCGTATGATAATGCTATTGAAGAAAGTTAATCGTTTCGCGCGCAGGGTGCTGTTCGTACTGGGCCACCTGGGCGACGTGCTGACCGTGGTGAACGATCGGAAGCTCGCCTCGAGCTATTATCCCGACGAAGAGAGAAAATCGAAAACGCGCATCTTGCTCGAAAATCTCTGGTGGCTCGCGAGGCACGGAGAGGTCTGCGCCGATTACTATCTCTATGGATTCGACAGAATGCACGCTGGTTCGATCCGGGACTACCTCCCCTATACCGTCTTCAAGAGCCTGCGGAACAGGTGCAACAACGCCGTCCGAATCGGAGCTTTCAACGCGAGTTACACATGCCTCCTGAAGGACAAGTTCGTGTTTCACATGATGCTCGAAGCGCTCGATTGCCCGACGCCGAGACTGATTGCGCTCGCGAGAGGAAACGAATTCCGCTGGTTCGATTCCCCCGGCAAGCCGGGGATCGAAGCGCTGAGAGACTCCGAGTCCCTTGACGTCATGTGCAAGAGCATCCTCGGAGAGTGCGGAAACGGCGTTTTTCGCCTGCGCAAGACGAATGGCGGCTTCCTGATAAAAGACAAGCCCGTGACGCTCGAGAAGCTCGTGGAGACGCTGAAGCAGGGTTACATCGTGCAGGAGCGCGTGACGCAGCATCCGAGAATGAGCCTGCTCTACCCCCGCTCCGTCAACACGCTGCGGCTCATCACGGTGAACGACGGGAAAGAGGCGACGCTGCTCGAAGCAGCGCTCAAGATCGGCGCTCACGGAGTCCACGATCGACAATTGGGCGGCGGGAAACCTGATAGGCGGCGTCGACAGGGAAACAGGCAGGCTCGACGAGCATTTCTTCTTCAAACCGGGCTACGGCGGGCGGATCGAGAATCACCCGGATACGGGCGCCGTTTTCAGGGAGTTCACCGTGCCGTTCTTCCGGGAGGCCGTTCGGGTGGCCCGCGAGCTCCACAACTTCCTGTACGGCATCCACTCCGTCGGATGGGACATCGCGATCGGCGAGAAGGGACCCATTATCATCGAGGGCAACGACAACTGGGAGATCACCCCCTTCCAGGCGTTCGACGGCAGCGCCGGCAAGAGGTTTCTCTCGTCTCTGCCTCTTCGCGGGTAAGGGCACCCGCCGCTCGCGGGGCGAAGAGCCGCGAAGATCCCGAAATTCATCTTGCCCCCGGCCCGGCGGCTCGCCTACTATCCCCCGTAAGTGATATCCGGGGCTTCTCTGGAGAAAGGATCCGGTATGTTGCAAGGGCATCCGAAAGGTCTGTTCGTCGCCTTCTTCGCCAACATGGGAGAGCGGTTCGGCTTCTACACCATGCTGGCCATCTTCATGCTCTTCCTTCAGGCGAAATACGGTCTGAGCGCCGCGAAGGCGAGCCAGGTCTACGGCATCTTCATGTTCTGCGTCTATTTCTTCCCGCTCGTCGGGGGGCTCCTGGCCGACCGGGTCCTCGGCTACGGAAAGACGATCGGCCTCGGGCTCGTGGTCATGTTCGTCGGCTACCTGCTCCTCGCCATACCGACCACGATGAACACGGGCTTCCCCCTCATCGTCGTCGCGCTCGCGACGATCGCCCTAGGCACCGGATTCTTCAAGGGGAACCTCCAGGCCCTCGTCGGGAAGCTCTACGACGATCCGCAGTTCAGCGCGAACCGCGACCGCGCGTTCAGCATCTTCTACATGGGAATCAATATCGGCGCGATGTTCGCCCCTACGGCCGCCGAGAAGATCAACAACTGGATCCTCTCGCAGGCGCACTACTTCTACGATAACCGGATCCCGGCGCTCGCGAACCAGTTCCTCAAGGGCACGCTCGCCGACGCGAGCCAGTACCTCGGGATCGCCCAGGCGCAGGATCCCGGCGTCACGATGGAGACGCTCGGCGCATTTTCCACGAACTACATCAACGTCCTCAGCAAATCGTACCACTACGGATTCGGCGTGGCGTGCGTGAGCCTCATCGCCTCGATGATCATCTTCTGGGGCTTCAGGAAATACTACGGCCACGCGGACTACATGGTGAGCGGCAAGGCGGCCGGCGCGCCCGGCGCCGCGAAAGGCACGGCCGCTCCGTCGCACGTCGAGACCCTGACGAGCGAGCAGACGAAGGAGCGGCTCATCGCGCTCGCCCTCGTCTATTTCGTCGTCGTCTTCTTCTGGATGTCGTTCCATCAGAACGGCGTCACGATGACCTACTTCGCGCGGGATTACACGCAGCCGAGCGTGGGCAAGATGACGAACCTCTGGTTCGATCTCTTCGGGCTGCTCCCGATCTTCCTCGCGGTCGTGGGCGCGTACTTCGCGCTCAGGAAAGGGAGCTCGAGCATCGTGCGCGGGCTCGGCGCGATCGGCTTCGTGCTCTTCGGCATCCTCGCGTACTACCGGTTCAACACCTACGGCGAGACGAATCCTTTCACCCCGCAGATGTTCCAGCACTTCAACCCGTTCTTCATCGTGGCGCTCACGCCGCTCGTCGTCGCTATTTTCAGCGTTCTCAACAAGAGAGGCAAGGAACCCTCCGCCCCGCGCAAGATCGGCTTCGGCATGCTCATCACCGCGGTCGGATTCCTCGTGCTCGTCATCGGATCGAGGGGGCTCTCGAGCCCGAAGATGCTCGGCGGGACGGTGGCCCCGACCGATCAGCTCGTCTCTCCGTACTGGCTGATTTCGACCTATTTCATCCTCACCATCGCGGAGCTGTTCCTGAGCCCGATGGGGATATCGTTCGTGTCGAAGGTCGCCCCGCCCCAGTACAAGGGGCTCATGCAGGGAGGCTGGTTCGCCGCGACGGCCATCGGCAACTACCTGCTCGCGATCATCGGATTTCTCTGGACCAGGCTCCCCGTGTGGGGAACGTGGATGGTTCTCGTCATCTGCTGCGTGCTCTCGGCGACCTTCATGTTCAGCGTCATGAAGCGGCTCGAGCGGGCGACGAAGAGCTGACGCGTCGGGAACAGAACATGCAGAGGATCCGTATGAAGGGATAGAGACCTTCACGGCGGCCCGGGGGCAAAGGGGCCGCACAAGCCCCTGTAGAAAGGAAGGGAACGTATGTTCCACTCTCGAATGAATCGGTTGCCGAAGAGCATTGTTCTCATGCTCTTGGGCGTTTTCGTGCTCGGTGCGGCGCTCTGGCCGCAGCCCGCGTCCGCCATGCGCCACAGCCGCTGGCAGGCGGGTCTCCAGATCGACGTCGGCGACTTCGATTACCTGTCCGAATATGGGGAATGGGTGGACACTCGGGAGTACGGAATGGTGTGGTACCCCTATGTCGTCGACGAGTGGAGCCCGTTTTTCCACGGCCATTGGAGCTGGACGCATGACGGCTGGGCGTGGATTTCGTACGAACCTTTCGGGTGGCTCGTTTTTCACTACGGCTACTGGTATTACGAGCAGCCGTACGGATGGTTCTGGGTGCCCGGGCGGATCTGGGCGCCGGCGAGAGTCCAATGGTACACCTACGGGGATTACTGCGCGTGGGCGCCGATGCCTCCCCCGCACCGCTATTGGCGCCATCATCCCTGGGACCGCGACGGCTTCAACGTCTGGATCACGGTCGGTTTCGATCACTTCACGAGCGATTACGTCGGAAATCACCGGATACGCCGCCCGATCCAGGAAAAGACGATTTATCGCAGCTCCTGGATGAAGGAGCCGCCGAGGCACCGCGACGTCGAGCGGATCGTGAAACGCGCGCTGCCTCCGGTGCGAATCTCGAGGGAACGGGTCGATTTCAGGCCCGACGCCTCGAAGGTCCCGACGAGGTACTACCGCCCGAAGGCGATCGAGCGCACGAAAATGATCGTCCCGGAGCGGGACGCCGACCGGGTCCGGCAGAACTCGCCGAAGGTGGAGCGCGAGGTGCTCGTTCCCCGGGACAAGGCGCCCAAGCGCGAACCGCAGCGCGCGCCCGAGAAATCGACGCAGAGAAAATCCGAGGAGCGGCAGAAGAAAACGATCAAGCGCCGGTAGGCACTTAAGGCGGTGACAGCAATGGCGCGGATATTCCCGCTCCGAACTCAGTCGCAGAGCCTCCAATGGGCTCGTCGCGGGAGTGTCCGCGCCTTATTCGTTAGCGGGTGACGCTGGTGAGGCCCCCCTCCAACCACTTGTAGCGGGTGACGCCCATGGGGCCCCCGCATCTCGACTAGCGGGTGGCACCGATGGGGTCCCCACACGCAGCGCAGCTCGCTTTGCGAGCGAGCACGTGTGGGGTGCAATCGGTGACAGGACCCGCGTATCGCGCGAGCACGTGCGGGGTGCAATGGGCGGCAGGACCCGCGTATCTCACTCGAAGTAGGCGTTCACGACGTACTGTTGAACCATGCGGTTCGTATTGAAGAACGATCCGTTGATCGCGATGCAGCTCCTCATCGTCCGTATCCAGTTGTCGCGGTCGTGGTAGTATTTGGGCAGGATCCACTCCTCGAGCTTCTCGTACAGATCGCGCCGGTCGATCTCGTCATCGGACTCCTGCTGCGCGGTCTTCTCCGGACCGATCGCCCAGCCCGTAATATTCTCGATGCATCCCTCGAGCCACCACCCGTCGAGCGTGCTGAATTGCGGGACGCCGTTATGGGCGGCTTTCATTCCCGAGGTTCCCGAGGCTTCGAACGGCCTGCGGGGCGTATTCAGCCAGAGATCGACGCCGGCGACCATCATCTTGCCGATCGCGATGTCGTAATTGGGGATGTAGACCATCTTCACTTTGCCGCTCAGCTTCTTCGCAGTGCCGACGATCTTCCTGATCGACTCTTTCCCCGACGCGTCTTTCGGATGGGCTTTGCCCGCGTAGACGATCTGGATGGGGCCGGCGTTCTCGGCGATCCGCGTGAGCTTCGGTATATCGGAGATCAGAAGATCGGGTCTCTTGTACTCGGTCTGCCTTCTCGCGAATCCGATCGTGAAGCTCTCATACGCGAACCCCGAGTTGTACCGGCCGTTCACGAAATCGACGAGCTCCCTCTTCGCCTCCATGTGGGCGGACCAGATCTCCTGCTTGTCGATGCTCAGCGCCGAGCGGAGAATGTAGGAATCGGCGCGCCATCCCGGCATGTGCGTATCGAAGAGCCTCTTGAAAGGCTCCGACGTCCAGGTGGCCGAATGCACGCCGTTCGTGATCGAATCGATCGTGTAGCCGGGAAACATCCGCCGGGACACCTCGCCGTGCCTCTTGGCGACGCCGTTGATGTAGTGGCTGAAATGCAGGGCGAGCATCGTCATGTTGAGCTTGTTCTCGAACGTGACTTCCGGCACGAGAGAATCGGGGAGCATCTCGCCCAGCATCGGCCGGGCGAACGAGAGATCGAACTGATCGTGCCCCGCGGCGACCGGCGTGTGCGTCGTGAAGACGCATCGCCGCCGCACGCGTTCGAGATCCTTCGCGTTCCTGAAGAGCTCCAGCGTCAGCGTGGCCGCGTGCCCCTCGTTCATGTGGAATCTCTCGATCGTCTCGATCCCGAGCGCCTGAAGGACGCGGACGCCGCCGACGCCGAGAACGATCTCCTGGGCGAGCCGGTACCTGCCGTCGCCGCCGTAGAGATATTTCGTGAGGGTTCGGTCCCATTCGCCGTTCTCCGCGAGGTTCGTGTCGAGAAAGAGCACGGGGACGACGTGGCCCGTGATACCCTTCAGTGAATAGCGCCAGACGCGGATGTGCACCGTGCGGCTTTCGACGGTGACGCTCGCCGTTCCCGGAAGCGGCTCGAGGATGTCCGCGACGTTGAAATTGCTGGGAAGCTCGATCTGATTGCCGTCGCCGTCGATCTTCTGATAGAAGTAGCCGCTCTCGGACAGGAGAGTCACCCCGACGATGGGGACCTTGAGATCGGCGCACGATTTGAGGGTGTCGCCGGCGAGGATGCCGAGGCCGCCGCTGTAGGTCGGGATGTGCTCGTCGATGCCGATCTCCATGGAGAAATAGGCGATCTTCGGGTTCGATTCCATGGTCGGTTATGCTACAGGGGTTTCGGGGCGCCTGTCAATCAGACGTATTCGTCCCATGATTTGATCTCGAGGTCCTCGATGCCGCGCTTCGAGATGGCGGCGATGAAGAGCCGCGCGATCTGCACGTTGTTGATGAGCGGGATCGAGTAATCGACCGCGCAGCGCCTGATGATGTAGCTGTCCCCCGTGCCGATGTCCCCGTAGTCCTTCGGCATGCTGATGATGAGATCGAGCTTCTTCGCCGCGAGCAGGTCGGCCACGTTGGGCTTCTGTTCCTCATGGATCTTGTGCACGAGACGGGTCTCGACGCCGAGGTTCCGGTAGAACTCCGCGGTGTGCTCCGTCGCGTAGAGGGTGAAGTTCATCTCCTGGAGCGTCTTCACCGCCTCGAGAAGCTCGAAGCGATTCTCCTCCCCGCTCACGCTGAGCAGCACGTTTGCCCGCGGGAACCTCATCCCCGTCGAGAGGAACGACTTGAGGAACGCGTCGTAGACGTCCTCCCCGAGGCAGCCCACCTCGCCGGTCGAGGCCATCTCGACGTGGCAGACGGGGTCCGCCTCCTTGAGCCGCGAGAAGGAGAACTGCGCCGATTTCACCCCGACGTAATCGAGCTCGAGGCTCGACTTGTCGATCGGGGGGATCGCGGCGCCGAGGATGGCGCGCGTCGCGACGTCGATGAAATTATGCTTGAAGACCTTCGATACGAAGGGAAAGCTCCGGCTCGCCCGCAGGTTGCACTCGATGACCTTGACGTCGTTGTCCTTCGCGATGAACTGCACGTTGAAGGGGCCGGTGATCTCGAGCGATTTCGCGAGCTCGCGCGCGACGCGCTTGATCTTCTTCACCGTTTCGAGCCAGATGCGCTGGGGAGGCAGCACCATCGTCGCGTCCCCCGAATGCACCCCCGCCGATTCGATGTGCTCGCTCATCGCGTAGATCACGACGCTCCCGCGGTTCGCGACGGCGTCGATCTCGATCTCCTTCGCCCGTTCGATGAACTTCGATATCACGACCGGGTGCTCGGGATTGACGCACGAGGCCATCGTGATGAACTTTTCCATATTCTCCTCGTTGAATATGACGTTCATCGCGGCGCCGCTGAGAACGTAGGACGGCCTCACGAGGACCGGATACCCGACGCGCCTCGCGAAGCTCTTCGCCTCCTCCAGCGTCGTGAGCTCCCGCCACGGCGGCTGGTCGATGCCGATGTCGTCGAGGAGCCGGGAGAACTTGTGCCGGTCCTCCGCGCGGTCGATGCACTGCGGGCTCGTCCCGAGCACCCTGAGCCCCGCCGCGTGGCACTTCATCGCGAGGTTGTTCGGGATCTGCCCGCCCATCGAGAGAACGAGCCCGAGCGGCTCCTCGAGCTCGTAGATGTCGAGCACCCGCTCGAAGCTCAGCTCGTCGAAGTAGAGCCGGTCGCACTCGTCGTAGTCGGTCGAGACCGTTTCGGGGTTAAAGTTGACCATGACGGTGGAGTATCCGAGCGCCTTCGCGGTCTTCGCGGCGTTCACGCAGCACCAGTCGAACTCGACGGACGAGCCGATGCGGTAGGCGCCGCTCCCGAGAACGATCACGGCGCTGCCGCCGGGCATCTTCCCGTAATCGACGTCGTGCTCCGAGGCGCTGTACGTGAGATAGAGGTAGTTCGTGCGCGCGGGGTATTCGGCGGCGAGCGTGTCGATCTGCTTCACGTACGGCCTGATGCCCCAGCGCTTGCGGAGCTTCCGCATGTCGAGCTCGGATTTGCCGACGATCGCGCCGACCTGGTAATCGGAGAATCCCGCTCGCTTCGCCTTCGCGAGGAGCTCGTCCGTGAAGGGTTCGGCTTTCAGCGACTCCTCCGTCTCGACGATATTCCGGATCTTGTGGAGGAACCACAGGTCGATGCCGGAGAGCTCGTTGATCCGTTCGGGCGGGACGCCCGCGCGCAGCGCCTCGGCGACGGCGAATATCCTCATGTCGGTCGGATTCGCGATCGCCTCCTCGACGTCCTCGAAGCGCAGCCCGTTGCCGACGAGACCGTACATGCCGACGTGGAGCATCCGTATTGCCTTCTGGAGCGCCTCCTCGAAGGTCCGCCCGATCGCCATGACCTCGCCGACCGACTTCATCTCCGAGCCGATGACGCGGGAGACGACCTTGAACTTGTTGAGATCCCACCGCGGGAATTTGAGCACGATGTAGTCGAGCGCGGGCTCGAAGCACGCGGTGGTCGACTGCGTGACCGAATTTTTCAAATCGGGAAGCGCGGCCCCGAAGGCGATCCTGGCCGCGACGAAGGCGATCGGGTAGCCGGTCGCTTTCGACGCGAGCGCGGACGAACGCGAGAGGCGGGCGTTGACCTCGATCACGCGATAGTCCTCGCTCCGCGGATCGAAGGCGTACTGGATGTTGCATTCTCCGACGATGCCGAGATGGCGGATGACCTTGATCGCGATCCCGCGCAGCTTGAAGTATTCCGCGTTCGTGAGCGTCTGCGACGGGGCGACGACGATGCTCTCGCCCGTGTGAATCCCCATCGGATCGAGATTCTCCATGTTGCAGATCGTGACGCAGTTGTCGAAGGAGTCGCGCATGACCTCGTACTCGATCTCCTTCCATCCCTTGAGGCACTCCTCGACGAGCACCTGGCCCGAGGAGGAGAACGCCCGCTCGAGCATGGGCCGCAGAGCCGCTTCGTCCGCCGCCACCCCGCTCCCCTTCCCCCCGAGCGCGTAGGCGGCCCGGATCATGACGGGGTAGCCGACGCTCTTCGCGGCGCCGAGGCCCGCCTCCACCGAGGAAACCGCCTTGCTCCGGGGCGTGAGCACTCCTATTTCCGCGAGCTTCTCGACGAAGAGCCTGCGGTCCTCCGTCTCGACGATCGCCTCGACGGGAGTCCCGAGCACCTTCACGCCGTAGCGTTCGAAGACCCCCGCGGCGGCGAGCGCGACGCCGCAGTTGAGCGCCGTCTGGCCCCCGAAGGAAAGGAGGACGCCGTCGGGCTTCTCCTTCCTGATCACCTGCTCCACGAAATAGGGCTCCACGGGCAGGAAATAGACCTTGTCCGCCATTCCCTCGCTCGTCTGGATCGTGGCGATGTTGGGATTGATGAGAACGACCTCGATGCCTTCCTCTTTCGCGGCCTTTATCGCCTGGCTGCCGGAATAGTCGAACTCCCCCGCCTGGCCGATCTTGAGGGCGCCGCTTCCGAGCAAAAGCACTTTCTTCGTTCTATTTTCCATTCTTCAGGCTCTCGACGAAAAGGTCGAACAGATACTCCGTATCGGCCGGGCCGCCGCACCCCTCGGGATGAAACTGCACCGACATGAACGGGAGCCGCTCGTGCCTGAGCCCCTCGTTCGTCCCGTCGTTCGCGTTCTCGAACCAGGGCTCCCATCCCTCGGGCAGGCTCGCCGTATCGACGGCGAAGCCGTGATTCTGCGAGGTGATGCGGCAGCGCTTCGTTCCGGTCTCGAGGCACGGCTGGTTATGCGAGCGATGGCCGTACTTGAGCTTGTACGTGTCGGCGCCGGCCGCGAGCGCGAGGAGCTGGTTCCCGAGGCAGATGCCGAAGATCTTCCTCTTCCGCGCGAGCGCCTCCTTCAGATGCGCGATCGTCGCCGCGCACATCTTCGGATCGCCGGGCCCGTTCGAGACGAAAAGCCCGTCGCAGTCGTACCCGCCGCGATCGTCCCCTCCGCCGTTGAAATCGAAGTCCCAGGGCACCCGAATCACCGACGCGCCGCGATCGAGAAAGCACCTGATTATGTTGTTCTTCATGCCGCAGTCGACGGCGAGCACTCGTGGCCCTCCGCTCCCGTAGACGATCGGCTCCCGCACGCTCGCCTCGGAAACGAGGTTGCGCGCGTTCGGATCCTCGAAGGGAACGTCCTCGCCTTCGCACACGAGCCTCCCGAGCATCGTGCCTTTCTCCCGTATTCGCTTCGTGAGCGCTCTCGTATCGACGCCCTGGATCGCGGGGACGCCGTGAGCGGCGAGCCATTCGCCCAGGCTCTTCACGGCGTTCCAGTGGCTGTAGCGCTCGCAGTATTCGGATACGACGAGGCCGGCGATCTGGATCCGCTCCGATTCGAAATGCCTGAGAACGCCGCGCTCCCGTTCGGCCGGCGGCACGCCGTAGTTGCCGGCGAGAGGGTACGTGAGGACGAGGATCTGCCCCCGGTACGACGGATCGGTGAGCGATTCGGGGTAGCCGACCATCCCCGTGTTGAAGACGACCTCACCCGAGACGGATCGCGCCGCGCCGAAGGAAGGTCCTTCCGCGACGGTGCCGTCCTCGAGCTCGAGGCGTATGGTCCTCGCTTGATCCGTCATAACGGCCGCCGGGACGGGCCGGCGTCCGCCGCCGTCCGGCCATAGACGCGCTTGACGGTGATCGTGATCGGCACGGCGAGGATCGCGCCCAGGGGGCCGAGCACCCAGGTCCAGAAAAGCAGCGAAACGAGAATCAGGAGCGGCGAGACGTTGAGCTTGTCCTTCATGAATCTCGGCTTGATGACGCTGTCGACCACGAAGTTGATGGCCGTGAAAGCGGCGATCACGATCGCGGCCTTGATCCATCCCGACGCGAGCAGGGCGAGGAGCGCGGGGGGCACGACGGTGAAGATCGCGCCGAAGGTGGGGATGAAGTTCAGGAGGAACGACAGCGCCGCCCACGTCGCGGCGGAGTCCACGCCCAGAACGAGGAGAACGATATAGAACAGCGCGGCGCTCAGGAGCCCCGTGAGTCCCGTTATCGAAACGTAGGCCATGATGTCTTCGCTGTGCACGTTGAACCGGCCGATGAAGGAGTCGGTCGGGAGCTGCCCCCGCGCCTTCCGCATGTGAATCTCGACGATCTCGATCAAGGCGAGAATCATGAGAAAAAGCAGCAGAAAAAGCTGCCCGGCGGTCTGGCCGCCCTGCAGGAGAAGCGCCTTCGCCCAGCCTATCAGCTTCTCGGGACCGATGAACTCCAGGGAAAAAACGTCTTTGGTGTCCACCCCGTAGGCGGCCAGGAAACCGGACACGTTGTCCTTCAGCGCGGCCCAATTCTCTTCATAGACCGGGAGACGCTCTCTCAGCTGCACGATGGAAACGCCGGCGAGCGTGAGCGCCCCCGCCCCGACCGCGATCGCGAGCAGAACGGTGATCAGAACGGCCGCTCGCGCCGGCATGCGCTTTCGAATGAGCCAGATCGGCACGGGACTCAGGCTGTACGCGAGAAGGATCCCGAGCAGGATGACGCTCAGGAACGACCCCATCGCCCGGACCCCGAAGATGACGACCACGAGACACGCCGCTTGTATCAAAAACCCGCTCATGCCTTCTTCCCCCTTCGTGCTATAATAGCAATCCGAATATGCATCAAGCACGAAAAATCGTATTCCTCGTTCTCCTCGCCGCTTTTTTCGCGGGTAAGGCCGGCGCGGAGTCTCCCTATCGGCGCGGCTGGTCGAAGGACGGCTGGATCGCCGGGATAAGCGCGGCGGCGGCGGCCGGCGCCGCGGGTATCGGAGGGACGGTCGATCCGCTCACCGCGCGGGACGTCAAGGGATTGTCGCCGGAAGGGATCAACCCGTTCGATCGGGGAGCGACCCGGCATTATTCCGAGGCCGTCGGCGACGCGAGCGACGTTCTCCTCGGAGCGGTCGTCGCGGCGCCTCTCGCCCTCATGCTCGATCGCGGCGCGCGCGGCGATTGGGAGACGTGCGCCCTGATGTACGCGGAGACGATGGCGTTCGCCGTCATACTCCCCGAATTCGGCAAGGGCACGTTCGATCGAATCCGGCCGTTCGTCTACAATTCCGAAGCCCCGATGGACGAGAAAACGACGAGCGACGCGAAGAAATCCTTCTTCTCGCGTCACACGTCCGTGGCGTTCGCTTCGGCCGTGTTCGTCTCGACGGTGTACGGGGATTATCATCCCGGTTCGGCGGCGGGACGATATATCTGGGCGGGATCGCTCCTCGCGGCGGCGGCGGTCGGAGCCATGCGTTACGAATCGGGAGAGCATTTCCCCACCGATATCGTCGCCGGCGCCGTGGCCGGGTGCGCCGCCGGATACCTCATTCCGCGAATTCACCGCGCCGGGGGCGAGAGGCTGAGCCTTCGCCCCGACTTCAGAGGCTCCCGCCTCGGCCTCGCCCTCGAGCTGAGCCTGTAGGGCGCGGCCCCGTCACGGGCTGAGCGGCGCGTTTCGCGCTCAGAACGGATCCGGCACCTCGACATCCGTCTTCGCCACGAAGTCCACGACGATGCAGCCGTTCCAATTGAACAGAAGGTGATCGCCCGCGCTCGGAGCCGGCGTGACGCCGCTGTTGACGACCTTGAACGTGAGAACCGGACTCCTGCCGGCGATGAAATCGGCGAGCGCCCGGTTGAGCACCCCGACGCCGTCCTCGTTCAACACGGCCGGTATCTTCTTCCCGAGAGCGCCCTGAACCGAAACGCTCGTGTATTCCCAAAGCGTGTTCGCGACCATGTCTGCACTGGCCGTGCTGTCATCGCGCTGAACGGTGATCTCGCCGGTGATGACCCAGTCGTCGTGAGTCGGGAAATCGGTGACGCCGTAGCTCGCGCTCACGAGCCTGGCGCTCACGAGATCCTCGCGGGATATATCGTTGTCGTCGAGAATCTCGTTTATCTCATCCGCGTAATAGACCGTCACCGGAGTGACGAACGACACGGTCGTTTGATTTTCCTGAAATTCAGCGCACGTCGTCTCGTTGATGACGAGCTCGATGACCTTGTCTTCCATGATGCAGCCGCCCGCGACCTGGATGAGCCCGAAGAGGAAGAGGACGATACCCGCTCTTTTCATTGCTGTTTTCATATACCTCACGCTCCTGTCTGATGAAGCCTCTCGTCAGATGCCGAAGCCGAGACCGAATGCGAAGCTGTTCATGCCCGCGATATTGTATTCGGCGAACCCTTTGACGACCGGAAACTCGATGGCGAGCCCGAGCGTCAGATGCAGCGAGCCTTCCTTCTCGAAATCGATGTCGATCGACGTGGTCGACCCGGTCGCCTCGCTCTCGTAGGAGACGTCCATCGAATTCGTATCGTACGAGACCCCCGTGTACGGCTCGAGGAACATCGCCACCTTCTTGCTCGCCTGCACGCCGATCGAGAAGGCGTGGGAGGAGATGAGCTTGTCCCCCTGCTTGTTCTCGCCCATCGAGAAGGACTGCCAGAAGAAGCCCGCGGAGATATCGACGGGGAACAGCGGAGGCAGATACTGCGACATGCTGTGCTTCAGGCCTATGCCGAAGAGGCTGATTTTGCCGAGGCTCGAATTCCCCGAATCGTCGGAATCCTCGGAATCATCCGATCCCCCCACGTCGAGCGCGAAGTACCTGAAGATAACTTCCGTGCCGAACAAGCCGCCCGCGCGGAGCTGGGGAGCGGCGAGCGCGAAGGAGTGAAGATCGAAGCCGCCGGGGAACGCGAACGCCGTTCCGCCGTCCCCCTCCACGATGAGCGCCTTTCCGGAACCGACGACGGTGGGCGCGTTTGCGTAGGTTTTCGGACTGAAACCGCGCTCCGTGACCGCGCGGAAGGTCTTGTCGTCGTCGCCGAAAATGACGCTCATGACCTGGAACTCGAGCCGTATCTTCGGGTGCATCTTCGGAATCGACGCGGCGCGGAAGATGCCGGTGTTGAGATTAGCGCCGAACGCGCTCGAAAACGGCTGCAGGTATCCCGTGGCGTTCGCTCCCGTATACGCCGAAAGCTGGTCCTCGATCTGCGCCGAGACCGGCGGGGCGAGGCAGAGGAGCAAAGCGAGAGACACGAAGCCCTTTTTCAGAAAACCGCCGCAAACCATTCTGATCCTCCTTCGTTGATATTGCCCGGGCGTTGATGGAAGTGCTATTTTATCACATGATATCCAGGAAACAAGCGCTTTCCATCCATAAGGATCCCCTGCATATTACAATCCTGAAACAAAAGCAGCTTCGCGAATGTCAAAAAATCGACGCTATCCGCAACTTAATATTAGTCGACGCGTATAAGTGATAGTCGTTTTTCCTGAGGGGGATGGTTCATGAGACGAAGATATCTGCTGTTGATCGCTTTTGCCGCGCTGGCCGTCGCCGCGGGAGCCCTGGGCTGCGGGAAAAAGGCCAACTCGAAGACGAACGGGAAGAAGGACGACAAGGTCGTCGTGCCGGTGGAGGTGGCGGCCGTAACGAACGGCACCATAGCGGCTTACTTCACGGGGACCGCCACGATCGGCGCTGAGGAGGAGACCGGCGTCGTCGCCAAGGTCGGAGGAGTCGTCAAGGAGATCATGGTCGAGGAGGGGCAATACGTGAAGGAAGGGGCCGTCCTCGCCAAGCTCGACGACGAGAAGATCGCCGTGCAGCTCGCCCAGGCGAAGGCCGCCCTCGAAAAGCTCAAGACGAGCTACGAGCGGAACGTCGATCTTCACCGGCAGAGCCTCATCAGCACGGAGATGTTCCAGCAGAGCAAGTACGACTACGAGAGCCAGAAGGCGAACTACGATCTCGCCGAGCTGGAGTTCAGATACACGACGATCCGGACGCCGATCGCCGGAGTCGTCGCGGAGCGGCTCATCAAGGTCGGAAACATGGTGCTTCCGAACCAGGACGTGTTCCGCGTCGCCGGGCTCGACCCCCTCATCGCCGTCCTGCACGTGCCCGAGCGGCAGCTCGGCAAGCTGCGCACCGGGCTCGCCGCGAAGCTCACGGTCGACGCGAGCTCGACGGAGCCGTTCACCGGAAGGATCGAGCGCATCAGCCCCGTGATCGATCCCGCGACCGGAACGGTCAAGGTGACCGTCGAGGTGCGCGACCCCTCGAGGCGCCTCAAGCCCGGCATGTTCGCCAGGATCAACATCATCTACGACGTCCACGAGAACGTGCTCACGGCGCCGAAGGACGCGATCATATCCGAGGACCGGGAGAACGCGGTCTTCGTCGTGCGCGACAGCGTCGCGTACCGCCAGGTCGTCACGACCGGCTACGTGAACACGACCGCGATCGAAGTGCTCACCGGCCTCAAGCCGGGGGACACGATCGTGACGACGGGCAAGGCGAGCCTCAAGGACAGCGCCAGGGTTCAGATCGTCAAGCGATGACGGCATCAACCGGAAGCAGCCGCCGATGAATATCATAGAATTCTCCACGAAACGGCGCGTGACGGTCGCGATGTTCACGCTGGCCGTCATTCTGTTCGGCTTCGTCTCGTTCTTCCGCCTCAAGATCAACCTGCTCCCCGAGCTCAGCTACCCGACGCTCACGATCCGCACCGAGTACCCCGGCGCGGCGCCCGCCGAGATAGAGAATCTCATCTCGAAGCCGATCGAGGAGGCGCTCGGCGTCGTCAAGAACGTGAACCGCGTGAGCTCGATCTCGCGGTCGGGCCAATCGGACGTCGTGCTCGAATTCGGCTGGGGAACGAACATGGATTACGCGGGGCTCGACGTGCGGGAGAAGCTCGACGCGCTCGAGCTTCCGCTCGAGATCCAGCGGCCCACGATCCTGCGCTTCGATCCGTCCCTCGATCCGATCATGCGATTCGGGTTCTACCGGAAGGCGGCGGCAGCGGGGACCGCGGCGAAAACCGGCGCCGCGGAGAGCGGGCCCGCGCGCGCCGCCGCGGGCGATTCGATCCTCTTCAACGAAGACGAGCTCAAATCCCTCCGGCGGTTCGCCGAGGAGGAGATCAAGAAGGAGCTCGAGGCGGCGCTCGGCGTGGCGGCGATCAAGGTGAGCGGAGGGCTCGAGGACGAGGTTCAGGTCCTCATCGACCAGGGGCGTCTCGCCCAGATCAACGTGCCGATCGAGCAGCTGTCGCGGCAGATCGGCGCCGAGAACGTGAATCTATCGGGCGGCCGGCTCGAGGAGGGCACGCAGCAGTACCTCGTCCGCACGCTGAATCAGTTCCAGTCGATCGACGAGATCGACGACATCATCGTCGCGACGAAGGACGGGAAGCCCGTTTACCTGCGCGACATCGCGCGGGTACGGCACGGATTCAAGGAGCGCGACGCGATCACCCGCCTCAACGGCCGCGAAGCGGTCGAAATCGCCGTCTACAAGGAAGGGGACGCCAACACCGTTTCGGTCGCCCGCGAGATCGAGAAGAAGCTCAAGCGCGTGCGGGAGCTGCTGCCCGAGAACGCCGACCTCGTGAAGGTGTCCGACCAGTCCACGTTCATCACGCAGGCGGTGAACGAGGTCATTCTGAACGCCGTGATCGGCGGCATCCTCGCCGTCATCATCCTCTATTTCTTCCTGCAGAATTTCTGGGCGACGGTCATTATTTCGTTCTCGATTCCCGTCTCCGTCATCGCGACGTTCAATATGATGTTCGGCGCGAACCTGACGCTCAACATCATGTCGCTCGGCGGCATCGCGCTCGGCATCGGCATGCTCGTCGACAATTCGATCGTCGTGCTCGAGAACATCTCGCGGCATCGCGAGAAGGGAAAGGACGCGGCGAGCGCGGTGCGGGACGGGGCGAGCGAGGTCTCCCGCGCCGTGATCGCCTCCACGCTCACGACCGTCGCCGTTTTCCTGCCGCTCGTATTCGTCAAGGGAATCTCCGGACAGCTTTTCAGGGATCAGGCGCTCACGGTGACCTTCTCGCTGCTGGCCTCTCTCGCCGTGGCCCTCACCCTCATTCCGATGCTCGCTTCCCTCCAGGCGCTCTCCGGAGCCGGGATCGCTCCGGGAGAGGCTCGGCCGGAGCCCGCGGGGCGCGGCGGAAGGTTCGCCCGGCGCATGCGGAATACCATGTTCACGGCGATCCCCGTATTCTGGACGAGGTTCTGGAACAGGATCGGCGGCGGCGCCGGCCACGGGATCCGGAAGGCGCTCGATCCCGCCCTCCGAAGCTTCCAGCGGGCGTATGACCGTGTCGAGGACCGGTACGAGACGCTCATCGGCTGGGCGCTCGATCACAAGGCGCGGGTCGTCGGAATCGCCGTCGCGCTCTTCGCCGCCACGCTCGCGATCGTTCCGAAGCTCGGCATCGAGCTCATTCCGCAGCTTTCGCAGGGAGAATTCAAGGTCGAGTTCCGCCTGCCGCCGGGAACGCCGCTCGACGTGACCGAAGCGAATATCGTCAAGGTGACGCGGGCCGCGTCCGGCGCCGCGAAGATCAACACGATGTATTCGGTCGCCGGCACCGGAAATCGTATGGACGCGAATCCGGAGCAGGGCGGGGAAAACTGGGGCGAGCTGAGCGTCATGCTCGACCGCGGCTCGGGCCGCGAGGACGAGGAGCGCGCGATGGACGCCCTGCGCGCGCACATGCGGGATCTTCCCGACGTGCAGTACAAGTTCGCGCGGCCGACGCTCTTCACCTTCAAGACGCCTATCGAGATCGAGGTGTACGGATTCGACCTCGGCGAGCTCCGGCGCGTCTCGAACGAGATCGCCGACCGTCTCGAGGCGTCGAAGCGCTTCACCGACGTGAAATCGACCATGCGCAGCGGCCATCCGGAGATTCAGATACGCTTCGACCGCGAGCGCGCGGCGGCGCTCGGATTCCCCGTCTACCAGATCGCGCAGCGCGTCGTCGACCAGGTGCGCGGCTCCGTCGCGACGCGCTATTCCCTGCACGACCGGAAGATCGACGTTCTCGTCCGCGCGACCGAGAGCGACCGCAACTCGGTCGAGAAGATCCGCAAGCTCATCATCAATCCGGAAAGCCCGTTCCCGGTGACCCTCGACGCCGTCGCCGACGTCGTCATCGACACCGGCCCCGGAGAGATCAGGAGGACCGACCAGGAACGCGTGGCGATCGTATCGGCCAACCTCGGCTACGGCGACCTCGGCGGAGCGGCCGGCGAGATCGACGCGATCATCGCCGGGATCGCGATGCCGTCCGGCGTGACCGCCCGCCTCGCCGGCCAGAACCGCGAGATGTCGGCGTCCTTCCGCTCGCTCATACTGGCGCTCGTTCTCGCCGTCTTTCTCGTCTACCTCGTCATGGCGTCGCAGTTCGAATCGTTCCTGCATCCGTTCGTGATTCTCTTCACGATACCGCTCGCGCTCATCGGAGCGGTGTTCGCGCTCCTCGTCACCGGCTCGACGATCAGCGTCGTCGTTTTCATCGGTCTCATCCTGCTCGCGGGCATCGTCGTCAACAACGCGATCGTTCTCATCGATTTCGTGAACCAGCTCCGCGAGCGCGGGATGAAGAAGCGGGAGGCGCTCATCGCGGGGGGGCGCTCGCGTCTCAGGCCGATTCTCATGACGACGCTCACGACCGTGCTCGGGCTCATCCCGCTGGCCCTCGGCATCGGCGAGGGAGCAGAGATCCGGGCCCCGATGGCGATCACCGTGATCGGGGGGCTGAGCGCCTCGACGCTCCTCACGCTCATCGTCATCCCGGTCGTGTATTCGGTGCTCGACAGGAAGGAATAGCGCCCGGCGCCGTCACGGTACGGCGCGGGCGGGAGACGCGCGCATGAATATCACCGAAACCGCGATCAGGCGCCCCGTGACGATGCTCATGATTCTCGCTTGCTGCGTCGTGCTCGGGCTCGTCGCCTCAAGGCTCCTCCCGCTCGAATTCTTCCCCTCCCTCGACGCTCCCTTCCTCGGCGTCGAGCTCCCCTACCCCAACTCGACCCCCGAGGAGATCGAGCGCGAGATCACCAAGCCCGCCGAGGAGGCTCTCGCCACGATCAGCGGGATCAAGCGCATGGTATCCGACTCGGGGGAGAACGGCGCGAGCATCAACCTCGAGTTCGATTGGGGCCTCGACGCGAACGTCAAGGCGCTCGAGGCGAAGGAGAAGCTCGACGGCATCCGCCATCTCTTCCCGGACGACTTCCAGCGATTCTACGTCAGAAAATTCTCCACGTCGGACATGCAGATACTGATCCTGCGCATCTCGAGCGACCGGGACCTCTCGAACGCCTATGACATGCTGAACCGCAACGTAAAGCGGCGCATCGAACGCATCGACGGCGTTTCGCGGGTCGATCTCTACGGCGTCTCGCGCAAGGAGATCCGCATCCAGCTCCTCGCCGACCGGATCATCGCGCATCGCGTCGACATCGCCCGCCTCGTCGAAACGCTCCGCCGGAGCAACTTCCTCGTAACGGCGGGCAAGATAACGGACGAAGGGCAGCGATTCGTCGTGCGCCCGATCGAGGAATTCGCGAGCGTCGAGGACATCGGCGAAGTCGCGGTCGGCCCGAACGGGCTGCGGCTCAAGGACGTCGCGACGATCTTCTACGAGCATCCGAAGCTCGAGTACGGCCGGCACCTCAACCGCCGCTACGCGATCGGCATCGACGTCTTCAAGGAAGCGGGCGCGAACCTCGTCGGGGTGACGAAGAACATTCTCGCCGAGGTCGAGGAGATCAAGAAGCTCCCCGAAATGGCCGGAATCAACATTATGTACATGGACAATCAGGCCGACGGCGTGACGAGCTCGCTCCGGGAGATTCTCAAATCGGGATTGATCGGAGGCGTCTTCGCCGTCATCGTCCTCTTCTACTTCATGCGGCGCTGGGCGACGACCCTCATAATCGCGATGGCGGCGCCGCTCTCGGTGCTCGTCACCCTCGTCTTCATGTACTTCCTCGGCGTCTCGCTCAATATCCTCTCCATGCTCGGGCTCATGCTCGCGATCGGCATGCTCGTCGACAACGCGGTCGTCGTCACGGAGAGCATCCAGCGCCATCAACTGCTCGACCCGTCGCGGAATGGAGTGATCCAGACCGGCGTGCGCGAGGTCGCGCTCGCCGTCACCGCCGGCACCATCACGACCTGCATCGTGTTTCTTCCGAACATCGTGAGCCCGAATGACGAGATCGCCATTTACCTGAAGCATATCGCGATCACGATCTGCATCGCGCTCGGCATCTCGCTCCTCGTCTCGCTGACGCTCGTGCCGATGCTCGCGGCGCGCATCAAACCTCCGGCCAAAAAGAAGGAAACATCGATCGACCGGCTGCAGATCCGCTACGGACGGGTCCTCGCCTGGACGCTCGCCCACCGCCGCGCGAGCGTGCTCATCATAGTCGGCACGCTGCTTTCGGTCGCCGTGCCGCTCAAGCTCGTCAAGATGGACATGTTCGGCGAGCAGGAGGACCGGCGGCTCCGGTTCTTCTACAACATCAACGGCGCGTACACGCTCGGGAAGATCGAGGAAACGGTCGACATCTACGAGAAGTATTTCTTCGACCACAAGGCCGACTTCGAGATCGAATCGGTGTATACGTACTACCAGGCCGATTACGCGATGTCGACGATCAATCTCGTCAAGGGACGCGCGGCGAAGAAATCGATGAAGGAAGTCGAGGAAGCGATTCGCAAGGACCTCCCGACGCTCGCCATCGCCAGCCCCTCGTTCGATTTCAGGAACCAGGGAGGCCAGGGAACGCCGGTGCGCATCCAGCTCATCGGCAAATCGAGCGCCGACCTCATCGAGATCGCGAAGGACGTCGCCTGGACGATGTCGCGGGTCCCCGGCTTCAAGGACGTCAGGTCCGAGGCGGAGGTCGGACGGAAGGAAGTGCAGGTCGTCGTCGACCGGGATCGCGCGCGCCAGCAGGGCTTCTCGACGGAGGAGATCGCGCAGGTCGTCTCGGCCGCCATGCGCGGCATCAACCTGCGCCGGTTCCGGACCGACGAGGGCGAGGTCGAGATGCGTCTCGAGTTCCAGGACCGGGACCGCCAGACGATCGACCAGCTCGAGAACGTGCCGCTCATGGGGAAGGGCGGCGACAATACCGTCAAGCTCGCCTCGGTCGCCGACTTCCTGGTCCGGCCGGGCCCGCGGAGCATCCATCGGGAGAATCGGACGGCCGCCATCGGCGTGTCGGCCAATCTCGACAAGATCACGATGGGAGAGGCGAAGAAGCGGATTTCGAGCGCGCTTGCGAACTACGCCCTTCCGCCCGGCTACTCGTGGAACTTCGGCGAGAGCTTCACCGGGGACAAGCGGATGATGAACACGATGCTCGTCAACATGCTGCTCGCGCTCGCGCTTATCTATTTCGTCATGGCCGCCCTCTTCGAATCGCTCCTCTTCCCCGCGGCCATCTGGACGCAGATCATTTTCTCCGTGGTCGGCGTCTTCTGGTTCTTCCTCGTCACGAGGACGACCATGTCTCTCATGGGAATGATCGGGATCCTCATTCTCATCGGCGTCGTGGTCAACAACGGCATCGTGCTCGTCGACCACATCAACCAGCTCAGAGCCTCGGGGCTCCCCCGCGAGGCGGCGATCCTTCAGGCCGGACGCGACAGGATGCGCCCGATTCTCATGACCGCCGCGACGACGGTGCTGAACCTCGTTCCGCTGTCCATTCTCAAAACGTCGATCGGCGGCAGCGGCGGCCCCCCCTACTTCCCCATGGCGCGCGCGATCGTGGGCGGGCTCACCTTCTCGACGCTTGTCACGCTGCTCCTGCTCCCGACGATCTACATCCTGCTCGACGACGCGCAGGCGTGGTCCCGGCGCATCCGCGCGGAAGCGCGCTCGCGTTGAGATTTCAACGGAACATGCTCTTGATGAATCCCCACGTCGTTCTCTCGACGGAAACCGCGCCGCACGCGACGGGGCAGGCGCCCATGGACATGCAGTATTCGTCGAAATCCTGATTCTCGGGGATGCACGGGGAATCGCTCCTCAGATAGTAGTTCTCCGAGCCGGGCGCGCCGCAGAAGAGCGGATCGACGGACAGGTTGGTGCCCCGCCGCGTGAAATCGGGGGGGATAGCGTCCCCTCCGAAATTGCCGAAGAGATCGCAGCAGGCGACGGTGACGCTCGACGTCGCGTCGGCGCCGAGCGCGTTCGCGACGTTGAACGCCACGATGAGCCTCTCGAGCGAGAGGACCGAGCCTCCCTTGGCGTATATGACGGAGTTGGCGGCGCCGTTGCGGCTGAACGTGCAGGCGGAGACGAGCGCCGTTTTCCCGGCCGACTGGCAGAAACCGCTCCCCTCCGATCCCGCCTCGTTCCCCGAGAAGACGCAGCGCTCGATCACGGCGTTGCAATCGCCCGTATAAATTCCGCCACCCCTGCTCCCCGCCGTGTTGCTCCGGATGACGCAGTCGCTCACGTAGCACGTTCCCGAGCCGTTCCAAAGAGCGAGCGCCCCTCCACTGGAGACCGCCTCGTTGTCGATGAAAGTGCAGTGTTCCACGCGGATGAATCCGTCGTTGACGACGCAGGAGATGCCGCCGCCGGCGTTCGCCCGGTTCCCGATGAAGACGCAGTTGCGGACGGTTTCGCGGGCGATGTGCGTGAAGAGCCCGCCTCCGACGTAGTCGCCGAAGCTCGGAGCGACGCCGTGCTTGATCGTGAATCCGTCGACGGTGATCCGGTTGTGGGCGTGGATGTAAATGACCCGGCTGTTGTATTCGGCGTCGAGGATCGTATTCTCGGGACCGAACTCGCTCCGGAGCGTGATCCCCTCCTGTCCGCCGAGGAAGCGGATGAATCCGGCCACGGCGCCGGTTCCCTGGTTTCTCCACGTATACGTGCCGGGACCGACGAGGACCACGTCCCCCTCGGCGGCCGAATCGATCGCCGCCTGGATCGTCGGCGCGTCGCCCGTCCGGTCGATCGCGACACGCCACGTGCGGCAGGCCGCGGGGAGCGGAAGCGACGCGAGCAGGAGAATGGCGAATAGCGCGCAGGCGATCGAAGTCGTAAGCCGGTTTTCGTTCACGTGGCGTCCGCCGGGTTGAGGGCCGTTCCGTTCAATATCCGATTACAAATTCGCCTGATTCCACGCCCCAGTCAAGGCCGAAGAAGCCGGTCAGGAGGACGCCGGCGTCCCCGTGCGTGAGAACGCGCGGATCGAAGACGGTGCAGTCGGGAAGGCCGATGCCGGGGCTGAGGTACGGAAGCCGGTTCGCGAGCCTCATGCCGGCGGCGCTCGTGCCGGAAACGGCGCCGACGCTCGCGGTCGCGCTCCCCGGACGCGGACGGATGAAGATGCAGCAGAGATCGCGGCCGGGGATCGCGCTGTCGCCTATTTTCACGCGCGCCGCGCCGACATGAACGGGGCTATCGGAAAGGAGCGCCTTCCAGGCGGCGTTCGAAGCGCTGTTTCCGTAGAGAACGACGTTCCGGTCGCGGTCGGCGGCCGGATCGAAATCGACGTCGCGGACGACGTCTATGGAGCCGTTTCCCTGATACCAGAGCTTCTCGGCGTCGTAGCGGGCCTTGTCGAAGGCCCACGCGTTCTCATCGGCGGTGCCTTTCGTACCGAAGACAAATATGGGGCGATTCCTGAAGGCTTCTTTGAACGTGCCATAGCGGTCCGAGCCCTTAAGATCGGGGTGTGGACACGTCGCGACGGCCCACGCGCCGTTCCGGCGCTCGAGCCAGAGCTGCGATTGGGAATTCGGCCATGGGATATCGGCGAGCTTCCGGCCGTCGAGCTCGACCGTGATCGGCAAGGAGCCCTGAAGAACGTCGAGATCGAAGGCGAGACGCGCGACGTTGTCGGTCGTTCCCGCGAATCCTCCCTGCTTCCCGGCGCTCGCGTCCCCCCGCTCGAGGCGAATGTCGACGGAGCTCATCTCGCCTTGCCTCGTCTGCGCGTCGATCGTGAGCCAGTTGTTCCGCGCGGAGATCCCCGGATTGGACGTGACAAAACGTACATCGCGGACACGCTCCTTCCCGGGCCGGGCGTGCCGCGCGAAAAAGTCGAACATCGGCGCCCAGTCGACGCAATCGACCCCCGGCGCGTCCGAGAGATCCCACCAGTGCCCGACGCCGGGCTGCTCGTGATAGAAGAAGTCTTGATGAAACGCCCCGAGCCGTTCGACCATCGAGCGCGCCTCGGTGACCGGCACGTTGTCGTCGTCGGCGCCGTGAAGGACAAATACGCCGAGCTGAGCGAGATTCGGCGCGTGCATGAAGGTCTCGCTCGGGGTCGTCGAGCGGCGGATCATGCGCCGCACGGCGGTCGTGTCGCCGAGATCGATCCCCTGGAAACGGTACGTCCAGAACGATATCCAACCGGCGCTCGGGCCGATCGCGGCGAACCGGTCGGGAAAGAGAGAAGCGATGTGCCACACCCCATGCCCGCCCATCGAGTGACCGGTGAGGTAGATTCTCGACGGATCGATATTGTGGCGCGCCGTGACGGTGTCCATCACCTCGAGCGCGTCGAGGCGCCCCCATTCCTCCCAGTTGAAGCCGTAGGGGCGCCTGTTCGTCGGGGCGACGACGTGTCCCCAGGGCTTCGACGCATAGGAACCAGATTGATTGATCGCCTCCACCGAAGCGCCGTGGAGCGAGAGAAATAGCGCCGCGGACTCCCCCTTCGCGAGCCCCTGCGCCGGATTGATCCCGTAGTACTGCACGCTCCCGTCGACGCCACTGACGAAAGTCTCCTTGCGGTTCGCGCTTTGCGGAACGACTCTCAGCGGGATCGAAGCGGCGTCGAGAGCAATTTCCACGCCTCGCTCCATCCGCAGGAGGGTCACCTCGATCGCCGTCGCGCCTGTCTCGACTCGCGAGGCGTCGATCAGCCGGAACTCGATCTTTCTCACCGAGAGCGGCTGTATGATCGGCGCCGGCATCTCGGCCGCGTCGTTGCCCGGTATCGTTCCCCGGATGAACAGATCACCGAGCGGCTCCGTCGTGGCGTTCACGACGACGATCGATCCCCTTGCGTCGGTCTTCTTCAGGAGCACGATGTCGGGAACGGTCACGTCGCTCGCATTGAGAAACACCGGCTTCGGGGGCGGATAGAGCGTCGCCTTGAACCGCCCGCGCGCGCAGCGAAAGATCAGATCGTTTCTCCCTTGATCGAGCATCACGGGAAGAAACGATATGTCGAAGTTCGGCTCCCACGACTCGCGCTCGTCCTTGAGGCAGTAGGGATTCCCCGCGCGCGGGGCGTCGTTCACGTAGGCGATCTCGTTTCCCTTCGCCTGGAGTATCATCACGCCCCGCCGCTCCATCTCGACCGGGACGTACACGTAGCAGCCCGCGAGCACGCTGTCCGCGAACCATCCCCGCGAGTCGGCCGCGATCGGGCGCCACGTCGCTTCACCGCGCCCCGGCCAGACGACCCTCTCCCCCGCCTTCGGCGCCTTCCACGTGCCGAGAGCGAGCGCCGCCTCGACCGGATTCGGAGCGACGATGACCTCTGCGTAACCTTTCGGGACGGGAAGCGCGAGCCCCTCGCGGAGAAAGAGAGTATCTTGCTGCGGGAACGCCTGCGCAGGCACAAGAAGCGCGGATAGAAACAACAGGCGCAGCGAACGGGCAGACAATCCTATTCTCATATGGCAATCGCCTTTCATCGGCTGAGCGCATCCGGAAGCGTCGAGCGCCCGATAGTAAACTCCATCGGAGACATCCCGGCGAAAATGGCCTTTTCCGAGAGTTTATCATTCCTGTATAATGCCTGTCCATGATCGCGATCGTCGTGCTCGTTTCGATCGTCGTCCTCGCCGCGGGGTATCTCACGTACGGGCGCTTCGTGACGCGCCGGCTCGGGCTCGACGATTCGCGGCCGACCCCGGCCTGCGAGATGAGGGACGGCGTCGATTACGTCCCCGCCAAGGCGTCTCTCCTCCTCGGGCAACACTTCTCGGCGATCGCGGCGGCGGGCCCCATCGTGGGACCGATCCTCGCATGTCTATGGTTCGGCTGGCTGCCGGCGCTCCTCTGGATCCTTCTCGGCGCGATCTTCGTCGGGGGCGTGCACGATTTCACGAGCCTCGTCGCGTCGGTGCGGCACAAGGCCGCCTCGATCGGCGAGATCGTGAAGAAGTACATGTCGCGCACCTCGCAGATCCTCTTCCTCATCTTCGTGTGGCTCGCCCTCGTTTACGTCATCATCGCGTTCACCGACATCACGGCTCAGACCTTCACGTCGGTCATGGCGGACGGCGCCTTCGGCCCCGGCGTCGCGACAAGCTCGTTTCTCTATCTCTTCCTCGGGCTCCTCATGGGCGTCGCGCTCTTCAAGATGAAAATGGGGCTCGGCCGCGCGACGGCGATATTCCTTCCGCTCGTGCTCCTCGTGATCTGGCTCGGGACCCGCCTGCCGCAGCCCGTCGTCACGGCGCTCCTCGGCATCCACGTCAAGCAATGGGAAATCATTCTCCTCGCGTACTGCTTCGTCGCCTCGCTCCTCCCGATGTGGCTCCTCCTCCAGCCGCGGGGCTACCTCGGCGGCTGGTTTCTCTACCTCACGATGGCCGTGGCGCTCTTCGGCGCCCTCTTCGGCGGTTTTCACGTCGCGTACCCAGCGTTCAACGTCGAGGGGCTCCGCAGCCTCGCGAACGGGAAATCGCTCGTTCCCATTCTCTTCATCACGGTCGCCTGCGGCGCGTGCTCCGGCTTTCACGGCATCGTCGCCTCGGGAACGACCTCGAAGCAGATCTGCCGCGAGTCCGACACGCGCGTCGTCGGCTACGGCTCGATGATCCTCGAGGGGCTCGTCGCGGTGCTCGCGCTCGTGACGGTGATGATCATTCCGAAGGGGGACGCGGCGCTCAATGCCGATCCGAACATCATCTACGGCACGGGGCTCGCCAACTACCTCAAGATCGTCGGAGTCGATTTCAACCTCGCGCTCGCCTTCGCGCTGCTGGCGTTCTCCACCTTCGTGTACGACACGCTCGACGTCTGCACGCGTCTCGCGCGGTACATTCTCCAGGAGCTTTTCGGCTGGCAGTCGTGGCCGGGGAGAATCGCCGCGACCTTCATCACCCTCCTCGCGCCGGCCGCGTTCCTCATGCTCGCCCGCGAGAAGGCGTATCTCGTCGCCTGGCCGATCTTCGGGACGAGCAACCAGCTGCTCGCGAGCCTCACGCTCCTCGCCGTGTCGGTCTGGCTCATCAAGACGGGCAGGAACGCGATCTTCACGCTCGTCCCGATGGCGTTCATGCTCGTCATGACGCTGTGGTCCCTCGTGCTGCAGATCGCCCCGTGGCTGAAGGCCGTTTTTGGCGGTGCGCCGGCCGCTCCCGACGCGGTTATATCGGGCGTCTGCGGCGCCGTTCTTCTCATCCTGAGCGTCTGGCTGCTCGTGGAAGCGGTCAGAATCCTGCCGAAGCGGAAGATCGGCGCATAATCGCCGAAGAGGATCGCCGGCCCTCTGTTCTAGCCCAGCGTCACCATCGCGATGCCGCCGATGGCGAGCACCGAGGCGATCACCTTCCGCGCGGTGAACGGTTCCTTGAGGAAGATCGAG
This sequence comes from uncultured bacterium, assembly GCA_963846325.1. GTDB lineage: Bacteria > Krumholzibacteriota > Krumholzibacteriia > Krumholzibacteriales > Krumholzibacteriaceae > SSS58A. The sequence goes on from CAWJVO010000007.1 coordinate 47,357, forward strand.
GCGAAGATGAGAACGTAGATCGAGCTCGTCTGGTTGAGGATCGCCGCGGGGCCCGCGAGCGAATATTTCATCCCGGCGATCCAGAAGATGAGCGCGAGGTACGAGCCGAGAAGCGTGGCCGGCACGGTGAATTTCCAGTTCCGCGCCGGCCGGAAGAGGCCGAATATCCCGCGCCGCGACGGCAGGAGGAGCGCCGCGGGGATCATGACGATGAGCGCGCCGATCTGCCGCATCGTCGTCGCCCAGAGAATCGGGGAACGCTCGAGCACCGGCTTCGCGAGCACGATCCCGAACGCCACGGTCGTCATCGCGATCACGCCGCAGAGGCTCCCGACGAGGATCTGCTTCGCCGTGGTCCCCCGGGGCGGTTCGTGCCGCGCCGCGATGAGGACCCCGACGATCACGAGCCCCATTCCCGCCCATTGCCATACCCCGAGCCGTTCCCCGAGCATGACGAAGGCGAAGAGCACGATGAAGGGCGCGTAGAGGCAGTCGACGATCGCCATGATGCCGGCGCCGAGCCTATTGAGCGCCATGAGGAGAAAGGTGTCCGAGACGGCGATCGCGACGACGCCGCTCGCGAAGAGGATGAGGTAATCGCGGAGCGGGGCGCGATAGAACAGCTCCTGCCCCGCGAAGACGACCGTCGCCACGAGAAGGACGCTCGAAAGCCCTACCCGGAAAACGTTGAGGGCGAAGGGGGAGACCGTCTCCCCCGATCGCTTGAGAAAGATTATCGCGGCGGCCCACATGACCGCCGTGAGAAGCGCGTAGAACATTCCCATGCGGCTCTATCGCACCTTCATCTCGTCGAGCAGCCGCTTCGCCCCGCTCACCTTGTCCATGATGAAGAGGATGTAGCGGGAATCGACGTTGATCGAACGCGTCGTTTCCTTGATGAAGAGATAGTCCGACGAGATGCTCTCGTAGTTGCCGTCGAACGCCGCGCCGGTGCATTCTCCCTTGCCGTTCAGGGTCGGGCTCCCCGAGTTCCCGCCCGTGATGTCGCAGGTCGAAAGGAAATCGACCGGCACGTCGCCGAGCGCGGCGTCCTCGTACGCGCCGAAATCCAGATTCTCGTGAAGCGCGAGAAGCTCCTTCGGGCAGTCGAACGGATCCGTCCCCGTGTTCTTCTCGATCGCTCCGGCGAGGGACGTTATGTATTTATACGATACGGCGTCCCGCGGGCTGTACCCCTTCACCGTTCCGTACGTGAGGCGCATCGTGCCGTTCGCGTCGGGATAGAGCGTGCCGCCCTTCCACAGCATGAACGCCTCCATGAGGCGCGGATTGAGGCGCTGGTGCGCGCCGTTCGAAGCCTTATCCCTCTCCTCGAGCGCGCGCGCTTCGACGCCCAGCTTCACGGCGAAATCGACGAAGGAATCTCCCTGAGCGAGTAGATCCTCGCGGGAGAGATCGAACATGCGGAGCCTCTCTTCCGGCGAGCCGAGCTTCGTGCCCGCGTAGAGCCCGTCGAGGAACGCGTCGATCTTCTTTTCGGCCTCGGGACCCCTCGCTCCCTGGAGCGCCGCGTCCACGGCTTCGATCCTCTGATTATCGGGGAGCCCGACGGCGAGCTTGAGGAAATACCCGAGAACCCGCCGGTCGACCTGCGGATCGTAGCTCATCTGGATCATCCGGATGGACTGCTTGAGCCGCGGAACGTCGCGATCCTGATAGCCGGGCTTCCGCTCGAGATCGCTCTTCGCCTTTTCCTCCGACCAGCGGTCGAGCGTGTTGGCGGCGCGGAGCATCAGGCAGCCGAAGTACATCTGGCCGATGATCATGTTCTTGTCGCGGTAGCCCTTCTGCTCCTCGTAGAGCGCGGCGATGCCCGGGAGCACGTCGCCGTATTTCGTCTTCATGTCGGGGCTCATCTCGAGCCATTTCGAGAATCCCTGCTCGCTGTTGCGCTTCTTCTCGAGGAGACCGCCCTTCTTGAATCCCTCGAGCATCCCCTCCCAGTTCTTCATCGAGTTGTTGAGCATCTGGTCGAACTGCGCGACCTTGATCTCGACGTCCTCGCCGCGCTTCGCTTCCTCGCCGAGAATGGCGAGCCAGTCCTTGAACATCGCGATCCGCTTCGGGTAGGAGTATTCCTGCATCTGGGCGACCGCGTACGACGTCGCGTGGCGGCTCGTCTTGCCCGGATAGCCGATGATCATCGAGAAATCGTTCTCCCTGACGCTCTTCGTCGACATGGAGAGATGCACCGCCGGCTGGTACGGAACGTTCTCCTTCGCGTATTCGGCCGATTTCCCGTCCGGCGCGACGTATGCGCGGAGGAACGAGAAATCCCCCGTGTGGCGGGGCCACATCCAGTTGTCGACGTCGCCGCCGTAGTTGCCGATCGACGCGGGGGGCGCATAGACGATCCGGACGTCCTTGCACACGAAATAGGTGAAGAGCTTGTACTGCATCCCCTCGAAGAACGAAACGACCCTGCACTCGACGTCGCGCCCCTCTTCGCCGTATTTGACGATCTCCTTGATTCGTTTTTCGATCGCGTTGAATCGCTCGAGATCGCTCATGCTGTCGTTGACGGCGGAAAGCACTTTCCGTGTCGCGTCCTCGATCGATACGAGCACCGAGGCGCGGTACCCTGGCGCCGGGATCTCCTCCTCGTAGCTCGCCGCGCTGAAGCCGTCGGCTATGTAGTTGTGTTCGGCCGTGCTCGTCCGCTGGAGAGCGCCGAAGGCGACGTGGTGGTTCGTGAGGATGAGCGCGTTCCGGGACACGAACGAGCCGGTGCCCCCGCCGAGGCTCACGATCGCGCGGGCGACGCCGCCCCCGTTGGCGTCGTAGATCTGCTTCGGCGAAAGCTGGAGCCCCATCGCCTGCAGGTCCTTCCAGGAAAGCTTATCGAGATTGTCGATCGGCCACATTCCCTCGTCGGCGACGAGTATCGCCGGAACGGCTATGACGATCGCGGCGCACAGCAGCGCATTGAGCCTGGCACGCATGAACGAACCTCCTTCGGAAGCCATACCTCGAACCAATCAAGAGAGGAGATACTACCACTCCAGGAGGGGGTTCGACAATGGAGATTCAATGGCGGGGCGGGATCAGTACTCCTGGAGCACCTTTTCCCACTGCCGGGCGAGCTCGATCTTCTTCGTCACGAGCTCGACGATCTGCTGGTTGGCGCTCTTCTCCTTGAGCTCCTCCCACTGGCCGATCGCCTTCGAGACGTCGCCGAGACGCGCGTGCAGGTAGCCCATGATGAACAGCGCCTTCTGATTTTCGGGCCTCAGCTGCCGGGCCTTCGCGAGATAGATGAGGGCCTCGCTCAGCTTGTCCGTTTTATAGTAGATCTCGCCGAGCATGCGGAGCGCTTCGAAGCATTCCGGATCGATCTGGAGCGCTTTTTCGAACTGCGCGGCGGCCGTTTCGAGATTGAGCCTGCCGTAGCATTCCCTGCCGCTCCGCAGAAAATCCTCGAGGCGGCCTTCCGTGCTCGTCCCGGAAACGGTCGCCGTTTCCGCGTTGACGAGCTCGATGACTCCCATGACGACGAGGCCGTAGATGAGCTTGCTCGTCGAGAAGAGATCCCCCGCGCCCGCGTCGTTCACTTCCTTGACGGAGCGTTTGCCGTCGATGAGGGACAGGATCTCCCACTCGCGCGGCTTGAGGTTGAGGCGCTGGCCCTGCTGGGCGACGGCGCTCAGCTTGAAGATGGAATGCCGCGACGGCACCTTGCCGCCGATATTCGACCACTCGTCGATCCGGCGCGCGCCTTCGAGAATGAGATTCTCCGTGTTGAGGGGAATGACGATGTCGCGGCGCTGATCGATTTCTTCCTCGATGAAACGGCATTCGCCGCGATCCCATTTGAAGACGTCGTAGACGCATTCGCGGATGCAGTTCGCGAGAAAATTCTCGAGGTGCCCGCGGGCGGCGACGCGCTCTCCCTCGAGGCAGTCGAGCAGCGTCGGATATTTGGGAAGCGCGTTTTCGACGCGCGCGATGGAGCCTTCGTCGATGACTCCCCATTCGGCGAGGAGCGCCGAAACCGTCCGCGGCACCCGGCCGTGAATAACGGCGAAACAGGTGTCGCCGCTCCGGAAAATGATCTGCGCTTCCTTGCCCTCGGGACCCTCGGTGACGATGAGGCGCCCCGTCTTCTTGTTGATATGAAGAACCTGGAAGAGATCGAAAAGCCCCAAATCCTTAATCGACGATTGAATGGTCATAGCCGATCATCCTCTTCGGGTGAAATATCGGAGAGCGCTTCGACAAGCGAATACGCGGAATCTTCTTTGGCGGAATCAGCCGCGCGCTCGACCGGCGCCGCGGGAGCGGGTTTTCGCCCGGCGGGCGCCGCCGGGGGAGCGCCGCCCGGATTCGCGCTCGCGCCGGGTTTTCTTTCGTCGAGCTTCTTCATGCCTCGTTCGACGACCGATACGAGCGATTCCTTGATCTTGTCGAATCGCCGCGCGATGCCGCACTGGAGAAGCTCGATGAGATCGTCCTCTGGCTCGGCCGCCATCTGGGCGACGACCCTCGCCGCCGCCAGACGCTGTCGTTCGCCCATCGCGAGGAAGAACGCCAGCCCGGTGTAGCGCGGCGAAATCTTCGCCGCTTCGAGAACCGCGTTGATCGCCCCTTGAAAATCCTCTTCGCGGAGAAATATGAGCGACTTGAGATAGAGCGCGTCGCCGTGGTTCCTGTCGAGCGACAGGGCGCTCTCGATGTCGAAGAGCGCCAGCGTGAGGCGATTCATCTTGTAGTTCAGGATCGCGTGCTTCTCGTAGAGAAGCGGGCTCTTCCCCATGAACGCCTCGAAGCGCTGTATGAGATTCTCCGCCATCATGTACTCTTCCTTGAGCAGATGGCAGTTCAGGAAGTTATAGTTGAGCTCCTGATGGTATATCTTGAGGTTCAGGCCCTTCTTGAACATCCGCTCCGCTTCCTCCTTGAGGCCCACCTGGTAGAGGAGCACGCCGAGGTTGTTCATCGTGTCGGCGTCGGCGGTGTTGAGCCGGAAGGCCTGGAGATAGCAGAGCGCCGCTTCGTAGTACTGTCCCTTGAGATGATACACGCATCCGAGGAGACGATACGCCTCGACGTTCTCGACGTTCGCCTCGAGCGTTTTCAGGAACGCCTCGGCGGCGGCGTCCATCGAGCCTTCCGCGACGAGTATCTTGCCGATTTCCATGTGGACGCGATCGGTGTCGGACATGTCCTGGAGCGCCTTCTGGAACTCCTTGAGCGCTTCCTTCGCGAAACCGCGCTCCCGGTACGCCATGCCGAGGGTGAACGACGTGCTTTCGAGGCTCGCGACCTCCTTGCCCGAGCAGTTTCGCGCCCCCTCCCCCGCCCCGCCCGCGCCGTTCGCCGAAAGAGCCAGGTTCGCCTCCGTGTTCTGAAACGACGGATTCAGGCGGGACGCCACACGGCTCTCCTCGAGCGCTTCCTGGAGCTGCCCGTTGTCCCCGTACGCGAACGAAAGGAGGAAATGGGATCTCCAGTAATCGGCGTCGAGCTTGATCGCCGCGTTGAGCTCCGCGATCGCCTCGTCCGTGCGGCCGACGTTGTAATACACCTCGCCGAGATCGGTATGGAACACGGCCGATTTCGCGAAGTGCGTCCCGATGTACAGGTAGTGCTCGAGCGACTGCTGGTAGAGCCCCTGCGCCTTGAGCGTGACGGCGAGATGGAACCGCGCCATCGTATGATCGGGATTCTTCCCGACGACGGCGCCGAGCATCTCCGCCGCCTCGCGGAAGCGCCCCATGTTCTGGTAGCTCACGCCGAGGCGCAGCATCGCTTCGAAGTTCTCCGGATCCCGTTTCACCTCGTCGCGCCACCGCCGCACGTCCGCGTCCTCGAGACCGGTCTCGGCGAACACGTACTGGAGGTTCTCCCGCGCGAGATCGAACTTCGGATCGACCTTGAGCGCTTCCTTGAACTGCTCCATCGCCTCCTCGTACATCCCCTTGCGGAAATAGACGACGCCGAGGTTATTGAGCGCTCCGGGATCGTTCCGCTCGACGCGGGAAGCGAATCCCAGGAGAACCTTCCGTTCCTCATCCCTCAGTTCGGGCATGTCTCGTCCTTTCACCGGACCGTCAGGCCGTCGCCACCTGGTTGAACACCTTCGCGATCACCTCGACCACGCGGGCGGCGTTGAACGGCTTGATGAGAAAATCTTTCGCGCCGGCGGTGATCGCGTCCTGGACGAGCGCCTGCTGTCCGAGCGCGCTGCACATGACGATCCTCGCCTTCGAATCGGACTCCATGATCTTGCGGACCGCGTCGATTCCGTTCATCTCGGGCATGATAATGTCCATCGTGACGAGGTCGGGACGAAGCTCCGTGTACTTCTCCACCGCCTTGGCGCCCGTATCGGCCTCGCCGACGACCTCCATCCCGTTCTCGACGAGGATGTCGGAAATCATCTTCCGCATGAAGATCGCGTCATCAACGATAAGTACTCTGAGTTTCACTGGTGCGCTCCTTTCTGTCAGTCGACTCCGATGGATTCAAAAATGGTATCGAGCGATTCCTGAGTCGGAACGAAGAAGAGAAATCCCTTGCATCCGTTCGCTCCGAGGGTGAACGCGGTCTCGAGGACGAGCGCGTAATCGGACTCCATGCTGAGGTCCACGAGCACCGAATCCATAACGGCGCCGAGCATGTCGTGGGACACCTGCGGCACCGATTGCATGAGCTTGCGATTGACGAACGAGGAAAGCGCGGTCAGGTAGCTCCCGCACATGATGTTTCCGATCTCCTTGAGGACCGAGAGGGAGTACTCGTCCCAGAACCTCTCCTCCGTCTGCGATTTCCCGGTCGCGAGCTCGACGAGCCGCGTCGCCTCGGGATGCGGGAATATGAGAAACATCATGCCCCGGAATCCCTCGCTGTACCCTTCGATGTACACGACCGACACCATCGACTCGGGGCCGTCGAAGAAATTATAGATAATCTTCACGGGTATCAGGTCGACGCTCGTGATGTTGACGTCGATCCGCTTCTTGAGCAGCTTCGAGAGCCCCGTGACGGCGTGCCCGGAGCCTATGTTCCCGAGCTCCTTGAGGGCGTCAATTCTCAGATACGACGGCCTTTTGATCGGACTCATACGCGCACCTTCCTTCGAAGAGAATGTGTGGATCCCAGATGAACGCCACTTTGCCGCTTCCGAGCACGGTTGCGCCCGATATCCCCCGCAAGCCTCTGAAGAGCGGCGGTAAAGCCTTGATAACGATATCCTGCTGGCCGATGATGCCGTTGACGACGACGGCGAAGCGCCGCGTTCCCGTATCGATGACGATGACCTTCGAGTAGCGCTCGTTTCCCGATTCGAACGGAACGCCGAACATCTCGTCAGGCATGAGGACCGGGATGACGCCGCGGTCCCCCGGAAGGACGAGATCCCCCTGCACGGTCTTGAGCGAGCCCTGCTCGAACCGGCTCGTCTCCTTGACGTACTCGATCGGGAGCGCGTGAACGTCCTGCCCGACCGAGAACAGAAGCGCCTTGATGATCGAAAGGTTGATCGGGAGCAAAAGCGTGACGGTCGTTCCCGCGCCCGGCGCGCTCCTGATCCGCATCGAGCCGCCGAGCGAATCGACCGTCTTCTTGACGATATTCATGCCCACGCCGCGCCCCGAGAGCTTGTCGACCGATTCGGCCGTGCTGAACCCGGGCGTCGTGATGATGCGGCAGACGTCGTCTTCGGTGAGGTCGGCCGCCCTCCCCCTGGCGATGCCCGCGGCGGCCGCGGCCCGCGCCACCTTTTCCAGATCGATCCCGCGGCCGTCCTCCGAGACCTCGAGCGCCACGTTGTTCCGTTCGCGGCGGGCGCTCAGCACGAGACGCGCCTCCTCGGCCTTTCCGGCGGCCCGGCGCTCGGACGGGGGCTCGATCCCGTGGTCGATCGCGTTGCGGATGAGATGCACGAGCGGATCGACCATGCTCTCCAGCACGACCCGGTCGAGGCCGATCTCGGCGCCCGCGATCTCGAACTTCACCCGCTTGCCGGTCTCGTGCGAAACGTCGCGCACGAGCCTGTTGAAACGCTGGAAGACCTGCCCCGCCGGAATGAGCCTCGCTTCCATGACCTCTTTCTGGATCTGCGATATGAGCCGCCACGAAATCGCCTGCTCGTCGAGGAGCGGCTTCGAGCCGAGCTCGCTCGCGAGCGCGCTGAACCGGATGCGGCTGACCGTGAGCTCGCCGACGAGATCCATGATCCGATCGAGCCGCTCGAGCTCCACCTTGGTGGAGGTGATGCGCCGGCTCAGGCTTTCGGAAGATCCCGAACCGGTCTCCGGCGGGGAAACCGGCCGCGTGACGGGACCCGCCTGGCGGGGCGCATCCGATATGTTCGAGAGCAGAACGAGCGCCTCGCCGAGCAGGCGCACGCTCCGCGAAATCTTCGCTCCGGAGCATCCGTCCTGTCCGGACGCCGCGGCCGGGCCGTCGGAGGCCTCTTTCGCGGTTTCCCCGGACGCGGAATCGCCTCCGCAGCCTTCCTCGACGGCGCATCCGACGAGCTTCTTCAGAATATCCACGACGCCGAGCATGCAGCCGATCTTCGCCACGGTGATCTCGCCGCCCTGGCGCAGGCCGTCGAGGGCGTTCTCGAGCGCATGGCTCGCCTCGACGATCTCTTCGTACCCCATGGCGCCCGAATTCCCCTTGAGGTTGTGCGCGTTCCTGAAGAGCTCGTGGATCAGAGCGAGCGGCTCCGCCGAGGACTCGAGCCCGACGAGACCGTTCTCGAGCGCCTGAAGCGACTCCCCGGCTTCGCTCAGATAGAGATCCTTGTAATCACTCACGTTCATGCACGCACTCCCTCGAAACGACGCCGCGCGTATATCGATCGATGCAATCGGCGATCCCGTCGAGCGGGCGGACCTCGTCGGCGAGCCCGTCCCCGATCACGCTGCCCGGCATTCCGAAGATGAGACTCGTTTCCCTGTCCTGGCAGAGCACCCTTCCTCCGAATCGGCGAATCGCCGCGCTTCCCGCCGCCCCGTCCCGTCCCATTCCCGTGAGAACGGCGCCGACGAGACGCTCCCGGAATATCGGCGCAAAGGACGTCATGGTGAAATCGATCGACGGGCACGCCGTGCGCTGGAGCGTATTCTTGCCGAGAAGCATGACGCAGGGGCTCCCGTCCCGGTCCTCGAGGAAGAGATGCATGCCGCCCGGAGTGACGAGAGCGCGGCCCGGCAGGATCGCGTCCCCCTCCTGCGCTTCGCGGACCTCGATGTGCGAGCGCGCGTCGAGCCGCTCGGCGAGGTAGCGCGTGAAATTCGGCGGCATATGCTGCACGATGACGATCCCCGCGGGGATATCGGCGCGGCAGCCGCGGAACGATCTCCATGAGCGCCTGCGGTCCTCCCGTGCTCGCCCCGATCACGACGACCGAACGGAGCGACGAGGAGCAGGCTTTGCGCCGCTTCGCCCCGATCTCGATCGCGGTGGGCGCGAAATGGATCCGCCGCACGTCGATGGCGGCCGCCCACTTGACCTTCGTCACGAGCTCGTCGGCAGGAAACCCTTTCCCGCCGAACGTCTTCGGGATGAAATCGACTGCGCCGCATTCGAGGCACGCGAGCGCGAGATTCGCCCCCTCGACCGTGTAACCGCTGAGGATGATGACGGGCGTCGGCCATTCGCTCATGATGTACCGGAGCGTTTCGAGACCGTTCATGTGCGGCATGTCGAGATCGAGGGTGACGCAGTCGGGCCTGAGCTCCGCGACGCTCTTGAGAGCCGCGCGGCCGTCTTCGCATTTCCCGACGACTTTGATCCGGGGATCGCTTTCGAGCGCCTTGACGATCATCGTCCGGATGAGAGGGGAATCCTCTCCGACGACGACTCTGATCTCGCGCCCGTGTTCGGCTTTCCGCTGCCCGTCCATCAGAAGATCTCCTCGGTATCGTTCATGTGCCGGACGAGAACGCTCCCGTCCGAAACGTCCAAAACGATCGTGCGTCCGGTTTTGCCCCCAACGCATTCGGCGACGACCGGAATCCCGATCTCTTTCAAAACCTCTCTCGCCGCGACGATGTTCTCGTCTCCGATCTGAAGGATGCCGCGGCATCCCTCGAATCCGTCGAACATGCGCGCCCCTCCGAATATCTTCGCGACGATCTTCTCCCGCCGCGCCCCCCACTGGAGCATTCTGTCGAGGAGGAGGGGAATCACCGAGTCGACGAATTTCGCCCGGTTCATATTGTTCTTCACGCGCTCCCGCCGCGGATGCATCGCGTGCGCGAGCGCCCCGATCCGCGCCTCGGGATCGTAAAGCACGACGCCGAGGCACGACCCGAGCGCCATCGTCATGATCCGCATGGGGGCCTGCCCCACCCGGAACCGGGCCATGTCCACCTTGACCGCATTATCGATTCCTCTGCTAACCGGCAATCGCGAGCTCCTTTGCCATCACGTCGTCGGGGATGAGTTTCTCGGAGTCGAGGCACACGACCATGCGGCCGGATACTTTCACGATGCCGGTCACGACGTCGGGACGCCCCTCGCCTTTCGCGATATCGGGGGACGCCTGCATCTCTTCGGTCTGAATCCTTGTCACTTCGAGGACCTCGTCGACGAAGAAGCCGAAGCTCCCGCGCGAGGCCTCCAGTATGACCATTCTCCGCTTGCGCGGCGCGTCGTTGCTCGCCGTATGCACGGTGCCGAGCAGCAGGTGCAGCTTCGCGACCGGTATGATCTCGCCGCGAAGGTTGATGACTCCCTCGATATCCTTCCCCATGCCCGGAACCGGGAAGAGATCGAGCGGTCTCAGAATCTCGCGCACCTTCGATACGTGAATGCCGTAATACTCGGCGCCGAGACGAAACGTGACGAGCTGCGCTCCTTTGCGGGACCGGTCATACGCTCTTTCGTACTTCATCGCTCATCATTCCCTTGCTCAGGCGCCCACCGTCTCCTCGACCCTTTCGGACGCGCCGACGTTGAACTTGCCCACGTGCTCGCGAAGCTGTATCGCCATATCGCTCAGCTTCTGCGCCGAGGAGGCGACGTCTTCCATGCTCGAGGTCATCTGCTCCATCGATGCGGCCGTTTCCTGGGTCGCCGAGGCGTTCCGTTCGGCGGTCGACGAGATCTCGTCGATCGATCCCGTGACGTTCTTCATGCCGCGCGAAAGCTCCTTGGTCGCCGCGGAGATCCGGCGCGCCATATCGGACGAGCTGCGCAGCACGTCGACGATCTCGTCGAGAGACTGCCCCGTCCTCGTGATGACTTCCTTGCCTTCCGTGACTTCCTTCGCGCCGAGCTCGATGCTCTTCACGGCCGTGCGCGTCTCGTCCTGCGTCTGCCGGATGAGCGTGGCGATCTCTTCGGCGGCGCGCGCGCTCCCCTCGGCGAGCTTGCGCACCTCGTCCGCGACGACCGCGAATCCGGCTCCCGCTTCGCCGGCCCGCGCCGCCTCGATCGCGGCGTTCAGGGCGAGCAGGTTCGTCTGATCCGCTATGTCGGTGATGACGTCGACGATCTCGTCGATCTGATTCGAACGCTCGCCGAGATGGCGGATGATCTCGGCCGATTCCTGAATGACGTTGTATATCTTGTTGATCTTCTCGACCGCTTCCTTCGCCGAGTCGCCGCCCCGCGCCGCGGTCTCCGAGGCGTTCGTCGCGGCGGACGCCGCGAGCTCGGCGCTGTTGGCCACCTGCTTCACCGAACGCTCCATGTTGCGTATTTCCTTGATCATCTCGTCGACCTTGCGCGCCTGCACGTCGGTGGATTTCGCGATGTTCTGCACAGTCGTCGACGTCTCCTCGGTGATCGAGTTCATCTGCTCGGTCGCGGCGGAGAGGTTTTGCGCGGAGAAATTCACCTTGTCGGCGGTCGTCCTGATCATCTTGATGATGCTCGCGATGTTCGAAAAGAGCTCGTTCAGCGCGAAGCCGAGCTTTCCGAGCTCGTCGTCGGATTTGATATCGACCGTCGTCGTGAGATCCCCCGCGTTGTTGGCGAGGGCCCGGCTCGCCATGAGAAGCTGGGACATGGGCCGCTTCAGGAGCATATACACGAGCCCGCAGAAGATCGCGAAGCCGGCGAGCAGCGTGACGCCCGTGATCGAGAGGGCGCGCCACCGGAGATATCCCAGCGCCTTATCCAGATGCTGCTGCCCCGCCGCGAGCCTCGAACCGCCCGACGCCGTCGCCGCCTTCTCGAACGCGTGTCCCGAGAAGTGCATGAACGCGAGATAGTTCATGAGGAAGACGCAGAGAATGACGAGGGCCATCGCGCTGAACAGCTTCATGCTGATGCTGTTGCCGTGCAGACTGAATTTCATCTTCTCCCTCCTTCAGGAGTCGCGGAGGACGATTTTGCGTAGATCTTGTTCCGCGGATCGATCAGTTCGTACCGTGCGAGAGCCGATCCCATGACGGCCTCGCTCTTGCCGAGAATGAGCAGCCCGTGATCCCCGAGGGCCGCGTGAAATCGCTCGAGAACGTCGTTGCGCACCGCATGATCGAAATGGATGAGCACGTTCCGGCACACGACGAGGTCGAGGAGCGTAAAGGGAGACGGCGAGAAGAGGTCGTGGACCAAGAATTTCACGCAGCGCCGCACGTCGGGAACGACGCGCTGCTCCTGCCCCTTCGCCTCGAAGTACTTCCGCTTGACGTCCGCGGGGACGCTCTCGAGTTTGCGGAACGCGTACACGCCTTCGCGCGCGACCGCACACGCCTCTTTCGAAACGTCGGTGCCGTACACCTCGAGCGCGAGATCGACGTTGTTGCCGCGAAGGTGCCGCAAGACGAGAATGGCGAGGCTGTACGCCTCCTCGCCCGTCGAGCAGCCGGCGCTCCAGATACGGATCGTCCGCGACGGCGAATGAAGCTTCCGCGAAACGATCTCCGGAAGCACGTTTTTCGCGACGGCGTCGAACACTTCGGCGTCGCGGAAAAATTCGGTGACGTGAATCGTGACGGTATCGAGGAGCTGTTCGATCTCCCGCGGATCGCCCGCGAGGTAGGCCATATAATCGTCCAGGGTGGCGAGCTTCAGGATCGACATTCTGAGCGCCACCCTGCGCTGGAGACACGAAAGGCGATAGTTCGAGAAATCCTTCCCGAACTTCGTCTGGAGGTTGGCGAGGAGCTCGCCCATGCTCATCTGCACCAGAGCCATCTTCGCTCCCGATCCTTCGTCAGTATGACGAATGCGCCCCGTGGGCGGCGCGTGTCCGCTTCGCGAGACAACGGTGATGTGGCGGCCTCGGCCCCGCCCCGGCGGCGGCGGCCGACGTCGGGAATCGGATTTGCAATTGCTATACCACACAGGGACGAAGGTTCAGTCGGTGACCCGGAATGATCAGGTTATGGCGAAAAAGGGTATATCAGGCTTTATTACAATGAGTTACACGAATCAAAGGACTTTAAGTTGCAGGAGGGAACGGAGAGGGACAACGCGTAAAAACCGCGAACTTTGCACCGCTCCGTTCGCTTTTTGCAATGGAAACGGAAGAAGGAGAAAGCCATGCAGAACATCGTGATGAAGCATGTCGACGTTTTCACGACGAATCCCTTCGGCGGCAATCCGGCAGGCGTCGTCACCGAAGCCGACTCGCTTTCGAGCGAGATGATGCTCGCGATCGCAGGCGAAATGAATCTCTCGGAAACGACCTTCGTCACGCTCCCCTCGACCGACGAAGCCCTCTTCAGGATCCGCTTCTTCACGCCGAGCGAGGAAGTGAGCCTGAGCGGCCACGCGATCATCGCATCCTGCTACGCGTTGATCGAGGACGGAAGAATCCATCTCGAGGACGGCGTGACGAAAGCCCTCCTCGAGACGGGGGCCGGCCTCATTCAGCTCGATATCCATTTCAGGCGCGGCGCGACGGAGACCGCCTCGAGCGGCGGCGCCGTTCTCGCGATCAACGGCGCGGACGCCGGCGTTCTCGAAAAAATCATGCTCCATCAGGCCATCAAGCAGTATCGCCCGTCGAACATCACCGCGCAGCAGGTCGCGAAGATCCTCGGGTTCGACGTGGCGGAGATCCAGCGGACGGGGCTGCCGCTCGAAATCATCTCGACGGGATTCGAACAGCTCATGATTCCCGTTCTCCACAAGGAAACGATCCACGATATGAATCCCGACCTCATCAAGCTCGGGCTCATCAACCGCACGTACGGCATTCACACGAACCACGTCTTCGCCGTCGACACGTATTCCGCCGACTGCGTCGCATACATGCGGCATTTCGCGCCGGTGCTCGGCATGTGGGAGGATCCCGCCTCGGGAACGGCGGCGGCCGGCCTCGTTTCCTATCTCCTCCGCCACGGCGTCGTCACGTCGGGAAACATGATCATCGAGCAGGGCAAGGAGATCGACAACCTCGCGCGGATTCTCGTCGAAACCGCCGATTCGGAGGACCCGACAACCGCGATGCGCATAGGCGGTCTCGCCGTCACGTCGATCACGCGCAGAATCGGCGTCGAGAACGGAACGCTCGTCGTTTCATGAGGCGGATCACTTCGGGAGCGAGAAGAAGAAGGTAGATCCGGAGCCCTTTTCGCTCGTCACCCATACCCTGCCGCCGTGGAGCTCCACGTAGTGTTTCACGAGCTTGAGGCCGATGCCGAGGCCGTCCTTTTCGCGCGACGCCCCTCCGTCGAGCTGTATGAACTTCTCGAAGAGCTCCGGGATGTCTCTCGCGTCGATGCCGGATCCCTGATCCCGCACCGCGACGACGACTTCGCGCCCCGCGTTCAGCGTGGAGATCGTGACCGTGTCCCCCTTTCCGCTGAACTTGACGGCGTTCGCGAGCAGATTCACGCACGCCTGTCTGATCCGGAGCGGATCGAATTCGATGATGGGAACGGTCTCGTCGAGATCCGTGAGCAGCGTGACGCCGTTCTGGGTCGCGACGGCCTCCGCGATCTTCGTCGAAATCTTGACGACGTCGTTGAGACTCGCCGCCCCGCGATGGAGCATGGCCTGCGAAACCTCGACGCGGGAGAGATCGAGCAGATCGTTGATGAGCCCGAGAAGCTTGTTCGAATGCCCCTCGATCACGCGGAGAAACTCCGCCTGAGTCGCGGGATCGATCGTCTGCTCGCGGTCCTCGATGAGCGTGCCCGTGTACGCCATGATGATCGAAAGAGGCGTGCGGAGCTCGTGGCTGATCCTCCCGAGGAACTCGTTCTTGAGATCGTCCAGCTCGCGGAGTTTCCTGTTGATGGCCAGGAGCTCGGCGTTCTGGTCGGTTATCCGCTCCTTGAGCAGCGTCTCCTCGGTGGTGTCGTGCGCGATGGCGAGGATGTAGGGATGCTCTCTGATCCGGATGACCGACGCGTTGATCTTCATGAACACGGTCTCGCCGTTCTTCTTGACGAACAGCTCGTCGATGTCGCTCGTGATCTCTCCCTTGAGAACCGCGCAGAAGATCCCTTTCGCCGCCTCGCGGCGTTTCGGATGCATCAGCTCGTAGAACTCGTGCCCGACGATCTCCTCGCGCGTGTATCCGTAGTTTTGGAGAACCGTTCTGTTGACCTCGAGGAACTCGCCCGCCGAGTTCAGGAGGGCGATGACCTCGCGGGAATTGTCCATGAGGTGCCGGTATTTATCGCCGAGGTTTCCGAGCTCCTCGAGCGTCTGGCATTTCTCGATCGCGATGGAGGTGAGGTTGCTGAATCGCACGAGAAGATCGAGGTCGAAATCGGTAAAATGGTCGCGCTCGAAGCTTCCCACGTTCACCGTGCCGACGAGCTCCCCCTTCGCCAGAAGGGGAACGACGATATCCGATTTGAGGGAATCCTCTTTCATGATCTCGCGGAACCGCGTATCGGCGGGGATATCGCCGCGCACGACGGGCCTCTTGTGGATCGCGACCCATCCGACGAGATTGCCCGCGTCGAGCGGCACGTAGCGCCCCTCCCCCGCTTCCCCGCCCGACTTCCGCCAGACGTGCCGGATGAACAGGCCGTTTTTTTCCTTTTCGTATATGGCAACGCAGCCGAGATCGTAATCGATGACCTTCGAGAGCTCTTTCGATATGACCGATAGAATCTGGTGGAGGTCGTTCCGGGAGTTGATGACGCTGGCGATCTCCATGACCGCCGCGAGCTGGCGCTCCTCGTCCGTCCGGTCACGGCAGACGTCGCAATAGACGAACGACGAATCTCTTTCCTCGAGCGGCTTATTCAAAGCTTCTCCAAGAGGTTGGCGGCTTCGTTCATGAATCGATCCCCGGCGCGTGCGCGCCGCGCCCCACGCGGCTCACGCCTCCGCGACGTGCAGGAACTATTCCACTTTTGCGGGATTCGCGCGACAAAACGCGGGAACGGCGGCCGTGAAAGCCCGCCGCTCAGACCTGGAACGAAAAGCGGCTCTTGAAGTGCCTGAGCTTCAGATCCCTCCCGTACTCGACCCGCACGCCCGGGATCCTGTCCCGATGATCGTAGAGGATCTTCACCGCTTCCGCCGCCGCGAAAAGGTCGCAATCCTCGTACGCGAGGCGCGGTACGGCCGCCCGCACGTTGTTCACGCGGGGCTCGGGCGGGATCTCCTTTTCGCCGTCGAACGAGCCGAATGCATACAGCCCGAGCTCGCAGAAGCGGTGCCCGGCGATGAGGAGAAGAGACGTGAAGGCGATCCCCTTGAACTCGTCGTCGCGGGCGGCGCCTTCGAAGAACCTGTCGACGTCGATATATACCGCGTGTCCCCCGATCGGATGCACGACCGGAATCCCGAGCGCGGCGAGCCTGCCTCCGAACCGCCGCACCTGCCCGACGCGGTAATCGAGATATTCCTGCCGCGTCACGGTGCGCAGCCCCTCGGCGAGAGCCTTGAGGTCCCGCCCCGCGAGCCCTCCATAGGTCGGGTGCCCTTCGGTCATGATCTGGAAATCGGTGAGATCCATCGTGAAGTGCGGGAATTTCTTCGTGAACAGGCCTTCTTCCCGGAGACAGAGCGCTCCGCCGATGTTGCCGAGTCCGTCCTTCTTGAAGCTGATATGGAAACCGTCCGCATGCGCGAACAACTCGTGCACGATGTCCTCGATGCGGCGGCCTGCGTGCTTCCGTTCGTTCTGCTGGATGAACCAGGCGTTTTCCGCGAACCGGCACGCGTCGATGAAGAACGGCACCTTGTGCCTGCGCGTGATCTCGCGCACGCGCTCGATATTCTCCATCGAAACGGGCTGCCCGCCCCCCGTGTTGTTCGTGATCGTTATGTACACGAGCGGCACCCGGTCCCCCTCGGTCTCGAGGAGATTCTCGAGCTCCTCGAGATCCATGTTCCCCCGGAAGGGAAAGGACTCGTCGTTCGCGAGATGCTCGCGGCACGGGAGATTGAGCGGCACCATGAATTTGTCCTCGATGTTCCCCTCGGTCGTGTCGAAATGCGAGTTGCTCGGAACGATGTAGAACGGCTGCGGGGAAGCGGCTCCGTGCCCTTTCACCGTTTTCGCCCGGCGCTCGATCCGCGATCGGAGCTCGGGAAGGAGATCTCCGGAGAGTGGCTTCGGCGCGGGCAGGCCCTTCTGCTTGAGCTCGCGCGAGAGCACGCTGAAGAACGCGTTTTCCGCCGCCCTTCCCTGATGGAAGATGAAGAGCGGTTCGCGATCCCCCACCCGGAGGCCGCTCCTCTGGCGCCACGCGGGGCCGAAGGTCGCGCCGACCTGCTCCTTGAGCTCGAAGTAGCCCTCGTTCGATCCGTACGCCTCGTCCCCGAGAAACATCGCCGCCCACTGCTCGTTCGTCATCGTCGTCGTGCCGGAATCGGAAAGGAGATCGCAGCCGGGGATCATATCCGCCCTGAAAAGAAACGCGTTGAGACCCGCCTCTTCGACGAGGATCCGCTTTCGCTCCTCGAAATCGGCGATCGAGCAGCCCCTGAAACGCACGGCGCCGTTGCGGTAGGGACGGGGACGGTAATACGCGGAGGGCTCGGAAGGAAGGTCGAGATTGCTGCGGAACAGCGAGATAAAATAATCGATCGGGTTCGGCATCAAAAAATCTCCTTCGGTGGCAGATTCAGGGCTTCGCGCACCTCCCCGAGAGTCGCTTGCGCGACGGCGCGGGCGCGCGAGGCGCCGCTCATCAGAATATCCTTGATTCGATCGGGCTTCTCCATGAGCTCCCGGCGCCGTTCGCGGACGCCCCGGAGCGCGTCGTTCATCTTCGCGGCGAGCGCCTTCTTGCAGTCGACGCAGCCGCGGAGACCTTCTTCGCACTCGCGCCGCACGACGGGCTGCTCCGCCTTGTTGTAGAGCCCGTGGAACGCGTACACGACGCAGCCGTCGGGATGCCCCTTGTCGTTTTTCCGCATCTTGACCGGATCGGTGAACATCGTGCGCACGAGCTCGAGCGTGCGCTCTTCCGTATCGCCGATCGCGATGCAGTTGCCGGCGCTCTTGCTCATCTTCCGGTCGACGCTGTCGATCCCCGGAACCTTGGGAACCTGCGTGAGGAGCACCTCGGTGATCGGAAACACGTCGCGCCCGTAGAGGCTGTTGAACCGCTGGGCGAGGTCGCGCGTCATGTTGACGTGCGCCTCCTGATCCTTGCCGACGGGGACGAAGTTCCCCTTGTACACGAGGATGTCCGCCGCCTGGAGCGTCGGATAGCCAAGAAGCCCGTAGCTCGGGGATTCGATCTTGTAGCCGGAGATCATCTCCCGCACCGTCGGATTCCGCTCGAGCCAGCCGAGAGGCGTGATCATCGAGAAGACGAGATGGAGCTCGGCGACCTCGGGAACATGCGACTGGACGAATATGGAGCATTTGTCCGGATCGAGCCCCGCCGCCACCCAATCGACCGCCATCCCGATCACGTTCTCGCGCATCCGCGACACGTTCTCGTACCCGAGCGCCTCTCCCCCGCCCGGAGTCGTGAGCGCGTGCCAGTCGACGATGAAGAAATAGCACTCGTATTCGTTCTGGAGCCTGACCCAGTTGTCGAGGGCGCCGTGGAGGTTGCCGAGATGGATGCAGCCCGTCGGCCGCATACCGCTCGTGACCCTGCCCTTGCTCATTCCCGGCCTCTCCCTCCCGGAAGGCGCGACGCGACGGATGCCGCCTTCAGGCTAAAAAGAAATTAGGGGTGGCAGGACTTGAACCTGCAGCCCTCGGTTTTGGAGACCGATGCTCTGCCAATTGAGCTACACCCCTGTCGCCTGCCTATGCCGGCGCGAAACCTTTTCAAGATAACAGCATTACGCCGCCAAAGTCAATAGCCACTCAAGGAAAGCTGGAGCCCGAGAGGGCGCGGAAAAAGCGGACGGGAAAGCGCTTCCCGAACGCCGCCGGCCTTCCTTCATCCGCCCCTGTTGACCGCAAAAGGACGTTGTGTTATATTGCACTTCGTATTTCTGCCCGCTTTTCATCGAGTGGTCACCCTGCAGGGCAGACGCCCTGTTTTATTAAAGAAGCAACCTGAACAGACGGAGGTACCCGGTGATCAACAGCATCCCCAAGATCGAGATGCCGAAGAACGAGCCGAACCTGATGTACGGCCCCGGCTCGAAAGAGAAAGCCGCGCTCAAGGCGAAGCTCAAGGAGCTCAGCGGCAAGAAGATCGACATCCCGTGCGTCATCAACGGACGGAACGTCCGCACGGGAAAGACGGGCCTCTGCGTCATGCCCCACGACCACAAGCACGTGCTCGGCACGTACCACAAGGCGGGCAAGCGCGAGGTCGAGGCCGCGATCAAGGCCGCCATGGCCGCGAAGAAGGACTGGGCGGCGCTGCCGTGGGAAGCCCGCGCGGCCGTGTTCCTGAAGGCGGCGGACATTCTCGCCGGCGAGTACCGCGCGACGCTCAACGCCGCGACGATGCTCGGCCAGTCGAAGACCGCGTTCCAGGCCGAGATAGACTCCGCCTGCGAGCTCATCGATTTCCTCCGCTTCAACGTGTACTTCATGAAGACGATCCTCGGCCAGCAGCCCGAGTCGTCCCCCGGCATGTGGAACATGACCGAGGCGCGGCCTCTCG
Organism: uncultured bacterium; assembly: GCA_963846325.1. Taxonomy (GTDB): domain Bacteria; phylum Krumholzibacteriota; class Krumholzibacteriia; order Krumholzibacteriales; family Krumholzibacteriaceae; genus SSS58A. Next base: position 67,285 of record CAWJVO010000007.1, read on the forward strand.
ACGGCTTCGTCTTCGCCGTGACCCCGTTCAACTTCACCGCGATCGCGGGGAACCTGCCGACCGCTCCGGCCATCATGGGCAACACGTGCGTGTGGAAGCCCGCCTCGAGCGCGGTCTACTCGGCGCATTTCATCATGGAGATCCTCAAGAAGGCCGGGCTCCCGGACGGCGTCATCAACATGATCCCGGGGCCTGGCTCGGTCGTCGGAGATCTCGTGCTCACGCACCCGGATCTCGCGGGCGTGCACTTCACCGGAAGCACCTCGACGTTCCAGAAGATGTGGGAAGTGATCGGCACCAACATCAAGAGCTACAACCAGTATCCGCGGATCGTCGGCGAGACGGGCGGAAAGGACTTCATCTTCGCGCATCCGACGGCCGACGTGAAGCCGCTCGTCATCGCGATGGTGCGCGGCGCCTTCGAGTACCAGGGCCAGAAGTGTTCGGCGGCCTCCCGCGCCTACGTCCCGAAGAGCCTCTGGCCGCGGGTCAAGAAGATGCTCATCCATGAGATCTCGACGATCAAGATGGGCGATCCGAGAGACTTCCGGAACTACATGACCGCCGTCATCGACAAGGCGGCCTTCGAGAGCATCAAGGGCTATATCACCTCCGCGAAACGCTCGCGCGACGCGAAGATCATCGCCGGCGGCGGCTGCAGCGACCGCAAGGGCTACTTCGTCGAGCCCACGGTGATCGTGGCCAAGAAGCCCGACTTCAAGACGATGCGCGAGGAGATCTTCGGGCCCGTGCTCACGATCTACGTCTACAACGACAGCCGGCTCGAGAAGACGCTCGGTCTCGTCTCGACGACCTCGCCGTACGCGCTGACCGGAGCCATCTGGGCGCAGGACCGGCAGGCGATCGTCATGATGACCGAAGCGCTCGCCGACGCGGCGGGCAACTTCTACATCAACGACAAGCCGACGGGCGCCGTCGTCAACCAGCAGCCGTTCGGCGGAAGCCGCGCGTCCGGCACGAACGACAAGGCGGGAAGCCTCCTCAACATGATCCGCTGGACGAGCCCGCGGACGATCAAGGAGACGTACTGCCCTCCGGAGAACTACCGCTACCCGTACATGGCGGAGGAATAAGCTTCGAATTCGAGGCGGTAAACGAAGCGGCCGGGCTCGTATGAACCCGGCCGCTTTTTTCATGCGCCGCGCGCGCCTACGCTTGGCGCTTCGTCGCGAGCTCCGCGAGGACCGCCTTGAGAAGCGTCCAGAACTTCTCTACCGACGGCATGTTGACGCGCTCGTCCGGCGAGTGCGGATGCTCGATCCAGGGGCCGATCGAGACCATGTCCATGCCGGGGAACTTCTCGCCGATGATGCCGCACTCGAGACCGGCGTGAATCGCCTTCATCTTCGGCTCCACGCCGAACTCCCTGAGGTGCACGGCTTTCACGACCGCGAGCAGCCTCGAGTCGAGGTTCGGCTTCCAGCCGGGATACGGATCGTTCTCATCGACCGAGGCGCCGGCGAGCTCCGCCGCCGAGCGAATCCGGTCGCGGAGCGCCTTGAGCGCGCTCGCGACCGAGCTCCTCGTCGAGAGCCCCATCACGACCTCGTTCCCGCCGGTCGATATCGTCGCGAGGTTGTTCGAAGTCTCGACAAGCCCCGGAATATCGTAGCTCATCGTCTCGACGCCGTGCGGCAGGGCGAGAAGCAGGTTCAGAAGCGACTTCTGGGCCTTTCCCTCCATGACGCGGACGAACGATCGTTCGGACGGCTCGAGCCTGACGCCGAGGTTGACCTCGCGGCGTCCGAGCTCCTCCGCTATCTTGGCCGCCTCGTCGCCGACGAGCGCCGACAGGTCGTCGACCGCGGTTTCCAGCACCATGAGCTCCGCCTCCGCCTCGCGCGGGATGGCGTTGCGCTTGTTGCCTCCCCTGAGACCCGCGAGGTGCATGGGCTGCGTGCGGGACGCCTTCCAGAGACAGCGCGCGAGGATCTTGATCGCGTTGCCCCGCTGCTCGTGGATGTCGATCCCCGAATGGCCGCCCCGCAGCCCCGTCACCTTGAGAACGAATCCCTTCGTTCCGGCGGGCGCGTCGAGAAAACCGATCGGGAGCTTGAGGGTCGTATCTCCCCCTCCCGAACAGCCGATATAAACGGCGCCGAGCTCCTCGCTGTCGAGGTTCATCAGCATGTTTCCCTTCACGAAACCCGGCTTGAGCTTCCCGGCGCCCGTGAGCCCGACCTCCTCGTCCACGGTGAAGAGAAGCTCGAGCGGCCCGTGAACGACCTCCTTGGAATCGATGATCGAGAGGGCCGCGGCGAGCCCGATACCGTTGTCCGAACCGAGCGTCGTGCCCTTCGCCTTGAGCCATTCCCCCTGGAACTCGAGCTGTATCGGATCCTTGGAGAAATCATGCGCGACGTCCGAGTTCTTCTCCCCCACCATGTCCATGTGCCCCTGGAGCACGACGGTCGGCGCGCCCTCGTGGCCCGGCGAGGCGGGGACGCGGATCACGACGTTCCCGGTTTTGTCCTGCTCGAAATCGAGGCCCTTTCCCTTCGCGTAGGCGATAAGGTACTCGGCGAGCTTCGCCTCGTTCCCCGAGCAATGAGGGATGCTCCTGACTTTGTCGAAATGCTTCCATAGATTCTTGGGTTCCAGACCGCTCAGAGACATGGCGCCGACCTCCTTGAAATTGCTTCTTGCGCAAGAATCGTCTATTATAGGGACCTGTCGGGAAACGGTCAAGTGCTCATATGCCAAGGAGGCTGCCGTGGATTACGAAATACCCGTTCGCACGCGCTCGCGCAACGAGCTCGTCGATATAACGGACAGCGTCCGCGCGATCCTCGAGCGGAGCGGGATACTGGAGGGGATCTGCCATATCTACGTCCCCCATACGACCGCGGCGGTCACCATCAACGAGAAGGCGGACCCGGACGTCGCCCGGGACCTCGGGGAAACGCTCTCGAGGCTGATTCCGGAGGGGGATGGATACCGGCATGCGGAAGGGAACTCCGACGCGCACGTAAAGTCTTCCCTTGTAGGGGTTTCGGCGTTCGTTCCGGTGAGCGGAGGGGAGCTTCTTCTGGGCACCTGGCAGGCGATCTTCTTCTGCGAGTTCGACGGCCCGCGAACGAGGCGGTGCCGCGTCCGCATTCTGGGGTAAAAAATTGCCGCCCGACATGAACCCCAGCTCCATTGAAGTGGAAAGCGATCCTAAGGGACTCTCACCGGAGCGTTGAAGGTTCTATCCTGTTTCCAGGCGGGAGCTTTTCCCAGTTAAGCGGCTCATCTCCTAGGGGAAGAGATGGGGTTTTTTGGTAGGATGGGATCGGCTCCGCTTTTATGTCAGGCGGCAAACCCTTCATCAGACTTCTTGTCGGTATGGACTATGCGCTAGCCTCTACCTCCCGATACGAGTTCTTATTTTATAATTCTTCTGTTCTTGCCTCAGAGATGCCCTTAGTCCTTAACAAGTCTACTATTCAACTATATCGAATACTCGCGAACTTGACAATAAGTATAACGCCTCATTTTCACCCTTCCACCCTATTATACGGCTCCACAACATGATACGTTCCATATCATGTTTCGACAAGCTTGATTTTTATCGCATACCTCACGAGCCCCGCCGTATCGTGAATGTCAAGCTTCTCCATGATATTCGCGCGGTGGTTCTCGACCGTCTTCTTGCTTATGAAAAGCATCTTCGCGATCTGCGGGCTCGTGTGCCCTTCCGCGATGTACTGGAGGATCTCCCGTTCGCGCCTCGTCAGCTGGCTGAACTCGTCCGCCTTCTTTCCCCGCTTCACCATCTTGGCGTACGATTCGATCAGGCCCGGAGGGAAATTCGAGCTGAGGTACGTTTGCCCATTCATCACCGCTTTTATCGCGGCCATGAGCTCCTCGAGCGGCGCCTCTTTCACGAGATATCCCTTTGCGCCCGCCTCGAGCGATTTGAACACGTACTGCGGCTCGTCGTGGATCGTGAGCATGATGACCTTCATGTCGGGATTGCCTTTCACGATTCTGCGCGCCGCCTCGATGCCGCCGAGACGCGGGAGCCCCACGTCCATGATGACGACCTGGGGGGAGAGCTCCTTCACGAGCTTCACCGCCTCGAGCCCGTCTCCGGCCTCTCCGATGACCTCGACGCCCCGACCCTCGAGAAGGGGCCGCAATCCTTCGCGAACGATCGTATGATCTTCCACGATGACTATCCTGATCGTGTCAGCCATTGTCCGCCCCTATCGGAATCTTCACCCGCACCTTCGTGCCTTTTCCGGGCGAGGACTTGATCTGAAAATCGCCGTCCAGATACTCGATCCTCTCCCGCATGCTCACGAGCCCGAGCCCTCGTGTATTGGTTTTCGCCTTTTGTTTCGAAATCCCCCGGCCGTTGTCTTCGATTTCCATTATAACACACGGATAGCCCTGTGTAAGAGAAATCGACACCTTCGACGCGCGGGCGTGCCGCACGACGTTCGTGAGGGCTTCCTGCGCGACGCGGTAGAGCGCGAGCGACACCGGGGCCGGCAGATCCTCGTCGAAGCCCGCCTCCTCGAACGCGACGTCGAGCCCTTCGCCGCGGACGAAGTTGTCGATATACCAGTTGAGCGTCGGGACGAATCCGAGCTCGTCGAGCATCGCCGGATGGAACGATTTCGCGATCGTCCGCGTGCTGTCCACCACGAACTTGATCTGCTTCCGTATCCCTTCGAGGGATTTCCGCTTGCAGGAGTCGAGAGGGCCGAGCCCCTTCTCGAGCATCTCGAGCTCGAGCTTGAGGGCGGTGAGCGCCTGCCCCACCTCGTCGTGGAGCATGATGGAGCACTTGCGCCTCTCCTCCTCGCCGGAGTCGATGATGCGGGCGGTCAGCTCGTTGAGCTCCTTCTCGCGCTTTTCGAGCGCATCAAGGAGATCGACTCTCTCCATCGCCACTCCGAACTGCTTCGCCGCGGTATCGAAGAAGCTGCGGAGGTCGGGATCCACCGATTTCGCCTCCGGCAGACCGAAGATCGCCATATAGTCCCGGTCATTGCCCGTCCTGAAGACGATCGCTATCGTTCGCTTGATTCCCATGGTCTTTCGTATGTCGGGGCCCCCCCCGTCGTGACCGGGCATATCCTCTTCGATGACGAACGTCCGACGCGACGCCGCGATCCGATCGAACGCCTTGTCCGTGCCCGCGAGCGGAATGCGCCTCACGCGCTCCTTCACGCGCGGAGGGAGGCCGAGCGAATCGACGAGGACGAAATCCTTCTTCGCCTTGTCGATGAGATAGAACCCGCACGACTTCGCTCCGACGAACTCGCCGAGAAGCTTCATGATCCTTCTGATGATCGCTGCCCGGCTCCGCGTCCTTGTCATGACCTTGTGCATCTCGTTGAGGAGCTGGAGCTCGACGTTGCGGCGCGCGATCTCGCCCTGCATCTGCACGAGATCGGTAACCTCCCTCAGAATCACGAGGGCCACCGGCGGATCGCATTCCCGGATGACGTTGGCCGCGATATGAACGTCGTGATAGACACCGTCCCTGCGGACCGTTCCGAATTGATACGCGTAGGAGCCGTGCTTTTTGAGCTCTTCGACCACTTTGTCGTGGATGGGGAGAAGCTCCGGGCGCTCATAATCCGTTAATTTCTTGCCCCGTATGTCCATGTCTTCGTCCAGCGCGTGTATCCTGAGCCACGCCTTGTTATGATACAGCACGATACCGTCAAAACCTCCGATGATGATGCCGTCCGTCGAATAATCGAAAGCCGTCAGGATCACGTCGGCAATGTTCTTCGGGTACTTCTTCATCGCGAACCTCCGCCGAGGCGGCGCCTTCGTTGCCATTCGATCCCCTCCTGAAACAGCGCTGTCCTGATGCGAGAACTTGAGACTTGTGCCCCTTGAGACCCCGGGCCTATTATAGAGCATACAAGAAGCTCTTCAAACAGAAAGTAATACGGGGGGGGCGCGAGGCCGCTGTCCGCGTCCCCCGCGACGGAGGATCGGTGAAAATATCGCTCGCGAGAACGCGCCTCGATCTGCGGCACACCTTCCGCATCGCGCGGAGCGCCGACGAGTACAGGGAATCGGTCATCGTCCGCCTCGAGGACGGCGGCGTCGAGGGGCTCGGCGAGGCGGCGCCGTCGGCGCGCTACGCTCAGAGCGCCGAATCGGCGGAGCGTTCGCTCGCGTCGATCGATGGTGCGCTCCTCGAGCCCGCCGGACACATCGAGGGCGCTCTCGAACGGGCCGCCGGGCGGCTCGCGGGAGAATGGGCGGCCCTCGCCGCTCTCGACGTCGCGCTCCACGACCTTCTCGGCAAGAAGCTCGGAGCGCCGCTGTACGCGCTGCTCGGCCTGGACCCCGGGAAGACTCCGGCGACCTCGTACACGATCGGCATCGACACGCCGGAGATCGTCGCGGAAAAGATCCGCGAGGCGGAGGGCTTCCCCGTCCTCAAGATCAAGATGGGGCTCGAGAACGATCGCGAGATCATGGAGACGGTGCGCGCGTGCACGGATCGCCCGGTGCGGATCGACGCGAACGAGGGCTGGACCCGGGACGAGGCGCTCGAGAAGATGAAGTGGCTCGAGGGGCTGAACGTCGAGCTCGTCGAGCAGCCGCTCCCCGCGGCGGATCTCGAGGGCGTCCGGCGGCTCGCCGCGCGCACCTCGCTTCCCATCTTCGCCGACGAAAGCGTTCGCGTCGCGAGCGACGTGCCGAAGCTCGCGGGGGCCTTTCACGGGATAAACATCAAGCTCATGAAATGCGGCGGAATCCGCGAGGCGCTGCGCATGATCCATACGGCGCGCGCGTGCGGGATGAAGGTGATGCTCGGCTGCATGATCGAGAGCTCGATCGGGATCACCGCGGCGGCGCACCTCTCGCCGCTCGCGGACTACGCCGATCTCGACGGGAATCTCCTCGTGCGAAACGACCCCGCCGCGGGAGTGACGACGCTGAACGGGAAGCTCGTGCTGCCGGAAGGCCCCGGGCTCGGGGTGACGCTCAGGAAGGGACCGGCCGCGAGCGCCCCCGGGCGCTCTTCCGCTCGATGACGGCCGCGCGGAGCAGGCTCTCCGCCTCTTCGACGAGACCCGCGGAATAGTCGATCGTCAGCGCCGCGTTCGGCCGCGCGAAATAGAGAACGATCCCTCCCGCGCACTCGATACCGAGCTTCTTGAGGGCGAGCGCGTACACGGCCGCCTGCGGCCGGTAGATCTCCGCCTTTTCGCGCGCGCGCGCCTCCGTCACGTCGTCCGTCTTGTAATCGACGAGCGTCCAGCGGCCGTCCTCCTCGAAGAGAAGATCGATTCTCCCCTCGATGAAGCTCCCCTCCCACGGCACGGTGAACGGCGCTTCGCGGAAGCATCGCGGGGAACGCGACGCCCGCGCGACGAGATCGGACTTGAGCGCGGCCGCGGCGACGCGCTCGAGCTCGGGAGCCGCGTCCTCGATTCCGAGCGATGAGGCGATCGACGCCGCCAGGGCGCCCGGCGGGCGCATATCCGAGAAATCGACGAGCTCCATGATCCGGTGAAAGGCCTGTCCGAAAAGCAGCGTCCGGTCGCGGGACGGCCGGTCTCCGTCGGAGCGCTCCGGGGGACCGCCGGACTCGCCGGACGCCGGGGAAGCATCGACGGAGAGCGCGGGCGTGAGCGCCTCCGCCCCCGCCTTCGAGGGGGCGAGCGCGAACGGCGCCTCGCTCGCCGCGGCGAGAAGCCGCTCTCTCGCGAGGAGCCATTCGGAGCGCTCCCGCGCGGCTTTCGACGCGGCCCCGCGCCCGGGTTCCACAAACCTCGTGAAGGGGCGCGGCTTCCCGCGCAGGGCGGGCAGCGACGAGATCGAGATATCCCTCACGTGCTCCGACCGCGGCGGATTCTCGTTTCCGGCGGCGAAGCGCCCGCCGGCGGCGCCTGCGCCCGTCCCATTCGCCCCGCTCTCATCCGCGCCCAAACGCGCCTTGATGAGCCCGAAATAGCTCCCCTCCCTCGGCATGCGCGGGATGACGAGCATGTCCCCCGCCCGCGTGGCGGCGACGTAGAGAAGGCGCACCGTTTCCGCTGCCTCGCGCGCCTTTTCTTCCTCCTCGGACTCCTCGTGATCGCTCGTTTCGAGAAGCCCGAGCTTGAACGATATGCGCGCGCCCTCTTCGACGAGAATCCGGTACGAGGCGCGTCTGCTCTGGACGAGATTCGCCAGGATCACGACGGGGAACTGGAGCCCTTTCGCCTTGTGCACCGTGAGGAGCCGGACCGCGTCGTCGTCATCCTCGATGACCGGCGATTCGGCTTCGGCCGAGGCGAGAGCCTCCTGATCCCTGAACCACCGGGCGAAGCGCCGGTAGGAGGCCCTCTTCTCCTCGAACGCGCGCGCGTTCGAAACCGCTTTCCTGACGTTCGAGACGCGCTGCTCGCCGTGCGGCCGGAGCAGCGACAGCTCGAGAAATTTCGTCCGCCCGAGAAGCTCGATGAGAGTCCCCGAGGGCCCGAGCTCGTTGCGCCGCGCATGGAGCTCGGCGAAGAGGCCGAGCGCCGCGCCGAGATCTCCCGGCTTATCGCCCGCGCCTTCCCCCGGATCGAGATAATCGAGGCGGCCGCCGCTCCTCGTAAAGAGAAAGATGTCCTCGTCGCTCGCGCCGAACATGGGCGAGCGCAGGGCGGCGACGAGCGCGAGCGGATCGTACGGATCCTCGATCGCCCAGATCGCCGCCGCGAGGGTCCGTATCTCCTCGCGGGCGTAGTAGAGCTTTCCTCCTTCGACGACGTACGGAACGCTCTCCGCGCGGAGCGGCTCTTCGTAGTGGTCGATGCCCGTCGTCCCGGGATAGATCACGGCGATGTCGCCGTATTTCACGGGCCGCATGACGCGGGTTCTTGGATCCATGACGGCCGCCCCGTCCTCGATGAGCTTGCGGACGAGCCTCGCGATCGCCTCTCCCTCGCGGGCGCGGACGGTCTGCGTCCGGGAATCCCCTTCCGCGAGCTCGAGATCGAAGAGCACGACCGGAGCCCCGCTTCCGGGGCGGAACGGATGGATCGCCTCGTATCGCGGCTGGAACATCCCGTCGCCGGAAGACCGCATGATCTCCGGAAAGGTCTCGTTCACCCATCCGACGATCCCGGGCACGGATCTGAAGTTCTCCACGATCGAAATCCGCTCGCCGCTTTCGGAGAGGCGCTCCTTCACGCGTTCATATATTTCGATGTCCGCTTTTCTGAAGCGATAGATGCTTTGCTTCGGGTCCCCGACGATGAAGAGCTTCCCGGGCGCCGGCTCCGACCGGTCCCTTCCGCCGGGGCCGCCTCCGGCGCTCCCGCCGGGTTCGCTCGCGGATCCCGCGAGGAGATAAACGATCTCGGCCTGGACCGGATCCGTATCCTGGAACTCGTCGACGAGAATAGAGCGATAGCGATCGCGGAGCGTGTCGAGCGCGCTCCCGTTCTTCAGCAGATCCCGCACCTTGATCAGAAGGTCGTCGAAATCGAGAACGCCGAGAGCCGCCTTCCGCCTTTCGACCGAGGCGAGAAACCCGTCGAAGAATCGCTCGAGACCGTCTCTCAGAAAATCGGAGAGCGCCGTTCTCGCCGATTCCCGGAACCCGTCGAGCTCCCCGAATATGCCCTTCTGCTCCGCGCACGCTTCCGCGGGCCGCCAGTTCTCCCTGCTCCCCTTGTTCTTCGGGAGCTTGATCGTGAGGAGAAGACGCGTGAGGTCGTCCCCCCGGAGAATGTCGAGCGCCTCCATCTTCGCGGCGAACTCCCTGATCGCGAGGCCGCCGCGGTCCGCGGGTTTCGCGCAGCAGTCGCGTTCGAGCGCCGAAAGCCGGACGGCCGCGGCCGCGAACGCGTCCCGGAGCTCCGCGGAGGGATCGACGTGCGCCGGGGGCACTTGCACGCAATCCGGCGGAAGCTGATAGCCTCCGAACATCCGCTCGCACACGCGCTCGGACCGGTGCGCGTACAATTCGGCGGCGATCGCGCGGAAATCGTCTATCGAGCCGCCGAAGAAGACGAACCTCCTCAGCGTCTCCTCCCATTCCATCGCCCCGCGCGCGAGAAAATCGCTCCAGCATTCGTCGAAGAAGAGGCCCCCCTCCAACGCGTCGAGCTGGCGGTAATTCGGATCGACGCGCGCCTCGACCGGATACTCCCGCAGGATCGTCGCCGCGAAGGAATGGATCGTCGAGATCGGCGAGCGCTCGAGCTCGTCGTAGGCCCTTTCGAGATTGGCGCGCGCCTCCCCGGCGAGCGCGGGCTCGGCCATGCGTTCGAGGATCTTCTGCCTGAGCCTGATCTTCATCTCTCCCGCGGCCTTCTCGGTGAACGTTATCGCGACGATCTGGCTGCAGGAGGCCCTTCCGCTCTCCAGGATGGCCAGGAATCGTCCCACGAGAAGGCTCGTCTTGCCGGTGCCGGCGCCGGCCTCGACGCAGAACGAGGTTTCGAGATCGTGCACGGCCCTCAGCCGCGCCTCGTTGTCCACGGGCGTCACGCGCGGTCTCCCGGCTTCTCCGCTCACGCCTCCTCCTCCCCCTCGCCCCGCATCTCGACGTACGGGCGGGCGCGCTCGTCATTGGCCGCCTTGATCCCGAAGAGACGGGCCGTGCCGGCGGAGCATGCGATCTTGATATCGCAGTTCCTGCATCCCTGATCGTCGGCGGGCGCGAAGAAGACGCCCCCCTCGACGCCGCTCGCGATCGTGTCCACGATCTTCGCGAACGCTTCCCCGCTCTCGTCCCATCTGTCCCCGAAAAAGGAGACGACGCTCTTTCCCTCGCCGATTCCCACGCGCCTGTATCGCGCCTCTCCCCGGCGCGGATCGAGGCCGAGAATTGCGGAAGCCGCGAGGAGATAGATCGGAAGCTGAAGCGCCGCTCCCCGGCCGAGATCCTGGTCTTTGCCGTTCAGCCTGCCCGTCTTGTAGTCCACGACGCGGAACCGCTCTCCGCCCGCGGTATCGATCCGGTCGATTCGCCCATGGAACCGCACCGTCCGGTTTCCGCACTCGAACGCGACGTCGAGCCGGTCGCGCTCCCTTCCGAACGATTTTTCGAAAAGCTCCGGCACGAAATCGCCCGCCTCGAGACGCTCCTCCTCGAGAAACAGCAGAACCGATTCGCGAATGAGGCGTTTTTCCATATCCCAGAAAACGGGAAAGCCCACACTCGCCGTATTCGGAAAGCTCTCCAGATATCGGTCCATGATTCTCACGGCGATCGCGCGCACCTCGCCGGGCGGAGCGGCGCCGAGGGGAAGCAGGCCCTTCTCCCTCAGCTCGCCGAATATCTTCGCCAGTATCTTGTGAACGAGCTCCCCTCGCTCGAGAGGGCCGATGGAGATCACGCGCTCGGGCTCCTCGATCGCCTCGATGCCGAGCACGCGCGTGACGAAGTAGGCGAACGGGCAGCGAGCGTACGTTTCGAGCGACGTCGGAGCGTAGCGCCCGCCCCTCCCGTCGAGCATCGCGCGCAGCTCGTCGAGCGCCTCTTTCGACGAGAACACGCCGTCGTACGCGGTGAATCTCCGGTCCCCCCATCGCTCGCGGACGAGCCGCGCCCCCTTCGAGAAGAACGGATTGTCCGGAAGAGCGCCCGAACCGTCGCGGTACCGGCGCGCCCTCTCGAAATCAAGCTCGCGGGCGCTCAGGATCTCGGCGCCGCGGGCCGTCGGAGAGCCCCGCGCGACGCGTTCGTAATCGAGCCCCGGGCCGTGCGAGCCGTCGATCGAATAGCCCTCGATGAACCGGAGAAAGGACGAGGGGATGCGCTCCCTGCCCGTTCCTTCCTCGAACCTCGGATAGCTGCATACGAGCTCATCGCGCGCCGACGCGCGGGCGAGCTCGAAGAGGAGCGCTTCCTCGCCGAGACGCTCGGCCTTTTCGGGGAGAACGAGCGCGCCGCGCGACGCCGCGTTGAGCTCCCTGCGCTCCCGATCGCCGAGGAACGGGTCCTGGCGCGCCGCGGTCGGAAAGATCCGTTCGGCGAGTCCAGGGACAAATACCGCCTCGAAGGAGAGGCCTCTCGCCTGGGCGATCGAAAGAACGTTGACCCCTTCGCCGCCGAAGCGCCCCGCGGTCCGGCCGGCCTCCGCGAGAGAAACCTCCGCGATCCGTGAAAAGTCCTCGAACGAAACGGACGAGCCGAGGCGATCGAGCGCGGCGAGACCGTCGACCGCCGCGCACGCCGATTCCAGACCCTCCGTTTCCGGAAAGAGCTCCCGCGCGAGCGAGGAAAAAACCGTCGCGCGGCCCTGCCACGAGGCGACGGCGCGCATGGCCTCCCCGGCGCGGACTATCTTTCCGATGACCGCGTCGACCTCGAGCGCCGCGGCGAGGGCCTCGGATCGCCCGTCGCCGTTCCCGCCCGCGAGCCGCAGTCTCTCGACGAACGCGGCGCTCTCCTCGATCCACCCCCGTTCGCCGATAATTCCCGCATCCGCGCTCAACCGCGCCCAGAGCGAGAAACGGTCGACGCCCGTTCGATCCGCTCCGGGCGCCCGCAGAGGCGCCGACACGAGAAACTCGACGAGATCGCGGCGCTCCATCCCGCCTCCGAGTATTTCGAGAAGCCCGAGCGCCCCGCGCGGCGCCGCCCCGGCATTCTCCGAAGAGCCCGCGTGCATGGAGCAGGGAATCCCCGCTTCGCGAAAGATCTCCCGGCAGAGCGGAGCGTACGTCTCGATCGAGGGAACGAGGACCGCGACGTCGGCGAACCGGCCGCCATTCGCGCGTGCGCGCGCGAGAATCCTCCTGGCTATCTCCCGGACCTCCTCCTCCTCCCCGGGAACGTTCAACAGCTTCGGCGACGGCGCCTTCCCTGCGCTTCCCGCCGGGCCGGCGGCGGCGAACGGCCCGAAGCCCTGCCGCTCGAGCATCGCTCGTCCCCGAGCGGCGAACCGCCAGGCCTCCCCTTCCCCCCAGGGCATGAACATCGTCACCTCGCGCTCTCGGGCGAGACGCGAAAGCAGCCGCCGCTGTATTTCGTTGAAATCGTAGAATCCGTAGGCGAATACGCTCTTCCCAAGCGATCGCGGGAGCGGGCCCGAAAGCGCGGCCATGAAATCGGAGTGGATATCGCCGCCGAGCGATTCGATCCGCTCCCGGAAGCGAGCGAAGAGGGAAAGCACCTCTTCCGTTTTCGCGCCGGCCCGATCCTTCGAGCGGCCGCCGCCTTCGAGAATCGCGCCCGCGATACGAGGCGTGCATCCCGCCTCGGCGAGGTCGTCGAACGTAGCGATCAGGGCGCCGGCGAAGCCTCTCGTCCCCGCCGCTTCGGCGAGCCCCGGCGAGATCCCGCTCCGCGCGACGAGCTCCCCGACGACGACCCGGTCGGCGAACCGGGGCGCCGCGGCGCCGGTCCCGCCCTCCGTCTCGCGGGCGATGAGGGTCGCGAGATCGGCGAACGTCGCGAAACGAACGTTGAAAAGCCCGCCGCATTTCTCCGAGAGATTTCTCCGCAGATACGCCCCGAGGAGGTTCGAACCGACGAGGACCGTGAGCGGCGCGAGCGGATCGACCCGCCGGATCTCGGCGAGACGATCGCAGAGCGCCGTCTCGAGCTCGATGCCCGGCGATCCGAGTAGTGCGTCAAAGCCCATGTCAGCCGCGCAGCCTTACTTCCCGCTCCTCATCCGCCTTCTCATGAAAATGGCGGCGATGACGACGAGGGCGAGCACGAGGATCGCCACAACGGGAGGCGTGAAGAGCGGAACCTCCGAGGGTTCCACGACATGAACGACCTGAACGCAGGTGTCGTAGAGAATGGGATCGCCCGTCGTCCATACGACGATCCGCAGCGTGTCGTACGTGCAGGCGACCGCCGTTCCCGCGTTCAAAATGCCGTAGAGATCCTCGCATTCACCGCCGGGAACGCCGATCGATCCGCTCGTATTGATCGCCGGACCGACATGCCCCTCGCTCGTGACGCGATAGCCGTAGGTCGACGACGAGACACATTCGTCCTGGTTGCAGATCGTGAACGGAACGTACGCCTGCGTCTGGCCGCGGTCGACGAGCGTCAGGGTATCCTGAAGGATCGCGAGCGTCGGCGGCGCCTCGACGACCTGAATGATCAGCGTATCGGCCGAATAATATTTCACGCCCGTCGTGGGGCGGGTGTTCGGATCGTTGCAGTCGGCGCACTCGCTCGCGCAGACGCCGCTCATGTCGACGTAGGCGACCTGCGCGATAACCGTGTCGTAGGTGGAAAGACCCGCCGAACACGGGACGGTGATGCTCACGTCCTGGTACCAGAGATACCCCGAAGCCAGCACCATCGGCGTATCGAGCGGAGGGCTTGCGTCGATCGTCCACCCCTTCGCGTCGCTCGCGTGGAAGCACAGCGTATCGGACGCCTTGCAGCCGGCGGGAAGCCAGGTCGCGGCGGCGTTGTAGGGCCCAAGGCAATACGTGATGGTCTGTCCGGGATAGGCGCTCGCGTAATCCTTGCCCGGCTGATTGTACGGCAGGCCGTCGTACTCTCCCCATCCGTAGCGGAGCGCCGGATCCCCTTCCCTCGAGCACGTCGGAGGCTCGACCCGCGCGCGGACGCCGACGTCCCCGTAGCTATAGTCGCCGGCGTCGAGAGCGGCCCAGGTCCCCGAAGCGCCCGTGCTGCTCACGTAGCTCTTGTTCGTCTCCATGGGTCCGGAATCGTCCATGGGGATCGGGTAGCCGTAGCTCGGCGTGTTGAACCTGACCTTGACGTAGATCGCGTCGTTCGAATGGACGACGAGGGGAGAGGGGAGCGGAATGCTGTAGTATCCCGCCTCGGCCTTCGTACCGGTCAACGGGCCGGCGAGCAGATTCGACGGAGCCGTTCCGTTGAAATCGTCGTAGATTTCGATCGTGTAGTTCGTCGGCGCCCAGACGGCCCACAGGTCGACCGCCGTGAGGAGATGCCCGTCGGGCGGGATCCCGGTCGGCGTGAACGCCACGAGGGCCCAGTCTTCGTAATCGCCCCATCCGACGGAGCTCCACCATCCCCATTCGTCGTAGTGATATATCTTCTCGTTCGGGTCGTAGCTCTCGTAGCCGGTCAGCACCGAAACGTTCTGTCCGATCCGCGCGCTGCCGTAGCGGATGTTGAAGTATCCCGCCGCTCCCCAGAGCGTGCCCCAGGAGTTCTTCACGATCCATCCGCCCGCCCCGCTGCACATCGCGTCGTCCCATCCGACGATGAGAACGGCGTGGTTCTGGGCCTCCGTGCCCGTGTAGACGAGGCAGCTGGTCCCGTTGTACGTGCTGAAGCCCGGGAAGCTCGCGTATATCCCCGTATAGACGGGGCCGTAGGTCATGATCGCGTTCTTGATCGCGGTGACGTCGTTCGCGATGACCCTCCACTCCGTGACCCGGTCGTTGTACGCGCACGCGGGATTCACGCACGCCGGATACGGGCATCCTCCGGGGTACGGATTGCAGCTCTCGTGGACGCTGCCGAGAAGCGTGAGGTAGTTCGTCGATATCCACGCGTTTCCGCCGCTGTTGCAGGTCGTGCCGACCGCGTTGCAGGCGACGATGTTGACTTCGGACAGGTCGTACGTCGCGGACTCCCGGATCAGCCTCTTCGATTCGAGATCGCCGATGGTCGCGAAGGCCCAGCAGGTGCCGTACGGATTCTGGTTTTTGACGGGGGTGACGCCGCTCATCGTCCGCCAGTCCCATGAAGCGGGGGGCGCCATCTGGCCGAGGAGAGATTTCGTGTACGGCCGGAGCCCCTTCATGTCGACGGGCGGAGGCAGCAAGCCGAAGCTCTCGGAAGGCGCGACATATTCGGGTTTGGGAGCCTTGAGCGGTTTCTCGGCGTAGCCGTGTCCGGCGACGAACAGGGCTGCGATAAGGGCCGCGAGTACGAGAATGGACCATTTCGACGATGTCATACCTCAGACTCCTTGATTCAACCGCTGCCGTCCGGGCTTCGGATAGCGAATCGAAGCCGGAGCATTATCGATGCCGGAGCGTACCAGACGGCCGCGTATTCTACAATATGTTATCTAACGGCTATTTTGACATTGAATAGCGCGCGCCGCCGCATATACAATGCTCTCGCAGGCACATAAAGGAAACTCGGCACATATGCGCGGACACGCACAGATCTCTTTCGGGCTCGCCGTCCTTCTCGCGCTCGCCCTGCGCCCGGGCGCCGCGCTCGCGACCGACAATATGTCGGCGAGGATGTCCTCGCTCGGAGGGGATCACGTCTCCGGCGTCATCCCCGATCTGTACACCGATCTCACGATCAATCCCGCATACGCCTTCTTCGCCGACAAGTTGGTTGTGTGCTACGCGAAGCGAGAGAATCGCGGGTACGCTCCGTCATTGCCCTATCTCTCGGAGAACTCGGGCAGCTTCTACGGATACTCGATGGTGGTGAACGAGCTATCCGCCTGGGGAATCAGGCTCTCCTCGTGGCGGGCCGCCGCGTTCGTCCAGTGGGAGCTGGATCGGCCGGAAGGAAGCACGTCCGATCCCTCGATCGTGATTGACCGGGATTATGCGACGACGCTTCGCGAATGGCAGCGCAGCGGCAGCGACGATTTCGCGAGAATCGACCTTATCGCCGCGCGCGCCCTCGGTGACCGATACGCGCTGGGGCTTCGGCTGCAGGGGTGGGGATACGACAACTTCTCTTCGGAGCTGAACGCCTCTCTAAACGATCGATACGGGGACCCGTCCTTCACCCGCCTCGCTTATCAGCATAAGCAAGCGAACGTGCGATCGTCTCTCGGACGGCGGCTCTCCTTCGATTTTCAGGCGGGGATCGTGAAGTCGAACGACGCGGGGCCCACAACGGATCTCGCGCTCAAGGCGTCGCTCGGCAGATTGGACTACCGGAACGAAAAATACGATCTGGATTCATATAAGGAGTACGATGCGACGGGCGAGCTCGATGCATGCGATTATTACCGGCACTACTGGAACGACGCCCGAACGGGAGACCTCTGGAACTTCGCGTTGACGTTCCGTCACGCCTTCGACGGCGGCATCCGGGTGCTCGCCGGAGGCGGCGTCTCGACGTGCTCGTACGAAACCGGATGGAGCAACAGCACGGAGCGCGTTCGATGGGGTTGGTCGAGTCCCCTCGATCAAACCGTCACCGGGGCGTTCGACGGCGAGGGATCGCTCCTCGGCGGGAGCTTCTTCCTCAAGGGAGGCAGGATCTTCAGCCTCCACAAGACGACCGATCTGTACCTCGGGCTGCGCGGCGTTTTCGCGAGAGCCCGCGCGGAGGAAGAGCCCCTTGTCCATTATGCGATCGAGACGGACGGGGAAGAATCGATCGTGCGGATCGAGCAGCCGACCCGGCTCGAGTCGATCGAAACTTCGATCGATCTCTCCATTCCCCTCTCGGTGGAATTCCGGCCCTCGGGCTATTTCACTTTCTTCTCGAGCTTCATTCTCACCGGAAGATGGGACAAGCAGGCCGTCACGCAGCCGACGCTTTCCTTCTTCCAGTATCGTCCGCCGGCCGCAAGCTACTCGGTGAACGGGGCCAGTCGCGCCGGAGCCTCTTCCCAGATCGTCATCGAGCCCGAAGCGTATTCGACCGATTGGGAAAGAAACCTGTCCACGGACGGCGTGGTGACCCTGGGCTTCTCGCTCCATTACCGGGATAGATTCTACATAGACGTTTACTCGGGGACGGAAATCATCCCGACCTATCTCGCGAATCAGATCGTCGATATCCGTTACGTATTCTAGGCGCCGCTCAGCGAATCTTCTCCCCGCCGACGTGCATGAGAAGGAGCCCGCCCCGCACGTACGATTCGTCGAAGAGCGCGCGGTGGATCGCGTACGAAGCGGCGTCCTCGAGAATATTGCGCGAGAGAATCTCCTGCAGAATCGTCACCCTCTTCGGGTAGTGCACGAGCACGACGCGCGACGAGTCGGCTATCCCGGCGAGCCCGCACGCCGCGAAGACCGTTTCCCGCAAGCCGCCCACGCCGTCGATGAGCCCGTTCTCAAGGGCCTGCTTCCCCGTCCATACGCGCCCCCGCCCGAGAGAGTCGATCGAGTCGACCGGCATCTCGCGGAATCGCGCGATCTCCTCGATCCAGCCCCGGTAGAACGCCCAATGTTCCTCTCTGACGAGCGCCCACTCGTCGTCGGTGAAATCGCGGTAGTCGGAATAGATGAGCGAATGCCTGCCCGTGCCGATCTCGTCCTTCGTGATCCCGAGCTTGTTGTAGAGCCCCCGCGCGTTCAGCTTGCCGGTGATCGATCCGATCGAACCCGTGACGCTCGACGGCAGCGCGACGATCGCGTCGGCGCGGTAGGCGATCTCGTAGCCGCCCGAAGCGGCGACGTCCGACATCGAGACGACGACCGGCTTCTCCATGGAGACGAGCTCGACCTCGCGGGAGATCATGTCCCCGGCGATGCCGTCCCCGCCCGGGGAGTCGACGCGGAGGATCACCGCCTCGATCGTCTCGTCGTCGCGCGCCCTGCGAAGCTCCTCGATGATCGTCTCGGAACCCATCGTGAGGCCGGAGATCGGATCGAAGCCGCTCTCCCCGGTCGTGATGAGCCCCTGCGCGTGTATCACGGCGATGCGCGGCCCGACGGGGACCGCCGCCGCTCGTTTTCCGCGGAGATACTCGCGCGAGTCGACGAGACTCGCGCCTTCCTTCTCGAAGCGCGCCTCGATCTCGTCCCAGTAGCGGACGCCGTCGATGACCCCTTCGTTGAAGGCGCGCTCGGGAGAGAAGAGCCCGCGGTCTACCCAGGCGAGCACGGCGTCCGTGCCGCAGCCGCGCGCGGCCGCGACGTCCGCGACGAATCGCTCGTAAATGTCGCCGAGAAGCAGCCGGGTCATCGCGCGGGATTCCGGCGTCCGTTCCTTCTCGGTATAGGTCTCCGCCGCCGATTTATACGCGCCGATCCGGTCGATGTTCGGATTGATCCCGAGCTTGTCGAACGCGCCGCGGAAAAAGATCGCGCTCGACGAGGGTCCGGGGATGACGACGTAGCCGGCGGGGGGCATGAAGATGGAATCCGCCGCGCACGCGAGGAGGTAGTGGTGCCCTTCGAGAACGGCCGAGAACGCGACGACCGGTTTCCCCGACTCCTTGAAACGCACAACCACGTTCCCGAGCTCCTGACATTTCGCCGCGCCGGCGCCCGACGGATGGATCTTGAGCACGAGCCCCTTCACCCGGGGATCGCGCCCCGCGGCGTCGACGCACGAGAGCGCGTCCGTGAGGGTGAGCTCGCGTTTCCCGAAGAAGTCGCCGGGGGAGAACGAGGGATGATATTCGAGCATCTCGCCGCCGATCTCGAGAACGATCACGGAGTTCTTCGCGACCGGCTTGCCGCCCGGCTCCAGGCTCAGAATCGCAATGACCGGAATCACCACGAGAAAACCGAGAAGAAAGAACGCGAGGATCAATCGTTTCGCGTGGTCGGTCATGTGAGAAACCTCCGTTCGTGAGCGGCTACGTGTTCGCGGCCTCGCCGAAGTTGCCCTGCCTCATCGCGACGATGCAGGCGAGGCATATCGAGGCGAGCTTCGAGCGGGACGAATCGCCGCGGGACGCGAGAATGATGGGGATGCCTCCCCCCGCGACGACCCCCGCGAGATACGCGCCCGACGATACGGTGAGCGTCTTGTACACGACGTTCCCCGCCTCGATGTCGGGCATGACGAGGATATCGGCGTTGCCCTTGATCTGCCCCTTGTAGTTCTTTTCGGAAGCGGAATGCGGATCGATCGCGACGTCGAGCGAGAGGGGCCCCTCGACGACGCAGTCGTCGCGATTCTCGTATTCCTCGGCGAGGAGCCCGGCGAGGATCGACGACTCGACGTTCGGATTGCGCGTCTCGACCGCCGAGATGATGGCGACTTTCGGCTTCGGGATATTGAGATAGCGGAGCACCGTGAGGGCGTTCTCGAGTATCATCTTTTTCTGCGCGAGGTCGGGATTCGGATTCACGGCGGCGTCCGTGACCGTGAGGAGCTTCGGATAGGTCGGAATCTGGAACACGCCGACGTGGCTGTAGATGCGCCCCTTCTCGAGCTTTCCGCTCTTCTTGAGATAGGTGAGCGCCCCGCGCATGATCTCCTCGGTCTTGACGCCACCCTTCATGAGCAGATCGACCTCGCCGGACGCGTAGAGCTCGATCGCCTTCTCCACCGGCCGGTCGGTATCGGCGATCGCGTAATTGTCGCCGTCGATCTTGATGTCGTATTCCCACGCGAGCTTGTTGACCTCGTAGAAATCGCCGACGAGAAGGAATTTCGCTATCGGGAAGCGCCCTTCCTCGTTCGCCTGCTTCGCCGCGACGACGGCGTCCTCGTTCTCCGCCCCGACGATCGCGATCCGCGGAGCGCGGTGCTTCGACACCATGGAGCGCGCGAGATAGATGAGCTCGTCGAGGCTCGTCACGGGCGCGTTCTCTTTCTTGCGGAGCTGCGGATGGGTGAAGACTTCGGTCTCGATGAGCGTGCGCTCGTCGGACCTGAGCCTGCGGAGAGCGTCGCGCGAATCCTCGTAGCGTGTGAGCTCCTCCGGGCGGAAACGCGCCCTGAAATGCCCCGCGACGAGCGCCTCGTGCTCGATCGCCCCCGGCACGACGACGACGGGGAAATAGGGGTACAGCCTGCGCTTGATGCGTCCGACGAATTCGTGGCTTCGCGAGAGCCCTCCCGTGAGGATCACGATCTCGATCGGTTTCTCGATCGCGGCGAGCTGCATGACGGCGCCCGCGACGCTTCGCGCCATCAAATCGACGACGAGCTCGATCTTCTCGCGCTGACGCGTGACGGCGCCCGATTCCCTGAAATGAAGGAGCGCCCGGAAATCGTTCGTTCCGGCGAGATCGATGAGCCCGCCTACTTTATAGAGATATCGCTTGAGCTCGGGAAGGCTGATTTCTCCCTCGTCGATCTCGCGGAGAAGGACGTCGAGCGGGATGTTGCCGCTCCGGTTCGCGCTCGGCACCCCCGCGAAAGCGTTGACGAGATCGGTGACGCGGCCGTCGACGTGGCGGAGAATCGAAATGCCGCCGCCCATATGCGCCCCGATCGTCGTGAGCTCCGTGCCGGACGCGCCGAGGAGCGAGCAGACGAGCGAGTGAACGGCGCGGTGGTTCAGGTAATGGGCGCCCGAGCCGTCCCGCAGGATGCGCCGGATTCCCGTCATGCGTGCGCCGATCTCCATTTCGTCGGACGAGACGGGATCGGTCGTCGTGACGAGAATCGTCCCGCCTCCCGAGAAATCTTCCTTGATCTTGAGCCCGATCGGGATCGCCATGTTGGACGCGTGGACGATCCGCGGCTTCGCGAGATCCTCCACCATCTCGGGGCACACCTCGTAGGTGCCCGTCGGCACGGGCGCGACGAATCCTCCGCGGCACGCGATCCCGGTGAGATCCCCCGCCCCGATTCCATGCGCCTTCACCCATTCGACGATCGCCGCCGCGCGATTCTCGATGCTGTCGGGGTAATCGGGAGGCAGATGCACCTCCTCGGAAGCGGCGAGATCGAGCCCCCGGTACAGGGCGAGCTTCGTCGAAGTCGAACCGGGATTGACGCAGAGCACGACCTCGCGTTCGGCTTCGGCGGGGAGCGGCTCCCCACCGTAGAGGCGCGATATGAGGGTGCGCGATCTGTTCTTCGAGGAGAGGATGCTCTCGATGAGATGCGAGAAGAGGTTTCCCCACGCCTCCTCCCACGCCGTCGAGAGAATCGGCGGCTTCGAGACGCGGACGACGGAGCCGAGGAGCTCTATCAACGCCTCCTCCCCCGTCACCTTCCGGAAATGCACCGTTTCCGCCGCGGAACGGATCTGTTCCTCGAGCTCTCTGCCGACGCCCGAGGCGCGCACCGCGTCGGAGAGGGCGTTCAGCCCGGATTCGAGAATTTCATATTCGTTTTCGAGCAACGTTGCACCAGCTTGTCGAGCGAGGCCGTCGGGCGAGCCGTTCTCTATCGTCTTGACGCGATGAAACTTAAATAAATCAGAGGCAATATTCAACGCAAATCATATATATTTCTATAAGGGTTCCACGAAGCTCATGCGCGTCGACGGCTCGGCTCGAGGAGGATCCGATCATGCGGATGCGGTCGCTTTGGTCATGCGCGGTTGTTTCGATCCTTGCCGCCCTTTTTCTGCTGTTCGGCGCCTGTTCGGACGATCCGGGGGCTCCCGCCGATACCGTCCCCCCCGCCTCGGTCAACGATCTCGTCGCGATCACATCCTTCGTCGAGCAGCATGATGCTCGTCTGGACGGCTCCGGGGGACGACGGAAGGACCGGCACCGCCGCGCGTTACGACATCCGCTATTCCCTCTCTCCCCTGACGGACGCGGTATGGCCCGCCGCGGCGCAGGCCGCGGGAGAACCCCCGCCGAAGCCCGCGGGAAGCGCGGACACGTTCGTCGTGACGGGGCTCTCTCCTTCCACCGGCTACTATTTCGCGCTCAAGACCGCTGACGCCGAGGGCAACTGGTCCGCGAAGTCGATCATCGCGAGCGCTCCCACGACGGCCGTGATTGACGACGTCTCTCCCGCGGCCGTCACCGATCTCGTCGCGAGCGCATCCGGGACCAACACCGTCACATTGATCTGGACCGCCCCGGGGGACGACGGTGCCGCCGGCACGGCAACCTCTTACGATATCCGCTACTCCAAGTTCCTCATCACGGACGCCACCTGGGCTTCGGCCTTAAAGGCCGGCGGCGAAACGGCTCCGAAACCGGGGGGAGCCCCCGATACCTTCGTCGTGCAATCCCTCGCTCCGGGCACGACGTACTACTTCGCGCTCAGAACGGCGGACGAGAAATCGAACTGGTCGGCATTATCCAACGTCGCGAGCAGGGAAACGCAAGTCCCCTAGACCTGTTGTTGCGCCCGGAAAACCCCGAAACGCGGGACTATCGCCGAAGGAGAGGACAGATCTCGCTTTCGAAATGCCCGATGAGCTCCCCGGCGCGCGCGAGGAGACGGTCCTTCTCCGGGCCGGTCGTGTAGGCGTGCATATCCCTGAGGTCCGATCCCGGAAGGGAGCTATCGCCGAGGAAAACGCCGCCGAGCGATCCGCCGTAGCCGTCGTCGAGCCTGATCCCGGCGAGCTCGGCCCAGAGCAGCGTCCAGCCGCGCTCGACGTCCTGCATGTTATAGCCGCCTCCTCCGAGAGCGAGGATGCGCGGATGGCTCCGGTGCAGCAGCTCGATCGCTTCGATGTAGCCGTTGTTGGTGAGCCTGAGGTGCGTGAGCGGATCGGTCGCGAAGCTGTCCGTTCCGAACTGCCCCACGACCACGTCGGGCCTGAAGATCTCCAGGGCCGGCATCGCGATCCCCCTGAATAGCATGAGAAAGACGTCGTCGTCGGCGCCCGGCTCGAGCGGGACGTTCACGTTGTAGCCGAGGCCGTCGCCCTGCCCGATCTCGCGCTCGAATCCTCCCCAGGGAAAGAGCGTCTTCCCCGTCTCGTGAATGGAGATCGCGAGAA
Source organism: uncultured bacterium (assembly GCA_963846325.1). Taxonomy (GTDB): domain Bacteria; phylum Krumholzibacteriota; class Krumholzibacteriia; order Krumholzibacteriales; family Krumholzibacteriaceae; genus SSS58A. The sequence goes on from CAWJVO010000007.1 coordinate 90,696, forward strand.
CCGACGCGTCGGCGAAATACGCGTTCTGGACGGCGTCGCCGTGGTGCGCGTCGATGTCGAGGTAGGCGACCCTGAGTCCTCCCCGCCGCAGCTCGTCGATCGCGATCGCGATGTCGTTCGCGTAGCAGAAGCCCGACGCCCGGTCGCGATGGGCGTGATGAAAGCCGCCGCACGGATTGAACGCCGCCGAGGCGCCGTCGAGCATGAGGCGCGCCGCGGTCAGGCTGGCCGTCGCCGCGAGGGCCGAAAAATCGTAAACCCCTCTGAATACGGGATTCTCCGGGGAGCCGATCCCGTGCTGGAGCATCTCGATATCGACCTCGGTGCCGTCGTTCGCGCGCTTCAGAGCGGCGACGTACTCCGGCGTATGGAAACGCTCGAGGACGCCTTCATCGGCCTCCTCCACGTCGACGACGCGCACGCGCGGATCGGACAGCAGGCCTCTCGAACCGCACATGCGGAAGACCCGCGTCACGCGCTCGGGATTGAACGGATGGTCGGGACTGAATCGGAACGCGCCGAGGCGTTTCGAATTGATGAAAAAGGTGTCGGCCTCAGGCGCGGCGCTCACCGGGCTTGCTCCTCTCGGCAAAATCGATCCGGATGGAATAGACCCCTTCCTCGAGGCGGCTGTGGACGGGATAGCCGCACTTGTGAAACACGTGGAGCATCTTTTTGTTCTCGGCGAGCACGTCCGCCTTGAAGCCCTCGGCCCCCATGTTCTGCGCGATCGTGATGAGCGTGTTCATGATATACGTGCCGATGCCCGCGTTCTGCCAGTTGTCGTGCACGACGAAGGCCACCTCGGCGTAGTCGTCCGTGTGGTCGAGCTTGAAGCGCCCGATCGCCACCATCTCCTCGTCCCCCGGCTCGCCGAGGAGCCCGACGATCGCCATCTCCTCGCGATAGTCGATGTTGACGAGCGGCTGGAGCTTCTCGTGCGGCATCGTCTTGACGATGTTGAAGAAGCGATAGTATACCGTCTCGTCGCTCAACGTGTAGAAGAACGACCGTTCGATCGCCTCGTCCGTCGGCTTTATCGGCCGGAAAAAGACCGAGCGGCCGCCGATCGTCGCCGTGTGCTCGTACTGTTCGGGATAGAACCGTCCCGCCACGGTGAGCGGCAACTGATCGAGGTGGACGAGGTGTCGCTGCTTCGCGTAGTTGAGGAGATCGTCGCGGAAATCGGGATGAGCGACGCTGATGAGCGCGAGGGCGCGTTCGCGGAGATTCCGTCCGTGGAGATTCGTGATGCCGTATTCCGTCACGACGTACGCGACGTCCCCGCGCGACGTCACGACGCCTGCGCCCTGATCGAGAAACGGCACGATGCGCGACACCGTTCCCTTTTTCGCGGTCGAGGGGAGCACGATGATCGGCTTTCCCCCTTTCGACCGGGCCGCCCCGCGCACGAAATCGACCTGCCCGCCGATCCCCGCGTAGAAATACTCCCCGATGGAATCGGCGCATACCTGCCCCGTGAGATCGACCTGTATCGCCGCGTTGATCGAGACCATGCGGTCGTTCTTCGCGATGAGGAACGGATCGTTCGTGTAATCGCACGGGTGAAACTCGATGAGCGGGTTGTCGTCGACGAAGTCGTACAGGCGTTGGGTGCCCATGCAGAACGTGGCGATGATCTTGCCGTTGTGAAGCGTTTTCTTCCCGTTCGTGACGACCCCCGACTCGACGAGGTCGATGATCCCGTCGGAGAACATCTCGGTGTGGATGCCGAGATTCTTCTTATCCTTGAGAAATCCGAGGATCGCGTTCGGGATCATCCCGATCCCCGCCTGGATCGTCGCGCCGTCGCCGATGAGCCGCGCGACGTTCTGCCCTATCCGCATCGCGACGTCGTCCGGCGGGGGCGGGGTCCACGTGAGGAGCGGGATGTCGCTCTCGACGACGTAATCGATATCCTTGAGATGGATGAAGCAGTCGCCGAGCGTCCGCGGCATCTGCCTGTTGACCTCGGCGATGACGATCCCCGCCATCTCGGCGGCGGCCTTGACGACGTCGACCGAGACGCCGAGCGAGCAGAAGCCGTAGTTGTCGGGAGGGGCGACCTGGATGAAGGCGACGTCGATTCTGAGCCGTCCCGACCGAAGGTACCACGGAAGCTCGGACATGAAGATCGGCGTATACTCCGCCCTTCCCTCGTTCACCGCGTCGCGCACGTTCGCGCCGATGAAGAAGGCGTTCTGATGGAACGGCTTGCTCATCACCGCTTCGGTGTACGGCGTCGTTCCGAGCTCGATGAGGTTGATCGTCTCGTGGTCCGCGATCGATTTCCCCTTTTCGATGAGGACCTTGACCAGGGTTTGGGGCTCCGCCGCGCCCGAACCGATGAAAATGCGGCTCCCCGGCTTCACGATCTTCACGACGTCGTCGATCCCCCGCTTCCGGGATTCGTATAGCTCGAGAACCGATTTGCCCATGCTCGTCATCCCCTTTTGATACACGATTATCGCACCTCCTCGCGGACGAGAATATGGCAGCGGCGGACGTTTTACAACCCAAATCACGATGAGATACGCGGGTCCTGTCGCCCATTGCACCCCGCACGTTCTCGCTCGCTTGCGCTCGCTGCGCTGCGTGCGGGGGCCCCATGGGCGCCACCCGCTAACGGTGCAGGCGCCGGACATTTCCGCGAACGAGCCCATTGGAGCCCTGCGACCGGGCTCGGAGCGAAATGTCCGGCGCCAGCGCATCGCAAACAATAGCCTTTATGGCAAGCCGGCGCCGTTATATAGTCCTTCAGCGATGAGCGAACGAAAAACAATCTTCGCCCTCGGCTGGGTGAGCTTCTTCATGGACGTCTCGAGCGAGATGATCTATCCGCTGCTCCCCGCCTTTCTTTCGTCCCTGGGCGCGGGCGGAGTCGCGATAGGATTCGTCGCCGGGCTCTCCGAAACGACCGCTTCCTTCTTCCGCGTGATCTCGGGCTACCTCTCGGACAGATTCAGGAAGAGAAAATCGGCGATCATCCTCGGCTACGGGCTCTCGACGCTCGCGAGGCCGCTTCTCGCGCTCTCGGCGAGCTGGCCTCACGTCCTCGGCTTCAGGCTGATCGATCGCGCCGGGAAGGGCGTGAGAACGCCTCCGCGCGACGCCCTCATCGCCGACTCCTCGTCTTCCGAGCGATACGGGCGCTCCTTCGGGATACAGCGCGCCATGGACACGGCCGGCGCGGTGCTCGGACCGGCGCTCGCGGCCCTGATTCTGACCGCCGGCATGGGCTACCGTTCGGTATTCTGGATATCGTTCATTCCCGCGGCGATCGCGGTCGCGATCATCCAGGTGTTCGTCCGCGAGCGCGGCCGATACGCGGGTCCTGTCGCCGATTTCACCCCGCGCGTGCTCGCTGGCGCTGCGCCCCGCGCGGGGACCCCATCGGCGCCACCCGCTCACGGGGACGGACCGCCCGCCGGGACAGCGTCCCTGTTCACCAGGGAGCTGAAGATTTTCCTCGTCGTCACCGCGATCTTCTCGCTCGGCAACTCCTCGAACTTCTTCCTCGTTCTCAGGGCCAGGGACCTCGGATTCCGCGACAACCTCGTGCCGATCCTCTATCTGACGATGAACGCCACCTACGCCCTCCTCGCCTACCCGGCCGGAAGGCTCGCCGACAGATTCGGCAAGGGGAAGATCGCGTTTCTCGGCTATCTGCTCTACGCGGCGCTCTACGCCCTGTTCGCGATCGAGACGAAGATGAACGCCCTCTGGATACTCTTCCCCCTGCAGGGGATCTACCTCGCGTTCACCGACGGCGTCGGCACGGCCTACATAGCTACGCTGCTCCCGGGCGCGAAGAGGGCCACCGGTTTCGCGATCTATTACACGGTCATCGGGCTCGCCCTTCTCCCGGCGAGCACGATCGGCGGATGGCTCTGGGACCGCTTCTCCCCGTCGGCCACCTTCATCGCGGGATCGCTCCTCGCGCTGGCCGCGGGGACGATCTTCGGCGCCACGCTGCTGCGCGGGAGCCGGGCGAAGCAATCCGGAGGCGCCTCATGAGAGTCCCCGGAGCCCGGAGAATATTCGGCCCCGTCCCTTCGCGAAGGCTCGGAATTTCGCTCGGAATAGACGTCATCCCGCACAAGACGTGCACCTTCGACTGCGTCTATTGCGAATGCGGAAGAACGACCGAGAAAACGTGCGAGCGGCGGGCGTTCTTTCCCGTGCGCGAGGTGCTCGACGACCTCGAAGCGCATCTCTCGCGCATGAAGGAAAAGCCCGACGTCATAACTCTGTCCGGCTCGGGAGAGCCGACGCTCTACCTCCCGATGGGCGAGCTCATCGACGAAATCAAACGCCTGACGTCCCTCCCCGTCGCCGTCATCACCAACAGCTCTCTCCTCTGGAAGCCCGAGGTGAGGGACGAGCTCGCGCGGGCCGACGTCGTTCTCCCGTCCCTCGACGCCGCCGACGACGACGCGTATCGACGCATCAACCGCCCCCACGAGCTCGTGAGCCTTCCGCGGCTCGTCGAGGGGCTCGAAAGGTTCCTGAAGGATTACCGCGGCACCGTTCTTTTCGAAATACTCCTCATCGAGGGCTACAACGCCGACGATTCGAACATCGAGGCGCTCAAGGCCGCGCTCGGCAGGATGCGCGCCGACAAGATCCAGCTCAACACCGCCGTCCGCCCCGGGACCGAGAGCGGGATCGAACCGCTCGACGACATCTCTCTGCGGCGGATCCGCAATCTCTTCGGGTCGCGCTGCGAGGTAATCGCCTCCGCCCGCGCGACACGAGCGAGCCATGAGGAAGCCGATATCGAGGATACGATCGTCTCTCTCCTCGAGCGGAGGCCGTGCACCGCGGAGGATCTCCACCGAGCCCTCGGCGTGAGCGTGGAAAAGGCCGAGTCGGCCGTGCATAAACTCATCGCCTCGGGCAGGGTCGTCGAGAGAGTCGTCGGGGGGAAATCGTACTATTCGGCGCCGCGGCGGGAAGCGTAGCGCGTCCCCGCCGGCGGCGGCCACTTGGAAATTGCGCCGCGAGGCTCTTTCTGCTATAATTATCGAAGGGTCGATCGCGAACAATACACATCTCCAAGAAGCAATATGAACGACGAAAGATCCCTCATCGCCCGCATACTTTCCGGCGATACCGCCGCCTGGCACACCTTCATAGAAATCTACTCTCCCCATATCAGAAGAACGATCAGGCGTTACGTCGCGGATCCGGAGGTCGAGAACGACCTCTTCGCGAACCTCCTCGAGAAGCTCAAAACGGAGAAGCTCGCGCGATTCGAATCCCGATCGTCCGTGGCGACGTGGCTCTACGCCGTCGCCCGCAATCACTGCAGAGATCATTATCGGAGCGCGAAGGGAGTGCGGCACCTGTGCATGGCGCTCGACGGTCTGGGAGGACCCGAGCGGCGCTTCTTCAAACTCCACTACGTCCAGGGGCTTTCGCTGCAGGCGACGTACCGCAGCATGCAGGCGGAAACGGGGAACGCGATCAGCTACCTCGATCTCTTCGAGTACCGGGAAACGATCGACAAGGCGATCGAGCGCAAGAAGCTCGGGAGAATCATCGACAGGCTGCTGCGGCCGGTCGCCGTGACGATCGATCTCTCGACCTCGGCCCCGGGAACCGAGCCGGATCGGTCGCTGTCGATCGAATCGAAGGAGACATCCCCCGATTCCTGTCTCGACGGCAGGAATCTGCAGCTCGCCATCGAGCGCCTGCGCGCGGCGATTCTCGAGCTCCCGAACAGGGACCAGCTCTTCCTCAAGCTCCGTTTCGAGCACAAGAAGAGCGCCCGGGAGATCGGCGAAATCCTCGATCTCGGCAGCGAGAAGCAGATTTACCGGAAGCTCGACAAGCTCCTCGGCGAGCTCAAATCCATGCTCCTCAAAGGAGATCTGCAGGCCGAGTTCTACCGTGAAGCGGCGGAAGAGATCGAAAGCCTCTGCAGGTACGGCGGCGTTTGGGAATCCGGAGGGCATTGCGAGACGAAATCGATTTCATAGGAACGGGCAAGCGGGAAAACGGAATAATCGGTCGTCTAAAAGAAGAGACGTGCCTCTCCCGGGGAGCGGAACCCCCGGCCGGGGTTTTCGAAGATCGGATCCGGAAGGTATCGGATGGACAAAATATGCAAGAATGAGGAATGGCTCGCCGCATACCTCGACAAGCGGCTCCCGGCGCAGGAGCGCGGACTTTTCGAGACGCACCTGTCCCGTTGCCCGAGCTGCCTCGCCGAGCTCATCGCCGCGAAGGCCGAGCTCGACGAGATGGCCGCCGAAAAGTCGAGTGAGCTCGCCGCACAGACACGCTCCGGAGAACCGCGGCGGTTTCGCTTCTCGCCGCTCGCGGCTTCCCTTTCGCTCGCGGCCGCGGTCGTATGCGCGGGCGCGATCTTCCTCTCGATCCGCTCCGCCGCCCTCGATCGAGAGGTCGCGTCGGCGCGCGGAAGCGTCTCGCGCATTCTCGCGACGGCCGATATCGGCCTCATGCGTCTTTCCGGCGGCCCGGAACGCCCCGTTTCGCGCTCCGTCGCGTACCGCGGCGCGGGAGAACGCGCCGGCGACGCGTTCGGCCGGGCGGAGGAAACCCTCAAGGCCGCTCTCGCGAAGCGCCGGAACGACTGGCGTCTCTGCGCCCTGCTCGGCGACCTGTACATGGCGGATAACCAGATCGAGCGCGCGGAGATCTATTACGATCAGGCGCTCGCCGTGAAGCCCGCGGACGCGCGGCTCCTCAACGGCCGGGCGGCGGCCGCGTATCGCCTCGGCAAGTTCGATCTCTCGCGGCGGGATCTCGAGAGCGCCCTCGCCGCGGACAGCTCCCGGATCGAAGCGCTCTACAACCTCGCCGTGCTCCATCGCGAGATCGGCGACCGGACGAACGCGGCGCGGTATTTCGATTCGTACCTCCGCAGAGACCCATCCTCGCCGTGGGCCGAGCGCGCGAAAACGCTCAGAAACGAATAGGCCTCCCGCTGTGCAGGCGTGGTCGCTCCCGCGACGAACTCATTGGAGGCTCTGCGACTGAGTTCGGAGTGGGAGCGTCCACGCCATTCCCGCAGCCCGCGAGCGACCCTTCATGCCTGTTATTCCATCGAGCGTTCTGCTATAATGATGGGCACGCAAGGCAGGTGTCGCGGAATGAAGCTCCCGGGCAAAGCGCTCCGGATCGGTATCCTCCTCTCGATCCCCGCGATCGTCGCGATCTTCCTCGCCGCTCCCGCGGACGACGTCGAAATGTCCGCGCTGCAGCCGAATCCCTTCGGCCTCCCGCTTCATATTCTCTCCGAGGAGAGAATCGTCGAGACGTACCGCGCCATGGGGTGCATGAAGAGCGTCGCCAGCATTCAGTATCTTCGCAGCATGATCTCCCGGGAGCTCGGTCGGAGCGACACGCCCCAGTTCGCGTATCTCGCCTCGGATGTTCTGTGGCGCTCCGAACTTCTCATGAAAGCCAACCGGAATCCCTATTATCTGAGGTACTATCAGGCGGTCTTCAGGGACAGCGAAACGAAACGGGAATCCGGGCTCGCCTACGATCTGTTTCTCCGCTGGTTCAAGGCGCTGTACGACGAAAGGGACGCGTCGCCGAAGACGGCGGAACTGATCAAGAAGGACATCGCGATTCATGAGCGGATGGGTCTCGGGGCGTTCATGGGGCAGACATACGAGGGGCTCGCCGATTACCATTTTCTGATTCATGAGGACGAGCAGGCGCTCCGGTGCATGGAGGAGGGCGTCGCGCGCCATATCGAATCGGGGAACATTTCGGCATTGAGCCACCTGACCGGCAGAATCGGCATCTACCACATGACGAAAGGGGACATCGCCGAGGCGGAGGCCGCGCTCCTCCGGAGCTACGAATACGCCCGATATAACGAGGATCCTTTCTACCTATCCCGTTCGCTTGCCTTCCTTTCGGAGCTGCGGGCGAAACAGGGGCACTTCGCCGACGCCGAGTCGCTCCTCGTGCAGTCGATCGATTGCAGCAGGCGAATGCACGATCCCGCGACCGAGCTGTGCCGTCTCGCCGATCTCGCCAACCTGTACGTCGTTTTCGGCCAGTACGATCGCGCCGAAGCCGCGATCGAGAAGGCTCTTTTCCTCGATCGGAAGCAGAACGATCAGCTCGGCCCCATCCACCGGATTCTCGACCGGAACAGGGCCGCCTACTACCTCGCGAAATGTCTCGCGCTCCGGGCGACCATCAGGCTTTCGACGGGAAAAACGACGGAGGCGGTCGAGACGATGCGGCGGGCGCTCGCCACCGCGAGACACAGCGCCGACTGGAGCTTCGAAGCGGATCTCATGAAACAGCTCGGCGACGCCTGCGCGTCGGCGGGCGACGACAGGGAGGCGGTTCGCTGCTATGAAAAGGCCTGCTCGAACGCGCGGAAACGCCATGAGCTCGGAAAGGAGGCGGAATACCTGACAGCCGCGGGCGGATTGTACCTCGACCGCACGGAGTACGCCCGCGCCGGGGATTGCCTGAAACGGGCCGCCGCGCTCGCCGAAGCTCCCTTGTATTGGATGCAGCGGGCGCGCGCGCTCCATCTGCTCGCCCGCGCCGCCATCGGTTCGAACGAGCGCGACGAGGGCCGGAGGCTCCTCGCCGAAGCGATCGCCTCTCTCGAACGCGGGGTCGCCGGCAAGCGGCTCGACGAGAGCCGGCATGCGCTCGACGAGGAGGTGCGATCGATATTCTCCGATCTCATCGCTCTCGACTGCGACCGTTCAGGCGGCTGCGATTCGCTCGTTTTCGCGGCGGAGAAAGCGCGGCATCTTCTGCGCGGCGACAAGGGCACGTACGCGAAGGACCTCTCGGAGAACATCGGGCGATGCATCGGCGAAAGGGAGTGGATTCCGGAAAGCGCTCTCATCGTCCAGTATCTGACGATTCCCGGGAGACTGATCGTCGTCGTGATGGACAGAACCGGCGTGTCCTGCCGTTCGGTTCCCGTCGCGCGGGAAAGGCTCGACGAGGAGACCGGAGCGTTCGTGGCCGCGTGCCGCGCGGAGGGGAATCCGGAGGCTGTTCCCGGCGGCGCCTCGCCGGACCGCGAGATCGAGAAACTCGCCCGCTCGCTGTACCGGATCCTCGTGGAACCGATCGAACGATTCGTCTCGGGAAAAGAGACGATCTGCTTCATCTCCGACGAATCGCTGCGCGGCCTTCCCTTCGGGGCCCTCCTGCCGCCGGGGCCGGACGCGCGTTTTCTCGTCGAGAGCAAAAGGATACTGACGGGCTCCAGCCTCCTCTCCCTTCGCGCCGCGGCGGCGAACGCATATGCGCGCCTTCCTGCGCGAAGATCCGGAACGTCCCTTCTCATCGGAAGGCCGGATATCGGCTCCTGCCTCGCGAGAAACTACCCGGGACTCGACGCGCTGCCGGCCGCTCAGGACGAAATGATCGACATCCGCGACATTATCGGCGGAGCGAAGCTCCTCGCGGGCTCCTTCGCGACGAAGAACGCGGTCCTCGCCGAGCTTCCGAAAGCGGATCGGATACATATCGCGACGCATCGGGTGACCTATCCTGCATACAGCGGCCAATCCGCGCTTCTTCTCTCCACGGATGACGATTGCGACGTGTCGCACGAAGTCGAGGCGTCGCTCCTCACCGAGAGCGAGATCAGAAGGCTCGATCTGTCGGAGGCCGGGCTCGTCATGCTTTCCGCCTGCGAGTCGGCCGCGCCGGAGGACGGAACGGCATTCGGAGGATTGGGGCTCGCCGGCGCCTTCGTCGATGCGGGCGCCCGGACGGTTATCGCCACTGTGTGGCCCATCGAGGACCGGGCCGCCCGGACCTTCGCGACCGCCTTCTATCGCGAACTCGCTGCGGGAAAAGGAGATCCGGGAACGGCGCTGCAGGCCGCCCAGAAGAAGATCATTCAGAGAAACCGCTTGAACGGAGCTCCTGCCCGGGACATACGGACGTGGGCTCCCTACCTCGTCATCGGCCCGCTTTAAAAAAACTCGAATTCCAGTGTCAAAATCTTCTGAAGCGCCGTCTAACTGGAATAGGTAAGGAATCAACGTGACTCTTCGATAGAGATCGGACCGAGCGTAGGAGGGGATGGCAACCACGCTGCTGCTAGGGGAAGACAGGGGCCAACCTCCGGCGGGGAGCAAGCGGACAGCTCCTTGTCGGGGGTTGGCCCCGTAGGGGTTCGACCCGGTCATCTGCTATCGCTGCCTCAAGCTAGCCCTTTAGTCTTACCGGGACAGGCACATCTCTTGCAGTAATTTCCGACCGCACCGGCCCTTGCCGAAACACGTCATGGCCCGAATGCGATCATGAGCCCTTCGCCCGTTCAATCGGCGCGGTCAAAGGAAGCCAGCGGCATGAGGATTCTTGCGGTCGACGACGACGAAATCTCCCTCGAGACCATCAAGCAGGCGCTCACGCGAAGAGGCCACGACGTCGTCACGGCCCGGAACGGGGAAGAGGCCGCGTACATACTCTTCAAGAGCTCCGTGCGCATGGTCATTACCAATCGGACGATGCCGGGAATGGACGGCCTCGAGCTCTGCCGCTGGATCCGGTCCCGCGGCTTTCACTCGTACGTCTTCGTCATCATGATGACCGAACGGGCCGAGACGGCGGACATCATCGAGGGATTGACGGCGGGCGCCGACGAGTTTCTCTCCAAACCGATCGATCCGACGGAGATGGATCTCCGCGTCTGCACGGGCGAGCGCATCCTGTCGAACGAGTACCACCAGATCACGATCTTCACCCTCGCGAAGCTCGCCGAATCGCGCGATCCGGAGACGGGCCTGCACCTCGATCGGATACGGGAGTATTCGAAGATCCTCGGCGTCAATCTCGCGCGGCAGGAGAAATACAGCGATATCCTCCCGTACCCCGAAATCGAGAACATCTACTACACGAGCGTTCTGCACGACATCGGCAAGGTCGGGATTCCCGATACGATCCTGCTCAAGCCCGGCCCGCTCGATACGGCCGAGTTCGACGTCATGAAGACGCACACGATCATCGGCGGAAAGACGCTCGGCCAGGCCCTCGCGCAATACCCGGAGGCCCGGTTTCTCGAGATAGCGCGGAACATCGCGTTCTGGCATCACGAACGGTTCGACGGCTCGGGCTACCCGCACGGCCTCGCGGGAGAAGACATCCCGCTCTGCGCGCGTATCGTCGCTCTCGCCGACGTGTACGACGCGCTCACATCGAAGCGCCCGTACAAGAAGGCCTATCCGCATGAAGCGGCGCGCGAGATCATTCTGGAAAAGCGGAACAGGCATTTCGATCCGGATATCGTCGACGCGTTCATCCAATCGGACGGCCAATTCTCGGAGATTTCGGCTCGCCTCGCCGCCGTCGAACCGCAAGACGCTCTCGTTCCGACGATCGCTTCCGCGGTCGAACAATAAGCGAAGGCCCCGATCGAGATCTCCGGTCGAGGATTTCAATCCGCCAGCTTGAGCTTCCACGAGGCGAGAAGAACGAAGACGACGCCGAATCCGGCGAGCGCCGTTTATTCCGTTGCGCGATCGGGCCGTTCTTCCCTACAATGCTCACATGCCCGCGCGTCGCCGCGGGCCCCGCGAAAGGATAACGATCGCACACACCATAAAGGGGGCCCCATGAAATCCATTCTCGGCATCCTCGCTCTCATTCTTCTCATCCTGGCGCCGCTCGCGGGCCCGGCGTCCGCGGCCGACGAGCGCGGAATCGTTTTCGACGACCTCATCTCCCTCGGCAGAATCGGCGGCTTCGCCGTTTCTCCCGACGGGAAGCTCGTCGCCTTCGAGCTCACCCGCTTCGACAAGGACGGCAACTCGTCGAACACCGATATCTACCTCGTTCCCGTCGCCGGGGGGGAGCCGTGGGCCTTCGTGCGAAGCGACGCGGACGACTTCTCTCCCGCCTGGTCGGCCGACGGCACGCGTCTCGCGTTTCTCTCCGACCGCGGCGGCTCGTCCCAGGTATGGGTCATCCCCGTCGACGGCGGCGAAGCGAAGAAGATCACCGACATCCCGACGGAAGTGTCGAATTTCGTCATGTCCCCGGACGGGCGCGCGATCGCGCTCACCTCGAGCGTGTATCCCGAATGCGCCGATATGAAATGCAACGAGAAGATGCTCGGCGACGCGAAGAACGCGAAGGTCAAGGGCCGACTCGTCGACCATCTCCTCTACCGCCACTGGAACAGCTGGCGCAACGGGAAATGGAGCCACCTCTTCGTCGCCGACATCGATGGCTCCTCCCTCGTCGAGGTGAACAAGGGGCGCACCGACGTTCCGCCGATCGCCCTCGGCGGAGACCGGGACGTCGATTTCTCGCCTGACGGCGCCGAGCTCTGCTTCACGATGAATCCGGACGAGATGCCGGCGGCCTCGACGAACAACGACCTCTACCTCGTGCCCGCGGCCGGCGGAACGCCCGCCCCGATCACCGCGCAGAACCGCGGCAACGACAACAATCCACGCTACTCCCCCGACGGCCGGTTCATCGCGTACTGCTCGATGCCGACCCCGGGACTCGAATCCGACCGCGTCCGGATCATGCTCTACGACCGGAAGGCCGGAACGATCTCGAATCTCACGGAAAACTTCGACTATTCCGTCGACCATTTCTCGTGGGGCGCCGATTCGAAGAAGCTCTATTTCTCGGTCGAGGACAGGGGACGCCGCGCGATCGGCGCGGTATCGATCAAGGGAGGAGACGCCGCCTTCGTCATCCGCGGCGGATTCGACACGGATCTCGCGGCGACTCGCGACGGAAAATACCTCGTCTTCGCCCGGCAGGGCGCGACCCGCCCGGTCGATCTCCACCGGGCCACGGTCACGGGGAAGAACGTGACGGCGCTCACCGCCGTCAACGCGTCGGTCCTCGCCGGCCTCAAGATGAATACGGTCGAGGAATACTGGTACGACGGCGCCCTCGGGGCGAAGATCCACTGCTACGTCGTGAAGCCCCCGTTCTTCGAGGAAGGAAAGAAGTATCCGCTCATCCTCCTCATCCACGGCGGCCCGCAGGGGGCATTCGGCGACGACTTCCACTACCGCTGGAACTCGCAGATGTTCGCCTCGCCCGGATACGTCGTCGCGATGGTCAATCCCCACGGGAGCACCGGCTACGGAGACGCGTTCGAGAGGCAGATCAGCGGCGAATGGGGCGGCGCCGTGTTCGAGGACGTCCTCAAAGGCGTCGATTTTCTCAAGTCGCTCCCCTTCGTCGACGGAGAGCGCGTCGCGGCCGCGGGCGCGAGCTACGGCGGCTATATGGTCGATTGGCTCGAGGGGCACACGGACGGCCTCTTCCGCTGTCTCGTCTCGCACGACGGCGTGTATAACCTCGAGAGCATGTACGGGGCGACGGAAGAGCTGTGGTTCCCCGAATGGGAGTTCAAGGGAACTCCCTGGACCAATCCCGAGATGTACGCGAAATGGTCTCCGCACCGGTTCGCCGCGAACTTCAAGACCCCGTGTCTCGTCGTGCACGGCGCGCAGGATTTCCGCGTGCCGTTCGAGGAGGGGCTGCAGTTCTTCACGGCGCTCCAGCGGCAGGGCGTGCCTTCGAAGCTCCTCTACTTCCCCGACGAGGGACACTTCGTGACGAAGCCGCAGAACGCCGAGCTCTGGTGGAAGACGCTTCACGAATGGTTCGCCGAGTACCTGAAGTAGCGACGAGGGCGCTGACATTCCCGCTACGAGTCCATTGGAGGCTTTGCGACTGGGCTCGGAGCGACGAGGGCGCTGACATTCCCGCTACGAGTCCATTGGAGGCTTTGCGACTGGACTCGGAGCGGGAATGTCAGCGCCTATCCAAAAGAAAAACCGGAAAAAGAAACCGAATGAAGGGGTCACGCGGGCCGCCTTCCTCAGAGCTTTTTCCGGTTAATCAGCCGGGGCCAGTATAGCACAGACGCGCGCGCAATTGAATCGAATTCTTCGAAACGATCCGCGCGCGGCGCGCGCTCCCGTCAGGGAAGCCTCACTATTCCCTCGCCGACGGAAACGACCTTGCCGGCGACGATGACTCCCTCGATCGTTCCGCGCTCCGAATTGACGTCGACGGTGATCAGGCTCGGCCGCAGAATCTCGATCCCCTGCTCCACGACGAGATGAAGCTTCATGGGGAATTTGAGAATCCGCGCGAGATAGCCGCCGAGAGCCCCCGCCGCGGATCCGGTCGCCGGATCCTCGACGACGTTCGATTTCGGCGTGAAGAGCCGCGCGTGAACGTTCGGCCCTCTTCCCTGCAGGCGGGCGAAAATATAGATCGCGTGAACGTTGTGGCGCTTTATCACCTTGACCGCGTCCTCGCCGTTGCACCGGGCGCTCTGGACCGCCTGCAACGTCGTCGCTTCGACGATGAGGAAATCGAGACCGTTCGATACGACCCCTCCGCCGAGGATGTCGTCCGCAGTCACGCCGAACGCCCGCGCGGCCTGCTCCCTGTTCTGGAGCGCCGAGCCGAACACGGGAACCGGCTGATGCATCGCGAGCGAATGTATCTTCTTCCCCTTGTATTCGACGTCGATCTCGATCGGACCGACACCGAGCTCGAGCGAGAGCTTTTCCAGCTTCTTTCGGGAACGGGACGCGAGCACGAAGGCGGTGCCGATCGCCGGATGGCCGGCGAAGGGGATCTCTTCCGACGGCGTGAAGATACGCACCTTCGCGTCCATACCCGCGGCCTTCGCGGGATACACGAACGTCGTCTCGGAAAAATTGATTTCTCTCGCGATCGCGAGCATCTGGTTCGCGGTGAGCTGCCCCGGATTGTGGAATACGGCAAGCTGGTTCCCGCCGAGGGGCTTGTCGGTGAAAACGTCGACATGATCGTACTTTAGCTCTTTCGGCATCGCCATTCCTTTACAGCTAAAAGTATTCCCCTGGACCCCCGCTACCATATCTTACCAGAGAGAGGAGAAAAGCATAAAGGAAAAAAGCGAGGATCGCGGGCCGGCCGGCGAAATTCCTCTTTTTCTCTTGCAGCGCCGACTCGATGAGATATATTTACCTATCGATGCAGGAGTTAGACGGTTTTTCACGACGGAGGTGACCCGGAGATGAAACTCGGCAACATGTTGCTAGTTATATTGTTAGGCGTACTCGCGACCTCTTTCGCGGGCGTCGGTTCCCTGTGCGCCCAGGAAAAGGCTGGAAATCCTATGGTTCTCGTCAAAACAAGCATGGGCTCCTTTAAGATCGAGCTCTTCGCGAAGGAAGCGCCGATTACCGTCAAGAATTTCCTGAACTACGTCGATAAGAAATTTTACGACGGAACGATATTTCACCGCGTGATGCCCGGATTCGTCATTCAGGGGGGCGGTTTCGACAAGAACATGGTGGAGAAATCCACGCTCGCCCCGATTCAGAACGAGGCGATGAACGGCCTCAAGAATCTCAAAGGAACCCTTTCGATGGCTCGAACGGACGTAATCAACAGCGCCACGAGCCAATTCTTCGTCAACCTGAGCAACAACGCGTCCCTCGACCACGTGAGCGATGCGCAGTACGGCTACGCCGTGTTCGGCAAGGTCGTGCAGGGCATGGACGTAATTTCGAAGATCGCGGCCGTCAAGACCGGGAACAAGGGTCGGCACCAGAACGTTCCCGAGAAGCCGATCGTCATCGAATCGATGACGCGGGTCGCGCAGGAAAAGGCCGCGGCTCCGGCGCCTGCTCCGAAGCAGTAGCTTCCGTCGACGCTTTCGAGCGGCTCTCGAGCCGAGCCGCTCCATTCGAGTTCCGGGCGGCCCTCGTCGAGGGCCGCCCGGTTTCTTTTATATTCGGATGTATGAGAATTCCCCGAACGGATCATACGTCGAGCGGAAGCCAGATGGAGAACCGCGCGCCCTGGCCGAGCTCGCTTTTGCAGAAGATCGCGCCGCCGTGCCCCGAAGCGACCTTCTGCGAGACCGCGAGCCCGATCCCGAGCCCCTTGACGTTCCTGTTGCTCGAGTTCGACGCCATCGTAAACGGCTCGGCGAGGCATTCGATTTCCGAGGCGGGAATCCCGATACCGTCGTCCTTCACGCTGATCACGATGAAGGATGAACCGTCGAGCGCACGATGAGAGCCCGATGCGCCGCTCGCCGCGCCGTCCGGACGCCGCCCGCCGATCGCCACCCCTTCCTCGCTCCGGGGAGGGGTCTCCGATATCCATATCTTGATATTGATGTTCCCGCCGTGCCCGACAAAATTGACCGCGTTGTCGAGAATGCTGCGCACGACGATCTTGATTTTGGCGGGGTCGATGAGCGCCTTCCGATAACGGGCCGGATCATCGACGTCGACGTGGAGGTGCTTCTCCTCGAGCTCCGGAATCATATCCCGGAGAACGTCTTCGACGATCGACGACACCTCGGTCTGCTGCAGCTTGAAATCGGTCCTGTTGAGCTCGATATCGTTGAGCGAGAGGAGATACTCGACCTTCCCTTCGAGACGCGTCATCGCGCTCTTGGCCATGTCGACGAGGACGCTCTCGTCGATCTGATCGGGATCGAGCGACCAGAGGGCACTCTTGAGAACGGTGAGAGGTGTCCGCAGCTCGTGAGACGTATGCATGATGAATTCGCGTTTCACCTCGGCGAATTGCTCGAGCTCGAGCTTCGAAGCGACCGCTGCCTGGTAAAGAAAGGCGTTCTTGACCGTCATCGAGGCGACCCGCGCGAGCATCTTGACGATCTCGTCGTCGAAGTCGCTGAACGGCTCTCCGGTAACGGCGTCGCTGTAAAAGAGCGCGCCGAGAAGGTTCCCCTGTTCGGTGAGCGCGATCGCGCGGGAGAAACCCATTGTGACGAAGGAACGGATCGCCTCCTCCTCTTCGTCGCCCGCCCGCCCCGTCCCGACATAGAATTCATCCAAGGTCACGGGACCGGCGGCGTCGACGATCCAACGGGCGAACGCCGACTCGTTGGGCACGCTCGGAAGCGCCTTGCCATTCGCCATTCCGAGCGACCGGTATGGCTCGAGCAGCATTCTTTCAGGCACGACGAAATAGAGCGACACGCGCCGTGCCTTGAGCTGCCCCATGAACGTCATGAGAAACAGGCTCGCGATCTTGCTCACGTCGAAGGTCGTTCCGAGCTTCTCGACAAGGCGGAAGATCGCCTCGAAGGTCAGCCGCTGCCGTTCGAGCCGGTCGTCGATCCCGCGAGAATCCGCGAGCGTTTTTTCCTGATATGATGCCATTCGCGCCACCGGGCCGTCATCCGGCCTTTCGAATCCTAGGTTTCCACCGTGATGGAGTTTTCGATAGTGAAATAGTCCTCAAGGTTGAGGAGACGGAATACCGAACTCACCTTGGGCGGCACTTTCGTGAAGATCGCGTCGCCTCCCGCGTCCCGCAGGGACGCCTCGAGCCCGATGAGTATTCCGACCCCGGCGCTCGATATGAACGAGACCTTCTGGAAATCGAGCGTCACGCGGAACATCTTCTTCTCGATGAGCTGGGCGAGCATCTGCTCCACGAGGAGCGCCCCCTTGGCGTCGAGATCGCCGCTCAGCGTCAACATGTACGATTCGTTGCCGAGGGGCACCGGACCGCGGATCTCAAACTGCGCCATGGAAATCTCCTTTCCGTCTCGCAGCGCGGAGCCGCAAGACCACATCGACTTCTTGATAAGGGTTTTGTTATAGCCGGCTTCGCGGCGATGCGTAAAATGCTCCGCGATGCGGCGCGTGATGATGAGGCCGAGACCGCGCGTCTTCCGCGATTCGATATAGGCTTGAAGATCGAATTTTGAATCCCCCAAGGGATCGAATGCGATGCCCTGATCGATGATGGAAACAAGAAGCGTATCCCCTTCGCGCTCGAGATCGACCTGGATCCATTCCTGCGAGGCCGACTCGATGCCGTGCTCTATGACATTCATGAGGAGCTCGTAGACGCTGAGCCTGATCTCAAACGCGAAATCGCTCGTGTAGCCGAGCGCGACCGCGATTATGTGCGCGCAGCGCGACGCCCGATCGACATTGCTCTCGATGCCGGCCAGGAAGAGCGAGTACTTGTTGTCGTTCCGAACTTCCCCCATGCAGTTGAACGTCTCGCTCCTGCCGACAATATAGCGGCGAGATTCGATCCATTCGGAATCCCGGGCGACGGAGGATTCGAGCGCGACGATCGCGTTGCGGGCGATGAGCTGCTCGCTCGCGCTCCGGACGGCCCGGGGCATCCGGTCGGGGAGGACGCAGGAGATCGAGGGCACATCGCAGTCGGAGGCGACCATGATGAGACTCGCGAGCCGAACGGGAATCTGCCAGCCCTCGTCGCTCTTGCAGCTCACGCTCACGGCGAACGTGACGGGATCAATCGACTCAATCTTCATACCGCACCTTCGGTCCTTCCGACGCTCGTTGCGACGGAACCGGTTCCTGCCGTTTGCCCGGATCGAGAGCCGCCCGCCCGGCGCGGACCGGCATCGCGCTGACGGCTACGATCGTGAGATCGTCGCTCTGAGGCGTCGTTCCGCGGAAGGCGGCGAGACTGCTCAGCAGCTCGCGCACGAGGTGGCGAGAGCCGTGCGCGGCCTCGCGGGATGTCATTTCCATAAGCCGCTCGAGCCCGTATTCTTCTCCCGCGTCGTTTCGCATCTCGCTCAGGCCGTCGGTGAACTGCACGATGCAATCACCCGGCTTCACCGTAATGAGCCGCTCCTCGATATCCCGCGAGAACACCTCGTCGGGGAATATGCCTATCGGTTTTGTTTTGGTGCCGGCGGTGGCGACGGTGCGCGCTCCGCCGTCATAGATAATGAGGGGCATGTGCCCCGCGTTCGAGAAGAGGAGCTTGCCGCCGCGCATATCGAGCAGCCCGCAGAACAGGGTAACGAAGAACTTGCGGTTCATGTCTTCGTGAAGCAGCACGTTGAGGTGGCGCAGGAGCTCCGCCGGCCTCTTATGGTTCTGCGCGAGCGCCCTCACGAGAATCCGCGTCATCGCCATGACGACGAGGCCCGGCACTCCCTTGCCGGCGACGTCGCCTACGACGATCATGAGCCGCTCCTCGTCAAGCTGGATGAGATCGAAGTAGTCGCCGCCCACTTCGGTAGCCGCATGATAATACGCCTCGACCTCGTAGTTCGCGAGTCGCGGAAGACGAGTCGGCAGGAATGTCTCCTGGATTTCGTGCGCGATCTCGAGTTCCCGCCCGATTCGTTCCTGCTCGACGAGGGCCTTTCGGTTGTCTTCCAGCCGCTTCGCCATACCGTTGAAGGCGCGCGCCAGCGTCTGCAGCTCTTTCACCGACCGCACCTCGATATGCGTGTCGAACCGGTCGTGCCCGATTGCATCGGCTCCCTTGATGAGCGCCCGGACCGGACGCGCGATATGGAGCGCGAGAAGGAACGAGCCGAAGGCGCCGGCGACAAGGGCGATGACGCCGATGCGGATCATTCTTCCCCTGCTGGCGGCTATCGCCGCTTGAACGCCCGCTTTCGAACGCTGGAGGTACACGGAGCCGATCCATTCGCCCTGGTCGGTCACCGGGACCCTCACCTCGATGAGTAGATCGTTCTGGCGGATTTCCTCCCCCGGCAGCGCGAATCCCGCCCCGGCGACCGCGCTCAAACCGGCGGGCGTCTCGTAGACGCGGTCGATCGAGAGAACGTCGCGGTGCCCTTTGATGACGCCGTTCTTGTCGACGACGACGAGCGAAACGATATCCTTCTCCGCGGCGAGCACGCGCGTGACGAGCGGATGGAGCTCGAACTCGGGATCCTCGTGGAGCAGCGATTTCGAGGAACTGAGGGCGAGGTTGCGGCCCTGGAGAACGGCCCCCCGAAGCACTTCCGAGAGGAGCATCTGTTTCTCGTTCGTGATAACGGTCAGCGAGAATGCCGCGACGAGGCAGACGACGAGCAAGATGACGAGCGTCGCGATCTGCAGTTTGAGGCTCATTGCCTTCATTCGCCCTCACCGGCCTTCAGCGGTTCGTGAATCCCTCGAGCCTCGACAGCTCTTCTTTCGTCTTGTTGATGTAGCGAACCGCCTTCTCGTTATCCGGATCGACCGAAAAGATCATGTTCCAGACGCCGATCGCTTTGTCGTACTCGTGGTTCGCGTAGTGCTCCATCCCGAGGTACTGGTAGGCTTTCACGAGGTATTCGGATACGTTCTTGAATTGCGGAGCGGCGCGGTACACGGCTTCCCATTCGCCGATCGCCTGCGAGAAATCGCCGCGCGTGAAGAACTCGACGCCTCGCCCATAGCCCTGTCCCAGCCGCGCCAGCTCATCGGCCGACAGCACGGGCGCCCGGACGGCCGCCGCGACCGCTGACTTATTCGCCCGCTCGGCTTCCTTCTGAAGCCGCGTTATGTCGGCGATCTTCGCCTCGAGGCGAACGTCGGTCACGTTCTTTTCGAGCTCGCCCGCGAGGAACTGGATCGCGGCGCCGTAGCGCCCCTCGGCGGCGAGGCGATCGGCGTCGGCGAACACCTTTTCGTGCTGTTCCTGAATCTTGCCGCGGGTCCGCGCGAGGTAATCGGCGGCGATGACGTTTTTCGAGTCGATGGCCAGAACCTCTTTGAAGCAGAGGCCCGCGGCGCTCCAGTTCCGCTCCGTATAGAGATCGATCGCCTTCGCGAGCATTTCCTCTTTCATCCGCTCAGCGTTCGAATATTCCAGCGCGAGCTTCTCGCAGCGCCTGATCCGCTCTGCTGCGTCATCCGAAGCGAGGTACTTCTGCGATTCGTGATACGAAAGGAGCGCCCCGGCGTATTTGCCCGCCGCCATGAGCGAATCGCCGCGCGAAATCGAGAGCGCCGCATTCGCGCGCCGAAGCCCGTCGGCCGCCTGCTCGTCCGCGGGCGACCAGAGGAGGACGCGGCTGAAGCGATCGATAGCGCCGGCGTAGTCTCCGTTCGACAGGCGCTCCCGGCCTTCTTCAAGAGCCGTCTGAACGGCGCGCCCTTCGTAGTTCGCGATTTGAGCTTCGAGCTCCTTTCTGATCTCCTCTTCGTGGCGCTCCTGAGCCCGCCGGCCTTTCTCGCTTCTCGACGCGCCGAACCTGAACGCGAGCGCGAAGAGATGGTTTCCGCCGAGCTCCGTGCTCCGGTATGCGTAATCGAGGACGAAATACCGGATCGTAAATCCGCATCCGAGAGTCGGGTCGTTCCCGTCCCATCCACCCCGCAGCGCGAGCATATTTCGAACGCTGTATTCCGCCCCGAGCTGAATCCGGCTGTCGGAAAGCCGCGTCTTGTCGACGTCGACCGCGATCGCGAGACGATCCTGCATCCGGGACGATATCGATCTCCATACCGAAAGGCCCGCGCGAACGCCCCGCGGATCGCCCGCTTTTTGTTCGACGAGGGTGATGGCGGGCTCGAGCAGATTCCTGAACACGACTCCGACGGCGATGCCGTCGACGGCGGGCGAATGAACGGACGTCTCCAGTCCGAGCCCCGCGTCGAGCCCGAATCCGTTCGCGCTGTACGCCCCTTGCGTAAAGCGGTCGAGCTTCAGATCGAGCCCCGCGGTGAAGCCCTTGACGATCTGCTGCGCGTATCCGAGCGCGTAGCGCGTCTGGACATTGGTGAGATCGCCTTCGACGAGCATGTTCGCGTCGTCGCGCTGTTCGATGCCGCCGACGCGCAGCTGTATGGCTCCGAACGAGAGAACTCCGAGATTGAGGAACGGGTGCGAGAGCGCGACGGCGGAATAGGTCGTCGCTTCGTCGAAGAGGGACGTATGAAACATGTTGACCTCGTCGCGCTCCACGTTGAAAAGCCCCGCGGGATTCCGGAACAGCGCGTATGAATCGCCCCACATGGACGAAGACGCGCCTCCCATGGCGATGCTTCGGCACCCCGCGCCGAGGCCGAAGGGGCTCGTCGTACCCGCGCCGTCATCGATGGCGCGAGCCGGCGCGGCGAGCGCGCCTCCGGCGAGGAGGGCGAGCGCGACGGCTCCGCGCCTCACGCGTTTTCCGGCGTTCGTAGTGCGGGTATTATTGAACAAGGGCGACCTTTCGCTTGAACGTGTAATCCCTGCCGCCCGCCGAGACCTTGAGAACCAGGTAATACACGCCGTTCAATACCATGCTTCCGTTCCCGTTTTTCCCGTCCCATGACAATTCCTGATGCAGGCCGGCGGCAAAAGACTCGTTATCGACAATCGTCCTGACCAGCTCCCCCGTTATCGTGAACACCCTGACGCTCGCTCTCCCTTCGTCCGGCATGTAGAAGGTGATCGTGGTCTTTCCGCTTCCCGCGACGAACGGATTCGGATAGTTGGAGAACGCCGTCTCGATATCTCGCGGAAGAACGGCCGTTTTCCCCGAGCTGAACGGAAACGCTCCCGCGGCCGGCGCGACGGAAACCGGTCCGCCGGTCGCTTCGTCCCGGCAGGAGATCGCCCCGGGAGAGGAGATTCGGAGACTCAGGGCCTTCACGGGCGGATGCGCGGCGCTCGCGATCGCGAGCGTGTACACGCGTGTCGCGTTTTCGTCGACGATCGCCGTGTCGACGAACGCGACATCGATGCGGTCATCGATAATCCGCCAGGTCGAAGCGATCTCGCCGGATTCGTCATCGATTCGTAGAGCATCGATGACGAGCGAAGGATCGATCACGCGTTCGTTTTCGTCGAGCGCCTCGAGTGTGAAACCCTCGATGAAAACCCGCGATCCCGAAGACTCGTCCTGACGCGTGAACACCAGCCTCATGCAATCGGTCTCGACCCCTGCGGCGATATTCGCCGGGAAAAGCCCCGCGGCGCCGAACAGCACCTGCCCGGCGGGGAACACGATCGTTCCGAGTCCGCTCGCGATCGGGAAGGAACCGATGAGCGGAATGCCGCTCCGGCCATCCGTAGCGTCGACGACGTCGATCCCCGCCGCGTTGACGTGCATCTGGAAGCGCGAGCGGGTCGGCGCCGCGTCGAGATCGAATAAGACGTCGAGCGTGTCGGCTTCGCCCGGCGGCGTCACGAGCGGCGAGGCGAAGGGAAGCGAGATGTCGGAGCCGTGGAGGGCGGTTATGTAAACCAACGCGACGTCCTCGATCCCCTTCCGCACCCTGACGGCGTCGAGAACGGCGATGGGCTCGAGCGGACCGCCGAGCTCGTCGAGGAGACGCACGGTGATTCCGCCGCAGGAGAACGGCGATTCCAGCGCGGTGCCGGGATGCGAGAGCACGAGTCTGAGCGATGCCGCGTTCGTCGTTCCCGCCACGATCCGCGCCTCCATGAGCCCCCGTCCATCGACGGCCACGCTCGCGAGCGGATCGGAGAAAAGCGATGCGCCGGTGCACATCGGGAAACCGGCGAATCCTCCCGCGGCCTGGACTTCCACCTGCTGACCCGAATTGACGTCGCGCGCCGCGACGTCGAGCGAGTCTTCGAGCGCGATCGAGAACCCCGGCGTCGTCGGCCCGGCGAGACAGTCGATTCTCCCGCGGAGCGTCACGGGCACGCCCGCCGCGACGGCCAGAGCGGGTTGGAGCGCACACCGAATCGACGCCGATCCGCCGAATGCCTCGATGTACGCATACGTGCTTCCGCCGTCGCCGACGAGGCGAAACGCCCTGAATGCAGCGCCCGCGTCGATCGTATCGCCGCCGGCGTCCCTCGCGGTGAAGGCGATGTCCGAGACGCTCACGGGAGCGGCCGACGCGCCACCGCCGTTCTCGAGAACGAGATCGAATACCGCGACGCCCTCCTGGCCGGTGTTGACGCGCGCCGGCGCCAGGGAAGCGAAACGCACGAGAAGCGTGCTCGCTTGATCTCTCAGAGTGACGGCGTTCGTCCACCAGGGAAATATGCTTCCGGAAAATGGAACGGCGGCGCCGCTGTTGTGATCCGCGAGCGCGATTGTTCCGGACGACGCAATCGAAATCCTGAAATCGGAAGCGGGCGCGTCGGCCGATATATCGATCGATATCCTGAATGTCTTCGAGGCCCCCGGAACGAGAATCATCGGTTCGGGAAGCGGACATACGACCGTTGACTGGGTGATCGCATCCGTCGCCACCGAGCAAAGAACCCGCGCCTCGTCCCTGAGCCGCATTCGCGAGGCGACGTCCTTCACGGGAAGAGGCGCGGCGGCTCCATTCGTCATGGCGAGCTCGATCGACGTGAACTCGATGGGCGCGCCGAGCCCCGACGGAGGATCGTACTCGATGGTCATCTCGATGAGAGGGATGTCCTCCTGCCCCCGGTTGAGGCTCACGGGCGCTCGATCGAGCAGCGTCACCGCGATGTTCTGGGGAATCTCTTCGACCCGAATCGTATCGGAGCTTTCGACTCTGCTCGATTCCGGACCTGCGTATTTCTTCACCCCTCCGCGGAACACGATATCGCCGACCGACAGCGCGGAAAATCTCCAGACGAACGCGCTATCGCTCTTTCCCGGAAGATCCATGGCGACGGGCGCGGGACCCGATATCGACGAGCAGGAGCCGGTTCCAGAGCAGGAGAAGCTGTCCGGCACGACGTCGATGAGCATGGTATCGGCCGCGTTCGCCACGCTCATACGAACATCGAAAAGCTGATTCCGCGTCACGGCCGCCGGGACCGCGAACGACACGAACAGCGGATCGGTCGATATCTCGATCGTCGCGCCGCCGCATGCCCGGCTGTCAATCGGTCCGTCATTTCCGGAGGAAACAACCGCGCCGCCGAGCGGCACGCAGAGGCTCAAGCTCCGGCCGTCCTCAGCGGTGGAGGCGATGTCCGCCGTCACGTGGAGAACGAGACCCTCGCAGGGAATGGCCTCCGCGAGCGGCGCGACGGTTTTCCACAAGCCGCCGTCCCATACGAGAAACGCGAGAAACTCGTCGTCCGGATCGAATGCGTAGTGCGCGCTCCCCGTATCCTTCCAGAGCTTGATGTACCGGACGTCCTGCCCCTGGGAGGCCGTTCCTCTGTTCTCCACGGAGAATCCTTCGAGAACGTCCTCGAGGAATCCGTTGCAAGGGAGCGCAAGTGAAAGACAGGGAATATCGGCCGTTCCGGGCGAGACGCGCGCGCCGGATACGGGAAGCATCCGCATTTGAGCGCTCACCATTCCGTCCGTGACGTCGACGCCGGCCGAATTGAGCGGAAAATCCCCTTCGATAACGGGAGCCGTGCCCTGAAAAACGATCGAGGATCTATCAGAGATCTGAAAATCGATCCGCACGGAATCGCGCAGCCCGACGAGCGAGGTCTCGTATGAGATGAAGATGAGCGTGCTCCGGTAGGGCTTGAGCACCGCGCCGAGATCGAGGAAAGAATAGCCCGCCGCATCAGGCCGAGCGACCTCGAGCAGGCTGTCGATCACCGGGTTGAAGAGACCGTCCTCATCCGAATCGGCATACGCCTCGACCTTCGCGATCTCCTCGGGACGCGAGGAACCGACGCTCAAAAGGGCGAGCGAATGGAGAACCTTGGACTCCCGGTAGCTGTTGTATAATCCGAGAACGAGATTCAGCGCGTTCGTCTCGCCGGGTACGACGCGTTTGTTGCTGAGGATGCTCGTGAAGAGGGTCAACCGGTCCGGAACCGGTATGGTGAAAATCTCCGACCCGCCGATTTCGCGGTCGGTGGGACCGTCGTTTCCGGAGGAGACGGCGATGCCCATGACGGGAATCGCGAGGTCTACCGTGCCCCCGGTCTCGATCGTCTCCCGCACGTCCATCGTCACGAAGAACCTCGATGCCGAAAGCCCCGCGAGGGGTTCGGAAAGCGCTTCGACCGCGTACGTCCTGATCGCCTTTTCGGCGAACACGGCGACAAGAGAGTCCGATGCCGGATCGCAGAGACCGTCGCCGTCGTCCCGCCGGAGCATAAAACGCCCGATCTGCTCGCTCCCCGCGGTGCCGAGATTCGCGATCGTGAGCCCTCGGAGGGTGTCCGGGACGCACCCATTGCCGGGCACGACGATATCGAGGACGACAATGTCTTCTTTCTGGTCGACGATCAAGCTGTCCCCGAGGGGATGGCGCGTGATCTGGTGCGCGAGCATGCCGTCCGTGACGCCGCTTCCCGCGCTCACGAGCGGAAAATCCGCGTCGAGACGGAATAGCTCGAGGCTCGTCGAAGGCGAGATCGTGAGACCGATATCATTCGCCGATTCGATGCGGACGGAGAGCGTCTCGCCGTCGACGGTCAGAAACGAATCGAGCGCGGCGGCGACGTAGAGTATTCGCCGCGATCCCGGCGCTATCGCGGGCCCCGCCCCGGCGAAGAACGCCTCTCCGCCTCCCCAGGCGGCCGACGCGACGACCGTGTCGGCGCCCGGATCGAAGCTCGAGTCGCCGTCGTCGACATACAATCTGAACGGCTTCGCGGATTCGCACGGGAAAAGCGTCGCATCTCCGCGCACACGGAGAGAATCGACGGATATGTCGCCGAGCGTGTTGTTGTTCACTTCGACCGCGAGAAGCGCGACCGCTTCGTCCCCCGGATACCGCCCCCCGGGAACGGCGGGACGGGCTTCGATCGAAACGATTTCGGGACGCAGCAGCACCTGACCGAATCCCGGCGCGACATCGGCGTCGATGGGACCGTCGTTGTGCGACAGATATTCGATTCCTCCCGACGGAACGCCGAAATTCGCCTCGAGCGCACCGAATGCTCCAAGCGCGAAATCAGCGACGATAAAGAAACGCTGCGGAGCGGAAAGCGCAAGCGACAAGCCCGAGAGCTCGAACCGGTCGCCCGTCGCGGCGAATTCGCCGGCGTGAAGATCGCCGAGCGGAGAGAACGATCCGTCCCCGTCATCCCTCCAGAGCGCGAGGCGTTCGACGAGACTGTCGACTTCGCCGTCGCCGAAGTTTCTGGTCGAAACGGACGAGAGAACGTCCGGCATGTGCCCGTTCGCCGGGACGACAAAGGAGAGCACGACCTGATCCGAGTCCCCGAGGTAGAGAGTATCGGGAATCGTCTCTTCGACGAGGAGTTGGAACGCCTTGAATCCGTCGATCGCGCATGCGCCGTTTGAGTTCAGCGGCGTCCTTGCGAATTCGACCGATGCGGCGCCGGTGGTAAAAACGGAATCCGCCGAACCGATCTCCGCATCGAGGGAATCGCCGTCACTCGCGAGAAACGAATCGACGTCGGCGACGACGTAGTAATAACGGCTCATGCCGGCGGGGATCCGCGAGCCGGGGGAAAGGAGAAACCGGGCTTCGCCCGTCTCGAACCGGGCCCACGCGAGGAGAGGATCGGAAGCGGCGAGCGCTCTGCCTGACGCATCACGACCGCTCGTGGGGCCTTCGGATTCCTCCCCGACCGGTTCGATCGCCGCTATGAACTCATCGGCTTGAGAATAGAGGCGGAGCATGCCGAAATCCGCGTCGCTCATCGGAACTCCGCCGCCGCCCACCGTCGCGTTGGACACGACGAGGCTGTCGATTGAGACGTCTCCCGGCGAATCGTTCATTACTTCGATCCGGAGGAGCTCGACCGAAGCATCGCCGGGATGAACGTTCCCCGAGGCCACCGGACGAGCCGTGAAGAGAATGCGGGGATTCATCACCGCGAGCCGATTGCTCTCGGAGGCGGTCCACGATTGATTGAACGGCATAAAGAAATACAACCCGTTCAGATCGAGCATCAGATCGACGGTGTCGGGTGCGGCGAAGTCGAAAGGCACCTGCGCCGCATCGAAGGAAACGGGGAAATGAGACGCCCCGGCGGGAACGGTCGTCTCGTTTTGCAGATTCGCCGTGACGACGTGAACGCCGTCCGAGAATGACACGGTCGACGTCCGATAGAGAACGAAGTCTAGCGGCATGGGATTGTTCAGATCGAGATGAACCGAGACCCCCTCTTCGCCGGTATATGCGGCGGCGGGGTACAACGATTTCGGCTCGTCGAAAAGATAGACGGAACCGAGTATCTGGACCGTCTGCACACCGCTCGAGGCACAGCTTCGATCGTCGATTCTCCCTCCGTCCGCGTCGTCGTCGCAGGCGTGCACCGCATAGACGATCAGATCGCCTCCGCTGCGGGGACCTATCTGCGCGTCGGTCGAATAATAGCCGCCTCCGATCGGGGACATCTTGATTTCGTTCGCGTCGTCGATGAGGCTCCCGTCGTCGTCCCAGAGGAGATAGACGCCCTGCCCGGACGAGCCCGTGTCGTCATCGAATACGCCGCTCGGATCCGCAATCCTGCACGAGATATTGAAACTCATGCCGGCCGGCATGATCTCGGGGTTGAAATCGGAGATGACCGGCGGAAGCGAGTCGTCATCGACCAGCCTGAAAAGCACGTGGAGCTGCTCGAGGTTTGTGGGCACCGGTTTTCCATCGAGGTGCAGATAGACATCCGCCGTGTCTACGCTCATCCACTCGAGATCGGTCTTGAACCAGAGCTCGTAGAAGTAGTAACGCTCTTCTTCGCAGCTTCCGCTCAAGTTCTCCCAGTCTTTGTCGTCATCGATACAGTCGATGAAGGTCCCCGTTGGAGGCGCGTTCGTGAGGGTTCCGATCTCCGCCGTTTTATCCTCGAGATTCAGATCGGCATACGGATCGGTCATCATGCTCCACGGCACCCGCGGATTGAACTTCTTCGTCATGCCGACGACGAAATCGATCGGGTCCGCATATTCATCTGCAACGAGCGTGTTCGTGAGGAGGAGCTCCGCGGTGCCCGGGATCGGCGCCGCCGCCCGTCCGAAGCGTCCCGCCGTTCCCGCGAGCGCGAATGATCCCTTCCCCGTTTCCTTCGGTTCGTAATCCCAGTCAGCGGAACAGTTGATCTGGAGCACGAGCCGATACACCGCGCCTGCCTCGAACGGGAGGTCCGCGATCGGCGCTCCGGCATTCATGTGCGATACTACGTTGAACTGGAAGGTCTCGAGGGGAGTTCGGGCGATGAGGCTGTCGTCAGAGCGTTCGGGAGTGAGGCGCGTATCGAATATCGCGGCGAACGCCGAAACGGTCTGGGCGTGCACGAACGCCGGCTTGAGCCACAACAGGCCGGCGAGAATCGCGAAGGAGACAAGATACCGCCGGAAACGGGAATGGGCGCGCTGCCGACCCTTCGCGCGCGAGACTCCATCCCGTGCAAGAAGATCGTGCACAACCAGCTTATCCGGCAAAATTGCGGTCACTCGCGGGTCCCCGCTTCTCTTCCGCCCCGCGGCGGGACGACACACACAACTACTTGCCATTATTGACACTAGCTGCAATTCAGAGCTGCAAACGGCACCGCTTTGAGGAAGGAACAAGCAAGAACTATTCACAACAACCGGAAATACCGGGAAACGGCGGGAAACGAACGGGAAGAACCGGAAGCCGGAGGGAATGGAGCGAGGAGCGCGGAACGCGCACGAAGATCAGGAGGACGGCTTGACGCGGTAGACGAGAATTCGCCCACCGCTTCCGCTTTTGAATTCGCCGAGCTCTTCGAGCCCGGAGGGCGGATCGTCGAGGATCGCGCGAAGCGTCGGTCTCGCGGCGCGGAAATAGTCTTCGTCGACGACGAGGCGCTCGTACCGGTGGAACCTCGCGTAGCGAACGAGCCCCGCTGCGTCGGTCCACGGGATGAAGGTCGCCGTCGGGTTCCCGGCGTAGTAGCTGATGGAGCAGCCCGAGTGCGCGAGTATGCGCGGCGCGGGAGATTCGTTCCCCCCGATCCGGCGCCCGATCTCTCTCCACTCGAGAGGCTGGGTTTTTCCCATGACCATATAACGGTGAACCGTGTACGGCGCGAGGCTCAGAAATGCGAGCGTCGCGAGCGCGGCGAACGCGGCGCGTCTCGCGGAGACACGGGCGGCGAACCAATCGAGAAGCGCCGCGCATCCCGCGCCGGCCCAGAGCAGATAGATCGGAAGATAGGGGACGAGATACCGCAGCTCGACGCGGAACAGGGGATAGAACACGAACGGGAAGATGCCGAGCATGAGAACAAGGATCTCCGCGCCTCGATGCTCCCGGCGCCATCTCCTGCCGAAAATCCCGAGAGGCACGAGGAGCAGCAGGAGCGGGCTCGTCAAGAGCGCCGGAATGAGCCCGATCCCGGCCCCGGCTTTGGCGGGATACGCGGACGCGATCGCGCCTTTCTGGCGCCAGAGTATCTTCAACGCGCTTTCGCCGGCGAGATCGTCGATACGGCGCGCGGTTCCGGCCTCGTTCAGGCTGTAGACGTACTCCTCGCGGGCGAGATCGTCCCGCCATATGAGGGGGGAGCTCAGATTCACCGCCGCCTTCGAACCGCCCGTCCACTCGCCGGTCGCCGCGCGAAGAAGAAGGAAGTAGGGAACCAGCATGACTGCGAAGAGAACGGCCATCGCGATCGATCGCCGCGCCCCCGCCGCGATCGAAGCCCCGGGTCGGGCGTTCCGTTCGCCCGCGAACGCGAAGAGGACGAGCAGGACGAGAATCGCGATCGATTCGGGGCGCACGAGGCAGGCCAGGCCGAGCGCCGCTCCCGTCGCGGCATGCGTACGGAGGTCTCCACGGTCCGTCCCGCGCAGGAACAGATACAGGGCGCACATGAGCAGAAGGGAATAGAACGATTCGGTGATCGCGGCGGTCGAAAAGGAAATGAGGTTCGGCTGCAGGGCGACGAAGAGTCCCGCGAAGACGGCGGCGCGGCCGCCCCGGAGCCTGCGGGCGATCAGGAACGACGGAACGACGAGAGCCGCTCCGGAGACGGCGGAGAGCAGCCGCAGCCCCGTCTCCGCGTCGCGCGCGAGCGCGCCGAAGGGAATCGCCGCGAAGGGATACAGAAACGACCAGTAGTCCGACACGCCTTCGAGAAAGCTCCCGTGAAGGAACCGGAAGAGGGATTCGGCGTAATGCCCCTCGTCTCCCGTCAGGACGCGCGGCGCGCCCAGGAAGACGAGGCGAAAAAGAAGGGCACCCGCGGCGAGGATGCCCATGACGAGATAGTCCCTGCCGTTCGGCCGGGATGGAGACGAATCGGCGTTTTCCATCTTACCGGGAACCTTTTCCTTCGGCTTCCTTGATGGCCTTCGAGATCCTGATGATGTGCCGGTGCTCTTCCTCGATGATCCGGTCGATCTCGCCCCTGCCGAGACGCTCGTCCGTCATCCCTTTCATCGTCTGAAAGAAGAGGACGGTGTCCTTCTCGAAGGTGAGCGCCGACCTGAGCGCTTCGATCTCGTTCCCCGACTTCGCCGCGAGCGCTTCGGCTTCGCGCACGGTATTGAAGAGCCGCGACTTGACGAGCGCGTCGAGGTAGAGATATTCCTCGCTCTCGGGATCGGCCACGGTCGGCAGCGACGTCCTCGGAGGGAGCGCTTCGCGAAGCCCCTTGAAGGTCGCGTAGTGATGCTGCTCCTGCTCCATGAGATCGGTGAAGACCGCCTGTACGCCGGCGCTCTTCGCGAGAGCCAGGGCTTTCCGGTAGTACGCTTCGCCGTTCTTCTCGACGTCCATCGCCATCTCGAACACTTCATCGGCGCTGAATGCGATACCCATCGCGCGCAAACCTCCTTGAATTCATACCGCGCTTACATCTTCTCGAAATCGCTCTTGGGAGCTCCGCAATCGGGGCATACCCAATCGTCGGGAAGAGCCTCGAACGGCGTCCCCGGCTTGACGCCGCTTTCCCGGTCTCCCTTCGCCGGATCGTAGACATAGCCGCATATCGTGCACACCCATTTATCCATATTCAGGCTCCTTTCGATGCGCTCTCCCGCGCGTTCGCTTACTCGCCCCGGAAACGTCGCGAGAGCCGATTATCCATGAAAATTCGCCGGATGAAAAGCCATTTAACGCTTCGGCTCGTACGGGACGAACTTGTCGCTCGACGCGCCGCAGACGGGGCATTTCTCGGGGGGCGCCTCGCCCGTGTGGATATACCCGCACAGCGTGCATTTCCATTTCTTCTTCACGATCTCCTCCTTCGATCTTCGGCGCGCGCTCAATCCTCGAGGAATTGCGCCGAGTCCATATCGAACCAGTAAAAGTTGCCGGCGAGCGAGCCGCGCTCCGCGAGGAGGAGCTCGTAATGCCCGTGCTCCTCCCCCGAGAGCTGCATGAGGAGCTTCTTGAGCTCGGCGTTATCGACCTTCCCGGCCTCGCGCGCGTAGAACTCCTCGGCCTTCATCTCGGCGTTGATGGCGATGTCGATGGCTTCCATCGCGCCGGTCTTCTCGCCGACGTGCACGCCCTTGATCTCGGCGCTTTCGAGCTCTTTCTTATCGGCGACGAACTTCGCTTCGAAGAGCTTCAGGTACCAGCCCTCGAGCTTGACGCGATGCCCTTCCTCATCCGCCGAGAGCCGGACGAACCTCTCGCTTCCCTCGGGATTCTTGATCGCCTCGGCGATCTGGCGATAGAAGTTCCGCGCCCCGATCTCCCGATAGATCGCCCCCGCGAGAACGTGCTTGAAATCCTCTTTCTGTTTCACGGCTCACGCTCCTTTCGAAAACGTTCCGAGCATCGATATTCTTGTTGGAGAACGGCGCCCGCGAGCCCCTTATGCGGTGTCCTTCGCCGCGTGGTACCGCGCGTAGGTGAGCGGCTCGTCGTCCTTGAAAAGCGCCCCTCCCACGACGTCCCCGACGAAGATGGTGTGCGTTCCCGCGTCGAGCTTCCGCTCCTTGGCGAGCGTGCATTCGAGATACCCGATCGCTCCCTCGAGGATCGGACACCTCGTTCGTCCGGTCCGCACCGGGACGCCCTTGAACTTGTCGAAATCGCGGCCCGAGCGATATCCGAAACGCCGTACGATCCGGATATCCTCGTTTCCGAGGATCGAGACCGCGAAGGCTCCGCTCGCCTCGATGAACTCATGCGTCAGATTCTTGTGGTTGATCCCGATCGCGATCCGGGGCGGATCGCTCGTGATCTGGAACACGGTATTGCAGACCTGGCCGTTGATCCGCTCCCCCGAGACCGAGGACACGACATAGAGCCCGTAGGTGACCTTCCAGCACGCCTTGATGACGCCTTCGGTCTCTTCGGGAGGAAAGAGGAACTCGTGCTCGGCCTTGAAGGCCTCGCGCGGGGCGTTGCATTTCGGACACGCATCCGGAGGAAACAAACCGACTGCCACGTGTCCGCAGACGGAGCACTTCCAGCCCTGAGCTATCAACCGGGCTCCTCCCTATCTGCAGTGCGCGCAGGTGCCCTTGAACACGACGCCGACGTTGTCGATCAGGAATCCCTCGATCTCCGTGCGGGGAACGACGACGTCGTTCCGTCCCTCCATCATGATATCATAGATCGTTTCGCACGACTTGCAGTAGCAATGGATGTGAGGGTCGGTATTCGGATCGTAGTTGAGGTAGCCGTCGAATATGTGGAGCGACCGCACCTCGTCGATCTTCTCGAGCATGCCGAGCGTGTTGTACACGGTCGAAAACGAAAGGGTCGGATAGCGGCGACGCAGCTCCTTGTGGATCTTGAGCGCGGAAGGGTGCTCGGTATTTCCGAGCATGTACCTGATCACCGCGAGCCGCTGGGGTGTCAGCTTGAATCCCTCGCTGCGGAGCTTCTGGATCGTTTCCTCGAATGAGATCATAGGGTCTGCCTCCTACGAATCTAGCAACTCCCTGATATTACTTGGAATTGCTTCCGAAGTCAATAATTATTCCTAACAAAATCATAATACAAATCGACTCCCCCCCGCCGAACAATCCTTCGAGCCCGCGATAATCACCCTACCTGCGTTTTTCTCTGATCGGTGCTTCTCTTTCAAGATACATAGGACAGATATTTTTTAAAAGGCATTTTTCGCACAGGGGCTTTTTCCTGCAGATCAGCTTCCCGTGCTCGACGATCAGGGCGTGATACTCTTTGTACACGAATGCGCGCCGCGGGAGGTTTCGCTCGAACCGGTCTCCGATCTCGTCGTACGGCGCCGACGGATCCACGAGACCGAGTCGCCCGAAAAGGCGGCGCGTATATGCGTCGACCACGAAGATGGGCGCGCCGAACGCGTAGAGCATGATCGAATCGGCCGTCTCCGGCCCGACGCCGTCGAGCGCGAGCAGATCGTCGCGCGTCCCTTTCCGGTTCGCGCGGAACCAGGCGGCGATCGTCTTGAGCCGCTTCGCCTTCTGATTGTAATAGCCGGAGGATCGTATCGCGCCGGCGAGCGATCGAACGTCCATGCGCTCGATCGCGTCGGGGCTCATCGCGCCGAGCCGGTTCAGGCTCTCGATGGCGCGCGCCGCGTTCGCCCACGCGGTATTCTGCGTGAGAATCGCGCCGACGGCGACTTCGAACCGCTGGAGATCGCTCCGCGGCCCCCCCGTGTAGAGGGGTTTCGTTCCGCCGGGCGGCGTGACGGGCCACCATCGCCGGGGCCCGTGCGCGCGCCGCAGGAGCTCGTACACCTTCATGAAACGCCCGTCCATGGGGGCGGAGTATAGCACGAGCGCGCGCGGGAGAAAACGTTTGACGCGCGGGCGTCCGGCCCGTATCATTGTGTTACGATTTGTGCAATTGATAACACGCTTCGGAAGGATCGCGATGCACATCCCCGACGGGTACCTGTCGCCTCAGAGCGCCGCGGCGCTCTACGTCGTTTCGGCGCCCCTGTGGGCGCTCTCCCTGCGCAGCGTCCGGGGCCGCCTTCGCCAGCGCCGCGTGGCGCTCCTTGCGCTCCTTTCCGCCTTCTCGTTTCTCGTCATGATGTTCAACATCCCGCTCCCCGGGGGAACGACGGGGCACGCCGCGGGCGGCGTCCTCATCGCGATCCTCGTCGGCCCGTGGGCGGCGCTCATGGCGCTGACGCTCGCGCTCGCGGTGCAGGCGCTGTTCTTCGGCGACGGAGGTCTTCTCGCGCTCGGCGCGAACGCGTTCAACATCGGTTTCGTCATGCCCTTCGCGGGGTATCTCGTCTTCAGGCTGCTCGGGGGCGCAGCCGGCCCCGGAGACCGGCGCTTCGCGATCGCCGCCGCGGCGGGAGGCTATGTCGGGATAAATGTCGCCGCGCTATTCGTCGCGATCGAGCTCGGTCTTCAGCCGATCCTCCACCATCTTCCCGACGGGACGCCGCTTTACGCTCCCTTCGCGCTCGGGGTGACGATTCCCGCGATGGTGCTGCCGCACCTCGTGATCGCCGGAGCCGCCGAGGCGATCCTCACCGGTGGAGTCGTCGCGTTCCTCGGCACATATCATCCGGAGCTTTTCGAGAAAGGATCGCTCACCCCACGATGAAATACCGGAAGGGATGGATCGCGCTCCTCGCGCTGGCGATTCTCACGCCGCTCGGCATCATCGCCGCGGGAGGCGCCTGGGGCGAATGGGATCTCGACGGCGTCAAGGAGCGGGCCGGATTCGTGCCCGAGGGAATGCGCGCGAGCACGGACGGCAAGGCGGAGAGTCCCCTCGCGGAATACGCCGTTCCCGGCCTTGACGGGGGTCGTGCGCGCCGGGGGCTCGGCACGATCGTCGCGGCGATGCTCGGAGCGGGGATCACCGCGCTCCTCGCCTTCGTCGTCGCGCGGATTGCGAAGCATGGCGGGATTTCTTGAAAAGAACGCGTCCGCGGCGGCCCGGGCGATCGAGCGATCGATCGTAAACGAAACTTCGTGCCGAGCCCGGGGATTCCTCCAGGCGGTCGATCCGAGGGCCAAGATCGTCGCGCTCGCGGCGCTCGTTCTCTCGTGCTCCCTTACGCACAGCGCGATCGTCCTCGCGGGCCTCTACGCGCTCGCGACGCTGCTCGCGCATCTTTCGAGGATCGCCGTGGGCGATTTCACGAAACGGATCTGGATCTTCGTTCCGCTCTTCACGTCGTTCATCGCGATTCCCGCGCTCTTCCTCACGCCGGGCGCGCGCGTCGCATCCCTCGGGCCGTTCGACGTAACGGACGCGGGCCTGCGCGCGGCGACCACGCTCGTCCTGCGCGTCTCGGCGTCGGTTTCGTTCTCCGTCCTTCTCGTCCTCACGACGCCGTGGCACCGCCTGCTCGATGCGCTCCGGAGCCTGAAGCTCCCCGGGATCGTCGTATCGCTTCTGTCCCTCTCGTACCGGTACCTGCTGCTCCTTCTGCGCACGCTCTCCGAGCTCTTCATGGCGCGCAGAAGCAGGGTGATCGCGGCGCTCCCGTTCCGGCAGGAGACGGCGTTCGTCTCCCGCAGCACGGGCTATCTTTTTCTCAAATCGCTCCATCTCGCGGAAGGAGTTCACATGGCGATGATGTCACGGGGTTGGGAAGAGGAAGGTTCGCGGCAATCGCGGGACGGGGAAACGTGCGGCCGCGCCGGAAACGACTCCGGAAGCGCCCCCGCCGGAGAAGAGACCCCCGGGAGGATCCGGGCCGAGGCGAGCGCGCCGGCCAACGCGTTCGAGCTCAGAGAGGTCAGGTACGACTATCCGGGCGGCATCCTCGGGCTTTCGATCGAGAGCCTCGACGTGCCGCGGGGGCGCTGCGCGATCCTCCTCGGCTGCAACGGCTCGGGCAAGTCGACGCTCCTCAAGGTCCTCGACGGTCTCGTCTATCCGCAAACCGGCTCGGCGGCCGCTTTCGGCCGGCCGCTCTCCGAGAAGGCGCTCGACGACGGCGCGTTCAGGAGATTCTTCCGGAGCGCGGTCGGGCTCGTCTTCCAGGACGCCGATATACAGTGCTTCTCCCCGACCGTCCGTGAGGAGCTCGCCTTCGGCCCGCGCCAGATGGGCTTCGACGAGGCGGAGGTGTCGAGACGCGTCGACGCCGCGCTCGCCGCGCTCGGAATCGACGCCATCGCCGACCGGTACCCGTACAACCTGAGCGGCGGCGAGAAGAAACGCGTCGCCCTCGCGTCGGTCCTCACGCTCGATCTCGAGGCCTACCTTCTCGACGAGCCGACGGCGAACCTCGATCCCGCCGCGGAGGGCGTTCTCATCGATATCCTGATCGGGCTCGCCGCCCACGGGAAAACGCTCGTCGTCGCCACGCAGGATCTCATGCTCGCGCGCCACATCGGCGACACGGCGGTCGTCCTCGGCCGCGAGAAGCGGCCGCTCTTCATCGGTCCGGTCGAGCAGGCGCTCGCCGACGCGGCGCTCCTCGAGCGCGCCGGGCTCGCCCACGCACACCGGCACGCGCATCGCGAGGCCGCGACGGGATTCCGCCATTCTCATTACACGGAGGAAAAGCGCTCATGAAGACCACACGATTCGGCGTTTCGATGGACGACGAGCTCCTCGCGAAGCTCGACCTTCACGCGCGGCGCAAGAAATACCCCAACCGGTCCGAGGCGATACGCGATCTCGTGCGCGGCGCGCTCGTCGAGGAGGAATGGAGCTCCGCGAGGAAAGAGGTCATCGGCGTGCTCGTCGTCGTCTACGACCATCGCATGCGGGAGCTGTCCTCGCGCATGCTCAACGTGGAGCACGGGCACCACGGCGAGATCGTCACGACGCTTCACCTCCACCTCGATCACGACACGTGCCTCGAGGCGAAGGTGATCCGCGGAAAGCCCGCCGCGGTGCGCCGCATCGCGGACGAGCTCATTTCGATGAAAGGCGTCAAATACGGCAGGCTCATTCCGGCGACCGCGGGGAAGCGGCTGCGCTGAGCAGATCCGAGCCGCAGGAGGCGCAGAAACGGCCCTCCCGGGAAGCCGCGCCGCACGAGGGGCAGCCGGCGCCGAGCACCGAGCCGCAGCACGGGCAAAAGTTGAAGCTCGCCGGCGGATAGGATCCGCATACGGGACACGCCGAGCGCTCGTCCTTCCTGCAGGCGAGATAGACGACGAATCCCGCGTAGAGCGTGGCGAGAACGAGGATTCCCCAGAAAATCGTCGACATGGCCCTCCGTCTCGAATCGACCGAAACCCAGTTGAAGACGGGGAAGTACCCGAACAGATAGAGAAACGCGGCGGCGAAAGACGTCTGCGTTTCCCCCCGCAGGAGGGCCGCGAGAACTCCCGCCAGGAGAAGGCCGTTCGCGGCCGCGAGAAACACGACCTGGGCGCGCGACCAGCCGCACGTCTTTCCCGCTTCATCCTCGCGCGGGAAGCACTCCTCGAGGCGCGTTCCGCAATACGGGCAGACGCGGAACTCTTTGCGAACGCTCCGCCCGCATCCGCAGCAGAACGCGGCGAGCCCTTTCCCGCACTCGATGCAGAACCGGTCGCTCCCCGAAACCACCCTCCCGCACGAGGGGCAGCGCCGCGACGCGCGCTCCCGGCATACGAGATACGCGATCAATCCGACGGGGACGGTGAAGGGCTGCAGGGCCGTCCAGAACGCGGCGGGCATCTTCCGCCGCGCCGCGTCGACGTATACCCAGGCCGCGCTCGCGATCATGACGGCGAATCCGACCGACGGGTAGAGCACCCGCGAGCCTCCCTCGAGCCTGAGCGCGAGCATGATATTGAAGAGCGCCGCGGCGAGCGCCACGACGGCCAGCGTTCCACGGTCCGACGCGCGAGGGGCTCCCGGACGCGGGGCGCGGCGGCCGGCCGGAGCCGGAGATCCGGCGGCATGGCTTCCCACGGCGGATCGCGTCAGCCCGGAGACATCCCGCGGCTCCCCGGACCGGCGGCAGCCCCGGTGCACGTTCCTGACCTCGGCCTCCCAGGCGCGGCACGATTCGCATTTCTCGAGGTGAATGGAAACGGACTCGACGACGGCGCCGTCCGCGAACACCGCCGTCATGATCTCCTCGTGCACCGCGAGACATTCGGGATTCGCATGAGGGTCCCGGCAGGCCCGTTCCCTTCCTCCGCCGAACCATTTCTTGATCATTTCGCTCCGGCCTTTCGTCATCGCCCACGCTCCGCACGAACGGAAGAGCCGGTCGCGGCGCCCGAAAACACCTTGAGCCGCACGCGGAGATGCTCGACGGCGAGGAACATCCTCGAGCGGGCGGTCGCTTCGGGTATCTTGAGAATCGCCGAGATTTCCTTGAACGGAATACCGTTGAACTCGCGCAAAACGAAAACCTCCCGCTGGAGAGGCGGGAGGTTCTTGAGCTCGCGCTCGAGCGCATCCATGAACTGGGAGCTCTCGGCGGCCCGATCGGGTCCGGGAGCGCCGTCGGACGCGCTCTCCATGACGTCGACTTCCGAATCGTCGCCGATTCTACGTATCGAGGGCATATGAAACTTTCCCCGCTGCTCTCTGGAGCGCAGAACGTTCTTGCAGTAGTTCGCCGCGAGGGTGAAAAGCCACGTGCTGAAGCTCAGCTTGGGATTGAAGCGACCGAGATTCTCGATCGCCCTCAGCACCACCTCTTGATAGACGTCCGCCGGGTCGGCGGCGCCCCCGACGAGACGGTTCACGAATCCGTACAGACCCTTTTCGTAGCGCCCGAAGAGCTCTTCGAGCGCTTTTCGATCTCCCGCGTGACCCCTTCGCGCCAGATCCGAATCGTCCGGCGCCTCTGCCTCTTTCATTTCATTCATACAACCGAGCGCGGCTTTCGTTTAAAGAATTCCGGGCGTCAGATCACATGCACGAGTGCTGGTAGTGCTGCCCGAAGAACGCGAAGTCGCTCAGGTTGCACTTGTCGTCGTCGTTGAAATCGCAGCAGGCGTTATAACCCCCGCCTCCCATGTTCTTGTTGTAGGTAGTGCCGAAGGGAATGAGATCGGAAAGGTTGACGACGCCGTCGGGCTTGCCGGAAGCGCCGGTGAGGTCGGGGCCCTTGATGACGACGCCGAGGCACAGGGGAGTCGCATACGTCGGGGGATTCTTTATGATACGGCCCAGTATCGCCATGTATATACCGTCGGTCAGCACGCACCCTCCCGCCCTGATTATTCCCGAAAAGGTCGTGCGGCCGTTCTGCCCGGTCAGCGAATCGGCGACGATCGGCTCCACACAATAGAAGAGCGCCTGAGCCGGATCGCACGCGCCGATCCAGTAATCGGTCCAGGGAATGCCGGGAATGGGCTGATTGGCGCAATCTCGCGCCTCGATCCAGATATAATCGGCCGTCCCTCCGCATCCAAATCGTATCTGCTCAAAATCGCCGCGCGGGCAGATGGTGACCTTCATATTCTGGCAGCTCACGCCCGCCGTGCTGTACGGATCGCAGAATTGCGCGCTCGCAGCGGAGGCGATCATGAGGATCGAAAAGAACATAATGACGAGACGCATGCCCGCACCTCCCACGCCTGTTTTTCGAATCAGGGGATTCAACCGCGGATAGATTATACCAGAAACGGCGCGGATTTTAAAGAGCCGTCAGTATCTTCTCGAGCCGTTCCTTGTCCACCGTGAGGAGACCCGCGGCCGGGAGCCTTCGCAGCAGCTCCTTCCAGTTCGCGTCCCGCTCGACGACCGACTTGAGAATCTTCACTCCCTCGTCGTCCCGGCCGACGTTGACGAGAGAGACGCCCTGCCAGAACGCGAGCTCGAGGTTGTCGGGCGCGAGCTTCGCCGCCTCCCCGTACGCCTCCATCGCGTCCTTCAGGCTCCCCTCGGCCATCGCTTCGTCTCCGAGATTCTCGTACTCGTAGGCGCGCTGCAGCTTGACGAGGCGCGCGAGCTCATCGAGGGGCCGCGGATCGTCCTCGACGCGCAGATCCATCACGACGTCCGACCACGGCTCGTCGCTCGCCGTCCCCCGCACGATGAGGATCGCCGCGGACTGGCTCCCCCTGATGTCGCCTCCGGCCTGCTGCGCGGCCTCGAGAGCGGCGAGCAGCCGATCGGCGAGATCCCCCTCGGCCGTCTCGTACGCCCTCGCCATGGCGGGCACGACCCTGTCGGTGAGCATCATGTTCGCCTGCACCGAGTAGCCTCTGCCCGTGCGGTGAGAGGCGAACGCGATGCACGAATCTCCCGTATGCGCCGCCGCGTTCCCTTCGACGTCCACCATCGCCACCTGCCGCACGGCGGAGTGCGCGTCCTCCTCGACGAGCTTCTCGAGCGCTTCGGCCGCGCTCATCCCCTCCCCCATGAGATCGAGGCCGAGAGGGCCGTACGACACGAGAACGAGGCTCTGCGTCGCCACGGCGCCGACGCCGGCCCGCGCCCAGGGCACGACCGGCCCGACCGAGAACCAGTGCGACTGCACCGCCACGCCCATGTCTCCGGTCACCGAATCGCGGGCGACGATCGAATAGGTATGCACCGGCCTTTCATTCGAAGTCTCGATCGCCCGCGCGCCGGGGGAAAACGGCGCCGACGCGGCGAGAGCGGCGAGACACAGGACCGGGATATTCTTCGCGATTCCGATATTCCCGAACATCGGCGGGCCTCCTCGATTGAATGTTGAATCGCATGCGGGTGCGAGCCGGGTTTGCGCGCTTCCGATGCGGCGATCCTCCGACGCGCACGGGCCGATTCTGAATCAGGCCGCTCGAATCTTCAACAAAATTGTCCGGCGTTGTGATATATTTCGAGCCGCACGCCCGTTTACGCGCACCGGCACAAAGGAGCGAAACATGCGCATCGCGTTTCTCGGAGACGGTTCGCTCAATCACGTGAGGCGCTGGGCGGGATATTTCCACGAACGCGGCCACGACACGCTGCTCCTGTCGTTCGAGAGCGTCGACGGATGCCACGTTCCCGCGCTCAGGCTGAAAAGCCGTTTCCCGACGAAGCTCCTCGGTTACCTCTCGGCTCTCGGTTCCATTCGGCAGGAGCTCGGACGCTTTCGCCCCGACCTCGTGAACGCTCTCTATCTCGGCGGTTACGGCTTCGTCGCGGCGCGGAGCGGCTTTCGTCCCCTCGTCGTATCGAGCCTCGGCTCCGATCTCCTCGTCGATTATCCCTCGTCGCCCGTTCACCGGCTCCAGATCCGATCCGTGCTGAGGCAGGCGGACCTCGTCCTCACCGACGCCGAGGAGCTCTCGCGCATCGCGATCTCCGCCGGCACGAGCCCGGGGAAGATCCTCAAGACATACATGGGAATCGACGAGAGCGTTTTCTTCCCGAGGAAGAGCGCGCCGGACGCAAAACGGCCGGGCGGCGGCGCCCGAATCGTGAGCACGCGCAACCTCTATCCGATCTACGACGTCGGCACGCTCGTCGACGCGGCTCCTCTCGTCCGCGAGAAGCGGGACGCGCATTTCGTCATATGCGGCGACGGCCCCGATCGCTCGCGCCTCGAGGAGAAGGTGAAACGGCTCTCTCTCGAGGGATGCTTCACGTTCAAGGGGAGGCTCGATCCCGAGGGAATAGCGCGCGAGCTCCGCGCAGCGGACGTCTACGTGTCGACGTCGAAATCGGACTCGACCTCCGTCTCGCTCCTCGAAGCGATGGCGTGCGGAACGCTGCCGGTCGTGACCGATCTTCCCGCGAACCGCGAATGGATACGGGACGGAGAGAACGGCCGTATCGTGAAGAGCGGCGATCCCGCCGCTCTCGCCGGCGCCGTCGTCGAAGCGCTCGAGGACGCCTCTTTCAGGACCGCCGCGCGCGAGAGCAATCTCCTCGTCATCAACGAGCGCGGGCTCTGGACAAAGAACATGAGACGCGTCGAAGAGGCTTTTCTCGCGCTCAAGTCAAGAACATCGCGATAGCGACGTTTCGGAAACGACGGGAAATCGCGGGCAACTATCCGGCGCGACGGGGAATCATCCCGCCGACAAGACACCCCTCCATGAAAAATCTCCCACCCGGGCCGCATGCGCGGCTTCGATTGGGGATTATTCCCCGAACTCGATTCTCCGTTGACGGGAGCGCCCGCGCTCCGATGGAGCGACCGCCCGGTTTGCTCTTTTGCACGATCACTATAACCAATTGTTAATACGTACATTACGGCGGTAACGACCGCGCGGATCGGATGGCATTCATCGAGTGCCGGCGCCGGACCCGCCGTGGAACGCAACTTGTATATTGCCCCGCTTGGGAGCAGCACGAGAAAGGTCGAACGAAAACATGCACGGCATCTTCACAGCGATCTTCATAACGACGGCCTTCTTCGGAATGCAGAACAGGAGATTCCAGGTCGTTTTCGGCCTCGCCGCTCTCGTCATCGCGCCGGCGGTTCTCGGCCTCATGGGCGGCGGCGACGGTTTCGTCTATTCGGTCGTCGGAGCATTCGCCGCGCTCTTTCTCACGCTCCCGCTCTCGATTCTCGGATTCGTTTCGCGCGAGGACGTGATCGTCTCCGTCGCGCTTGGCGGAATACTCGGCGCCGTCCAGTACGCGATCGCCTTCTGCATCGCGACCGCCTTCCTGTCCTTCCAGAGAATATTCCAAGCCGCGGCGGCGCCGTCCGCGGCCGGGGCCGCGAGCGCCGCGGGGCCGTGCGGGACGCGCCTTCTCGCTTTCGACGAACAGTCCGCCCTCGTCGAGATCGAGATGCTGAAGATGCTGCGGATGGATCAGATCGGTTCTTCGACGCCGGCGCGCGCGGACGAGCCCACCGGCGCAGCCTCGGGAAGCGAGGCCTCCGGTCGCCGGGATCGCGTACTCCCCTGGTGCGCCAAGCTCGCCATCGCGACACTCGCGGTTCTCATGATCGGGTCTTCGATCTAGGGGGAAAAAGCCATGTCGGTCCTCAACAAGACACGCGGAACGCTGATCGCCAAGCATCTCATGACTCTCAACGCGAACTGCATCGAAACGCTGAGGTTTCTCAATCGCCGCGGGATCCCGCGCAACTGCGCCCTCTGGATAGCGCCGTGCCGCGCGATCTATACGGTCGGCATGAAGAACCCGGTCGACATCGCCTTCCTCAACCAGCACGGGCGCGTCGTCACGATGTTCAAGAATTTCCCGCCCGATTGCATCGCCGATTCCTCCCGAGGCGCGGTGAGCGCGGTGGAGTTCCCGCCCAACACGCTGCGCGAGAGCGACACCGGGGTCGGCGACACGATAGAGCTCAATCCGGCGTAACGGTTGCGCGATGGCCCCCTCCTCGCGCAAAATGAATGACGGGCCCCGAGGCCCGTCATTCTCTTGTGTCGGCGCTCCACCCGGACGAATCCGGCGCCGCTATTCCTTCTCGAGCACGACGAGATCCCGGCCGTACACCTGAAGCAGCGATCTGAAATAATCAAATGCTCCGGGATAGACACGATTGCTCGCGAGCGAGAGACGTCTCTTGAAGAACTGTGTTCCGTCCGGATCCGCCGAGAACACGGCTGACGCCTCTCCGATATCGAATTTTCTATGCACCGTGAAGTGCTCCGTGACGAGCTTCCATCCGGCGGGCGGCTCGATCGTACCCGTGAGAGAGAGCGCGCATGTCTCGATCCTGATCGCATCCGTGAGCCGCGAGCGCTCGGGCCGCACGCGCATGATTCCCGAAAGGCGCGACTCGAACGGATTCGGCATCGCGAGATAGATGCGCTCGCCCTTCTTTCTCTCGGGCAGTTTCACCGTGAAAGTGAAATCGATCTCCGCCCT
The DNA here is from genome assembly GCA_963846325.1 of uncultured bacterium. Taxonomy (GTDB): domain Bacteria; phylum Krumholzibacteriota; class Krumholzibacteriia; order Krumholzibacteriales; family Krumholzibacteriaceae; genus SSS58A. Next base: position 134,804 of record CAWJVO010000007.1, read on the forward strand.
TCGGCGCTCGAGCCGCAGCACGTTCCAGGAACCGAGCTCGGCGCTGCCGAAGAAGTTCGAGACGCGCTGCTTCAGAAAATCATCGAGCCCGTGCTCTCCCGCTCGCACGAGGTAGTATGGGGAGAACGCGCCCGTGAGAATCGCCTTCCCTTTCCCCTCCCATGCGCCTTCCGCCCCCGGCGAGAGAGCGAGCGAGAGCTCGCTCCCGCTATCGGCGATCTGGTTCGGGGGAAGCGGCCATAGATGCCGCTCGGAGCCGAGACGGACGAGTGTTCGGCCGGCCAGCGAAAACTCCGGATCGTGCTCGAAGGGCGCCGAGGGATCGAGCAGAAGCCCGCCGGCCTCGATCGCAAGGCTCGAGCAGAGCTCCGGCGATGGCACATCGTCATCCGGCATTCTTCCCGATGAAACGAGAACGAGCGTCGGCGCGCAGGCGATATCCTTCAGCATCGCCATGAGCAGGACCGCCCCGTCGAGCGCGCTCGCGTAACCCGTGTCGTAGATGTGCGCGGCGTCGCGCGCGGGAGCGGCGAGAAGCGAATATGGGGTGGATACCGCCCGCACGCTCTCGATCGCGAAACGGTGCACGGCGAGCACTTTATCCTCATCGGACGCGCAATCCTTGATCTTCTCCCGAATCATGCGCGAAAGAGAGAACGGAACGGATTCGGCCCCTCTCGATATGTTCTCGGCGATCGGCGCGAGCGCCTCGCGCCAGCTCGCCGCCGAGCTGTAGCACACTGCCGGGAAATAATCCCCTTCCCAGACGCCGCCGTCGAAGGGCGTGCGCCCCGGAATATTCCGGACGGTCCATACCCATGTTCCCGAGGCGCTCGCATCCGGCGGAGGCGCCTCGCCGCGAAGGGACGAGAACTTGAGCGCCGTCCCCGCCGGCAGCTTCACCGCGAGCACGCGCTCCTCCGTCGGATCCTCGGCGCTGAACACCTCCACTCCCGAGAGGTACGGCGAGGGATTTCTGTCCGCGATCACGTAATGAAGCTCGGCGACGCAGCCCTTCTCGATGCCCATGAGCGTGACGACCGTCTCCTGCCAGTCCACGTAATCGGGGGCGAGATCGAGGGCGAACGGCGTCGTCCGATTGAGCGCGTTCTTCTGCGCGTCGACGATCCTCCCGTCGCGCATGCGGACGCGCGCGGCGAGGATCGTGAGGTCCTGCGTCGCCGCGTTGAAGAGAATCCGCGGATCGCCGTAGCGGTTGATCGCGTTGTCGGTGAAGAGCATGACGGCGCGATGCCGCCGCTTCGAGATATGATTATCGGAGCCGAGCGTGACGACGAGCGAATCGTACAGCACGACCGCGTCGGCGTCGCGGTAGCGGAGCTGCATCTCCTTCCAGCCGGTGCCGGCCGCGGCGGCCGGAGCGGAATGAGCGAATGCGGGGGCCGCGATCAGCGCCAGAGCGGCAACCGCGAACATCGATTTCAGCAGCGCATGCGGCGTGACGTTTCTCATCGCGATCCCCCCTCTCTCTCGAAGATCACCCTGCGGGTGGCGAAATCCCCCGCTTCCTTCAGAATGCCGCGGAACTCGGGATAATCTCCGGCGGGGATCGTCCTCCGTTTCACGAGCACGACCCCCTTGTTCACGATCGAGGCGCCGGCGGCGGCTCGCTCCATGCTGTACGCCGCGTACTCGCCCGTCTTCGAGGATTCCTTCGAGAGATCGCGCGCCTTCATCCTGGCGGGGAGAGCGATCGTCTCGTCGCATTCGTACGCCTGCGTGTTCCAGATGAAGAGCGGAAGCTCGCGCTTCTCGAGATCGATCACCGAGGCGGCCGTGAGCAGCGGCGTCCGGCCGAATCCGAGCTTCCACGCCGGCGAGGTGAAATCGAGCGTCCCTCCCGCGGCGACGGCGTAGCGCGGCACGCGGTAGGTCACGTCCAGCGCGAACTGCTTCTTGAAATCGAGCGGATCGCCGATCGCGAGCTTCGTCACTTCCACGTCGGGCGAGATCGCGGCGAGCCATCCCTCGACGTACGCGCGCAGATCGTCGCGCTTGTGCGTGCCGAGCCAGCGGCGCATCCGCTGATCCATATAATTCGTCCCCTCGATATGGAGCGTTCCCGCGAGGTTCCCGTCCTTGTCGACGGCGCCGCGAGAGACGACCTTGAGCACGTGCTTCTCGGGCGGGGAGTAGGGCGTTATCATGAGCCCTTCCCCTTCGGGAGTCCCGATCACGTAGTTCTGCTCCTGCTCCGCCGAGCTCCACAGCTCGGTCGAATAGGGCACCCACGTCGGATCGAGCATCGTGAAGGTGCCGTCCTTGTGGCGCCACGCGACCACCGAGTGGTTGAACTGATCGGCCGGCACTTCCTCGACGCGCGCGCCGGCCATCGTGAGCGCCGGCCAGACGTCGTAGCCCGCGGTCCGCATGAGGGTGATGAGCATTCCCGCCTTGTCCTTGCAGACGCCGCAGCGGTCGGCGTAGCTCATCGTGCCGGGATGGTGCGTGTAGCCCTCCCCCTTCCCCATCGAGACGCCCGAGTAGCGGATCTCCTGGGCCGACCAGTGCTGCAGCTCCGCCACCTTCTCGACGTCAGTCTTGAGCCCCGCGGTGAGATCCTTCACGAGCGCCTTGATCTCGGCGTTGTCCTTGTAGATCGTGTCGTGGATCGCGGCGAACCATCTCGATTTCTCCTCCCACGACGAGAGCGTGGCGAGCACGAGCTTCGGAACGATATCGGGCGCTTCGGCGCTCCGCGGCTCCTCGACGAGCGCCGGAACGTTCTCGATCCACCACGAGTAATGCGTCCCCTTGTCGTCGAAGCTCTGCGCCGAAAAGAGGGAGCCGTTGTAGACGCGGTAACGGATCGGCTTGTCCTTCGGCATGTGGAGATCGTAGCGCTTCGTCTCGATCGGATACGTTTCCTGGAAATAGACGACGTCGTAGAACGATCCGCGCATCGGGGGAATGTAGCGCTCGTCGCCGGCGGCGCTCGCGCCGCCCCCCTCGCCACTGGCCAGATACGCGATCTCGAAGCCCTTCTTGTACGTCTTCACCTCGACCGCGTCGCCGGGGACGAGCCGGGGAAGCTGCGCCACCTTCATGCGCGCGCCCCAGTAGATCATCGAGGCGGGGGCGAAGAGGTCCTTCACGCCCGCGAGATCGACGATTTCGACGGCGCCTCCCTTCCGGAATATTCTCACGCTTTCGATCGCGATGAAGTTGGAGGCGGGGTCGTAATCGAACCGGAGCGCGGCCTTCGCGAGAGCGCCCGCGTCCGTCAATATCTTCGTGAGGGTGTGGCGGCGATAGTGGGCGAGCCCCGTCTCCTCGACCGTGACGTCGATCTTCTCGAACACGGCGACATAGCCCGCGTCGGGATAGTCTTTCGCTTCCCCCGATTTCGCGACGAGCGCGCGGATCTCGTCGTCCGTCTGCGCGAGAGCGCCCGCGGCGAGAATCGCGAGCGCGAGCGCCGATCGCGGAAATCGTCAGCGCACATTTCAAACGATCGGACATGCTTCGTTGCCTCCTTCTCACCAGTACCCGATTGCCGTATAGCCGACCCAATGCCGCAGCGTCGCGATCGCCGTGACTCCCAGCCCGGTGTGCGCGAGCGGAAGGTTCGGCGGATCGACGCTCGTGCCGTAGACGAGCATGAAGCCCTCGGGCGCCGTTCTCCCCTCCCGCGCGGCGAGGCGATCGAGGACGCTCAGCCCGAAGGGTATCGAATAGACCCCGCACCACGTTATCTTGTACGGCTGCTGAAAATCGCCGCTCTCCACCATGTCCCTGAAGACGCCGATCCTTTCGCGCGAGAGCGTCCCCGCGAGGGACGACCGTATGACCAGCCGATCCTGCGCGACGCCCTTTTCGTAGCCTTCCTCGCCGGTGCCGAAGGGGGCGTAGTCGCGCCCTCCCCATTCCTCGTCGCCGTAATGGACGCAGTCGGCCGAGACGAGGATCGCGACGTCCGTTCCCAGCCTCCAGCCGTGCTCCTTCATGATATTCGAAATCGACGCGGCGAGCGCGTCCGCCGCCGCGTCGAAATTGCCGCCGTTCATCCGCGTCACGAGAATCGGCACGATCTCGACCTTCGGCACGTAATGCTGGAGAATCGGAACGAACCCCTCGAGCGAGTGCTCCTCGGAATGGATCGTGTCGTTCACGAGAACGAGGCCCGCCGGGAGGGCCGCGGCGATCTCCTCCCGCATCGGGGAGACGGGGCAATTCCCGTAGGCGCTCCTCCACGCGGAGAAGTCGTCGAACACGAGCTTGTCCTGGATGCCGCGGCGGCGCGCCGTGTGCGAGACGCCGAAGAGGATCACGCGCGGCGCCTTGACCTCTCGCATGACGTGGACGTAGCCGCGCCCGGCGTAGAGATAGTCGTCGTGCGGGCAGATGGCGCCGATCATGGGGCTCTTCGCCATCGGCGGGAAACCCGCGGCGTTCGAGACGTAGCGCCCCGCTTCGAGGGAATCGACGATCCTCACGAGCGCCTCGACCTGATCCGGCCTCGTGGCGTAGCCGACGGTGTCCTTTTGTATCCGTATCGTGGAAAGCGGCGCGGCCTCCGGCGGGCGATCCGGGACGAGCGCTCCGATGACACATGGAAGAAACGCGAGAATGAACGCCGTCGAAGTCGATCGTTTCACAGTGAACCTCCCTCGCGAGACCGGCATATAAGGAGAATCGACTATACCGCATGCCGGGGGGCGAGTCCAGAGACGGATTGGCCGCGGATCGGTTGCGCGGCGGCGCGATTGCGTGTATATTGTTTCGGTTATGAATATCAAAGAGAAGAAGATTCTCGGATCAGTATCGATTTTTCACCTGTTCAACGACGCCTCGGTCGTCGCGCTTCCGACGATCTATCCGATTCTCTATACGCAGGGTTACCTCATCAAGCGCTACGCCGACATCGGCACCATGATGCTCGTCGGGCTCGTCGTGTCGGTCTTCTTCCATTTTATCGTCGGGCACTGGGCGAAAGGGCGGCACTACCGGCTGTTGCTCGTTCTCGACGATCTCGTCGTCGGGCTCTTCCTTCTTCTCACGCCGCTCGCGAAGAACTACCTCATGCTTGTCTTCCTCTACGTCGGCGTGAGGATCGGATCGAGCATCTACCATCCCGTGGGGATCTCGTGGATTACGCACGTGTTCCGCGGCAAGAATTTCGACCGGGCGATGGGCATCCAGAGCGCCTTCGGCGACGTCGGCGTGCTCGCCGCGTTTCTCGGAACAGGGTACCTGGCGCAGCGCTACGGCTGGACGAATCCGCTCTACCTCTGGGGGCTTCTCTGCATCGCCGCCGCTCTCGCGGGCCTCGTCATGTCGCGCGGGACGGACGGCGCCGAGGGCAACACCAAAGAGGACGAGGAACCGGTCTCCTGGCGGGAGACGTTCCGCGATCAGCGATATTTGATTCTTCCCGCGCTCCTCAGCGGCATCTCCTGGGGCGTCACCCTCGCCTACGGCCCGAGCCTCCTCAATCACAAGCTCGGCGCATCGATGTCGATCACGGGGATCGTGCTCGGATGCTGGATCGCGGCGGGCACGATCGCTTCCCTGATGTACGGGCGGGTCGCCGCGCGGGTGGGGCGCTACGGCGCGATCATCGTCGGCTGCGCGCTGACGGCCGTCACGACGTGCATCATCGGCTTCAGCACGAGCCTGCTCCTCACCGCCGTTCTCATGGCGGCGTTCGGCTGGTCGCTCTTCCTCACGTTCCCCGCGCTGCTCACGCTCGTCGGAAGCGTCGCGAAGACGAAGAACAGGACCGCGGCGTTCAGCCTGAACGCGAACGTCCAGATCATCGGGAACGCCAGCTTCACCTTCGCCGCGGGCTTCATGTCGGACGCGTGGGGGATTCACACGCCGTTCTTCCTGCTCGGAGCGGTTTCGCTCGTCGTCGCGATCTACGTCATCGCTTTGAGCAAGCGCTTCTCGAAACGCGGCGCGGAGCCTGCTCCCGCGGGTCCGATCGAGATCGTATCGTGAGAGCGCGCGGGGGAATTCGACCTTGACGGCGCGCTCCGAACGCTCCTATACTTTTCGCTCCACATCATGTACCGGTCACGCAGGGGGGTATTCCATGGACTGGGGACTTCAGAACAGGCTCGCGCGAATCATCAGGCCCGAAACGGGGCGCACGGTCATGCTCGCCGTCGACCACGGCTATTTCCTCGGCCCCACGTCGAAGCTCGAGAATCCTCGCGCGACGATCGCGCCGATCCTTCAGTATGCGGACGCTCTCATGCCGACGCGCGGAGTCCTGAGAACCTCGGTCGATCCGAAGACGCAGACGCCGATCGTGCTGAGGGTCTCGGGCGGCACGAGCGTCATCGGACCGTCGCTGGCCGACGAGTCGATCACGACGACCTTCGAGGAGGCGATCCGCCTGAACGTGGCGGCCGTGGCGCTCTCGATCTTCGTCGGAACCGACTACGAGCACAACACGCTCATGAATCTCGCCGACCTCGTGAACGAGGGGGAGACGTACGGCATTCCGGTGCTCGCCGTGACGGCGGTCGGGAAGGAGCTCGGCAAACGCGACGCGAGATTCCTGTCTCTGAGCTGCCGCATCGCCGCCGAGCTCGGCGCGCACTTCGTGAAGACGTACTACTGCGAGGGATTCGAGAAGGTCGTCGAGGGATGCCCGGTGCCCGTCGTCATCGCGGGCGGCCCCAAGCTCGACACGATGAACGACGTCTTTCAGCTCACCTACGACGCGATCGCCCGCGGCGCCGCCGGCGTCGACATGGGACGCAACATATGGCAATCGGAGCATCCCGTCGCGGCGATCCAGGCCGTGCGCGCCATCGTGCACGAAAAGGCCAACGTCATGGCCGCGCTCCAGCTCTTCGACGATCTGAAGGCGACGAGAAACTAGCGTCCGCGCCACAGCGGGGAGGCCCGCCGGCATGCCGAAGAAACCGAAACGGGAAACGATGCGCGCGGCGGTCTATTACAACAATCAGGACATCCGCGTCGAGGAGAGGCCTGTTCCGAAGACCGGCGACGACGAGCTCCTCGTCCGCGTCGAATCGAGCGGCATCTGCGGCAGCGACGTGATGGAGTGGTACCGCCTCGCGAAGGCGCCCCTCGTGCTCGGGCACGAGATTGCGGGCACCGTCGCGCAGGCCGGAAAGAAGGTGCGCCGCTTCAGGGAAGGCGATCGCGTCACCGTCGCGCATCACGTGCCCTGCAACGCATGCCGCTACTGCCTCGCCGGACAGTATTCCCTGTGCGACACGCTCCGCACGACGAACTTCGATCCGGGCGGATTCTGCGAATACGTGCGCGTGCCGGCGATCAACGTCGACCGCGGCACCTTCCCGATTCCCGAGGAGATCTCGTTCGACGAGGGAACGTTCATCGAGCCGCTCGCCTGCGTCCTGCGCGGACTGCGCGTCGCGCGGTTCAGGCCGGGGGCGAGCGTCCTCGTTCTCGGAAGCGGCATATCGGGGCTTCTCTTCGTCAAGGCGCTCGGGGCTCTCGGAGCGGGCGCGATCGTTTCGACCGATATCGACAACTCGCGCCTCGCCGCGGCGAAGCGCTTCGGCGCCGACGCGGCCCTCGCGGCGAAGGACGCGACGCCGCAGAAACTCGCTTCCCTGAACGACGGCAGGCTCTTCGATCTCGCCGTCGCGAGCGCGGGCGCCGCGAGCGTCGTCGAGCAGGCGTTCCGCTCGGTCGACCGCGGCGGGACGGTGCTCCTCTTCGCGCCGCACGCGCCGGGAACGACCGTGCCGCTCCCGCTCGCGGAGATCTGGCGCGACCAGATCGCGATCGTCGCGACCTATGCCGCCCCTCCCGTCGACACCGCGCAGGCGATCGAGATCCTCCGCACGCACCGCGTCGAGGTCAACGACATGATCACGCACCGGCTCCCCCTCGAGGAGACGGCGCGCGGCTTCCATCTCGTCGCCGACGGGAAGAAATCGATCAAGGTGATCATCAGGCCGCAGGAATAGCGAACCGGAACCCTGGAAAAGGAGGCTCGCAATGGGAGACAAGGGCAAGAAGGACAAGAACAAGGGGCAGAAACAGAAGCTGAGCAAATCGGAACTGAAGGCGAAGGGGAAACTCGCGAGGATGCCGAGAAGAACACCCTAGCAAGCGGCCAGTCCCGCGACGCGGCATCTCGACTCCGGCGTCGAGCAACGTCGGCCTATTTCGTTTCCGATAGCTCGACGATCAAACGCATTTCCTCGCCGGCCCTCAGCGATACGGCGACGCCGTTGAGCAGCTCTTTGCCGGCGTGCGTCCGCGTTTCGCCGGAAACCGCGTCGCGCATTTCGTAGCGTGCGCCCGCTTGCACAACGAACCATTCCGGGAACTGGTTGATGCGCGGATAGTCGAGCGGCAGGCGCATGTTCAGAGCGTGCCGCTCCTTATCGAAGATGAGGCGGCCTTCCCACGGCTCGTCCGCGACGAGGCTGACGCAGAGATCTTCCCCCTCGCGCGCGGCGCCGAAGCGCACGTCGGCGCGCCATGGCTCCACGGTAATCCCTTGCGTCTTCCAGAGCGCGTACATCAGGGATGTGCGGGCGAAGTTGCCGTCTCCGTGCCAACCTTCGATGACGCCGTCGGGATTCTGCTTGCCCCACATCGTCTTGATCTCGGCGTCGATCCACTCGCCCGCCGAAACGATCGGCTCGCGATTGAGGAGCGTGAGGGCGCCCTCGATCGAGTCGGCGTAACCATCGGCCATGTCGCTCTGATTCATACCGCCCTTCCCCGTGTAGTATCGCTTCAGGTTGCCGAGAGCCGCGCGCACGGCGTCGCGGTACGCCTCGGTTCCGTCGAGCAAAAAAGCGGTATAGATGCCGTCGTAGTCGTAGCCCCAATTATCCGTCACCTCGGCGCTGTGCTCGCCGGTGCGGTTGTCGACGCGGGCGTAGAACAGGCCGTGCTCGTTGCGAGCGATTTGCAGAAGGCGGTCGTACAGCTCGTGGATCGGCGTGCGGTAGGCTTCGCGCTTTTCCGGCGCGGCATAGGCGCAGGCGACGTAGAGCTCAGAGAGGCCATTGATGACTTCGCATGAGTGGTCGGCGAGGCTGAGCTCCTCCAGATCGCGCGTCGGATGATTCGTGCCGAGGAGATAGTAGTCGCCGAGGATGACCGCCCAGTCGAGATACTTTCGCTCGCCGGTGAACCAGTAAAGCCGCGAGCAGGCCTGGAGCAGGTCGCCGTTGACCTCGAAGTTCAGCGTCGGAATCCTCCCGAACGGCGTCTCGATCCGCGCGTTCTTCCAGATATCGTCGACGACGCCGGTCGCGCGCTCGCTCCACGGGCTCGGGCCGAGCCATTCGGTGACGGGGAGCAGGCCGTCCTTCGCGTACTCGGCGCCGTCGAAGACGATCTCGTCGAGGTCCGCCTCTTCCCGGCGCCAGCCTTTCGTGCCGAACGAGTAGTCGTCCGGCAGCCGGTCCACGCGGCAGGTCAGCCTCGTCTCGGTGCGCAGCATCTCGAGCATCCGCCCCTCGAACAGCGGGCGGTCGATCATCGCCGCCGTGAGCACCATGAACGGATAGTTGTCGGCCGCGGCGTCGCGTCCGTTCCAGAAATCCACGCCCAGAGTGCGCGGGATCAGTCCGGTCGCGGAATCGGCGTGCGCCAGCCAGCCGTTCACGTAGCGTCGGCAGCGGTAGAACGCTTCGTTGGCCTGACGCGCGTGCAATTCGGCGAGACGGAACGCCGCCTCGACGCCCGCGTCGCCGGCGGGCACGGCCGGAGCGCTCAGCGGCGTATCCCACACCCCGCGCATCTCCGGAAATCCTTCGCCTTGAAAGCCCCACCACGGCGAGGGATTTCGAATCGCCTGCATCCTCGGCGCCGGCCTCAATCTGTAGCCCCCGGCGCCGCGGAACCGCACCCCTATCGTCGTGTCGGCCGGCGAGGGAGCCGGGACCGCCACCGCCGCGTTCGCCGCCAGAGTCCAACCGGCCACTATTATGCTGCAGATGAATGCTTTCATGAAGTCCCCCTCGTCCCCAAGTTCCCGCTCAATCTACCATGTTTGTTGCGATAATGAAAAAGGGGAAAGCGCGCGTCGGCGCTTTCCCCCTCGGCTCTATGCGGCGGTCGGGCAAGATTACCTGAGAAGGAGGAGCTTTTTCGTGCTGGTTTCCCTGTCCGCGCTGATTCGGTAGAAATACACCCCCGAGGCGACCGGGGCTCCGGATTCGTTCAAGCCGTTCCACTGGACGCGATGGGCGCCTCCGGCGAGATTGCCGTCGATGAGCGTTCTGACCAGCGCGCCGCTCGCGCCGTAGATCGCGAGCCTCGCGTTCGTCGGCATCGCGAGCGTAAACGTGATCGTCGTTGACGGGTTGAACGGGTTCGGATAGCACGAGAGATCGAGACCCTTGTACGGCGCCTCGGGCGAAGCCCCGTCGCCGGAACCGTCATCCACACCGGTGGTCGCCGTCCAGCCGCTCAACATCGACATCATCCACCATGCGGCGCGCCCCTTCTGCTCGCAACTCTCATACGACGTGTGCTCGGCGTCGTCGCCGACGAGATTCGGATGCTCGACAGGCACCGCGACACCGTTGTATACGTAGGTCGAATGCTCCCACTGCTCCGCCGTCGGATTGAACCACCAGGAGTCGAGGTCCTCGAAATCATAGAGGACCTTGTTGTTCGCGATGCAGAAGTCCCGGATCTGATTGTTGCGCAGGTACCGGTTATAGCCGTAGCCGGCGCTGTCCTGGGCCGAGCCGGTGAAATAGACGAAAGCGACGTTCGGAAACTCGCTCTCGAGCGTCTGCATCGCGGCAAGATAATTCTGAACGTAGCTCGCGGAGGCGGTATTAAGCTCGGTGCACCAACTGAAGGCCGAGATGTTGAGAGCCGGTGTGCCGGTGAGCACGCTTCGCGTGATATCGATCCCCGAGCCGCTCCAGTATCCGTCCGGCGCGTACGGGGAGCTGTAGATACACAGCGTGTTCAGCACATAGGGGAGCGAACCTCCCGCATCCGGCCATATCGCCGCGTAGAACGGATCGACGGCCTCGATTATGCTCATGCCCTCGGTGAGCTGCCGGCCGTGCGACAGTCGGACGAAGTGCCATTTGCACACGTCCTTCGCCGTCTGTATCGCGTCGAGCGGAATCGCGGCGAGAACGGTGCAATGGTGGTCGATGACGAGGGGCGCGCCGCGAGTCACGCCGAAGGCGCTGGATGCGACGAGCATCAGCGCGAGACAAATCGAAATCGATACTGCGGTAATTTTCTTCATAAAGAACCTCTCTGACTTGATCGATTGAAATCCACTGCTTGAAGCGCACCACGAGCTGCAGCGCCGGGATCAGGATATCTTCGAGATCCCGGCACACCTCGATTCTGTTGTTCCGGCATAAGAACAGCAGGGGAGGCGGAAACTAGCTTTTCTTGCGCGGCACGACCAGAAGAGCGCCGCCGACCACGATCGCCCCCACACCGGCCCAGAGGGGAACGTTGACGGTGCGTTTTTCCTTAACCGAAAGCTCGACCGAGCCCACCTTGGCCGTATGGGTCTCATTGGCATAGACGAACGTGCCGTACATAAGACCGAGGATACCGGCCACAATCAGCGCAACTGCCACGATCTTTCCTGTGCTCATCAAATCATCTCCTGCCGCTATCAGCGGATGTAGTAGGTGATGCCGGCGCCCACATAGGTAGACGAGTTGTCGTTGATCCCGATACCGAACTCGGCGACCAGGTCCAGGGTATCGGACAGGCGGTACTCGATTCCGGGCACGAGGTGCAATCTCGTGAACGAATTGTCGACTCCCCTGCGGGGCATCCTGGATTGACTCGAATGATGCATCCAGAGCGCCGTACAGCTCCAGGTTCTCAGTCACGTGCCCGCTCACCTGCGGCGTGATCTCGAAACCCATGGTGTCGTAACGATTATCGCTCCCGAACATCCAGTGGAGGCCTCCCGTCAACGAGAAATCGAAGCCGGAATTCTTTTCCTGTTCGGAACCCCGATAGATCCAATACTCGCCATCCACCCCGACGAACGTACCGTTCTCGAAGAAACCCAGCTTGGCTTCGGCGTCGAAGTTTTCGGTGAATGCATACCCCCCGCGAAGCCGCGAGCCCGAATTCGTCGTCTGCTCCGTCCTTGCCGAAAACCATGATCGGGGCAGCCATGAGCTTGAAGGTGCCGCGATCCATCGTCTCGGCGGACTGCAGGACACCGATGTACTGAGCCGCGGCCGGTAGCACGAAGCACAGGCCCAAGGCTGCGGCGAAAACGATTCGAACGATTCGTGAGATTCTCATGTCATATCCTCCTGGTAACGATTATAGGCCGAACAGTAATCCGGCGGTGACGACATAGAAGTTGCTGCTCATATCCGCGCTGCCCGGAACGTCCTCAAAATCGTAATCCAGGAACACGTAGCGAATGTCGGCCGTCAATTTGACTCTTGCTCCGACGGGCAGCTCCACGCCGCCGCCGAAATGCCAGCCGACTTTCTGCGCCGTATCGTCTTTGAGAAGCGGCAGCCTGTCCTGATCGTAATCGAACGTCGTGTTATACCAACCGAAGCCCATGGCCCCGTAGATCACGGGGAGCGGATAGATCAAACCGGTTACCATCACCGGCCAGCTGCGAACCGTCAGGAGATCATCGGCGTATTTTTCCTGACGATAGCCGATGGATGCTTCGAAGCCGAGAAACGGAATCACTTTCACGCGCACGGCCGCTCCACCCGTAAAACTGCCCTCATCGGCATCCTGGGCTCGGTAGTAACCGACCTGGGGACCTATACCGATGCTTTGCGCATGCATCGGGGCGGCCATCAATGCGGTCAATCCCACCAGCAGCAACACTCTCTTCATGGAACCATCTCCTCTATGAAAGACAACGGTGCCGGCCCGTCTCACCGCGGTGCGAAAACACCCTGGAGGCGCTAGATGCGCCGTCCCTGCAGAACGCGAATGACGATCACCACGAGCGCGATAACCAAGAGAACGTGAAGAACTCCGCCGAATGTGTGCGCGGTGATCAATCCGAGCAACCAGAGAATCAATAGAATAACTCCTATAGTCCAAAGCATTTTAGCTTCACCTCCTCATCGATATCCTTGCCGGAATCCGGCGCTCAACCACCGGTCACGAGAGCGATCCTCTGGAGCTTCGCCAGCGAACCGCTCGCCAGAAAGATCACCTTGCCGCCATTTTCCAGCACTTTTTCGATAACCGCATCCACCGCATCATCGATCGCTTCCCGTATATCCAAATCCTCCGACCTGATGAGCGAATGATCCGTTTTACGAATGCCCCCCTTCATATGGAAATCTTCCTCGACGAACAGAGTGTCGCCCGTCCCCGAGCCCGCCAAATGTCCCACCGCGTCGATTCCGGAAGCGATATGGCGCGAGTTCTCCGCCGTTTCCAGGTCGAACGCCGCTCTCTCGCCGGTACCCGCCATAACCTCCTTGACGATCGGCCATACGATCTTGCCCAAATCGCGCGGAGAAGTGCCGGTAAAATCGCCTTCAACCGTGCCTATCATCACGTCTCGATGCGACGTCACGGACCCGAATATGGACAAATATTTCTTCTCGCCGACCACGACCAATCGAAGCGGATCCTGTCTCAGATAGTGATCGAAGTGCCGGTCCGCCGTGCGAATGGCTTCCCGCACTTGATTGTCTCTCGGGCCCGGCTCGACCGTTTCAACGACGCTCGCGGGAGATTCGATCGGAAAGCCCTTGTTGAGAATGTCGATGAGGGTGTCCCGGAACGCCTCGTAGAGCCTGCTCGTTCGCTCGCTGAGGGAGAGCACGTAGTAATGTGTGGTCAGATTCACGTTTCACCTCTTCTGATGTATCTATCTGGACGCTCCGGGCCGATGGTGCGATCGTTTCGCACGACGCCGGATCACTGCACCAGCCTCCAGCATTCCCATCCGGAATGGCTCTCTCTGTTCTTCAGGCGGCCAAAGCGCGCCGGGCGATAGAGCACCGACGTTCCGTCGTTTATTCCCGGCAGCACATATGCGGGATCTTCGGCGCAATCGCAATGCTCGATCAACGCCGGCGCCTTCCCCTTCACCATGGCCAACGCGCGATCGTAGGCGCCGCCGACGGAGTTCACAAATCCGCGAACGCGATCCACGTCGTACACGGCAACGGTGACCGCCGTTTGCTTATCTTCCACCAACCTGTCGAACGCTTCGCGAGCGAATGCCGTCGCGAACCCCGACATGTCTCCGTTCCGCAACCCGATCTCCAATCGCTCGAACGGGCGGAGATCGAAGTACGAGAGATGAAGATTGTCGGGAGAAGCGACGACGTATCTCGCGTACGGAGCGAGCGCGGCGATCGTGCGGGGCGTTCCGCCGAAGCACGTGGAGAGCACGACACAATCGAACTTCATGGAGTCGCCCGCGATTCGCTTCAATCCGTTCGCGAGATCGTCCACCGTGAACGTCCGCTTCTTGTACGACGCGTCGTAGCCCGCTCCGCCGAATTCCGGGATCTCGTGTCCGAAGTACAAGAACAATCTCGCCGTTTCCGGCGATCCTTCCGCGTGGAAGCGCTCATAAAGCTCCAGCGCGGGATCGAAACGCGATTGTCCCTGATCGCGCCAGTACGATTCCTCGGCGAGAAGGCGGCCGTACCGGTAATAATAGAATGTCCCGTCACGGAGAGGAAAGAAAAGCAGGCGACGGCTCCTGCGCCTTTCATGAAAGATGAACATTTCCGCTCGCGTATTCCGCTCCGCGACCGTCTTCGCTTTCGCGAGAGTCACCTCATCCGCCCGATGCGCATTGCCGCGCGTATCGTGGTAGAGGTAGTTGCCGTCGCCATGAATGATGCATACAATCGAATAGCTCGGGGGAGGCCCGCCCTCGTCTCCCTGCGAGATCACGCCGCGAGTGGAAGGAATGGAGCTGCACGAGAAGAGGAACAGCGCGAGCACCACGCAGGCAAAGCCCACCATGGGCACCCGGTGCCCCTGCGTGGCGCTCGCGGAGACTCTATGGAGTGAACTCTTCATTTTTCACACGATGAGTATGATGATGATCACGATCAAAAGAGCCGTGACGACGCTGATGGTTATCGTGCGGTCCGCCTGCTCCATGTCCTGCACGACGTAATCGGAGAAAGCGTTGAGTTGATCGTCCGCGACGCGCGCGTAACCGTTCGTACCCGCGAGTTCATCCTGTTTCTCCTGAAGAGTGACCTCGAGGCGATCGAGGCCTGCCCGATCGGCCTTCGAAACGAGCGGCGAGCTCCGGACCTTGCTCAGCGCCTCGGACATGTCCCGCAATTTGCCGTCGAGGATCTGACGCTTCTGCGACGGATCGGACGCCCCCTTCACCTTGCATGCGGCGTCGTTGAAATAGTTCTGAACGTTGCCCTGTCCCAACGCCATTCCCGCGTAGACGAGGACACACATCATGATGACAGCCAGAAATGCCATTCGCTTTACCATACCTGCCCCTTTCGTTGTGTACTACAGAACCTCTTCGTTATGCGCACCGTCACGGCGATCCCTCGCTCCTTTCGGCATATTGTCCGGCGTATTGCTCTTTGAATGAAAGATACTCGGATAGCGCGGGCGCGTGAATCGCCCAAGGGGATGAAAAAGGAGCTAGTCCTGAAGAGCGAGTCTATCGCGCGTACCGGCGGGGATTCAATACCCGAGCCTGGCTATTCGGATTCTTCGTTGCGGGCGAAAGCCGCTATCTGCAGACGGGTATTGAGCGCCAGCTTCTCCAGGATATTGTGTATATGGCTCTTCACGGTATAGGTGGCGATATGGAGCCGCTCGGCGAGCTCCTTGTTGCTCAAGCCTTCTGAAATCAGTGCGACAACCTCTCGTTCGCGAGCGGTCAGCTGTATCGAGTTGTTCGGGATACCGCTGCCGGTCCTGAGCGCGGATTCGATGATCTGGGTAAAGAGCGAATTGGTCAACGTCGGCGGAAGCACTTTCGTGCCCGATGCGACGGCCCTGATGGTCTTCATGTAATCGTTCGACGGGGCGGTCTTGAGAATGAAGCCGCTGCCGCCGGCCTTCACGAACTCGGCGAGGTCGACCTGCTCGGGGAATATATCCATGGCGATGATCCGTGCCTCCGGCACCAGTTCGCGCAGCGCGGTCATCAATTTCAGGCTGTTTTCCTTTTCCAGCCCAAGGTCCAGAAGAATGACGTCGGGGGGCTTCTTCATGGCCTTCAACTGGCTCACCGCGTTGCCGTCTTCGGCCCGCGCGACGACATCGAAATCGCTCTCGCCGTTGAGCATGGCGGCGATGCCTTCCCGCAGAAGGCGGTTGTCCTCAATCAGCAGGATTCGGATCTTCGCCATAGCAATGCTCCTCCATTGCTGAGTCACGCGACCTAATGCTTCTTCTTCCCTCCGAAAAGCCTGTGCACCCAACCCCCCGTGCTCTTCGCGGCCTGGCCCACCGCCTCCCCGCCGATCTGCCCCAGAGTACCCACGTCTTTCACCATCCCGGGGAAGTTGAGCCCGAGGACGTTCGCTATTCCCATCGCCAATCGCGTGGTGAACGCCTGGTCGATCGAAAACCGGGGATCGTCGACGTCCCCTTCCAGGACAAAACTCACCGTGATCTTGCTATCGTTGCGCAACAGGAACGCCAACACTGCCCGACGGGGAAGCCCCATGAAGGTGTCGAAACCGCCCTCGGCCGGGGCGAGCTCCATGTCCGAGATCGTGGCCTTCCCAGGCGCTTTCAAACGATTATCGCTAACGTCCGATTGCAGGTCAAGATCGAAGATGCCCTTCTGAACGCCTCTCTCGCCTGCTTTGATGAGATAGGGCTGGAGTATCACGAGGTCCACGGACCGGAGCTCCGTCTTCACCGAGGAGTTCCCGGTGCCGACCTCGGCCCACCCTTCCATCTTGATCTGCCCGTCCCGCCGGATACCTTTCACGACGCCCGCGAGCTCGAAGCGGCTCCTTCCCTTCGGCGCCGGGACCGCCACGTTCCGAATGGTGGCTACGATCCGCTCCAACCGTATCTTCAGCGGAGGCTGGGCCACCGTAGCGTCGTACAGCTCCACGACTCCGTCCTCGAAAGAGATGCGACCGATGGTCACCGCGGGAGAAGAGGCGACGGCGCGCGAGAGAA
Organism: uncultured bacterium; assembly: GCA_963846325.1. Lineage (GTDB taxonomy): Bacteria > Krumholzibacteriota > Krumholzibacteriia > Krumholzibacteriales > Krumholzibacteriaceae > SSS58A. The sequence goes on from CAWJVO010000007.1 coordinate 151,877, forward strand.
TCTCCGTCTGGCCCGCGCTGACCGCTCCCGTTAACAGGCCGGGGAGCGCCGAGAGCTTCCCCTCCTTTGTTCGGAGCATCGAGAGATAAGGTCTCACGAAGGTGATGGAGCGGACCCGGTAGTGTCGGGAAAAAAGGCTGCGCAGGCTGGGGACAACCGCCACGCGCTCCGCCCGCAACGCGTCGGCCTCGGGCCACCCGCCGGGCCCCTTGATCCGCAGCCCTTCCACGTTCACGCTGGTCCAGCCCAGCCGAATGTCCCTGATCTCGCTGTCCGGCCCGAGGACCTCCACTACTTTGCCCTTCAGAACCGTGACAGCTACGCGGAAACCGATGCCGACGCCCACGATCAGGGAAACGACCGCTATCGCGGCCGCCAGCTTCAACCGCTTGTGTGTGCCGGTGCCCATCGAAATCTCCTTCGTTCTGCGGCAGATCCCAAAGGCGACTCTCAGTACGACGCGAGGAACGTCTCGGTGTCGATCACGGCGGCATAGGTGCCGTCGAGCGTGCTCAGGGTCGCGGCGTGCACTTCTTCGGCGCTGATCTCGCGGTTCTTGTACTTCAGGTTTCGAGTGGCGCATGCGTCTTCGATCAATATGCATTCGAAACCAAAGTCACAGGCGGCCCGGACCGCGGCTTCTACGCACATATGGGTCTGCATGCCCATGATGACGAGCCGCTGAACCTTCTGCTCCTTGAGATACAAAAGCAGATCCGTGCCGTTGAACGCGTTGACTTCGTCCTTGTAGAAGACCTTCTCGCCGCTTTTCGGCGCCACTGCCGCATTAAATTCCATCTTGTTCTTGGCGTTGTGGCCGACATGAACCACCAGGCGGCCCTCCGCGCGGAATTTCTCCAGGATCTTCGCCGCGTTGAGGCTCGCCGCTTCGGGTCCGGCGAGGGGCATGGCGCCGCCGGGAAAATAGAAATCCTGAATATCAATAATCAGGAGCGCCGTCGCCTTTTCACTCACCGGCGGCGCGGCCGAGGTTCGCGAGAGCGCGGCCGTCGGCAGCATGGCAAGCGCGCATAAAACGATCGCCGCTATCTTGGGCATAGAGTCTTCTCCTTCCAATCCTGCGCCGAGCCGGGACCGCCACCGCCGCGCTCGACGCCAGAGTCCAACCGGCCACTATTATGCTGCAGATGAATACTTTCATTGAGTATTCTTCGTCTTCCGCGAGCGCGGGATCATTTCAACAGGATCATCTTGCGCGAGAGCGCTTGCCCGCTCCATTCGATTCGATAGAAATAGATGCCGGAGCTGACCGGGCGTCCGTTCGCGTCGGTTCCGTTCCAGTCGATCGTGTGCCGGCCTCCCGGCTCCCTCGCATTCACGAGGCGCGCCACGCGCTGCCCGAGGACGTTGTACACGTCGATGGTCACGCGGGCCTCGCCCGGCACGTCGTAGCCGATGGTCGTAAGCGACGTGAATGGATTCGGAGCGTTCTGCAAAAGCCTGAACGGCAGCGGGGGCGTCCTGACGCTTTCGTAGAACAGGACCGCGCGCCCCGTCGGATAATTTGCCTCCACCAGATATCGATACGACATGTTCGGCAGGCAGGTGTTGTCCGAGAACGCGTACGTCAGGCTGTCCCTCTCGATCGTAATCCCCGAAAGCTCGTCGAAAACGCCGTCGCCGTCTTCCTCCCTGGAGACGAAGAACTGCACGTCGTCGGAGCCTTCGGCGAGCGTCCAGACGACGTGGACGCCGTCCTTATCCGCATCCGCCGACGAGCTCACCACCTCGACCTCAATCAAGGGAGAGCTGAAGACGTCGTATACTTTCGCGGCGCCGCTATACGGATTGATCTGGATCCAGCACGAGTCGGCGATTGCCGCCGACTCCTGAACGCTCCACACGACCGCCGAGAAGTCGGGGAGCGGGTCGTCGTAATGGGGCACCCTCACGAGCGACCGCGTGACCGTCGAGGTCGACGGATCGATGTCGATCTTGAGATCGTATACGCCCTCGTGCAGCCCCGTTATCCAGGCGTCCGGATTCGTTGCGGATCCCGTCGGGTACACGCTCCCCGTCGAGTCCACGTACACCCCGCAGTCGATCTTCCGGCTGTCGAAGTCGTTCTCGCGGGGCGGAGTGAACGTGAAGCCGACCTTGACGTTCGTGGCTCCGGTACGCAGGAACCTGACGATCATCGAGCGCTGCGGCGCCGTGGGAAAGGCCGCTCCCGAAACGACGCCCGAGTGCCAGCTCGCCGGCGCCGCGCCGCTGAGATATCCATTCTCGGCGGTATTCCACGCCACTCCCTGCTCGTGCCATGGAAAGGAACCATCCGTGGCGGACGCCATGGACGCGCCGTAGCCGCGCAGAACACACCCCAAGCACGTCCGCAGCACCGTCACATTCACCGTCACGCTGTCGGCCGAGACGCCGTCCGTAACGTACACGACGGGATGATATTCTCCCGCGGCGCCTTCCTCCGCATACCAGTGGAAGACTCCGTCGCTCACCTGCATGAATCGAGAATCGCTCATCCAGTAGCGAAGCTCGCAGTCGAATATGCACGTCGCGTGCGCCTCGACGACCACCGGCTGAAGCGTCCCCTCCCATCCGATCACGTCGTCGATAGACTGCAGAACAACGTCGCTGCAGGGGGCTCCGAGCCATACGTCATACACCTTCGCCGCGGCGCTGTAAGGATTGATCTGGACATAATACGTATCCCCGATCGGCCTCGAAAGCTCGGCGCTCCAGTCCGGCGACGAAAACGTCGAGAGAGGGTCGCCGTAGCTCGCGACATTCTCCAGATCGAAGCCGACGGTCTGCCTGCCGTTGTGGAGCGTGATGCGCACGTCGACGACGCCCGAGGGCACCGTGTATGCCCAGGGAGACGTATCGACGGCCCACGACGGTCGCAGCGTTCCTCCGGAATGCAGGTAGAGCCCGAGAACCACTTTCGTTCGGTCGAAATCGGTCGAAGCGGGAGGCGTCGATGCGAATCCCACGATGTAGTTCGTCGCGCCACCGACGAACTGCAATCTGAAAGCAACCTGTGAGTCAGCCCATGCATCGAGCGCCCGCGCCGAGACCACTGCATTGTCCCAGCTCGCCGGCGTCGTTCCGCTCAGATACCCGGCCTCCTCAGAACGCCAGACGACCCCATTCTCCGACCACTCGAAGGGAGACCCGGCCGCGCCGGTCATGGGATCGTGAAACGCGGAGAAAAGCGCGCATCGCAGCACCCTGACCGTGACGTTCGTGCTATCGGAAAGATGTCCGTCGGTCACCGAGACGGTGAATTGGTGCGTTCCCGTATCGGCGGCCGTCGTCTGCCACGTAAATATGCTGTCGCTCTGCGTAAAACGCGCGTCCGAAATCGAATACATGAGCGCATCGCCATCCGGATCGCTCGCGTGCGCCTCGATCGATGCCGTCGCGCCGGCCAAGATAGTCACGCCGCCGATCGGCTCGATTACCGGCGGCCGCGTGTTGTGCTCATAGCCGCTGATGACGATAGTCTCCGCGTCGAGATAGCTACCGTCCGTAACCGAGAATGTCACCGAGTAATCCCCGGCGTCCCCGCTCACCGGCGTCCACGAGAAGAGCCCCGTGTTCGCGTCGAAGCTGAACGCCGAGGGGAGCACCGATCCCGCGTTCGTTCCGTATACAAGCACGGCACCCGCGTCCGGATCGGATGCGACGAGCTGTACGGAAAGCTCCACGCCGACATCGGCGCGCTTGTTCCCGATCGCAGCGAGAACCGGCGAGTGATTGCAGGGAACCGTCGATTTGGCGTTGGCGAAGATGTCCATCTCGCCGTTCCGATCGTCGTTCCAGGCGGCGAAGGCTCCGCATTCCTCGGCGCGCGCCAGAACGAGGCGCCCGGTACTATAGGCGCCGGATCGCAGCGTGTCGGCCCCAACGTCCCAGAGCAGCGCCCCCGATGAAGCGATATGCTGCGCATAGAGCGCTCCGTCGGACCAGGCGATGAATGCGCCGCCGACTCCGTCGGGGGCCATGCACTTCCGTTCTTGGACGCCATGGGCCCCGTTGATTCGAACTCCGTCGGCCTGCCAGAATGTCGTCCCTGCCGTATCGACGCTCTGCGCGTAGATCTCGTTCGCGCCCGATCTCGTGTCGAGCCAGACGACCGTGAAACGATCCGCGCCGGACGATTCGAGTCCGATGATCGACTGAGCGCCCACAGCCGTGCAGATGGGAATGCCGCTCGCGGTCCATGTGGTCTGACCGGAAGCGTCGAACCGCTGAGCCCAGATATCCTTGGTCCCGCTGAGCCCCGCGACGCAGACGATCGCCCCGCCGGTCCCATCCGAAGCGACAGACTGCGCCCCCTCATTGAAGGTGCCGGTCCAGAGGGTGCTCCCGTCGCCTGCGACCCTCAGCGCATGGTCATGGTGAGCCATGAGGTCGGCATAGCCGAGAATCGCCCCGCCGAATGGATCGGCGGCAACCCTGATATAAGCCATCCCCTCGAGAACATGATCGAATGTATTTTCGAATCGGCGAGCTCCGACGGGGCTGTAGCAGCTGAGATCAGCGTTGTACCAAAGCACCCCGAAGTTCTCATACCCCTCGCGACAGGCGACGAATAGATCCCCGTCGCTCGCGAGCGCAACCTGCGGATCGCCGAGCCAGCCTCCATGGTGCGTGTTTATTACGCCGATGCCGCTCGCCGCCCACATCCGATTTCCGTCGCCGTCTATCCTCTGCCCCATGACGTCGGTTTTCGCGGCGTTGAGCCATGCGATGTAGGCGCCATGGTTGCCGTCGGAAACCATGACGAGGTCTCGTTGCTCAGTCGTGTCCGTGCATACGGGAACTCCGTTCGGAGCCCAGAGCGGCATGCCGTCGGCATCCAGCCGCTGGGCGTAGACATCCGCGTTCCCGCTGCGATTGTCGATCCATGCGATGATGGTCCCTCCGTAACCGTCCGATACGATCTGCGCGGCCTCCTGAGCACCAGGCGCCGTGCATACGGGCGTGCCGTTCGGGATCCATTGCGCTTGAGCGGGAAGGGGAATCAGCGATACAAATGCGAGAGTCGGGAAAATGCCGAGGAGCCGGAAGCGCTTGTTCACGACGAATCCTCCGGTCGCGGAGCCTTCACTCCCGCGGAATCGAAATTTCAACCTGATAGCAATGTGAGATACGAGCCCCCCGAAATGCTATTGCGCCACTGCTATTATGATAGCGGGATCCGGGATGGTAATCAACACGCAAGATGGGCGGAGCGCCCGACAATCTACCTACTCCCTCGTCAAATGCCGGTACCTGATCCGGTGCGGCTGGTCGGCGGCGGAGCCGAGGCGGCGGTGGCGGTCCTGCTCATAGTCAGAGTAGTTTCCCTCGAACCAGAAGACCGAGCTGTCGCTCTCGAACGCGAGGATGTGCGTCGCGATGCGGTCGAGAAACCAGCGGTCGTGGCTGATCACGACGGCGCATCCGCCGAAGCTTTCAAGCGCGTCCTCGAGAGCGCGCATCGTGTTCACGTCGAGATCGTTCGTGGGCTCGTCGAGGAGAATGACGTTCGCGCCGCGCTTGAGCGTGCGGGCGAGGTGCACGCGGTTCCGCTCCCCGCCTGAGAGCTGCGAGAGCTTCTTCTGCTGATCCGTTCCCGAAAAATTGAACCGCGCGACGTAGGCGCGCGAGTTGACCTCGCGGTCGCCGAGGGGAATCAGGTCCTTCCCGTCCGAGATCGTTTCCCACACCGTTTTCTCCGGATCGAGAGTCCGATCCTGATCCGCATAGGCGAGCGTCACCGAATCGCCGACGCGTATCGTCCCCGAATCGGGCTTCTCCTCCCCGGTGACCATCCGGAAAAGCGTCGTCTTCCCCGCGCCGTTCGGGCCGATTATGCCCACGATGCCGCCGGGCGGGAGCGAGAAGGTCATCTTATCCATGAGAATATTGTCTCCGAAGGCCTTCACGACTTTGTCGGCCTGAATCACGACTCCGCCGAGGCGCGGCCCCGGCGGGATGAATATCTCGAGATCCTGCGCTTGACGCACGCTCTCCTGCGAAAGGAGGCTCTCGTATGACTGGATGCGCGCCTTTGACTTGGTCTGGCGCGCGCGCGGCGCCATCCGGATCCACTCGAGCTCCCGCTGGAGCGTCTTCTGGCGATGCGATTCCGCCTTCTCCTCGAGCGTGAGCCTCCCCTTCTTCTGCTCCAGCCAGGAGGAGTAGTTGCCCTTCCACGGAATACCCTCGCCGCGATCGAGCTCGAGAATCCATCCGGCGACGTTATCGAGAAAATACCGGTCGTGCGTGACCGCGATGACCGTTCCGGCGTATCGCTGGAGGTGCTGCTCGAGCCACGCGACGGTCTCGGCGTCCAGATGGTTCGTCGGCTCGTCGAGGAGCAGGATGTCGGGCTTCTGGAGGAGAAGACGGCAGAGCGCCACGCGCCGCTTCTCGCCGCCGGAAAGCACCTTCACCGGTGTGTCCCCGCTCGGGCATCGAAGCGCGTCCATCGCGAGATCGAGCCGCGAGTCGAGATCCCACGCGTCGAGATGATCGAGCTTCTCCTGAACCTCCCCCTGGCGCTCGATGAGCTTCGCCATCTCGTCGTCCGTCATCGGCGCCGCGAACTTCTCGTTGATGCGATTGAACTCGGCGAGGAGCCCCGCGACCTCGGCGACCCCTTCCTCCACGACCTGCCGCACGGTCTTCGACTCGTCCAGGTGCGGTTCCTGCTCGAGCATACCGATCGTGTAACCGGGAGAGAGAACGGCCTGCCCGTTGAACTCGGCGTCCGCGCCGGCGAAGATTCGGAGCAGCGAGCTCTTGCCGGAGCCGTTCAAGCCGATGACGCCGATCTTGGCGCCGTAGAAATATGAAATGGAAATGTCCTTCAGCACCTGTTTCGTGCCGTAGAACTTGCTCACGCGCATCATCGAGTAGATGATCTTGTCCGGTGCGGGAGTGGCCATGGGATTATCCGTTCCTCCTGATTCGAAGATTGTCGAAAGAATGATTATATAGAATCGGAAATCCCCGCGAAAGCTCCTATTTCGCCGCGAGAAAAACTGATTGACTGCGCGCGATACAATTGAAAGAATCCGGCCCGGGTAAGAAGCGGGCTGATTGAAATCACATGAACGAATAATCGGGCTTGAAAGGAGGCGTTCCATGGGGAGCAGACAGCTATTGCTTTCTTTCCTCGTCGTCGCGTGCGCGATGACGCTCCGGCCGCCGGAAGCGCTCGCGCAGTATGCCGTTCCGCATGCGGTGCTGGCGGGCGGGGGCGGGATCGCATCCGGCACGCACATCGTCTACGGCACGGTGGGCCAGCCGGTCATCGGCATTTCAACCGGCGCCGAAAATCACGCAAAAGCGGGATTCTGGTATCTCGCCGGAATATCTTCCACGGTCGACGTGGCGTTCGCCGCGTGCGCGAGCGAGCTCAGAGAGGATGAAGTCATCATTACCTGGGTCCCCTCCGCGAGCGCGGGCTTCGAGGGATTCAACGTCTACCGCTCGGAACGCGGCGAAGGAGGAATTCGGCAGGATCAACGCGGCTCTCGTCCATGAAACGAGCTATCGCGACGCGACGGCCGCGCCGGGGAGCACGTACCTCTACCGGATCGGCGCGGTGAAAGGGGATCAGGAAAGCTTTTCCCTCACGATGACCGTGACGCTTCCGCAGAAACCTCTCACCCTGTACCAGAACTATCCGAACCCGTTCAATCCCTCCACGGCGATTTCGTTCTACAATCCGGTTCAACAGCCCGTGAATATCGCCATATATGACGTCTCGGGGGCGCGGGTGCGGACGCTGCGCGACGGCGCGATGGCCGCGGGGAAGCACTCCATACCGTGGAACGGCACGAACGACGCTGGCGCGACGGTCGGCTCGGGCGTCTATTACTACCGCCTCATCGCGGGCAAACAGAGCATCACGAAGAAAATGGTGGTCGTGCGGTAGCGCCGCCGCAGGCGCGAAAGAGCCCAGACGATCCTGAAAGGAAGGTCCGATATGAAACGTTCACTTCTCGTCGCCCTCGCGCTCATCGCCTCACTCGTTTCCGCGGCGGGCGCCGACGTTCCCGAGCTCCTGAGCTATCAGGGCGTGCTCACCGACGGCGCGGGCGTCGCTCTCCCCGACGGCCCCTACAACGTCACCTTCAGGCTCTACGACGTCGAGGTCGGCGGGAGCGCGATCTGGTCCGAGGCCCATCTCGTGACCGTATCGAAGGGCATCTTCAGCGCCAATCTCGGATGGACGCAGGTATTGAGCGCGCTCGATTTCGATCTCCCCTACTACCTCGGCGTCTCGGTCGAGGGAGGCGCCGAGCTCGCGCCGCGCACCCTTCTCACCGACGCCGCGTACGCGATGAACGCGCGGATGGTCAAGGGATCCGATCCGGCGTCGAACGAGATCCCTGCCACGGGCAACGTCGGCGTCGGAACCACGAATCCGCAGTATCCGCTCCATGTCGTCGGCCCCGCATCGGGTCAGGTCGCGCTCCTCGTGGAAGGCAAGGGTCCGGATTACGCGAGCCTTTACCTGAACGCCGTTTCCGCGCCGACGGTCGGCATCGGATTCGACAAGGCGGGCGTGCTGCGCGGCTATATGGGCCTCGACGGCGGCAACAACTGGTTCCTCGACATGTCGGGCAGGCGGATGACCATGACCACCGCGGGCAGACTCGGAATCGGCGTGGACATGCCGCTCGAGAGACTGCACGTAGCCGGAGGCCTCCTTCTCAGCAACACCACGTCCTCGAACGCCGGCGCCATTCGCTGGACCGGATCGGACTTCGAGGGATACAACGGCTCGGCGTGGCAATCGTTCACCGCGACGGGGGGAAGCGGACTGCCGTCGGGCTCTTTCGGTCAAACCCTGTGGTACGACGGCGGGGCGTGGGTCGCAACGAGCTCGCTCTACAACAACAGCTCACAGATCGGCATCGGCACGACCTCCCCTCTTTCGAAGCTCCACCTCGAAGGCGGCGCCACGAAGGAGGAAATGCTGATCAACCAGACGAGCTCCACGGGGAACGCCATCGTGAGGCTCAAAACGAACGGCGGCCTGTACGATCATCTCGCCCTGCAGAAATACGCAGCGAATTCGGGGGCGACCATCGACGGAATCTCGCTCGACAACATGTCTCTCCTCGACGCCGGCGTGCACGCCGGCCCGATGATGATCCGCGTGGCCACGGAGAACCCGATGCATTTCCTCACGAGTAACTACGAGCGGATGCGCCTCACGGGCACGGGGGAGCTCGAGATCCGCGGCCCGGGCGTTTCGACGCCGCTCGTGACGCTCTCCAGCGCTCCGAGCGGAGGCATGCTCTACGGTTACGACGAGGGCGGCGCTTACACCTATGCGCTGCAGCCGGACTTTGACGCCGGCGGCGGCGGATTCCTTTCAATCTCCCGGAACGCCGCGGGCAGCGCCGGATTCACCGTCGACGGGAATCATCTGAGCACCTCTGATCCCTACGTGGCCATCGCCGGATCGGCTCAATCGGCTGTTTTCAATATGAATCAAATCGGCTATACCTCGGTCACCCTGCCGACCGACGCGATCAACAGCGGGGAAACCTATAACGAGCCCGGCGTGGCGAGCTATACCGAAGGCACGGCAACCGTCTCTCTCGATGCGACATGGACCACGGTCGGCTCCCAAACGATAACCGCGCCCGATGCGGGGTACGTTCTCGTCATCGCCACCACTCAGGCATATGCCAACCATACCAACGGCACCGCAAGCTCTTTCAATTTCGGCGTGTCCGACGATGCGGCCGCGGCTCCCGTCAATCAGGACGTCGCGCTCTATCTCAACGCTTCGCTGCCGAGCGGCACCTATTATATCCCGGTGACCGTTCACGGCCTCTTTCAGGTCACCCCCGGAGCTCATTCCTTCTACCTGCTGGGCAGCGGGAACATCGGAAGCGGCGCCGCGTACGACGTCCAGCTCACGTGCCTCTACGTCGCGACCACGTACGGAACGGTAGAGCCGACTCTCGCGAGCTCGAACGCAGTCAGCGACGAGAACGCCCCGGCCCGACCGGCGATCGACGTCGCCGCGCAGCGGGCCGCCTCCATCGCGGCGAACGACGATCGCATCGCACGCGAGCTTGCCGATATGCGCGCGGAGAACGAGCGGATCAAGGAGAGTCTCGCGGATATCAAGAGGCAGATGGAGAGCAAATAACAGAAACGGGTCGGCGGCATTATTTCAAAGGGCGGGCCGCATGAGAGCGGCCCGCCCTTTCAGTCCCACATTCGCCGCATTTTACTTCGCGTGGCTCGTCTTCTTCGCGTAACGGTACATGAATACCGCGAGACCGGCGACCATGACGATGCCGAGGATCTCTCCCCACGAATCGAGGCTCGTGCCGGGCCACGGCACCGTGACGCGCGACTGCAGGCCCGTCGCCGCGAGAACCGCCGCGACGACCCCGGCGATGGAGCCGCCCGCTATGAACCCGGAAGCGACGAGAACGCCCCGCTCTCCCCGCTCCTTCGCGACCCGCTCTTCCTTCGAGCTCTTCGCGACGAGATATGCGAGGAAGCCGCCGAGGAGAATCGCCGTGTTGAGCTGGATCGGAAGGTACATTCCGAGCGCGAACGCGAGCGCCGGCACGCCGATGAGGGCGAGAATCACCGAAATGATGACGCCGAACGCGAAGAGAATCCACTGGACCCCCGCGCCGCCCCCCATGAGCCCGACGATGATCTCGCGCATCGCGGACGCCTGGGGCGCCGGCATCTGCTGGGAGCCGAACTCGTACGTGCTCGCGAGCAGCATCATCGCCAGCGCGCACGCCGCCGCCGAGACGAGAACCCCGGCGAACTTGAACACCTGCTGGTTGCGCGGGGTCGAGCCGATCCAGTAGCCGATCTTGAGATCGGTCGCGAAGGCTCCCGCCACCGCGAGAGCGGTGCAGACCACGCCGCCGATGATGAGCGCGACGAACATCCCCGTCTCGCCGGAAAGCCCCATTCTCGCGAGGATCACGCTCGTGATGATGAGCGTGACGAGGGTCATTCCCGATACGGGGTTCGTGCCGATGAGGCCGATGGCCCGCGCCGCCACGAGGGTGAAGAGGAATGAAATGACGAGCGCGATCGCGACTCCCACGAGACCGACGGACGTTCCGGTGAGACCGGTCCTGAAGAATATGAAGAGGCACACGGCGACGGCGGCGATGCCGAGGAGCACGTCACGCATGTTGAGGTTGCGATCGGTCCGCGCGACCGCCCCGTGCCCTTCGCGCGACGCCGCGATGCCCTTGATCCCGATGCTGAACGACTGCACGATCGACGGGAAGCTCCGGATGATTCCCATGATGCCGGCGCCCGCGATGCCGCCGATGCCGATGAGACGGACGTAGTTCCTGAAGATGTCGTCAACGCCCATCTCGGAAATCGGAATCGTGCCCGGAGGAATGATCCCCGTGAGATGCCCGCCGATGAATTTGACGAACGGAATGAACACGAGGTACGAGAGGAAGCTGCCCGACGCGATGATCGACGCGTACTTGAGACCGACGATGTAGCCGAGGCCCACGATCGCGGCGAGCCCGTCGAGACGGAACGCCATCGCGAAGCGATTCTCCAGCCAGGCGCCGAATTTCACCGAATGGAACGTGATGATCTCGCGCCAGAGGCCGAAGGTGAGAACGCAGAGGTCGAAGAAGAACGCGACCGACGCGCTCCAGATGAGGATCTTCGCCTGGGCGCCCGCACCCTCCCCCGTCACGAGAATCTCGGTCGTCGCCATCGCCTCCGGGAACGGAAGCTTCCCGTGTTCCTTGACCATGAGGAACTGGCGCAGCGGAATGAGGAAGAAGACGCCGAGGCAGCCGCCGAAAAACGCGGTCAGGAATATCTGCCAGAACGATACCTCGAGGCCGAGCATGTAGAGGGCGGGAATCGTGAAGACGGCGCCCGCCACCACCGAGCCCGAAGCCGCGCCGATCGACTGGATGATGACGTTTTCGAGAATGGTGCTCCGCCGGGCGAAGAGCCCCGCCATGCCGACGGCGAGGATCGCGATCGGAATCGCGGGTTCCATCCCCTGCCCCGCCTTGAGGGCGAGATACGCCGAGGCGAGCGAGAAGATGACCGCCATGACGAGCCCGATCGCGACGGAGCGGATCGTGATCTCGAGCGCCGACTGCGACGCCGGCACGATCGGTTCGTAGGTTTCTCCGGCCTTGAGCTCTCTGAAGGCCGCCGGATGAAGCTTCTTGTGTTCCTCTGGCATAGGAGATTTCCCCCTTTGTCCTTGGATTGGTCTGCTCCCGACTCCCTGGCGCACCGGACACTATACCGCGTCCAAGAATCTGTTTACAAGCCCTTTCCCTTGGTGCATCATTGTCCCATTGTCTTGCGGGCATATGAGTTCCACCGGCGAGGGAGGATTCTCATGAAAGTGCGCTCTTCCGCATCGAGGATCGCGGCGCTCGCGATCCTCGGCTTCCTGATTCTCGTTCCGCAATCCATGCATGCCGCCAGCCCCTTCACCCCCGAAGACGCCCTTGCGTTCAAGCGGGTCTCCGAGGCGGCGATCAGCCCGAGCGGCGAATGGATCGCGTATACCGTGTCCGTGCCGCGCGCCCCCGCCGACGAGGCCGGCGGCGCATGGAGCGAGCTCTGGCTCGTCTCGACGAAGGGCGGCGAACCGAAGCCCTTCATCACGGGCAAGGTCAACGCGAGCGGCCCTCGCTGGCGTCCCGACGGCTCGGCCGTCGCCTTCCTCATGGCGCGCGGAGAGAAAGCGAAGACGCAGGTGTGGATGATTCCCGTCTCGGGGGGCGAGGCAGTGCGGATCACGAGCTCCGAGACGAGCGTGTCGGCCTTCCGCTGGCACCCGACGGGCGGCGAAATCGCCTATGTCGCGGCGACGCCGCAGTCGAAGCGCGAGAAGGAGCTCGACAAGAAGGGCTACGGATTCATCTTCTTCGAGGAGAATCTCAAGGACAGAAACCTCTACGTGCTGAAGGTCGGGAAGGACGGCCGCCCCGGCGACGCCGAGAAGATCACCGAGGGCTGCTCGGTCTGGAGCATCGAGTGGAGCCCCGACGGAAAATCGATCGCGGCGGGGATCACGCCGAAAAACCTGATCGACCAGGAATACATGTTCCAGAAGATATGGATCGTCGATCCCGCGACGAAGGAGAAACGCCGGCTCACCGATAATCCCGGCAAGCTCGGCAACTTCGCGTGGAGCCCCGACGGCGCGCGCGTCGCATACAACGCGGCGAAGGAGCTGAAGGACCACGCCGAGAGCCAGGTTTTCGTCGTCGCCGCCACGGGAGGCGAGGCGAAGAATCTTACCGAGCCGGATTTCCGGGGCCACGTGAACTGGGTGGGCTGGAAGGACAAGGGCACGGTCGTCTACCGCTCCGCCGAAGGAGCGTATCCGACGCTGAGCACGGTGAGCGCGTCCGGCGGAAAACGCGCCATCGTCCTCGACGCGAAGTCGGCCGGCGTCGTCTTCGACGCTCCGACCTTCACGAAGGACTTCAAGAGCTTCGCGTTCCCGGCGAGCGCGCCGGACGTCCCGGGCGATCTCTATTTCTGGTCCGCCGGGACGAAAACCCCGAAGAAGCTCACGAATCTCAATCCGTGGGTCGCTGATCGCGCCCTCGGCACGCAGAAGGTCGTGAAATATCCGGCCCGCGACGGTCTCGAGATCGAGGGCATCCTCGTCTACCCCGTCGGGTACGAAGCCGGCCGGAGATACCCGCTCGTCGTCATCGTCCATGGAGGACCCGAGTCGAACTACTCGAACGGCTGGGTGACGCGGTACAGCGAGCCGGCGCAGGTCCTCGCCGGCAAGGGCTTCGCGGTGTTTCTCCCGAACTATCGCGCGAGCACGGGCTACGGGCTCGAATTCGCGCTCGCGGGGTATAACGACGCGGCGGGCAAGGAATTCGACGATATCGCGGACGGCATCGACTGGCTCGCGGCCGCCGGCGTCGCCGACAAGGCGCGCGTCGGCCTCGCGGGCGGCTCGTACGGCGGCTACGCGGCGGCCTGGTTCGCCTCTCGCTACACGGAGAAGGTCCGCGCGGTCTGCATGTTCGTCGGGATCAGCGACCTCACGAGCAAGCGGCTCACGACCGATATTCCGTACGAGGAGCTTTACGTGCATTCGGGGAAGAGAATCGAAGACATGTGGCAGCAGAGCCTCGAGCGAAGCCCCATCTACTGGGCGCGCCGGAGCAAAAGCGCCGTCCTCATCCTCGGAGGCGCGGCCGACCCGCGCGTGCATCCGGGGCAGAGCGTCGAGTTCTACCGGCTGCTCAAAATGAACGACCATCCGGCCGTGCGCTTCGTGCAGTATCCGGGCGAAGGGCACGGCAACGCGAAACAACCCGGGCGGGCCGACGTCCTCTTCCGCCTGCTCGACTGGTTCGAATGGTACGTGCGCGACGCGAAACCGCTCGACGGTCCGATGCCGCCTCTCGACATCGCCGGCCGCTACGGGCTCACGCTCGAGGAAACGGAATCGAAGTAACAGCGCCGAAAGGAAGGTGGAGGATGAAGAAGAACGACAAGGAACTTTCCCGCAGATCGTTCATCGGAGGGTCTCTCGCGTCCGTCGCGGGAATCGGCCTCGGGCTCTCGGCCGCGAAGGGGCTGCGGGCGCAGGAACCGGGAACGCCGGGCGCGCAGCCGGGCTCCCCGGCTGTCGAGAAGCCCGCGATCAAGGACTATCGCGAGCTCGGACGCACCGGCTGGAAGACCTCCGATCTCGGGTTCGGAAACGCGTCGATGCAGGACACCTCGCTTCTCGAATACGCGATGGAGCGCGGCATCAATTACGTCGACACCGCCCGTCAATACTACGAGATGGAAGTCGTCCTCGGGAAGCTCGACCCCGCGAAGCGCGCGAAGCTCTTCATCACGACGAAGCTCGTGCCCGAGCTCTTCACGGCGAAGACGACCGCCGAGGAGATCGCCGCGGCGATCGACGAGAGCCTGAAGCGCCTCAACACCGGGCGCGTCGAATGCGTCCTCATCCATTCGGTCGGCGAGGATCCGAAGCTGAGCGATCCGGCGAAGATCAGGAATCCGGCGATCGTCGAAGCCTTCGAGAAGGCGAAACGCGACGGGAAGATCGGCTTCTGGGGAGCGAGCTCGCACGGGCCGCGCATGGTCGAGGATTTCGACTGGCTCGTCGACAACACCCCGATCGACATGATCATGCCCGGCATGAACTTCATGACGAAGGGGCTCGAACCCGTTCTCGCGAAGGCGAGGAGCAAGGGAGTCGCCGTCGTCGCCATGAAAAGCCTCGCGGCGGCGCGGAAGATCGACTACAAGCCGTTCATGAAGAACGGCGCCACGGTGCGCCAGGCGGTCATCAAATGGATGCTCGCCCAGCCGGGAATCGACTGCGTTTCGATGACGATGCGCAGCGTCGAGATGATCGACGAATACGTCGCGGCCTCCGGCAGGCCCGAGCTCACCCCCGAGGAGGAGAAAGCGCTCAAGGGCTACGGCATGCTCCTCGATCGCGATTACTGCAGGCCCGGCTGCGGCGGATGCCTCGCCGCGTGCCCGAACGGCGTTCCGATCGCGGACATCCTCCGCTACCGGCTCTACTTCGGAAGCTACGGCGAGGAGAAGCACGCCATGTCGCTCTATCGGAAGCTCCCGCGCGAGCGGAGCGCCGAGCGATGCGCGTCCTGCGAGGGGCCGTGCGAGGCGACCTGCCCGCACAACCTCGCGATCCGCTCGAAACTGCTCGCGGCGCACGGCGAGCTCACCGTCTGATACGAGGAGGGATCGATGACAGGAATATCGAAATCGAAACGGCTGCCGGCAGCCGCGCTCATCGCCTGCGCGTTCATCGCGCTTCTCGCGGCGTCAGGAAACGCGTCCGGCCCCCCGGGCACGGCGGCCGATCCGGCGAGGGCGCTCCTCGAAAAGGCGTCGAAGGCGCTCGGCGAGGACAAGCCCTGGACGACCCGCGTCGAGAAGGGCCTCTTCATCGAATGGGACACGGAAGGATGGGGAACGCTCAAGGCCGACTACACCCGCACGATCAAGAAACCGGACAAGCTCAAGATCGACCAGGACAACAGCGCCTACGATCATCCCTTCTTCCGCCTCTACTATTACAGCGGCGGCGAGGCGTGGGGCATCGTCAACCTGACGACGAGGCAGAGCCCGGCGCTCACGGCGAGCCTGAAAACGGTGCTCGACCGGGTCGACGGCGTTCGCTATTTCCTCGCCGCGTGCGACACGTTCTTCGTCGCCGCCCCGGTCCCCGACGATTCGATCCTCAAGGGAAAGGACCTCGCGCGCGCGGGCTGCGTCCTCAAGGGAGATACGATTCTCTTCGACGTGTCCAAGAAGACGAATCTCCTCGCGCGCCGGATCGAGAACAAGGGCGCGCGCGCGTTCGTGTTCGAGGATTACCGAAACGTCCGGGGGCACACAATGCCGTTCCACGTTCTCGTGTACGACAGCGGGCGAAAGGCGAGCGAGTATTCCTGGAGCTCGATCGCGTTCGACGAAAAGCTCGACGACGCGATATTCGAGGAAAACAGACCGCCCAAGCAATGAGCCCTTTCCCCTCGCATCGTGCAGCGCCAGAATCGAGGCCGCCGGTATTCCGGCGGCCTTTTCTTCCTTTATCGCCGCCCCGAACCGGCCTTCGAGCCCCCGCTCCGAAAATTGTCATATTTTTTGCAAAGTAGTGAAAATCGAAGCCGATTTTGCTATAATTCTGGTAACCGGTTTCCTTTCGACAACGCGAAAGGCTGTATCTGAGAAAGGAGAGATCGCAAAGTGAAGCGCAGGCCAGTCCCCAGAAAGAAGAAAAACAACCGGCCGGAACCGGATCCCAAGAGCAGGGAGAGGGAAATGCTGGACAAGAAGACGAAGAAGTACGGGGCCGTCAACATCATTCTCGAGGAGGATATCGAGGAGTTCGCAGAGGGACCGGAAGTCTGAATCATTCCTCCAAATAAGCCATCATCTTTATCGTTTCCATAAGATCGCGGCGCGACACGATTCCCACCACTCTGCCCCCGCCGTCGATGACGGGCAGCCGGCCGTAGCCCTTTTTCATGATCAGGTGGAGAAGGGTTTCCGCGGGATATTCCGGATGCAGCGCGTCACGCGTGATCTCCCTGTCCGCGATATCGGCGACCGTCGCCCGCTGCCAATCCTCCATCTCGACCTGCTTCACGTCCCTGAGCGAAACCATGCCGGCGAGCGCGCCGTTTTCGATCACGGGGAACGAACCGTAATGGTACCTGAGGAAATACTCGTCGACGAGATGCCGGAGATTCAGGGCGGCGTCGACCGTGACGACCGGAGAGCGCATGACGTCGGACACCTTCAGGTTCCCGAGCGTCTGCCGCAGCGTGACGAGAAGATAGCCCGATTGGGCGGCCTGCCGCAGAAAATACCCGATGAAGATGAACCAGATCCCGCCGATCATCTGCCCGACGAAAAAATTGAAGACGCCGTACACCATGAGGATGATCGCGAAGGCCGTGCCGACGCGGCTCGCGATGCGCGTCGCCTTCTGCACGTTCCCCGTCTTTTTCCAGATGATCGCGCGCAGGATCCTCCCCCCGTCGAGCGGAAAACCGGGCACCATGTTGAACACGAGAACGACGAGGTTGATATATGCGAGATTCTGCATGAGCGGGAAGACGAGCCGGTGCCCGGCGACGAGCTTCGAGAGCCCGAAGAAGAACGCCGCGAGCACGACCGACATCGCGGGACCGGCCGACGCCATCTTGAGCTCGAGGACCGGATCGTCGACGTCGCGCTCCATCTGCGCGACGCCGCCGAAGAGGAAGAGCGTGATCTTGCGTATGGGCAGGCCGTTCCGCGACGCGACGACCGAGTGGCTGAACTCGTGGAGGAGGATCGAGACGAACAGCAGGATCGCCGTCAGGAACCCGAGAATCCACAGCTCCTGCCTGCTCCCGTCCGGGAGGACGTCCGTGTACCAGCCCGTCGCGAAGGACCACGTCATGAGGGCGAGGACGAGAAGCCAGCTCACGTTGACCTCGACGGGGATACCGAACAGGCGAAACAGATGCAGGTTGCTTCGGATCATTGTTGCGGCCGGAGGTTAGTGACTTGAGCGCCCTGGTCCGGATTCGTTCATCTCAACGTAACGGACGAAACGGTTGCGCGCGTCGACCTCGACGAAGAGCGGCCGCGCGCCGCCGCTCGACCAGGAGAACGCCATGATATCGATCGTGTCCCCCTGAGCGATGAGGTGGGCGGCGGCTCCGTTCATGCAGATCATCCCGCTTCCCCGCTCCCCCTTGATCACGTAGGTCTCGAGCCGGTTTCCGTTCGTGCGGTCGACGACGAGCACGTTCTCGTTCAGGGCCAAATCGCTTCGTTCGATGAGATCCTCGTCGATCGTGATGCTCCCGACGTACCGGAGGTCCGCCTGGACGACCGTCGCGCCCATGATCATCGATTTCAGGAGCTGCCGTTTCATCCGATTCCCCTTCGCGATAGGCTCGCCGAACGACGTTCATTATAATAAAGCGCGGCCCGCGCGGAAAGGCAATAATGACCGCCGGCCAGGCGGGGTATGAGGCGCATCAGCTCCGTTTGACCCTGTACACCGTGGATTCGTCGTCGCCGTATACACGCTCGAACACTCCGGGGTACCTGTTCATCTTGTCCAGGATCGGCGACTGATCCTCGAAATCCTCTCTTCTCACCACGATGTAGACCGGTTCCTCTATCGCCCGCAGGCGTTCCAAGGCAAATGGTTCCAGGTCGCCGACGGAGTAGATGCTTTCGATGACCCTGTTCCTTCGCTCCCGTTCCCGATCATCCTGGCGCCATGCGGGAGGGACATCCGACACGTACTGGTAGGTCCTCCTCCGGCCGAAAACGAGCATGAAGGTCCTGTCCTTGTTGTCGACGATAAATGCGTCGATGGGCGTATTCTCCCGTATCCACCGATAGACCTCTTTATCCTTCTCCGCCATCATCGTCCGATTGTGCTCGCTGGTGTTGTTGGTGGGATCGGTTATCCAGCCGTATACGAGTATCGCGGGCGTCGGGAGGAATACGACCGCCATCAGAAGAACGATCGCCGATTTCCTGAAACCGCTCGTCCAGAATCTCTTCAGGATGACCGGGATCGTCCAGCTGCCCATGATCGCCAGATATATGAAGGCGTAAAAATAGAACTTCTCCATCGTTTGATAGGTGCCGGGAATGAACAGGGTGCAGAGCATGAGGCAGGCGACCATGAGCAGAAAGAAAAGGTTCCGTGCGGAGCTCTTTCTCAGCAGGGAAGCGATCGATGGAATCGCCAGCGGAACGAACAGGAGACCGCTGAGGCCGATGGCGGCCAGGCGGCCTATCGGATTGCCCATCATCGCCAAAATGCCGCTGCCCTGCTGCATGCTCCGCACTTCCGGCCTTTGCCCGAGGATGGGAATCAGGTAGGGAAGCGAAACGATCAGGGCAAGGAGGAATACGGCATACAGGGCCAGGATCGGCCTGAACGATCCCAGATCGGGCGATTTTCTCTTCAGGAGATAGACCAGGAACGCGGCGGGGCCGCACATCGCCATAAAGGCGATCCCGGAAATCGGATGAAACAGCAACGCGCCGACGAGAGATACGAAGGACAGCGGCAGCCACGACGCTTTCCTGTCGGAGAAATACCGAAGGGCGAAATACATCAGCAGCGTGAAGAGGACGCTCGCGATCACCATCGGATTCGAATGCATGTATTTCGCGACTATCCAGGCATACCCGCCCGGATTGGCGACGAACGCGGACGTGCCGAGAACCCCGGCACGGATGAGGTGGAAGTTGGCGGATATCTCCGCCCATCCCCTATTCTCCCCCGCGAAGCTCCTGAGCACCCAGAACAGATAGCCGAACGAGCTCCCTCCGAGAATGGTGAACAGGACGGCGGATACGTTCTGGCCGAACGACTCCCTGAAAAGGCCGGAGAGCAGGAAAATGCCCATTCCGGCGAGAACCAGAAATTGCGCCGATATGAGGGACATCGTTTCGAAGATGCCGATGCCCGTGGCCTTGTGCACTATGGCGGCGTACGCCTCGTAGAGCCAGTAATATTGCGGCAGCAAGCCCTGATACGTCGGTTCCATGGGGGGTATGCCCCTCGCCAGGATCTCGGTGACCATTTCGCCTTGATGCCAGGCGTCGCCTCTCATACGGTAGTACACGCTCGAGATGTGAAAGATCGACGCGGCCGTCGCGAGGCACACGAGGATGGAGACGAGCATGACAAATGCGCGCCTATCCCCCCCGAGCTTGAAATCCCCCCGCCTGAAAGCGAACAACCAGACGACGCCGATACCGACGGCCAATACGGCGGCGATCGAAACGTTCCAGCCGATTCCCGCGATCAACAGGAGGGAAACCGATACGCTGACGACCACCGGCGATATCGCCATCGAGACCGCGAAGGTCTCCAGCAGCTCGAGAGCGGACCGCTTGATCAGCAGGTATAACGCGAATCCGGGGATGAAGGTGAGCAGCGCGAAGCCGGTTATCATCCTGAGAATCCTCAGGGAAGGAACCGCGCAGGAGATCGCGTAGATCGACACCGCGATCAGGGGAATCACGAACATCGCTTTCTTGAGGGACATTTTACGTGATCCTCGGGAATCCGACGGCCGTCGTATCCGGTTTCCGGATTCCCCGCCTATTGCTTGAGATCGCCGGAGCCGTCGAAGACCCTTCGTATCTCTATCATCTCGCCTGATTCATCTCCGGCGCTCACTTCGAGCGCGAACGGTTGGCCGTCCAGCTCCGCATTCTTGAAGTACCTGGCGCTTTCTCCGTAGATGGTGTCGAGCCTGAGCCCGGTCCTGATCCTCTTCAGGCTCCCGAAACGCTCGACCCTGTCCGTGATCGACATCGAATTCCCCGTAAAGACGATCTCCCGCTCGAAGCGGTAGGGGCTCGATTTCGATTTGGTGATCAGCGCCTTTCTCAGGAACTCCTTGACCCCCAGGCTCACCGCCTCGAAGTATCCGAACGTCAGCTGGAAGAGCCTCAACGCCAGGTATTTCGGCTCGGTCATCTTGTTGTCGAACGGCTTGCCCAGCTTTCCGCTGACCTTTATCGAGTTTTCGCGCGCCTCGACGACGTTCGTTTTGTTCATGAGGCAGCTCGTCAGCATGCGGTTTTTCGAATAGACCAGCACACCGGAATCGTCGAAGGATTTGCCCGAATCCTTGAAGTACGCGAAAAGAGCCCCGCCCTTGTTGCCGCTGGCGACGACGTAGATCTTGTCGCTGTTCCTGACGGCGATGCGGGAGCTCTTGAAGTACTTGAAGAAGGGCTTGTTGCGGGGCAGCGCATCCGTGTCGGCCCTGTCGAACCTGTTGTTCAAATAGGCCTGGAGGTAATCGTACCCGTTGTACAGCAGGTACTTGTCGTCGAGCGAGAAGGGCAGGACGGCGCTCCTGCGCCGGATCGCGCCGGCGATGGTCTCCGCGATCGCGTTGGCGGTTTCGATGCGGGGGGCGAGGATCTCGAAACCGTCGGGCATCAGATACTCGGTGTCCCGGCTCGCGTATTCGCCTCCGAACGTGTCGTTGGGGTGAACGAAGTATGAAATGAAATCGACGGCCCTGGCGAGGACCGGCAACACCCGCTCGTTTCCGCTCTTCTGGAAATATTTCGCCAGGTAACCGATCCCCAGCGAGAGATAGCCGATATCCGGCCCGCCGTACTCGTTGAACCATCCCTCGGGATCCTGGGACGACGCGATGCGCTCGAACTTGTCGTTCGCGAGCTTCGCGTACGCGTCGTCGCCGGTCAGCATGTGCATGTTGTAGAGAAAGACCGCGGCTCCCGTGTTCTGATTGACGACCAGGGGCGTGTCGTTTCTTCTGAGCCACTCGGCGGCCCTGCGCAGCGTTTCGAGATACGCCTGCCGCGCGGGCAGCTCCTCTTTCAGCAGCAGCAGGGTTTCGCTGATCGCATAGCTGGTGAACGCGGTGGAGGTGTGGTTGAACTCGTTCGGATACGCTTCGTTGAAGGCCCCCGTTCTGAGCTGGATCCCCGTCCAGAAGTCGATCCCCGCCTTGATCCACTCGAGAATCATGCGATTCCTGTAGTAGACGTTGTCCTCGTGCTCGATGGTGTAGAGAAGGGCCAGGGTCAGCACCGCCTCCTGCCTGCGGGCCCTCGGCGTGCCGTAATCGCCGTAATTCCAGAAGGGCCGGTCGAAACAGCCGTACGGCTTCATGCTCGGCACCCGGCATTGCAGCCCGATGATGCGCGGAGCCTGGGCGAGGATTTCCTTCAGATAGACTTCTTTTCTGCCGATCACGTGCAGACTCCCCGTTCCGATAGGCGATTGAGCGATTCGACGGTCCTCGTTTCACGCGCGCCGATTGTCGTCGGCTCCGCGCGTCAAGGTCCGCTTGATGACGTATTTCAATTCCGGATTCACTTCCCTCAGATTCCTCAGCTGCATCTCGCCGAGCAGGCCCGTCAGCGTGAACTGGACGCCTATCAGAATGAACATGATGCCGAGCAGCAGAGTCGGGATGCTCTCGTCGATGCGGACCTTGCCGAGGATCCACCACAGAATGGCGTAGACGTCAACAAGCACGCCTATGATGAACGAGCCGAGGCCCATCTTGCCGAAGAAGTGGAGAGGCCTTTCCGAGTAGGTCGATATGAAGTATATCGTTATGAAATCGAAAAAGCTGACCAGGTACTTCTTGAACGAATATTTTGATTTCCCGTACAGGCGGGGCTTGTTGGACACCTTGATCTCCGCCATGCTGAACCCGTCCTTCCGGATCAGTATGGGGATATAGCGATGCAGGTCTCCGTAGATGTTGAGCTTCTTGACGACATAGTTCCGGTAGGCCTTGAAGGGGCAGTTCAGGTCGCGGATCTTCAATCCGGTAAAGAGAGATATCATCCTGTTGAAGATGACCGAAAGGACGAAGGCGGTCGGCGAGCTCTTGCCGCGGTGCTTCCAGCCGGTGACGACGTCGTATCCCTCTTCCATTTTCTCGAGAAAATTGGGAATCTCGGCCGGGTCATCCTGCAGGTCGGCGTCCATGGTGATCACGATATCCCCCTGCGCGAGGGCGAAACCGGCGGAATACGCGGCGGCCTTCCCGAAGTTCCGCTGAAACTCTATCACCTTCACGTGATTGTCCTTGGCGTGCAGCTTCTCGAGCTCCCGGGAGGACCCGTCCGTGCTGCCGTCGTCGACATATACGATCTCGTAGCTGCGCCCGATCTCCTCGAGCGTCTTGACGAGCTGCGCGTAGAGAGCCTCGATGTTCTTCTCTTCGTTGAAATTCGGGATGACAATTGAGAGATCCATGCCGGACCCTTCTCCGAGTGGTGTATCTACGTTTATCACAACAACCTAGATTCTACAGGAAATCCGCGCAGGTGTCAAGATCCCGAGGGGAACAGGACAATTCCGCCCTCTTCGGTCAGCCGAATCGACTCCGGCGCGAAATCGAACTCCGTCTCCGGCGCGCGCGCTCTCCGGATCGCGCCGTTCTCTATCTCGACGGAAGCACGGGCGCGCCACCAGCGCGCGGTCTCTCTCGGCAGGGCGTGCCAGAAGTCGGTCCGCCGGCTCATCGCCTTGAGAAAATCCTCGTAGATCGCGAAGCGCCCGGGCACGCGCAGATAGTCCGGATGCGCGTTCAGCAGCGCGAGCCCGCGGTGCCGGCGGATGAACTCCACCTTCTCGAGCCACAGGCGGGGCGTCCGCTCGGCGAGGGTGACCATCAGCGTGTGGTCCTGGCAGAGCGTATACGGCAGCTCGACGAACCGGCCCATCATGAACGGCCAGACGCTCATGGTCCCGCCCGGCATCGGCTCGTACGGATCGGTATCGAAGAACGACAGGTCGTACTCGATATCGAGCGCCTGCATCCACTCGGGATTGCGATGCGTCATGGGAGACCGGAATCCGACCGCGCCCCACTGCGCGAGATACCGGTTGATGCTCTCCACCCGCGCGTCGAAGGCCTCCTTCGAGACGAAGGACTTGCCGTCGTGCTTGAGCCCGTGCACGCCCACTTCGAATCCCCGCTTCTTGAGCTCGCCGATCAGGTCGAGGTCCACGCGATATTTTTCGGGAACGAAGTTGAACGAGGAGCGAAAACCGTATTTCTCCTCGAGGGCCGCGACGGTGCGCGCGTACTTCTGCCCCTCGGCGGTCTCGATATCGTGCGTCAGAACGAAGGCGAACTCCTTGCCGGCCGGCCAGAAACGGACGTGCGAGATCGAATCAAGCCGTTTGGCCGCCATCAGGCGGGCCACGACCTCGAACTGGAACCGCATATAGCGATCCTCGATCGGAAAATCCAGCACGGCGCCGGTTCGCTGCCTCGAAAGGAGCACGGTTCGCAGCGCGGTGCGCAGGAAATCGGGAAGAAGATAGCGGACGAATCCGTAGTAGAGCCGCTTGGACCGGCTGAGGCACCAGTGGCCGGGGCCGAACTGGCATTCGCTCACGATGTCCGCCATCAGGCGGCGGGGATCGGCGCCGCACGCGACCGCGGGAAGACCCTCGAGGCATCCCGCGGCCCCCCGGATCGCGTCCGTCCAATCCTCCGGCGTGATGCCGGGATCGAGCAGACGCCACAGAATCGAAGGCTGATTGTCCTCGATGAAAGAGCAGTTCCCGGCGGTATCGGGAGAATTCTTCATATCGCTCACGCGTAATGCTTGTATAAGGATTCGCCGAGCCATCGGCATACGGCCGGCGGCGAGCGCCGGATAACGAGCTTCACGATCGCGTCGAGGCGGCCGCTCGAGTGCTTCGGCTCGCGATCGGCGATCGTGGAATACACGAGCGGGGCCTCGACGGCGCCCCATCCGCCCTTATAGCCGCGCAGGCTCTGGTTCGATAGTTCGGTGCGCCCGAAATCGAAGAGGGAGTACCCGTTCTCGCACCCCCATTTGATCGCGGACCACGTCAGCGAGTTGTTCGCCCTCAGATGCCAATGCTTCGGCGCCGAGGCGTTGTACTTCGCGGTCAGCGTGCCCCGGTGGTGCGCGAACACCGTCCCTCCCACCGGCTCCTCCTCCTTGTACGCCAGGAGCAGGAATCCCAGATCGTTCGCGACGATCCTGTCCCAGAACAGGTCGAAAAAGCGCCGGGGCTGCACCGGCGCGCCGTGCCGGCGTCGCGTCTGCACGAGCATCTCGTAGAAAATGAAGATGTCCGATTTCTCGGTCGCCCGACGAACCTCGACGCCTCTCTGCGCCACCTGCTTCAGAGGCTGCCGGACGCGGGTCCTGTCGAAGGTCTTCAAGATGGCTTCCGGATCCTCGAGAAGCTTCAGCGTATGCAGCACGTACCGCTCGTCGTTGTGCACGAGCGGGCCGCCCCGAATGAGCGAGTGGATTTCGACCCGCGGAACGGCCTTCTTCTCGTACTGATCGCACAGGTAGCCGACGAGGGATTCCAGAATGGATTCGCTCGCGCACAGCGGAGTGCAATAGTCCGAGAAGGGCAGCGATATCCAGCGGCGTCCCGTCAGCCTGCTCTCGACGTCCATCAGGGGAATGCCGCCGTCGACGCGCCCCGCTTCATCCAGGCTCACGAGGACGAACGGCCGGTACCCGTAGCATTCCGCGAGCAGGCCGCTCCAGGACGGGTGGTGAAAGATCGTCGAATCGGGGCGGCCGGAGACGAAGTCGATCCACGGAGAGAATGTGATCGGCTGAATTTCAATCATGCTCAGGCGTTCTCCGCGCCGCCGGCCGCGCGCTGATGCGCGGCGGCGAGCACTCTGCCCATCCCGTCCTTCAGCGAGATGGACGGTTTCCACCCGATGACCGTATTGAGAACGAGCGGGTCGCAGTAACGGCTCTTGACGCCCTCCGGCTTGTCGACGAGCGGCTTGATCGCGGGCCGATAGCCTTCCATCTCGGCCATCAGCGCCGCCAGCTCGATGAACGTCGTCAACACGCCGCTCCCGATATTGATCCCCCGCCCGTCGGAAACCCGGTCCAGAATCGCCAGCATGGCCTCGACGCAATCGTCGATATGCACGAAATCGCGCCCCTGCTTCCCCGTGCCCCATATCGTCAGGGGGTTCTCTCTCTTCGCGATCCGCAGGGCGATCGCCGGCACGGGATAGCTGAGGTCCTGATCCTCCCCGTAGCCCGAGAACGGGCGCACGCACGCCACATGCAGGCCGTACTTCGACGAGGCGAGCGTCGAGAGGTATTCGCCCGTCAGCTTGCTCCAGCCGTACGTCATGTCCGGTTGGCCGAGCTTGCCGGCGAATTCGATGTGCTCCTCTTTCAGCTTCACGGCGTTCTGATCGCCCTGCAGGAGGACCGGATATGCCGCGCTCGAGCTCGCGTACAGGACTCTGCCGATCCTGCCCTTGTTCGCCACCGCCCAGCGGAAGAACAGCGCGTCGATCGCGAGATCGAGAGCGACCGCCATCGGGTCGCCTTCGATCACCATTCTGCCTCCCACGATCGAAGCGAGATGGATGATATCCCCGAATTCGGGCAAGGGGATTTCCGGCTTGCGGCCCGACAAGCCCAGCTCGTCGGAGAATACCTTCACCGCATCCGCGAGGATGAACGTCATGCGCCGGCCGTCGGGGCCGTCGTAGACGATGACGTTTCCCTCCGCGGACTTCTTTTCGAATCCCCGGGGCACCCACGTATCGGGATGCCTGCCCGTCGAGAGGTTGTCGACGACCCAGAGGGAGCGGCGATCGCGCAGCAGGCGTGCGATAAGGTGGCGGCCTACGAACCCGCATCCCCCTGTTATCAAGGTATGCTCCCGCGCGTTGCTCATGAAGGGCTCCTTTCGTCGGCGTATACGGACAGGTAGAGCGTTCTCTGGAAACGCCATGATATCTTTTCATAGACTTTCGCGATCTGCGCGCTCAAGCTCTTCGACATAGCCTCTCTGTCGAGAATGAACATCCGCACCTTCGCCGCGATATCGTCGGGATTTCCCCGCTCGAAATAGAGGATCGATCCCTCGGGAAAATGCCGGGTAATCGCATCCACCCGGGAGCACAGAACAGGTTTCCCGAAGTAGGCCAGGTCGAAGAGCTTGTTCGGAGACAGGATGTCGCTCAGGAGAGGCAACACCCCGGCATCCGCCCGTCTCAGAAGCGCGACGAGCTTCTCGTCGGACACGAAGCCCCAGAACACGACGCGAACCGTATGAAATTTCAGGCGTTCGACCAACGTTTTCAACTGCGGAATGTACTCGCCTTTCCCGACGATATCAAGCTGAATTGGCGGACAGGGCTTGAGCCGATCCTCCACGAGCTTCAACGCCTGGAGCATGTGCTGCAGCCCGTAATGCTCCGCCACGAGACCGTGGTGAGTGAAATAGATCGTCCCCGCCTCGCGGGGCTCGGCCGGCACGTCGATCGCGTAGCGATCTTCGAGCGGGACGTTGTACACGACGTGCATCTTCCCCGCCTCGATCCCCCTCCTGCCCAGGGTCTCCACCATCAGTTCGTGATAGACGATGATCCGGTTCGCGAACATCGCCGAGAGCCTCTCCTCGAGCCGGATCATCCTGACAATCGGATGATCCATGCCCACCTTGAGCTTCTCGCAGTACGTCTCCGGGATCAGCTCGAACATGTAGAGCACGACGGTGGCCCCGAGGAGACGAGGCACGGAGGCCGAAAACACCAGGAAATTGGGCATCGTGTCGATTTCGACGAACTTCGGCCTGAACGCGAAAAACCGGATCGGCACGAGGATGGCGAGAACAAAGAAGAAAACCCAATACTCCGCGAAGGTGCGCCATAGGTTGCCGCGGCGGTGTTCCAGAGGCACTCTGAAGATCCGCAACCGGCCGGCGCGCTCGTGAAGGGGTTGGCCCGATTCTCTCAAGCATATCAGCTCGACTTCAAAGCCGGACTCCAGCAGCGTGGTCACGTTGCGGAGAACGTGAGTCTCCTTCGGGTACGCGTCCCTGCGCACGACGAGAATTCGTTTCGGGTTCAGTTTCATCATAAGAGGCTCAATTCTTCGACGGGCGGCGCGCCCGGCGATCTCTGACGACTCCTTCGTAAACCTCGACGATCCGCTTCGCGATCGAGCTCAATTCGTAACGCCGCGTCTTCTCTCTCCCGTCCGTGCGTTCGCATCGTTCGAGGACGAGCGCCAGTTTTGCGGCGATGCTCGCCGGATCGCGAGGGCTCAGATGGCAGCCCCGAACGCCGGACAGCACATCCGCCACGTCCCCGACGTCGACGGAGACGACGGGCAGATTGCAGGCCATCGCCTCCTTCACCACCTGCGGCGACCCCTCACGGTCCGACGCGAGGACGAGAACGTCGCAGGCGTTCATATAGAGCGGCACTTTCCCGTAGGGCTGAGCGCACACGACGACGAGCTCCGCGTCGACGCCCCCGGACTTCAGGCGCTCCATGGCGCCCTCGATGACGTCGAAGCGCTTCACCCGCTTCGGATAGTCGCCGACGAAGAGCACGAGCTTCCTGCCGGCGGCGAGGCCGAGCTGCTCCCGCGCCCAATGCTTATCCATCGGCTTGAATACGTCGAAGTCGACCCCGCACGGGATGACCGCCGCGCTCTCGACGCCGACGGATCTTCGTATCGGCTCCGTCACGACGATCGTCTTGTCGACGAGCCGCGACATCAATCTGCACAGGGGAGCCTGCCAGCTGTGCAGGGCTTCCTCCCCGTGGTGGGTGAGGACCACGGGATATCGAAACTGGCTGCGCGCGACGACCCCGGCGAACACGTAGTGGGCGTGCACGAGATCGTACCGCCGGGTGAGCGCCCGCTTCTGCAGGGGGATAAAGCTCCAAAGGTAGAGCGCCTTGGATTTCCTCACGTCGACGTGGAGAACGTCCACGTCGACCCCTTCCCGCCGCAGCGACTCCACCTGCTGCTCGACGAAGACGCCGCTCTCCGGATGCTCCCGGGAAGGATACATATGCGTGACGACGAGGATTTTCATCGCGCTCCCCCGGGCGGGTTCATCTGGTTCGGATTGGACAGCAGCAGCGCGTTCACCCACGTGCGGTAGCCGTCGTAGTACGCGACGAGGGTTTCGCGCACGACCCGGTCCGTGGTCGCCTGCGGCGCGCCGTCGGTCGTCACGACACGCATGCCGCGGGTCCGCGCGAGCGCGAGATACGCCGAGCGCTGCTTCGAAAGCTCCTCGCGGGAGGCCGCGCTCCGGTTTTCGTCCGCCTGCCGTCCCACGCTCAGCTCGGCGGGGACGTCGAAGAGCCAGGCGACGTCCGGCCGGGGGCACAGACTCGTCAATACCCGCTCCGACCATCGGGCCAAACCCGGATTATCGGGAAGCGAGGCGCCGATTTCGACCGACGCGTCGTAAAGGTAGCGGTCGCAGATCACGACCCTTCCGAACATGCGCCTCACACGCACGAACGCGTTATAGCGCAGGACGATCTGCGCGAGGTTGTACGTCAGCCAGCCGAGCCTGACCGCGGGATGGGCCAGCCGGCGGCGGCGGCGGGCGAGGGCCGTCGCGGTATCGGAAATCTTCGCGGCTTCCGCGCCCCGCCGGCCCAGGCCGCTCGGTCGGGCCGAAGAGCCGAAGCGGCTCCAGTATGTGTTCGTGAGCGTGTCCGCCGTCGCAAACGCGCGTTCCAGGGCACGAACGCGAGCCGTTTTTCCCGATCCGTCGATCCCGCTGAGCGAGACGATCATCCCCCGCTGGCCTCGGATGCGCAGCTTGAGCTTGATTCCCCACACGAGGGTGCGGGCGACGTCCGCCATGCGCGTCGCGCGCGAGCGCCGCGGATCGTGCATGACCTTGCGGTAGTAGACGACCTTGCCGAGAAAGAACGAGAGCCGGAACGGGAACCGGATCTCGTCCCGTTTCACGGCGCGCTCGAACCACCGGGACAGCAAGGGATTCGACGCGACGACTCGACGGGCGCGCTCCGACACGTCGTGCGGAATCGTTCGTTCGCCGTAGAGCCAATCTTCAAACCGGTCAAAGAGCAGCAGGCAGAACGCGAGTCCGTCCTCCCAGCCGCGCGCGCGCGCGATTCTCTCGACCTCCGCGAAATCGACGTTCTTTTCCTGGAGACAGCGGCGAACGCGGGCGACGTCGAGCAGCTTGAAAGACTTGTCCTCGTAAAAAGCGTGCGCGATGGTTACGAGAAGCGCGTCCTCGGGCGCGGGGACGAGCACCAGAGGATCGTCCGCGGACGCGCGGACGCGCCCCCACAGAGCGACGTCGTCGAGGAAAGGCACCCCCCACCCCACCGTCCCGTGCAGATGGATCGCCGAAACGCTCTCGCCCCCTTCGAACTTGCGGAACAGCAGCTTCAGCGGCTCCTCCACGTTCCGCAGCTCGACGAATCCGAGCTCCCCCAAGATCTCTCTTCCGGCGCTGATATGCTCCGGCCGAACGAGGGTGTCGAGATTGTCGCTCATGAACGGAAACGACGGAGCGAGACCGGCCGACTTGAACAGCACGCTCGCGATTCCGCGCTCGAGAAAGCGCTCTCTCGCGGCGCCGTAGTGGCCGCGATGGCTCCGCCACCTCTCGCGCTCTCGAGCCGCGGCCTTCAGAAACTCCGGCGACCTCACGAGCGGGCAGGCGGCGAGCGCCGGATCGTCGGCGAGGCCGATCAGAGGCACCCTGTTCTTGACGAGAATCGCGAGCACCGAAGCCCAATCGATCTTCACGCCCAAATCGATCCGGCCTCTCGCGGCGGGATCGGCCAGCCGGGCGGCGACGATCAACTCCGGCGACAATCGCGCATCCATCATGAACCATCCCCCGACCGCATCGATTCGACGACTCCCGAGGCGACCCTGTCCCAGTCGTACGGCTCGACCATCCGGCGCGTCGATCCCGTTCGGAGCTTCCGCGCGAGGTCGATCGAGCCGGCGAGCTCGCTGCCGCCGTTGAAATATGCGAAACCGCTCTCTTCCCTGAACATCAGGGGCAATCCCCCGAAGGGGGTGGTGATGACCGGGAGATCGCACGCCATCGCCTCGAGCACGGAAAGCGGCACCCCTATCGCTGACCCTTCGGAGAGAACGGGAAAGACGTACGCGTCCGCGAGCTGATATAGCTCCTCGATGCGCGGAACGAACTCGCGGATCAGCCGCACCCCCGCGCCGGCCAGCTCGCGGGCCAGCTCCTCGTCCTGCGGCGTGCTCGTGCTTCCGACGAGAATCGCCCGCACACCGCGCGATCGGGCCGCGTCTTTCAGAATCTGCACGTTTCGGCCGCGGTTGATGTGCCCGACGTGCAGCACGACGAATGCGCCCTCGTCCACCTCGTATTTCCTTCGAAGATCTCTCTTTCGATTCTCGTCGACGGGCGCGAAACGGCGCGTATCGACGCCGCTCGGCAGGAAATGCACGGGGCAAGAAATGTGCCGCAGCTCCTCCATGCCCTTCGATGACTGGGAAAAAACGCCGTCCGGCGCCAGGAGACGCGCGAGCTTCCTCTCGAATCCGCTGTACCGCACCGGCTGCGTCGCGATCACGAACGCCTTCGATCGAGGAGAATATATCTTCAGCATCCTCGTTCGGAGCAGCGCCCCGACCTTCGCGCTGGAGGGCGAGATATAGACGATCGTATCGGGATCGAATTCCCGCAGGGTTTTCCGAAGCGCGAGGCTGAGGAAGAGACGATTGACGGAGAGGTCCTCGCCGATTCGTATGCCGCGGACGAGGTGCGCCTCTTTCCATCGATCCATCAGGCTCCGGGCGAGATTATGGATGCCCTCATCCGGAACGCCGTGAAGCCACTCGCTGACGACGCAGATCTTTTTGATTTCCCTCAACGCGCCAGCTCCCTGTAAACGGAGACCGTCTGCCGCACCAGATTCTCCACCGTGAATATCTCCTGAAGCCGTCGGGCCCCCGCGCGCCCCATCTCGTCCGCCTCGTGCGGGCGCCGCCGCAGCCAGACGAGCTTATCCGCAAGGGCCCTCGCATCCGAGGCCGGGACGATGAAACCCGTCATGCCGTCGGCTACCACTTCGCGGTTTCCGCCGCTGTCGCCGCAGACGACCGGGAGGCTCCACGCCATGTATTCGAGCAGCGTGTTCGAGCACCCTTCCACTCCCCACCGGGGATCCGTCATCAGCACCCCCACGTCCGCCTCGCGCAGGTACGGAAATATCTCAAGGCCGGCGTCCACGAAGGAGACGACGCCCTTCTCGACGAGGTCCGAAGCGCCCGCGATCAGCGAAGGCCGCGAGGGCCCGGCGCCCACGGCGAGAAAGCGCCACGGCTGTCCCGGATTCTCCTTCGCGACGAGCCTCGCCGCTTCGAGGAACGCGGCAAAATCCTTGACCGGCGACATCCTGGCCGCCATGACCACGGTGAACGGATCCCCGGCCGCGCGCGATCGAGCCGCCGAAGCCCGACGCTCGGGATCGAGGCCGTTGTAGACCACGCGCCCCTTGGCGCTCGGAACGCCCCACGCCTCCAGGCCGGCCCGGCTGTTGGCTATCACGCGATCGGCCAGCGACAGCGCGAAACGGGCGCGGGCCGCATGCTCGGGCGCCGCCCAACCGATGCGAATGCTCCCGTCGATCCAGGGAATGCGGAGAAGCCGGCATATCGGGCCGGCCGCGGCCGAAGCGACCCATCCCCACGAATGCACGATCGAGGGGCGCTCGCGAACCAGCGTGCGCCACAGATTCAGAACGGGGGCGGGGTCGTACCGCCAACGCCGCTCATGCACCTCGACGGGAACGCCGCTCGCCCGAATCGGCTCGGCGAACGGGCCGCCCCCGAGGCTCCACACCCGGCGATCCCATTCCGGCGGCAGGTATTTCAGCAGCAGGGCGAGCTGCCGCTCGGCTCCGCCGTTTCCCAGGGTGTCCTCGAGATAGAGAACCTTCGCCATTGTTGTTGGGCTCCGCGCTTCCGTCCGACCCCCGTCGGCGAGGAAGCAAGCGCCGCACGCTAGATTGTGTCGCCGTGCTTCTCGGTGAGGTACCGCACGAACCTGTTATTGTCGTCGACGAGGATGTTGCTGAATCCTCCCGAGCGGCCGTCCGTCCATGCGAACGCCATGATGCCGACCGTGTCTCCCGCGTGGACGCGCTTCGACGCCGCGCCGCACACGACGATCTCGCCGCTCCCCGCCGGCCCCCGCATCGCGAAGGTCTCGACGCGCTCTCCGTTCGTCGCGTCCACGATGAGGACCTTTTCGCCCGCCGCGATATCGCTGCGCTCCATGAGATCGTCGCCGATGACGACGCAATCGGGTCTCTCGGGGAGCGCCTTCGTGATCGTCGCATGATGTATCTTCGACTTCACCAGAAGCCTCTCGCCCATCTTCGATATGATGAATTTGGACTTTCCCGAACGGGTGAGCGGGATTTCCTCGACCTTCGCGAAGGCCACCCGGAACGACTCCCCGAAATTCGCCTTGATCTTCTTCTCGAGGTCGCGTTCATGCTCGTCGCGCCAATCCGGACCCGGAACGAACCTGAACACGACGCCGCTCGCTTCGCGCTGTTCGATCTGGAATCTCCGTATGCCCGGCACGGCGCACGAGAGCCACGACCAGAATTGGCCGCTCACACGCTTTCCGGCCGGCGTCAGGATCTCGTCGAACAGGCGCCCCTCGACGCGGTCGAGGAGCGGGAATCCGCTCCCGCACGGGCAGACTCTCCGTGTCGACACGGCGAGATCCCCCGTCCGGTACCTGATGAACGGCATATAGAGATTGAGGAGATCGGTCACGACGATCTCGCCGACCTCACCGTCGTTCGCCGGCTCTCCGTTCTCGGCGAGAATCTCGACGTAGTAGAGATCGTTCATGACGTGAAGCCCGCGGTGCTCGCCGCACTCATGGGCGACGTTTCCGAACTCCAGGCTTCCGTAGCGATCGAAGACGCGGCACCCGAAAACGGCTTCGATGATCTCGCGCTGGCTCTCGAACAGCTGCTCGCCGCTCGAAACGATCGCCCGCGGACGGATATCGGCGACGCCCCTGCTCCGGCAGAAGCCGGCGAAGAGCGCGAGCGCCGACGGATATGCGGTAATCAGATGCGGCTTGAAGCTCCGGAGCCGCGACGCGTACCGGAGCATCGCGGCGTCGGACATGTCGAAGGTCGAGAGATAACAGTGGTTGTTGAAATAGTTCTTCGCGGCGTCCGCGAGACGCTCCCGGAACGGGACGTCGAGAGGCATCCCCCACAGCACGGCGTGCCTGTCGCCGATATCGATGCCCGCTCGGCGGTATCCGCGAATCGTGTTCGCCCGCCTGATCTGCCCCGCTGAAGCGTCGACGTAGAATCGGAGAGGCTCCCCCGTCGTGCCTCCCGTGCTCGACGCGTCTCCCCTCCGCATCGGATCCTTCGAGATCATGAGGCTGCCGGCGGCGC
Organism: uncultured bacterium; assembly: GCA_963846325.1. Lineage (GTDB taxonomy): Bacteria > Krumholzibacteriota > Krumholzibacteriia > Krumholzibacteriales > Krumholzibacteriaceae > SSS58A. Next base: position 186,169 of record CAWJVO010000007.1, read on the forward strand.
GGATCGTCTCCTTCGCGAGAAGCGGCACCTTCCGGAAATCTGCAGGGCTCTGGATATCTTCCGGCTTGACGCCGGAGCGCCGGAAAGCGTCCTGGTAGTACGGAACCCAGCGTATCGCCTGCGAGAGAAGCGTTTCGAGGCGCCGCCACTGGATGTCGTCGATCTCCCCCGGCGGAAGCCACTGGTTCTTTTCGAGCTCTTCGAGAAAAGAAATGAGCCTGTCACCCCGCAATCCGCGATATGCCGGGTAGATCACGCCCCTGACCAGGGAGGGATATAGAGACGGCAGCATGGCGCCCCTTTTCTCTCGTAACCTGCTTTCCCTCTGAGAGATACTACAGTCGTTCGGATGGTAGCCTATCGTCCGTGAATTTCCAAAGGAAAAAACCGCGCGCGCCCCTATCGGAGCCTTCTGCAGATACCTACGAGAAAATCGCTCGCGGGAGCGATCGTCCGAAGCAGCTCGTCCTCCGCCGCGAAGCACATCTCGAGCAATCGCTTCGTTTCCGGATCGCCGCCGAGGAAATTGGCGGCGATGTCGCTGAAGAGGAGCTGCAGAACCGTTCCGCCGTACCCCTTCGTCTCGACGACGTCGAACGCCTCCCCGAGGAGGGGAACGATCCTCGACGACTCGACCGCCTCCGTCGAATCGTACATTATCATGGCGAGCCGTCCCGGCCGGTGCACGCTCCGTTTGACCGATCCGCTCTTCCATCGAATCCGGTATCGCTCGGGAATCCGCGCGAGGAGCCGGTTCACCGCGTCGAGCTGGGCGTCGGTCCACTGAAACCTCGACGGCCCGACGAACTCGTTGAAGACGAAGAAACCATCCGGCTTGAGAAATGCACGAATCCTCTCGAGCATCCTCTCGAGAGAGGACACGTGGTGGAGAAACTGCTCGGCGATCACGAGATCGTACGAGCGCTCCGGCAGCGCGACGCTCGCGGCGTCGGCCTCGATGTAGTTGATCGCGTCCGAGAAACCCGCCTCGTCCGCTCGCGCGCGCGAGTACGCGATCCGGGCGCGCGACCTCTCCACGGCGTCGATACGGCCGAATCTCCCGCTCCGCGCGAGCTCGATCTCGCGATTCCCCGTGCCCGAACCAAGCGACAGGACGGTCATCGGACCCGATTCGCGAAAGTGCCGCCGCAGAAAGAAGTCGCAGTAGTCGACGTCCGGATCTCCCGAGATCATGACGTTCCAACGCTTCATGACCTCGGGAATGTCCCACCAGTTCCTGAGCGGGTACTCCACGTGGTTCCAGGAAGCGCCGCGGCTCGCGATGCGCGACGCGATCTCCCCGAGGCGTCCCTGTCTCGCCTTTTCCGCGAGGAGAGAAAAGTCGTGTATATTCACGAGATTGCCGAACATGGTCGTTCCATTCTAGCACCGCGAGCGGCGCGGCGGGCAGAGAAAAGGAGCGCCGGGCAAGACGCGGCTACGGGGACGTTGACACGAATCCGGAAATCCTCTATGCTGGTATCATGTTTGCGCGCCTCAGAAATTGGATCTTGCTAACCCGTTATAAAAGAAACGGATTACAGGTGGCGGATGACTGCAGATTTTCCGGCATTCCCGATTTCGGCTCCGAGCCGTATTTGATAAGCATAGGAAAGCGCGTGGCTATCGGTTCGGGCGTTACGTTCCTTACGCACGACGGCGGCACTTTTGCGTTCCGGCATTTGCCCAAATATAAGGGCGTGATACGCTATGGTCGTATCACCGTGTTCGATAATTGCATGATCGGAATGGGCACGATCATCTTCCCGGGTGTGTCCATAGGTCCGGATTCCGTAGTAGGCGCCCATTCCGTAGTGACCAAAGACGTTCCCGCGAATACCGTGGCCGCCGGCGTTCCCGCGAGACCGCTCATGAGCACGGAGGAGTTTGCCGAGAAATGTCTGAGAGAAACACCGGAATATGATGAGATAGCATACAGGAAGGATAAGCGGGCGGAATTGCTCAGAATATTTCCGCGGCCATGGTAGACGCCGCGCGCGACCGGCGAAAATCCGTCGTCCGCTTCGGTAAGAAACACGAAGCACCCCTGAAACGCCATGAAGATACTCATAGTCTCGGACAATATCCCGCCTATCGCCGGAGGCGCGGAAAATGTGGCGTGGAATCTGGCCAAAACGCTCTCCGAGAGGCACGATGTCGGCGTTCTTCATATCGAGGACGGCAAGGAAAGAGCCGACATCGTGGGAAAGATCACGCTGCTGAGCCTTCCCCGAGTCAAACATGCGCTGAGAATCTACAGTATTTTCCGCAAAGGCGCTGTTCTGGAACAGGTCAGGCGGTTCGCCCCGGACATCATTCAATATCATATGCCGTCGTTCCTCTCCCTCGCGTTGGAAAGAGAGAAGATTCCGAAAGTCCTCACCATCCACCAGAGCAAGGACAGCGAATACAAGACTTCCTTGAAAGAACGCCATCTGAGCGTCTATATACGGCGGAGAGTGGAAAAGAACGTGAACGCGGTCATCGTGACCAGTCGATGGGCCCGGGAATATTTCGCGGAGCGGGACGGCATCACGCCGTTTCAGATCATCCCGAACGGCGTGTACTGCGACACTTTCAAGCTGCTGACGCCCCCCTCCGCGTGCGATCGCACCGTGCTCTTTGTCGGCAGGCTCGAGGTCAGAAAGGGCGTCAGGGAGATTCTGGCCGCCGCCCGCGATCTGCCGGACATCAATTTCATATTTCCCAGCTCGGGAAGCCTGAGCGGCGAAATCAAGGGAAAGAACGTCAGGAATATCGGATTCATCAAGGACGCGAGCGAGCTCTGCAGGCTCTATAATACCGCTCGCGTCTGTCTCTTTCCGTCATACGGGGAGAACTTCCCCATCGTGGGAATGGAGGCGCTGGCCTGCGGGCGGCCGGTGATCTGCACGAGGCGGGGATTCGACGAGTATGTCGAGAACGGCACGACCGGCATCTTCCTGGAATCTCCGACGAAACGCGAGATCGTCGACAAGCTTCTCGGGATCATAGACAATCCGGGCGAATTGGATAGAATGAGCCGGGCATGCAGGAAAAAGGCGCTGGAGCTCGACTGGAACGTGATCGCGGCGCAGTATGAAAAGCTCTACGAGACGCTGCTCGCCGGAACGGGTCGCGAGGGAAAGGTCGGCAGGTGAAGCTGTTCGTACTCGGGTCCACCGGATTCATCGGCAGGCGATTCGTTCGGATGTTCTCCGGCGCCTACGAGATCGTCACCGAGCTCGACGGCGGCGACAGCGCGTTCGTCGATCTCGCGAGCTACGACACGACGCTCGGGTTTCTCGACGCGCACAGGCCTTCCGCGATACTGAATCTCGCCGGGAAATCGTATCATACGGCCGGAGGCGACGCCGACATCTACGAGAGCAACGTCCTCGTCGAGCTCAACCTGCACGAGGCGCTCGACCATTTGAAGCTGGATTCGAAGGTCGTCATGGCGAGCTCGAGCGCCGTGTACAGAGAGCTCGACCGATCCCGTCGACGAGAGTTCCCCGTGCCTGCCGGCGAATACGTACGCGAAGGCGAAATACGTTCAGGAGCGGGTCGCCCTCAGCTACCATCCGCGGCAGCGGGTCGCGATCGCGCGACTGTTCAACGTGGTCGGCCCGCATCAGAGCAAGGAGTTCTTCATTCCCGCGATTATCGAGAGGCTCATGAAATTCAGGAGCGGCGAGACCGAAAACGTGCGGCTGAAAACGCTCAACGCGACGCGGGACTTCATATTCGTCGACGACGTCTGCGAGGCGCTCCGCGCGCTCGTCGACCGGGGAGCGAGCGGCGAAATCTACAACGTATGCTCCGGCCGGGGCGTCTCCATCCCCGAAACGATCGATGCGCTGAAGGATATTCTCGGCATGCCGGACGTTCCGCTCGCCCCGCGGGACGAGTCCGTGAAGGAAGGCATCAGCCGCCAGTCCGGGGCGAACCGCAAGATGCGCGAGATCGGATGGTCCCCTTCTTTCGACATCAGGAAGTCGCTTGAGACGATTCTCAGGGAGGAATATGGAATCTAGAACATCGGCGAAACGGGCTCTCGTCACGGGCGCCGGCGGTTTCATCGGCAGCCATCTCGTCGAGACCCTCGTGACGAACGGGTACTCGGTGCGGGCGCTCGTGCATTACAACTCCGCCGGCAGCGTGGGAAATCTGCGGCACGCCGAAGCGAAGGTCCTCTCCGAGACTGAGGTCGTTTTCGGGGATATTCGCGACGAGCACTTCTGCCTGAAGCTCACCGAGGGGATCGACGTCGTCTTCCATCTCGCCGCGCTCATCGGCATACCGTATTCCTACGTCGCGCCGTCGAGCTACGTCCAGACGAACGTCACCGGCACCCTCAACCTGCTGAACGCCTGCTCGCGGAGCGGCGTCGCGCATTTCCTGCATACCTCGACGAGCGAGGTGTACGGCACGGCGCTCTACAAGCCGATCGACGAGAAGCACCCGCTGCAGGGCCAGTCTCCCTATTCCGCGTCGAAGATCGGCGCGGACAAGATCGTGGAGAGCTGGTGCAGGTCGTTCGACTTCAACGCGACGACGATACGGCCCTTCAACACGTTCGGCCCCCGCCAGTCGCTCCGGGCGGTCATGCCGACGATCGTCACGCAGGCGCTCGCGTCGAACACGATCCATATCGGCTCGACCCATCCGAAACGGGATCTCACGTTCGTGCTCGACACTGCGGACGCGTACCTGAAAGCTGCCGGCCGCACCGACCTGCGCGGAGAAACGATCAACGTGGGCACCGGCGCGTTCTTCTCGATCGCGGAGGCGATCGAAACGGTCGGAAAAATCCTCGGCAAGGAGCTCGCGATCGTCGAGGACAAGAATCGGATCCGCCCCGAAAAGAGCGAGGTGCTGGAGCTTCTCTGCGACAACTCGAGGGCGAAGAAGCTCCTGGGCTGGACGCCGCGGTTCACGTTCGAGCAGGGAATCGAAAAGGCCATCGAGTTTTTCAAAACGGCCCGGATCGAAAACGCGGATCAGTACCGCGTGTGAAGGAGAAACCATGCAGGCGGTGATTCTTGCGGGAGGCAAAGGAAGACGCCTCCGTCCGTACACGACGATTCTGCCGAAACCGATGATGCCGATCGGCGAGAAGCCGATCCTCGGGATCATCGTCGAAAAGCTCGCCCAGGCCGGCATCAAGGACATCGTCATCACCGTCGGCTACCTCGCGGGCATCATTCAGGCGTATTTCGGCGACGGGAAGAAGTTCGGCGTCAACATCAGATATTTCGCGGAGACGGAACCTCTCGGAACGGCGGGATGCCTGTCCCTCATCGAGGGGCTCGAGGAAGAGTTCCTTGTCATGAACGGCGACATTCTCACGGACCTGAAGTTCGAGGATCTGATCGAGTACCACGCGAAGGCGGGAACGAGCGTGACGATATGCTCGTACGCGAAAGAGATACAGCTCACGCTCGGCGTGCTCGACCTGGCCGGCGATACGGTCCGGGATTACATCGAGAAGCCGAAGTATACCTTCGACATCAGCATGGGCATCTACGCGATGAGCAGGAAAGCCGTCGCCCACGTTCCGAAGAACGAGTATTTCGATTTCCCGACGCTGATCAAGCGGCTCATTTCGGTGAAGGAACCGATCAGCGTGTACAAGTTCAAGGGAGAATGGTTCGACATCGGGCGGGAAGAGGACTACCGGGCCGTTATCGCGAAATTCGACACCGGCGCGCAGGATTAGGATACCGCATATAACGGGCTCCTTCCTCGGGAACGGCTCCGCCTCAGGCCTCCCCGGCCTCTCTGCTCCCCCCCAGGCCTCAGATCCCCCGCGAAAGCAGAAGCGAGCTCGCCATGATCATCGCGGCGAGGATGATCGCGATGAAAACGGCGACGAGGTGGAACATCCAGACGACGAGCGCCTTGCCGAAGCTCGTCCGGAATACCGCCTTGATGACGAGGATCGCAATGACGAGCCCCGCGATGAAGCCGAAGAAATCGCCGAGAACGGGGACGAGCTTGAAGATGAACGAAACGAGCACCGTGACGAACGACGTCGCGATCGCCGCCGTTATCGCCCGGACGAAGCTCGATTCCTCCACCCTCGCGATCTTCGCGGCGACCCACATGAAAAAGCCGCCGACGATAACCATGAGAATGAACGCGAAAATGATCCCGATTCCGAACGTGGCGAAGATGCCCATGCCGCGCTCCTTTCGATGAGAAAACCGTCCGTCCGACGACGCCGCCCGCGACGAGTCCGACGGCATTATAGCGCCCGTTTCATTTCCCGAAAAGAAATTACGATCGTTGGCATTACCTTTGCACTATTTCGGCCTGATCCGGAAAATATACTAAGCCGTTGCTTCGCAATAATATACAGCACTTTTACCGGGAGGGTCGCATGTCGCAGTTCATGGAACTATTGGAATGGTTCGATCTTTCGGGCGAGGAGATCGTTCACCGTATTCCCCCCGAGGGTTCCGCCGAGATCAAGATCGGCGCGCAGCTCGTCGTCCGCGACAACCAGACGGCGGTCTTCTTCAAGGACGGCAAGGGGCTCGACGTCTTCGGGCCCGGGCGCCACACCCTCGTCACGAAGAACCTCCCCATCCTCACGAAAGCCCTCTCGCTCCCGTGGGGATTCAAGAGCCCGTTCAGGGCCGAGGTCTTCTTCGTCAATCGCAAGGTGTTCATCAATCAGAAATGGGGAACGAAGGATCCCGTCGCCTTCAAGGACTCGAAGCTCGGCCTCGTGCGCCTGCGCGCGTTCGGCGTCTACACCTTCACCGTCGTCGAGCCGCTCGCCTTCATCAACAAGGTCGTCGGCACCCAGGGCTCCTATACGAGCGAGATGATCGGCGATTACCTCCGCGACGTGATCGTCGCGCGCATCAACGATCTCTTCGGCGAGAAGCTCGATACGATCTTCGATCTCCCGCGCAATTACGACGAGCTCGCCGTGGAAATCAAGGCGCGTCTCGTCGACGACTTCAGGAAATACGGCATGGAGCTCGCCGATTTCTACCTCAACTCGATCACCCCGCCCCCCGAAGTGGAAAGGATGATCGACGAGCGCAGCGGCCTCGAAGCGGTCGGCAACCTCGACAATTTCTTCAAGTTCAAGGCGGCGAAAGCGATGGGAGACGCCGCCACGGCCGGCGGAAGCGACGGCGCGGGCTCGGCCGCGGCGAGCGGAATGGGCATCGGGGTCGGCGCGGGGCTCGGATTCATGATCCCCGGCATGATCGCGCAGAGCGCGAAGACTCCGGCGATCGCCGTGCAGGAAACGATCGAATGCGCGAAATGCCGCGCCGCGGTTCCCGCGGAGGCGCGTTTCTGCCCGAGCTGCGGAACGAAGGTAGAAGGCCGGTAGAGCCCCGGCGGGCGCGAAAGGACAGCCATGCTCGTTCGGTGCAGCCTCTGCGGCGGCGAAAACGCGGTCAAGCCGGGCCAGGAAATGGTCGCCTGCTCGTACTGCGGCTCCGCGCTCGCGATCGCCAGGGCGCCGGGCCCCGAGCATCTGATCCTCGTTCACGCGCGCGACGACCGCGCCGCGGAGAGCGTCCTTCGCTCGTTCCTCATCGAAAAGGACCGGAAGCGCCCCGTCAGGACGGCGATCGATTTTTCGTTCGTTCCGTACGCGACGATCGAAGCCGAGGACGGGGAGACCTCGATCGTCCCGGCGTGCGCCTCGCCCGCGCCGCAGGGAGGAGTGCCCTATCCTCCGGCCGGCGAGTACCGCTTCTTCGACGAATCGGGGGCTCCCGCCGAAAAGATCGTCCCGATCGATAGCGTCGACGCGAACGCCGTACGTATCGTCCATCTGCCGGTATACCGCATTCGCTACGAGGCGGGCGGATGGAAGGGCGCGGCAGCGATCGTCGGCGAGAGCTGGCAGGTCATCGCCGCCGAGCTTCCGCCCGAAAGGCCGCGGGCGCTGAACCTCGGCCTCCTCGTCGCGGCGGCGTCCCTGTTCGCCGCATACCTCGTCATCGGGAGCTTCGCTTCGGGCACGCTCGCTCGCCTCGCGCTCATCGCGGCGGCCTCGAGCGCCGGATACGCGATCTTCACCATTCATGAAAAGGCGACGAAACACGAATGATCGCCGAACGGGTGACCGCATCGACAGGAACGGCGACCCGCGACGCGGGGAGACGGCCCGCGGCGCGCGCCGCGGAAAGCGCCGTCGCGTCGGGCGCGACGTGCCCCGAGTGCGGCGGCTCCATCCGGATCAACGACGGGGATCGGAGCGTCCGGTGCGAGTACTGCGGATCCGCGCTCTACGTCGCGGCCCCGCGCGGCGTCCGGAGCTTCATTCTCCGGCCGAAGATCACCCCCGCGAAGGCGCGGCTCGCCGCGATCCGCTATCTCGCCGAGAAGACGGACAACCGCCTGCGCACGAGGCATGCGTCGATCGCGGACCTGAAGCTGATCCATGTCCCGTTCTGGCGGCTGCGGGGAAGGCTCATGGGGTGGGTCTCCGGCGAGAGAACCGCCCTCGTGAAGGTCGAAACCGTCTCGGACGATCCGGGCACGAGCCAGGTCCGCACGACCGTCCGGGAGGAGCGCACACCGTACTCGCGCCTCGTATTCAAGCGCGTCGACTGGAGCGCCCCGGCGTGCGTTCTCCCCTGTCTCGGCCTGCAGGGCATCTCGCTCCGCACCGATTTCCTCGATTGGGACGCGCTCGACGACCGGAAGCGATCCGAGCACACGATCGCGCTTCCCGTGAGGAGCGAGCGGCGCGTCCGCCGCGACGCCCTGAGCTTTCTCAAACGCCTCGCCGTTCCCGCCGGAACGAACGTCCGCGCGAGCCGCTTCCATTTTTTCGACAGCCGGCTTTCGCTCTACTACTACCCCGTCTATCTCCTCCGGTACGGCTGCGCGGGGCGTCTGTACACGATCACGATCGACGGCGGCAACGGAGCGGTCGTCAGAGGAGACGTTCCGCGGCGCGGACGGATCGATTCGAGAAAGCTCTTCTTCGCCCCCGCGGCGCTCGCGTTTCTCGCCGCGACATGGCTTCCGCTCGTGCTCATTCCCGTTCTCGTTCTCTACGCGCTCGATACGGCGGGCGCAAAGCTCTTTCTGCCGCCCCACCGGTGGCTCGCGTCCAGAATCAACGGCATCCTCGGAAGTGAGGACTGATATGACGGAAACACTCTGCATCAAACCCCTGCGGTGCGGCCACTGCGGACGGGAGCTTCCCGTCATGGGGCAGCTCGTCACGTTTCAATGCCCCGATTGCTCCCGGTACTGGGTGCTTTCGAGGGATTCGATCGAGCCTGTCACGGTCTATCGAGCGGCGCCGGACGACGCGGGCGCGAACGCCGGAAGCGGAGCGTGCGTCTATCTTCCCTTCTGGATCGTCGAAGTGGACGGGGCCGGACTGAAGGTCCAGATCGACGAGGCCGTGCAGGAGCTCCAAAACGCCACGCAGGCCGTTATCAGGACAGGCTACGAAGGAGAAGAAGTGAAGAAGCTCCCCGCCGTGAGCGAGATCTCCCATCTCGCCGCGCGGATCGAAAGCCTCGGGATATTCAAGGTCTATGTCCCGGCGTTCAAATCGCTCAACACCTACGCGTACCTCAAGGTGGGACGCCTTCTCACGAGGATCCAGCCCTCGTTCGCGCTCGAGCGCTCGGACGGCGCGGGGCATCCGATTCTGTGCGCCCTGCGGGCGGAGGAGGCGATCGCCCTCGTCGATTTCATTTTCTTCGCCACGCTCCCCGAATCGATCCAGAGCAACGGCGATTTCCTCGACAAGATCTTTCTCTCGCCCGCGCGGCCGCCGCGTCTCGTCGAATTTCCGTTCAAGGAGAGGGGCGCGTCCCTCGTGAGCATCATCGGAGGGTTCTGGATCTCGGGAAGGCTTGTCCAGGGGGTCGAATCTCTGGTAGAATAGCCCTCCATGAAATCGAATTCATATTTTCGGCGCGCGCCGCTTCGGGCCGCGCTCCTGTGCGCGGCGCTCGTCGCGGCGGCGACGGCGTTCTCTCCCGGAGGGATCGCCTGCGCGGCGGCGGCTCCCGATTCGACCTCGCTCGACGTGAGGGCGTTCAGGCTCCTCAACGGCGCCGCGATCAATCCCGTGTTCGACAGGATCATGCCCTTCGCGACCGATTTCTCCAGATGGCGCGTCGCCGTCATCCTCATCTGGTGCGCGCTCGTCATATTCGGCAAGGCCCGGGGGCGCTGGGCCGCCCTCATGCTCATCCCCGTCATCGCCGCTTCGGATCAGCTCTCGAGCAGCGTCATGAAGCCGATCTTCAAACACATGCGGCCGTGCGAGCTCCTCGGGAACGTTCACCTGTGGCTCGAGAACGAAGCGTGGATCACGACCCCGGCAGAGGTCGCGCGCAGCTATAAGGACACCTTCTCCTTTCCCTCGAGCCACGCGACGAACATCACCGCCTCGATGCTCTTCCTCGGCCTCGTCTACCGGCGCTGGCTGGCGCCGCTTCTCGCCGTCGCCCTGCTCGTCTCGTTTTCGCGGATATACACCGGCGTGCACTGGCCGTCGGACGTTCTCGCGGGAATGCTCGTCGGAGCGGCGGTCGCCGCGCTCGCGTACGGCGCCTTCAGACGCTTCGGCCCCGCGGGCCGGCGCGACGAGGAATGCGGCGCGAACCGAGGAAGCGGCCGGGCCGAAACCGCGCGAGATTCCGCTTCCCATGATGGCACGAATTAGAATATAATAACACGCATGCGATTCGAACGTCTTTCGTTCCCGCTCATGGCGGCCTGTGCGGCCATGTGCGCCGCGCTTCCGCTCGTCGCGCTCGCGGACTCCTCCGAGGCGCCTCGCTCGCGGCGGCTCGTCGTCGACACGGATATGGGGCTCGACGACGCGCGGGCCATATTCGCGCTCCTCGCGGACCCGGGGAGGCGCGTCGGCTGCGTCGTCGTCACGGAAGGCTCGGCTTCGCGCGCGCGAGGCGCCGAGAATCTCGCTTCCCTCCTCGACGCGATGCATGAGGATCATATCGATATCTTCGAGGGCGCCGCGCCGGACGCAGCCGCGCCTCCCTGGAGGGAAGCCGCGAACTCGCTCGGAGGCGTGCCGATCGCGGATCGAATTGCCGAAAGAGCCCGCGCGGGAGACATCGACGAGCTCCGGGACCGGCTCTCCGCGGCGGACTCCCGAACCGGCTACCTCGCGCTCGGACCTCTTGCGAGCGCCGCGTCTATCCTGTCCGATCCGCGCGCATCCGCGGCAATCGACACCGTGTGGATTCCGGCGCAGGTGGATGGCGGGAAGGTGTCGGGCTGGAACCTGAGCCGCGACGTGCGATCGGCGGAGCGCGTTCTCGAAACCGCGCGCTGCGTCGTTCTGATCGATATCTCCGGCGCGGCGGAGATCGAAGCGTACGATTTCCTCTCCTCGCTCGACGAGAGCGCGCCGGCGGGCCGGTGGATCAAGAACTCGCTCGCCGCGAACGGACGCGACGTTCACGCCTTCCTGTACGACGAGCTCGCCGCGGCCGCGCTCGCCCGCCCCGCGCTCATCGACATCGAAAAGAAAGCCCATCGGATCCGATACGAGGGCGGCGGCTTTTCGCTCGCGGCCGCGCTCGACGGCAACGTGAGGCTCGCGACGTTCAAGCGTCCCGGCGACGCCCTCGACGCTCTCGGGGAGCTGTGGCGGGCGCCCGCGCGTTTCGACGAGCATCCGCAGGCGTCCTCGATCCCCGTCGTCGAGCTCCTCAAGACGTTTCACGGCCATCTCGGCCCCTACGTCGTCATCGGGTATCGCATGGGACGGCTCGCTCTCGAGGCGACGGGAAGCGAGGGGCACTTCGACGTTTCGGCCGTCGTCTATTCGTTCCTCGAGCCGCCGCGGTCATGTCTCATCGACGGCGTTCAGCTCGGAGCGGGGTGCACCCTCGGAAAGCGAAACATCGAGGCGCGCGCGACCGACGGCCCCGCGTACGCGATATTCGAGACCGAGAACGGCGCGCGCGTCACGGTGAAGCTGCGGCCGGAAGCTGCCGCTCTCGTCGGGAACCTGATAGAAGAAAAGGGAGTCGAGGCCGCCGGAATGGTCCTCCTCGAAATGAAGCGGGAAGAGCTGTTCGAGGTGGCGTCCGAGCATATTTCGAAGGAACGCCCGCCGGCACGATGAGGAACGGATTCCACCCCTTCGGAAGATCGAGCGTCTTCCGCGCCTCTTGAGGGTCAATCCATTCGGATTGACTTGCCGCCGGGCAGAACCTAGACTCGGCGGGAATGAGCTCGATCGATTCCGCAAGAAGCCGTATACCGTTTCCCGCCGCCGCATGGGCGGTCGTCGCGATCGCGCTCGCGATCCGTTTGCTCCACGTCTATTTCACGCAGCGCTTCAATCCGCTCGCCGCGGATCTTCAGCTCGACGCCGCGACGTACGATCGCTGGGCGCGCGCCCTCGCCTTCGGCGGCGACCCGGGCCCGACGACCCTCATGCAGTCCCCCGTGTATCCGTGGTTTCTCTCGCTGATCTATCGAGCGTTCGGCCCGCATCTCGCCGTGGTCAGGCTCGTGCAGGCGCTCCTCGGAACGGCCTCGTGCGGCCTCGTCATGCTCGCGACGCGGCGATTCTTCGCCTCGAACGCGGCCGCGCTCCTCGCGGGGCTCGTCGCCGCACTCTACGCGCCTCTCGTTTTCTACGAGGGGGTGCTTCTGCCCGCTACACTCGTCGTGTTTCTCAACGCCCTCTTCGTCGCGGCGCTGTCCGGCGCGGGGCGGCCGGGCATGCCGAAGCTCTTCGCGGGCGGCCTCGTTCTCGGCGCCGCCTCCGCCGCGAATCCTCCCACGCTCCTCCTCTTCCCTTTCGCGCTGCTGCATCTCTATTTCGCGGGAGCGGCGCCGGGTGCGACCGGCCCCTGCGAAACGCCGCCGGCGCCCCGCCGGTCCGGACGATTTCTCAGAGGCGCGCTCGTCCTCGCGCTCGGGGTCGCCGCGGCGATATCCCCCCTCGCCGTCAGAAACGCGCTCCGCACGGGGGAATTCATCCCCCTCACGGCGGGCGCCGGGATCAATTTCTATCACGGCAACAACCCCGAGGCGAACGGCTTCTATCAGGTGCCGGTGTACCGGGGGCATATCGCTCGGCGGGACTCCCGAGGAGCAGGCGATCAACACGGCGAAGGTGGCGTCGAAAGAATCGGGCCGGGGGCTCTCTCAAACGGAGGTTTCGAATTTCTGGCTCGGGGCCGGGCTCGATTACATTCGAGAAAATCCCGGCGCGTGGGCCGCGCTCGTCTGGCGCAAATTCCAGTTCTTCTGGAACGCCTACGAGCGCGCGAACGTCGAGAATTTCTATTTCCACCGGCGCTTCCGGGGCGTTCTCTCGCTCCCGCTTCTCGCTTTCGGCGTCATCGCCCCGCTCGGGCTCCTCGGCGTCTTCCTCACGCGCGGCCGCTGGAAGAAGCTCTGGCTTCTCTACGGCGGGATCCTCGCGTACCTCTTCACCGCTCTCGCCTTTTACGTGCTCGCGCGGTACCGGTTGAGCGTCGTCGTGTTCCTCATCCCCTTCGCCGGCGCGGCCGTCGTAGAGCTCTTAGCCCTCGCCCGCAGCCGCCGCGTCGCGGAGCTCGCCCTCTGTCTCGCCGCGCTCGGCGTTCTCGGCTTCTTCTCGAACGTGACGGTGGCGCGAGACACCCCCGGCGGCGTCTCGAACTATCATGTGAGAACGGGGAACGCCTACGTCGCGAGGGGGGATACGGCGCGCGCGGAAGAGGAATACCGCGCGGCTCTGAAGCTCAACGGGGAAAACGAGGCCGCACGACGGGCGCTCGAGACCATCCACGGGCAGGATGCTCCCGGGCTCCTCGAGGATCAGAAGCTCCGCTGATAGACCCTGCCGCTCCTGCCGTGAAACCTCGGATAGTCGCGGACGAACCGCGAGAGAAGGACCGCGCCGCGCGTCCCGACGACGGCGCCGATGACCATCAGATACCAGGCCGCGCTCAGGCCGAACCAGTAGCCGCAGACGAGAACGAGCGTCGCTACGCCTGCGTAGCCGCGCAGGCGTTTCGTCGACGAACCCCAGGCGATCGCGACGAAGAGCGCCGCGAGCGTGAGGCCGACGATGACGAGCGCGTTGGCGCGCAGATCCCCCGACACCTCGGCGGGAATCACGCGCGACATGAGGAGCGCGAGCACGCCGATCGCGAGAAGGACCGCCATCGTCGCAGCGACGACCCCGCGGCTGCGGCGCAATCTCGATTCCGCGTCCGCCTCCGGCATGAAGTCGAGGTGATGCATCCGCGGGGCGGTGATGCTCCGCTTCGCCGATTTCGCGACCGGAAAGATGAGCAGCGGGGTACATCCCGGCGAGCGCTCCGAATCCGAAGATCATGGCGAATCCGATGAAGAGGAGACCGACCCCGATTCCGATGTCGAGAAGCCCGTCGCCGTAGTACATCGAAGCCCTGCGCGCCATCTCCCGCGTGTCATCGAACGCTATCATCCGAAGCCTCCTTCATAACCCGCCCAGACCATTCCATGAAACCCTGCCTATCTCTGCTTTACCTTTGTCTCATCGACGATCCGCCTGATCTCGGCCGTCGTGATTCCGAAAGCCCCCGCGCTCTTCGCGATACGCGCGATCTCCTCGCGGATATCGCCGAGCTTTCTCGCGCGCAATCTGCCCCGATCGATCCCGGCCACGAACGAACCGAGACCGGCGCGCGTGATGAGGTAGCCCTCCCTCTCGAGATCGCCGTAGGCGCGCTTGATCGTGATCGGGCTCACGCCGAGCTCCCGCGCCATCTCCCTGATGGAGGGAAGCCTCGCGCCGGGCGAGAGCGTCCCCTTCGCGATCGCGTCCCGCATCTGGTCCGTGACCTGTTTGTGCATCGGGTCCGGATTTTCCTTCGAGATCGCGACGCGCAACGCCTTCCTCCGCATACAGTACCTATAGTATATACACAGCATACCGATGCTATTCGATATATACAATTATGTCAAGGGATGTCTCGGAGAATATCGCGTGAATTCCCGGATCGGCCGGCGAACATCGGCGCGTCTCCCGCTGTTTCGGCGCGGCTCCTCCTCTCGCCTGTTCCCGGGGCACGAAATATGCTTATTTTTCAACGGGTTACATTGTGCGGCTTTTCGGCATAGGGACATCGTGGCGGTGGCATAAATGCTTTGCTCGCATATAGTAAGCGGCGAAGCGGGGATCAGGATTCCGGCCCTGGTCCTTTTCTGCGCGTCGTGCCTGCTTTCATTTTCGTGCACGGACAACCCGACGAGTCTCCCCGACCGGCCGGAACCTGCCCGGGCGTCCGGGAGGCTCTTCGACGCTCGCGTCGACGTCGTCGCCGGCAGCGTTCCTTATGCGATCAATTCGTCCGATTTCAATGGCGACAGCCGCGCCGACATGGTCGTCGCGAACTACGGCTCCGACAATGTTTCCGTCTTTCTGAACAACGGCGACGGGGCATTCGCATACTCGGCGTACTACGCCGTCGGTGACAAGCCCGCATCCGTTTGCTCGAACGACTTCGATGGCGACGGCGACATCGATCTCGCGGTCGCGAACGTCGACTCCGACGATATCTCGATGCTCTTCAACAACGGCGACGGGACATTCGCCGCGGCCGTGAGCTGTGCAGCGGGCGAGAGCTGGTGCTGGATCTGCTCGTGCGATCTCGACGATGACGGGGACAACGATATTGTCGCCGTTAATTCCATCGCTGACCACGTATCGATCCTGCTGAATGACGGCAACGGAGCGTTCGCCCCTGCGATCAGCTGCGCGACGGGCGATGGACCCGTGTCCGTTTTCTCGAGCGACCTCGACGGTGATGGCGACAATGATCTCGCTGTCGCAAACTCCTCCGCCGATAACGTTTCGATCCTTCTCAACATCGGGAACGGCACGTTCGCCCCGAGCGCGGACTACTCCGTCGGGGACCGCCCATGCGCGATCTACGCGCGCGACGTAGACGGCGACGGATCTACTGACGTGGCGACGACGAACTTCGGCTCATCGAATGTCTCGGTGCTCCTGAACAACGGCGATGGAACATTCGGACCCGGAGCGAGCTATTACGCCGGCACCTGGCCCAAGTCGATCTCCTCGGAGGATTTCGACGGAGACGGCGACAACGATCTGGCGGTGGCATACTCCCATTCCACGCGGATAGCGGTCCTCCTGAACAATGGCGGCGGATCGTTCGGCCCACCGGCGACATACGAAACAGGCGAGCTCCCGGTGGCTCTCTTCTCCAGCGATCTGGACGGGGACGGCGACCAGGATATCGCGGTCGCCAACAGTGTCTCCAACAACGCCTCCGCTCTGTGGAACGACGGAAGAGGCCGCTTCTCCAGCCCGCCCTTCTACTACATCGGCTTCGATCCCAGAGCGACCTCGCTCGGCGATTTCGACGGCGACGGAGCCATCGATCTCGCGGCGGCGGACGGGGAGGACAATGTCGCGATCCTGATGAACGCCGGAGGCGGGGCTTTCACGGATGCGGTCAATTACCGCGTCGGCCGCTATCCAAGAGCGGTGTGCGCGTGCGACATCGACGGGGATGGAGACACCGACGTGGTCACGGCCAACGAGGGCTCTTCCGGCGTCTCGACCATTCTCAATGACGGCAAGGGTGTATTCAGTCTCCCGAGAGACTACGCGACCGGAACGAGCCCGTCCGCCTTGTGTTGCTCGGACTTCGACGGGGATGGAGACTTGGACATCGCGACGGGGAACGACTACAACAACTACTCCCACATCGTATCCATCCTTCTCAATAACGGCGACGGGACATTCCCGTCTGCCGTGAATTACCCCCAGGCGTACGCACCGGAACTGATTCGCGCGAGCGACGTCGACGGGGACGGGGACGCCGATTTGATTACCGGAACCTTCTCCCAGAACAAGATCTTTGTTCTCGCGAACGACGGGAACGGAACGTTCTCCGGCCCCTTGAGCTACGTCTGCGGCGGGAATCCCGCGGCGCTCTGCGTTTCCGACCTCGACGGCGACGGTGACGATGATGTGGCCATCGCGAACTACCAGTCGGCGTACGTCTCGATAGTCCTCAATAACGGCGACGGGACATTCGTAGGCTCCGCGATCTACTGGGCCGGCAGAGACGTGCATTCCGTCTGCGCCTCCGATCTTGACGGCGACGGGCAAATCGATCTGGCCGTGGGACATGGCTATGAAGGCTGGAACCCGAACGTCGCGGTGCTCCTCGGCACGGGCGACGGCACCTTCGGAAGCACCGTCCTCTACGGCTGCTCGACGGGCCGCTGCCTCGTGAGCTCCTGCGATCTCGACCGCGACGGGGACAACGACTTGATCGCCGTCAACGAGGACAGGGGCGACCTCTCCGTTCTCGTCAACACATCGAGACGGCGTTAGCCTTCGATCGCTCTCGGGGAAATCCCGCCGGAATCAATAGGGATATACCAACGTGATGATGACGGTCCCGACCTCCGCCCCCACGCCCGTTATCACGTAGCCGACATTGACGCCGCCCTGACTGACCGGTACGTATCCCGTCTCGCCGGAGTTGGCCGCACACCCGCTTACCGGCTCTGTGCAGGCTCGCGTGAAAGGATTCATGAGAAAGGCTCGGCCGGGCAGGAGATCGACGATCGTCCGGCCCTCGGGGGTGCAATCGGCATCGGCGTCTGAAGCGTACACTCCGCCGTTCAATGCCGCGAACCTCTCCGCCGCGACCTGGACGCGAAAACAGTTCTCCCTCACCGAATCCTCGAGCGCGGCCTCGTTGGAGCACATGACGATGACGGTGTCGCTCCCGAATCCCGTAATGAAGTATTCCCAGTCGAGACAGCCGTCGCGGAGCGCGTATCCGGTTTCGCCGGGACTGTCGGCCGTCCCCATCACCGGCTCTGTCATTCCTCCCGTGAACGGGTTGTACATCATCTGCTCGCCGGGGAGGTACTCGATCAGGCGTTTCCCGACACCCGAGGTATCCGTCAGAAGGTTTCTCGGGTAGCGCCCTCCCGTCTCAGTCGCAAATGCTTCGACGGCCGAGCGCAGGACGTCGCAATTTCCTCTGACAATCGCTTCTTTGGCGCTCGAAGGAATGCTCGGCGCGACGAGAATCTCCCCCTCGGTCGTGCATGATCCAAGCACCGCGAAGAGAACCGGAAAAACGACCATCATCCAGCGCACGGCTATCACCTTCTCCACGTCGAACGAACCGATGCCGCAAGATGAAGGGCATAAAGCATGCCAGCGAGCGGGAGTCCATTGTCCACCATCCCCGGATCGAGAAAGGATTTCACGTTTTATGCGCACCGATCCCGAACGGCACGAGCCTATTTCGGGAGATTCCTGATCATGCAGGCGACGAAGCGGAAGAAATGCGCGTTCGAGATGTGCGAGCGGCCGCGCATCCGTTTCTTCTCGAAGCTCGGCACCTCGCGGATCCGGTAACCGCGCCTCAGGCATTTGATGACCATCTCCTGCTCGATGGAGAAGCCGTCTTCCCGGAGCGCCAGGGCCAGGAAAGGCCCTCTCTTGACGCTGCGAAAGCCGTTTTGCGCGTCGGTGATCTTCGTGCCGGTCCGGTTCCAGAGAGCGTTGATGAACCAGTTGCCGGTGACGTTGCCCGCTAACCTGAGCCTGTCCGGCATGCTGCCATGAAGCTCCTCGCTGCCTCCGAGGAATCTCGATCCGATGACCATCTCCGCGCTGTCGTTCATCAAGGGCGCGAGCAGCCCGTCTATCTCATCGGGATCGTGAGACCCGTCGGCGTCCATGAAGACCAGGAAATCGGAATCGATGCTGCCGACGGCGAATCGTATCGCGGCCCCCTTGCCTCTACCGGGACCCCGGATGAATCGTATCCGTTTCTCCGCCAGGATACGCGCCGTGGGTTCGATATCCCCGTCGAGGACAAAGACAATTCTCCCGGCGTCATATCTCGCCAGAAGACGATCGACGACGAACGGCACATTCTGCTCTTCGTTCTTCGCGAACACCGCAATGGTGAACATCGATCTCCCTCCGCGCGCCCGTCAGCCGCCGCTCTCCCGCGACGGGCCCGCCCGGCCCGAGAGCTTCAGTATCCAGATCGTGTTGCCGCCTATCCTGGACTCGGCCATCATCCGAACGTGCTCCCGCGGCACCTCCGCGCCCCTGAAGTACTTCCACTGATCCGGCCTGTCCCTCATGAGATACGCCTTGTCGATCACGATGTAATCGACCTCTCTCGAAACGGCGAAACGTATGATCGCATCCCAATCAAGCGTGTACGGGAGCATGATGAAGGCGGAATCGGTCAGATAGGAGAGAGCGGTGTACCGGGACATGATCTTGATCCGCTTCGCGGAGTCCCGGGCGTCGTTCCTGATCCACGACGCCGTTTCGAGAAACTCCTCGTACTGGCCATTTTCTCTTCGACGCCGTGTAATCGCGACGCGCCACGCGATAACCGCTCAGAAGATACATACAGGAGAGAAAGACGAACAAGACGACTCCAAGAGACCTGCGAAACGATCGAGGCCCGATCCGCCGTTCGGCATGGCGACGAACGGCATCGATCCCGGCGAGGAACAGCGCGAGGACACAACGGCACAAAAGGCATGATGTACCGCTCGCTCGAAACGTGAAAGAGCGGGAATGTCATGACAGCCGAAGCAAAGAGGAGAATGTGCGCGATCCCGGGGCTGGAGCGGCAGCGCAAAGCGCCGACGACGAGAAAAAGCACAAAAACCGCTTGAAGGCCGAGGATAAGCCCGCCGCTCCTGACGTTCATCAAAGGGAGTATCCGCGCAGCCATAACCTGGACGACCCTCTTGAGCCCCCACACGTACTTGTGAAAGACGAAAGCCGGATGCTTCGCGGCGAAGCTCATGGGACCGTTCTTCTTCAGGAACGATACGTAGCCGAACTCCGTCCCCGCGGAATCCAGCTCGCGCATCCTGCGTTCTCTGAGTCCCGATCCCCCTTCATAAAGGGCGTTGCCGTCGAAGAACACGTATTCCGAGAGCGAGAGAACTTCGGCATGCCTCGAACTGTTGAAGGCGAGCAGATGGTAGCCGGCGACGAGGGGGACCGCTCCCAGGAAAAGGAATGCGATCTTTCGAACGGCCTCCCGCCTCCCGTTTGCGCGGCGGGAGAAATAGCAGAGTATCGACGCCGCGCCCGCCAGGCCGAAAAGCAGGCCCGAGAACTTGGTGAGATACGCAAGGCTCGTCAAGACGCCGGCGACGGCGTACTTCCAGCGACGCTGCTTTCTTTCGTTCAGGATCGTCCAGACGTACCAGCATATCGCGATCAGGAGAAAGCAGAAGAATTGATCCGATCTCGGGTCATAGCAGGGCTTGAGGCCGAAGTAGCATGCGCCGAATATGACGGACAGAACGGCGGCCCAGGTATTCACTACGCTTCTGACCAGGAAGAACAAGGGAACGAGACAGAAGCTCGCGCTGAAGATATTGATGTACTCGATCGAACGGACGAAGTCCCCTGTCAGAAAGGTCAGGAGGTGCGCGAGCACCGGGAAAAGAGGCGGATACAGGAGCGGTGCGTCCAATTCCCAGCGAACGGTGAAATCGAGTCTTTGGAAAATATTCCCGGCCAGCTCGGAATAGCCGTAATAATCCATCATGCTCAAGAACGGGTGCATCCGCTGCCGGGCGACCAGGAGCGACACGAAGACCAGACCGCTGACGCAGAAAATGAGAGCGGTGGAATTGATGAACTTTCTATCGCGAATCTTCATCGGACACAAGCGACCGGATGAGGATCGTGTTTCCGTACGGTGTAGGCGATGTCGACGGTGAACGAAAGAACGACCGTCTTTCCGTCGCGGCTGCTCAGGTTGAGATGCCTGAAGAAGATCTTGATCCTGTGCCCGTTCTGCTCTACCGCGAGCGACATGGATTCCGGTTTCATTTTATGGGCGTCGTTCGAGCCGGCGCTGCCATAGTCGCGCAGCAGCCGCTCCGCGAAGGCGGCGATATCGATCCGCACCGTATCGAATCCGGTCTGCGCGTCCCCGATCGTCACGCTCATGAAATCCAAGTCGTCGCCCACGACATAGGATATGCCATCCCCCTTGAAACGGCGTCCCTCATTCGCGGATATAACCTGCCGCCTGAGCATGCGATCGTAGCCGGAAATTTCCACGGCCTCTTCGGCTTCGAGAGAGCTGAATGTCATTCCTCCGCCACCGGCTCGATAGCCCATATACTCCACTCCCATCCTGTCGAGCACGTCGGGGGGGGCCGGATTTCGGGCGTATCCGGGCTTTGCATCTTGCTCGAGCGTATCCGCAAACCAGGACCGGATCCCGTCATAGCCGTGAATCCGGTTCAAATAGGCGACAATCGAGCTGATTTCCCGCGTATCCTCTTGCGAGACCTTGCCGTGTTCCCTATGCACCCTGCCGCCGACCAGGACTCCATTATTCGTCAGCAGACTGCGCAGGCGTCCGACCTGGCTGCGCTGGGATACGCCGAGCATTCCCCACGGTCCGAAACTCATCAGGAATGCGAGCAGGCAGAGGGAGCCGATCGTAAACTTTATGCTCTTCGATGCGCTGAACAGAAAATAGATCGCCTGGGCAGACAGCCAGAGTCCGAGAGCGATTCCGGCATAGCGGCTTTCGGTGATTCCATAGTCGCCGATCCGTTCCGTCACCGCAAGAAACAGAACGACGATAAGCGGGATAAGAACGATGTACAGCCATTTGCCTGCCGCCCGAACCCAGGCGTTCTCGGACCGATTCCGAATCGGATGCAGCAGCAGCAGCGACGATATGAAGAGCGCCGAAAACCCCAGAATAAGGCTGCTGACCCATCCCTTCGGCCAATTCCATTGCATCAGGATTTTGGAAAGATACGCGTACAAAATCAGCAGATATACGAGCACCAGCGAGAGCAGTATGTATTGCGCGAATATTCTCAGGCCTTCGGGGTACTCCTCGATTCTGTCGAGTCCCTCCAGATCTTTCGGCACTCCCGCCAGGAAGAACCAGGGAGCGAACACTCCGATCACCAGCGCGAAGAGCTCTCCATACCGCTTCGAGGGGATGGAAACGCCGAACAGGTTATCCACCGCGGCCAAGGCGATCGCCAATCCCCCATACAGCACGACGGAAAAAACGGCGGTAATAAAAAGGCGGAAGAAAAGCGATTTGTTGTATTGCCAGAAACCGTTCGATTCTCCCTTCTTCATATAGGGCGCAATCATCGCCAGGAGAACCAGTCCGGCCGCCAGCAGTCCGAATCGCATGAAAAAAGCGGCCTGTTCGGGCGGGAAGACCGTCGGCACGGAGAAAGCGTATCCAACGAGCAGCAGCAAGCCCAGCAGCTGACCGCACAGGGAGAGGCCGTGGCTCCATTTTCGCTTCTCCGCGAAAAGCGCCGCCGCGGTCAACAAGGGAAGGCCGAGCACGGCGGCGAATAAGATCGGAAATCCCACGCTCCGCTTCGGTTCTGATTCGATGAGGATCAGAGCCGCGATCGTTCCCGCGAGCGCGCAGAACAGCACGAAGGGAAAGCGGACAGCCGCCCGCCGCGCATCCAGACAAGCCTGACGAATCGACGGCAGTTTCATATGGACTCCCTTTCATGCGAGAGACGACGTGCCGGCAAACGATTCATTATATCCGCCGAGAACGGAATGCGTCGTTTGAAATCCGGTGAACGCCTTGTACTATAGCACCGCGATAACGCGCACATAAGGTTTTTTTGGCGATTATGCCTCTACGGAACAGCTGCCGTCTGTTGAGATCCCGAGGCCGGGATCACCGGAGGTCTTTCAGGTCGACGTCATGCATGTGACTCAGGATCCAATTCGTTCTCCGGAGGATATAGGGGGTGGGCCTGCGTGCCGACCATCTCCGCGGGTTGGGCAGAATGGCCGCGATACGCGCCGCCTCTTGCCGCGTGAGCCGTGCCGCCGGCTTGTGGAAGTAGTACCGGGAAGCCGCATCGGCGCCGTACACTCCCGGACCCATCTCGACCACGTTGAGGTAGACCTCCATGATGCGTTCCTTGCTCCAGCACAATTCGATGAGGAAGGTGAAGTACACTTCGAGCCCTTTGCGCGCCCAATTTCTCGAAGGCCAGAGGAAGACGTTCTTGGCGCACTGCTGACTGATGGTTGATGCGCCTCGCACCTTTCTGCCGTGGTGGCGCTCGTTGTACTTCGCCGCTTTCTCGATCGCCTCGATGTCGAACCCGAAATGCTCTTCGAATTTCTGGTCTTCGGCAGTCGCCACCGCCCAGGGCAGATTCCGCGACATCCGTTCGATAGGCACCCATCTCTTGTCGAGCTTCAGGGGCCGCCCGTCCATCTTTTGTTCGACACACCGCTGGAGCATCAGGATAGTGCAGGGTACCGGCACGAAACGGTACAGCAGGGTCAATGCGACGCTCAGCCCGAGGAACCACAGGATGAGCGTGCCGGTGACGCGGAGGATCTTCTTCATCGACTCGTCCGATGCACCCCGATTAGAGCCTTCCGTCCACGATCTTCAGATCGAGGAAGGATTTCACGTCGTAGACGACGCCGTTCGGGCTCTTGAGCCCCGCGACGTCGAGCGCTTTGAACTTCTCGTGCGCGACGGCGAGGACGACCGCGTCGTAGCCGCCTGCCCGAAGGACGTCCTCCCCGATGAGCGGAAAGCCGTATTCGTGCTTCACGTCGTCGCTCGCGGCCCAGGGATCGTACACATCGACCTTGCATCCGAAGTCGGCGAGCTCCTTCACGATGTCGACGACGCGCGAGTTGCGGATATCGGTGCAGTTCTCCTTGAAAGTGATCCCGAGGACGAGGACCCGGGTGCCCTGCACCTTCTGGCCCTTGTTGATCATGAGCTTGACGACCTTGTTCGCGATAAAGATCCCCATGTTGTCGTTGATGCGGCGCCCCGCGAGGATCACCTCGGGGTGGTAGCCGATCTCCTGCGCCTTGTGCGTGAGGTAATACGGATCGACGCCGATGCAGTGCCCGCCGACGAGGCCGGGCCTGAACGGAAGGAAGTTCCATTTGGAGCCCGCCGCCTCGAGCACCTCGAGCGTGTCGATCCCCATTCGCTCGAAGATGAGCGCGAGCTCGTTGATGAAGGCGATATTGATGTCGCGCTGCGAGTTCTCGATGACCTTCGCGGCTTCGGCGACCTTGAGCGACGAGACGGGATGCGTGCCGGCCGTGATGATGGAGCGATAGAGCTCGTCGACCTTGAGCGTCGTCGCGCGATTCGAACCGCTCGTGACCTTCTTGATCTTCGTCACCGTGTGCTGCTTGTCGCCGGGGTTGATGCGCTCGGGCGAATATCCGCAGAAGAAATCCTCGTTGAACTTGAGCCCCGAGATTTTCTCGAGGATCGGCACGCAGAGCTCCTCGGTGCATCCCGGATAAACCGTCGATTCGTAGACGACGACGTCCCCCTTTTTGAGCACGCCCGCCACCGTCTCCGTCGCCTTCCGGACGAGCGTGAGGTCGGGACGTTTGAACTCGTCGATCGGCGTCGGCACCGTGACTATGAACATGTTGCAGGGGCGCATGTCGTCGGGATTCGTCGTGTACATGAGACGCTTCGCCGCCTTGAGATCCTCGGCGCTCGTTTCGAGCGTGAGATCGACCCCCTTCTTGAGCTCGTCGATTCGCTTGCGGCTGATATCGAAGCCGACCGTGTCGTATTTCTTGCCGAACTCCGCGGCGAGCGGAAGGCCGACGTATCCGAGGCCGATGATCGCTATTTTCGTACTGCTCATGTAACGCTCCTGTTTATAGTCAGTTGCATGCCGACTCGCGCGAAGAATCTGATGAAGCAGGTTACGCCATCACGCTCCCGCAGTCCAACGAAAAAGCGATAATGCGAATTTGGTGCCTAATCTCGACCTCTCCCTCCTCTATCAGATATACCGAAAATAATTGACAAAATGCGATTTGCCGGCTATTCTCACAGGGAGTATCATATCAGGCTAATATAGCCCTTGAGAGGGGCGTTTTCCGTCTATTCATCTTATCAAATCCAACAGGAGGGAACCGTTGAAAGGGCGCGTACTCATAATCGACGACGAGGCCGAAATCCGGCGTAATCTCACCATCGGACTCACCCAGGAAGGCTACAGCGCGGTGGCATGCCCGGACGGCATTTCCGCGATCCACGAGCTCAACACGTCCCGCGAGAAAGGCGTCGCGTACGATTACCTCGTGACCGATATCTTCATGCCCGATATCGACGGGCTCAAGATTCTCAAGGTTATCAAGATCCAGCACCCCGATCTCCCGGTGCTCGTGATCACGGGATTCGGCGACGAGGCCCTGAAGCTCACCGCCCTCTCCGAGCTCAACACCGGCTACCTCGACAAGCCGTTCGAGATCCCGGATCTCGTCAAGGCGCTCGAGGAGCTCGCGCCGGGCTCGACCGCGGCGAAGAAGGGCGCGGCGAAGGCCGCGGCGGCGCCCGAGATGCGCGAATCGGTGACGACGTACTTCACGATCAGGATCACCGATCCCATGCGGAGCATGGACATCTACAAGAGGCTCTACCAGATGGAAGGCGTCCAGCGCTGCGAGGCCGTGCGCGGGGATTTCGACATCATCGTCGTCGCCCAGGCGGGCTCGCAGGAAGAGATCAAGAAGCTCAAGGAGAGAATCGCCGCGATGGACGGCGTCCAGCTCGCCTCCGTCTCCGACGTGGAGCGGCCGAAGCTCGACCGCGACGTGACCGAGTTCATCGGCATCTACTCGCAGGCGGTCAAGGCGCACGGGCTCGCGAGCTCGAGCAAGCAGCCGGGCACGACGAGCTACATCATCGTCGACGTCGACAAGAACGCGATTCAGCAGATCTTCACGACCGTCTTCTTCATCGACGAGGTCGTCTTCTGCGACGTCATCGAGAACGGCACGAAGCTCGTGGGAATGGTCACGGGCCAGGGCGCCGTCGGCACGATGCCGCGCATCATCGAGAAGCTGAGCCAGATCGACGGCGTCCTGCGCGTCCGCGAAGCGACCGTGATCAAGCTGGTCGAGGACTGATTCTTCGGCAATCCGCCGCAACCGCATCGGCGAGAGAGATTTTCCGGCGCCGCGCCGGAACGGGATAGAAGTCCGGTTCATTCAATCAGGGGGTGGTTACTACGGCTGCAAGGGACGACAGTTTCAACTACCGGCTGTGGCGCTACGACGGCGCCCCCGGCGAGCTGATCCCGCTGCTGCAATCGGCGCAGGATCACTTCGGCTACATCCCGCGCCGGGCGATCGGCTACATCTCGGGAGTGACCGGGATACCGGAGTCCGAGGTGTACGGGGTCATCACGTTCTACAGCCAGTTCAGGCTCCAGCCGATGGGCAAGTACGTGATCAAGGCGTGCGACGGCACCGCGTGCCACGTGCAGAACTCGCGGATGATCATCGACACGCTCGAGGACGAGCTCGGCGTCGAGGTCAACGGAACGACCGAGGACGGCCTGTTCACGCTGAGCACGGTGGCCTGCATCGGCTGCTGCTCGCTCGCGCCCGTGATCATGATCAACGACGACACGCACGGCCGGCTCACGCCGCAGTCCGTGCGCAAGCTCCTGCGCGAGTACCGCCGCCGCGAGCAGGCGGCCCGCGCGAAGGACGCCGCCTCGTGCGGCGACAGGCCCTGAAGATTCACAGGCGGAGAACGCCGCCGTACCATACATCCGGAGATGATCGATGAAAAAAGTACTTGTTGGGATGAGCACCTGCGGCCTGTCGGCCGGGTCGCAGAAGACCTATGACAGGCTCGCCGAGCTCTCGGCCGCGCACCCCGGCTCCTTCGAGCTCAAGAGCGCGGGATGCATCGGCATGTGCTACCGCGAGCCGCTCGTCGAGATCAGGGAGGGCGAGAGCCGCGTCGTCTACGGCGGCGTGACGCCGGAGGTCGCGGACAAGATATTCAACGAACATATCGCAGCGGGCCGCGTCGTCGAAGAGCAGGTGGCGCTGCGCATGGAGCCGGGCCGGGAGCTCGGCGGCAGCGAAGCGCCGCACCAGAAGAATCAGGTGCGCATCGTGCTCCGCAACTGCGGCCTCATCGATCCCGAATCGCTCGCCGAATACGAGGGAACGGGCGGGTACCAGGCGCTGCGCAAGGCGCTCCTCGAGATGAAGCCGGACGAGATCATCAAGGTCGTGAAGGACTCGGGGCTCCGCGGCCGCGGCGGCGCGGGCTTCCCGACCGGGCTCAAATGGTCCTTCGCCGCCTCGCAGAAGAGCGACGTCAAGTACGTCGTCTGCAACGCCGACGAGGGGGATCCGGGCGCCTTCATGGACCGCTCGGTGCTCGAGGGGGACCCGCACTCGGTCATCGAGGGCATGGTCGTCTGCGGCAAGGCGATCGGCGCGCATATGGGCTACATCTACTGCCGCGCGGAATACCCGATGGCGATCAGGCGCCTCACGATCGCCCTCGACGCCGCGCGGGAGAAGGGCTACCTCGGGACGAACATCCTCGGCTCGGGTTTCGATTTCGACATCAAGATCAAGCAGGGCGCCGGCGCCTTCGTCTGCGGCGAGGAAACGGCGCTCTTCCAGTCGATCGAGGGAAAGCGCGGCATGCCCCGCATCAGGCCTCCCTTCCCCGCCGAGAAGGGGCTCTGGCAGAAGCCGACGAACAACAACAACGTCGAGACGTACGCGAACGTCCCGTGGATACTCACGAACGGGGCCGCGGCGTACGCAGCCTACGGCACCGAGAAGAGCCGCGGCACGAAGGTCTTCGCGCTCGCGGGCAAGGTCAAGAACGGCGGCCTCGCCGAGGTGCCCATGGGCATGCCGATCAACGACCTCGTGTTCAAGATCGGCGGCGGCATCAAGGAAGATCGCCGGTTCAAGGCGGTGCAGATGGGCGGGCCGTCGGGCGGCTGCATCCCGGCGTCCCTCGGCCACACGCCGGTCGATTTCGAATCGATCCCCGCGACGGGCGCCATCATGGGATCGGGCGGCATGGTCGTCATGGACGACCAGACGTGCATGGTCGAGATGGCGCGCTTCTTCCTCAATTTCACCCAGGACGAATCGTGCGGGAAATGCACCTTCTGCCGCATCGGAACGCTCCGGATGCTCGAGATTCTCACGCGGATCACGCAGGGAGAGGGCCGGCCCGAGGATATCGACAAGCTGAAGGCTCTCGGGGCGCAGATCAAGGATGCGAGCCTCTGCGGTCTCGGCCAGACGGCGCCGAATCCCGTGCTCACGACGCTGAAGTACTTCCCTGAGGAGTACGAAGCGCACATCAAGGACAAGCGCTGCCCCGCGGCGAGCTGCACCGCGCTCGTCGACTTCTGCATCGACCCGGAAAAATGCACCGGCTGCACCGTGTGCGCGAAGAGCTGCCCGGTCGACGCGATCAAAGGCGAGCGGAAGAAAGTACATGTGATCGACACGTCTATCTGCGCGAAGTGCGGCAAGTGCGTCACGGTCTGCACCTTCGGCGCTGTATATAAAAAGTGAGGCACAAATAGATGGAAAACGTGAAAATCAAGATCAACGGCAAGGAGATCGAGGCGGCGAGCGGCAAAACGATCCTCGAGGTCGTTCGCGAGCACGAGCTCGACGCGATCCCGACGCTGTGCCATTCGCCCGAGCTCGAACCGTACGCCTCGTGCTTCCTCTGCGTCGTCGAGGTCAAGGGCAGGCCGAACCTCGTCCCCGCCTGCGCGACGCGCGTGGCGCCGGGGATGGAAGTGACGACGAGGAACGACCGTATCGTCGAGTCGCGCCGGACCGCGCTCGAGCTCCTCGTCTCGAATCATTACGCCGACTGCGTGTCGCCGTGCATGGAGGGCTGCCCCGCGCACGTCGACGCCCAGGGCTACATCGCGCTCTCGGCGATGGGGCTCTACCGGCAGGCGGTCGACCTCATCCGCGAGACGAACCCGCTCCCCGCGATCTGCGGCCGCGTCTGCGTCCGCAAATGCGAGGTCGTCTGCCGCCGCGTCGATATCGACAAGCGCGGTCGGGATCAACGCGATCAAGCGCTTCGTCACCGACCAGCCGGGCGTCTACGACGGCGCTCCGGCGTGCGAGGCGCCGACGGGAAAGAAAGTCGCGATCGTCGGCGCGGGCCCGGCGGGCCTCACGGCGGCCTGGTTCCTCGGACGAAAGGGGCACAAGCCGGTCATGTACGAGGCGATGCCCCGCTCCGGCGGGATGCTCCGCTACGGCATTCCCGTCTACCGCCTCCCCGACGACGTGATCGATCGCGAGGTCGAGTTCATCTGCCGCGCGGGCGGAGAGATCAAGTACAACGCGCGGGTCGGCAAAGACGTCGCGCTCGACGATCTCATGAAGAAATACGACGCCGTGTTCCTCGGCCCCGGCGCGTGGGCGGGAAATCCGATGAAGGTCGAGGGAGAGTTCGACACCGCGGGCGTCGTCCAGGGCGCCGATTTTCTCCCCGAGCAGGCCGCGAAGCCGACGCCGCTCAAAGGCACGGTCGTCGTGGTCGGCGGCGGCAACACGGCGATGGACGTCGCGCGGACCTCGTGGCGGCTCGGCGCCGACAAGGTGATCATTCTCTACCGGCGCACGAAGGACGAGATGCCCGCCGACAAGATGGAAATAGAGGACTGCATCGCACGAGGGCGTCGAAATAATGGAGCTCGCGGCCCCCGTCGGCATCGTCAAGGACGGCGGCAAGCTCAAGGCGCTCCGGTGCATCAGGATGAAGCTCGGCGAGCCGGACAAATCGGGACGCCGCAGGCCGATTCCGCTCGAGGGTTCCGAGTTCGAGCTCCCCTGCCACATGGCCGTCTCCGCGATCGGGCAGGCGACCGCGCTCGAGGGGCTCACCGATCCCGGCGGCACCGCGATCGGCCTCACGAAATGGAACACCTTCGTCATCGATCCCGAGACGCTCGCGACGAACGTGAAGGGCGTCTTCTCCGGCGGCGACGCGGCTGACGACGGCCCGACGGTGGTCATCGACGCCATCGCCGACGGGCAGCGCGCCGCGCGGGCGATCGATTCGTATTTGAAGAGCGAGACCGCGCCGCCGCGCCCCTTCGTCGTGAAGAAGGAATTCTGGGCGAAACCCGGAAAAGCGGAGCTCGGCGAGGTCAAGGAAAGCCCGCGCCACGAGGTGCACCAGATCGCGGTCGAGAAGCGCCGGGGATCGTTCGCCGAGGTCGCGACCGGCTTCGAGTTCGAGGACAACGTCCACGAGTGCGATCGCTGCCTCTCGTGCGGCTGTCTCAAGTTCGACACGTGCTTCCTCCGCATCTACGCGGAGGAATACGGCATCGACATGAACCGCTATGCGGGGCACGCCCGCAAGCACAAGGTCGACGAGCGGCACCCGTACGTCGTCTACGATCCCAACAAGTGCATCCTCTGCTCTCGCTGCATCAGAACGTGCACGCGGGTGCTGCCGATATCGGCGCTCGGCCTCGTCGGCCGCGGGTTCCGCACCGAGATGCGGCCCGCGCTGAACGATCCGCTCGTCGAGACGAGCTGCGTGAGCTGCGGAAACTGCGTCGACTCCTGCCCGACGGGCGCGCTCACGGTAAAATACCCGTTCCCCGGCCGGGCCTGCGTCGACACCGACGACGAGCCGACGCACTGCGCGTACTGCTCGCTCGGCTGCGCCGTCACCGTCAAGAAATTCGGCGACAAACGCTACTATATCGCCCCCTCCGGCGTACCCGGAGATTACCTGTGCCGCTACGGCCGCTTCGGCCACGAGCTCTTCATCAAGCGCAAACGCGTCGCGGGGACCGAAATCCGCCGCGGGAGCGAGATACAGACGGGAGATCTCTGCGAAGCGCAGAAGCTCGTCGTCTTCGGCCTGCGGCGCGTCGCCGAGAAGCACGGCGCCGGCAAGATCGGGGTATTCGTCTCTCCGGAGCTCACGAGCGAGGAGCTCTACCTCGCGGCGAGAATCGCCCGCGAGGGTCTGAAGACGAACAACGTCGCCTCCCTCGCGATTCTGGGAACGGGCACCGAGGCGGGATCGCTCGACGAATCGCTCGGCTTCACCGCCTCCACGGCCGACCGGACTTCGATCGACAGCGCCGATCTCATCATCTGCAACAACACCGCGATGGAATCGGATCACCTGATCCTCGCCGTGCGCGTCATCGAAGCGGTGCGCGGCGGCGCGAAGCTCATCGTGAGCAACTCGACGCTCGATCCGACCGACCAGATACTCTCGACCCTCGCCATGGATCCGATGCGCGGACGCGCCGCGATCCTCTGGAACGGCGTCATCCAGGCGCTTCTCGACGACGGATATTTCAAGCAGTCCGCCGTGAAGAAGATCGCCGGGGGCGGAAATTTCCTGAAGGACCGCGACTTCGGGATCGACGGAGTCGCGAGTCTCTCCGGAGTCGCCGCCGCCGATATCCGCGCGGCCGCCGACATCGTGAAAGAGGCGCGCCGGATCGTCATCATCCACAGCCCCGACCGCGTCCAGGATCAGGCCCCCGGAGACATGGAAACGCTCGCCAATCTCGTCGTGCTTCTGCGCGCGGCGGGGGCGCGGGCCGACCTGCTCCTTCCCCGCATGAACGCCAACAGCGCCGCCGTCGAGATCGCGGGAGCCGATCCGGCGTTCGGCCCCGGCAGGGCGCCGAATCCCCCGGGAGTCGCCGGCGCGCGGAGCCGCGAAGAGCTGCGCGCGCTCCTCGCCTCGGGCGGGCTCAAGGGCGCTCTCATCATCGGCGAGGATCCGCTCGCGTTCGGCCAGACCGGTTCGTGGTTCCAGAACGTGGAGTTTCTCGCGGCGATGGACTGGGCGAGCACCGAGACGACCCGATCGGCCGACGTCGTGCTCCCCGGCTCGACGTACCTCGAGACCGAGGGCACGCGATGCAGCTTCGAAGGCGCGCTCGTCGAGTACGCCCGCGCCGTCGAGCCGCCGGCGGGAGTCCCGGGACCCGAAGTGCTCCGCGGGCTGGCCCGCGAGTTCGGCATCGAGACGCCCGACGATACGACCGCCGAGCTCGAGACGATCGTCAGGAGGAAGCTGGGAGATCTCACGCGCTTCTACTGGAACACGGGCGAAGAGCGGGTCGCCCCCGGTTCCGCGCGCCTCGTTCCGACGGGCGCCGGAGCCCATACCGGCTCGATGCAGCCCCCGCTCACGCACAGCGAGAAATACAAACGCGAGATCAGGGAGGTCGGCACCGAAAGGTTCCGCGTGAGGCGATAAGCCTCGGGGGACGCGCAATGATCAGGCTCGAGAATCTCTACTCCTTCATGGAGAGCAGCTTCGATTATCTTCTCGTCGTGGACGGCGCGGAGAGCGTCGTCCACATGAGCCGCCTCCTCATGCGGGACAGCCACGCCGAGGACGTATCCTTCGAGGGAAGGAGCCTGAAGGACATTCTCACCCCTCCCTCGCTCACGACCTTCCGCTCGGCGATGGCGCAGGCGCGCGGCAACAACCGCGCGAACGCCGTATACACGGTGGCGGGCGAGAGTCCCCGCTCGATCCCCCTCAAGGCCGGTCACGGCGAAACCGACGGCGGCGAGATATTCATCTTCTTCGGCAACAAGCTCGAGGCTCTCCGCAAGCTCCAGGAGTGGGAAAAGAACGAGCGGATCAAGGAGCTCTCCTGCCTGTACGACATCGCCGAATGGATCGAGGACTCGGACTCGATCAGCGATTTCTTCACCGAGCTTCCCCGCTACCTCGCCTCCGGAATGCTCTACCCCGAAGAGGCGATCGTCTACTCCATCTACCAGGGGATCGAATACGGCCAGAAACCGAATTCCTACAATTACATCTCCGTTCGTCTCATCGTCGGCGGCGCCGACAAGGGCGAGATCCGCGTCGGCTACTACAGCGAGAAGCGCCAGCTGCTTCCCGAGGAGCAGCGCATGCTCGACGAGATCGGGCGGATGCTGAGCCTCGCCCTCGAACGCAAGGAGCTCAAGGAGCGCCTCGTCAAGAAGCAGTCCGAGGAGGCCGATTTCAACAAGCGTCTCGACGATCTCCAGGCCGAGATCGCGAAGCGCACCGCCGAGCTGGAAGAGCAGAACAAGAAGCTCGGGCTCGTCAATTCGTACCTCGATACGGCGAAGGGCGGATGGGAGGAGTCGAAATCGACGATCGAGGCGATGTTCAAGGCGATTCCGGACGAAGTGGTTCTCATCGACAACCATCGCACGGTCATCATGTCGAACCGGGAGAACGTGAGTCCCGGCACGTTCTGCTACGCCAGCGTCTTCGGGCGCGAGCATCCCTGCGAGGACTGCCGCCTCGCGCGAATCCTCCGCGAAAAGACGCCGGTCACCCTCCAGTTGCGGCGCGACAACCAGGTTCTTCAGGTCCACGCGCTCCCGATCTACAACCGGGAGCACAAGGTGGACGGCATCATGGAGTTCTACCGCGACGTGACGCTCGAGATGACCTACGAGCAGCAGCTCCAGCAGGCCGACAAGCTCGCCTCGCTCGGCCAGCTCGTAAGCGGCATCGGGCACGAGATCAACAATCCGAACCAGTTCATCCGCGGCAACATCAAGATCCTCAAGCAATCGCTCGAGGATCTCATGCCGATCGTCGACGAGTACTGCGCGACCCACGGCGACTTCAAGATCGCGAAGCTCAACTACGATTTCTGGCGCAAGAACATCATGATGCTCGTCGACGACATGGACCACGGCTCGCAGCGGATCAAGGGTATCGTCGAGGGCCTCCGGACGTTCGCGCGCAAGGACGAAGGGCTCCTCGTCGACACGATCGA
This sequence comes from uncultured bacterium, assembly GCA_963846325.1. Taxonomy (GTDB): domain Bacteria; phylum Krumholzibacteriota; class Krumholzibacteriia; order Krumholzibacteriales; family Krumholzibacteriaceae; genus SSS58A. The sequence goes on from CAWJVO010000007.1 coordinate 219,778, forward strand.
CATCAACACGCTCATCGAAGCGAGCACGCGCCTCGTCCACAACGAGGTCCACAAGAGGGCCGATATTCGGCTCGACCTCGCCGAGGGTCTTCCCGTCTTCACGGGCAACGCGCAGAAGATCGAGCAGATCCTCGTCAACCTGATCGTGAACGCCGGGCAGGCGATGCGCGACGACGTGCGCGGGCTCATCACGGTGCGGACGCGCGCCGAGGACACCGACGTCGTCTTCGAGATCGAGGACAACGGCATCGGCATGACCGACAAGACGCTGAAACAGATATTCGACCCGTTCTTCACGACGAAACGCGCCAAGGGAGGGACGGGACTCGGGCTCGCGATCGCGTATCGCATCATCGAGGAGCACGGCGGGAGCATCACGGTGAAGAGCAAGCAGGGCGCGGGAACGACGTTCACCGTGCGAATCCCTGCGAAATCACCCGCGCCGCCGAAAGGCGCTGCGCCGCAGATCAAACCGGGCGACCCGGGCCCGCCGAAAGGATAGCGATGAAGAGAATTCTCATCGTCGACGACGACGTCGCCGTGACCAATTACTTCATGGTGTTCCTCGTCCAGACGGGGCTCTTCGAACCGTCCGTCGTGAACGATTCGCGCGAGGTCGCGGGGCTTCTCGAGCGCGAGCGCTTCGACGCGATCCTGCTCGACATGGACATGCCGAACGTGAGCGGCATGGACATCCTGCGCACCATGCGGGGAAAGGGAAACGACACGCCCGTCGTCATCCTCACCGGTGTGAGCGACGTCGACCTCGCCGTCCGCGCGATGAAGCTCGGCGCGTTCGACTACCTCACGAAACCGGTCGACGACCAGAATCTCGTCCAGGTCATCGAGGCCGCGATCGAGAACCGAACGCTTCACGCGACGATCGACCAGCTCCCGAAGCAGCTCACGAGAAAGGACCTCGCCTTCGAGGCCGCCTTCTCGCGGCTCCCGACGCAGGACGACCGGATGATCCGTCTCTTCCATCAGGCTGAGAAGCTCGCCGCGAGCGACGTCAGCGTTTTCATATGGGGCGAAAGCGGGAGCGGAAAAGAGACGCTTGCCCGCGCGATCCACGAGGCGAGCCCGCGCAAGGACGGAGCCTTCGTCGTCGTCGAGGCCGACAGCCAGGATCCCGACAAGTTTCCCGCGTTCTTCTTCGGCCAGGCGAAGGACTGGCGCGGCTCCCGCGAGGAGACGCCGGGGCTTCTCGAACAGGCCGATCGCGGAACGCTTTTCCTCAACAACATCGGCGATCTCTCGCTGCCGATGCAGGTGAAGCTCAAACGTCTCATTCAGACCGGCGAGTACTACCGCGAGAATTCGACGAGCATCCGCACGGCGGACGTCCGCATGATCGTCTCGGCCAAGCGCGACCTCACGCATCCCGACTTCGCGAACCGCTTCTCGCGCGACCTCCTCTACCACCTCATGATCAACTCGATCAGGATTCCGCCGCTGCGCGAGAGGCCCGGAGACATTCCGATCCTCGCGGAGATCTTTCTCAAGGAAGAGAGCGAAAAGGCCGGCAAATCGATCGCCGGGTTCTCCGAGGACTGCATGAAGCTCCTCGTGTCGTACCAGTTCCCCGACAACGTGCAGGAGCTCCTCACGATCGTCGCGGGCGCCGTGGCGAACGCCGACACCGACACGATCACCGTCGATTCTCTGCCTCTCTTCATCAGGGAGAGAATCGCTCGGGGCGCCGGAGCCGAGATTTTCATGCCGAAGAGGCTCGATGAGATCGTGCGGGAGCACGTGCGGCTCACGCTCGCCTATTTCGGCCAGCAGAAGGAAGCCGCGGCTGAAGTCCTCGGCATCACCCCCGGCGAGATCGACCGGATCACGGCCGACGATCTGTCGGAGGAATGAGCCGCTACTTCCCCTCCTTGAGCCACCGGTCGAACCACCCAAGCACCTCGGTATACCAGAACCTCTGGTTCTGCGGTTTCAGGATCCAGTGCCCCTCGTCGGTGAAGCGGATCATCCTCGAGGGCACGCCGAGGCGCTGGCACGCGGAGAACATCGTCTCCCCTCCCGTCATCGGCACGCGGTAGTCGAGATCGCCGTGCGTGAAGAGGTGCGGCGTAGCGAAATTCTTCGCGTAGCGGATCGCCGACGTCCGGTCGTACACCTCGGGCTTGTCCCACGGCGTGCCGGTGAGATCCCACTCGGGGAACCAGAGCTCTTCGGTCGAACCCCAGGAGCTCCACTCGTCGGCGTCCCCGGCGTGCGTGACGAGCGCGGCGAACATCCTGTCCTCGTTGTGCCCCTGGAGCCAGTTGCAGAAGAAACCGCCGTAGGAATCCCCCCACGCGCCGACGCGTTTCGCGTCGATCCAGGAGTTCTTCTCGAGGATCGCGCGGACGCCCGCCTTGAGATCGTCCACCGGCCTTCCGCCCCAATCGCCGCGGATGTCGTCGCAGAACTTCCGGCCGTAGCCCTGCGAGCCGCGCGGGTTGCAGAAGAAGACCGCGTAGCCCGCGCCCGTGAAGATCGCGTACTCCGTGCGAAATCCGTTCACCCACATCTGCTGCGGCCCGCCGTGAACGCGCACCATCATCGGGTATTTCTTCGCCGGATCGAAGCTCATCGGCTTGATGAGCCAGCCCTGAATATCGACGCCGTCCGCGCCTTTCCACCAGTATTCCTCCGCTCCCTGCGGCACGAAGAGGGAATCGTAGAGTTCCTTGTTGGCGAAGGTGATCTGCTTGACGTTCGTTCCGGCCTTGTCGCAGCGGAAAATCTCGAAGGTGTGCGCCATCGGGCGGTGCCTGTAGACGAAGAAGGCGTCCTTCGGCCCCGCCGCGGCGTCGGTATGAAAGCCGCGCCCCGCGGTCTCGGGGCCGATGACCGTCTTCACCGCGCCCCCCTTCGCCGAAACGGCGCAGAGATTGACGTCGCCGCGATCCTCGACCTCGAAATAGAGGCTCTTTCCGTCCGCCGCCCAGAAGAAATCGCCGACGCTCCGGTCGAAATCGGCCGTGAGGCTCCGCGGTTCGCCCCCGGGCAGCGCGATGAGCATGAGCTCGTAGCGGTCCGACTCGTATCCGGGGCGCCGCGTCGCGCGATACGCGAGATACTTTCCGTCGGGCGAGAGTCGCGGATGCGTATCGGCGGCCGGATTCGCCGTGATCTTCCGCACCTCGCCCCCCGCGAGCGGCACGCTCCAGATCTCCTCGTTGTAGGAGACCGCCTGATCGACGTCCTGCTTGCCGGAGAAATAGAGAGTGGCGCCGTCGGGCGATATTTCATAATCGCGCCCGGCGGAAGCGAGCCAGTAGGTGAGCGCGTCGAATTTCAACACCGGCGTGAGGTCGCGCGGCTCGCCTCCCTCGACGGGGGTGTGATAGAGATGCTGCACCTTGCCGTCCTCGTAGGCGTTCCAGTGGCGGTACATGAGGCGCTCGTGCACGAGCGCGCCGAGCTTGCTCTCCTCCTTCTCCTTGTCCTTCTTTTCGATGCAATCGAGATCGGCGCAATCGAGATAGGTTCTCGCCGCGAAGACGAAGCCTTTGCCGTCCGGCGTCCATATCATGTCGTCCACGCCGCCCGGAAAATCGGTCACCTTGCGCGCCTCGCCGCCGGCGACGGGGAGAATGTAGATTTGCGGATCGCCGCCCCTCGCGGAAATGAACGCGAGGGTGGCGCCGTCGGGAGACCACGCCGGCGTGTCGTCCCGCTTCTCGCTCGTCGTCATGCGCCGCGGCTCGCCCCCGCCGGCCGCCACGAGCCAGATATCCGAGTTGCGGCTGTTCTTGTCGAAATCGGTCGCCGAGAGCGTATAGGCGATCCATTTCCCGTCGCTCGAGAGCTGCGGCTCCCCGACCGCTTTCAATTTCCACACGTCGCCGGGGGTAAACGGCTTCGTGCCGGCGGCGGGGACCGCGGAAAGAGACGCCGCGCAGAGCAGCGCAGCGGCCAGAATTATCGAAAGCATCAGAGCGAGATTGAGCCTCTTCATATGGCCTCCTTCGATGTGCATATCCTCGAGCGAGCGAACAGCTTATTTTACATCGCCGCGCGTGTTTTTTAAAGCAATTACACGCTTGCCATCGGCCGCCGCTTGCGATATGAAGAGGTCATGACGAAGAAAGAAGAAGCCCGCGAGGAACGAAAGATCAAGTTCATCGAGTCGCTCAAGCGGAGGCAGACACGAGATATGATCGAGCCGCTCGCGAAGAAGATCGACTCCTTTATGGAAGGGAAGCTCGCTCCCGAGGACCTCTTCAAGGCGATACACTATGCCGCGACCCAGAGCGAGAAGGTCACGAAGAAATACCGGAACCGCCCGGACGTCGTGCTCGCCGAGATCGCGATGGACGAGAACAAGTACACGACCGAGGTGGGCGATATCAACGTCAAGGCCCGTCTCGGAGACATCATGACGCTCTTCGTCGACGCGATCGTCAATCCGGCGGACCCGCGCGGAATCATGGCGGAAGGGATCGCCGCGGCGATCAAGGCGGCGGGCGGCGACGCGATCGAACGCGAAGCCGTCGCGAAGGCGCCGATCGCGGCAGGCGGAGCGATCGCCACGACAGCCGGCGCGCTCCAGAACATCGGCGTCATCCACGCCGCGGTCGCCTCGGAACCGGGGCGAACGAGCTCCCCCGACGCGGTGAAGAGCGCCGCATCCGCCGCGCTCGGGCTCGCCGAGGAGCTCGGTCTCGAATCGATCGCGATCCCGGGGCTCGGAACGGGCGCCGGCGGAGTCTCTCCGGACGATTCGGCGGCGGCGATCTTCGAGGCGCTCAGGGCGCACAAGCCGAAGAGCATCACCGACGTCACGCTCGTTTCGCTCGACGAGGGCGTGGTCGCCGCCTTCGCGCGCGTCCTCGAAAAATTCGACGAGGAAAACGGATAGAGAAACGGGAAAGAGGAGGTTCTCCGATGATCGTCTTCCGGGCCGACACTCGAGGCCCCGCGGAAATAGGATCGAGCGGATTCAAGGCGCGGAATCCCATGTCCCTCGCCGCCGCGAGAGCGCACCTGTTGTCCTATTGCACGTCGGGCAAGAAGCCGCTGGATCTGTCGCGGCGCATCATATCCAGCCCGCAGCCGGAATACGTATCCACCGACCCGACCCAGGGCTGCGGCGGGTATTCCGGCAAAGGCTACGTGTACCGGATAGAGATTCTGAACCTCGCGGAAAGGCCCTGGACCAATCAGGTGCTCGGCCAGAATCTCAATCTGAAACCGAATATGCTCTGGCCGAAGCTGTTCATGGACGCCAACACGCTGGGCGCGGCGAACGTCATCGCCCTGAAGCATTTCGGGACCGCGACCAGGGAAGTCACGTTCCTGACGAATATCCCCGGCTCCAGCATAAAGGCGTACCGAAAGAGCGGCGAGACGACATTCAAGGCGTGCAAGTGAAAAACGGCGTCCTCGCCCGCCACGCCCCCTAGTCGGAGAAATCCCCCTTCGCTCCCTTATCCGCCGAGAGGGCTCCGGCCCCGGCCCTTATCTTCTCCGGGGTCCATTCGGCCGGATTCTCGATGCGGCTGCCCTTGGGCCCGAGATCGAAGGAGCCGGCGGACAGTATCGCGTCGACCGCGAGCGGCGCGGTATCGGCAGCGTTGAAGACCTTTGTCAGCAGGGTGAAGATGAAATCTTCCACGGCGGCGGCCATCCGCTCGCGCACGGCTGCCGGCTGACCCAGAAGGCGGTTCTCGAATGGAAGGTTGAGCTTCTTGTAGTCCCCCTTCTTCCATCCCTTTTCGGCGGCGTACTCGACCATCTTCCCCCAGAGAGCGTCGGAAACGCCCGCGTCGGGCACCTTGATGAAATTGCCTTCGCCGTCGAGCTTCGCGTTCCCGTAATCGTTCACCTCGACTCCCCACGAGATCATCTGAAGAGCGGTCGCCACGTTCGCCTTGGTCGTCGCGGTCTCCGCGGCGATCCGGCGCAGCCGCTCGCTGCTGTTGCCCGATGTGCCGTGCTGGGCCCCCGAGATCTTGTACGGCGCGAGGGCCTTGTGAATGGACGCCGTGAGCTCCACCTGGATCCCCGCGTCGCTCGCCTCGATGCCGTGGGTGGTCCCGTTGTTGAGCGCGATCCAGTCGGGGAAGATGCCGTGCGCGTTCAGTCCCCTGATGAGGAAGAGCGCCTCCTCGACGGTCGAGAGCCCCTCCTTGCCCTTGATCTCGCCGACCTCGGTCTCGAGACCGGCCCATGCCGGGACGTACCCGGCGAGCTCGATGCCGGCGAGAAGATTCTCGTCGTCCGGAAGATGCGAGGCGTCGATGGCGATGGACGTAATTCCGGCGTCGAACAGGGAAGGGATTTCGACCTTCGCGGCATCGACGTCCTTTGCGCCCTTTATCCCGTAGTGATCGGCGTGAATCGCCACCGGAACGGTGATCCCGAGCTCGTTCGCGAAAGCGTCCACGAGCGTCGCCATATTCCAGAGGCTGACGGGGCAGTAGGCGGCGGCGCCTCCCTCCGACTTGGCGATCTCGATGATTATCGCCGCGTTCGCCCGTTGGGCCGCCTTGAGCGCGCCGCGGATCACGAAGGTGCTGCGCGCGTTGGCCGCGATCGTCATGGCCCTCCCTTTTGATATCAGCGCGCGGTCGACGGCCTTGCCGCTGACGAGAAGCGCCCGCGAGTTCGGAAAGAGCTTCGCGACGTTCGGGGGACGGCCGATCTCGAGCGCCTTCGAGAAATCCTTTTCAGAAATCTTCGACATGGGAATTCTCCTCCTGGACTGCATTGAAGCTACCCGCTATTTCATGCTGGAATGCCTGACTTCTTCGATAATGCCGCTGCTCACCCAATAGATATTCGATTTTCCTTCCGGTTCATTGTACCGGCTGAAGAAGATATACTTGCCGTCCGGCGAGAGTGACGGACACGTTTCCGCATAGGACGAATTTATCCGATCTCCCAGCCGCCGCGGTTCACCCCATGTCTCGTCGTCTCGACGAAACGCGACGTAGATATCGTCCTGGCCATTGAACAAGATGAACGTTCCATCGGGAGACACGAATGGATGCACGCCGATGGCGATACCCGCCTCCTCGGTTTGCCTGTAGATTCCGTCCTGCGGCTTCGATCGGTAGATTCTCCGCTGCTTGATATCGGTATAGTACATCGTTCCGTCGGCTGTGAAGGTCGCCCAAAAGACATCGACGTCATTGACCGGCGAAACGAGCACCTCGGCCGGCGACCATCCCGACGAATCCCTCGTCGCGCACCATATCCTGCATTTGTCTTCCGTATCGATCGCCGAGAAGAAGACTCTCCGGCCGTCGACCGTATAGAATGCCTCGAACTCCCAGATTCCGGCCCGGGTCAGATGAGCCGCTTCCGGCCTGGTCCAGACGCCGTCGATCCGGCGGGTCACCATAAGTCCCTCGCCCGGTCCGTCGGCGGTGAAGAATATCTCGTTGCCGTCGGGCGATACCGCCAATCCGTATTCATATCGTCCCTCGACGGACACGATGCCGGGGGCGAAGATCGCGGGCAGCGAGTCCGGAGGCGACTGTCCCAGAAGGTCTCCTTTGAGAACGGGGAAGTCCTGCGCCGAGCCGATCGAAGCGAACGCGAGCAGGAAGAGCGAAAACGCTGACAGGGCAAGAAGGCACCTGGACATATCTCTCTCCTTCAACGAGGCGATCGAGGAAAACGGGAATAGATCGGGCGCCGGGATCGACCGATCCGTGGCGCCCGATTCTTCTATCGTATCGAGGCCAGGATGTTCTTCCAAGGCGTTTCCGGGCCCACCGAACAAGCTATCTGAGCAGGACGAGCTTTCTCGTCGCGACGAATCCCGCCGTTTCCATTTTATAGAAGTATATCCCGCTCGCCGCGTTCGAGCCAAGAGTATTCGTGCCGTCCCAGACCGCCGAATACGATCCGGCGTCGCGCGCCTCGTCGACGAGGGCGCGCACGAGCCTGCCAGCGACGTCGTATATCCTGATCGTCACGAGCCCCTTCGCCTTCATGTCGAACCTGATCGTCGTCGAGGGATTGAAGGGATTCGGGAAGTTCTGCGCGAGACGATTCGCTTTCGGCGTGGCGGTCTGCGTGATGTCGACGTTGCAGCTAACCTGCATGAAATTCATCACGTCGCGCGCGATCTCGAAACGGTCGATCGGCGCGCTGAGTTTGTCGTCGCGGACATATTGCCAGCTGAAGCCGAACCACATCGTATTCACGGAGTATCCGCCGGGATTCAGCTGCGTTGACGAGATGGCCGCATAGCGGTTCACCGAGTTGTAAACGGGATAGCTGAGAGCGTATTTTCCGTTCGCCGTCTTGCCGAGGACGTCGAACCTGTTGACACCCGGGCAGCCGCCATACGCGTAGAGCTTGTCGGGAACGCCGGCATGCACGAAGACGCCCGCGTCGGCGGCGCCCGTGACGAGCGGCGTCACGGTGCCGTAGCCCGTTACCCCGCCGGTTTCGACGAAGTAGCTCGTCGCGAGAAAGTCGACGCCGCACCAGGTGCTCATGAGGGTGAGCGCCGGGGTCGACGCGAGGCCGTCGAGATCGGAAGCGACGTCGTCGCCGCAGACCCAGAGGCCGCACCGGTGCTCGGACTGCTCGAACCAATTGATGAGCATCTGGCAGTCGTTCGACTTGTCGCTGTTCGTCGTGCCGTCGCTGATCGTGACGGTCTCGAGGTCGCCGCTATCCCACACGATAATGTTGTACCAGTCGACGAGATGCTTGGTCTTCGCGCGGCTTCCCGGCCCGTTGGAGACGCCGGAGGACGGAGCGTTCACGTCATATTTATCGACGTTGCCGTTGGGCAGGGACAGAACGTGCCTGAATGTCGCCATCCAGTAGTTTTCGGCCAGCCCGACGAACGATCCGCGCCCGTCGAAATCGTCGACGAAGAGGAGATCGCTGTTCCCGGTCGGCAGGCAGGTGAACTCGAAGTACGGCCTGCCCGACCTCGCCCAGCGCGGCAGCGCCGACTCCTCCCCCGCGACGTCGCGGGCGGTGAAGTAGTACTCGATCATATACCCTCTCGTGAAGAGGGCGTCGTTCAGATCGGCCATGTACCTGTCGCGCTCGATGCCCCAGGCGGCCCGCGCGGTGTCGCACCGGATGATCGTCCAGACACCGTCGTCGCTCTTGTAGCTGCCGCAGCCGCCCGCGAGCGCCGGACCGAAAAGCGCCGGTTTCAGCGGCGCGGGTCCACTATAGGCGCACTTCACGTGCATATAGACCGCGGGGCCCCCTGCCGGATCCGCCGCGATTCCCCCGCCGAGAGACGAGACGCAGCCGACGACGATCGAATCTCCCGGACGGATGGGATCGTCGCTGGCATTGATGTCGTTCGCCGCGTCGGCGCGCACGTAGCTCTCGATGGCAAACTCGAGCTCTGGAAAATTATCCTGGAAGAGGTCGAGATCCCGGTAGCTCCATTGGGGCCCCACGGCCCTGTAACGATAGAGCCGCACGTTGTCGAACCAGGGGGTCGGCGTGTGCGCGGCGCAGTTCCCATTCACCAGGTACCAGACGTCGCACATGTCGACGACGCCGAGCCCTATCTGAATGAGATCGCTCCCCGCGACGGCGCTTATGTCCTTCTCTTCGAGTACGTAGGCCTGATCGGCACCATAATTCATGAGGTTGTCGCTGCGCCACTGACCCGGGCAACCGTTCACGACGCTTCGGACCTGCCACGTATAGAATACAAGGTTCGAGAGCGGCAGATCGCGATACACGGTGAAGCGGAGGGTACCGCCGCCGAGCTGCGAGAGATCGCCGGCGGGAATCGTGCCGTTCTGAACGTTGTTGCAGCTGAGCGAGTACTTCCTCATGTCGATGACGGGGGATATGACGAGCTCGTTCTGGCACGGGGCCTCAATACCGCCTGTGCCCATGCAAAACGGCGTGTCGCATAATCCTCCGTCAGGAGGCCAAATGCACCACGAGCCGATAAAGAAGACGATCTGCGTCGCGTAGTTTTCGTTGCAGGGATCCCTGTCGGTCAGATTGTTCTTGAGACCGGAATACATGCCGAACCCCGGCTCGGCCGTTCCCGTCCAGATCCCGGCGGTCTTCGCGCCGACGGCGGCAGCTTCGAAATTCTGATAGTCGTCGAGAGCGCCCGAGTCCTGCACGCGAATGGCGTCCACGATGCAGCCGCCGTCGGTGTTGTAGAGGCCGTCCTCGTCGCTCCATGCGCCGTCCGAGGTGAAGTGGAACCGCAGCTTCGTCTTCGCCTGGGTGAGCGGCAGATAGTGCGAAGCGGCGGTATCGCCGGAGCCGGTGTACTCGGCGATCGTCCGCCAGTCTCCCCCGCCCGCGTCGTATTCGACTCTCGTGAAGTCGTAATCCGGCTCGGAATCATAGTGCATCCGATATGAGAGCGTGATGGCGCCGGTGAAATACATGGCCGTGCCGAGCGACTGGTCCCAGCGATTGCCGTAACCTGGAGCGTCGTACCACGAGCAGAGATATGGATCGGCCGCGCTCGAACGCGCACCGCACCACATGGACTTCGTTCCCTCGATCGGAACGAGGCCGCCGTAGCTGCCCCCGCCGAGCCCGCTGAAATCGTCGACGCGCCAGAAATCACCGCGCTGGACCGTATTGTCGAAGCGCGTCCAGCCCTGCCAGGCCATCTGCTCGAACGTGTACCACACGATGCAGTACGTATCGACCGCGGCGGATTCGTAGAATCCGGCGAGCCCGGGATCCGCGAATTCGGGGGATTCCTCAGGGATCCATCCCCTCGTCGCGCGCATACCGGCCGTCGGTTTCTCCCGCGCGCCCGCGCCATCGGAGATCGTTACGCAAAGGAAGACAATCAGGAGAATCGTCGAGAACCGTTTCATGTCCAACCCCCCATCGCCGCGGACAATCATGGTTCGCTTAACGGCCGTATTTAACCACAAATTGGAGTATTTTTCAAGCGGAACTTGCTGTAGAGTGCGGAATCGTCTCATGCTCGAAGGAATCGGTATTCGAATGCGCGGAAAAGCCAAAAAGATCGACCGGCGGCGCACGGTGACCGACGAGCCGATGTTCGTCGATCCGGATCTGCTCGGCAGGCCCCTCGCCTCCCCGTTCAGGCGCGCGGCGGCGTTCGTCGCCGATCTCGCGATCATCCTGCTGCTGGTCGTCCTAGCGACCGCCGCGGTCAACATTATCCGCCATCCATCGCTCTTCAAGGCGTGCGCCGAGTATCTCGGCGCGGAGCAGGGGCCGGACAGGGAGGCTGCCGGCAGAAAGCTCAACGCGCAGGCCTACGGGATAATGTATAAAAGGAACCCCGACCTCCTGCCCGTCGCGATGCGTTCGGCCCTCGAAGCGCGCGACGACAGCGCCCTCTCGGCCTATCTCTCGTCGCACGATATGAATATCGTCGTGGAGCTCGACGCGAAGGAGTCGAAGTTCGACGAGGAGAGCGGCATGCTCCGCCTCGGAAGCGACGTCATTACGGGATTGAAGGGTTTCGCGACCGGAGTGCCTTTCTTCATCGCCTATTTCACGATCCTCACCTGGGCGATGAAAGGGAAGACTCCGGGCAAGGCGCTCGCCGGCGTCAGGGTGACCGTGCTCGACGGACGGAAGCTGAGCCTGTGGAATTCATTCGGGCGCGCCGGCGGATACGCCGCTTCGGCGGCGACGGGATTTCTCGGATTCCTCCAGGCGTTCTGGGATCAGAATCGGCAGACGATCCACGACCGGATCGCCGGCACCGTCGTCACGAGGGAGGGACGCCAAAGGGGTCCGGCTATTTCAGGTACGCCCGCTCGCTCCGAAGCGCGAAGCTCTTCTCCGATATCGCCTTCTGCGTGATGACGATCCCCTGGAGATGATCGACCTCGTGCTGCATGAGCGTCGCGAGCTTCCCCTCGAGATACATGCTCCGCTTCTGCCAGTTGACGTCGACGTACTCGACCTTGCAGCGGCGATAGCGCTTGACCTGAACGAGAAGGTCGGGGCAGCTCATGCAGTCGTCCCACACGAGCGTCTTCCGGCGGCTCCGCAGCTTGATCACCGGGTTGACGAGCACGACCGGCTCGTTGACGTGCATGTAGACGATCCGCTTCATGACGCCGATCTGCGGCGCGGAGATCGCCCTCCCCCATCCGTATTCGTCGCGGAACTCCGCGAGCGTGTCCGCCAGATCCTCGATCACGCTCTTGAGATCCTCGAGCTCCTCGCGCTTGACCTTGCTCGATTCCTCGTAGAGCTTGGGATTGCCGAGATAGAGAATGTCACGTACCGCCATACCGCTACCTTTCTGTTCCGGCTGTTTTCCGCTCACCGTCCGTCTGCCGCGGCGCCGCATACGTCCCGCTCCCGATTCCATGGGGCAGGATACTCGCCCGTCCAGCAGTAGAGGCAGAGCTTCTCCTTGGGCAGACCGATCGCCGCAACCATATCCTCGAGCGTTTGATATCTGAGCGTCGTCACCTCGAGGTCGCGGGCGATCCAGTCCACCATCGCCCGATACTTGTCCGATCGCGAATCGACGTACGCCGAGACGTCGTCGATATCGTGCCCCTCGATCGCGCGGATCGCGCGGCGAGCGGCCAGCTCGTCCGTGCTCCGCGTCGAAAGGTTGAAGCGGCACGGGTACATGAGCGGCGGACACGCGGGCCGCGCGTGCACCTCGCGCGCGCCGGCCTCCCAGAGCTTCTTCACCGTATAATTCTTGAGCTGCGTGCCGCGCACGATCGAATCCTCGCAGATCACGATGCGATTGCCCTTGATGACCTCCGCGTTCGGGATGAGCTTCATCTTCGCGACGAGGTCGCGCGTATCCTGCGAGGGGGGCGTGTAGCTGCGCCCGTACCCCGGGGTGTATTTCACGAGCGGCCTCCGGAACGGCTTCTTCGATTCCATCGCGTAGCCGAGCGCGTGGCCGATCCCCGAATCGGGAATGCCCGCGACGACGTCGACCTCGATGTCCCGGTCGCGCCGCGCGAGACACTGCCCGCAGCGCTCCCGGACGGTTTCGACGTTGATCCCCTCGTAGCTCGACGTCGGGAAGCCGGTGTAGATCCAGAGAAACGCGCAGATGTTGTTCGAGAGGCCGCCGCTCCGCAGCTGCCGGACGCCGCTCTCGTCGATGAGAACGATCTCCCCCGGCTCGAGGTATTTCTCGACGACGAATCCGAGGTTCGCGAACGCGCTCGTCTCCGACGCGACGGCCCATTCGCCGCCGCGCCGCGCGACGGCGAGGGACGAATATCCCATGCGGTCGCGCGCCGCGTATATGCCGTCCTCATGCAGCAGCAGGAGCGAGCACGAGCCGTCGATCGACTCGAACAGGTGCTCGATGCCGTCGGCGATATCCTTCCCCCGCGTGATGAGCTTCGCGGCGAGCTCGGTGAGGTTGACGAACCGGTTCCCCCCGACCTCGCTGAACGAAAGCCCCTTCGAGAGCAGATCGTCGACGATCTCGCGCGCGTTGTCGATGTAGCCGTCCGTCGCGATGCAGAAGGGGCCGAAGCTCGATTTCAGATAGATCGGCTGCTCGTCGAGCGCGCTGATCACGCCGATGCCCTTCGACCCGCGCAGGCGGGAGCGGTCTTCGTGAAATTTCGATTTGAACTGGCTCTGCCCGATATTGTGGATCTGCCGCGAAAAATCGTCTCCCAGCACGGCGATTCCGCCGAACTGCGTTCCCAGATGCGAGTGATAATCGGTCCCGTAGAACAGGACATCGGAGCATTCGCCCCTGGAAACGATTCCGAAAAGCCCGCTCACGATGTACCTCCAATTTCGCGGAATATGCTGCCGGGTTGCCCGCCAAAGAAGCCTGGACGCATGATAGCGGTTCCCCCCGAATATCTCAACGATAAATAATGCTTGTTGAACCGAAAAACGAGCCTTTACAGTGCAGGGGGCTCGAGGAGGGATTGCCATGCGCGAGAAAAGCGGGAGCGTCCGGGCTTATGTCCCGGCGTATGCTCTACATCTTTCTGTTCCTGCTATGCCTCGCTGCGTACCGGAGCATCCTCGACAACCAGCTCTTCAACGACGACTTCTCCTGGCTCAAGGCGGCCCGGTACGACATGACTCCGGCCAATCTCCTCACCTTTCGGGTCGTCGATTTCTTCCGGCCGCTCGTGAATCTCTCCTTCTACGCCATGGAGAAGGTCTCGCCGGGGAACCTCCCCCTGCACTACGGGTTCAACCTCGTTCTCCATTTTCTCTGCACGGCGCTCGTCTTCCGTCTGATCCTGAAGCTTCTCGGAAGCGAGCGCCTCGCCGCCGCGACCGCCGTTCTCTTCGCCGTCACGAGCGTCCACTCGGCGGCCGTCATATGGATCAGCGCGAGGACCACCCTGCTCTCGACGTGCTTCCTTCTCGCCTCGCTCGACGTTCTGCTCTCCCGGGCGTGGACGGAGCGGACGCGCCTCGCTTTCTCGATCGCGCTCTACGTTCTCGCCCTCGTCTCGAAGGAGGAGGCGATCGCGGGCGTTCTCCTCGTCGCGCTCCTGTTCGCGTTGAAGAAGAAAGGCGCCGCGCCCGAAAGCCCGGGCCGGAGCGCCCTCGCCGCGTTCGTCGCCGTCTCGATCGCCTACCTCGTCCTTCGGCAGGCGTTCATGGGGGGTTTCTTCCGGGAGAATTGGGGGCCCGGATGGCACGCTCCGAGAAACGCCGGCGGCGGCTTTCTCTTTCAGCTATACCCGTGGCCGTTCTTCTCGCTCCTCTATCCGCGAGGCAACCGCATCCCGGAACCGTCGGGCGCTCTCGGCCCCGAGCTCGCCGCGATTCCGGCCGCTCTCGTGCTCCTCGCAGCCGGCTATGCGTCGAGAAAATCGCTCGCGATGAATCTCGCCGTCGGCTGGTCGCTCCTCGCGCTTCTCCCGGTATCTGCGTTCCGGTACCGCTTCTTCTCGACGGCTTCCTTCAGCCAGAACCGCTATTACTACCTGTCGTCGGTCGGGACGGTCCTCATTATGGTCCTCTTGCTCTCGATGCTCTGGAAGGAGCGTTCGCGCGCGCGGCAGGGGGCGGCGATCGCGCTCTTCGTCGTTCTGTTCGCGGGCTCCCTGGTCATGAATGCGCGAATCGAGAAGAAATGGAGCAATTTCGAGCGAATGTACCGCGAGGCCGTCGCGGCGATCGTCGAGGGGAGCGATACCTTCGCCGGTTTCACGACGATCGCCGTCCAAAGCCCGCCGCTGGCTTTCCCCTACCTCGCGGACGCGATCGCCCTCGAGCGGCCCGGACTCGCGGCGATCGAGGCGACGAACGGGAGAGAAGGGGCCCGCCGCCGCGCGCCCTGTCTGTACGTATCCTATACGGGAGAGAGACCAAAGGTCATGCGCATGGAGAAGCTGGAACGATGAAGAGCTTTTCGATAACGGGAGAATGGCACGGATCGAGGCTCGACCGTTTCATTCGGGCTTCCTTGCCCGGCACGCCGTTCGGCGTCACCCAGATCCTTCTGCGCAAGGGGCTCATCTTCCTCAACGGCACGAAGGCTCTCGGCAACGCCCGGCTGAAGGCGGGAGACGTCGTCGCGGTCGATCTCGCCGAATTCGAGGACGGCGACCGCCCGGCGCCGGCGCCTCAGCCGCGTTCGAAGCGCACAACCGGGATCGGCAGGGACATCCGCGTCATCTACGAGGACGCTTCCCTCCTCGTCATCGACAAGCCCGCGGGGCTCGTCGTCCAGCCGGGCAATCAGAAAGAAAAGGGCTCCCTCCTCGACCTGCTCGAGGAGTACCGGCGGAAAAAGACCGGGGAACGGCCCGGAATAACGAAGGCCCGGCGGAATCAGGACGACCGGCAAATCCAGCTCGACCTGCGGAGCCCGGACGAAGAGGAGGCCGGCGGATCGCCGGAACGCGGCCCGACGGGGATACATTTTCCCTATACTCCGGTGCACCGCCTCGACAGGCTCACGAGCGGCGCCCTCATCGTCGCGAAGACGAGGGTCGCGGCGCGCGTTCTGAGCAGGGCGCTCTCGCACGGGGACGTTCGAAAGACCTATCTCGCCGTCGTCGAGGGAACGCCCTCCGAATCGGCGGGCGAGATCTCCGCTCCGCTCGTCACGGCCAAAGGCGCGCGGTCCCATTCGACGATCGCCGCGGGGGGAAAGGAAGCCCGCACGTCCTACACGATCGTGAAAAAGCTCCGCGGCGACCGGACGCTGCTCGAGGTCTCGATGCACTCCGGGCGGACGCACCAGATCCGCGCGCACCTCGCCTCGATCGGACACCCGATCGTCGGGGACAAGGAATACGGCGCGGCGTCGAGCTCCGGCGGCAGGCTGTTCCTTCACGCGTGGAAGCTGCAATTCAATCATCCCGTGACCGGCAGGGCCGTCGCCGCGAAAGCGGAGATGCCGGTCGAGTTTCGCATACGATAATAAAGGAGGACTCATGGACAAGGAGCTGCTCAAGGCCTCTACGATCGCGCTCAGGGATTGTCTCAAGCTGCAGAAGGGGGAATCGCTCCTCATCGTCACCGACACGAAGCTCCGCGAGATCGGGGAGGCGCTCCGCGACGCGGCGCTCGAGCTCGGAAACGATCCGGTGATCATCCAGACGGAAGTGCGGAGCCGGGACGGCGAGGAGCCGCCCGAGTCGGTTTCGAGCGCGATGGCCCACGCGAAGGTCGTCGTGGCTCCGACCGCGCGCTCCCTCACCCATACGGCGGCCCGCCGCGAGGCGTGCAAGGCGGGCGCGCGCGTCGCGACGATGCCCGGCATTCTCCGGGAAACGATGATCCGCTGCCTCAACGCCGATTACTACGCGATCGCCGAGCGCACGAAACGCGCCACGGAGATTCTCACGGCGGGAAAGCTCTTGCGGGTGACGACGGCGGCGGGCACCGACATCACGCTTCCGATCGACGGCATCAAGGCGATCGCCTCGACGGGGCTCATCCACGAGCCCGGCAGCTTCGGCAACCTCCCCTCGGGCGAAGCCTATATGATGCCGGTGGAGGGCGCCTCCAACGGCGTCTTCGTCGTCGACGGATCGATGTCGGGAATCGGCTCCCTCGACGCCCGGAATCTCATCACGATCAGGGTCAAGAACGGCTCGGCGGTCGAAATCTCCGGAGGGGCGGGGGCCGCGGCGCTGCGCGAGAAGCTCGAGCCGCTCGGCAAGAAGGCCTTCAACGTCGCCGAATTCGGCGTCGGGACGAACGACGCGGCCCGCATCACGGGCTCCATCCTCGAGGACGAGAAAATCATGGGAACGATCCACATCGCCCTCGGCAACAACATGTCCATGGGAGGAACCGTCGACGTGCCCGTCCATCTCGACGGCATCGTGATGAGCCCGACGGTCGAGCTCGACGGGCGGCTGATCATGGACCGGGGAACGCTCCTGATCGACGAGTCGTTCGGCGCTTGAGCGCTCCGGCGCGCCCCGCGCGCTACCGGATCGCCCGGAGACGCGCGATCCGATCCTGGATCGGCGGGTGCGTGCTGAAGAGGTTGCCCGCGCGCTTCTCGAACGGCTTGATCGGGTTCACGATATAGAGGTGCTGGGTGGCGCGGTTCGCCACTTCGAGCACCTCCTGGTCCCCGGAGATCTTCTGGAGCGCGGATGCGAGCCCCTCGGGATAGCGGGTGAGCTTCGCGGCGGAGGCGTCGGCCAGATACTCCCGCTGCCGCGAAACGGCGAGCTGCAGGAGCTTCGTGAAGATCGGGGCGAGCACGGCGAGCGCGATCGCGAGGACGATGAATATGGCCCCTCCCGCTCCCCCTTCGCTGCTGTTGCTCCGCCGCCGTCTCCCGCCGCCCCAGAAAAAGCTCCTGAGAAAGAAGTCGCTCATCATCGCGATCGAACCGACGAGTATTCCCACCATCGTCGCGTAGAGAATGTCCCGGTTCCCGACGTGCGAGAGCTCGTGGGCCATGACCCCCTGGAGCTCGTCCCGGTTGAGCTTCTGCATAAGCCCCGTCGTGATCGCGACGGACGCGTGTTTCGGGTCGCGTCCCGTGGCGAACGCGTTCGGGGCCGTGTCGTCGATGACGTAGATCGCGGGCATCGGGAGCCCGCCCGCGATCGCGAGCTCCTCGATGACGTTGAAGAGCTGCGGGGAGTCCTTTTTCTCTATGCGCTTCGCGCGGCTGATCCCGAGCACCATCTTGTCGCCGCCGTAGTACGCGGAGAGCGACATGACGAGCGCGACGAGAAACGCGATGAAAACGCCCCCGTAGCCGGACCCCCAGTATTGCCCGAGGAAATACCCGAGCACGACGAAGACGGCCGTGAGCGCCACGGTGATGAGGAACGAGTTCCTCTTGTTGGCCGACATCGCCGTATACAGATTTTCCATTACGTGAAGCTCACCTTCGGCGCTTTCTTCTCGGCCGGATCCTCGATCTCGAAGAAATCGCGCGCCTTGAAGTTGAACATCGTGGCGAAGATGTTCGCCGGAACCTGCTCGATCCGCGTGTTGTACTCGAGCACGACTTCGTTGTAGTGCTGGCGCGAGAAGGAGATCTTGTTCTCCGTCGAGGCGAGCTCCTCCTGGAGGGCGAGCATATTCGTGTTCGCCTTGAGATCGGGATAATTCTCGGCGACCGCGAAGAGCGACCGGAGCGTGCTCGTGAGCATGTTCTCCGCCTTCGCCTGATCCTTGACGCCCGACACGTCGATCGCCTGCTGACGGGCCTTCGTCACGTTCTCGAGCACCTCGCGCTCGTGCTTGAGGTATCCCTTCACCGTTTCGACGAGATTCGGAATCAGGTCGTACCGCCGTTTGAGCTGCACGTCGATCTGCGCCCACCCGCTGTCGCAGCGCTTCCTCAGAACGACGAGATTGTTGAAGATCCCTATCGCCGCGAAGACGAGCACGACGAGGATTATCAGGATACCGCCCAACCGATCATCGCAGAACCTCCATTCGAAAGGGTCCCGCACATAGTAATAGAATACGGCGCCGCCGGCGCAAGCGCAACCGGACGAGCCGGCGCCGGAACCCGCCGCGGGTGCCGGAGGAACGCGAAGGGCGCCGGGAAACGCCTCGCCATTATCCAGAATCGAGATCCGCGGCACGCTTATCCGTGGCATAATGAGAATTCGCGGGCAATTCCAGCCCGCGGCGAGACCGCATAGACCCCAAATAACCCATATAATGACAACAAGATACGCGACGCGGCCTGAGTGCAAGGCCTCATGGCACACGCCTTGCTGAAAGCCCCGTCGAGGGGTATCACAGGATTTGAAACTGGGAAAGGAAAAGGAGGTCCTGAGATGAGGAAGGGTTTCGTGCTTTTTGCGGGTCTTGTTCTTCTGTCCATGCTTGCCGCATGCTCGGACGATACGACCCCGACGCCTCCGAAGCCGTCCGTGGATTTCGAGATCACGACCACAGCGGTTCCGGTCGCCTACACATGCTCTCCGTATAACACTACCTTCGCGGTTCAGGGCGGTACGGCGCCCTACACCTGGACGCTGGCCGAAGGCACCCTGCCCGCGGGCATCGTTCTCACGGATGACGGCAGGATTTCCGGCGTCATGACCGCCGCGGGAGACTTCAGCTTTACGGTGCGCGTCACCGACAGCTCCCCCACGCCGGAGTCGGTCGACAAGGCGTTCGACATGAGCGTCGACGTCGCGTCGAATCCGTCGCTCGCCGTCTTCTTCGACGGCTCCGCGACGACCTGCACGTCCACGACCCTTTCGTGGACTCCGGTCAGCTGCTACGTGTTCATCATGCTCGACGAGGAGAGCGTGAACTGCGCGCAGGCGTGCGAGTTCAAGCTTCGCCTCACCGACGAAAACAACGTGGATCTCGAAGCGGGCACGCAGTATTACGTCGCGAGCGTCGCGGACAATCCCGAGTACGTCGCCGTCACGCTCGGAGATCTCTTCTCCGGCATCGCGTACGCGTTCAACAGGCCGATGTTCGGCCCCGAGCCCGTGCTCGTCGCCTCGTTCGAGATAATGCTGATAGAGGATCTGCAGAACCTGTCGTTCAAGTTCGAGCCGAACCTGGACCCGCTCACGGGCAACGGCTCGCTCGGCATCGCCACGTGCGACGCCGGATTCCCGATGGTCGACGCGACCGGTCGCGAAGCGGCCATCAACTACTAGGATCGACGATAACCGAAGGGTTATACATAGGTTCGGCCCCTCGGGATTGCGCGGACATACCGCGCACCCCGGGGGGCCGTCGCTTTTTCGGCCGCGGAACGGCCTATCGCCTCGGACCGGCCGATCACTTCAGGAGCTTCCTCAATCCCTCGATCGCCCTTTCCTGCGCCTTGCTTTTCGCCTTGGAAAGGTCGAGCGTCGCCGACGGACGCTTCGCGGTGCCCCCGACATGGATGTCGAGAACGAGATTGCCGCTCTTGTCGCGCATGAGATCGAACGCGGCCTTGTACCTTTCGATATCCTTCATCTGCGTCTGCACCGCGGGCGGAACGACGAGGTGCACGGCGTAGTCGAGCGTGCCGTCGAATCCGAACGATCCCGCGATCGCCCAGTCCCCCCGCGAGGAGCCGACCTTCCAGTCGTTCGTGAAGAAACGCCCGTCCTTCACGAAGAAGTTCCCTTTCCATTCGCTGAAATTGAATTCCCTGAACGGGGTGACGTCGAAGCCCGGGATTTTCGCGAGCGGCTCGAGAAAATTCCCGACGCTCACGGAGCCCTTGTTCGAAAGGGCGAAGCCCGCGGCTGAAAACGCCATGAGCGGCTTGATGCCGGGACCGGTCGCGAGGGTCCCGTTCGACTTCAGGGAGAATTTTCCCTGGACCATGCCTCCCGCCGAGCTGATTCTCCCGAGGGCCTGAGCGGCCTCGACCCCTTCGATCGAGAGGTCGATCTTCGTCTCGACGCGCGCGAGCCTGCGGGCGTCGGCGGTCACGACCGCCGCGCCCTTCCCTCCGGCGTATGCGAACGTCGCCGGCTCGATCCTGACGCGGCCGTCGCGGATCGCCCCTTTCGCTTCGAGCTCCGTGGCGACCGCCTCGCGCGCGATGACGGAATCGAGCTTCACTGTAAAGGTCGTGTTCTTCAGCAGGAGGAGAGCCGCGGGGCCGCCCGCCCGCGGCGGCGCGGAGGCCTGCGATTGCGTTTGCGCGGCCGCGGGCGCTTCCTTTTCCGCGGAACCGAACAGCGGCTTCTGAAACGGCCTCGCGTCGAACGTCCGGCCGGATATTTCGAATTTCACGACGGGAACGTTCACCATGCCGTCGAGGAGCGTTCCGGGATCGGGAATCTGCTTCTGCCCCGACGCCAGCAGCTTCCGCGCGACGAGCGCGAGCTCGGCGGACGCCGGCATGATGTTGATCATCGATCCGTTGAACCGGTACGGGGACGAGCCGATCGTGAAATCCCCCGATAACTTCTTCACGTCCGGGCCCGAGATCTCGGCGCGCGCCTTCATCGACGAGACGCGCAGCGGCGGCGCGGGCGCTCCGGAACCGGCGGCCCCGTTTCCCTGCGCCGGCCGGCTCTGAAGCGTGAAATCTCCTCCCTCAATCTCGAGAGCGGCTTCGAGCTTCACCGCCTGCCAGGCCATGCTGATCTCCGCGGGCGTCGCGGGCGTCCCCGGCCCCGGGAAGAGCCCCCGCCACGCGAGCACGACTCCCTGTCCCTTGAAATCCGCGTTCATCTTCTGGATCGAGGCGAGCTCCCCGGCCTTCATCGAAGCGCCCCTCAGATTGCCCTCGAGCGAGACGTTCATCGCGAGAGGCTGCTCCGCGAGCCCTTCGACCTGCGCGCTGAAGCCGAACGTCCCGCCGGAAACCTCGACGGGAGTCTGCGCCGGCCGGGGCTCGACGGGCTGCCGCTTCTCCGGAGCGAGATCGCCGGGCCTGAACGTACGGATGCGCTCGAGAACCGGGCCGAGCGGTTTGTCGGCCGACTCGACGGTCAGGGCAACGCGCGGTTCCGTCTTGACGTTGGTCACCTCTCCCTTGATCTTCGCCGTCACGAGATCGCTCCAGCTCACCCGCGACTCCTTGACGACGATCCTCGTGAAGCCGGGATCGCTCTCAAGCTCGCCGTCGAGGCCGACCTTCTCGAACGTCATCGCCGGCGGAGCGCCGATGGCCGACACGAGCACCGAATCGGCGAGGGCCTTCACGCTCAGCGCGACCGACTCCCCCGCCGGCCGCATCGCAAACCGCCCGCCGATCCCGAGAAGCTTGATCTCGCGCCCTTTCTTCACGTCGGTCACGGTCACCGCGCCACCCTGAACGTCGGCGGATTTGATCTCGGGTTTCCGCCTGATAAGGGACATGAGGGACGAACGCACCGTCACCTTCTCGGAGGTGAAAACGAGCGCGCTCGTGTCGGGAAGGGTCTTCTCGAACGAGAGCGCCGTGATGTCGACGCCGAAGCCGAACGGAAAATTGATTCCGATGTCCCCCATCGACACTTTCGCGTCTATCGTCTTTTCGATGCGCGGAACGATCATCGCAAGCAGCTTCTCGCGCGTGAGAAAGAGCCGCACCCCGACGACCGCGACGACGAAGAGCCCGACGACCACGCAGAGCGTGATGAAGAGACCGCGTCCTTTGCGTTTCGCTGCCATGCTCACCTTCCCGTCATTTCGATTTCCGCCGCCCGTATTCCTTCGGATTTTCCCGCAGACTCTATCGCACTCGAGCGCGGCTTTCAACTTGAAATAGCGCCTCCGCTCGCTTATCATGCCGTTCGTGGCTTCATGGGCGCCGTGACGAGCGCCGGGGATCAGCACCATGCCGAACTACGTCGAGCCCGTCTACAGACCGCCGAGCGAAGCGGCCTCCCTCATTTTCCAGGTGACGGAAGGCTGTTCGCACAACGGCTGCCTCTTCTGCTACATGTACCGCGACAAGAAATTCCGCGTGAAGCCGTGGGAAGAGGTCAAAGCGGATATAGCCGAGGCGGCGGCGCTCGTGCCGCGCGTGCGCCGCGTGTTTCTCGCCGACGGCGACGCGTTCGTTCTGCCGGCGGGCTCGCTCGAACGCATTCTCGAGCACCTCTACCGGTCGTTTCCGCATCTCCAGCGCGTGACGGCGTACGCGACGCCGGGAAACCTCCTCAAGAAATCCGCCGCCGAGATGAAGCTCCTCGCCGACAAGGGGCTCAAGATCCTCTACTACGGGGTCGAGACGGGAGATCCCGAGCTCCTCGCGAAGATACGAAAAGGCGCGACGCCGGACGAAATGGCCGAGGGCTGCCGCCGCGCGACGGAGGCGGGGATCAAGCTCTCGATCACCGTCATCCTCGGCATCGGCGGGAAAAAGCTCAGCCTGCAGCACGCGCGGAACACGGCGAAGCTCCTGAACCGGATACAGCCCCGGTATCTCTCCGCTCTCACCCTCATGCTCGGGCCGTACGGAAGAGAATACCGCGACGCCATGGGTTCCGGCTTCGAGTTCAACTCCGCCGTCGACGACGTCGCCGAGCTCCGCGAGCTCGTCGCGGGGCTCGAGACGGACAGGTGCATCTTCCGGAGCAACCACGCCTCGAACTACCTCGCGCTCGCGGGAACGCTCCTCGGCGACAAGGAGCGGCTCCTCGCCGAGATCGACGCGGCGCTCAGGAATCCCGACGACTGTCTCAGGGACGAATGGATGCGGGGACTCTGATACCGCGCCGGCGGCCCCTCTTGACGCCCGCCCGGAACCGGATTATCTTTTCAATGTACCCCAGTTATACGGGAGACGACATCATGCTCCGAAGAACGCATGGCGCTCGATATGCATTGATCGGTTCCGCGGCGCTCTTTCTCGCGGCTCTCGCGCTCTTCGCCGCGGCTCCCGGCTGCGACAGGGAAACGTCCGTCGACCCCGAACACCATCCGAAGCCGGCCGGCGCGCTCGTCAGTCGAACCGATTGCAAGGAATCGAGGTATCTCGCCGCTCCGGGAGCGACAGCCGCCGGGCAGGACTGCCTCGAGTACCGGTTCCTCGGAGACGACACCCTGCTCCTCACGCATGTGAACGCCGCGTTCAACTGCTGCCCCGGCGACATCACGGCGGTTATCAGGATCCAGAACGACACGATCACGATCGTCGAGGACGAATCGGCGCCGGGCTGCCATTGCCTCTGCCTCTACGACCTCGAGTATCGTTTCGAGAGCCTCGAACCCGGAACATATACGATTCTGTTCGTCGAACCGTACCGGACCGAAGCGGACGAACCGCTGGTCGCGACGATCGACCTGCGGGCTTCTCCCTCGGACACCTTCTGCGTCGAGCGCACGACGTATCCGTGGAGCTCCGGAAGCCGAACAGGGCCCTATGGGATTCTCGTGTCGCACACGGACTGCGCCGCCCCGGGAAGCACGGCCCCGATAGCGAAGCCCGGCGTTCCCGGCGACATGTCATGCGCCGATTGGACATACTGGGCGCTCGGACGCGTCCTCGTCCTCGACCACATCAACGCCGCCTTCAACTGCTGCCCCGGCGAGATCACGGCCGAGATCTCCATCGCGAACGACACGATCACGATCTTCGAGCGCGAGGAGCAGTCGATGTGCGACTGCAGCTGTCTCTACACGATGCGTTTCGAGATCCGGAATCTCGAGCCCCGCGCGTACACGATCCGTTTCGTCGAGCCCTACGCGCCGCCCGGAGACGAGCGGCTGGAATTCGCCGTCGATCTCGCGGCCGTTCCGAGGGGAATGGCATGCGCCTACCGGCCGCAGTATCCCTGGGGCCATCCGGGCACGATCGAGGAAGACAGGGCGAAGCTCGAGGCCATGCGAGACGAGATCGTCGCCCTCATCGCCACCCCCTCCTGCGGCGGGAACGGCGACTGCCGCTACATCGGCCTCGGCGTCAAGCCGTGCGGCGGGGTCTGGGAGTATCTCATCTACTCGACGGCGGGAATCGACACGGCGCTCCTCGAGTACCTCGTCAGCAGATACAACGAATTCGACGAAGGATTCAACCGGCGCTTCAACGTCGTCTCGGACTGCAGGTATGTCTTGCCTCCGCGCGTCGGCTGCGTCGGGGGAGCGTGCGCCGTTCTCGGCGTCGTGCCCCGGTAGGCCCCCCTCTCCGCCGCCCATTCGCCAATGGTTTTCAATTCATTCCATTTCAATATGTTATGAGATTTTAGACTCATTTCTTGTGGACAGGCGGCGGCAAATATTGCATATCTAGCAGTATAAAAACGGGGTCGCCGTCGCTTCGCTGAAGAGACAATTCAATCAGGGAGGTCCCCCTTGGCTATCATCATCAACGGTACCGGACTCACGATCGAGAAGCTCGAACGGATCGCGCGACACGGCGAGAAGGTGGAGATCGCCGGCGAAGCGATCGAGCGCATGAAGACATGCCGCGCCATGCTCGAGAAGAAGATCAAGGCGCACGAGATCATGTACGGCGTGAACACCGGGATCGGCGAATTCTCCGAGGTCGTCCTGAACGACGACCAGGTCAAGGACTTCCAGAGATACCTCATATACAACCACGCGGCCGGGATCGGAGACCCCGCCCCGATCGAGTACGTCCGCGCGGCGATGGCGGCGCGCATCAACGTTCTCTCCAAGGGACGCTCGGGGAACCGTCCCGAGATCGCGCTCACGTACGCCGAGATGCTCAATAAAGGGGTCGTCCCCTTCGTCTGCCAGAAGGGCTCCGTCGGCGCGTCGGGGGATCTCGCCCCGATGTCGCAGATCGCGCTCCTCCTCCTCGGCGAGGGACAGGCCTACTACAAAGGAGAGCTCCTCGAGGGAGCCGAGGCGATGCGGCGCGCGGGCATACCGGTTCCCGGGCTCGAGGCGCGCGACGGCCTCGCCGCGATCAACGGCTCGAACCTCCTCACCGCCATGAGCGGCCTCATGCTGTACGACACGAACCGCTGGCTCAAGCAGGCGGAGATCGCCGCGGGGATGACGCTCGAGGCGCTCATCGCGAACATGAAGCCCTACACGCCGCTCCTCCACGAGGTGCGCGGCTTCCCGGGCGCCGTCCGCTCGGCGAAATCGATCCTGAAGCTCGTCGAGGGCGGGGACGTCGTCGAGGGAAGGGCGAAGACGAAGGTCCAGGACGCCTACTCGATGCGCTCGACCCCGCAGGTGATCGGCGCCGCGCACGACGCGGTCGCGTGGGCGCGCTCGCAGGTCGAGATCGAGCTCAACGGCGTCGGCGACAACCCGATCTTCTTCGCCGAGAAGAATCTCACCATCTCAGGCGCGAACTTCCAGGGCACCCCCGTGAGCCTTCCGATGGATATGATCAGCGCGGCGGTCACGATGGTGAGCGTCATGACCGAGCGCCGGATGAACCGGCTTAACAACCCGGCCCTCAGCGTCGGGCTCCCCGCCTTCCTCACGAAAGGGGCCGGCATGTTCTCGGGTTTGATGCTCAGCCAGTACACCGCCGACATGCAGATCGTCGAGCAGCGGATCCTCTGCATGCCGGCGTCGATCCAGTCGATCCCGGCCGCCGCGGACCAGGAGGACTTCGTCTCGATGGGCATGAACACCGCGATCAAGAACTTCCAGATCCTCGACAACGCCTACGGCGTTCTCGGGATCGAGTTCATGGCTGCGGCGCAGGCGCTCGATTTCAGGGAGTTCAAGCTCGGCCGCGGCACGGCGAAGGCGAAGGAAGTCGTCCGCCGCTACGTCAAGTTCCTCGACATCGACCGCCCCCTCTACCCGGATCACACCCGCATGAAAGAGCTCGTGAAATCGTGCGAGATCCTCGAAGAGGTGGAGAAAGAGGTCGGGCCTCTCGGCTGAGTCATCCGGCGAGCTTCGACGCGATCGTCGCCGCGAACCTTCCCTGGTAGCGGGCGATCGCAAGCTCGTTTTCCGAGGGGAGCCTGCTTCCGTCCGGCCCCGCGATCGTCGATGCGCCGTAGGGGGAACCTCCGCTCATCTCGCCGACCTGCGAGAGCCGCTTCTCCGTGTACGGGCAGCCGACGACGACCATCCCGTGATGAAGCAGCGTCGTGTGAAAGCTGAGAATCGTCGATTCCTGGCCGCCGTGCTGCGTCCCTGACGACGTGAAGACGCTTCCCACCTTGCCGACGAGAGCGCCTTTCGACCAGAGCCCGCCCGTCCTGTCGAGGAACGCCCGCATCTGGGCAGGCATCATGCCGTAGCGCGTCGGCGCGCCGAAGAAGATGCAATCGGCCTCGGCGAGCTGCGGCATGTCGGCGACCGGGACGTGCGCGAATGTCTTCTTCGCCTCGACCGCTCCCATCTTCGCGATCGTTTCCGCCGAAAACGTCTCGGGAATCTGATAGATCGACACCTGGGCGCCGATCACCTCGCGCGCCCCCTCGGCTATCGCCTCCGCCATCCGGTAGATATGGCCGTACAGGCTGTAGAAAACGATAGTGACCTTCATCGCCCGCCTCCTTTTCGATCTAACGATCGCGCGCAAAATCTTGTATAATTGGAATGATAGCACATATATCCCACCGGGAATGCCGGAATCGAAAGGGAGGACATCTTGAAGCTCATGCGAAGCATATCGATCGCGCTCCTTTCGCTGATTATAACGGCCGGCGCTCTCCAGGCGGAAAGCGCCAAGCTCAACACGTCTCTGAGATTCCTGCGGCACGCGAGAGCTGCCGGGCTCGCGAAAGGCGACGGCCGGAGGCCCGCTCTCGCCGCGGCGGAAGCCGAGAAGATCACCGTCACCGCGAAATTCGATCACGTCCTCTCGGACGCGGAAATCGCCTCCTTCGAGCGTCTGGGAGCAGATTTCTTTCGCGTCGGCGGCGCCGTTTCTCATACGGGGCCGGTATATGCGGTCGGCATCCCCTGGGACGCGCTCGACGCCGTCGCGGCGCGCGGCGACGTCGTGAGGATGGACGCGGCGTGGCGGCCCGCCGTGTTCCCCGTTCTCGACGTGAGCGCGCACGAGATCGAGGCGGATTCGGCGTGGCGCGAGCTCGATCCCCTCGGCTTCCCGCTCACCGGCAAGGGACTGCGAATATCCGATTTCGACACGGGCGTCGACGTGTTTCATCCGTCCTTCTTCTACGCCGACGGCGACACCTTCAGCTGGCTCGACATCGACGAGGACGGGATCTTCGTGCCGGGATCGGACTGCGTGGACCTCAACCGGAACGGAACCCCCGAGGGGAACGAATACCTCGCGCACTTCGACGGGTTGATCTACGATCCCGCGCTCGTCTGGGGATACGGCTATCCGAGCAATTCGGGCAACGGCTACCAGCCTCATTGGGACTGGCTCTATAACGACGCCAATCACAACTTCAAGCGCGACTACGGCCCGTCCGCCGGCTATACGGAGAGCAGCCCTTCATTCGGCGAGCAGGTGTTCACGGCGATCGACGCCGACGGCAGCGGCACGCTCGACATGGGCGAAAAGGTCGTCGCGCTCAAGACATCGAAAATCTACGCGACGATGACGGCGGGCGCGGTCGAGCGCCGGCGCGGCGTCGACATCATCCAGAGCGAAGCCGACGTGAACGGGCACGGCACCGCGGTCTCCGGCATCCTCGCCGGAGGGACGGCCGGCCGCCACCTTTTCACGGGGATCGCCCCCGACGCCGAGATCCTCATGGGATATTACTTCTCTGGCAATCCGATCTCGGCTCTCATCCCCTGGGCGCGCTCGCGCGGAGCCGACGTCATGCTCTACGAGTTCGGCGGCTTCGTGTGGGACTACCTCGACGGCTCGTCTCTAGACGAGGAGCTCATCACGGCGATGAACGACACCGTCATCCAGGTGACCCCGTCCGGCAACCTCGGACGCGGCCGGAAGCACGCGATCGCCGCGGCGGCGGCGGCGGATTCCGTCGTGCTCGGGATCACGGTGCCCGTCGTGGGCACGAGCATCCTGGCGCTCTGGAACACGACGCTCTGGAGGACCTCCCTTGCCGATCTCACCTTCCGTTTGAAGAGCCCGAAGGGGGGCATGCTCACGATCGCGGGCGGGGACCAGAGCGTCAACGGATACTACGTCTGGTCGGAAGCTTCGACGAGCCCGCGCGGCACGTGCGCGATGAACATCTACGTCGATTACAATACGAACCCGAGCCTCACCGGCACCTGGGAGCTTCATGTCGTCAATAAATCGGGCGCCCCGGTCGAGGTCATCAGCAACGTGGCTGATGACGTCACTTCGTGGGCGGACGGCGCCGAATTCCTGAACCATTACTCCGACGACCGCAACGTCACCTGGCCCGCGACCGCCGACGGCGCGTTCGTGAACGGCTCGTATTCGACGCGAGGCTTCGAGGGCTACGGCGGCGTCGGGACAGGCTCGATATCCGTCGGGGAGATCAGCGCCTTCAGCGGACGGGGCGCGCGCATCGACGGCAGGCATCTCCTCGACATCGTGTCTCCGGGGAACTACGACGTCTATTCGCTGATGACCTCGCAGAACGGCTCGGGGTACGGCCTCGGGGGCTACCGCCAGTTCAGCGGCACGAGCGCCGCGGGACCGCACGTCGCCGCCGCGTGCGCCCTCGTGCTGCAGAAGTACCCGTTCGCGTCCATGAAGGACGTGGCGCTCCTCCTCACTTCGAGCGCCGCGGCCGACGCGTTTACGGGAAGCGTCTACAACGACACATGGGGCTGGGGAAAGCTCCGGATTCTCCACGCGGTGGGGGTCCCGACGGGCGTCGACGACATCGCGCGAGGCGCCGCGCCGCCGCGCGTCCTCCTCGACCAGAACTACCCGAATCCGTTCAACCCGACGACGTGGATCCCCTTCTACCTCCCGTCAGACGGTCTCGTGAGCGTGAAGATTTACAACGTGGGCGGCGCTCTCGTGAAGACGATCCGCGAGAAGGAGATGCCGAAGGGCGCCCATGGCGTCCGGTGGAACGGAGACGATTCGGAAGGACGGAACGTCGCTTCGGGTATCTATTTTTGCGTTCTGAAATTCGGGAACGAAACACAGACGAGAAAGCTCGTGCTGCTCCGCTGAGTAGACATCGGGGCGCCGCATCGAAAACCTGGAGGAAAATATGATGCCTCGCCGAGGACTGCCGGCCGTATTTATATGCGCCTTCGTCGCCACGTTCATCGCCGCGGCATGCGCGCAGGCCGCGACCGTGCGGCTCACGCTGAGCTTCGCCTCCCCGAGACTCGAGGCGATCTCGGGAGGATTCTCGCGGGTGGTGTTTCCGGCGACCGTGCAGGCGGGGAAGCCCGGCGAGCCGAGCTATCCGTTCCGCGGCGTTCAGGCGCTTCTCCCCCCCGGCGAGTCGGTCATCCGGACAACGGTACGGCGCGGCGGCTGGACGACTCTCGAAGGCTCGAACAAGCTCTATCCGGCGCAGGAACCGGTCCCCGGGATCGAAATCGATCGGGCGGGCGAGCGATTCCTGTATCGCGCCTCCGCCTACGAAATCGATACGTGGGTCCATCCGCCCGAGGCGTCGTTCGACACGCGTTATCTCCGGGGACATGCGATCGCGACCGGTACGGTGAGCCCGGTCGGATGCCGCCCCGCCTCCGGCGCCGTGGGATACTACCGCACCGTCGAGATCGATCTCGAAACGGGCCCGAGCGAGGAGGCGCGCGAAGCCCTCCTGCTTCTGCGCACCGACGCCGGAACGCTCGAGCGCGTCGAGCGGCTCGTCGACAATCCCGCGGCGGCCGCGGAGTATCGCGCTCTCGCGGGTCCGCTCGAAGAGTCCGCCGACGCACTACGAATACCTCATCGTCACGTCCGGGACATACGCCGGGAATTTCGCCCCTCTCAGGGATTTCTATACGCGCCGCGGCATGCGCGCGCGGATCATGACCCTCGCGGAAATCGACGCGGCATACGGCGGAATCGACCAGGCCGACAGAGTCCGCAACGCGATCAAGGACCAGTACGTCGGCCACGGCGTCACGCACGTCCTCCTCGGCGGCGATTGGGACGGCGGCGAGGCCGGCTCCAAAATCGTGCCGTACCGCGGCCTCTACGGCGAGGTGCATTCCTCCGATCTCTACACCGACACGAATCTTCCGGCGGATCTCTACTTCGCCGCCCTCGACGGCACCTGGAACGCGGACGGCGACGCCCTCTGGGGCGAGCCGGGCGAGGACGACCCGTACTCCGAGGTCGCCGTGGGAAGGGCGAGCGTCGACTCGCCGGAGGAGATCGCGCGCTTCATCGCGAAGACGACGACGTACCAGGATCATCCGGTCGCCGGAGAGGTGAGGCGGGCCCTCCTTCTCGGCGAGAAGCTCTATGACAATCCCCTGACCTACGGCGAGGACGAGGTCGAGCTCCTCGTCGGCACTCACGCGGACAACGGCTTCACGACGACCGGCATCCCGCCGGAGTTCTCCATCGTGAGAAAATACGACCGGCTGAACGGAATTTGGAGCGGCGCGGACGTGTTCGCCGAAGTCAACGCCGGCACGAGCTGGATCGGCCACGCGGGGCATTCGAACACAAACTACGTGATGCGGATAAACCGCACGGACGTGACCGACGCCAACTTCCTCAACGACGGGGTCGCGTCGAATTTCCCCGTCCTGTGCTCCACCGGCTGCTACGACGGCTCGTTCGACAATCGACTGCTCTCGGGCTCTTTCGAGGTTTCCGACTGCATCGCCGAGCAGATGGTGTCGATCGCTCACGGCGCGGTCGCCTTCGTCTGCAACTCCCGCTACGGATGGTTCAACGAGGGCCAGACGAGCGGGCCCTCGATCCATCTCATGCGCGAGTTCTTCGACGCGGTTTTCACGGAAGGGTACACGACGCTCGGCGCGGCGAACCAGCGGTCGAAGGACGAAACCGTGCCGTTCCTCGACCTGCCGGGGGAATGGGAGCCCGGCGCCGTGCGGTGGTGCTTCTACGAGCTGAACCTCCTCGGCGACCCGGCCCTCGACGGATGGACCGACACGCCCGACTCGCTCGCCGTCTCGCATCCCCCGGGGATAGGCAGGAGCGCGACGGGGATCGGTATCGAGACGGGGCTGCCCGGCGCGGTGGGGTGCCTGTACCACGCCGGCGTCTGCTACGGACGGGGTACGGCGAACGAGGCCGGCCGCATCGATCTCGAGGTGTTCATGCCGCTCCCCATATCGATCTCCGCGATCGAGCTGAACGTCTTCGCCCACAACCGCTACGTGCGCCGGGACACGCTCGAAATCGTCGATCCGACGCCGGCCGAGGCTCCCGCGCCGCCGTACGCGACGCTCGAGCAGAACGCTCCCAACCCGTTCAATCCGTCGACAGTGATCCGCTTCTCCCTCGCGAGGGACGAGGAGATCGACCTTCGCGTCTACGACGCGTCGGGAAGAGCGGTCGAGACCCTCGCGCGAGGCCGCGCGGCGAAAGGGCCTCACGCGATCACGTGGAATCCGAACGGGCTCTCGAGCGGGATCTACTTCTACGTTTTGAAAACGCGGGATGCGACGATCGCGCGCAAGGCGGCGCTCGTCAGGTGAGCGGGGGCCCGCGCGGAGCCGCTCACTTTCTCTGGGGGAGATCGGAAACGAATTCCAGGAATTTGCTCCCCGTGCGGGGAATCGACTCCACGAAGAGAACGGCGCATTCGATCGAGCCTTCGAAATAGCGCTCCGTCGTTTCGCCGAAGAAACGCTCGACGCGGCCGATATCGTTCCGCGACAGGTTCCGGGCGCTCACGCAGTAATACTCGAGCCGTCCCTCCTCGCGCTGGACCGCCTGGCACTGGGCGACGAGCCCCCCGAGCAGGACGAGCGATTTGATGATCAGATCGAACACGACGCTCGGAAATACCCGGCCGCCCGACCCATACACGCTCAGCCCGACCCGGCCCGTGATATCCCCGATGACGAGCCCTTTTCTCCCGCACGGACAGACGAATCCTTCCCTGATCGAGATATAGTCTCCGAGCCTGTAGCGGATGAAGGGGAACGAGTGCGAGAGCAGATTCGTGACGACGATCTCGCCGTTTTCGATTTCCACGATCACGTGCTCTTCGTTGACGTGGAGGCTCCCCTCGGGACACTCGAACGCGATGATCCCCGCTTCCGCGGCCCCATACTCGCTCCTGATCGGCTGGCCGAACGCGCTTCGCGCCGCCTCCTGATAGTGCGGATATATCTTTTCGGACGTTCCCCGCACGATCCTGAGCCCGAAGAGCTCGCCGCCCGGATGCCGTTCGTTCACGAACCGCGCGAATTCGTAGAGTATGCCGGCATATCCGGCGAGATGCTCGGCGCGCGCGAGCTTCCGGTAGAAGCCCTCGAACGTTCCCGGGGAGAGATCGAAGCTCTTCTGCCGGAAACGATTCTGGAGAAAATCGAGAAACCGGTTCTTCAGGCGAAGCGACCGGCGGTGCGAGATCGACCAGAGCTGCCCGCTTCGCGACCACGGATCGACGCCGTACCAGCTGCATCCCCGAAAGATGGCCGCGCGGTGCTGGGCGTCCCAGTCGGCGGAACGATAGAACGGGAACGGGATGCTCGTCGTCCCCGCCGTTTTCGAAAAGACGAGCTTTCCGCCCCTCCCCTCGTTCTGGATCGCGTCCCTGCGCGCGGCGATCTCCTTCTTGCCGACGGAAGGAAGCGCTTTCAGGCCGGCGAGCGAATCCACCTCGCAATCGAATCCATGCTTCTCGAAAAGCTCCCGATAGAACGGGGCGTGATCGCGGGCATGCGCGAGGAGCGACCGGAGCTTCTCGATCCGGGCTGATTCGCGCTTCTCCTCGCTCCACCATTGGGATTCCTTGAGCTCGTCGAGATATGTGAGAACGTCCGTGCCTCTCAACCGGCAGCCGGCCGCATAGATCGCTTTCGCAACTGCATTATTCACTACAGAATCCGTTCGACGAGGAGCGCGCATTTCATGTTCAATAAATGCCCTATCATATTGACACAGGCGATCGAAACGTGCTAGAATTAATGTGTTGAAGGTTTCTCTCTCTCTCCTCTTCTTCTCTCCGCGGTCCGTTTTCGAGCCTAAATCCGCACGACCCTCGTAACTGCATTAAAAAATAGAAGGTACCGACGATGCGTACTCCTTTGTTGATCGTATTGTCCTTTGGTATTCTGGCTGCCGCCGCGGCCGCTCCCGGAACCGCCGCCGCGAACGAATCGCAGACCGGTTTCGTGGCGTGGGCGCTCGACCGGGCCGGCGAAATGGACCAGCGCTGGAACAGCATGACCGGCCTGGGCGAGACGAAACCCTCGATGGCCCGCTACGAGACCGTCACGGCCGCCGAGCTCTCCTCCACTGCCCCCCGGACCGTTCACGGCACTGAGCTTTCGCACGATATCATCGCGTCGCGTTCCTTTCTGCGCAAGGTGACGACGAAAGCCCAGTTCCTCCCGCTCAGCACGCGCGAGCGAAACGGCGCCGCGCGGGGCGCTTCCAGCCTGCAGAGCCCCGCGAAGGCCCGCCTCTCGCTGCCGAACAGCGTGAGAAGGCCGCTCAATTCGTCCATACAGCAGAAGAAGTTCTTCCGCACCTTCGGCTCATCCGTGTCGAGACCCAGGCTCGATTCGTTCGGCAGGCTCAACAAGACCGGCCACTACCACAGCAGGGCCGCTGCGCGTCCCGCTTACAGGGCCGCCAGGCCGCGGATCCTGTAATCGACGCGTGCGCCCGCCGGCGCGAGGCCAGAATGAGACGCCGCGGCAGGGGTCGAAGCCCCTGCCGCTTTTTCATGCCCCGCCCGGGGAGCGAGATCAGACCTGCGTAGCAGAAGAGCAGGTTGCGGTCGGGATTCCAGCCGTCCAGCGGGGGCCGGATGGCCACCGAGAGGCCCGCCGGCAGAGATCCAAGAGTCAGACCTCCTGCAGCATAATCCAAGATGATAATACCATCCCAAAAAAAGAGCCGGACGCCTTTGGGGCGCCCGGCTCGTCGGGATCAGATCATTCCCGTTCTTATTCTTAGAAGAGGCTCTTGATTGCGCCCCAGTTCGTTTCCTGCACGCCGTACACTTCCGGGCAGAAGATCGAGGTCAGGCCCGTGTACTGGAACAGGTCGTTCTCGGGGAAACAAGCGCCCTGGATGAGGCCGGTCTCCGGATGCGCGATAATTCTGATCGGCAGATCGACCATCGTGCCGCCGGTAGCCGGGCACGAATTGACCGCGAGGAACTGGAGGGTGGCGAGGAGATTGTAGCTCCAGCCATCCATCGGCGGCCAGATGGCCATGGAAAGCCCATCCGGGAGGGTTCCGAGCTGCAGGACTCCAGCGGGAAGCGAATAGCCCAAAAGCACGACGCCGGCCGGGACCTCGAGGGCGAACTCGGCCGCGGTCAGGAAGCAACCCGTATTCTGAGCGTACACATAGCCGTAGAACTGCTCAAACGGCATCGGGTTGTAGTGCATCTGGGTCGGCGTGTACGTGAAATAAACACCCATATGCGGGACGGCAAGGAGAGCAGCCGGGAGAAGAAGAATCATCATCGCTATTAATGCAGCCCTCATGACTACTCCTTTCATCGGGACTCGTGAAGCCAAGCTAAATGCCGAAAGCTACGCTGCCAAGATTGATGCAAGGTGATTAACCTCGTACCTTTGAACTCTTCTATCACCTCCTTCACCGCACCCTGTCTTAATAAGGATACCGCAATCGAATCTCTTCACATCATCCAAAAACCCCATAAGGATATCGTCCTTCGATGATTGTATCACAGATGAAATAAAAATTCAATTACTATCTTGGATCCGGACAGGCGAAAATCGCCCCGCGCCCCGGGCAGATACCGCCACGCCGCAAGCTATCAACCTGTTGCGGCAAAACAAGTTATAATGAGCCGCGCGCCGGCGCCGGCGGGGGATCCATCCGAATCAGGACCTTCGCTTCCGGTCGCGCTACCTCCTTGCTCAATCCTCTTGTGCTCCCGGCCTCATACATAATAGAATCACAGGAGAGAAGCGCGGTATCGCCGCCGGGGGGATCGCCCCGCGAAAGGGAACCGAAATGTTGGGCCGAATCGTTCGCGCAGCCGTCGTTTTGTCGTGTCTCGCGGCTGTCGCCGGATGCGGCGAGGACGAGGTCGCGCCCTCGCCGAATCCCGACACGATACGAACAGCCTTTCAGGACGGCGTCTCCCCCTCTGCCTCGTACATCGGCACGAGGGACGCCGTAATCAAGGACGATCCCAGCGCCGGATCCGACAACGTCAACTTCGGATCGGCCCCCTCCGATACGCTCGGCTCCGTTCGCCTCTCGACCGCGTTCTACGAGAGGCGTCTCCTCGTCAGAGTGGATCTATCCTCGATCACTGACTGCTCCGAGGTAGTCTCGGCGCGGCTCTCGATCCGCGTCACCCCCCCGGCGCCGGAATCGTTGACGCTCGAAGCCCACCTGATCACCAGGCAATGGATCGAGGGATCCGGGGGATCCGCGAACGGCGTATCGTGGAGCACGACCGACGGAGGGGCTCCGTGGACGCTCCCGGGAGGAGATTTCTACAGCTCCGTTCTCGATGAGCGAACGATCTCGAGCGACAGCGTCGTGACGTTTTCCCTCTCGCCGGCGCTCGTGATGGAATGGATCGAGAACCCGCTGTCGAACCGCGGGATCGTCATCAAAACCACCGACGTCTCGCGGTCGCTCTATGCGATCGTGTTCCAGCGCGAATCCACCGCCGCCGCCCGGCGGCCGCGCCTCGAGCTCGCTTACCTGCCCGGCGGCTGAGGAGGCTGACCTCCCTTCCGGCGGCGCCGGAAGTCGCCCGCGCAGGCGGGGCCCTTGGGCACCTTCCATGCAAGTCCCCTGATACCCAGAGACCGTTTTCCGGCCAGGGTCCCGGGCTTCGGGCGCGGGATTTCCCAACGTCCGCCGTCGTTCCGCGCCGTTTCCCGTTGTTCCGCGATCCAGGCCTGCGCATATTTGTCGATAAGGAAGGACAGAAGCACTATGCATCGCGGAAAAGCTCGATTTGCGCTTGTCGCCTTCGCTCTCGCTCTCGCCGCGGGGGGATGCGGCGACTCGTCGACCGATCCGCCGCCGGCCGCCGCTCCGCGCGTCTATCCCGAAAAATCGGTCGTGCACTGGAAATCGTTCGCGGCCTGGGATGCCGGCACGATCGAGTCCGCCGCCGAGTCCAATCTGATCATCTTCCCGCTGGCCTGGTGCTATTCGGCGGAATCGAGGGGAATTCTGAGCGAGATCCGACGGCTCAATCCGGATATCCAGATCATCGGCTATCAAAGCGTCCTGGGGGTCGCCACCCTCTACCCGGACACGACCTACCTGCGAACGGCGTTGCCGTATGTGCTCGATCATTACGACGCCGTCCGGGACGACTGGGCATGGACGACCGCGGGGGACACGCTCATGATCTGGAAGGATCTCGTCACGCTGAACCCGATCCGGAACGGCGCCCTCAACGTCGAGCTCATCGAGAGGCTCGTCGATCTCATCGCCGAATATCAAAGCACGAGCGGCGCTCCCGTGGACGGCATCATGCACGATTACTTCAGCGAATTCCTCTATATCAACCCGGCCATCCGGGACAGCGTCCTCGGCGATATCGACCTCGACGCGGACGGCCTCGTTTTCGAGGACGACACGGACGAACAGGACCTCTTCTATCTCTGGCAGAAGGAATACGCGAGGGCGATCCGCGAGCGGTTCGGCGACGACTTCATCCAGATCGGAAACGGACATCCGCCCCACGTGGACGCGGAGCTCGCGCACTATATGAACGGCATCTTCTATGAGCTCTACCCCAACAACGCCTGGCATTGGACCGATCGCGAGGGGCTGCTGCGCCTCCTCGACAACCAGCGGGACGGATATCTGAGCGAGGCGAAGGGCCGAACGTGGAGCCTGTGCACGAACGAGCTGGGAAACGCGAACGGCAACAATCTCTTTTGCCTGCTCTCGAGCCTCGTCGCCGGCTGCCTGTACACCGAGATGCAGGGCTCGTACGTATTCTCGGGCTGGACGATCGACGTCGAGCCGGGAGCTCCGACCGGTCCCGCCGCGATCGAAGGCAGCGTCGACAGCATTCTCACGGTGAGCCGCCCGTTCGAAAACGGAGAGGTCAAGCTCAGCTTCTACAATACGGGCCGAAGGATGGAGTACGCCTTTCTGCCTTCTCCCGCGCCCAAGCCCTAGGCGCCGGGGAGCCCCCCGCGCTCCCGTATGGTACGGATTTTGCGTTCGTACATTCACCGGAGTCGCGCGGGTGCCGATTCCCGGATGAATTCCAGACAGGGCAGGTGCCGAAGTGGTTTCGAGAAAAGCAAATCGCGGAGCGGGCGTCGGTCTCGCGGAAGCGCGGACCGCAGGCAAAAATGCACGACTGACGATCACAAACAGCTGTTTCGCGGGACTCGAGATAGCCCTCAAGAAGAGAAAAATCACCCTCGGAAGAAAGCTCGATTGCGATATCTGTCTCGACGATTCTCTCGTCGCGGACGAGCACGCCGTCATCATGAAAACGGACGGCGGGTTCTTCATCGAGGATCTGAACAGCAGAAACGGGCTGGCGCTCAACGGCAAGGGAGTGCACCAGAGAAAGCTGCGCAACGGAGACATGATCGATATCGGGAGCTTCAGGCTGAAGTTCTCGTGCTAGACAGAGCTGACGCGCACGACGAAGCAGCGGGGGAGAACCCTTCGATGCCGGCGACGGCGATCGAAGCGCATTCTCCCCCGCTCCGTTTTCCCCTCCCAGAATAAGCTGGCGGCGTCCGCTTCCTTTTTGATACGCTGATCCGCGTCCGGAAAGGAAGGAGCCGCCGCAATGGAAGAAAAACGCGCGAGCGACGGGATGGGTTCGTTTCCCCGCACGTTCTGGGTCGCCAACGTCATGGAGCTCTTCGAACGGGGCGCCTACTACGGCATGATGTCGGTTCTCGCCGTGTACCTCAGGATGAAGACGGCGGAGGGCGGGCTCGGATTCAGCGAGACGTCGGTGGGCTTTCTTCAATCGATCATGATGACGCTGACCTACGTCACGCCCATCATCGGGGGCGCGCTCGCCGAGCGCTACGGGTACAAGCGGTTTCTCATCCTCGCGTTCGCCGTCCTCACGACGGGGTACTTCGCGTCGAGCCGCGCGACCGGCTACGGCGTCGTTTTTCTCACCCTCCTCCTCATCGCCGTCGGCAGCGGCGTTTTCAAATCGATTCTCTCGGGCACGATCACCCGCACGACGAACGACGGGAACCGCTCGCTCGGATTCGGCATCTACTACTGGATGATCAACCTCGGGGCCTTCCTTTCCCCCATTCTCGTGAGCTACCTCAAGGGCTTCAGCTGGTCGTACGTGTTCCTCGCCTCGGCTGCGTGGTGCGCGGCGATGCTGCTGCTCACCATGATCGCCTACCGCGAGCCGGAGCGCCCCGCGAGCACGAAGGGGTTGGGGCAGATTCTCTCGGAAGCGGCGATGGTGCTGACCGACTGGAAGTTCGTCCTCATGATCGTGATCTACTCGGGATTCTGGCTGCTCTATTTCCAGATGTTCAGCACGGTCCTCTGGTATATGGTCGATCACCTCGACATGACTCCCGCCGACAGGCTGCTCACCTCGATCGCCCGCTTCTTCGGAAGCTCCCGGGAGCTCACGTTCGACGTCGCGTACGTGACCAGCGTCAACGCGGGCACGATCATCCTGCTCCAGGTATTCGTGAGCAGAATCGTCAAGAATCTGCGGGCGATGCCGACGATGATCGGCGGCATCGTCATCGGCACGGCGGGATTCGTTCTTCTGTCGATCTCGGGAAACGCGTGGGTCTTCCTTCTCGCGATGATCGTCTTCTCGATCGGCGAGATGACGTGCCACCCGAAATACTTCAGCTACGTCGGGCGGATCGCGCCGAAAGACAAGGTCGCCGTCTATATGGGGTACTCGTTCCTCTACGGCATCATCGGAAGCCTCGTCGGAAGCAACCTCGGCGCCGTTCTCTACAAGCGGATCGCGACGGACCTGGACCGGCCGAGACTCCTGTGGGCGATCTTCTCGGTCATCGGCGTCCTGACCGTCGTCGGGCTCTTGATCTACGACAGGCATCTATCTCCCGAAAGGAGCGGAACGGAACATGCCGGCGCATAATCGAGCTTTCCGGGCGCTCGCCGCGTGGATCGTCGCGGGCGCCATACTGCTTTCGCTTCCCCTCGCGAGCTCCTGCTCGAAGAAGGCGAAGGACGACAGCCTCGTGCTGAGGGAGGATATCTACGGCTTCTTCCTCGGGCAGACGAGGGACGCCGTGTTCGAACGGGCGAAGCATAGAGCGAAGATCACGAAGGCGCCCGAGCCGCCGCTCGGCTACCGCGGCGATCTGTACGATTTTTCGGCTCCGATCGATCCGCGCCCGGAAGTCCGGCGGGTTCGCTGCGCGTTCTTCGAAGACAGGCTCGTGGAAGTGGTCGTCTATTACCGCGATACGGGTCTCCAGAATCTCAACTGGCTTCGCATGCAGCTCGAGGGACGGTATCAAACGAACGCCGCCGCCGAGGACGGAAAGCTCGAGATGGCGCAGAAGACCTACCGGCTCGCGGGGCCCGGCATGTCGATCACGCTTCGCCGCATCACCAAGAGGGATACGACCGAGCTCTACGTCCAGTACCTCCACGACGAGCTGCACAAACGGCTCGTCGAGAAGAGCGAAGCGGTCGAGAAGAAATAGCTACCTCAGGAGCACGATCTTCCTGGTCTCGGCTGCGCCTCCCGCCCTGAGCGCGCAGAAGTAGATGCCCGAAGCGGCGGCGCCGCCCGAAACGGTGCGGCCGTTCCAGAGCACCTCGTACCGGCCGGCTCCCATATCCCTGTCGACGATCACGGCCACCCTTCGACCCGACACGTCGTATATCGCGAGCTCCACCCGGGCGCGCGCGCTCAGCTCGAACGCGATCCGCGTCGAAGGATTGAACGGGTTCGGATAGATCGACGCGATGCGCGTCGCGGACGGCGTCGCGCCCGCGGTCCCGTCGGTTCCCGTCGGCACGGCGGCGCCGTAGCAGCCGGTTCTCGCGCGATCGTGCCTGAACATCGGCCACCAGAGCTGGCTCGCCTGGTAGTCTCCGACGAGCTCGTAGCACCGGAGCGAGCCCGATGAAGATCCCGCGATCACGACGATCTCGATCGTGCCGTCGCGGTCGATATCGTCCGCGGCCGCCGACACGCCGGCCCCTCCTCCGAGATCGATCGGGAAACCGTAGACCGGCGCGCCGGAAGGATCCCACGAATGGAATTCGCCCGCCGGGCCTCCGGTCATGAGCTCGACGGAGCTCCCGATCGAAACGGGCGAGGGCATCGGGCTCGCCGGGGCCGTCCACGCTCCGGCGCTCTTCGGCCACCCGCCGAGAATCGATCCGTTATCGTCGATCAGCGTCACGAATCCGTCCCAATGCTCCGGCGGAGGCGACGCGGCGTACACGCTCGACGAAACGACGATCTCCAGCTCGGCGTCGGCGTCGATCTGCGCGAGCGCGGGAGAGGCCTCGATCGCTCCGCTCACGCGGGGCGCCGCCGCCCAGACCGAACCGTTCGATTTCCACGCGTACACGGCCCCGCTCGCGGCCCCCGCGACGATCTCGAGATCGCCGTCGGGCGAAATGACGTTTCCGATGACGGGATCGGCGACGATGACCGTATCGACGACGACCGGCCAGGAACCGCCGTAGGACGTCCCGTCGGGCTTGACGAGATGCACGCGCGATTCCACGGGCGCCGTATAGCCATAGGCGACCACCGCTATTTCAAGGGCTCCGTCGCCGTCGACGTCCCCCACGGCGGGAGAGGTCAACGTGCCCGTCCCCGCCAGGTACGGCCAGGAGCCGGAGAGCGGGCTTCCGCTCCCGTCGAGGGCGTAGAGCGCGCCGCCCGAGCTGCACAGCACCTCGCATTTGCCGTCACGGTCGAGATCGACGAGCGCCGGCGTCCGGTACACGGCGCTCCCGGTCGGATAATCCCAGAGCTTGACGCCCAGATAATCGTATGCGTAGATCTTCCCGTCTTTTCCTCCGATCACGACTTCCTTGCGATAATCGCCGGCGATATCGGCCACGGCGGGCGAGGAAAAGAGCGTGTCGCCGATCGTGACGGGCCACCCGGAAGCGGCGCTGCCGTCGCTCTTGACGGCGTAGAGCTTCCCGTCGTCGCATCCGACGATCGTTTCGAGATCCGCTTCGTCGGCGTCGAGGCTCGCGATCGCGGGAGAGGAATGGAATCCCGAACCGATAGCGACGGGCCACCCCGGCTGCGCGGGGAAAGCCCACAGGATATCGTGCGGGCCGCTCGCGTCGTTCGTTTCGTCCGTTTCGAGAACGGAATCCCCCGTATCGACCCGGAACCAGCTCTTCCACGACTCGAATACGATCGCCTTTTCGTAGCCGGTCACCCAGACGAGCGAATCCCCCGCCGCGAGGCTGTCGACGAAGAGCCTCTGATCCCCCGTCGTTTCCGGCGGAGGAAGCGTGTCGGCGTCGACGTAATAATCGGCGTAGA
This sequence comes from uncultured bacterium, assembly GCA_963846325.1. Taxonomy (GTDB): domain Bacteria; phylum Krumholzibacteriota; class Krumholzibacteriia; order Krumholzibacteriales; family Krumholzibacteriaceae; genus SSS58A. The sequence goes on from CAWJVO010000007.1 coordinate 261,957, forward strand.
AATCGAGCGCGGCGAGCGCCCCGAGGTTCTTGATCTTCACCGTCGCCCTGACGCTGTCCCCGAAGGCCGGATGGACGTCGCTGAACTCGACGAGCGCGATCGCGAGGTCGGCCCCTCTCACGCATCCGACGCCGAGCGCGCCGATGAGCTCGGCGCACGGGCTCAGCGCGGGAGCGCACGGCGAGAAAGAGCCTATCGCGAGATCGGGAGGAGCGACGCCGGCGTCGCAGAACACGGGATCGGCCGAGATATTGTCGTCGATACCGGTCCGATCGGAGATCGATCCCGCGTAATCGCCTCCCGTGTTCCCGAACACGTCGCAGCACGCGACGGTCGCGCCGACGGCGGTCGTTTCGCCGTAGATGCCCCCGCCCGCCGCGGCGAACGCGACGACGCATCGCGCGAGCGTCGGATTTCCCCCGACGCCGATATATATGCCGCCGCCTTTCGCGCCGGACGACGAATTGTGATGCACGGTGCAGTTCCCGAGCTGCGGCGTCGAGTTGATCATGGCGAGCCCGCCGCCCGATCCGGCGGCGACGTTGTCGTGGAACACGCACGAGTCGACGACCGAGCTCGACGACGAGAAGTACAGGCCTCCCCCGTCGTGGTCGGACTGATTCGAGCGGAACGTCACGTTCCTGATCGTCGGCGAGGCGTTCGTGACGGCCATCCCTCCGCCGTACCAGGGAGAATAGCAATCCTCGATGACGCAGCGCTCGACGGTCACCGACGAATTGCTGCAGTAGATGCCTCCGCCGAGGATGGTCGTAGACCCGTTCTTGATCGTGATGTCACGGATCTTTATGACCTTGCTGGCCGCGGGGAAGGTGAAGATGCCGCTTCCGAGCCCGTCGCCGTCGACCGTCGTGAGCGCGGCGCCGTCGACGCCGGTGATGACGAGCGCCTTCGAGATCGAAATGCCCGCTTCGGGGAACGTGCCCTGATGCACGTATATCGAATCGCCGTCCGCCGCAGCCGTCACGCCCGCCGCGATCGTCGGAACGTCGCCCGACCCGTCGGCGTACACGTGCCACACGTGGTTCTTCGCCGCGCCCGAGACGACGAGCGAAACCTTCTGGGATCCGCCGTTCAGCGTTCCCTTGTGCGTGATCCTGATCGTGTAGACGCCCGGCGCCGGCGTCGCGACGACGACCTGCTCGACGTTATCGACGTTGTTGTCGTTCTTCGTCGCGGCGCTGGCGGGATTGTACACGTCGAGGCGCCACGGATAGTGCGTGTCGACTCCCTTGATCGCGCGCAGGTCGAGGTCGTTCACGAGCATCCTCGTGCGCGGGTTGAGCGATGGCGAGGGGGGAGTGCCGGCCGGATCGTTCCAGCAGATCGTGGCCCGGAGCTCGGGAGTCGAGGCGGGGACCCTATAGCCGATCTCGATCGTCTGCCCCTGGCTGAGGGTGAGCTGCTCGACGAATCCCTTGGAGTCGTCTAGATAATCCATGTTGGCGATTTTGTACGCGCCATACGCGTTGAGAAGCCCCCAGCCGAACAGATAATCGGGACCGGGGTTCGATCCCGCTTCGAGCGCCGTGTGAATGGCGAGCGCCTTGAGCGTCGAGGCCCACATCGGAGTGCCGCTATGGGTATCCCGATAGTAGTCGGCGACGAGCCCGAGCGAGCCGCACACGTTCGGAGAGGCCATCGACGTGCCGCTCGCGATCGCATAGGAAGAATCGTTCGTCGAGTACGAGGACAGGAGCTCCACGCCGTTTCCGACGACGTCGGGCTTGATTCTCCCGTCGTCGCACGGGCCCGTGCTGCTGAAGGCGGCGAGAACGACGCTCGACGGTCCCGTGTATGAGAGCACGTCCTGCACCGCGCCGACCGTGAGTGTGTTCTTCGAAATCTGGAAGCCGAACGGGATGCAATCGTAGCCGGCCGTGCCGCCGTCGCCGTTTCGCGTCTTGAAGCTGAAGCGCCACGTGCCGTAGCGCGCGTCCCAGTAGTAATGCTTCGCGCCGGGGCCGGGCCCGGTATCGTCGCGGTCGTTGGAGGACGAAACGACGGCCAGGTAGTTCGGCGCCGCGTTCAGTATCTGGTCGTACGCCCGCCCCTCCGAATCGTAGAACCCGAAGTTGTAGTCCTCGACCTCGCTCACCGCCGTGTCGCCGTACCAATACCAGTAGCTGTTGGTCGTGTTGTAATACCAGCCCGCCAGATAGCCGTACGAATGGTTCGAGAGATTCGCGCCCGCGGCCGCCTCGCTCGCCATCTCGCTCCCGTCGTTGTTCCATTCGAAGGCGCGGATGGTCGCCGCGTAAGACATCCCCTTGGCCCCCGCCCGGATCCCGGTCGCGATCATCGTTCCCGCCACGTGCGTCGCGTGCCATCCCAACGTGCCCGGGGTCGCGTCGCCCCAGGTGATCCGGCCGATGTACTCGCGATGCGTCAGCCGCGGCATGCCTCCGTCCCACAGTCTGAGAACGAAACCGCTCCCGCCTCCGATCGCCATGTTCACCGAATCGGCGCGCGTCGAAATCGCCGCATTCGTGTTGAGCGTCGAGTAATAGCGCGGGAAGCCGTTCGATATCTTCTGAAGCTCGAAATAGCTCCCGTCCCGGCCCGTTCCCCGGATCGGCCAACCGTTCTTCGCGGCGAGCGCATAAGCGGCCGCGCGATCCGCGTCGCTCTTCGCAGCGAGATCCCTCGACATCTGCAGGAGATCCGACTGCTGGGCAAACGCTCCGAACGAAACGGCAGCCATCACGACGACGAAAATGCCGATACCGAGACACGACTTCTTCATCGGGAACCTCCGATTGGAGCAGGGTAAGAACCTATGCCGCAAGCATCATCCTGAATTAATAATAATTATTACAATATGCATATACAATGTATTATTGTATCATAGGTTATAAGTTAATTCAAGAAAAAAGGGCGGTCCCGCGGGGGCCGCCCTTCGAATAGCACGATCCGGCGATCGGCGCCGGAGAGCCCTACCTCAGAAGCACCATCTTCTTCGTTTCGAGAGTCCCTCCTGCCATAAGCCTGCAGAAATAGATTCCCGAGGCCGCGTTCCGGCCAGTGGAGGTGCGGCCGTTCCAGATCGCCTCGTACCGGCCGGGCTCCATGTCCCTGTCGAAGAGGACGGCCACCGAGCGGCCCGAGACGTCGTAGATCGCGAGCTCCACCCTCGATCGCGCGCTCACGTCGAACGCGATCCTCGCCGTCGGATTGAACGGATTCGGATAGATCGAGCGCAGGCTCGTGACGGAAGGAGTCGCCGCGACGTCATCGTCGTCGACGCCTGTCACGGGCTCGTAGCCGTAGGAGCCGGTCCGTGCGGGGCTCCGGCGGTACATGGGCCACCAGAGCGCGTCGGGCGCCGCCCGGCTCGTGCAGAGCTCGTAGGCGTAGAGCGAATCGTCTTCCGACACGGCGAATATCTCGACCCACCCGTCGCCGTCGACGTCCCCCGCCGCGGGAGTCGAAACGATCGAGGCGCAGCACGAGAGCGACAGGGCAAGATCCGCCGCGTCGATCCGGCCGTCGGGAGTTCCCGAGAGAGCCACCGGCGGATTTCCGATAACGATCGGCCCGGGCAGGGCGCCGGGATCGGATACCGACTGCGATATCTTGCGCGAATCCACCAGCGTTCCTTTGCCCTCGATGACGCTCGTGAAGCCTTCCCAGAAACCGACCCCTTCGATCTCGGTCCACTGTCTCGACGTCACCGCGATGTCGAGATAGCCGTCGCGATCGAAGTTCGCGAGCGCGGGAGAGGACTCGATCGCTCCGGGAACCTGAACCGGCGGGAAGCACGGGCTACCCCCGGCGTCCCATACGTATACGAGACCGTTCGTCCCCGCCGCGACGATCTCGAGATCCATATGGTTCCCCGCGACGTCTCCGATGACCGGATCGACCGATAATGTCGCTTCCACCATGATCGGCCAGCCGGGACATATGCTGCCGTCATCCTCAAAGAGGCAAACGTTCGACCATCCGCTCCAGGCCGTTGTTTTCCCCTCGATCGGAAAGAACGGATCGGGAACGACGACCGCGATCTCCGCCTTGCCGTCATTGTCGATGTCGGCGACCGCGGCGGAGCTCATGCTCCCTCCCGCCGTGCCGGCCGGCCAGGAGCCCGGATACACGGTCCCGTCGCCCTCGAGAACGTACAGAACCGTGGGAAATTCATACGAGCCGCCGATAATCTCGAGCTTGCCGTCGCCGTCGAGATCGACGAGCGCGGGCCCCGAAGAGAACGCCGTCGATATCGGATGCTCCCAGAGCTTGGCCCCGGCGTTCGAATAAGCGACGATCAGGCCCTCGCTGCAACCGACCACGATCTCTTTCCCCGAATCTCCCGTGATATCACCCGCCGCAGCCTGGAAATAGACCGCGCTGCCGACGTCGACGGGCCAGCCGGCGAGCGGCGTCCCGTCAGAGCTCCATGCGTGGAGCATGCCGGCGTCCGTTCCGACGATGACCTCGAGCGTACCCGGATCCCCGTCGATATCGACGACGAGCGGCGACGTGCGGCATTGCGCGCCGGTCGCGACCGGCCAGCCCGGCTCGCGCGGCGCGATCCAGGCGATCGTATCCGGCCCGTGCACGTTGTCCGTCTCGTCCGTCTCGACGACCCATCCGTCCGCGTCGACGGCGATCCAGCTCTTCCATTCGCCTATCGTGTCGCTCGTGACGGGTCCGGCGGTGAACATAACCGAGTCGCCGACCGCGAGCGAATCGACGACGCGCCGGAAGTCGCCCGCCTCGCCGGGGCCGGGCGCCGTGAGCCTGTTCGAATAGAAATCGATCGCGAAGCTGTCGGCGGCGACCGCGCCCGTATTCCGGACGACGGCGGTCACGAAGATCTCGCCGTGCGCGGGCGCGACGCTTCCGCTGTATTCGACCGCCGCGATCGCGAGGTTCGGGGCGATCCGGCACTCGACCGCGCGCGCGCCAATGAGCTGCCCGCACGGGCTCGCCGCCGGAGCGCACGGAGAGGTGTCGTACAGACGATAGTCGAACGCCCCCGCGTCGCAGAACGAGGGGTCGCTCGATATATTGTTGTTCAAACCGGTCTGGTTGGGGGTGCTCCCGCTGTAGTTGCCGGCGGCGTTGCCGTAGGCGTCGCTGCACGAGATCGCCAGGGTGCCGCTCCCCGTATAGATGCCTTCCTTGACCAGATTGAAGGCGACGATCGAGCGGGCGACGGTGTTCTGGGCGCCGTAGAAGCACTCGATCCCGGAGCCGTAATACACGGCCGAGTTGCCGACGATCGTGCAGTCCTCCATCGTCAGGTTCGTCGAGCTGTAGACGCCGCCACCGCCGTTTCGCGCGACGTTCGAATACAACGTCGAATGCCTGAGCGTGCAGAACGCGCTCGTTCCGTTGAAGACCCCCCCGCCGAACGATCCGGTGTTGCCCGAGATTTCGCACGAATCGACGCGCGCGCGGGCCGAGAGAACGTATATCCCGCCGCCCGATTCCGTGTTCGCGAGGTTGCCGGTCAACGTGCAGCCGACGATATCGAGATTGGAGCCCGTCTGAACGGAGACGCCACCGCCAGATTTCGCCGCGACGTTTCCCGAGAACACGCAGCCGGCGATGCGCCCCGTCGACTCCTTGCCGTAGATGCCCCCGCCGTTCGTGTCGACGCGGTTATTCGTGATGGTGCACCCGAGTATCTTCGCGGCGGATTTCTCGAGGTAGAAACCGCCGCCTCTCGCGCCGCCGATCGTGATGCAGCTGTCGACGACGCATCCGCGGATGACGGGGCTCGAGCTCGCGCAGCGGATGCCGGTGAGGGCCGCGTGCCGCACCGTGATCCCCTCGAGCGCCGAGGTCGTATCCTCGCCTCCCGTATAGCCGAATCCCCAGTGAATCTCTCCCGTCGAGCCGCCGCAATCGACGATCGTCGAATCGGGCCCGCTCGCGGAGCGTATCACGAGATTCTTCCCGGCGAATTCGATATCGCGATTTCCCGCGCCCGCATAGACCCCCGCGGCGAGCACGATGGTATCCCCCGCGACGGCGCGATCGACCGCGGCCTGGATCGTCGCGGCCTCTCCCGCTCCGTCCGCCCGGACGTACCACGTGGTCTTCGAATGGCAGTCCGCGCCGAGCGCGCCGACGGGCTCTCCGCACGCGTTTCCGCCGGCGAGGCACGGCGAGCCGTCGCCGATCCGGTAGTCGAGACCGGCGAAGTCGCAGAACTGCGGATCCTTCGAGAAATTGTCGCCCGATTCCTCCTGGCCGGCGAGACCGCCGCCGAAATCGCCGTCCCGCGTTGCCGAACATGTCGCAGCAGGAGAAGCCGACGTCCCCGCCCGATCCGTCCTGATACGCCCCCGCTCCCGCGAGGGTGAACGCGACGATCGTGTATTCGACCGGGCTCTCGCACCCTTCGGTGAAATAGATGCCGCCGCCGAGGCCGGACGCGGCGTTGTGGCCCACGGTGCAGCGGGAAATCGACGGGGAGGCGTCGTCGCAGAAGATTCCCCCGCCGTCCTCGGCCGCCACGTTTCGGGCGACCACGCACGCGTGGATCGACGCGCCGCCGGCGTACGCGTAGACGCCTCCGCCCCGCGTCGCGCCATTCTCGAGTATCCTGCACGAACGCAGCGCGCCGTCCCCGTCGATGAAGACGCCGCCGCCTCGAATCGCCCTGCTCCGGGTTATGACGCATCCGACGATTTCCGCGCCGGAATCGGCGCACAGCACGGCTCCCCCGTCGCCGTCGATCCCCTCCCCTTCGGCGGAACCGCCCCTGAGCGTGAGGTCCTCGATCCGCGCCGCGCCCGCTTCGGACGAGACGACGAAACAGCGGCCGAGCCCCTGCGCGTCGACCACCGTTATCTCCGGCCCTTGAATTCCCTTGATGACGACCGGCTTGTCGACGACGACGTCGTGCTCCCGATGCGTTCCGGGATAGACGAAGATCTGATCGCCGTCGGCCGCCGAATCGATCGCGGCGGCTATCGTCGGGGCGTCCCCGAGGCCGTTCGCGAACACGCGCCACGTATTCGCCCGCGCGGCGCCCGAAACGACGATCGAGAAATCCTGCGAGCCTCCCGAGAGGGAGCCCTTGTGATTTATCCGCACGACGTAGAGGCCCGCTTCGGGATCGGCGATATGCACCTGCTCGACGTTGTCCCGGAAATTGTCCCCCTTCGCGGCGGGGCTCGCGGGATCGGCCGGATCGAGCACCCACGGTTCGTATAGCGAGCCGTCCTTGTCCACGCGGAGATCGAGATCGTTCACGAGCATGAGATCGACCGGGTCGAGCACCCACGGAGGCTGCGTGCCGGCCGGATCGGTCCAGCACACGGTCACCCTGAGCTCGCTTTCCGTCCCGTCGCTCCGGTAAAAGAGCTCGACCGGAACGCCGTCGTTGATCGTGTACTCCTCGATGAGCCCCTTCCTGTCTTCGAGATCGGACTGGATCTCCCGGTACGCGGCGTACGCGTCGAGAAGACCCCATCCGAAGCCGTAGTCGGGGCCGGGCGCGGTGCCCGCCTCGCGGGCGGTATGAAGCGCGAGCGCCTTGAGCGTCGCCGCCTTCATCGGGATTCCGTTATGATGATCCTTGTAATAGTCCTGAAGCAGCGCGAGCGATCCGCATACGTTCGGGGAAGCCATCGAAGTCCCGTAGTACGTTTCGTAAGACGTGTCCGAGGTCGCGAAGCTCGAATAGAGCGCCCAGCCGTTTCCGCAGATATCGGGCTTGATGCGCCCGTCGTCGGTCGGGCCCCAGCTGCTGAACGACGCCGACACGACCGACTCGGGGCCGGTGTACGAGAGCACGTCCTCGACGGCCCCTATCGTGAGGGCGTTCTTCGCGACGCCCGGACCGTTCGGAATGCAGTCGTACCCGAGGACGCCGCCGTCGTTGTCGCGCACCTTCGTGCTCTTCTTCCAGGCCTGCGCCCGCGCGTCCCAGAAGTAGTGGAGGGTGCCCGGCGGGACCGCGTCGTTGCGATCGTTCCCCGCGGAAAGCACCGGAAGATAGTTGGGCGCGGCGTAGAGAAGCTCGTCGATCGCGCGGGCCGTTCCGGAGTAGAAACCGAAAAGGTAGTCCTCTGTCTCGCTGATGGCGGTGTCGCCGAACCAGTACCACTCGCCGAGATCGACCCATCCGCGAATATAGCCGTACGAATGGTTCGAGATAAGAAGCCCTCTCGACGCCTCGTCGGCCATCTCCCCCAGATCGTCGTCCCACTGGTAGGCGCTGATCGTCGCCTCGGGCGCCATGCCCTTCGCCTGCGGCCTGACCCCCGAAGCGATCATCGTCCCCGCCACGTGCGTCGCATGCCCGTCGGGTATCAGGGTCTTCGTATCTTTCCATTGGACCCGCGGCACGAGCTCCTGGTGCGTCGTGAGCGGCGCGTCGCCGTCCCAGAGACCGATCGTGAAACCGCCGCCTCCCCCGATGTAATAGTGCACGCTGTCGGTGCGCGTCGTCCTCGCCGCGTCGAGATTGAACGTCGTGTAGTAGAAGGGAATCCCGTTCTCGATTCCCTGGAGGGCGAACGATTTCCCGCCCGCGAGGACGCCCGACGTCGGCCAGCCGAGAGAATCGGCGAGCGCCCGCGCCCGCGAGCGATTCTCCGTGCTCGTCCTCAGGAGTCCCGCAGACATCTTCCCGAGGTCGACCGGTTTCTTCGCGGGGGCCTGGCCCGCGGCGCCGAACGAGAGCACGAGCAGAGCTGCAGCCGATAGCGGCACCGTAATTGATTTTCTCAAGATCTACCTCCGGCGGAGAAACGCCACGCGGAATCCATTCGCGGCCCTGGCAAGCTTCGCTGTAACTATATCGCATGAAACGCCTTATTTCCATGAAAAACGCCTCTGCCCCGCGCGGACGCGGGTCCTGTCGCCCATTGCACCCCGCACGAGAATGCGGTTGATTCGCACCGCGTCTCCCGGTAACATCCTTTTCCATTCGCGCAGCAAAGGAGATAGCGATGCATCGCGGCGATTTCAAGCTCCATCTCTCGATTCCATTGCTTCTGATTATTTCTCTCTCTTCAACGGTCGCGGCGGCGACTCCGGGAGGCACCGTGAAGGATTTCGGCGGAACGAGCCATGAATATCCCCCCGCTCGAGCGGAGGCGGTGATCGACACGCTGCACGGGAGAGCGGTCGCGGACCCGTATCGCTGGATGGAGAACGTCGAGGACGCCGGCGCGCGTTCGTGGATAGACGAGCAGAACTCGCTCACGAGGCGTGTTCTCGATCGCATCCCGAGCCGGAGCGCGTTCGAGAAGCGGCTCGCCGAGCTCCTTTCGATAGGAACGGTAGGCGTGCCGGAGGTCGCGGGGAGCCGGTACTTCTTCGAGCGGCGGCAGGGAAACGAGAACCAGCCCGTTCTCTACTGGCGCGAAGGAGCTTTCGGCGGGCCGAAGGTTCTTCTCGATCCGAACGTCATGAGCGCCGAGGGAATCGTCGCCGTCGACTGGTGGTTTCCGTCCCGGGACGGACGTCTCCTCGCGTACGGATTGTCCGAGGGAGGGAGCGAGCAGAGCACCCTGCACGTGCTCGACGTCGACACGGGCGAGAAGCTCGCGGACACGATCGAGCGCACTCGGGGAGGCAGTGTCGCGTGGCTACCCGACGGCAGCGGATTCTATTATATGCGCTTTCCGAAGGCCGGGGACGTGCCGAAGGGAGAAGAGCATTTCCATAGCCGGATACGGTTTCACCGGCTCGGCGACGATCCCGCGGCCGATCCCGTCGTCTTCGGCGAGGGGCGCGACATGCAGGATTGGCTCGACTGCGATCTGTCCGACGACGGACGCTTCCTCGTCGTCCACGCGTCGCAGACGGCGCGGAAGACCGCCCTCTTCGTGAAGGACCTGCACAAGAAGGACGGGGCGTTCGTCGACGTCTCGGGAGATATCGACGCGCATTTCTTCGGAACCGTGCACGACGGATTTCTCTATATCCAGACCGACGACGGCGCCCCGAACTACCGCCTCTTCAAGACGAGCGCCGCGGATCCGCACCGCGAAAACTGGAAGGAGATCATTCCCGAAGGGAAATTCAAACTCGAGCAGGCGGCGTTCGCCGGAGGCAGGATCTTCGCCTCCTATCTCGAGAACGCCGCGAGCCGTCTCTACGAATACGACGCCGACGGCGAGCTCCTCCGCGAGATAGCGCTCCCCGGCATCGGTACGGTGTACGGCATCGGCGGGGAATGGCGCGGGAGCGAGTGCTTCTACGGATTCACGTCGTTCTTCGTGCCGCAGACCGTGTATCGCGCCGATCTCGGAACGGATCGGATCGACGTCTACGATCGCGTCGTTTCGCCGGTCGACGTCTCCCGGTACGAGGCCGAGCAGGTGTGGTGCCGCTCGAAGGACGGAACGCCGGTGCCGATGTTCGTCATCCGCGCAAAGGACGCCGTTTTCGACGGGACCAATCCTGCCATCCTCTACGGCTACGGCGGATTCGACATCCCCATGACGCCGAGCTATTCGAAAACCGTCATTCCCTGGCTCGAAGCGGGCGGAATATACGCGATCGCCAATCTCCGCGGAGGCGGCGAATTCGGCGAGGAGTGGCATCGCGCGGGAATGCTCGAGAAGAAGCAGAACGTCTTCGACGATTTTCTGGCCGCGGCCGAATGGCTCTTCGCCGGGAAGTACACGTCGCCGGCTCGGCTCGCGATCATGGGCGGGTCGAACGGCGGCCTCCTCGTCGGCGCGGTCGTCACGCAGCGCCCCGACATCTGCGCGGCGGCAGTCTGCGCCGTGCCGGTCCTCGACATGATGCGATATCATTTATTCTCGGTCGGCCGCTACTGGATCACCGAGTACGGCGATCCGGGCAAGGCGGAGGAGTTCGAGTATCTCATCAAGTACTCGCCGTACCACAACGTCCGCGAAGGCGCGCGCTACCCGGCGATCCTTCTCACGACGGCCGAGAGCGACTCGCGGGTCGATCCCGCCCATGCGATGAAGATGACGGCCCGGCTCCAGGCGGCGACGGGGTCGGAGAATCCGGTGCTCCTGCGCTTCGAGACGAAGGCCGGCCACGGGATCGGCGCGCCGATCCAGAAGGTGGTCGACGAGTACGCAGACTACCTCGCGTTCCTCTCGTGGCAATTGGGGATGGAAGAGAAGTGAAGCGCCCCAGCCATGCGATAGCCTTAGCCACCGTTCTATCGGCGATCCCGAGCCTCCCGGCTATCGCCGAGTTGCTCATGCCAAGTTGTTGAAGTTGAAAAGCCTTAGGCGCAATTCGCTGATAGATAGGCGGGGCGTGCGCATCCAGAATCGCCACCTCAATCGGGATCTCCGCCAGGGCGCGAATTCTCCGCGCATATGTTCGTTTTTCTTTGCCGCCGCTCGGAGGCGGGTTCGATTCCTGCAGTGTCCAATCATTCCATTCATCGATCAGCGGCGGGCACTCTCATGATCGCCGACACCCGCGCATTCCCGTTCGGCCAGTTAAACATTGACGGGGCGAGAAGCATATGGTAGTATGCGTTTAGTCCCCGACTGCGATCGGGGGCGAGTGATGGTGCAGCCACACGCCGACGCCGGCAAAAAAGGACGACATCCCTTGGGTACGCAGCGAAACGCAAAACCGTCGAGAAGTACTGGCGCGCTCATCGCGGTCTTTCTTCTCTTCATCGCCGCGGCCGCCGCGCTCGCGCCCGGGACTCTCCGGAGCGCGGTCGCGTATGATTTCGAGGGCCCCGTGTACCACCGGCCCGGGGAGATCGTCAAGGATCACTCCCTCATCCGCATCAACGGCACGTTCCATCTCTACTTCATCGTTGTCGGGACACGCGGGGACAAGAGCTTCGGCCATGCGACATCCTCCGACCTCCGGCACTGGACGAGGCTGCCGGACGTGCTTTTCGCGGGACCGGAAACCTGGGATGCCGCGTATATCTGGGCGCCGACAGTGGTCCCCTATCCGGTGGATCCCCGGTTTTTCATCATGTACTACACGGGGGTCAACGCATACATCGCGCAGCGCATGAGCTTCGCGCTGACCAGCGATCTCAGCACATTCTACAAGGCTCCGAGCGCATCCTACCCCCCGTTCCACGGCGACACGTCCTGGATGTACTGGTACGAGAACCAGTGGTCGAACTACCGCGACCCCGGATTCTTCAAGGAGAACGGCACCTGCTACATGGTCAATACGGCACATACAAAGGCCTGGAAGGGGGCGATCGCGCTCGCCACGTCGACAGACTACTTGACGTGGCACGACGCGGGTCCGATCTTCGTGGCCGACAACTGGCACGCGTTCGAGAGCGTCTTTCTCATGAAGCGGAACAGCCGCTACCATCTCTTCTTCACCGAAGAGACGACCGAGGGCATCTCGCACATGTCGTCCGATTCGCTGCGCTCGGGGTGGAACATCGCGACGCGGACGATCATCGACCTCGGGGCCGCGTCCGAGCTGCTCGATCTCGGCGACGACCGCTATATCTTCTCGCGGCACACAAAGTACACGACTGCCGCCGAGCCCATAAGCTCGATACGCCTTGACACGCTCGGATGGTACGGGGACCAGCCGCACCCGCAAATGACCAATCTGCTCGGCGGATGGAAGGTCCTCTGGGGCACCGCGTTCGATCGTCAACCGGTGTTCGGCAACAACCCTCGTTATCGCGGGGATTTCACGACGATCATCGGCTTCGAAGGAAACTGGTGGATCGGCACGTATGAGCGGTTCAACGGGCCGATATCGGGCCCCAGCCCGGGAGAGATCCAGGGGGAGTCGGCCCGCGGCGCGATCCGCTCGGAGACGTTCGGCGTCATGGGCTCCTCGATGAGGCTCCTCGTCGGCGGCGGCAACTATCCCGACTCGTGCTACGTCGCCCTCTGCGACGCGGCGACCGGCGCCATCCTGTGCCGGGAGACGGGAAAAAACACCGATCGCATGGACGAGCGGTTCTGGGACCTTACCCCTTACAGAGCAAGATCGGTCTATCTCACGATCGTCGACAACTGCGTATCCCCGTTCGGCCACATCAACGTCGACGGCATCCAGGAACGATTCACGAGCGTTCCCCCGCCGAGCGGAGGAAGCCTGCCCGCGGGAAAGCCGCGTTCCGACGGCTCGACCATGGGCTCCTCCAGGCGCGACGACACCGCGGGCGCGCCGGAACACGCATCTCCATCCCTATCCTCGAGCCCGAACCCGTTCAACCCGGAGACCGAGATCTCCGCGAGGGGCGAACCGGGGGAGAGAATCACCGTCTCGATCTACGACGTCGCCGGGCATTCTCTCTGCGACCTTGAGGCGCACACCGACGCCGGCGGCGAGGCCACGATCCGCTGGAACGGCGCCGACCGTCGCGGAACGGCGCTCCCGTCCGGCGTGTACCTTGCGGTCCTCAAGAGCGGCGGACGCATCCTCGCAAAATCCAAGCTCGTGCTCGCGCGGTAGGCACCTGGAATAGCAGGCGACGGCGAGGGCGCGGACATTCACGCGACGAACTCATTGGAGGCTCTGCGACTGAGTTCGGAGCGTGAATGTCCGCGCCTGCACTCGTAGCGGGTGGCGCCCATGGGGCCCCCGCACGCAGCGCAGTCGGAAACCCCGACTAGCGGGTGACGCCGACGGGGTCCCCGCCCGCTGCGCAGCGAGCCTTGCTCGCGAGCACGGGCGGGGTGCAGTGGGCGGCAGGACCCGCGTATCGAGTTACCTGAACAGCACCTTGTAGCCGCTCGCGATGAACTCGACCGCGATGGCGGCGAGGATCAATCCCATGATTCTGGTCGCGATGTTGATGCCCGTGTGGCCGAGGAGCTTCGAAATGCGCATGGAGAGCCTCAGGGCCCCCCACATGAGGGCGGCGACGATCACGCAGCTCAGAACGAGAAATCCCGTGTTGACGGCGCCGGTGATCTTTTCCGAGTAGATGATCGCGAGGCTGATCGCGCCGGGGCCCGCGAGCAGCGGGATCGCGAGCGGGACGACGGAGATGTTCTCCTTCCCGTGCGCCTCCTCTTCCTCCGATTCGGTCCGCTTCGCCGGGCTGATTCTCGCGTTCATCATCGCGATCGACATGAGCATCAGGAGAATGCCTCCCCCGATCCTGAACGACGAGATCGAAATCCCGAAGAGCTTGAGGATATATTCGCCGACGAAGCACGACACGACGAGGATGATCGCGACGGAAAAGGACGCGACCTGCGCGGTGCGCTTCCGCTGCTCGTCGGTCTGATTCGCGGTGAGGCTGATGAAGATCGGGATCGCGCCGAGCGGATCGATGATCACGATCAGGGCGATGACGATCTGGATGTATTCGTTCCACGCGAGCATGCGGCGCCTCCTACCCCTTGATCGCCGCGAGCCCCTGATCGAGGTCCGCGACGATCTCGCCGGCGTCCTCGATGCCGACGGAAATCCGTACGAGCCCTTCGGGGATACCGGCCTTCGCGCGCGCGGCGGCCCCCATCGACGCGTGCGTCATGGAAGCGGGATGTTCGATGAGCGTCTCGACACCGCCGAGACTGACGGCAAGGGTGCAGAGGTGCAGCGAGTTCATGAGCGTCTTTCCCGCCTCGATGCCGCCTGCGAGCTCGAAGCTCACGACGCCGCCTCCCCCCTTCATCTGCCGTTTCGCCAGCGCGTGCTGCGGATGGGACTCGAGCCACGGATAGTTGACCTTCGCGACCTTCGGATGCTTCTCGAGATGCCGCGCGACCTTCTCTGCGCTCGCGCAGTGGCGTTCCATCCGGAGCGCGAGCGTCTTTATCCCGCGCGAGACGAGAAACGCGTTGAACGGGTCAATGACCCCGCCGAGCTGGTTCAATATCTTCCTGAACGAGCGATAGTCCTCTTCCGTCTTCACGACGATCATCCCGGCGACGACGTCCGCGTGGCCGTTGAGAAACTTCGTCATCGAGTGAACGACCGCGTCGGCGCCGAGAGAGAGGGGCCGCTGGAGCACGGGGCTCATGAAGGTGTTGTCGACGGCGAGCTTCGCTCCCCCCCTGTGCGCGATATCCGCGATCGCCGCGAGATCGCTCACCGAGAGGACGGGATTCCCCGGAGTTTCGACGAAAACGAGCTTCGTCGCGGGACGCATCGCGCGCCGCACCGCGTCGAGATCGGACGTGTCGACGAAGGTCGATTCGATCCCGAAGCGCGACATGACTCCCGCGAGGAGCGTCTGTGTCGGCCCGTACACCACCGACGAGCACACCGCGTGATCTCCCGCGCGGAGCAGCGCCGCGAAGGTCGTATGGATCGCCGCCATTCCCGAACCGCAGCCGAGCCCCCCGAAGCCTCCTTCGAGGGTCGCGACGGCGCGCTCGCACGCCTGGACCGTGGGGTTGGCCATTCTCGTGTAAATGTAACCCTCCCCCTTGCCATCGAAGAGATCCGCCCCGTGGTCGACGTCCCGGAACGCGAACGTGGAGACCTGGTAGATCGGCGTCACGACCGCCCCCGTCGGATCGCTCTTGAATCCGGCGTGAACGCATTGCGTATCCGTATGCAGCTTATCGACATCCTTCATCGCTCGGCTCCTTGTAAGAGGCTCAAAACGCAGAGCAAATATGCACCGAAAAAGCGTTCTTCACAACGGCTTTTATCTGGTACGATGATCGGCGCCGTTCGAACCCGGAGGTCCCGATATGAGCATATCGATTCTTCGGCGCGCCGCCCGAGCCGCCGCCTGCTTCGCTTTCATCCTCTATGCCGGCTGCGGCTCGAAACCCGAGATAATCAAGATCGGAGCGATACTGCCGCTCTCGGGAACAGGGTCGAATATAGGGAATCAGCATCTCCGCGGGCTCCAGCTCGCGATCGAGGAGCTCAACGCCTCGAATCCGCTCGTTCAGTTCGAGCTCGTCGTCGCGAGCGATCAGAACGATCAAGGAGCGGCCCTCGACGCCTTCAAGGATCAGCTCGTCAACGAGAAGATCCTCGTCTCCTTCGTCGCGGCGCGAGCCTCGTGCCTCGCCGTCGCGCATCAGGCGGAGGTCGAGTTCGTTCCGGTTTTCGCCAATTGCATACACCCGCTCATCACGACGATGCACGGGAACGCCTTCAGAATCGTCCCGAGCACGACTCTGGAGATACAAACGACGGCGCGTTTCCTCAAGGAGTCGCTCAAGGTCGACAGGGCCTCGGCGCTCTTCTTCAACGACGAAGACGGAAACGACGCCGCGAAGGCGTTCAAACGCGATCTTCCGCAGTATGGTCTCCGGCTCCTGGCCGTCGAGCCGTTCATCGATGACGCGGCCTCGATCAAATCGGCGGTCGGCGCGGCGCTCGCGCAGAATCCGGGCGCGGTTTTCGTTTTCGGCGCCGGGAAGGCCGCGGCCGGCGTGCTCGCCGGACTCCGCGCGGCCGGATATCGGGGAGCCGTCGTCGGCTCGTCCGATTTCCGGGACCCGGCCTTCGCCGCGCTCGCGGGGAATTCGCTGGAGGGGTGCTACTATTCCGTTCCCGCGATCGAGCTCGCGGGTTTCCCGGATTTCTCGGCGCGGTATCGCAAGAGGTTCAACGCGGCGCCGACGTCGAGCGGCGTCTTCGAATACGACGCGATGCATATCGTCTCGAAGGCGGTCGATATCAGGCTCGCGGAAAAGATCAACATCGCGAGCGCGCTCAAGAAGATCGGCGATTTCAGCGGCGCCGGCGGCGAATACACATACTTCGAGCGGGAATGGCTCCCCCGGATGAGCGTCGTGCGCGCGCAGGGGGATACCGCGGTCGCCGTATACTGATCGATCACAAGAGGAGGATGATATGAAGGCCACATGCACGATCGACGCGATCCGGATCGCTCGCGATCGCCCTTTCCCTCGCGGCGCTCGCGCTTTCGATTCTCTGCCCCTTTTCCGCCGGAGCGGCCGGCGAGAAGGAAATTCCCTTCGAGACGAGAATCGCGGCGGCGACCGTCTATTCGGACCGCGCGCAGGTGACGCGGAGCGGCAAGGTCGAGCTCGCGGCGGGGCTCTACAAGCTCGTCTGCGGCGATCTTCCGCGCACATTCGACGAATCCTCTCTCCAGGTCGAGGGCAAGGGCACGGCCCGCGCGCGCATCATGGGGATCGACGTCGTCAAGGTGCAGGGGCTCGCGGCGGATTCTCCGCGCTACAAGGAGCTCAAGGGCAAGCTCGAGGGGCTCACGGCCCGGCGCGACTCGCTCCAATTGGAGCAGGGGGCCCTCATGAGCTCCGCGGAGTTCCTCGACAGCTACGCGAAGTTCCCCTTCGAGAAGGGGAGCGCGAAGCTCGCGACCGAGATATTCCGCGTGCAGGACTGGAAAAGCGTCATCGCGTTCATCCACTCCGAGCGCATGAGAATGAGCGCAAAAGGCGACGACATCGCCAAGCGCGTCGCGAAGCTCGACGCGGAGATCAGCTGGATCGCGGGCCAGCTCAACGAGATGCAAACGAAGGACGACTGGAGCCGCCAGGTCGTCGTCGACTGCGAGATAACCTCCCCGGGAACCCTCGAGCTCGCGCTCACCTACAACGTCCGCGGCGCGCAGTGGGGGCCCGAATACCAGATCCGCTACGACACGGCGAAGGAGTCGATCGAGCTCGCGTACAACGCGTGGATCAGGCAGTTCACCGGCGAGGACTGGAAGAACGTCGCGGTCACGCTCTCCACGGCCCGGCCGCAGATAGGCGCCGCGCCGCCCGAGATCACGCCGCACTACCTGCAGCAAGTGCCGCGCATGAGGCCCATGGCACAGGATGACGTCGTGAGCGCGGTCGCCATGAAGAGCGGGGTCGTCCGAACCGCCGACGCAGCTCCGGCGGAAGCCTTGGAAGAAGAGTACAAGGCGGAGATCCCCGAGGCCGAGCTCGCCTCGTCCGAGTTCGCCGCGAGCTTCTCGATCCCGAAAGCGGTCGATCTTCCGAGCGGCCGCGACCCGCGGCGAGTCCTCGTTCTCCAGGGGACGCTCACCGGAAAGCTCTCGCGGTACGCAGCGCCGCGCCTCTCGCAGAACGTCTACATCACGGGGGACGCGACAAATTCACTCGAAGCGCCGCTGCTCACCGGTCCCGCGGACGTGTACATCGAATCGCCGGCCGCGGGCGCTCAGGGCAAGACCTCGAGCTTCGTCGGCAAGGAGCAGCTGAAAACCGTCGCGACGGGGCAGAACTTCCCCGTTCATCTCGGGATCGATCAGGATATCAAGGTCACGCACAAGCTCGAGAAGAAGGAATACGTCACGAAGGAAGGCGCGCCCGTCAGGAAGATCCGCTACAGCTATCTTGTCACGCTCGAGAATTTCAAGAGGGACGCCGCGAACGTGAAGCTGCAGGATCGCATCCCGGTCTCGACGATGAAAGAGGTCAAGGTGACGAACGTCGACCTCGAGCCGCGGCCCGCCGAGGAGCGCGAGGACGGCATTCTCACCTGGAATCTCTCGCCGGCCCCGAAGCAGAAGATCGAGGTCAGAATCGCCTACACGATCGAATATCCGGGAGATTGGCTGGAGATCTATCTGAATCTGGAATAGCGGGCCGGTCGCCGCGTCGTTTCGACCCGGAGAAATGAAAAGCGCTCCGGAGAGATCCGGAGCGCTCGCATGCACATTCTGCCCTCGGGGGTTACTTCAGGTTCTCCCAGAGGATCCGAACCTGCTCCTTGGTCAGATTGACCTTGCCGCCGTCATCGTCCTTGATCGTGACGAGATCGCCGTCGATGAGCGCCTCGGGGCAGCACTTGCTTCCGCTGCACAGGACTACCTTCTTCATGTTCGACCTCCCTTTCCAAAAGTCCGGTTGAGCTAAAGCTATCGAAACGCGGCGGGAAGTTCAATAAAAAATTAATACAAACCGGAGAAATCGGCTATACTGCGGGCGAAAGGCGGAAACGATGGCGCATCATCATGTATGCCCCTGGTGGATGGGGTACTTTCTCGCGAATCCCCTGAGGCGGTTCGTCCAGAATCCGAACAGGATTCTGGCCCCCCACGTGAGCCCGGGGATGACCGTTCTCGATCTCGGCCCGGGCATGGCGACCTTCACGCTCGATCTCGCGCGGTTCGTCGGAGCCTCCGGCAGGGTCGTCGCGGCGGACGTCCAGCCCCGGATGCTCGCCCAGGTGGAGAAGCGCGCCGCGAAGGCGGGGCTCCTGCATCGTATCGACACGCGCCTCGTCGACGGCGACGGCGCCTGGGCGAACGATCTCGCGGGAAAAGTCGACTTCGCGCTCGCCTTCTACATGGTGCACGAGGTTCCCGACGCGCGCGCGTTCTTGGCGCTCGTGAGAGCGACGCTCGCGCCCGGCGGCAGGCTTCTCGTCGTCGAGCCGAAGTCGCACGTCTCCGCGGGCGCCTACGCCGTCACGGTCGACGCGGCGCGGCAGGCGGGCTTCGAGATCGTCGATTCTCCGAAGATCAGACGGAGCAGGGCGACTCTTCTTTCGAGAGGATGACGCGGCGGCCGTGAGCGGAGACTAGTACCCCATCGCGCAGCCGTCCTTGCGGGATTCCGAGCCGCCGCGGAGCACGTCGCTCTTCCAGTCCCACCAGATCCCCTGGTAACCGCCGAAGCCGCCCGTGTCGCCGACGACCTTATGCCCCTTTTCCATGAGAGCACGGACTGCCTCGGGCGCAAATCCGCTCTCGAGCGCCACCTCGCCGCCGTCACGCATGACCTCGCCGGTGGGCTCGGACGAGCCGGAATGGTTGAAGCGAGGCGCGTCCCCCGCCTCCTGGACGTTCATGCCGAAATCAACGATGTTGCAGAGCACCTGCACGTGCCCCTGCGGCTGCATCGAGCCTCCCATGACGCCGAAGGCGAACACGGGCTTCCCCTCGCGCGTGACCATCGCGGGGATGATCGTATGGAAGGGGCGCTTGCGCGGGACGAGCGCGTTCGGATGCTTCGGATCGAGGTTGAAGAGGGCGCCCCGATCCTGGAGGCAGAAGCCGAGCCCGTCCGGCACGGGGCCGGAGCCGAAGCCGGCGTAATTGCTCTGTATCAGCGAAACGAAGTTGCGGTCCTTGTCGGCGACGACGAGGTACGTCGTCTCGCTCGTCTCGAGACGCACGTCCCCCGGCGGGATCTCGCGGAGAGCTCGTTCCATCGAGATGAGCGCGCGCCGCTCCGCGGCGTACTCCTTCGAGACGAGCCGCGCGACGGGAACGTCCACGAAATCGGGATCGGCGTAGAAGCGCGCCGCGTCCTCGAAGGCGAGCTTCTTCGCCTCGATCATGAGATGAAGAGCCTCGGCGCTCCCGAATCCAAGCTTCGCGAGGTCATAGCCCTCGAGCACGTTGAGCATCTGCAGGGCCGCGATCCCCTGGCCGTTCGGCGGAAGCTCCCAGACGTCGTAGCCGCGGTAGCTCGCGCTCACCGGCTCCACCCACGTCGACGAATGGCTCTCGAGATCGTCGAGCCGCAGGAATCCGCCGATGCGCCGCTCGAAGGCGTCGATCGTCCGCGCGAGCTCGCCGCGATAGAAGGCGTCCCGCCCCTTTTCCGAGAGAATCCGGTAGGTCCGCGCGAGGTCGGGATTGCGGAAGATCTCCCCCTTCGCCGGCGCGCGGCCGCCCGGCAGATACGTCGCGGCGAAATTCGGCTCGTCCTTGAGACGCTTCCCGCCGATCGCCCAGTAATGCGCGATGACCTCGGTCACGGGGAAGCCCTCCTGCGCATATTGTATCGCCGGCGCGAGGATATCTTTCATCGGGAGCTTCCCGAATCTCTTGTGGAGCTCGAACCAGCCGTCGACGCAGCCGGGCACGGTCTGCGGCACGACACCCGTGTACGGCATCGACGCAAATCCCCGCTTCTTCACCTCGTCGATCGTGAGGAGCACGGGGCTCCGCCCGCTCGCGTTGAGGCCGTAGAGCTTCTGGGTCTTCGCGTCCCATACGATCGCGAACAGGTCGCCGCCGACCCCGCACGACACGGGCTCCATGAGCCCGAGCGCGGCGTTGACCGCGATCGCCGCGTCGACGGCGTTCCCGCCGGCCTTGAGTATGCCGAGGCCGATCTCGACGGCGAGCGGCTGCGCCGCGCACACCATGCCGCTCTTCGCGATGGTCTCGGAGCGCGACGCGAGCATCTTTCCCGCGGGCCGGTCGAAAGCGGAAGCGAAATCCGGCGTCAGCGCGGCGAACGCGAACAGCATGAGCACCATCTCTTTCATTCAGCCCTCCGGCCCGGCGCCGATGTGCCGTTTGAGCCAATCGAGAAACTCCCCGTACCAGAATATCGAATTCTGCGGAGTGAGCACCCAGTGGTTTTCGTCGGGGAAATAGACGAGCTTCGCCGGAACGCCTTTTTCCCCGAGCATGCCGTAAAGCTCGAGGGCGTTTCCGACCGGCACGCGATAGTCCCGCTCGCCGTGAACGATGAGCGTCGGCGTGACGTACTTCGCCATGTTGTGCGCGGGGCTCCACGCGATGACCTTCTCGAGATTCGCCCACGGCGCGCCGCCGTAGGAGCGCTCCCGCCCGAAGGTCACGTCAGAGCCGAACTGCGCGCAGAGATCGAAGACCCCCGCGTGGTTGATGAGGCAGGCGAAGCGGTCGGTCTGCGTGCCGATCCAGCTCACGAGGTATCCGCCGTAGCTCCCCCCCGCGACCGCCATGCGTTTCCCGTCGATATATCCCCTGCCCACGAGAAGGTCGGCCGCCTTCATCACGTCCTCGAAGGGCTTGCGTCCGTGCTCGCCGGTGATCGCGTCGGTGAAATCCTGCCCGAAGCTCGAGGAGCCGTGAAAATTCACGAGCGCCGTCACGTAGCCGGGAGCTGCGAACGCGTGCGCGTTCCACCGGAAGTGGAACTCGTCGCCGAAGATGCCGTGCGGCCCGCCGTGCACGAGAATGAGGAGCGGCCATTTCTTCGCGGCGTCGAAACCGGGAGGATACACGACGTACATCTGCACGTCCGCGCCGCCGAACCCCTTGTAGACGACGTCCTCGACGCGGCCGAATTCGAGACCGGCGAGGATTTCGTCGTTGAACGAGCTGAGCTTGCGGAGACCCTTCCCGTTCGGTTGCACGGAATAAACCTCGTTCGGCGCCGACAGCTCGTTGTGGAGGAAAACGAGCTTCCCCTCACCCGCGACGCCGACGGAGCCGTTCGTTCCGCCGCGGCGCACCTCCTTCACCGGTCCGCCGTCCATCCCGATCGAGAAAAGCGAAGTTGCCGAACGGTCTTCGGCTCCGAAGAAGACGGTCTTCCCGTCCTTCGAGGCGACCCAGCCTGACGGCGAGCGATCCCAGCCGTCCGTCAGGACCTTCTTTTCGCCCGTCGTCCGGTCGTATCGCACGAGCCGCACGCGGTCGCCGTAGAATCCGACGATTCTCTGCATTCCGTAGAGAATGTGCCTTCCGTCGCTCGTATAGCGCGGCGAGATATCGTCGGCGGGATTCTCCGGCGTGATGTTCCGCGCGGCGCCGGGCTTATCGACGTCGATCAGAAAAACGTCGTTCACGAGCGAATCGTAGGGCGCGCCGAACTCGAGCGCCGAAAAGGCGATTTCCTTCGCGTCGGGGGAAACGTCGTAATCGAGATCGCCCGAATCGGTGAGGAGCCGGTTCCAGCCGGAAGTGAGATCGGCCAGCGCCCCGCCGCGGCCGCTCTTGCATTCGATCGAGAAGAGATGCGGCACGGTGCCTTCGGTGAGCCAGTGATCCCAGTAGCGGAACAGCCTGACCTCCGTCGTCTTCGCCGAGACCTTCCTTTTCGCGCGTCTGTCGAGCTCGGCCTTCATCGAATCGAGCTTTCCCTCGTACCCCGGAAGGACTTCGGAAACGAAGAATATCTTGTGGCCGGCCCATCTCAGATTCGAGACACCGAGCGGCATCTCGGTCAGGCGCGCCGCCTCTCCCCCGTCGAGCGCAATGACGTAGAGCTGCGGCTTGTCGTCCCCTTCCCTCTTGGAAACGAACGCGAGTTTCTTCCCGCACGGGCTCCATGCGGGAGAGCTCTCCGTCGTCGCGCCCGTCGTGAACCGGCTCGCGCCGGATCCGTCGGTCCTGACGAACCAGATATCCCCCTGCCCCTCGTTCTTCGCGACGTCGTATTCGGTCACGACGACGGCCGCGGTTTTTCCGTCGGGGGAAAGGGAGAGCGATCCGACGCGCTTCATTTTCCAGAGATCGTCGGCAGTGACGGGCCGCCGCGCCGCGCCGCGCGCGTTCAACGAAACGAGCAACGCGAGGGCGAGAGCCGGAACGATCGCGCGAATATACGTTCGAGTCAATTCATCCTCCTCGAGAAATCGACGCGGATGCGCTCAGTGCGCAATCGCTTCATCCGGCACGTAGAGATTCCGGGCGTTCAACATGTTCCACGTTTCGGCGACGTCGTCCCTGATATACCGGTAGATCACCCAGTTCGCGGCCGCCGCGAAACCGCCCCCCTCGCCGCCGAGCAGCGTCTGGAGGAGCCCCTTCTTCTTCGGATAGTGAACGACGGAGACCTTCCGATCCGCGGGGATCTTCGCGAGATCCTTCGCGATCTCGATCGCCGTGTCGAGGCCGCCCACCTCGTCGACGAGCCCGTTCGCCTTTGCCTGCCTGCCCGTCCACACGCGCCCGAGCGCGAGCGAGGTGACCTGCTCATACGTCATCTTCCGCTGCTCGGCGACGTCCCTCAGCCACATGTCGAATCCCGCCCAATGATTCTCCTCAAAGCGTTTCTGCTGCTCGGGCGTGAAATCGAAGTAATCGGAATAGAGGAGCGCGTTCGGGCCCTTCTCGACGAAGTCGTAGGTGACGCCGAGCTTGTCGTACAGCCCCTTCATGTTGAACTTCATGCTGATGGAACCGATCGATCCGGTGATCGTCATCGGATCGGCGACGATCTTCGAGGCCTGGTAGGCGATGTAGTATCCTCCCGAGGCCGCGACGTCCACCATCGACGCGACGACCGGCTTCTCTTTCGAGATCAGCCGGATCTCGCGCGCGATGAGATCGCTCGCGAGGCCCTCTCCCCCGTGGCTGTCGACGCGGAAGACGATCGCCGCGACGTCCTTGTCCTTTTTCGCGCGGCGAAGCTCCGCGATGACGCTCTCATGCCCCATCATGACGCCGAACAGCGGATCTATCCTGCTCTTCCGCCCGCCGATCATCCCGTTCGCGTGCACGATCGCGATCTTCCTGGAGCCCTTGAGACCGAGCTTTTCGGGTTTTACGTCGGCGTAGGTCTCCTGCGAGACCGTTCGGAGATCCTTCTCCGTGCCCTTGAGCATGCTTTCGAGCTCGTCCCAATACAGAACGCTGTCGACGAGCCCCGCGGTTTTGGCCTCGGGCGCGGTGAAGAGCGCGAAGCTCATCAGCTCGACTATCTTCTCCTCGGAGAGTCCCCGATCCTCCTTGAAGGCCTGCGTCATCATGCTCCAGCGCTCGGCGAGCAGCCATTCCTTGTTCTCCCGGGCTTCGGGCGAGCTCTCCGATCGCGTGAGCATTTCAGCCGCGCTCTTGTACTCGCGTATCTGGTGGAGATTCGCCTTGATGCCGAGCTTTTCGAGAGTGTTCTTGATATGCTGCGATCCGGCGCTCATGCCGAGAAACGTTATGTACGCCGGCGGCGGCGCGTATATCGCGTCGCACGCTCCGGCGAGATAGAACGCGTCCCGGTCCATCGAATCGGTGTACGTGTACACCTTCTTTCCCGCCGCGCGCACCTTCTTGATCGCTCCGCGCATCTCCTCGAGCATCGCGAGGCCGGCGCCGTTCGTCGACGATATCTTGAAAACGACGCCGTCGATCCTCTTGTCCACCGCCGCCTTCTCGAGATTGCCCAGGATCCTCTGAAGCGTCTCGGGCTTCCCGCCCGCGATTTCGCTCATGACGCCCCCGGGCGGATCGTACTCGGCGATATCGCCGTATATATCGACGACGAGATACGAATGGTTTTGGATTTTCTTATTCCCTTCGCTCTTCGACGCGATCATGCCGACGACGGCGAAGACCACGACGGCGAACGCGAGCAGGGTCGCGAGAAAACATTTCCAGAACACTCTCATGCCGAACTCCTCCCTGTGTGACGAGAGCCGCGCCGCGGCCGTGCGGCTCTTCGCGAATCCCGCGGGATCGCCTTCGCGGCGTCGGCCGCGGTTACCTGCCGCTCATTTCCTTCTTCATATTGAACAGGTAGATCATGTGCTGCTGCTCTTCCTTGATGAGGATCTCGACGACCTCCCTGTTCGCCGGCTCGACGAACCGGGCGAGCTGGTTGAAAAAGAGAATCGCGTCCTTCTCGAATCCGATTCCCCGATCGAGCGCGTCGACGGGCGTTTTCACGATCTCGGCGAATCTCTCGGGCGTGATCTTCGCATAGAGGTCGCTGTCGACGAGGGCGTCCATGTACCCCTCGGTTTCGCCCGGGTACGACTCCGTGTACTGCGCTTTCTTCATGCCGTCGCGGATCCCCTCGAACTTCCTGATATGCTCGACTTCCCAATCGCGAAGCCGCGCGAAGAGATCTCCGAGCTCCTTCTCTCCCTTGAACCGGTCCGCCGCGAGCGCGTAGAAATCGCGGCGCTTCTTCTCCTTCTCGATGCCGATCTCGACGATCTCGGCGGGCTGCAGAATATTGGCCACGAATGGTCCTCCCTTCGAACGTATGCACGGATAACACGCGACTATCGATACGAGAGAAGCATTGAACCCTTTTGATTATAAGAGGGATACGGCGAAGTTCAATGAAAAGTTTCGACGGGAGAGCATGCGCCGGGGCGGGAGATCTCAGGCCGCGCGCATGATTCTCGATATGGCGTCCTCCAGATCGGATATCTGGAGCGGTTTCGGGAAAAAGCCCTGCGCTCCGAGCGCTTCGGCTTGCGATCTGGTCTCATTCGAGGTTTCGCGCGTAATGATGAACACCGGAATCCCGGCGCCGGAACGGGATCTAATGAAGGAAAGGATCCCGAGCCCCTCATCGTTATCGTCATCCGCCAGGTAGTGCGGCAGATTGAGGTCGAGAAGGACGAGCGCGGGCGCGCTCGCGCGCAGATACTCGACGGCTTCCCTGCCGGAGGAGGCATGGGCGACCGGCAAGGGAGGAGTCCACATCGTGAAGAGGTCCTCGACGAAATCGCCGTCGTCTTCGACGATCAGAATCTCACCGTTCGTTTCGCGTTCATCGCTGACCGTATTCATAACTCCTCCCTTCATAAGCCGTTCGCCCTTCGCTCTACGTCTCTTCCCCCAGGTGCCGGCACCAGCACGAGTCCCTTACGTACCGGTGCCGGCACGGAGCCGCTTCCCCCTCCGGTGCCCAAACGAGATTCATCCGTTGTGCGAGTTTTGAACCGGGTGTTCTCGTTTCTACCATCCCGGAAAAGCAATCGCCGTTCCATCGCGGCGAGCTATCGAATCGATCGCCCGTATAAGCTTTATCTTTGCTTTTTACAACGAGTAACGATGATCGTCGACGCGAAGCGGCGCGGAGCCGAACGCGGGCACGAGCAACTGCAGTTGCGATCGATGCCGGCGGAGTGGGGGGATAACCGATTCTCCAGGAACCAATTGAGGCTTGCCGGGGCTCCTTAGCGGCGAGCAACTCGAGTTGCGAATTCCTGGCAGGCGTGCCGCGAGGGGCGCATGCTCACTCGTTGATTTCCTTCAGCATCTTCTGCAGCCCGAAGCGCGAGAGCCCCATGCGCTCGGCCGCAGCGCCGAGATCTCCGCCGCACGCCGCGATGATCGCGGACGTGTATTTTCGCTGAAACTCCTTGAGGACGGCGTCTTTTGCGTCGCGATAGCCCATCTGAAATATCGCTTCGCCGGAAAGCGCGCCGCCGGCATCGCCCGCGGAAGCCCGCTGCCCCGCGAAAGCGCCGCGCACGACGTACGCCTCGATCGTGTTCTCGAGCTCTCGAACGTTGCCCGGCCAATCCCTCCGGCAGAGATCCGTCATCATGTCGTCCTCGATCTCGCGTTTCGGCCTTTTGAGCTCGATCGATTTGCGCGCGAGAAAGTAACGCGCGAGAAGCGGGATATCGTCCCTCCGCTCCCTGAGGGGAGGAACGTTGATGACATTGGTGCCGAACCTGAAATACAAGTCGTCGCGAAGCGATCCGCTTTTGAGGCTCTCCGGCAAGTTCCGGTTCGTCGAGGCGAGGAGCTTCCCGCGGAAGGGAATCCTCCTCGAGCTCCCGTGCCGTTCGAACTCCCGTTCCTGAATAACGCGGAGGAGCTCCGCTTGCAGCGACGAATCGATCTCGGTTATCTCATCGAGGAAGAGAACGCCGTCGTAGGCGAGCTCGAAGACTCCCGCGAGATCTTCGGCCCCGCTGAACGCCCCCCGCATGCTCCCGAAGAGCTTGAGGCTGAAGGTATCGCGCGGCACCGCGGCGCAGTTGAGGGGCAGAAACGCCTTCCCGGAACAGAAGCGCTTGTGGATCGCTCTCGCCACGAGTTCCTTCCCGGTCCCCGTTTCCCCCGTGATGAGAACAGGGCCCGTGCCCTGGGCTGCAAACTCGATCTCCCGGTGCAAATCCCGCATCTTGGCGCTCTCGCCGATCATCGTGCCGTGAAGCTCGTCGATCTCCTTGCGGAGCTCGTCGTTGATCCGCCGCACCTTCTGCTCCTCGATCGCGCGGGAGATTCTCCGCTCGAGATCGCCGAGATCGGGCCTCTTGTCTATGTAGTCGACGGCGCCCTTCTTGAGGGCGGCGATCGCGGAAGAGGCGGACGAATCGCGCGTCACCATGATGACCGGCAGGCCCGGATCGGAGGCATGAAACGCGTCGAGTATCTCGAATCCGTCGACCCCTCTTCCGAGATCGAGATCGAGCAGAACCGCGTCGAATCCGAGCCGGTCGCGCGCGGAAAGGGCCTCCTTCGCGTTGTGGGACATCACGACCTCGTAGCGATCGGTCAAGAGCCGGGCGATATCCCCGATAAACGTCTCGTCGTCGTCCACGATGAGAATGCGCACACGGTCGCCGTCCATCCGCTCCTCGCTTTCTAGGATTTTCTGAGAACGATCCTCATCGTCGTGCCGGAGCCCGCGGCGCTGTCGAGGACGAAAATCTTCCCGTTGAATCTCGCGAGCGTCTCATGAGCATAATACAGCCCGAATCCGCCCTCTTCCTTGGTCGTATAGGATCTGTCGAAAACACGCTCCCAGTCCTCGCGCGGAATCCCGCATCCGTTATCCCTGATTTCGATCGTGCAGTAGTTCCCTTCCCACCGGGCTTCGATGGCGATCTCCGCGTCGGTTCGATCCTCCGCCGCCCGCGCCGAATTGGCGAGAAGCCCTTCGAGTATCTTGTCGAACGCGACCGACGAGATGAAGACGCCCTCCGCCGCGGAGGCGCCGGACGGAGGCGCGAGAGTGACCTTTATGCCGTCGTTCTCGTCTCGGAATCGCGCGACGGCCCTTTCGAGCGCTTCCGCGACCGGAGTCCGGAATACGGATCGAAGATGCGAGCGGATCCGCGCGAGCGATTCGTCGACGTCCCCGAGGGTCATGAGCGCTTCCGCAATATGCTCTCCCCGGCCGGCGACAGGCTCCTCCGAGCCGCCGGAGACGATCGCTTCCATCTCCTGACCCGCGAGCCTGGCCCGAGAAATGATCGTGCCCCAGACCTCTTCCGGGACGCCCGCTTTGTGCGCGAGCATCACGATGTGCTTCAGCTCGGGCACGACCGTCTCCATGAACGTCGCATGCAGCTTCGCAAAGAGCTCCTCGCGCGCCGTCGCGCCGGATTGCACCCGGTCCCAGTTCTTCAGATGGAGCCGGATACGATCGACGACCTTGAGCGAAGAGCCTCCATGCCCGTACGCCGCCATCGCGGTGAGGAGATCGTTCTGCGCCTCGTCGAGGGTGAAGCGCTTCTCTCCCCGCCGCTTGAGATACCGGCGCAGGTGAAATGCGCCCACGCCCGCGAGGAGCGCGGCCACGGCAAGCTCTGCGATCGTCAGGCGCGCGCATGCGCCCGGATCCGGGTCATAAAAGGCGTACGCTCCAGGGACATGACGTGAATCAAATGCATCGCTCGCGGCGATGATATGATTCCTTCCGTCGTACCGCGCGATCAACATGTCGGAAACCGGCGAGAAGCTTACGCTCGGCGAGCACGTTCTCCCTTCTGATCCCGCACCATGACCATGCTGTCCATTCGGCAGACGATCTCCGAGCTCTCGGCGGCTTTCCGATCCAACACTCCGAAAATCTGAAATTTCGGTTGCCGGGCGGAGCGAAGAAACGGGGCTGAGTATCCTCTTGATTTTCAGATCATGGTCGAGAAACCACGAACTTCCCGTCGGTTCCTGCTCGACAAGCATCTCCGGGAATCGAATCGCCGTCGAGATCCAACGCGCGAATCGAAACCGGACGCAATCCGGCAGCGCCACGCCGGAGAGAAACTCTCCATCGCCGCTCAGAGTCGCCACGATCCAAGGATGACGGGCCGCGGAGAAGGAAGGATCGGCTTGCGAAGGATGACCGCGCAACGAGGATTTCGTTCCTGCCGTCTCCATTGACATCCGCGAGCGCCAGGTAACTCTGCGCGCCGGAAGCCTGCCAATCTCTTCTCTCCAGAGGAGGCTCCGTCGCGCTCGATCCAGACAGAAGACATAGGAAATGCTATCGCCAGGCCGTCGCACGAGGTTCCGTTCGCGACGGCGATGGTTGTAAAGCACCACGCGTGACGCGCTCGCGTCGAAATTGTCGCAATCCAAATCCATGTCTCTTGGGCCCGAGATCAGAAGCGCCATAGCTCCTGCCCGGTTACGCCATCGAGCGCGAGGAGAGTACCTAGGCGCCTCTCCGTTTCATCGAATTGATGCCGAGAAAGATCATTGGAGGAGTACCGCTCCTTTCCGTTGGCAAAACCCCGTAGGAAATTGATTCTCGTCGAGGACCTCGTAGGGCTCCTCCATTGATGGAAGGAGATGGCCCAATCGTATAGAGCGGCCCGACGGCCCTCCGGCGAGAACCAGTCGTGGCAGGATAGCATCGAGCCCTCGGACGTATTCCTGGAGGACAAAGAACTCGGGGCGCCCGTCTCCGTTCGCGTCCGTCACCATGCGGGTGCATCCACGGCGTTCGTAACGGAGCCTTCCGCGACGAGGGCCATCGAATCGTCCCGTGAAGCCGATACCAGAGAAGCCGGTACGGCTCGTTGATGAGAAGATCGTCGTTTCCGTCGAGATCGACATCGACGACGAAGAAGGGCATTTTCGGGGTGATGGGCCGCGATCACATCTTCGAGCTGGAAGGGAAACGAGGGGTGTCGAAGCGCGGGGACTTGACGCCGGATCGCGTAGTCCAGTCATAAAGAGCACGCCCGCCAGCAACAACGATCATGAGAGGGATGAGAAAGAGGTGCTTTCGGCGTATTTTCACAAGCTTATTTTCGTGCTGAGGATTCGGATCACAAGCAAGGATGTCTATTATTTTAAGGCATAGCACCCAGGCATGTCAATGAGGGAGCGCGATTGCCGCATGGCCTTCGGCACGGCATCGTCCCGAAAAGATCGGGGCCGGCCGGTTTCCCGGTCGGCCCCATCCACCCTGGCACCAACGTTTATTCACTGCCGGTTCAGGGCTGACTTTCCCCCCTGGTGCTCGGAATCACTGATATCAACTCGTAATTAAATTTATATAATATTAATTGGAAAACAAAGGTCTTGTCAATTATAAAATAACAAGTTAGATAATAATAATGGTCCAGCTATTCTGGTAGGTTTTGCAGCAAAAGAGCCGCAATCTGCGGAATATCGAATTTCTTCCGCTTCCGCGACGATCCGTTGAATCCGAACGAAAAACGCCCCCGGAAAGCCGACTCTCCGGGGGCGCGATTTCGATTCACGATTCCGACGGTAGCCGCCGGGAATCACCACTTCTCGTCGTATTTGGTGAAGAGATCGTCACCCAGCTTCCAGTACGCGTCGGTGATTCTGGCGCAGAAATCGGAGCTGTATTTGGTCAGAAAATCGATCGCCTTTCGAGGATCTTCCCGGTACAGCTTCAACGCCTCGTCGTCGACGCGCTTCTGTTCGTCGAAGGCCTGCCGCCGGAACGGATCGCGCACCGCGTACACGTCCTTTCTCATATCCCCCCATCGGTGGGCGGAGATGACGCTCACGCGGTTGAACGCCCACCACGCGCTCTCCTCCGTATAGGCGGGGCGTCCTCCCGGGCCGCCGAGCTTCCAGGAGGGAGGAACGTCGGCGATGCCGCAGTAGAGCGGCGCGTGGCACGTCGTCGCGGGATTGTCCCAGGCGAACCAGACGACGCCGCCGATCGGATCGGGCAGCCAGTCGCGCGACTGCGTGACGGTGAAGTACACGCAGTAGTAGCGGGCGATCGTGCGCTCTCCCATTTCGCCGAGCGCGCCGTTGATCTTCCAGAGCGGCATCTGATCGTAGTTCATGAACGGATTCGCGTACGGGCTCTTGACGCACTTCCCGTCTCCGTCCTTGACGAGCATGAACTTCGTCATGTCGTATTCGGTGCCCTCGTAGGTGTCTTCGAATATTTTCATAACCTCCTCGACCGAGACCTTCTTCTCGGGCTTTATCGAGAAGGGGAAGTTCTCCTGATTGGCGTCGAGCTTGAGCGACGGGGCCAGGAGATCGTACACGCGCCACTCGCGCCGCCGGGCCCACATCGATGCGCGGTCGCCGTACGCGTAGCAGAACTCGAACGGCTCGCCGCTCTTCGGATCCCAGAGCCCCATTTCGATCGCGGTGCTGAACACGTTCTTCGACGCCATGAAGTTGGCTTTGTCCTTGAGGTCGATCCGGCGGATGCGGGCGCTGTTCGCGTTCACGCTGATATGGTCGTCGGGGACGCGCTGGGCGGCCCAGACCGCGCCTACCTTCCCCTGCCCCGGCCCCACGACCTCGAACATCCAGACCTCTTTCGCGTCGGCGATCGTGAGGCATTCGCCGCCGTCGTTGTATCCGTATTTCATGAGGAGCTCGTCGGCGAGCCCGATCGCCTCGCGGGCGGTGACGCAGCGCTCGGCCATGAGGCGCGTGAGCTCGTAGAGATTGAACATCCCCCGGTCGCTCTTCATGACGTCCTTGCCGCCGAAGGTCGACTCCCCGATCGCGAGCTGGCGGTCGTTGATGCACGCGTAAAATCCGTAGACGTATCCATACGTCTCGCTCACCTGGGGAATCGATCCTTTGTAGACGAGTCCGGTCGTGTCGCCGTAGCTCGCCATCAGATCGGTCTTGACGTATATGCGGTTCATCGAGCCGGGGGCGTGCCCCCGCCGGGGCACGACATGCAGCCACGTGCGCCCGTCGTGGCTGTCGCACGTATGCGACGTCATGACCGAGCCGTCGGCCGACGCGAGCCGCCCGACGGTGATCGTCGTGCAGCCGTCGGGGACGTCCTTGGCCTGGCTCGCGGGCCGCGCGACGATCAGAACCAGAAAAAACGCAAAAACAAATAGCGTGTGCGAGGCGTTGATACGGGACATCATATCAAGGCTCCTTGTGTTGGCATCCTTCTCGCCTGCTTCGTTTCCACGGAAGCTCGTTCAGCCCTTATAGCATATTCCCGGCGCCGGAACAAGGCGGGACTCGGGCCTCCCCGGGAGCCCGGCGGGCGGGGTTCTACGACATGCTCACGTCGAGGATCATCATGAGGAGAAAACCGACGATCGTGCCGAGAGAGGCGATGTCGGAGTTGCCCCCCATCTGGGATTCGGGGATGACCTCCTCGACGACGACGTAGATCATGGCGCCCGCGGCGAAGCCGAGGGCGTACGGCAGAAGGGCCTGCGAGGACGCCACCGTGAGCACCCCTATCAGGGCGGCGACGGGCTCGACGGCGCCGGACAGCTGCCCGTACCAGAAGCACTTGAGACGCGACATTCCCTCGCGCCGCAGCGGGAAGGATACGGCGAGCCCCTCAGGAAAATTCTGGATGCCGATCCCCGCCGCGAGCGCCGCGGCGCCCGCGAGCGAACCGTATCCGAGCCCCGAGGCCGCCGCCCCGAATACGACGCCCACCGCGAGCCCCTCGGGTATGTTGTGAAGAGTAATCGCGAGCACGAGAAGCGTGCTCCGGCGCCACGTCGTGCGCGCGCCCTCCGCCTTCTCGGGCGCGAGCCCCGGATGGAGATGCGGAAGGACGAGATCGATGACGCGCAGAACGGCGGCCCCGGCGGCGAAGCCGATCGTCGCGGGAAGCCAGCAGGGGAAGCCCCTGTTCTCGCACATGCTCACGGCGGGCGCGAGAAGCGACCAGAAGCTCGCCGAGATCATGACCCCCGCGGCGAAGCCGAGCATCATGTCGAGAATCTTCTGGTTGAATTTCTTGAAGGCGAATACGGTGGCGGCTCCGAGCGCGGTCATCCCCCAGGTGAAGAGCGTGGCGAACAGCGTCTGGACGACCGGAT
Organism: uncultured bacterium; assembly: GCA_963846325.1. Classification (GTDB taxonomy): domain Bacteria; phylum Krumholzibacteriota; class Krumholzibacteriia; order Krumholzibacteriales; family Krumholzibacteriaceae; genus SSS58A. The sequence continues at coordinate 295,203 of CAWJVO010000007.1, forward strand.
CGAGTCTCTGGAAAAAGTCAATCATCGGAGCCGGCGCCTCCGATTCTCATCATCTCCGCGGCGAGCGCGGCGCGGTCGACTTCCCGCCCGACGAGCGGCCCCTTCGCGAGCGCGCTTTCCAGGCTTTCGAACGGCGGGCGGTCGTTTTCGTACAGCACGCCGATCGGGATCGTATCCCCCCATTCGACCGCGGCCTTCATCGCCGCCGGCCAGTCGGCCGGATCGTAATCGGCGCCCTGCTCGCGGCAGCGTTTCTTGTACCAGGCGAAGGTGTTCACCTTGTTGAACGAGACGCACGGCTGAAGCACGTCGATCAGGGCGAATCCCCGATGGGCGATTCCCCGCCGGATCATCTCGGCGAGGTGGTCGACGTTCCCCGTGAAGCTCCGCGCCACGAATCCGGCGCGCATCGCGACCGCGACCGCGACGGGATTGAAGCGATCGAGGATGACGCCGCCGGGCTGTGCCTTCGTCGTCGTCCCCGCCTCCGACGTGGGGCTCGCCTGCCCCTTCGTGAGGCCGTAGATCTGATTGTCGTGCACGATCATCGTCACGTCGATATTTCGCCGTATCGCGGCGAGAAAATGATTTCCTCCCTCTCCGTAGCAGCAGCCGTCGCCGCTCTCGACGATGACGGCGAGATCCGGATTGGCGAGCTTCGCGCCGGTGGCCACGGGAAGGGAGCGCCCGTGGAGCCCGTCGAACAGATTCGCGTTGAGATAGTGCGGCGCCTTCGCCGCCTGCCCGATGCCGCTCACGAAGAGCACGTCCCGCGGGGCGAGCCCCGCCGCGACGAGACCCTTCTTCACTCCTTCGAGGAGCGCGAAGTTGCCGCAGCCGGGGCACCAGGCCGTTTCATACGTTCCATAATCCTCGATCGACACCATGCGCGCGCCCTCAGACGCTCAATTCGCGGAGAATGAAACCGGGCGTGACGGGGAGCCCGTCGTAGCGCGAGACCCTCTCCTCGATCTCGAATCCCGTTTCGCGGCGGATGAGCCGCGCGAGTTGGCCGAACGCGTTTCCCTCGACGCACACGACGCTCCCCGCGCTCTCGAGCCGGGAGAGAAAATGCTCCGGCACGAGCGGCCATACCTGGTTGAAGTGGAGCGTCGCGACGTCGACGCCGGTGGCCCTGATCGTTTCGGCGGCCTCCCGCACCGATCCCCGCGTCGAGCCCCACGAAACGAGGAGCAGCTCCGGACTCCCGCTCCCCTCGTACGCGGGGGGAACAACCTCGCGCCGCAGCCCCTCGAGCTTCGCGAGCCGCTTCTCGACCATCGCCTTTCGAACGCCGAGATCCTCGGTGAGGTGGCCGTCGTCGGTATGCTCGTCGCTGTCGGCCACCACGAGATGAGCGCTCGCGCCGGGGAGAAGCCTCGGGCTCGCGCCGCCCTCGGTTATCGCGTAGCGGCGGTACGGGCCCTCGATCGAAGCGGGATCGGCGCCCGGCTTCACCTGATCGAGCCCCGAAACGTCGAACGGCTCGACCGAGCGGAAGCTGTCGGCGAGAAACTGGTCGGTGAGAATGAAAACGGGGCCCTGGTACGCCTCGGCGAGGAAGAACGCCCGGCGCGCGAGGTGGAAGCAATCCTCGACGCTCCCTGGAGCGAAGATCGCCCGCGGGAATTCACCGTGCCCGGCGTGGAGCACGAATTCGAGATCCGCCTGCTCGGTGCGCGTCGGAAGCCCGGTCGCGGGAGCGGGCCTCTGCCCGACGACGACGACGACCGGCGTCTCCGTCATCCCCGCGAGACTCACGCCTTCGACCATGAGCGCGAAACCCCCGCCCGACGTCGCGGTCAGGCTCGGCGCCCCGGCGAACGAAGCCCCGAGAGCCATGTTGATCGCGGCGATCTCGTCCTCGGCCTGCTCGACCACGATCCCCATGCGCTCCGCCATGCCGATGACCGTGAGCGGAATCGACGTCGCCGGAGTCATCGGATAGAACGAGACGAACCGGAGCCCGGCGGAGACTGCCCCGAGGGCGAGCGCCTGATTCCCCTCGAGCATGATGCGCCGGGGACCTTCCTGAGCGGCCGGGAGCCGGCGGAAATACGATTCCTTTCCCGAACACCATGCGATCGCCTTCGCGAGCGCGTTCCTGTTGCCTTCGGCCTTTTCGGGATGCTTCGCGCCGATGGTCTCACCGACGATCCGGGCGGCCGATTTCCCGTCGAGCCCGAGCGCGGCGCAGACGATTCCGAGAGCGGCCACGTTCCGGAACGCGGCGGGGGCGAGATCCTTGAACGGCACCCGGAGACACCGGTCGTCGCCGTCGCAGAAGGTCTCGTCGGCGATAACGATCGCCCGCGGAGAGAGCTCGGCGGCGTGGAGCGTCACCGTCGCGTCGTCGAGCGCGACGAGGACGTCGATCTCCTCGGCCGGCGCCTCGACGGCGTCGGGGCTCACGCGCACCTCGAAGGTGTTGTGCCCCCCGCGGATCCTCGACTGGTAGCCCTGGGTGACGACGATCCGGTATCCCTCACCCACGAGAATCCGGGAGAGGAGACCGCCGACCGTCACGAGCCCCTGGCCGGCCTCTCCGCCGATCACGACGTTGGTCGATCGAACCGTCATCGCCGTGCCCCCGTCGAGCGGCGGACGCGATCGATCGCGGCCGCCGCCATCCGAGCGAGCTTCACCCATGGAATTCGCGCTTCCCGAGCTGCCTGTCGAGCATGACGAGCCCGGAACCCGAATCCTTGATCCTTCCGAGCATCTGAACGATCTTCGAGGTCGACGCCTCCTCCTCCACCTGCTCCTTCACGAACCAGTCGAGAAATCCCTTCGCGGGATAGTCCGATTCCTTCTCGGCGAGCTTGTAGAGCCCGTTGATCTTGCTCGTGATGAACTTCTCGTGCTCGTAGGCCGCCTTGAACGCGTCGAGCGGCGACGTCCATTTCGCCTTCGGCGTGTCGATCGCGTCGAGCTCGATGCGCGCGTCCCGGTCGCGAAGGTGATCGAAGAATTTCATCGCGTGCGACTCTTCCTCCATTCTCTGGACGCGCATCCAATTCGCGAACCCGTCGAAGCCCAGCGAATGGAAGTACGCGGCCATCGAGAGATAGAGATATCCCGAGTAGATCTCGTGATTGATCTGCTCGTTGAACGCGGCGTGTATCTTCTTGCTGATCATTCGGAATCACATTCCTTTCCAAAGGCTGTGGAGATTGCAGTACTCACGCGCCCAGACCTGCTTCGCCGTTACGTTGAAAACCGCCTCGGGCGCCTCTCCCGGCTTGAGGAATTTCCGGTACGCCTCTCCGTCGGCGACGAGCTGGATCCATTCTATGTAGTGTTTCTCCTCCATCGGGTGCGGCACCGATCCCACTTTCACCTTGTAGCCGCCGGCGACCTTCTCGATCACGGGAACGTGCTTCTCCTTCGCCGCGTCGGTCGAATTTTCCGCGAGAAGCTTCATCGGCTCCCCGCAGCAGACGAGCTCGCCGGCTCCCTCGTGGAGCACCTCGACGATATTCCCGCATTTCGCGCACTTGTAAATTTCGAGTCTCTTCGCCATTTGAATCTGCCCCCTTTCATGTTCCCCTGCAACGCGAGCCGCTCACGGAAGCGATTGTACTCCTCGACGGCGGCCCGATCAATAGTTCTCCCCGAGGATCTCGAAATGCGCCCTCGGATGCGCGCACGCGGGGCAAACCTCGAGGGCTTCTTTCCCTTCGTGCAGATACCCGCAGTTGCGGCAGCGCCACACGACCTTCGCCTCGCGCTTGAAGACCCTGCCCTTCTCGATGTTCGCCTTGAGCGCCAGGTAGCGCTTCTCGTGCTGCTTTTCGGCGACCGCGATCGATTCGAGAATCGCCGCGACGGCGTCGAAGCCCTCTTCCCGGGCGGTCTTCGCGAATCCGGGGTACATCTCGGTCCACTCGTAGTGCTCTCCCCCCGCCGCTTCGGCGAGATTCTCGGCCGTCGTGCAGATGATGCCGGCGGGGAACTTCGCCTGGATCTCCACCTCTCCTCCCTCGAGAAGCTTGAAGAGACGTTTCGCGTGCTCCTTTTCCTGATTCGCCGTCTCTTCGAAGATGGCCGAGATCTGCTCGAGCCCCTCCTTTTTCGCCTGACTCGCGAAATAGGTATACCGGTTGCGCGCCTGCGATTCCCCGCAGAACGCCGTGAGGATGTTCTTCTCGGTTTTCGTGCCTTTGAGCGACATCTTTCGCTACCTCCTTGCGTGAGTGTGTGCGTCTCTACCGATCCACGATTCCCTTGACCTTGTATCCGAGCGATTCGACCGCCCGCGCGAGCCGCGCGTCGTCGAAGCCGCTCCCGGCGACCAGCGCTTCGCCGTGTTTACGATCGACCTCGGCCGATACGACGCCCGCGCTCTCGAGGAGCGCGCGCCGCACCGCGTTCGCGCACTGGTCGCACGTCATGCCTTCTATCGAGACGCGGACCGTCCGGCCGGTCCCGCCCGCGTCGGCGACCGATCCGACCTTCGCCGGGCGGACGAACGCGTATCCGAGAACCGCGAGGAGCGCGAAGGCCGAGAGCGTGTTCACGAAGCCGGGGAGCATCCAGTGCGAATGCGCCATCGGGTGAGACCCGCCCGCCTCGAACAGCGCGTCGAGGGCGAGCCCCGCCGCGAGCGCGGACGCCGCGACCGAGGCGAGGTAGATGCCCGCGATCCGTTTGCCCATGATCTTCCAGACGGTGGTGATGGTCGCGGCGTTCGTGGCGGGACCGGTCATGAGGAAAACGAGCGCCGCTCCGGGGGAGATCCCCTTCATCATGAGCGCCGCGGCGATCGGCACGGACGCCGTCGCGCAGACGTACACCGGAATCCCGACCGCCATCATCACGAGCATCGAGAGGATCCCTCCGCCAAGGATGCCCGCGAAGAAATCGTCCGGGACCGCCGCCGAGATGGCGGCCGCGACGAGAATGCCGACGATGAGAGCCTTGTGAATGTCGCGCGGAAGCGCGATGAAACCGTACCTGAGGGCGCGCATCGGGCCGCCCCCCCGATTCCCGGCGACGCTGCAGCATTCCGCCGTGCAGACGGGATGCTCGTCGGCGGGAGCGCCCTTCTCGTATCCGAATACGTTCACGAGCACGCCGCCCAGAATTCCGCTCAGAAACGCGACGACGGGCCTGAACACGGCGAAAACGGGCCCAAGAAGGCTCAGCGTGACCATGATGCTGTCCACCCCGGTCTGGGGCGTCGAGATGAGGAACGACGTCGTTGCGGCCGCGCTCGCCCCGTGCCTGCGCAGCGACGCCGCGACCGGGATGACGCCGCACGAGCAGAGGGGCAGCGGCACGCCGAAAACCGCCGCCTTGAGCACTTGCCGGAACCCGCGCCCCCCCAGATGACGCTCGACGGTCTCGGGCTTCACAAGCACGGAGAGAAGGCCCGCGACGAGAAATCCGAAGAGGAGAAACGGCGACATCTCCTGAAGCGTCGACCAGACGGAACGGCCGAACTCAGCAATAAATTCCTGCACGATCCTCCTCCGTTCCGCTCCGCAGTATGCCGAGCCGGGTCAACGCAAAATCGTATTTCACCGGATCGTCCGGCGAGATCTCTCCGAACGCGGCCGTCACCTCGCGCGCCGCCCGAAAATCGGCGGCACGCCGTTTCGTGAGACCGAGCTTCGTCGCGATCCGGTGCATATGCGTATCGAGCGGCACGATGAGCGTCGCGGGCGACACCGCGCTCCACCCTCCCGGATCGACGGCGTCCGACCGGACCATCCAGCGGAGAAAGAGATTCAGCCGCTTGCACGCGCTCCCCGATTCCGGGGACGGGAGAAGGCTCTGCCGGTACCCGCCGGACATCTCGGAGAGAGCGCGCGCGAATCGCCCGGCGGCCGGGCCCACGTCGGGATCGCTCCGGTCGAGCTTGGCGTGAAAGAGCTCCCCGAGCGAACCGTACTCCTCGATCGCGCTTCCCGCCCCGGCGAGGAGCGACGCCACGTCCTTCCCCGTGATCCAGCGATGCCTGAATCCCCTGAAATCGAGCTCGAGATCCGACGGCGAAGCCGCGGCCACTCGATCCGCGGGGCGGTCGCCGAGGATCCCGAGCGCCCGCTCGACGCTCGCCCTGATCTGCTTCACGTTCCCGAAGGCGAGCGACGAAGCGATCAGCGCGACGAGCTCCCTGTCGAGCGGATCGGCGTACCGGTGCACGAATTCGACCGGATCGGACGCGATGAATCGCCGATCGTTGTATTTCAGGTACAGACGTTCGAGCTCCGTGCGGTCCAGTGCGCCCACTTCAACGCCTCCCGGTCTTTTTCCCGCACGCGGGGCAGACCCCGAGATACTCCACCCGCCGCCCGAGCACGCGATACCCCGTTCCCCTCGCGACGCGCGCGTCGCATCTCGCGCGGTCGGCGCCGGCCGCCAGGTCGTCGATGCGCCCGCAGCTGACGCAGCGGATATGCCGATGGTCTCCCGTGTCGCCGTCGAAGCGCTTCTGGGAGCCGGCCGTCTCCAGCTTCCGTATGATCCCCTCGCGCGCGAGCATATCCAGGTTCCGGTATACAGTGCCGAGACTGATCCGGGGGAGCCGTTTCTTCACGCGCCCGTAGAGTTCGTCGGCGCTCGGATGCGCGCGCAGCCGCACGAGCTCGTCGAGTATCACTTCGCGTTGTTTCGTCTTTCGCACGTGTCCGCCCGCCTTATTGTCAGTAATAGTAATTATTACTGATAATACAAACGGCCGACGACCGTGTCAAGACATCCTTTTCCGTATCATGCGCGGAATTATCGAAAGAAGCGGAAATCGCGCGGCGATCAGTTCTCCGCCGCTGGGCCCACGACCACCTCGGCCGTCGAAGCAGCGACGACGTATATTCTGTCGTTATTGCTCAGCGGATCGATGGGAACGATGAAGAATCCCTTTTTCGTTTTGTTGTAGCCGAGCGACAGGCCGCACAGCACTTCCGAGTCCTTGAACGTAACCTTGATCTTGATTCCGTGGAGGGCCGCCGCATTGACCTCTTTGAAGCTCTTCTTTTCGTTATAATCCTTGTTCCCCGAGAACGTCTTCACGAAGAACACCGCTTTGAGATCTGGGACTTTTATCTCATGGCTGGTTCCCGTCCCTGATGACGCTTCTTCGATCAGGTGGAAGAAGTCCTTCTCGGGCAGGAAGTCATGCGTATACCCCTTGAGCAACTTCCCGTCGTTGAAACGAACCACGACTCGATTTCGCTGGGTCGGCATCGTTCTCGCCCCCGTATCATCCTGACGCCGTCACTATTTGCGCCCATTCCGCAGAAAAAGTCAACCATTTCATGACGGCTCTCCGCTCGTCTCTATCGAGGCCCTCTTCACATCGCGCGGACGGCCGGCATCGAGCCATGGCACTCATCGTGCATGAGGCCCCGGACGATTCACACGACGCACTTTCAAAGGAGGCCTGTATGAGAAACAGGTACCTGATAGTCCTTCTCGCATTCCTCATTTCGCTCTCCCCGGGCATCGCCCGGGCGCAGTACCAGGTGCTCAACGGCGCCTTTACGAGCGGCGGCGGAGCGAGGGCCGGAGGCGGTTACATTTGCTACGATACGGCGGGGCAGCCGGTCGTCGGCGTCGTCTCGGGCGCATCGAACATCGTGAAGGCCGGCTTCTGGTATTGCGCCGGGATCTCGTCGACCGTCGACGTCGCCTTCGCCTCGTTCTTCGGAGAGCTCAAGGACGACGCCGTGCTCCTGAGCTGGTCGGCATCAGCCTCGGCTCCTTTCGAGGGCTTCAACGTCTATCGCTCGGAGAGTCCGGGAGACGAATTCATCAAGCTCAATGCCGCGCTCATCCCGAAAGAGCGGAGCGGCGCCTACAAGGACGAGACGGCGCTCGCGGGCGCGACCTACATCTATCGCATCGGCGCGGTCTCGAATGACGCCGAATGGTATTCGCTCGAAGTCTCCGTCGCCGTTCCTCCGAAACCCACGACGCTGTATCAGAACTATCCGAATCCGTTCAATCCCTCGACGAACATCGCCTTCTACCTCGCGTCCCCGGAACGCGTCTCGCTCATGATCTACGACGTGAAGGGGAGCGTCGTTCGGACGCTCGTCGACGGCCCGAAAACGCCCGGGCGCCATACGGCGCTCTGGGACGGGAAGAACGACGGCGGCAGGCAGACCGCTTCGGGGGTCTACTACTATCGACTCGCCGCCGGCAAGACGACATTCACGAAGAAGCTCGTTATCGTCCGGTGAGAGAGGTTCGAAAGATCGATGTCGTGAACGATCACAATGCCATCGACGGGAGGCCGAACATGAAAAGGATCATGATATTTTCTCTTCTTCTCGCGGCGTGTCTCGCCGCGCCGGCGGCGGCGCAAATGCCGCCGGTCCTCAGCTACCAGGGAATTCTCGCCGACGCGAGCGGAACGGCGGTTCCGGACAACACGTACAGCATCACCTTCAGGATCTACGACGTCGGAGGCACCGGCGGGAGCCCGCTCTGGACCGAAACCAACAACGTCGTCGTCTCGAAGGGCACCTTCAGCGCGCTCCTCGGGGCCACGGCGATGCTCAGCATTCTCCCGTTCGACGAAACGTATTACATCGGATTGTCCGTCGAGGGCGGCGCGGAGCTCCCACGCCAGATTCTCGCGAGAACGCCCTACAGCTTCTCGGCGAAAGCGGTCAGCGGGACGGAGAATGTGTTTCCGTCTTCGGGCAAGGTCGGCATCGGCACGCTCGCGCCGGACGTTCCCCTGACCGTGACGAGCGCGAGCGGACAGGTCGGCATCAGGTTCGACGGCAACGACGATTCCTACGCCAGCATTTACGTCAACGCCGTCAAACCCGGCGTGGACGCCGGATTCGGCTATGAAACACAGGGCATTTTGCGCGCATATACGTTCGTGGACCCGTCCAACAACTGGAACCTGCAGTTGGCGGGATCCAACTACGCTCTGCGCGCATCCGAGGCGGGAAACGTCTGCGTCGGCGCCGGCATTCCGTCCTCCGAGAAGCTCAGGGTCGACGGCGGCATACAGCTCGGAAATTCCGCAGGGTCGACGACCGGCACGATCCGCTGGACCGGCTCCGATTTCGAAGGATACAACGGCTCGGTGTGGCAGTCGTTCACCGCGAACGACGGCGGCCCTCCCGCCGGCAGCTCGGGCCAGACGCTCCGGCATGACGGATCCGACTGGATCGCGTCGAGCAACCTGTATAACAACGGCACGAATATCGGCATCGGAACGATGTCCCCGTCGAACCCTCTGCATGTCGCGACCGACGACATCTGCGGAATCCGAATCGACGGGACCTCCGCAGGGGCATGGTCGCTCATGCGGCTCAATGCGGCCGGATCCGGCTCCAATCCCGGGATCGAGCTCATGAGACAGGGCGTCTCGAAGGCCCTTATGTATGTCGCAGCGGGCGACGATTGGCGTCTCGATATGGCTGCGTCCAACGGTCTCACCGTAGACGGCGTGACGGGAAATCTCGGCGTCGGGGTCCTGACCCCCGCGGAACGGCTCGACGTCGCGGGCGCCCTTCGCCTCGGCGCCGCCTCCGGCTCGAACGCCGGCACGATCCGCTGGACCGGCTCCGACTTCGAAGGCTATGACGGCGCGACGTGGCAATCGTTCACCTCCACCGGCGAAGCCCTTCCCTCCGGCATATCCGGCCAGACCCTCCGGCACAACGGCTCCACCTGGACGGCTTCGAGCAACCTGTACAACAACGGCACGAATATCGGCATCGGAACGGCCGCTCCGAACGCGAGGCTCCACGTCGTCGGCGACGCCGCTCTCGGAACCTCCGGAACCGCCGGCGCGCTGTACATATATAACAGCAGCCTTCCGTCTCCCGTCATTTCGCTGAACCCGAACACCTATGGCGGCAGCTTGACGCTCCGCGACGAGGAATCCAATTACGCATGTTCTCTCGAACCCGACCACGACGGTTCGGGAGGCTGGCTGGGCGTGACGCGGAGCTCGGATATGTACGCTTTCCTTGTCGACGGCAACTCCTCGGGGACGGGACAGCCCACGGTCTATGTCCTCGGAGACGATCGGGAGGCCATCTTCGACATGAACGAATCCGGAGATCGCTCGATCTGGCTGCCGTACGAGTCGGTGTCGTCCTCCGAGATTCTGGACGAGCCCGGAGTGGCAAGCTATACCAACCAGAACGGGAGCGCGCTCGAGGCGTCCATATCGACCGTCGCGTCCCAGAGCATAACGATCCCGGCGGGAGGATTCGTTCTGGTCATCGCGAGCAGCAACGTTCAGATCTACCATACGAACGGCGTCGCGAGCCACGGGATCATCGGAACCTCCAACAGCGCCGGAGCCTTCCCCGGCAACCAGGATTACTTCGTGGACTATCCGGCGGGAGCGGCGACGGGATACTACTTCATTCCCGCTACCTGCCACGGGCTCTATTATCAGCCGTCCGCGGGGACTTACACGTATTACCTGCTCGGCCAGGAGGGCAGCGGAGCCTACGCATGCTACGAGAATCAGCTCTCGCTGATCTACCTTCCGACTATGTATGGAAGCGTCTACCCCACTCTCGCCGACGCCGCAGGCACGGACGAGAAAGCGATGGGCGCCGCCTTGACCGCCGCGGACGTCGCGGCGCAAAAAGCCGCCTCCGAAGCGGACAACGCCAGGCGGATGCGCAGCGAGCTCGACGAGCTCCGCGCGGAAGTCGACGCGATGAAGACGAAGCTCGGGACACCGGCTCAGGTCGAGCGCCAGGACTAATAGCCCGCGGCGCCGCTCGCCGCGATCGGGGACTCCTTCGGGGACAGGCCGGGCATGCGGCCTGCCCCCTTTTTTCGCCCCGCTCTTCGACATCTCGGTTTTGGTGTGGCGCGGGCGGGGTTTTTCGTTCTATCATGTCGCCCATGGCGACCGATACCCGCATCGAGCTCAGTCTCGTCATCCCGGCATACAACGAGGAGCAATCGATCGAGCAGTGCGTGCGCGAGGCGGACGGCGTGCTCGCGCGCCTCGGCAGGAGCTATGAGATCCTCGTCGTCGACGACGGCTCGACGGACGGCACGTTCGACAGGCTCCGCGCTCTGAAAAGGGACGTCGGATCACTTCGCGCCGTGAGATTCGCGCGAAACCGCGGCCAGACCTCGGCGATGGCGGCCGGTTTCGAGCACGCGCGCGGGGAGATCATCGTGACGATGGACGCCGACATGCAGAACGATCCGGCCGACATCCCGCGGCTTCTCGAGAAAATGGGCGAATGGGACGTCGTCTGCGGCGTCCGCGAGGGGCGGCGCGACTCCTTCACGAGAAAGGCGTCATCGAGAATCGCCAATTCGGTCCGGAACCGGCTCACGCACGAGAGTATCCGCGACGTCGGGTGCACGCTCAGGGCGTGCCGCGCCCGGCACGTCCGCCGCGTCAAGCTCTTCGAGGGAATGCACCGGTTTCTCCCGACGCTCCTCAAGCTCGAGGGCGCCCGGGTCGTCGAGATCCCCGTGAGCCACCGCGCGCGGACGAAGGGCGTGAACAAATACGGCATCGGAAACCGCCTTTTCAAGGGGCTCCGCGATCTTTTCGCCGTGAGATGGATGCAGTCCCGCTACGTGAAGTACGAAGTGAAAGAGGAGATCGAATGATCGTCGCCGACCTTTCCCAGGGTCTCTGGCACGGAGTGATTCAGAAATTCGCGAGTTGGTGGGTGGCGCTCGGGCTCATCGGCCAGCTCATATTCTCGAGCAGGTTCGTCATCCAGTGGATCGCCTCGGAGCGAAAGGGAAAGAGCGTGATCCCCGTGCCGTTCTGGTACCTGAGCCTCGGGGGAAGCGCGATTCTCCTCGTCTACTCGATCCACATCGCCGATCCGGTTTTCATCCTCGCGAACACGCTCAACAGCTTCATCTACATCCGCAACCTCATGCTCATCGGAAAGGAAAAGCAGGCGAGCCGTGAGGCCTGAGCGCAGAAACGTCCTCGTTCTCGTCGCCCTCTCGGCGATCCTCGGGTTCGCCTTCCAGGGCTCCCGCGGCCTCTATGAGACGACGGAGGGGCGCTACGCCGAGTCGGCCCGCGAGATGCTCGAGACGGGAGACTGGCTCGTCCCCCGGCTCGACTACACGCCCCACTGGACGAAGCCCCCGCTCGCGTACTGGGCCGTCGCGGGCGGAATGGCCCTCTTCGGAACGAACGAGTGGGGCGCGCGTTTCGCGAACGCCGTGTTCTATGTCCTGACGGTCCTCGCCGTGAGCGCGCTCGGGCGCGCGATGTGGAACGCCCGCGCCGGCTTCGCCGCGGGCGCGATCTACGCCCTCTCCCCGTTCGCCGTCCTCGCGGCGAGCACCGTGCACACCGATTCCCTTCTGTCGCTCTGGGAGCTTCTCGCGGCGCTCTGCTACTGGAAGGCATACCGGGCGGACGGCCCGCTGAGCGAGAAGCGCTGGATCGTCGCGATGTGGGGGCTCCTCGGCGCGGCGTTTCTCACGAAGGGGCCGCCGGCCCTCGTCGTTCTCGCGGCGATTCTCGTCTTCCGGATCTACCTCGGCGCCACGGGGAGAAAGGGGCCGAGGCTCTTTTCGCTTGCCGGCATCGCGCTCATGCTCGTCGTGGGCTCGAGCTGGTACGTCTACGTCGCCGCGAGAACCCCCGGGCTCCTCGATTATTTCCTCGGCACCGAGGTCTACGCGAGAATCGCGACGGAGAAGCACGGAAGAAACCCCGAATGGTACAAGCCGTTTTTCATATTCGTGCCGCCGCTTCTCTTCGGCGCGGGAACGGCGATGGCGGCGTGGGTCGTGGAGCTCGCGAAGGATCGGACGCTTTTCGGATGGTCGAGCCTCAAACGGCTTTTTCGAGGCGACGAGCGAATCGCGTTTCTGGCGCTCTGGCTGATCGTTCCGCTCGTCCTATTCTCGCTCGCGAAAAGCAGGCTTCCGCTTTACGTGCTCCCGGTCTTTCCCGCGGTGGCGCTCGCGACCGCGCGGATGACGCTCCGGGCGATCGAGCGGCCCCGCCTCGCGCGCGCGGCGATCGTCGCGGCCGTTCTCACCGCGGCCGCGCTCGTCGCCGTCAAGGGGACGAGCTCGCGCTACCGATCCGATCTCGACATGAAGGCGCTCCACGGCGCGTGCCGGGAAGCGAGGCGCGGCGAGACCGCCTTCTTCCTCTTCGAATCGCAGGAGCTTTTCGGCCTGCAGTTCTACCTGGGCGGACGCCTCACGAGGGTCGCGGGCGAGCCCCTTCCCCCATGGGCCCGGACAAGCCTCGACGCGATCTGCCATGAGATTGTCGCGGCCCCACGGCACGATACGTACGTCTTCGTCGTCGCGGATCCGCGGCGCGGCGACGTCCTTCGAAAGAGATTCGACGAGCTCGGCCTGAGCTGCGATATCACGGGCTCCGGCTCACGCTACGTGCTCTTCGCGTGCCGGGCTCCCTCGCCGTCGTCGAATCTCGCCGCGGCGCGGAGCCCCGGGACGGCCCCCGGGAAAACGGGCGGGCCGCCGTGACGATCAAGCAGCGTCCGGAGGATTTTCTCGTCGAGGAGATTCTCGCGCCGGGCGCGGCCGCGAGACTTTCGGAAACGGCCGGGCCCGTCGTTCTCTACCGACTCACCAAGCGCGGCCTCGGGACGATCGATGCGCTCGAGCGCCTCGCGTCGAAGCTCCACGCGCCTCTCGAGCGCATCCGCTGCGCGGGGCTCAAGGACAGGCACGCGCTCACCACACAGCATGTCTCGATCCTGTTCCCGCGCGGCGGCGCCTCGCGCGCTCCCGGCGTCGTCGAAGCGCCCGGCTGGAAGATCGAGCGCCTCGGCAGGCTCGAAGACCACATCTCGTCCGGAGACGTCTCGGCCAACCGGTTCCGCGTGACGGTGAGAGGCCTCGTCCGGCGGCAGTGCGAACGCATGACGGAGGCGAGGCGGTTTCTCGCGTCCCCGGACGGATCCGCCGGCAGGTCGCTCCGATTCGTGAATTACTTCGGCGAACAGCGATTCGGCTCGGCGCGCCACGGCCGCGGATTCGCCGCGCGCCGGCTCATCGAAGGGGATTTCGAGGAGGCGCTCAGGCTCCTCGTCGCCGTCCCCGACCGCAAGCATTCGCGCGAGCGCAAGGGCGTCACGCGGGCGATCGCCGCCGCGTGGGGAGAATGGGTCACGCTCGCGGACACGCTTCCCCCCTGCCCCGAGCGCGCCGTCGCCCGGCGCCTCGCGGAAACGGGGGGAGACTATCGCGCGGGCTTCTCCGCCCTCCCGCCCTTTATCCGGAGATTCGCCGTCGAGGCCTACCAATCGTGGCTGTGGAACGCGGTCGCGCGGCGCGTCGTCGCCGAGCGATGCGCGCCCCCCCTCATCGAGGTCCCCTCCCGGTTCGGCGATCTCGTGTTTCCCCGCGCCGCCGCGATCCCTGCGGATCTCGCCGGGACGTCCGTTCCGCTCTTTGCGCCCGGGACGTCGCTCGAAGAGCCATGGAGGGATTCCGCCGAAGCCGTTCTCGCGGGCGAGGGAATCTCGCTCGGCGACCTTCGCGTTCCGGGCCTTCGCAGCCTCTATTTCGGGGAAGTATCGCGGTCGATCTTCGTGGATGCCATCGACTTCGTTCTCGGGCCGGTCGAGGAGGACGAATCGAGCGCCGGAGCGAAGCGGTTCAAGCGCCTCCTGAGATTCTCCCTGCCGCGGGGTTCTTACGGAACGGTGCTCCTCGGCGCGCTCGGATCGCCCGACGCTCAGAGCACTTTCCGGTAGATCACCTTGTCGTCCCCCGTGGAATAAAAATCCTTGAGCAGCGCGTCGAGCTCGTATCCGAGGGAGATGTAGAAGGCCCTCGTGTCTTCGTACTGGGCCTTGTAGGACGTGTCGATGTAGATGCGGCTTCCGCTCGCGGCCCGTATCCGTTTCTCGGCTTCGCGCATGAGCGCCTTGCCGAGCCCCTTTCCCTGAAAATCGGGACGCACGGCGATCCAGTAGAGGTTGTGGCTCGAAACCGTGCACGGGATCGGCCCGTAGCAGAGATAGGCGATCGTCTTTCCGCCGTGCTCGGCGAAGATAAAGTGATACCCGCTCGCCGCGGCGCCCTTGGCGAGATTCTCCTGCACGAGCTCGACCGCGACGTCGACCTCGGAAGGGGTGAAGTAGCCCGTCGCCGCGACGATCTCCCGCACCGTCTCGCCGTCCTCCGGACGGACGTCGTAACGGAACGGGGTCTCGGGAAGCTTCTCGGAATTCGCGTCCTTTTTCATCATCGCGCGACGCCTTTCCGGCGCCTGGCGCCAAAACGGGTTCTTTCGATCGAGCGGCCCGGATCGTTGAGCGGCGGGACGCGCGGCGAGCGGATCGCGTCCTCGAGAATAACGCGGATGACGGCGTCGTAATCGAAGCCCCCCTGCTGCGCCGCCGCGATGAAGCCCGAATCGGGCGAGATGCACGGATTCGCGTTGATCTCGAGGATGTACGGCCTTCCCCTGGGATCGACGCGAAAATCGACGCGCGCGTATCCGCGCAGGGCGAAGAGATCCCACGCCGTGCGGCTGATGCGGCCGAGCTCTTCGATGAGTCCCTCGTCCTCCGGAAGAAAATCGAAGCTCCGCGGGGTGCTCTGGTACTCGATCGAATCCTCCTCCCACTTCGCCTTGTAGTTCACGATCTTCGGCTTGCCTTCGGGATAATCGACGAAGAGGATCTCCGCGACCGGAAGAACGCGCGGACCGTCCGCGGTCGCGAGGACGGAGATGTTGAATTCCCTGCCGTCGACGAACTCCTCGGCGAAGCAATCGCCGCGAAGGCGCGGCGCCCATTCTTCCATCATGCGCACGAGCTTCGCTTCGTCCGCCTGTCGCACGACGACGTCGTCGTCCATGCCGAACGACGCGTGCTCCCAGACGGCCTTGACGATGAAGCTCGCCTTCTTCCGCGAGCGGGCGCGCCTGTCGACGATCGGCGCCATCCCGCCGCCCGGCCACGGACCTATCCAATCGGGGGTCGGAAGCCCCGCTGCTCTCATTCGCTCCTTCGCGAGAACCTTGTGGGAAGTGAGAAAGAGGGCCTCCGCGGGGGAGCCGGTATAGCCGACGCCCTTCGCGTCGAGAACCGCCGGCACGAGGAAGATGAGCCTTCCGTATCCGTCGAGACATTCGACGAGATTGAAAACCGCGTCGGGCTTGAACTCGTCGAGAGCGTCGACGATGCGCCGCACGTCCAGATCGCAAGGCACCTTTACCGACTCGTGCCCGAGGCGGCCGAGCGAGGACGACACCGCTTCGAGCTGAACGAGAACGTCGAGCTCGTCGGTCTTCGCCTGCTCGCTGATCGCATTGAAGAGAATCGCAACGCGCATGACGGCCTTATGGGCGGGGGTGATCCGCTTCGCGCCCCGTCCGCGCCCGCGCGGAACGGAGTATGCGGTCGATGAGCGATTCGTACGATATGCCGAGCTTGGTGCACAATATAGGGAGGTCCGAATGGGACGGATGAAGCCCCGCGAGGGGGTTGATTTCGATGAATTGCGGCCGTCCGTTCGCGCCGCACCGCAGGTCGACCCTTCCGGCGTCGCGGCAGCCGAGAAGCCGCCACGCGTCGAGGGCGATGCGCTCCGCCTCGCGCACGACGGCGTCGCCCTCGGGCCGGACGAGGATATACTCGACGAGCTCCTCGCACTGCTCCTTGTTGACGTACGAGTAGACGCCGTCCTCGGCTCCGGGCCTGAGGCCCATCTCGAGCGTGCCGACGGCCTCCGCCCGCGGGCCCGTGCCGACGACGCCGACGGTGAACTCCCTGCCCGGCAGGAATTCCTCGACGATCACCGGCTGTCTGAAATCCCTGAGGAGCTCTTCGCAGCGCGGCCAGAGGAGCGCGCGATCGTTCACGATCGATTTCGAGGTGACGCCCTTGCTCGTCCCCTCGGCCACCGGCTTGAGAAACCAGGGCGGCGCGAAACGAACCGCGGCGGCCTGGCCCTCGCTCTCGACGAGCGCGAAATCGCTCGTCGGAATCCCCGCGTCGCGGATGACGTGCTTCGTCATGCCCTTATGCAGGGTGAGCGCCATGACGAGCGGATCGGAGAAGGTGTACGGGATGTCGTAGAGGTCGAGGATCGCCGGCACCTGCGCCTCGCGCCCGGAGCCGCGAAGCCCTTCGGCGATGTTGAAGACGAGATCCCACCGGTCTCCTCCGGCGAGCCGTTCGACGAGCCGCCGGGCGCTGCCGATCCGATCGGTCTCGTAGCCGAGCCGCCGGATCGCCCCTTCGAGCTCGTCGATCGTTTCCTCCCGATCGAACTCGGCGGTTTCTTCCTCGCCGTACCCCATCGCGAGGTACTCTGATCTGAGATCGTATGTGAGGCCTACTCTCATGCGCCCGAAACGTGCCCCGCCCTTCTAGACGCGCGCGAGCTCTTCGCCCGGCTGGGGGTCGTAGTAGCGATAGATATTTCCCTCGTAGTTGCGCAGCACGACGTGGTCCCCTTCCCTCCCGACGAGATAATCGGGCATGACGGGGGTCTTGCCTCCCCCGCCGGGGGCGTCGATGACGAACGTCGGCACCGCGTACCCGCTCGTGAACCCCCTGAGGCCCCGGATAATCTCGAGCCCCTTCTCGACGGAGGTCCGGAAGTGCGACGAGCCGTAGATCGGATCGCACTGGTAGATGTAGTACGGCCGAACGCGCATCATCATGAGGCGCTGGACGAGCTTCTTCATCGTCTCGACGCTGTCGTTGATCCCCTTGAGAAGCACCGTCTGGGAGCCGAGCGGTATGCCGGCGTCCGCGAGCTGCGCGCAGGCGCGGCTCGTTTCCGGGGTGCACTCGTCGGGATGGGTGAAGTGAATGCTCATCCAGACGGGGTGATGCCTGCGGAGCATGCGCGTGAGCTGCGGCGTGATCCGCTGCGGCAGCACGACGGGCGCCTTCGTCCCGATACGCACGATCTCGACGTGCGGAATGCGCCTGAGCTCCGAAAGGATCCAGTCGAGCCGGTCGTCGCTCAGGGCGAGCGGCTCCCCGCCCGAAACGAGGACGTCGCGTATCTGGGGATTGGCCCGGATGTATTCGAACGCCTTCTCGAGCCGCGCCGCCGCCGGATGGAGCACGCCCTGTCCCACGACGCGCGAGCGCGTGCAGTACCGGCAGTAGGTCGAGCAGAAATCAGAAACGAGAAGCAGCACCCTGTCCGGGTAGCGGTGAACGAGACCCGGCACGGGGCTCGTCTCCTCCTCCGCGAGCGGATCGGCGGATTCGCCGGGCGAGCACACGAACTCGCCGGTGCTCGGGATGACCGAGCGCCGGAGGGCCTGCGCCGGATTGTCGTACGAGAGGATGCTCATGTAATACGGCGTCACGCCGACGGGAAGCAGCGACCCGCCTTTCTCGATGGCGACGCGTTCGTCGTCGGAGAGCGAGAGCATGCGCTCGAACTGGGAGATGTCCTGGACGCGGTTCCGTATCTGCCAGCGCCAGTCGTTCCAGTCACGGTCGCTCACTTCGGGGAAAAACGCGCGCCGGAACAGCCTGATCCTCGCGCTCGTGCTCGGACGCCGGCTCGCGACCGGTTTAACACCAGAGACGCGGGAATGATGAACGATTCTGGTCTGGGGAGAAATCTGTCCGTCGAACAATGGGCCGAGGCGAGTAGATAAATGCGGAGGATGATCCTCGCTTTGTTCTACGTTAGTAACATCGGTAGCGTGATGCGCTGAAGTTTGCGTTTCCATCAACCGGTCCCTCCAAAAGGCCGCCGCTGTGCGGCCGTGCGTTGCTCAAGTATCCGAACACTGAATCGAATTCACCGCGGACGTCTGCGCCCGCCAAACCGAGGTGCGCGCCAAACGCCGCCGCTACCGGCTTAAGCAGACACCCGAATGCGATGCACGGAATATTGATCCTTATCATGGTTCCTCCTGTACGTACCCTCGATCAATCGTGTTGCAATATATACACTGCCTTAAAAATTACAAGCGACAATCTTTGAATTTTTCAAAATATTTTCGGATGGCCTCCGGCGGCTCCCGGCGCCTTCTCCGCGTCCCGCGCCCGAGCACACGTTCCCTCTCGCGAGCCAGCAATTTGCGGACCAGTCGGCCCGTTTTCCTCAAAATGATCTGAGCGCGAGCCGGCCGGCCGCCTCGGCGCTCATGGCCTGCGCGGGGCCCGCCCGCACCCCTCCGTCATCAGGGCGAGGGCGTCGGCGACCGGCCGGGCGATCTGGGCCCTCGTGAGGCGCCACTCCCAGTTCCCGTGAGGCACCGCCGGGCGGTTCATCCGCGCCTCCTCGCCGAGGCCGAGAACGTCCTGCATCGGAACGACGGCGGCGCCGGCGGCCGATTCCATGACGAGCCGGACGAGCTCGAGGTGAACCGTGTCCGCGGTGATCCTCTTCCCGGCGTACCGGATCAGGCGCTCGATCTCTTCGGGAAGCGCTTCCTTCTCGAACCAGCCGCGCGCGGTGTTGTTGTCGTGGGTCCCCGTGTAGGCGACGCAGTTCTCGACGTAGTTGCGCGGGAGATACGGATGCGCGGGATTATCCTCGCCGAAGGCGAAGAGAAGGACGCGCATCCCGGGAATGCCGAGACGCGCCATGACCGCCTTGACGTCGGGCGTGATGATCCCGAGATCCTCCGCGATGAGCGGGAAGCCGGGGAGCTTCGCGCGAAGCGCCGCGAAGAACTCGTCCGCGGGGGCCTTGACCCAGCGCCCCTTGACGGCGGTCTTCTCCCGCGCGCCCACCTCCCAGTATCCGACGAAGCCGCGGAAGTGATCGACGCGCACGTAGTCGAAAAGGCCCAGGTTATGGGCGAAGCGATCGATCCACCACCGGAACCCGCTCCTCGCGAGCGCGTCCCAGTCGTACACGGGATTGCCCCAGAGCTGCCCCGTTTCGCTGAAATAGTCCGGCGGGACCCCCGCGACGAACGCCGGCTTCCGGTCGGGATCGAGCTTGAAGAGGCTGCTGTGCGTCCAGACGTCGGCGCTGTCGTACCCGACATATATCGGGATGTCGCCGACGATCCGCACCCCCTTCCCGCCGCAATACTCCTTGAGCGCCGCCCACTGCTGGAAGAAGAGAAACTGGAAAAAGCACGTGCGATCGATGTCGGCGGCGTAGAGGCTCCGCGCGTCGCCGAGGCAGGTCACGTCCCGGTCCCGAAACTCCGGCGGCCACGAGCTCCAGACGTCGCCCCCGAACAGCTTCTTGAGGACCAGGAAGAGCGCGTAGTCGTCGAGCCAGCGCTCGTTGCGGTCGCGGAACCGCTCGTATTCGCTCCGCCGCCATCCGGTCGAACGGAAGCGCTCGTAGGCTCTCTCGAGAAGCGGCCGCTTTTCGAGCGCCGCCGCGAGGTAGTCCGCGCGATCGAGCGCGTGCCGCTCCTGAGACGGAACCTCCTCGGGACGGAGCAGCCCCTCGTCGACGAGGATCTCGGGACTGACGAGGAGAACGTTTCCGGCGAACGCCGAGATGCTCGTATACGGGGAATTGCCGTGAACGCCTTCGGTGGGATTGAGCGGAAGCACTTGCCACAGGCTCTGCCTGGCGCGCGCGAGAAAATCGGCGAACGCATAGGCCCCCGAGCCGAGGTCGCCGATCGCGTGGCGCGACGGGAGGGACGTTATATGGAGAAGAACTCCCGAGCATCTGTTCATAGGGGGCGATTATAAGTCCGCGGAGACCGAATCATGGAGGAAAATATTCGCGCGGCCCCGAATTGGCTCGACGCCGGGAAGCTTGTGTGCGAAAATGCGCGCATGCGGGAAAAAACGGTGAAAATGTACACGCTGAGCACGTGCAGCCACTGCCGGGCCGCGAAGCAGTTCATGAACAGTCTCGGGGTCCGCTACGATTACGTCGACGTCGACCTCCTCTCGGGAGCCGCCCGCGCCGCCGCCCTCGAAGAGGTGCGGAAGCTCAATCCGCTGTGCTCGTTCCCCACGATTCTGATCGGCGACACGGTCGTCGTCGGAAACCGCGAAGACAAGATCAGAGAGGCCCTGGGTATCGAATGAGCGAAGTCGACGAGCTGCACGAGCGTCTCAGGAAGCTGCAGGAGCCGAAAGGGTACTATTTCAGCGCGGACCGCGAACGCACCTTCGAGCTTCTCGCCGCCCTCCTCGTCAACAAGAAGCGCTACGGCTATATGGCGTGTCCCTGCCGGCTCGCCTCGGGAGACAGGGAATGGGACCGCGACATCATATGCCCGTGCTCCTACCGAGAACCGGACGTGAAGGAATACGGCAGCTGCTACTGCAACCTGTACGTCTCGGCGGCGTGGAACGACGGAACCGTTCCGCACGCGTACGTGCCGGAGCGGCGGCCTCCCGAAAAGACGCGCCTCTGAACGGCTTCGGCCGAATCCCCCTCGATCCCGCATAAAAAAAGCGCCCTCCGTCGAGGGCGCTTTCGAGTGCACGATCGTGTCCGAAAACGTCAGCGCACGAAGCTCGAATCGAGGATCTGAACGTTCGCGGCGCCGCGCAGGCTGTCGAAATAAGCCGTGAGCGACTGCTGCTTCTTCTGGTCCGTCAGATACTGCGTGATATTCTGCTTCGCCTGATCGAAGGGAGCGGTGCTCGCCGACGAGTGATCGGTGGTCTTGATGATGTGATAGCCGAACGGCGTTTCCACGACGCCGCTCATCTGCCCCGTCTTGAGACCGAACGCGGCCTTCTCGAACGTGGGGTCCATGCGTCCCCGCTCGAAATAGCCGAGATCCCCGCCCTGCTGCTTGCTCGGGCAATCCGAGTACTTCTGCGCCGCCTCGGCGAAATCGGCGCCCTTCTTGAGCTCGCCGAGAATGCGCTGGGCTTCCGCTTTCTTCTTCGCCTTCGCCTCATCCGTGTCGTCCTTGTTCACCGTCAGAAGAATATGGCTCGCCTTCACGCGCTCCGGCTGAACGAAACGCTCTTCGTTGTTGTCATAGAAGGCGCGGGCATCCTGCTCGGTCACCGGCTTGATGCTCGCCGTGCGCTTGTTGAAGAGCTCCTCGGCCAGAATCCCGATCTCCATCTCGCGCCGGAACTCATCCGCGGTCAGGCCGCGCTTGACCAGATCGGCTTTGAACGCTTCGTCCGAAACGAAGTTCTTGCGGAAATACTCCATCCGCTCGTCGAGCGTCGCCTTGTCCGCCTTGGCGCCTGCCTTGGCGAGCGCGCCTTCGAGAAGGATCCGGTTTATCGCGTTGTCGAACGCCTGTTTCTGGATGGTGGCTTTCATCGAAGCGATTTGCGCGGAATCGGCGTATCCCTGAAGCTGCTGCGTGAGCATGGTTTCCTGGCGCTGGATGTCCTGCATCGTTACGGCCTTCCCGCCGACCTTGGCGACCACCGTGCCAGACAGGGCCGCTTCGGCGACGCTCGCGCTGTCCCCCTTCGAACCGTCTTTGGACTTCTTCGAGCAGCCGGTCGCCGAAAAGACGAGCGCGATCGCAAGGAATATCGTGAACGCTACTGACCTCATGGCACCGATCCCTCCATATAAGGTTTAAAGAAGATGAGACGCTGGCCGCAGCGACCGGCGTCCCGCCGGGTATCCCGTTCCGGGGGGATCCTCCCCCATTTCACCGGAAATTAGCACTGGAAGTCCGCGAAGTCCAGATGAATAATTGCCGGTATGGACGACGACGAACGGGAACCCGTTGAGATTCCGGTCGATGGCATCCTCGATCTCCACCAGTTCCAGCCGGGAGACGCCAAGGACCTCGTCCCCGATTACCTCGAGCTCTGCCGCGGGAAAGGGATACTCAGGGTGCGGATCATCCACGGCAAAGGGACCGGCGCCCTCCGGCGAACGGTCCATTCGATCCTCTCGAAGCTCCCCGGGGTGGTCTCCTTCAAGCTCGCGATGGAGGATGAGGGGGGCTGGGGCGCGACGATCGTCGCGCTGGAACCGCCCGGCGGGCCCGCGGAGTAAGCGCGCGACGCGATCGGCGGCGGCGAAATAGCACGCCGCCCCGGCGATAACCGGGGCGGCGTGCGCCGTTACCGATACAGGCTCTTGATGCCTCCCCAGCTCGATTGTCTTACGGCGAGGATCGTGCCGTAGGGATCCTCGGGGCATTTGCATTTCCCGTTGAAGATGAAGGTGCCGCCGATCACATTATACAGGGGATATCCGGTCTGGCACAGGGTGACGATAACCCCGTTATAGTGGGGCGAATCGACCACCTTCACGGTGAATTCGCCCGTCTCGGCGAAGTTCACGACGGGAATCGTCCCCATGTAGGAAACGGCGTCGGCGCCCGAGCACCAGCTGTCCCCGGCCCGGACAACGACATCGATGCCGTCCTCCAGGCTGCCGAACTGGAGAAAGTCGCCCGGCCACTGCGGTTCGAGGAACGCCGCGCCCGCCGACGATTTCTCCAGCCTGAACGCCATCCCGTTCGAGATCTCCGGCCCGTCCCCCCGGACGTACATGAGATACATCGGCACGCTCTGGCAGCAGGGGAGATCCGCGAAGCATTTGTTCGCCGATTGATCGGCGAACAGGGACAGTATGCCGTCGCACGCGTTCGCCGCGCCGGCGAAGAGCAGAACGAGAATCATGACGGAGAGCAGTTTCATCATGATCCCACCCCTTTCAGCCCGGAAACCTTCTGTCGACCTTCGTTGTTTCGTGGTGCAGTCCCGATATCAAGATAATCACTCGGCGATCGCACGTCAACGATGCCGCCACCCGGAAAGGGCAATTGGATTGAATAAGCGCCGCTTTTGTGCTACACTACGGTCACACGGTCAAACTCAGTCTGCGCGAAATCCAGTGACGTCTCGCCACGTTTTCAAGGAGGCGCGGAATATCATGACACATTCATCGATTTTTCGACCCGCAGCGACGGCCGCGCTCGCTCTCGCCTTGACCGCGGCCGCCTTCGAACCGGCGCTCGCCCAGACTCCTTCCTGTGCTTACATCGGGCTCTACGCCGACGAGGCTCGCTCCTCGAACACCGTCTCGTTTGCGGGGGGCTACACGGAATTCACCATGTACGTTTTCTGCGGCCCGACGGACCGGGGGCTCTTCGCGGCGGAATTCTCCATCGCGTATCCCGGGAACGTGCTGAGCGCGGACGTGACGACGAATCCTCTTATTTCGGTGTCCCTCGGCGACCTCGACACGGGAATCAGCGTCGCCTTCGCCGAGTGCCAGAACGACTGGATCTGGACGCATCGCCAGCGGCTCTTCCTCACGAGCGGCGACGCCGCGCGCGTCGGGATCGAAAAGAACGAAGTCGCCGGCGAATATCAGATCGCGACGTGCGGGCTCGGCTATCCGCTCGAACCGGTCTTTTTCTCGTCGCAGCTCTGCCTCAACGCCGAATACCCGCCGGACACCGCGGCGCCGCTCATACAGGGATCGAACCCCAGCTGGCCCTCGACGGTTACGGTCACGTTCAGCGAGCAGGTGCTGAAGCAGTGCGCCCAGAATCCTTCGAGCTACGTCATCGCCGAGCTCGACGACTCGTCCGCCACCGTTCCCGTCGGGGAGGCGGCTCTTCTCTCCGGCGGAGCGTCGGTTACGCTCTATACCTCGCAGCCCTTCACCGCGGGCGTCCAATACGTCGTCCGCGCGCCCGGTGTCCGCGATCCCTGGGGAAACGCGGTTCCGCACTGGAGCACGGCTGCGTTCTCGACGGCCGATCACAATCCGCCGCGGCTTGTGAGCGCCTCGACGCTTTTCGACAGCCTTCTCACCGTCGTTTTCAACGAACCGGTCTCGCCGGCGACCGCCGCGAATCCGAACAACTACCGCATCTATAACAACGGGCTGCTCGTGGCCAGCTATCCGTACCGGGCGATCCTCGCCGAGGGGAACCGGGTCGTTCTCTCGTTCGCGGGCCTCAACCTGCTTCCGACGGCCGTCAGGCTCACGCTGAAGGTGACGAACGTGAGGGACCTCGCGGGGAACGTCATCTCATCGATCTACAATACGACGCTCTTCACGATCCCCGACACGAGCCCGCCGTACGTCGCGGAGATTCAGGTGCTCGGCAAGAGACTCCTCAGCGTGCGGTTCAACGAAGAGGTTCTCACCGCTTCGGCGCAGATCGCGGCCTATTATCAAATCTACTGGAGGGATGTCCCCCTCATGACGGTCCCGGTAACCGCCGCCGCAGTACAGGCCGACAGGAAATACGTGCAGCTCTCGCTCGGCTCCGACCTCGCGCTCGAGGTTTACTATTTGCTCCGCGTGTTCAACGTCGAGGACCTTCACGGAAACCGGATCATCGCGGCGAACGTGACGACCTTCATGTGGCCCGACACCTACCCGCCCGTTCCTCTCTCGGCGCTCGCCCTCACCCGCTCGCTCATAAAGATTTCGTTCGACGAGACGCTGAACGAGCCGACGGCCGAAACCGCGGCAAACTACCGGGTATACAAGACGTCCAATACCTCCAGCACCGTTCCGGTGTACGGAGCCGAGCTCCAGGCGGGGGGCGGCGACGTGCATCTCAACCTCGGAGCGCTCCTCGAGTACGACACGGGCTATACGATCCGCGTGTCGAACGTCAAGGACCTCAAAGGAAACGCGATCCCTTCCGGCGGGGCGACGGCGACGACCGCGTACCCCGACACCTTTCCGCCGGTTCTCACCGGCGTGACGCCGATATCCGCGAGCTCGATCGAGCTCGTTTTCGACGAGGCGCTGAACGCGCCGTCGGCCGTGATCGATTCGTACTATACGCTTTTCGAGACCTATCATCCGCCGAACGCGATCGGGATCGCTTCGGCGGCGGTCGTCGGCGACGGATCGCGCGTCCGGCTGGCCCTCGCGACGGATCTCGTCGCCGGAAAAAGCTACACGATCTCCGTGAAGTCGGTCGCGGACCTCAAGGGGAACGCCATTTGGCCGAACGCGTCGTCGCTCGTTTTCATACACGGGGACGCGGTGCCTCCGGCGCTCGTGTCGGCGCGCGCCGATCTCGATACGGCCGTGCTCGCGAGATTCAGCGAAAAGCTCGATAACGTCACGGCGGAGAACGCCGCCAACTACCTCGTCTTCGAGACGGCGAACCCGAACGCCTCGATCCCCGTCGCGGGCGCCGCGTTGAGCGGCGATTCGTCGAACGTGCTCATCTCGCTCGGCGTATCCCTCGGAACGGGAATCGCGTACTCGCTGAAAGCCGCCGGCGTCGCCGATCGCTCGGGCAACCTGGTGAGCGCGGGAAGCGTCGTCCCGATCGCGCGGCCGGACTCGATCCCGCCGCGCCTGAGCGCCGTCGCGGCGGTGACCCTGACATACCTGCGGGTGACGTTCGATGAGCCGGTCTCCGTGGCGACCGCCGGGTCGAGGACGAACTATCTGATCGTCCCCGTCACCAATCCCGGCGCCTCGATCGTCCCCGCGTCGGTCGAACTGCCCGACAGCAGAACGGCGGGGCTGTACCTCTCGGCGAATCTCGCCCCGGGCGCGACATACAGGCTTCAGGTGTCTCGCGTCGCCGATCTCGCGGGAAACGTGATCGCTCCCGCGAGCGAAAAGAGCTTCGTCACCGCCCCGACGCCCGTCGGCCCGGGATACGTCGGGCTCTTCGCCGACGCCTATCACGCGAGCAACGAGATCTATTACACGGGACAATTCATGCCCTTCACCCTGTATGTCTGGTATCTCGCGGGAAGCGACGGCATCCAGGCCGTGGAGTTCGCCGTCTCGTATCCGGACAACGTCATACCGGCCGACTACGCGGTGAATCCGAGCGCTCCCGTCTGGCTCGGCGATCCGGCCTCGGATCTGAGCGTCGCGTTTTCCCAGTGTCAGACGGGTTGGGTATGGATCATCGCGCAGAACTGCTTCCTCACGAACGGCTATCAATCGAAGCTCGGCCTCGGAGCCGGCCCCCTCATCGCCAACTGCAGCGCCGGATATCCGATCGAGACGGCGCGGATCATCGACGGGCTCTACTGCAACGGCGGCATCGGGATCGCGACGCTCCTCCAGGAGTCCGCCGCCTCGTGCAGCGGCGGCGCGGTCGAGGTCTCGTGGCGGTTGAGCAGGAAGGACGAGGGAGTCCGCTTCACGGTCCTGCGCAGGGAAGAGGGAGCCGGCGTATACGGCGCCCCTTCAGACGACGTGGAGGAAGACGGGCTCTCGTTCATCTACCGCGACGAGAGCGCGGAGCCGGGAACGACGTACCGATATCGCGTCGATTACGCCGACGACGCCGGAACCCGCGTCCTGTTCGAGACGGATCCCGTCGTCGTGCCCGCGCGCCCGCTCGCGCTCGATCAGAACTGGCCCAATCCCTTCAACCCCTCGACGACGATCTCGTACTATCTTCCGGACGCCGTTCGCGTGCGGCTCGAGATATTCGACGTCGCCGGACACCGGATCGCGTGTCTCGTGGACGGAACGGAGGAGCGGGGAAATCACAGCGCGGTGTGGCGCGGCACGGGAGAATTCGGCAAGCCCGCGGCGACGGGTATCTACGTCTGCCGCCTCACGGCGGGACGCGAAACGCTGTCGCGAAAGATGGTGCTCGTCAGATAAAGAGCGAGAACTTCGAATCCATCGCCTCGGAGATGAAGGTGGCGACGCCCCCCATCTCGACCCCGTCGATGAAGTCCTTTTTATCGATCTCCATGACGTTGCAGCTCATCTCGCACGCGACGAGGCGCACCCCCTGCTCCTGAGCCTGCTTCACGAGCGTGGCGAGCGGCGTGACGTTGTGCTGCTTCATCATCTTCTTGAACATCCAGCGCCCCATCCCCCCCATGTTGAGCCGCGAGGGGCCGATCGCGTCGACGCCGCCGCGATTCATGACGCCGAGCATCCTGCCCATGAGGCTTCTGCCGGTGAGATTCCCCTTCTGGATCGCCTTGAGCCCCCAGAAGGTGAAGAACATCGTGACCTTCATGTCGAACGCGGCGGCGCCGTTCGCGATGATGAAGGCGCCCATGACCTTGTCCATGTCGCCGCTCATGACGATGAGACTCGCCTTTTCGGGTGTGGTTCCTTCGCTCATTTCCATTCCTCCTGTTCGGGATCTATTTTACGCCGGCGAGCCACAGGGCGACCGGCCGGTACACAATGTGCGCGAATTTCGTGAAGGGCACCGACATGAGAAGATTGAACACGAACACGAGATGGAACGCGAACGACCAGTACGCGGCCATCGGCATGTCCAGGAACCTGAACGCGAGCATCACGTAGCCGCTCATGACGGAGAGCGCCAGCAGCATCAGGAAAATCCAGTCCGAATGATGGGAGCGCTTCGCGTATTCACCCTGACGCTTCAGCCGCATGTTTACGTAGTAGGCGAGCCCAAACATGGTCGCCGCTCCCGAGGCCGAGCCGATCGCGAGCGACACCCAGCGCGGAAGCGGGATCCATTTGAAATCGACCGCGGCGATGACGCAGGTCGCGAGAAACATTCCCATGAATCCCCCCGAGACGGCGAGATGCGCCCATCGGCGGAACTGTTAGGTCTTCGCACTCGCCGAAACGCTTCTGGAAAGCGATCTCGCGGACCGCGCCGAGCGAGGAGCGCTTGAGGTTATCCATCGAGAACGCGGCGCCGTGCCGCCCCTTTTTCATCGAACGATACATGATCCAGATGTTGCCGAGAAACGCCGCCATGATGAAGACGACGATCGCGATCCCGGCGACGTGGATGTCCTCGAGCGTGATGAACGAAAGGAAGTCGACCTTTTCGCGGTCCATCGCGGGATTGTGGAATATGACGATCAGGGCGATCGCGACCGCGGTGAGGAGAATCCACGCGACGCCGGAGGCGAACGCCGAGTAGAACGCGTCGGCGACCCGGCCGATCGAGTACTTGCGGATCGCGAGCCGCCGGAGCGCCATCATGAGAGCGCCCGGGTCGGCCTCGCGGGGGCACGTCTTGCTGCATTCGCCGCAGTAGTAACAGAGCCACGGCTCGGGGGACGAGAGGATCCTGCCCTCGAGCCCGAGGAGCGAGTAGCGGATCATCTTCCGCGGGAAGGAGAGCTCCCCCTCGGAGAGAGGGCAGACGGCGCTGCAGTTGCCGCAGCTGTAGCAGGCGGTGAGATCGGGGGCGCCCAGCCGCTTCACGTCGTCGACGAAACCGAGATTCGCCCGCTCCATCGTCATTTCCCTTCCACGATTCTATACCTGTAATAGCCTTCGTCGGTCATTTCTTCGGTGGCGGCGACGAACCCGTACCGCACGTACCCCATGAGCCACCATGTCGCCTCGTGCGCCGTGACGCCGAGCGCGGACGCGACCTCGGGGATCGTCATCGGTCCGCCGGCGCGGATGATTTCGAGAATTCTCTTCCTCATCGTGTATTCCTGCCTGGCGATCTGGCGGCGTTCCCCCTTGATCGCGGCGCTTTCCGGAAATCTCTTCTCCGCGCTTTCAGACATCGGCCGCCTCCCGCGCAAACGCGTCGATCATCGCCGTGATCTGATCGTCCGTAGAGCCCTTGAGCTGCGTCGCGTCCTTCGGGCACACGGGCACGCAGGCGCCGCATCCCTTGCAGAGCGCGTCGACGACGCGGGCGACCTCCTTGTCGCCGTACGGTATCTTCTCGATGGCCGAGTAGGGGCACGCCTTCTCGCATGCGCCGCACCACGAGCAGCGGTCGTTCATCACGTACGCGACGAACGGCTGGAGATCGACGTAGCCCTTGACGAGAAGGGCCGCGGCTTTCGAAACGGCCGAGAGCGAAGCGACGACGCTCTCGGTCGAGCTCTTGGGCCCCTGGCACGTCCCCGCGATGTAGACGCCGTCGATGACCGTCTCGACGGGCCGGAGCTTCGCGTGAATCTCGTTGTAGAATCGGTCCGAGCCGACGGGGAGCTTGAGCGTCGTCGTGAGGAGGTCGTTCCTTCGCGGCACCATGCCGGTCGCGAGCACCACGAGGTCGGCGGCGATCTCGATCTCCGCTCCTCCGGTCAGAAGGTCTTCCACCGTGACGACGAGCGCGCCGTTCTCCTCGCGGACCGAGGGGGGCTCCGTCTCGCTGAACCGCACGAAGACCGCGCCGCTCTTCGACGCCTCCTCGTAGAGGAGCTCGAACTTGCCGTACGTGCGGACGTCCCGATAGAGGTGCACCGCCCGGAGGCCGGGGAACTTTCTCTGCGCGACAAGGGACGCATGCACGGCTGCGTTGCAACAGTAGCGCGAGCAATAGAGATTGGCGTTCTCGACGCCGGCCCCTTGCCGGCTCCCGACGCAGTAGACAAACGCGATCGTTTTCACCGGCTTGCCGCCGCGCTCGAGCTTCCCGCCGGCGCGATCGATCATCTTCTCGAACTCGTCGAGCGTGACGACGCCGTCGAGGCCGAAGCCGTACTCGTCCCGCTTCGGCTGGTATGTATCGAATCCCGCCGCGACGATGATGGCGCCGACGTTGAGGTCGATCGTCTCTTCGGGGCGCGCGACGGCTGCCGTGCCGGCGCCCGCGACGTTCGCGGAGTCGCCCGCGGCGCCCGGGGCGATCCGGATCTTCACGTCGAAGTCGCCGATGTGCCCCCGCTTCTCGACGAGCTCGGCGTTCGTGAAGAGCGTGATCGCGCTCCGTTTCCTGATTTCGCCGAGGAGCCCCGCGACGATCTCGGCGCCTTTTTTCCCCGTCGGATACATCTCGCCGAGCTCGCCGACATGCCCGCCGGCCGCGGACAAGCGCTCGATCAGAAACACCTCGACGCCGAGATCGGCGCTCTCGATCGCCGCCCGGAGCCCCGCGATCCCCGCCCCCACTATGAGCACCTTCTTGACCGACGTCACGCGTATCGGCTCGAGCGGGTCCGCGCGGAGCGCCTTCTCGATCCCGCCGCGCACGAGGCCTATCGCCTTGCAGGTGGCGCCTTCCTTATCGTCAGAATGCGCCCAGGAGCACTGCTCCCTGATGTTCACCTGAACGTACTGGAAGGGATTCATGCCCGAGCGCTTCGCGACGTCGCGGAAGGTCATGAGGTGGAGCTTCGGAGAGCACGAGGCGACGACCATTCCGTCGAGCTTCTGCTCCTCGATGTCCTTCCTCATCTCCTGCTGCGAGGCGTCGGAGCAGGTGAAGAGCGAAGTCTTGGCGACCTTGACGCCGAGCTCCTTCTCGACCGACTCGCGGACCTTGTCGACGTCGACGTAGTCGGCGATATTGCCGCCGCAGTGGCAGATGTAGACGCCTATTCTCTTCCCTTCTTCAGTCATCGCTTCCTCTTGAGGCTCTCGATATAGGACGCGGCCTGGGCGGCCGCGGCGCCGGAATGCAGAATGGTATCGGGGATGTCCATCGGGCCCGTCGCCGCGCCCGCGGCGAACACGCCCTCGATGCTCGTTTTCGCGGGATTCACGTGCTCTTCCGGCTCCCGCACGAAGAGCGTGTCGTCCGCCTCGAGCGGCGCGCCGTCGAAGAGCCGCATGAAATCGGGATTCGGCGTGAAGCCGACGGAGAGAACCACCATGTCGTGCTCGGCCTCGCGGATCGCGCCGCCGCCGTCGATGTCCTCGTACCGAAGAACGAGATCCCCGCCTTCTTTCTCCGCGATCTTCGCGACCTTCCCCTTCACGAAACGCACCCCCATCGCTTTCGTCTGCTCGTAAAACTCCTCGTACCCCTTGCCGAAGGCTCGGATATCGATGTAGTACATCGTGATGTCGGCGACGGGAAGCGCTCCGAGGAGGAGCTGCGCCTGCTTGATCGAGTACATGCAGCAGACGCGGGAGCAGATGGGATTGCCCGTCGTGCGGTCGCGCGAGCCCGCGCAGAACACGTAGGCTATATTGGCCGGCCGTTTTCCGTCGCCCGGCCTCATCACGTAGTTGAACGGTCTCGTCGGGGCGACGAGCCGGTCCATCTGAGCCGCCGTGACGACGTTCCGGTACGTGCCGAAGCCGTAGCGCTCCATGAGCTCGCCGGGAAACAGCCTGAATCCCGTCGATACGACGACGGAACCCACCTCGACCTCTCTCTCCTCCGCGCGCATGTCGAAATCGACCGCGTCCGCGGGGCAGACGATCTTGCATTGATGGCACTCGCTGCAGATGCCGCAGTTGAGACAGTTCGAGGCGCTCGCGAGCGCTTCGCCCTCGGTGAGAGGCTCCTGAACCTCGCTGAAATCCCTGATACGCAGGTGGGAGGCGATCTCCCGTCTCTCGACGTGAACCGACGGAAACGCGGTCTGACGCGCGAGAACCGTCTCCTTATCCGTCGCGGGGAGCCTCGGCTCGAACTCGACTCCCTTGAGCGTCTCGCCGCGAAGCCGGCGATCGATGTAGAACGCTGCCCGCTTGCCCTGTCCTATCGCCTGCACGATCGTCGCCGGGCCCAGAACGACGTCCCCTCCGGCAAACACGCCCTCGTCGCTCGTCTCGAGACTCGCGGGATCGACCGAGATCGTTCCATTCGGGTTCAGCGCTATCCCCTCCCCGGCGAAAGCGCTCGTCGGCTGCTCCTGTCCGACCGCGACGCAGACGATGTCGGCGGCGATGCTCTTCACGCGCTTCTCGTCGTAGCGAAGAGTCCGGGCGCCATCCGCGCCGATCGTCGAGACGGAGCGCACGCATTCGATTCCGATCGCCCGTCCGTTCGAGCCGATGACTCGTTTCGGCGCCAGCCCGGTGTCGAGCGTCACTCCCTCGGCGAGCGCATCATGGATTTCCTCGCGCGAAGCCGGCATCTCTTCTCTCGTGCGGCGATAGACGATGGCGACCGAGGCCGCGCCGAGGCGGCGGGCCGTGCGGGCGACGTCGATGGCGACGTTGCCGCCCCCGATGACGGCGATATGTTTGCCCGCGACGTCGAAATTCCCTCCCGCGTGCGCCGCGATCAGGAACTCGATGCCGCCCACGACGTCACGCAGCTCATCGCCTTCGATTCCGAGGCGCTTGGAAACCGCCGCGCCCACCGCGAGAAAAACCGCGTCGTATCCTTCCGCCCGAAGCTTCGAAATCGATTCGATCGTGACGCCGCGCCTGATCTCGACTCCGAGTGCGGTGACGTTCTTGATGTCGCGGTCCACGGTATGCTTCGGCAAACGGTACGGCGGGAGCCCCAACCGGAGCATGCCTCCCGGCTCGGCCGCCGCCTCGAAGATCACGGCTTCATGCCCCTTTTTCGCGAGGAAGTAGGCCGCCGTGAGCCCCGACGGGCCCGAACCGACGATCGCGACGCGCTTGCCCGGTCTTTTCGGCGACCGGACCGTACGACAGGCTCGGGATGCCGCTCGTAATACCAATCGGCGATGAATCGCTTGAGCAGCTTGATCTCCGGGGCGTTTCCGATCTTCTCCCGCGTGCATTCGTTCTGGCACGGAGCGTAACAGGCGCGCCCCAGGCTTCCGACGAGCGGCGCGTCCTCCATGATCAGGTTGAACGCCTTCTCGAAGTCCCCCCGCCGCGCGAGCGATATGTATCCGTTCGCCTTGATGCCGGCCGGGCAGGCGAAGGTGCAGGGAGACGTTCCCTCGCGCTCGATGACCGCCTTTTTCGGCACGGCCTGCGGGAACGCGATGTAGGCGGCACGCCGCGAGACGAGGTCGTAGTTGAAATTGTCCGGCACGGTGACCGAGCAGACCTTCTCGCAGTCCTGGCAGCCGGTGCATTTTGCGAAATCGACGAAGGTCGGTTTCCGCACGATCGTCGCCTTGAAGGTGCCTTCTCCGGTCCGGCGGATATTCTTGACCTCGCTGTATACCTTGAGATCGATGTTCGGATGGCTCGCGGCCTGCGCCATCTTCGGCGTCGCGATGCACGAGGCGCAGTCGAGCGTGGGGAACACCTTGCTGAGAAGGATCATCTTCCCCCCGACGCTCGGCTCCTTCTCGACGAGGAGCACGCGGTATCCCATGTCGCCGAGATTGACCGCCGATTCCATGCCGGCGATCCCGCCGCCGATGACGAGCGCGTCGTAATCCATCTACGCCGCCTTCTTCGCCGGGCCCATTTTCCTGAGCGCCTCGCTGAATTGCTTCATATGCTTCTGAAACGACTCGGCGCACACCGAGCACACCGCCGCCATTTTGACGCGCGCCGGTTCGATGGACCGTTCCTTGAGCGCGGCCTGCGCCGCGGCCGCCGTCTTCGCCGTCCGCGCCGTGCAATCGCTCACGAGCGCGCAGTCGCTCCCGTCCGCCGCGATGAACACGCCGTCAAAGCCGTTTTCGAGCGCGTGGACGATCCACGCCGGCTTGATGCCGCTCGAGCACGGCACCGTGATGACGAACACGGTCGTTGGATAGTGCATCTTGTTCCGGCCGGCGAGGTCGATCCCCGGGTCGGAGACGTTCTCGGTCGAGAATACGAGAATCCGCGGTTCGAATTCACTCATGCGAGATCTTCTCCATGCTCCGGATGAGGGCCGGTATGTGCGGATCCGCTATGGAATAGTGAACGTGATTTCCGGCGCGGCGCGATTCGACGATTCCTTCGAGACGCATCCGTGTCAGGTGCTGGGATATTACGGGCTGGGGCGCGCCGCACGCGGCGCCGAGCTCGCCCACCGTCGATTCCCCGTCGCACAGGCAGCAGAGCAGATAGAGCCGCTGCGGATGCGACAGCGTCTTGAAGATCGACGCGAGCCGGGCGCACCGCCTTTTCTCCGGAAGTCCCTTTTTCATTCCTACTTCGTTTTCTTCACGAAGAGTCTCCAGAAACCCGCGTCCTCGACCGTGCCGAGATGCTCGTACTGCATCTTCTTCGTCCACATCGGGATGTCGTTATTCGTCCCCTCGTCCGAGGAAAGGACTTCCATGATCCCGCCCACGGGAATGCCGGCGATCGCCTTCTTGGCCTCGAGCAGCGGCCCCGGGCAGGCCATCCCGCGCGCGTCCACGACCTTGTCCGATTTCAGGTTCTTCAGCTCGTCGTCGTTCATGCCACAGCTCCTTGCAAACGCCTCCGGCTTCCGGCCCGGCGCGCCTCGTTTCGCGTGCCCGCGGCCGAGATATAATATTATGTGAATATTCTAATTATTTAATATTTCGGTGTCAACACATTTCACGCATATTGACAGGGGCCGCGCCATGGGCTACCTTTGCGGGACGATGGAACGGGAGGCACAACGCGTGAAAACACATTCGAACGACCGCCACGCCGGTCATCCGGGCGCGGATTACCGGAAGTTTCTCGAGCGGTATCCGGAATACGAATCCACGTCGGCCGTCGACGATATCCGCGCGAAGGATTTCTCCCGTCTCGACGCCGGAGGGCACGCGTATCTCGACTACACGGGGGGAGGGCTCTACGGCGAATCGCTCGTCAGGGACCACGCCGGGTTTCTTCTCGCGAACGTCCTCGGGAACCCGCACTCGACGAATCCGACCTCGGCGGTTTCCACCGATTACGTCGAGCGATGCCGCCACCGCGTCCTCGAGTTTTTCAACGCCTCCCCCGACGAATACGTCCCCATTTTCACCGCGAACGCGACGCATGCACTCAAGCTCGTCGGAGAGGGGTACCCCTTCTGCCCCGGAGACGTCCTCCTCCTCAGCTTCGACAACCACAACTCGGTGAACGGGCTCCGCGAGTACGACCGGGTCCGCGGCGCCGTCACGAAATACGTCCCCGTCATGCCGCCCGACCTCCGCATGCTCGACTGCGTGCTCGAGAGATGCCTCGACGAGAGCCCGAAGATCTGCAACAGGCTCTTCGCGTATCCCGCGCAATCGAATTTTTCGGGGGTCCAGCACCCTCTCGAATGGATCGAGAAGGCGCACGAGAAGGGGTGGGACGTTCTTCTCGACGCGGCGGCCTTCGTCCCGACGAACCGGCTCGACCTCGGCCGCTGGCATCCCGATTATACGGCCGTTTCCTTCTACAAGATGTTCGGATATCCCACGGGGGTCGGCGCGCTCATCGCGCGCCGGGAGGCGCTCGAAAAGCTCCGGCGCCCTTGGTTCGCGGGCGGAACGATCACGATCGCGTCGGTGCAGGCCGACAAGTATTTTCTCGCCAAAGGCGCCCAGGGCTTCGAGGACGGCACGCTCAACTACGCATGCCTCCCCGCCGTCGAGCGCGGCCTCGACTTTCTCGATTCCGTGGGAATGGACGTGATTCATACGCGGGTCGCGAGCCTCGCCGGCTGGCTCATCGAGCATATGGCGGCCCTCGCGCACGGAAACGGGCGCCCGGTCCTCCGCATCTACGGCCCGACGGACATGGCGATGCGCGGCGCGACGATCGCGTTCAACGTTTACGACGCCGCGGGCGCCACAATCGACCATCTCACCGTCGAAAAGCGCGCGAACACCATGAACATCTCGCTTCGCACGGGCTGCTTCTGCAATCCCGGCGCGGGCGAGCTCGCTCTCGGCCTCTCGAAAGGCGATATGATCCAGTGCCTGGACCGCTCCGGCTCCCGCATGTCGCTCGACGAGTTCCGCCAGTGCATCGACGGAAAGAGCACGGGCGCCGTGCGCATCTCCCTCGGCCTCGTCTCGAACTTCGAGGACGCGAGCCGATTCCTCCGCTTCATCGACCTGTTCCGCGAGGCCTGATCGCCGGCGATCCGGTCCTTCCGATCATTCATGCGGAAAATGCTCGGACGCCCCCGGGCCCGCGAGCCCGGAGGCGTCTCGATAATGCGGCAGCAAGGCGTGAATGAAAGCGGAGAGTATCTACTTCTTGGATCCGGTATAGCTCAGCTTGTAAACGTTGCCGGTGCACGTTTCGGTGCAGGATCCGTCCTTGAGCTGATCGCGGTCCCGAATCTGATCCTTGTCTCTGGTCTGGTCCTTGTCTCCGCTCTGAACGGCGCTCAAGCTCGGGCCGAGCTTGCCGAAGCCGGTGCCGTCTTCGGGCTTGACGTAGTCGGGATCGAGGCAATTCGGAATGCCGTCCCCGTCGCTATCCCTGAGCCACTGGTAGAACTTCAGGAAGTAATTTCCGTCGCCGGTGCCGTTCCCGGTGCCGGCCATAACGGACGGAGAAGCGAGAACGAAAACCGCGAGCATGGTTGCGGCGATGGTGATCATCTTACGCATATCAGGTCCCCCTCGAGTTAGTGTGTGCTGCCTGCCTGCTGCTCCTGCCATGAGTAATAGCACCGGAGATGCCAAGCACGGCAATACGACATAATACGTTATCAAGATGTTAGTTACGCAATCACGGCCCCGTGCACGCCGGCTGGCGGTTGCACCGTACGGTACATTTGCCGGTTCATCGATCCCCGGGAGGTTCACAGCGGGCCGGGTAAATCGACCGCGGAACGAACGTGATATCCGCTCAGGGCGCATCGCCGTCGCGAAGCCGGACGGGGAGGGAATCCAGAACCTTGTCGATCTCTTTCAGAAGCTGCTCTTCCCGTGCGGCGGCGGCGTCCGCGCGGGCTTCCCGCAGATAGCGGACCGCTTCTTCTCTTTTCCCCTGGTTGAGCAGGGCGATCCCGAGATAGTAGCGGATGAGGTAGGAATCGGGGGATTTCTCGAGGGCCTTGCGCAGATGGGCTTCGGCCTCCCCGTGGCGGCGCTGTCCGCTCATGATGATCCCTATGTACTTGTGCGCGTCGGAATCGTCCGGCTCGAGCCGCAGCGTCTCCGAGAACTCCGCGAGGGCCTCGCGCGCGCGATTCTGCTTCATGAGCTCGAAACCGACGATCGTGTGCATCTCGGCTTCGTAATCGAATTTCTCGACCGCGAAGGGACCCGCCGCGCTCGCCGCCGCGGCGACGACGCACGCCGCTCCCGCGATCGCCGCCGCCCGCCGCCACCGCTTCCCGCGAACGAGATCGACGCAATACAGCGCGCCGGCCGCCGCCGGAACGGCGAGTATCGGGACGACGGGGATCCGATAGCGTCCCGACACGAAGACGCCGATGATCGCCGCGGGGTACAGAAGGAGAAATCCGTAGACCGGAGCCGGAATCCGCTTCGCGTGCCGGACGATCCCCACGAGCGCGAGCGGCAGGAGAATCCCGAACGGGAATCCGAACGCGCCCGCCTTCCAGGCCAGCGCGGAGAGAAGCCGCGAGTATCTCCGCGCGACGTACACGTCTTCGTTTCTCGGGAGCTCCCGCGAGCTGAAGAACTCCACGGTTTTGAGCACGATCCCCTTCGCGAAATCCGCCGGCCGCGTCTTCACGTAATCGAGATAGAGCCGCGTGAACACGTCCCGATCCGCCGAATCGGTCAGGGAACCTTTCACCGTCGGCATGCGGGTGAGCTCCCGCCATTCGGCGCCGGGCCGTATCATGATCGTCCTCTCCCGCTCGGGATTGTTCCCGATGTAGAGGTTGATCGGCCCCGATTCGGAGAGGAAATTGAAATCGCCGGTCGCCTTGTAGCAGAGCTGCGCGACCGGTATCGTGACCGCGAGAAACCCCGCGAGCATCAGGCCCGCGCGCGCCGCGACGAGGGCGCGGCGTACGGAGCGCCCGCGCCAGGCGAGCAGAAGCCATACGCAAGCGACTGCAAAATAGGGGAGAAAGGTCGCCCTCGTCACGACGCTCAGGCCCCCGCACACGCCGACGAGCGCCGCGGCCCGATAGCCTTTCGCGTCCCGGGCCCTCAGAACGAGCAGAACGAGGACGACTGCCCATAGCGCGGAGAAGCCCGTATCGAGCAGCTCGGCTTCATAATAGACGAGCGGGCCGTAGAGCGCCGCGATCGCTCCGGCGACGGCGCCCGTGCGCCGGTCGAAGAGCCTCGCGCCGAGCCGATACACGAGCGCGCAGAGGAGCGAACCGAGGAGGATCTGGATCAAGCGCGCCGCGAGCATCGAGCCGTCCGTGAACAAATAGACGGCGGCGAGATAGAACGGATAGAGAAATCCCTGCCAGAAGAACCGCTGATAGAATATGCCCTTTTCGACGAGGAGACGGGCATGCTGGTCGTAGCTCGCCGCATCGATAATGGGCACGTGGAAGGTGGGGCTCTTCGCGATCTCGCCGAGATAGACGAGCCGCACGACGAGCGCGAGCGCGAACACGACGAGCGCGACCCGCCCGAACCAGGCGCCGGAGACTCCTTCGCGCGCCGCGCCCTTACGCCTCGGCGACGCCATGCGCCCTCGCTCCGAGCACGTTGCGCAGCTTGTCGCCGAGCTCGGAGATCCGGTACGGTTTTTCGATGAACCCCGAGAAACCCTTCCCCGCGAAGCGCTTCGATATCTCGTGCTCGCTGTAGCCGCTCGACAGCATGACCGTCACGTCGTCCGAGACGCCGCGCAGCGCGGCGAGCGTTTCGATCCCGTCCATGCGCGGCATCGTGAGATCGAGAATCACGAGCGAAATCGTCCCGAGACGGGCGCGGAAGATCTCGAGCGCCTCGACTCCGTCCGAGGCGAGGAGCACTTCGAACCCGAGATGCTCGAGCATGCGCTTTGCGACGGCGCGCACCATTTCCTCGTCGTCGACGAGCAGCACCGTTCCGTTCCCCCGCCATCCGGCGACCAGCGCGAGGTCTTCGTCGATATGTTCGACCGTGCTCGCCGACACGGGAAAGACCAGCCGGAAAGCGGAGCCTTTCCCCGGTTCGCTGCGGATTCCGACCGCCCCACCGTGCCCTCGCACGATGCCGAGAATGACGGGGAGCCCGAGGCCCCGCCCCGCCGACTTCGTCGTGAAGAACGGGTCGAACATCTTCCTCTGGGTTTCCTCGTCCATTCCGCATCCCGTATCGGCCACGTCGAAGAATACGTACCGGCCCTCGGGTATTTTCTCGCCGTTGATCATTCCGTTCAGGTGCGCGCGATCGCATACCGTCGTGCCGGCGGATACCGCGATGACGCCGCCCCTCTCGCCGAGCGCTTCGGAAGCGTTGATGATGAGATTCATGATGACCTGCCGGATCTGCGTCTCGTCCGCCTCGATCAGGGGAAGATCGGGGGCAAGATCGAATCTCAGCTCGGCCTTTTTCGAGATCGATACGGCGAGCATCTGCGCCGTCTCCTCGATCGCGCGCGCGAGGCTGAGCGATCCGATCGCGAAGCGTCCCTTCCCCGAATAGGCGAGAAGCTGCCTGCACAGATCCGCGGCGCGCCTCGCCGCCCGCTCCACCTCGGCGAGGCTCTCGCGCGCGGGCGCCTCCGGGGGCAGGCTCGCGACGGCGAATTCGAGATTCCCCTGAATGGCGAGCAGTATATTGTTGAAGTCGTGCGCGACGCCCCCCGCGAGCACGCCGAGGCTCTCGAGTTTCTGCGACTCCTGCATCCGCGATTCGAACATCCGCCGCTCTTCCTCCGTGCGCCTGCGCTCGGTCTGGTCCTGGACGCCCGCGATGGCGCCGACGATGACGCCGTTGTCATCCGCCAGCGGCGCCGTTTCGATCAGCACGAAGATCCGCTTTCCGTCCTTCCGGATGAATTCGAAATCGTGCTGCTCCTTGATGCCCTTCAAGCGGCGATCGAGAAGCCGAGCGCATTCCTCCACCCCGCGATCGTCCATGAACGAGAACAGATGCTTCCCGGTCATCTCCTCGACCGTATATCCGAGCATCTCCGCCATGCGCGGATTGGCGAAGGTGGTGCGCGCTTCGGTGTCGATGGTCCAGATTCCCTCCTGAAGCATCTCGATGAGCTGGCGGTATCTCTTCTCGCTCGCGCGCAGCGCGTCTTCGCCGCGCCTTCGCTCGGTGATATCGAGGGCGGTGAACGTCACGCCGTGCGCGAGGTCTCCGGCGACGAGAAGCGACGAGCTGAGAAGGATATCGATCATGACGCCGTCTTTGCGCCGCCAGCGCGTTTCGACCGATCCGGTGCCTTTCTCGGCTATCTGCCGGTACTTTTCATGGCCGACGTAATCGAACTCCTGATCGGTCGCGTAGAGCAGCCGGGACGATTTCCCGACGAGCTCCTCCCTCGAGTACCCCGTCATCTCGCAGACCCTGTCGTTGATTTCCATGATGACGCGATCCGCGACGACACCGATACCGATCGGAGCGACTCGAAACAGACTGTCGAGCTTCGCTTCCCTTTCCTTCAGAGCGTCCAATGCGCGCTTGCGCTCGGTGATGTCGCGCGATACGTTCGCGAAATAGAGCGGCGCTCCGCTGACCCGATCGCGGATCGCGAACGCGAGCGCGTGAGCGTCGATGAGCTCTCCCGTCAGGACGTTCCGGTACCGCAGGTCGCCCTCCCATCGTCCTCCCTTCAGGAGAGCCGGAACGATCCTGGACCGCAGCAGATCCTGGTAAGCCGGGGGTATGACGTCCTCTATCCGGAAATCCTGCACCTTGTCGGCGGATATGCCGAGCATCCTCCCGCCCGCTTCGTTGAGAAAGATCATCCTGCCGTCGAGCGTGGCCAAGTTGACGAGCTCGCTCGTGCAATGGACGACGGCGCCGAGCTTCTGGAGCTCCTTCTGGACGGCCTTCCGCTCCGTTATGTCCTGGGCCGCGCCGACGATGGCGACCGTCTTTCCGTCGCGAACGACCGGCGCTTCGTCGACCTCGAACCACACCCGGCGGCCGTCCCTGGCGACGAGCTCCGCTTCGTACGTCGGCTGGCGCTCGCCCGTTTCGACGGCTCTCTGGGTGAGCTCGATCGCGCGCTTGTTGACCGGATGGTCCGAGACGAGATCCGTCCATCGCATGAGGGCTTCTTCCGGCTTGTAGCCGAGGATTCTCTCGACCTGGGGGCTCAAGTAGGTGAAAACGTGGTCGCACGAATGCACATAGAACATGTCGGCGCCCTTCTCGACGATGTTCCGGAATCGTTCCTCGCTCTCCCGAAGCGCCTCTTCGGAGCGCTTGCGGTCGCTGATATCGACGACGACTCCTCTGAGGCCGACGATCCGGCCGCTCCGTACAATCGGAGAAGCATGGATGATAACCGGAAAAGCGCTCCCGTCCTTGCGAAGCGCCATGTACTCGTGGCCGGGGGATCGCGCGCCGGCCATGATGTCTTGCTGCATCTTCATGGCACGGGACCTGTCGGAAGGGGTTATCGCCTCGAACATAGGGATTCCCCGCTCCAGGTCATCGCGAGCATAGCCGTATATATCGAGCGCGCGTGCGTTCGCGAAGACGATCTTTCCCTCGAGGTCGGATTCGAAGATCGCGAGAGGGAAGGAATCGATGATTTCTCGGGGATCTTCCTTATCGATCACGGGGCGGATATCCGCCGTTCGCGGCTTCCCCGCCGACGTCCCGCGTTCCGCTCCTGTTGTCGGTTTCGGTTTCTTCATATCGTACACGGCCTTCCGTTGCCCGCCTCCTATTATGGTCCGGAAAAACCCAAAGTAAATCGCTATTTTCCGGAATCGGCCGGCATTGACAAACAGTTATTACTTCGATATAATGTCGTTACAAGAAGGGAACGGCTCATAGCTCGGCCGGCGCTCGTTGTGGGATGTGCCGGCTTACCCCCAAATCAGAGCGGAAGCTTTCCCGGATTGATCGATGTGCGTCGAGCGGATAGGCGGGAGCGAACCTCCCGCCTATTCGTTTGTGCACCTCTCCGCGCGGATCTCTCTCTAGAAGGCGTAACCGACCGAGAGTCCCGGCCAGATGAAGAAGCTGCCGCCGGCGATGAGCCCGTACGCGCTGCCGCGAAACAGGAGGCCGCTTTCCGAACGGTACTCGAATCCGAGCCCGAGGTAGCCGTAGCTCGTCGAGCCGCTCTCGTCGAAGGGCCCCGAGTCCGTGCTGGCGTTCAGGAATACGCCTCCCGCCGCGAGATACAGAGAGCCGTCCTTCGGGATGATGTAGAATTTGCCGCCGAACGGGACAAATATGAGCATGGTATTATCGTCGTCGACGCCGCCTCCGCCGAGCGCGCCGAGACCCACTTCGAGGCCGAGCTGCCTGACGGGCGTATACTGGTACGTGAAACTGTAAAGCAGGGATCTGCCGAGGAGCTCGATGCCGACGTCGCTCTTCAGCTTCTCGCGGACCAGCTCCTGCGAAGCGGCGGGCGCGGCTGCCAGACACAACGTCGTGCAGACGACTATCAACGAACACACGGACATGAAACGCTTGCTCACGCGGGACCTCCTTTGGGTTTCTTCAGAAGACTGTGCCGGTATCCGTAGGCGAAGTACACCGCGAGCCCCGCGGCGAGCCAGAGGCCGAAGCGGAGCCAGGTGGCCCACGGGAGGCCGAGCATCAGATACACGCACATGGCGATTCCGAGAAGCGGTATCAGCGGAACGAACGGAGTACGGAACGTTCTCGGCCGATCGGGTTCGGTGCGCCGCAGGATGAGGATTCCCGCGCATACGAGAACGAACGCGAAGAGCGTTCCGATGTTCGTGAGCTCCACCATCTCGTTGATGTTCGTCACCGCGGCGATCGATCCGACCGCGACGCCCGACCAGATGGTCGTCACGTGCGGCGTCCGGTATTTCGGGTGAACCCGCGCGAAGTACTTCGGCAGGAGCCCGTCCCTCGACATCGCGAAGAATATCCTCGGCTGGCCGAGCTGGAACACGAGAAGCACCGCCGTCATCGATATGACCGCGCCGAGCGACACGACGCCCGCCGCCCAGTCGAGCCCGATCGAGGAAAACGCGGAGGCGAGCGGATTGGCGACGCCGAGCTTCTGCCACGGTTCGATCCCCGTGAGAACGA
The DNA here is from genome assembly GCA_963846325.1 of uncultured bacterium. GTDB lineage: Bacteria > Krumholzibacteriota > Krumholzibacteriia > Krumholzibacteriales > Krumholzibacteriaceae > SSS58A. The sequence goes on from CAWJVO010000007.1 coordinate 338,534, forward strand.
TCGCCGTCGCCACGTAGATAACGGTGCAGATTCCGAGCGAGGCGATGATGCCGATCGGCATGTCGCGTGCGGGATTGCGGCACTCCTCGGCCGCGGTCGAGACCGCGTCGAATCCGATGAACGCGAAAAAGATCAGGCTCGCGCCGATCCAGACTCCCGTGAATCCGTTCGGCATGAACGGCGACCAGTTCGACGGCTTTACGTACATCGCGCCGACGACGATGAAGAAAACGAGAATGAGGAGCTTCAGCGCGACCATCACGTTGTTGAACCGGGCCGATTCCTTTACGCCGATGACCAGTATCCACGTGATGAAGGCGACGACTCCCCCCGCGAGCAGATTGAAGATGACGTGAATCCCCCCTATCACGGGAGCCGAGTTCCACGCCTCGAGCGCCTTGACCATGGAAATGGGCACGCTCCCCCCGAGGCGAGCGCGGCCCCCGCCGCCTGGTGGGCGCTCCGCCAATCGACGGCGAGCCACGCGGGAACGTGCAGGCCGATCCCCTGAAGGAGCTGGTCGAAATAGGCCGACCATCCGATCGCGACGGCGACGTTTCCGATGCCGTATTCGAGTATCAGAACCCAGCCGACGATCCACGCGACCGTTTCGCCGAGGGTCGCGTATGAATAGGTGTAGGCGCTTCCCGCGATCGGGACGAGCGCGGCGAACTCCGCGTAGCAGAAGGCGCAGAAGGCGCACGCGATCGCCGTGATGACGAAGGAGAGGGACACGGCGGGCCCGGCGCCGTTCTGGCTTGCCCCACCGGCGGCCGCCGTTCCGATGACGGCGAAGATTCCGGCTCCGATGACGGCGCCGATGCCGAGCGAGGTGAGATCCCACGCCCCGAGGGAGCGCTTCAGAGGAAGGTTGCCCGATCGCGTCCGCGTCTTCCCTGAGTCGATCGAGGCTCTTGCGCCGGATGAGCTCGTTGATCTTCATACCGCGCGCGGAGCTTACCCGACGGCCAGACCGGTTTCAAGCATTTTCTCTTCCGGGACGCGCGCGGCCTCTCCCCTTATATCTTGACGCCGGGGCGTTTTTGCGGACAGAATCGCCGGTGGAGGGCAGCCATCTTCTTCCGTCAAGGATGATACCCATGAGAGCGAAATCGATCGTCGCGTGTCTCGTCCTGATTTTGACCGCGTTCGCGTCCCGTTCGAGCGCCGGCGAAGCGGTCGTCGCCCGGATGAGCGGCATCATCGGCCCGTCATCGGCGAGATTCATGGTCGAGGCGATCGAACGGGCCGAAGAGCGCCGGGCGGAATGCGTCATCCTCGAGATGGACACTCCCGGCGGTCTCGACGAATCGATGCGCGCGATCGTGAAGAAGATCATGGCGTCGAAGGTGCCTGTCGTCGTCTATGTCGCGCCGCCGGGCTCGCGGGCCGCTTCCGCGGGGGTCTTCATCACGATGGCGGCGCACGTGGCGGCCATGGCTCCGGGCACCAACATCGGCGCGGCCCATCCGGTCTCGATCGGGCTCGGCGCCAAGGTCGACTCCGTCATGGCCGGCAAGATGGTCAACGACGCCGCGGCGTACGCCCGCTCGATCGCCGGGAGGAGAGGCCGCAACGCGGAATGGGCCGAGGACGCCGTCAGGGAAAGCGTATCCATCTCCGAAACGGAGGCGCTGAAGCTTCGCGTCATCGATCTGATCGCCCCTTCGCTGGAAGCGCTTCTCGACTCGCTCGACGGCAGGAAGGTCGCGATCGAAGAGAAAACGATCGCCCTGCACACGAAGGGCGCCGCGATCGTCGAGATGAGGATGAGCTGGAGCGACCGGCTGCTCGCCGTCATCACGAATCCCAATGTCGCCTATGTCCTGTTCATGCTCGGACTGCTCGGCCTGTACTTCGAGCTTTCCACGCCCGGGGCCGTCCTCCCCGGAGTGGTCGGCGCGATCTGTCTCATTCTCGCGTTCTTCGCCTTCCAGGTGCTCTCGGTGAGCTTCACGGGGGTTCTCCTGATCATACTGGCCATCGTGCTTTTCATCGCCGAAGCGAAGACGGCGACGAACGGGATTTTGACGGCGGGAGGACTGATTGCCATGACTATTCGGCTCGATCATGCTCTTCAACGATCCGGATCCGGCCCTGCGCGCCTCGCTGCAGGTCGTCGTGCCGGCGGTGCTCGTCGACGGGGGCCTTCTTCGTCGTCGGCGTCTATCTATCGATACGGTCGCTGCGCAAGAAGCCGACAACCGGCGGCGAAGCCCTCGTCGGCCAGGAAGGGGACGCGCGAACCCCGATCGACGCGAAAGGCGGCAGGGTTTTCGTGGCCGGCGCCCATTGGAACGCCTTTTCCGACGGAGAGATCGCGGAGGGAAAGCGCGTCCGGGTGATCGACGTCAAAGGAATGTCTCTCAAGGTGGAAGAGATACGATAGGTCGTCCCTGTATCCCGCCGCGCGGCGGGGGTTTGACCCGAAAGGAGAGCGATATGCAGATCGGACTGTCAGTCGTTATTCTTCTCGTTATTTTCATCGTGGGCAACAGCGTGAGGGTGCTGAGGGAGTACGAGCGCGGAGTCGTGTTCAGGCTCGGCCGCTTCGTCGGCGTCCGGGGCCCGGGACTCATCCTGCTCATCCCGATGTTCGAGAAAATGGTGAAGGTCACGCTCCGAACGGTCGCTCTCGACGTCCCGCCGCAGGAAGTCGTGACGAAGGACAACGTCTCGGTCAAGGTAAACGCGGTCATGTATTTCCAGGTGTTCGATCCGGCCAAGTGCATCATCGCGGTGGAGAACTATCTCTACGCCACGTCGCAGATGGGACAGACCACGCTGCGCTCCATTCTCGGCGAGCACGAGCTCGACGATCTCCTCTCGAATCGCGAGAAGATCAATCAGAAGCTGCAACAGATCATCGACGAGCGCACCGACCCGTGGGGCGTCAAGGTCGCCGCCGTGGAAGTGAAGGACGTCGATCTTCCCGAGGGCATGAGGCGCGCGCTCGCCAAGCAGGCCGAAGCCGAGCGCGAACGCCGGGCGAAGGTCATTCACGCGGACGGCGAGTTCCAGGCCTCCACGAAGCTCCGGGACGCCGCACACGTCATGGCGCCCGAGCCCGTTTCGGTGCAGCTCAGGTATCTTCAAACGCTGACCGAGATCGCAGCCGAGAAGAACTCGACGATACTCTTCCCGGTGCCGGTGGATTTCCTGCAGTACTTCATGCAGACGCGCAAGAAAGACTGACCGTGCGCTGGAAAAAGGCATTTCCGTACGCGGCGAGCGGCGCTCTCGTCCTCGCCGCGACGCTTCTCGGCGAGCTCGTCAAGGGGCGCCTCGAGCCGACGAATCTCGCGATGCTGTATCTTCTCGCCGTCGTGATCGCCGCCGTCCGGTGGGGAAAGGGACCGGCCGTCGCGACCGCGATCCTCGGCGTCCTGGCGTTCGATTTCTTTCTCGTCCCTCCCTACCTCGCCTTGACGGTCGCCGACGTTCAATATGTCTTCACCTTCGTCGGGCTCCTCGCCGCCGGACTCGTCGTCGGCACGCTCGCGTCGAGAATGCGGGAGCAGGCGATTCAGGCGCGCAGACGCGAAGCCCAGACCGCCGCGCTGTACCGCCTCGCGGCGGATCTCGCCGATTCAACGGGCTTCGACGCGTTGCTGCAGGCGATACGGAAGAACGTCAAGCAGATCGTCAATTGCGGCGTGGCGATATATCTGCCCGCCGACGACGCCCTGGCGCTCGCGAGCCACGATCCCGGGTTTCCCGCGAGCGAGGGCGAGAGGGGAATCGCGCGCTGGGCGTACGAAAACGGCTCGATGGCCGGAGGCGGCCCGGATGAGGCGACGAAAAGGAAGACCCGCTATCTTCCCTTCAAGACCTCCGCGGGCGTGATCGGCGTTCTCGGCGTCTGTCTCCGCAAGGGCGCGGAGGGGCTCACTCAGGACGAGGAGGACCTGCTGAACGCGCTCGTGAGCCAGGCGGCCGTCGCGATCCAGCGCGCGAATCTCGCGGAGCAGTCCCGCCACATGGAGCTCATGCGGCAGACCGAAAAGCTCCAGTCGGCGCTTCTGAGCTCGATCTCGCACGACCTGAGAACTCCCCTCGTCTCGATAACCGGCACCTTGAGCACGCTTCAGGAGGACGATCCGGCGCTCGACGACGCGACGAGGAAGGATCTCATCGAGAACGCTTCGGAGGAAGCGGACCGCCTCAACCGGATCGTGGGCAATCTCCTCGACCTGACGAGAATGGAAGCGGGGACGCTGCGAGTCTCGAAGCGGCCCTGCGATCTGCGGGACGTTCTCGGAGCCTCTTTGGAGCAGCTCAGGGACCGGATCGGAAACCGGACCGTGCGCGTCGCGATTCCGAAGGATTTCCCCGAAATCCCCATGGATTATTCCTTCATGATGAAGGCGTTCTACAACCTGCTCGACAACGCCGTGAAGTATTCACCGCAGGATTCGCCGATCGACATCGGCGCGCGCGTGAAGCCGCATGAGGCGGAGGTCGAGATCCGGGACCGGGGAACGGGCATACCGGTGGGGGATCTCGCGCGCATCTTCGAGAGATTCCACCGGACCGAGAAGACCCAGCGCGTCGCGGGGACCGGGCTCGGGCTCTCGATTTCCAGGGGAATCATAGAAGCGCACGGCGGCCGGATCGCCGCGCGGAACAACGCGGACTCCGGCGCGACGTTCATCGTGACCCTCCCTCTATCGGATAAGCGGGACCTGCCATGACGGCCAACCAGAGCGTGCGCATTCTCGTCGTCGACGACGAAAAGGCGATTCGAAAGACACTGAGGGTCGCGCTCGCCCCCCGCGGCTACCTCATACTCGAGGCGGCGACCGGAGCGGAGGCGCTCGAGAAATCGGTGTCGTCCCATCCGGACGTGATCATTCTCGACCTCGGGCTTCCCGACGTCGACGGCATCGAGGTGCTCAGGGAGATCCGCAAACGCGCGAAGACGCCCGTCATCATTCTGTCCGTGCGGGACGACATAGCCGACAAGGTCGAAGCGCTCGACGCCGGGGCGGACGATTATCTGACGAAGCCCTTCAGCATCACCGAGCTCCTCGCGAGGCTCAAGGCGGTGATGCGCCGCCTTCTCCCCGCGGACCAGGAGGATGTCTTCCGGGCGGGCGCGATCTCGATCGACGTCGCGAGGCACGAGGTCGCGATCAAGGGGAAGCGGATCAACCTCACGCCGACGGAATACGACGTGCTCAAGCTCCTCGTGCTCAACGCGGGCAAAGTCGTCACGCACCGGCAGATCCTCGAGGAGATCTGGAACAAGCCCGACGACATGGAAGGCGTCCTCCATCTCCTCCGGGTGACGATCAGCAACCTGCGCGGGAAGATCGAGCCCGATCCCGACCGGCCGGTCTTCGTCCTGACCGAGCCCGGCATCGGATACCGCCTCCGCTCCGGCGACTGAACCGGCCGGCGAACGACTGCCGCGGCCTCGATCCTTTCCGAAGCCCTCCCCCTCCGCTTTTTTTGACCCTTTCTTGATTTGCCCCGGCGCTTCCCTGGAGAGAAGATTAATGGGATATGAAGAGGCGAAACTACATATGGAACAGACTCACGCCGTACCAGCTGCTGATCCTCGGCTACGCTTTCGTCACGGTTACGGGGGCCATCTTGCTCTCGCTGCCCGTATCTTCGGCGCAGGGCACGCCGCAGCCGTTTCTGGACGCGCTCTTCGTGGCGACCTCGGGCATCAGCACGTCCGGATTGTCCGCCGTCGACATCGGCACCTACTATTCGCTCTTCGGCCAGATCGTGCTTCTCGCGATCTTTCAGCTGGGCGGGATCGGCTACATGAGCTTCATCATCCTCACGATGTACGTCCTGGGGATAAAAGGTTCGCTCAGAACGAGCCTCGTCGCGAAGGAATCCCTGGCGGGACCGAATCTGCACGTTCTCAAGGGCTTTTTCCTCTCGGTGCTCGTCTATTCGTTCGTCTTCGAGCTCGTCGGGGCCGCCATCCTCGCCGGTTTCTGGATGAAGGAGTATTCGGCGGCACGTTCCATGTATCTCGGCGTCTTTCATTCGGTCTCCACGTTCTGCACGGCCGGCTTCGGGCTCTTCCCCGACAGCCTCATGAGGTATCGGGACAGCACGCTCCTGAACGCCACGATCGTCTTTCTTTCCCTTGCCGGCGGCATAGGCTTTTTCGTCCTGAGGGATCTCACCGCTTTCGTCACCAACAAGCTCAACGGCCGGCGCAGATCCAGGTTGACCGTTCATACGCGGCTCGTCCTCATCGTCACGGCGATCGTCATATCGATCGGCACGATCGTCATCCTCTTCTCCGAGCATTGGCCATCGACGATGAGCTGCCTACGACAGGACGCTGACCTCCGTATTTCAGGCGGTCTCGGCCTCGACGACGGACGGATTCAACACGATCGATATCGGCAAAATGGGCGCGGCGAGCCTGACGATTATCATGCTCCTGATGTTCGTCGGGGCTTCACCCGGGAGCACCGGCGGCGGCATCAAGACGACCACATTCGCTCTCCTCTTCATTCTGGTCCGAGCGCGACTGCGGAAGAAACAAACCGAACGCGCTGGGGACGGAGATGTCCGAGCGGTGCATCTATGACGCGGCCGTCGTGACGTTTTGCTTCATGCTCGTGGCGCTCGCGGACACGGTGATCCTTTCCGTCACGGAGACCTCGTCGTACTCGCAGAATCTCTTCGAGATCGTTTCCGCCCTCGGAAATACAGGCCTCTCCACGGGGATCACCGCCTCTCTCAGCCCGGTCGGAAAGGCCGCGCTGATCGTTACGATGTTCATCGGCAGGGTCGGCGTCCTGAGCATCGCGTTCGCGTTCCTGACCGCGCCGCCGAAGGTGCTGTTCCGGTATCCCAAGGAAGACGTCTTCGTGGGTTGAGCGGAGCGCCGACGCCCGCCGAAGGAGCCTCTCGCGTCCGGTCGAGCGCCCCGGCGACCTTGACACGCGCCCGGATTTCGGCTAGTCTCCGCGAGTCGATTTCGAATCGCCCACTCCATCGCTTCAATCAAACTCGAAAGGAGTCCGTATGCCGTCCTCGATCGCCCCGGGAATTTCCAGGCTCCGCGGAACGCTCCGCGCGATCGGCCTCGCGTCGATCGTCGTGCTGACCGCCGCGGCCGCGTGCTTCGGACAGGATGCGAAGCACAACTTTCTCCTGCGTTTTCCCGACGTTCACGGAGACAGGGTCGTGTTCGTCGCCGGAGGAGACATCTGGATCGCCCCGGTCCAGGGAGGCGTCGCCGCGCGCCTGACGACGCACGACGGCGAGGAGACGCTTCCCCAAGTTCTCGAACGACGGCTCCCTCATCGCTTTCACGGGAGAGTACGACGGGAACGCCGACGTGTACGTCATGGACACATACGGCGGGAATATCCGCCGCGTGACCTTTCACCCCGGGTTCGACGCGGTGATCGGCTGGGATCCGGTCAAGAACAAGATCATGTTCACGTCGAGCCGAAACAGCTTCGGGGGATTCACGCGCCTCTTCCTCATCGATCCCGACGGATCCGACCTCGAAGAAGTGCCGCTGCCCGAGGTGGCACAGGCCTCCTTTTCGAGCGACGGGAAACACATCGCCTTCGCCAAGGTCTCGGTCGACGGACGGACGTGGAAACGGTACCGGGGCGGCCTCGCGCCGGACATCTTCATCTACGATTTCGCGACGAAGAAAGAGATCAACGTCTCCAATTCGGACGCGATCGACAGCAATCCGATGTGGATCGGCGACACGGTCTACTTCGTTTCCGACCGCGACCGCGTCCTGAACGTCTGGGCGTACGACACGAAAACCGAAAAGCTCGAGCAGATCACGAAGCATACCGAAAAGGAATACGACGTGCGGCGCCCGAGCATGGGCGGCAGCGCGCATCGTCTACGAGCTGGGCGGCGATCTCTATCTGCTCGACACGGCCTCCGGGGCGAGCGAGCGCATCCCGGTCGAGGTGCGCGCCGACACGCCGGAGCTCCGGCCGTACCTCAAGAGCGTGGACGGATTCGTCACCGAGGCGCACTCCTCGCCGGACGGCAAAACCGCGCTTCTCGTCGCGCGCGGAGAGCTGTTCACCGTGCCGCGGAAAGAGGGCATCACGCGCAACCTGACGGGGACGTCGGGCGCGCGCGACAAGGACGCCGTGTGGTCTCCCGACGGCGCGACGATCGCCTTCGTATCCGACGCCGACGGCGAATACAACCTCTACACGATCGACGCCGCCGGCGCCTCGGCGCCGCGGAAGCTGACCGATTTCAGGGACGGATATCGCCACGCGCTCCGCTGGTCGCCCGACGGAAAGAAGATCGGGTTCACCGATCAGACACTGACCCTGCATTTCATCGACGTCGCCACGAGGAAAATCGCGACGGTCGACAAGGCTGAATACGAAAACGTCGACATCTCGCTCGACCTGAAGGACATCTACGATTACTGCTGGTCCCCCGACAGCCGGTGGATCGCGTACTCGAAGATGGACGAATCGCTCGTCGGCAAGATCTACATCTACTCGCTCGAGACGAACAAGACCCGCTGCATCAGCGGCGGCGAGTTCAACGATTTCCATCCGGCGTTCTCGAAGGACGGCGCGCGGCTGTTCTTCGTCTCCAACAGGCGCTTCGACCCCGTGTTCTGCGATTTCGAATGGGAGATGGTCTACAAGAAGCTCGCCGGGATATACAGCGTCACCCTCCGGAAGGACGGCGCCCCGCTCTTCCCGGTCCTTCCGGCGAAAGAAGAGCCCGCGAGCGGCGCGAAAGACGACGCGAAACCGGCGGCCAAGGACGACAAGGCCAAACCGAAGGAGAAGCTCGTCGCGATCGATTTCGACGGCATCGAAGGCCGCGTCGAGACGTTCCCGGTGCCGCGCGGCAACTACCGCTTCCTCGCCGCGAACGACCAGAACCTCTACTATCTCAACAAGGACGAGGGGGATTTCAACCGCTTCGAGTTCCGCGACCCGCGCCCGTTCGACCTGCACTCGTTCTCGTTCGCCGACAAGAAGGAGAGCAAGGTCATCCCGGCCGTCAACGGGTACGAGCTCTCCGGCGACGGCTCGACGATCGTGTACCGCGGCTTCGCGGAGACGGGAATGATCGACGCCGCCGCCAAGGAGTCGAGCGGCGAAGCGATCGACCTCGCCGACCTGAAGATGCATCTCGATCCCCTCGACGAGTGGCGGCAGATCTTCAACGAATCGTGGCGCATGGAGCGCGACTGGTACTACGAGCCGTCGATGCACGGCCTCGACTGGGCCGCGATGAAGGTCAAATACGGGAAGATGCTCGAGCGGGTCACCTGCCGGCAGGACGTGCAATACGTCATCGGCGAGCTGATCGGCGAGCTCAACACCTCGCACACGTACGTCTTCGGCGGCGACATCCAGCGCACGGCCGAGCATGTCGGCGTCGGCCTCCTCGGCGCCGATTACGAGATCGACCGCGCAAATAATCGCTACCGGTTCAAGAAGATCTACGGCGATATCGACTGGAACGACGAGGAGCGCCCTCCGCTCGTCGGCGCGGGCATCCGCGTCGGCGAAGGTGACTATCTGCTGAGGGTGAACGGGCGGGAGGTCACGGCGGACCGCAGCGTCTATTCCTATTTCATAGACCTCGCGGGCAAGGCCGTCGAGCTCACGGTCAACGACGAGCCGACGACCCAGGGGGCTCGCACGGTGACGGTGAAGCCGGTCGGAAACGAATACACCCTTCGCTACATGGACTGGGTCGAAGGGAACCGGCGCCTCGTCGAGAAGGAATCGGGAGGCGCCATCGGCTACCTCCATCTCCCCGACACCTACACCGGCTCGACGGCGCTCTTCCCCCGCTATTTCTACTCGCAGACGACGAAGCGGGGAATCGTCGTCGACGGACGCTTCAACGGCGGCGGGCTCGATCCCGACATCTTCCTGCAGCGTCTCGCCAAGAGGCCGCTGCTGTACTGGACGCGGCGCAACTCGCACGACTACGTCTCGCCGTGGTTCGGCACGAACGCGCATCTCGTGTGCCTCACGAACCGCCAGGCCGGTTCCGGCGGCGACATGCTGCCCTACCTCTTCCGCGCGAAGGGGATGGGGCCGGTCGTCGGCACGCGCAGCTGGGGCGGGCTCGTCGGCGTCTCGATGTGGATCGGCATGGTGGACGGCGGCGGGCTGTCCGCTCCTGATTACCGGGTCTACAATCCGCAGGGGAAATGGGTCGTCGAGAACGAGGGAGTGGCGCCCGACATCGCCATCGACCTCGACCCGGCGGATTTCGGAACGGGCCGCGACGCGCAGCTCATGAAGGCGCTCGAGATTCTCACGAAGAAGATCAAGGACGAGCCGCGCCCCTGGCCGAAGCACGAGGCGTTTTCTCCGGACAGGTAATCCGGATTGAACGGCGCCCGGGAGGATCGCGCATGCGGACAGTCTTCCCGGGCGCCTCGTTGTCCTCCTCCCAAAGAAACGCGGGGAATGTCGCATTCTTTCAGATGCGGCGCCCGCAAAATGAATTATAATTATTCTTGCATTATAATTAATATCAACTATATTCGAATTGCTTGTAGCATTGCCCAGTAAAGAGGGGCAAAAAATAGCCGACGCGCCTCCGGCACGTGCGATCGCTGGAGTCGAAGTCGGCTATTTGCATGTGCGGCCGATAATCGATCTCTCTGCTCGGTCGCGAGAGAACGACGGCGGCCCAGACGGTGCAGAGACCCATGACGCAGAGAACGAGAAGAGTGTAGATCGCGCCGATGCGCACGGACAGAATCCGGTAAACGCCGGCGAAACCGAACAGAACGAATACGCCCGCTGAAATCCATTTGATGGTTCTTTCCGGAATGTGCTTGCACAGAACGACGCCGACGACGATGCCGACGGTATCCGCGATCACCATGCCGAGGGTGGTGCCCGTCAGCACGTCGAGCATATTCCGGTATTCGACCGCGAGACTTATCGTGGCGAGCTGAGTCTTGTCTCCCATTTCGGCGAGGAAGAACGCGATCGCGACCGTCGCGACGGGGCCGAAACGGCTCTCCCTCTTCTCCTCCCCCTCCAGCGCGTCGCCGCGGATGGTCCAGAGGCCGAACACGACGAACGACAGCGCGGCGACGAAGGAAATGATATCCATCGGAATGACGACGCTTAAGAAATGGCCTACGACGACCGCGAGGGAGTGGTTCGCGAGCGTCGCCAGGAAAACCGCGATCAGAACCTTGTGGGGACGGTATCGCGTGGCGAAGGCCATCGCGAGGAGCTGCGTCTTGTCCCCCATCTCCGCGAGGACGACGAACATGAGAGACGCTATGAACGCGGCCATTCCGTTCTCCTGTTCCTGTACCGGTCTCAGAGCTCCCGGAGAGCGACGATGATCGGCAGCCGCGCGGCGCGCAGGGCGGGCGGAAGCCCCCCGACGATCCCCATGAGGAGCGAGAAAACGAGCCCGCTCGCGACGATCTCCGGGGTCACGCGGAACGAGAAGGCGAGGTAGGAGAAGCTCGACCAGTTCATCGTGCCGGTCGTGAAGCCGTTGAAGGGAAGCGCGGCGAGCGATCCCACGATCCCTCCGGCGAGCGCGATGACGATCGATTCAGCGACGAACGAAACGACGACGCTCGCGGGATTGAAACCGAGCGCCTTGAGCGTCGCGATCTCCGCCGAGCGCGACGCGACCGCGGAGTACATCGTGTTGAGCGCCGCGAAGATCGCGCCCACCGCCATGACGATCGCGACGATGAAGCCGAGCACCCTGATGAGGGTCGATACCATCCGCGATTGCTCCGCGTAGAACGCCGTTTCGCGGAAGACGTCCACGGTGAGGCGCGGATCGGACGTCGCGGCGTCCTTGAAGGCCTGGAAGCTCTCCGGGGAAACGAGCCGCGCCGTCGCCGACTGAAAGATGTTCTCGGGACGCTTGAAGACCTGGTTGAGCACCACCGCGTCGCACCACACCTCCGAATCGTACGAGCTCCCGCCGGCGTCGAACACGCCGACGACGGTCCAGCGCCCCCCGCCGAATTCGACGACGGAGCCGAGCGTGAAACCGGCGTAGGTGCCCGGAACGTTCCTCCCGACGACGAGCTCGGTGAGACCCGGCTCGAAGAACCGCCCCTCGACGACGCGCGCGCTCGGCCGAACCTCGAGGACGACCGGGGAGAGGCCACGGATCTGCACGTTGGCGTCCGAGCCCGTCGCGAGCAGCGGAAACGCGCCGATCACGACGACCTCGCCGCTTACGAGGGGCTCGCCCGAGGCGGAGCGCGCGACGCCGGGGGCGTCGGCGAGGACGCGCACCTGATCGAGGGTGATGGCGCTCATCATTTCGCTGTCGGCGCCGCCGCGGAGCACGATGGCGTTGTCCCGCGAGCCGCCTCCGATGAGCATCGCCTGGAATCCCTGCGCCATCGCGAGCATCACGATGAACACGGCGACGGTCCCCGCGATGCCGAGCACGGCGACGAGCGTCGATGGCCAGCGGACAAAAACGCTCCGGACGTTGTACGCGAGCGGAATCGCCATTCTCATACCCTCCTCAGGGCGTCGACGATCTTGAGCCGCATGGCGCCGACGGCGGGAAGGATCCCGGCCGCGGCCCCCGCGGCGAGGGCGAGCGCGAATCCGAGCGCGATGAACCGGCCGGCGAGGAAGAAGTTCGGGAGCATGCCCCCCGTCGGGTCTCCGCCGAGCGTGAAGAGCTTGGCGAGCGCGAGCCCCGCCCCTCCCCCGACCGCCGCGACGACGATCGATTCGGCCATCACGAGAAAGAGCACCGTCGGATCGCTCATGCCGATCGTCTTGAGAACGCCGAGCTCCCCCGTGCGCTCCCGGACGGCGCTCGCCATCGTGTTCCCCGTCACGAGAAGCAGCGTGAAGAAAACGACCGATCCGATCGAAAGGATGAGGAGCCGGATGTTGCCTATCTGGTTCGCGAAGCCGGCGGCGAACGCTTTCTCCGTCTCGGTCTTCGATTCGAACGGCGAGTTCGCGAAGCGCTCGTCGATCGCCGCCGCCACCCCGACCGCGTTGGCGGGATCGTCGATCTTCACGACGTACCAGCCGACGAATCCCTTGAAGAACTCGCGACGCTCGTCCAGGTAATCCCAGTGGAGCCACATCTCGGGCGTGATGAATTCCTTGACGTCGCTGTCGTAGATGGCGCGGACGTTGAACTCCCACGTCCCTCCCCAAATGGACGCCTCGAGCGGGATGCGGTCGCCGATCTTCCAGCCGAACTTCTTCGCGAGCGGGGGGCTGATGACGCATCCCTCGCGGTCGGCCGCGAAGGCGCGCCACTCATCCTCGTCGATCTTGTATTCGGGATAGACGCCGAGATAGGTCTCGACGTCTATCGCGTAGTTCGGAAAGAAGTTCTTCATGTCCTGATAGTATCCACCGAACCACGTCGAGAACGTCGCCTCCTCGATGTGCGGCATGCGAAGCATCTGCTCGCGGTAGGAGAGCGGCAGCGGCTGGATGAGGGACACCCGGTTCCGCACGACGAGCCGGTTCGCTCCCGCGACGTCGACCCCCGAGCTGAGCGCCGTCCGGATCGTCATGAGCAGGCCAAAGAGAAAGAGGGCGACCAGGAAGGAGCCGAACGTGAGCGCCGTCCGCGTCTTCTTTCGGCGGAGGTTGAGGAAGACGAGATGAAGGAACTTCATTTCCCGCTCTCCTCCGGCTTGCACGCGAACTCCCCGTCGGCCGCGCATTCGAGAAGCGTTCCCTTGTCGAGGTGGAGGAGCGTGCCGGCGCGCTTCGCCGCTATCGGATCGTGCGTCACGAGAAAGATCGTCTTCTTATATTCCTTCGAGAGGCGGCCGATGATGTCGAGGATCTCGTCTCCCGCGACGCGGTCGAGATCCCCCGTCGGCTCGTCGCAGAGCAGAATGCTCGGATCGGCGACGATGGCGCGCGCGATCGCGACCCGCTGCTCCTGCCCGCCCGAGAGCTGCCGGGGATAGTGATGCATGCGGTCCGCGAGGCCGACGAGATCGAGCGCCGCCTCGACGTGCTTCCGGCGCTCGGCCTTCGAGAGATTCGTGAGCAGGAGCGGCAGCTGCACGTTCTGGAAGGCCGTGAGGACGGGGATGAGGTTGTACATCTGGAATATGAAGCCGATGTGACGCGCGCGCCACGCGGCGAGCTTCCGTCCCGAAAGCCTGCTGATCTCGTCCCCCCCGATGCGCACGGCCCCGCTCGTCGGCGTGTCGAGCCCGCCGATGAGGTTGAGAAGCGTGGTTTTTCCCGAGCCGGACGGGCCCATGAACGCGATGAACTCCCCCGTGTCGACGTCGAGGTTGAGACCGCGGAGCACGTCGATCTCCTCGCCGCCGCGGTGATATTTCTTGTCGAGATTTCTGATCTCGACGAGGGCTCCGCTCCCTTTGCCGTCCACGCGAACCATGGAATCTCCTTTGGTCGGTTATTTCTCTTTCACCGAAACCCGCGCGCCGTCGCGGAGCTCACCCGCGGAGCGGACGACGACCTCTTCGCCGCGTCGAAGCCCCGCGACGACCTCGACGTTCGATCCGCGCTCACGGCCCGCGCTTACGGCCCGCCGTTCGACGCGGCCGTCCTTCACGACGAACGCGTAGCGCACGTCCCCCTCCGAGCGCACCGCTTCCCGCGGAACGAGAACGATCGCGGCGGACGCCGTATCGGCAACTCCTTCGAGGAACGACACCTTGACCCCCATATCGGGGAGAATGCGCCCGTCGAGCTTGTCGAAGGAGATGCGGACCTTCACCGTCGCCTTCTGGCGGTCGGCCGTGGGAATCACGGTCCTGACCTTCGAAGGGATACGCCAGTCCGGATAGGCGTCGAGCACCGCTTCGACCCTCTGGCCGGGAGCGACGCGGGCGATGTATGATTCGTTCACGTCGACCTCGACCTCGAGCGAGGCCATGTCGACGATGGTCGCGATCCCGGTGCGGGTGTATCCCCCTCCGGCGGATATCGGAGAGACCATCTCCCCCGGCTGCGCGTCTTTCGAAACGACGATTCCGGCGAAGGGAGCCCGGATGATGCAATTATCGACGTTCTGGCGGGCGATCCCGGCCGATCGCTCCGCGGCGTTGATCCGCTCGTTCGCGAGCGCGATCTGGGCCTCGTAGCTCGCCACGGCGGTCTCGGCGTTGTCGAGCGACTCCTGGCTCACGAGATCGCGCGCACGGAGATCCTTGTTCCGTTCGTAGGCTCGCCGGGCGTTCGCGAGCTGGACACGCAGCTCCTCGAGGGTCGCGACGGCGACCGCCTTTTCCGCCTCGGACGCGCGAAGCGCCGCGACGGCGTCGACGTCGTCGAGCCGCGCGAGCACCTGCCCGGCGGCGACGCGCATCCCCTCGTCGATGAAGACCTCACTGATCTTCCCGGTGACCTTGGCCGACACGGTCGCGCGGCGCCGCGGCGTGACGTATCCGCTCGCGTTGAGCACGGCCGTCTGCGCCGCGCCCGCCTCGCGGACCGCCGCCGTCTCCACATCCGGCGCGCGCCTCGAGAAAACGATCGCCGCGATGACCGCGACCGCGAGCGCAAGGACGATGAGCGCGAACACGAGCGCTCGCCGGCCGTGGCCCGATCGCCCGCGCCGGTCCGGATCGATTCTGAGCTGCGAGAGATCCCGTTCCATGGGTACCTCGTGAAAGCGGTGATAGTATAGCCGAACACCGCCGGAGTATAGTGAAAAATATGTGAAGAGGCCGGCCCTTGACTCGCGGCCGAAATCGCTGTACCCTCCGCGCGTATACGCGTGACGTTCTCTCGACTATTTCACTCCAGCAGAGAGGATTTGGGCCATGAAGCGTTTCCGTCTTTCGCTCGTGCTCGTGATGCTGCTCGTCGCCGCCTCCGCGACGGGCGCGGAGGAATCCGGCCTGCTTCGCTTTCCGGCGATTCACGGCGATCGGATCGTCTTCACCTACGCGGGGGATCTCTACTCGGTGCCCGCGTCGGGCGGGGTCGCGCGCCGTCTGACGAGCGACGAGGGCTTCGAACTGTTCGCGCGCTTTTCGCCCGACGGCACGGAAATCGCCTTCACCGGCCAGTATGACGGGAACACCGAGGTCTACCTGATGAGAGCCGACGGCGGCGTGCCGAAGCGCCTCACGTTCACGGCCACGCTCGGCCGCGACGACGCCTCCGACCGGATGGGGCCGAACAACATCGTCATGGCGTGGCGTGACGGCGCGACGATCGTTTACCGCTCGCGGATGCACGAGGCGAACGATTTCAAAGGAATGCTGTTCGCCGTCTCCCGCGAGGGAGGCGATTCCGAACAGCTGCCGCTGCCGCGCGGCGGATTCTGCTCCTTCTCGGCCGACGGGAAAACTATGGCCTATAATCGCGTCTTCCGCGAGTTCCGCACATGGAAACGATACCGCGGCGGCCAGGCGGACGACGTCTGGCTCTACGATTTCGCGACGCGGACGACGACGAATCTCACGAATGATCCCGCGCAGGACATCATCCCGATGCTCCGCGGCGGCACCGTCTATTTCGCCTCCGATCGCGAGGAATCGGGACGGATGAACCTCTACGCGGCCGATATCGCGACGAAGCAGACGCGCAAGCTCACGAGCTTCACCGACTACGACGTGAAGTTCCCGTCCCTCGGTGACAACGCGATCGTCTTCGAGAACGGCGGGCGCCTGCACGTCCTCGACCTCGCGACCGAGAAGGTCCGCCGCGTGCCCGTCACGATCAACGAAGACTTCGCGATCGGCCGGGGCGGGCTCCGCGACGTCTCCGGGGAGATCACGAACTTCGAAATCGCGCCCGACGGGAGCCGCGCCCTCTTCGGCGCGAGGGGCGACATCTTCACCGTGCCCGCGAAGCACGGGAACACGCGGAACCTGACCAACACTCCCGGTGTGCATGAGCGGAGCTCGAAGTGGTCCCCCGACGGGAAATGGATCGCCTGCGTCTCCGACGCCTCGGGCGAGGACGAGCTCTGGCTCGTGCCGCAGGACGGACGCGGCGAATCCACCCGTCTCACGAGCGGCGGGGACAATTATAAATACCAGCCTCTCTGGTCGCCGGACGGAAAGAAGCTCCTGTGGGGCGACCGGAAGCAGCGCCTTCAGTACGTCAACGTCGATTCGAAGAACGTGACGCTCGTGGCCGAGGCGGCCGCATTCGAGATACGCGACTACTCGTGGTCCCCCGACAGCCGGTGGATCGCCTACGCAAAGCCGGAAGACCGCCGCATGACCACGATCCGGCTCTATTCGCTCGACTCGAAAAAGACGATCGAGGTTACGGACGGGTGGTTCACCTCCTTTGGTCCGGCCTTCAGCTCCGACGGGAAATACCTCTTCTTCGCCTCGAACCGCAGCTTCAGCCCGCTCTACGGGCAGACCGAATGGAACCACGTCTACATCGACATGACGCGAATCTACCTCGTAACCCTGTCGAAATCGGTCCCCTCTCCCTTCGCTCCGAAGAGCGACGAGGTGAGCGCGGGCGGGGCGCCGGCGGATGAAGCGAAGGGCGCGAAGGAGAAGGCGAAAGACGAGAAGAAAGAGGAAAAGAAGGAGCAGCAGCCGATCACGGTCGACGCCGAGGGCATCCAGAATCGCATCGCAGTGATCCCGGCCGCCGCCTCGGGCTACCGTGATATCTCCTGCATCGGCGACAAGGTCTACTACTTGCGAGGAGGGAGACGCGATCAAAAGCCGCAGCTCCTCCTCTACGATCTCGAGAAGCAGAAGGAGACCGAGCTCGGCGAGGCGGACGGATACGAGATCTCGGCGGACGGCAAGAAGATGCTCGTCGCGCAGGGAGGCTCCTATTCGATCATCGACCTCCCCTTAGGGAAAATAGACGCGAGCGAGAAGCTGAACGTCTCGGATATGCGCGTGATTCTCGACCGCAAGGCCGAGTGGAACCAGATGTTCAACGAATGCTGGCGCCAGATGCGCGATTTCCTCTACGACCCGACGCTGCACGGCGTCGACTGGAAGCTCATGCGGACGCGCTACGAGACGCTGCTCCCCTTCGTGAATCACCGGGCCGACCTCACCTACGTCATCGGCGAGATGATCGGCGAGCTCAACATCGGCCACGCTTACGTCGGCGGCGGCGACTACCCGAAAGCCGACCGCGTGCAGCAGGGGCTCCTCGGCGCGAAGCTCTCGCGCGACGCCGCGACGAAGCACTACCACATCGACGAGATTCTCGAGGGACAGAACTGGGACGCGAGCCTCCGCTCTCCGCTCACGGAGATCGGCGTCGACGTGAAGCAGGGGGAATACATCGTCGCCGTCGACGGCGTCTCGACCGCCGGGATGCGCGATATCTACGAGTCCCTCTGGAACACCGCGGGCACGCAGGTCACGCTCTCGATCAACGCGGCGCCGAAGGAGCCGGGGGCGCGCGCGGTCGTCGTCGTGCCGATCGCCGACGAGCGCGAGCTGTACTACTTCAACTGGGTCCGACGGAACCTCGAGAAGGTCGACAAGGCCACGGGCGGCCGCGTCGGATACGTGCATATCCCCGACATGGGCGTCGACGGGCTCAATCAGTTCGTGAAGTACTACTACCCGCAGACCCGGAAGGACGCGCTGATCGTCGACGTGCGCGGGAACGGCGGCGGGAACGTCTCCTCGCAGATCATCGAACGCCTCAGACGCGAGGTTGCGATGATCGACATCGCGCGGAACACGTCGTACGCCCCCGATCCCGACGGCACGATCGTCGGCCCGAAGGTGATGCTGCTCGACGAGTTCTCCGCCTCGGACGGCGACATCGTCGCCTACCGGTTCAAGAAACACGGGATCGGCCCGGTCATCGGCAAACGCTCGTGGGGAGGCGTCGTCGGGATCCGCGGCAGCCTCCCGCTTCTCGACGGCGGCTATCTCAACAAGCCGGAGTACTCGCGGTACGACGCCGAGGGGAAGGAATGGATCATGGAGGGGAAGGGCGTCGAACCGGACATCTTCATCGATAACGATCCCGCGAAGGAGTTCGACGGCGCCGACCAGCAGCTCGACAAGGCGATAGAGGTCGTGCTCGACCTCCTGAAGGCGAAGCCGCCGGCGGTGCCCCCGCCGCCGCCATACCCGGACAAGAGCCGGTGAACGCTTGACATGCATGCGAGGTTTCGATAGGCTCCGCTTCGACGTTCGAACAGGTTCGGCTCGTCGGCATCAGCATGGGGAGGCTGGAATGAAAACGTTGCGCGTCGTTCTGCTGTGCATGGTTCTCGTCGCCGTATCGATTTCCGCGGGCAACGCTCAGGAGCAGAAGTGGAATTTCACCTTCAAAGGCGGCCTGCTGATGCCCGGCGGCGTGACGATCGATCCTCCGGGCTGGAGCTTCGATACGGGCATGGGCTGGCTCGTCAACGCGTATTTCGACGCCATGGTGGCTCCCAAGCTGTCGATCGGCGCGTTTCTGATGCTGGCGGGGCCCTCCGTCACCGTGCTCGGAGACGACTACGGCGTCACGGTCACCACCCTGGGAGCGACGGTGAAAGGGAGATTCACCCTGCAGAACGGAATGCAGCTTCGCCCGGGCTTCGCCCTCGGCTACCAGATGATCAGCACCGACGCGGTCGACGAAGGGACGAACGGCTTCGATGTGGGCGGCCTGTTCGAAGTCGTGAAACCGCTCGCCGGCGGCAAGAACGCGCTCGTAGGCGAGCTCGGTTTCATCACGCAGCCGTCGGGCGGGAACGAGGACTCGGACGTCACGTTCGGGCCCATATTCTACCTGGCGTTCGGATACCAATTCGGCGGCTAGATTCACGGAATGCGCGGGAGAGAGCTCGGGCATGAAACTTGAGCAGAGCTTCATGGATTTCATGCTCCACCACCAGGAGCGCCATAAGCGAAGCTATAATTTTCTCGTGCTCCTCGAGGCGATCCAGACGGCCGCCAAGTACATCCAGTATTTCTACCAGACCGGTTCGCTCAAGAATATGATGGGCGAAGCGGGCGTGACGAATTGCCAGGACGAATCGGTGATGAAGATGGACGACATCGCCGATTCGATCGTGCTGCACTATCTTCGACGTTCGAATCAGGTGATCTACGCCGTCACGGAGGAGGAGCCCGAGCCGATCCGGCTCAACGAGGACGGCGGCCGTTACTTCATCTATTACGATCCGCTCGACGGTTCGAGCAACATCAAGCACAACCTGCCCGTCGGTTTCATGTTCGCGGTTGCGAAGAAAAACCTGGAAGGGCCCGAGGACGGCCATCTGCGCTCGGGAGCCGAGCTCCGCGCGGCGGGGATCTTTCTCATCCCGAACGGGGTTTTCACACTCGCCCTTGCCGACACCGGCGTCTTCCGCTTCCACCTCGACGAAACGATGACGTACGTCAGGCCCGAGAATTCCGAGCGGTTGATACTGCCCGAGGACCGGAAGGGGTGGGAGCTCTCTTTCAACGCCTCCAACCGCAGAACCTTCTCCGCGAACGTCCAGAGCTGGATCGAGGAGCACGAGCCGAAGTACTCCTTCCGCTACATGGGGGCGCTCGCCGGGGATTTTCATCGCCTCCTCTCGAACGGCGGAATGTTCATGTACCCGGCGATCGTCAACCATCCGAAACCGGACAGGAACCGCCCCAAAGGGAAACTGCGGCTTCTCTACGAAGCGAACGTTGCCGCCTTCATCGCCCGGGAGGCGGGGGGCGCGGCGATCGACGAGGCGGGAAACGACATCCTCGATATCATGCCTGAATCCCCGCACCACCGGACCGCCCTCTACGTCGGCTCGCGTCCGCTGGTCGAGAGCATGCGGGAGCGTCTGCGCCGGCAAACGTAGGGCGCGTGATTACCATGATGCACCGAAGCGACGAAGAGGGATGCGATGTCTAGAAGTGCGCTGATCTTCCTGGTGCCGCTCATCTTCTCGACCTGCGGAAGATCGGGCCAGAATACGATTCAGGTCAAGGGCTCGGATACGATGGTCAATCTCGGGCAGTCCTGGGCCGAGAAATACATGGAGGAAAATCCAGGCGAATTCGTCGCGGTCACGGGCGGCGGGTCGGGCACCGGATTCTCAAGCCTCGTCAGCGGCACATGCGATTGCGCGATGAGCTCGAGAAACATCAAGAACAAGGAGATCGTCCTGGCGAACAAGCGCGGCGTCAACCCGCACGAGATCGTCGTGGCGCTGGACGGCCTCGCCGTGGTGGTGAATCCGGAAAACCCCGTCGACAGGCTGACCATGGACCAGCTGGCGGGCATCTTCTCCGGCAAGCTCTCCAACTGGAAGGAAGTCGGCGGCGCGGACGAACGGATCGTCGTCCTGTCCCGCGAAGTGAATTCGGGCACACACGTCTATTTCAAAGAGCATGTCTTGCGGAAAAACGACAAGAAAAGCAAGGAAGAGTTCTCGCCGGGCGCGCTGATGCTCTCCTCCTCCCAGGCGATCGCCGACGAGGTGGCGGGAAATTCCGCCGCCATCGGCTACTACGGCATGGGGTATATCTCCGACCGGCACAAGCCCGTGTCGATAGCGAAAGACGCGGGATCCCCCTTCGTCGCGCCCACGATAGAGAACGTCATCGACGGCGCGTATCCGATCTCGCGCCCCCTTCTCATGTATACGAACGGCCCGCCCCAGGGCCTGATAAAGAAGTTTCTGGATTTCGCGCTCTCGGCTGAAGGTCAGGACATCGTTCGAGCCACCGATTTCGTGCCGGTCAGAAAATAGCGTCTATGCGTAAAGTGCGGGAATTCATAATCGAGAAGCTCGTGCTCCTCTGCGGGCTCGCCTCGATATTTTTCGTCGTTCTGATCTTCCTGTTCCTGCTGCGGGAGGGGCTCGCCGTCTTCACGACGATCAGTCCCTCGGCGTTCCTCGCGGGCAGGAGCTGGTATCCGATCTCGGAACCGCCTCTGCTGGGAATACTCCCCCTGATCCTCGGCTCGCTCGTCGTGACGCTCGGCGCCGCCCTCATCTCGATTCCCATCGGCGTCGGATGCGCGATCTACATCGCCGAGATCGCTCCGAAGCGGATCAAGGAGATCCTCAAGGCGGGGATCGAGCTGCTCGCGGCCATACCGAGCGTCGTCCTCGGATTCATCGGAATGGTCACGCTCGTTCCTCTCGTCAAGACGGTGTTCCACCTGCCGACGGGGCTCACCGCGCTCTCCGGATCGATCATGCTCGCGTTCATGGCGATGCCCACCATCGTTTCGATAGCCGAGGACGCCCTGTACTCGATACCGAAGTCGTACAAGGAAGGGGCGCTCGCGATGGGCGCGACGCACTGGCAGGCGATTTGGCGCGTGATGCTGCGGGCCGCCTCGAGCGGCATACTCGCCGCGATCATGCTCGGGATCGGCAGGGTGATCGGCGAAACGATGGCCGTGATGATGATCACGGGCAACGCCGCGGTGATGCCGCACAGCCTCTTCGTGCCGGTGCGGACGCTGACCGCGACGATCGCGGCGGAAATGGGAGAAGCGGTGATCGGGAGCGAGCATTATTTCGCGCTCTTCGCGATCGGCATCGTGCTGTTCGTGATCAGCTTCGCGATCAACGTGACGGCTGACCTGTTCCTGCACAAGAGGCAATGACGATGAATCCGTACCGGACGCAGCGAATCGCTTTCTTTCTACTGTTCATGGCGAACGCCCTCATTCTGCTGCTCGTCGGGTTCGTCGTCGCGGTCATCGTTCAGAAGGGGCTTCCGGCGATCACGTGGCAGTTCCTCTCGGATATTCCGCGCCAGGGGATGCGCGCGGGGGGCATCTTTCCCGCGATCGTCGGAACGCTGTATCTCGTGGCGGGCGCGATCGTCTTCGCTCTTCCGCTCGGACTCCTCGCCGCCATCTACCTGAGCGAGTACGCGAAGGACAATCTCCTCACGCGGCTCATCAAGCTTTCCATCGTGAACCTCGCCGGCGTGCCCTCGGTCGTGTACGGGCTTTTCGGATTGGCCCTCTTCGTCGTCTTTTTCAAGTTTGGCGTCTCGATTCTCTCGGGCTCCCTCACCCTCGGCATCATGATCCTGCCGTTGATCATCACGGCGTCGCGCGAGGCGCTCGAGAGCGTCCCGCAGTCGTTCCGCGAGGTGAGCCTGTCTCTCGGCGCGAGCAAATGGCAGACGATACGGCATATCGTGCTCCCGAACGCGATCCCCGGGATACTGACGGGAACGATCCTGGGCCTCGGGAGAGCCGCCGGCGAAACGGCGCCGATTCTCTTCACGGTCGCCGCCTTCTATCTGCCGCAGCTTCCCGGTTCGATTTTCGATCAGGCGATGGCGCTGCCGTATCACCTCTACGTCATATCGACCCAGGTTCCGAACGTCGACGAGAAGATTCGCTACGGAACGGCGTTCGTTCTGCTCGCCCTCGTGCTGTTCATGAACCTGATCGCGATAATCATTCGATACAAGTTCAGGATGAAGAAAAAATGGTAATATTCACCATCGAAGGTCTCGACATCCGGTTCGGCTCAGTGCACGCGGTGCGGAGCGTGAGCATGGAGGTCTTCGCCCACGAGATACTGACCGTGATCGGGCCGTCGGGCAGCGGCAAGACGACGTTTCTGCGGATGCTGAACCGCATGAACGACCTGCAGCTGAATTTCAGGATGAGCGGAACGGTGGCGCTCGAAGGCGAGGACATCAGGAAGATGGACGTCGAAGTGCTGCGCAGGAAGGTGGGCACCGTGTTCGCGCTGCCGCTCCCGCTCCCCCTCTCGATATTCGACAACGTGGCGTACGGGCCCCGGATGCACGGCCTGCGAAACAGGAACAAGCTCTCGACCCGGGTGGAAGAATCGCTGCAGGCCGCGTATCTCTGGGACGAGGTCAAGGACCGGCTCCACGAGTCCGCGTTCAAGCTGTCCGGCGGCCAGCAGCAGCGCCTGTGCATCGCCCGGACCCTGGCGGTCGAGCCCGAGGTGATTCTCTTCGACGAGCCCTGCTCGGGGCTCGATCCCATTTCGACCGCGAAGGTGGAAGACGCCATGATCAAGCTCAAGCAGCGGTATACCCTGATCCTGGTGACGAACAACGTCAAACAGGCCGCGCGCGTGGGGGATCGGACCGCGTTCTTCCTGAACGGCGAGATGATCGAGATAGACAAGACCGACAAGGTATTCACCGCGCCGAGGGACGGCCGGACGGAAGACTATATCCGCGGAAGGTTCGGATGACGAACAAGATCGTCACGAAGCGCCTCGATCTCTGGTACAGCGACTTTCACGCGCTCAAGGACGTGAACGCGGCTTTCGCGGCGAACCGGATCACCGCGATCATCGGCCCGTCGGGGTGCGGCAAGTCGACGCTGCTGCGCGTCTTCAACCGGATGAACGATTTGATCGACGGCGTCCGCACCGGAGGGGAGGCGCTCATCGACGACGTCGACATCCTCGCTCCGGACACCGACCTCGTCGCCCTGCGCAAGAAGGTGGGAATGGTCTTTCAGCGGCCCAACCCGTTCCCGCTCTCCATTTACGAGAATATCGTCTTCGGCGTGAGAATCCGCGGCACGCGAACCTCGCGGGACGAGCTGGACTCGATCGTCGAGGCCAGCCTCCGGGGCGTGCTCCTCTGGGACGACTTGAAGGACCGGCTGCGCTCGTCCGCGCTCCGGCTCTCCCTCGAGCAGCAGCAGCGGCTCTGCATCGCGAGGCTCCTCGCCGTGAAGCCGGACGTGCTGCTCATGGACGAGCCCTGCTCGGCCCTGGATCCCCAGGCGACGGCCCGCATCGAGGAACTGATGCGCGAGCTGAAGCACAACTACACGATCGTCATCGTCACTCACAATATGCAGCAGGCCGCGCGCGTTTCCGACGACACGGGCTTCATGCTGCTCGGCGAGCTCATCGAGTTCAACCGGACGGAGGAGCTCTTCGCCTCGCCGAGGGACAAGCGCACGGAAGACTACATCACGGGAAGATACGGCTAGGAGGATCCATGGAACGTCATTTCGACGTCGAGCTCGACGAGCTGAAGAAACGCATCATCGAAATGGGAACGCTCGCCGAAGAGGCCGTCTACAAATCGATCGAATCGCTCAAGTCCCGGAACGCGGATCTCGCGCAAAGCGTCATCGAGAACGACCGCAACATCGACAGGCTGGAGCTCCTCGTCGACGAGAAATGCGTCGACCTGATCGCCCGCTATCAGCCCATGGCGAAGGATCTCCGGTTCATCACGACGGGGATGAAGATAAACGCCGAGCTGGAGCGGATCGCCGACCTCGCCGTCGACGTGGCCGAGCGGACGCTCGATCTCGTGGACAAACCGCTCCTGAAGCCGCTGGTGGACATACCGAAGCTGACCGTCGTGGCCCAGAACATGATCAATTGGGCGATCGAATCCTTCATGAAGGGGGATATCGAGCTGGCCAGGAAGGTCGTCCTCTCGGACCCCGAGGCGAACAGCCTCAGGGACGCGATCCAGAGCGAGCTCATCAACGACTACATGGTGAAGGACGGCTCCACGGCTCCGCGGGCCGTGTCGCTCCTCCTCATCGCGCGCTTCCTCGAGCGCGTCTGCGACCATACGGCGAATATCGCGGAGAACGTGATCTATATGGTGCAGGCCGAGGTCGTGAGGCATCACCCCGAGAAGCTCACGGACGGCTCATAGGCACGTTCGCCGCGGCGAGGCGCGCCGTCGAAAAGGCCGCCTGAAGATTGTAGCCGCCGGTGTTCCCGTCGATATCGAGCATCTCTCCGCAGAAGTAGAGTCCCTTCACATTCTTCGATTCCATCGTGCGCGGATCGACCTCCTTCAAGTCGATTCCGCCCCGCGTGACGATCGCCTCGGCGATGGGCCTCGATCGTTTCACCGTCAGCCGGAAATCGGCGAGCTGCTCCGCGAGCCGCTTTCTCTCGGCGCTCGTGACCTGCCCGCACCGCTTCTCGCCGGATATTCCTCCCGCCTTCAGGAGCACCGGGACGAGCGCCTTCGGCGCGAGGCCTTTCATGACCGCGGCTACCTGCTTTCCGCCGGAGCCGGCGAGCTCGCCGATAAGAAGCTCGTCCAGGCCGGCCGTGTCGAGCGCCGGCTTCAGATCGATGGAAAGGGCGACCGTTTCCTCCCGGTCGAGATATTCGACGACGATCCCGCTGAGCGAGAGAATGACGGGGCCGGAGACGCCGTAATGGGTGAAGATCAGATCGCCGATTTCCGAAGCGATCTTCTTCCGGCCGCTCATCACGGAAACGCCGACACCGGTCAGGGATACTCCCTGCAGATCCTTCACGAACGATTCCGTCGTTTCGAGGGGAACGAGCGCGGGGCGCGGCGGGACGATCGTGTGGCCGAGCGCGTGCGCCATTGCGTAGCCGTCTCCCGTCGAGCCTGTGGCTGGATACGAGAGCCCGCCCGTCGCGAGAATCACGTTCTTCGTCTCGATCATCGTTCCGGGGCCTTCGATCGCGACGCCGGCTATCGTTCCCGACGCGGGATCGACGACGATTCTCTCCGCGCGCGAGCTCATCCTGACGGCGGCTCCGTGCCTCTTCATGTATCGCGCGAGCGCCCCGATAACGCTTTCCGCCTTGCCGCTCGCCGGAAAAATCCTCCCGCCCTTCTCCTCTTTCGTCGCCACGCCCAGGCCATCGAAAAAATCGATCAGGTCGCGGTTCGAAAACTCGGCGAAGGCCCGATACAGGAACTTCCCGTTCGCGCCGAAACCGCGTATGAAATCATCCCTCTCGTCGGTGTTGGTCAGGTTGCACCGGCCGTCCCCCGTGATGCCGAGCTTCCTCCCGAGACGCGCGTTCCGCTCGAGGAGAAGGACGCGGAGTCCCCTCTCGGCGGCGCTTCCCGCCGCGAGCATGCCCGAGGCCCCGCCGCCGATCACGACGACGTCGAATATTTCGTTCGAGCCGGTTTTCCCGCTATCCATTCGATGGCTCCATCTACTTGGCCGTCAAGAGCACGATACCGCCCGTCGTGAGAAGCATGCCCGTCAGCTCCCGCGCCCCGAGCGTCTCGCCGCCGAGCCACACCCCCATGATCACTCCGAAGAGCGGAGAGGTGAAGGCGATGGGCATGACGCGCCCGAGCGGCGCCCCCTTGAGCGCCGCGTAGAAGCACAGCATCCCGACGGCTCCCGCGAGCACGCCTCCCCCGAGCGCCATCATCACGAGAGGCTTCGCGCCGGCCTGCGGAAGCGTCTTCCACTGCGGAAGGCTCACGGCGCCGAGGATCGCGAGCGCCATGGCCGTGCGCAGCGTGCTGCCCATCTGGGCGGAGAGGTTCCCCATCTGAAGGCCCTTCTTCTCGAAATATCCTCCGATGCCCCATGCCGCGGCGGCCACGAGCGCGAGAAGCTGCGGTTTCATGCTCGCTCCTTTGAAATCGGTTTTCGTGCGGCGCGCGATTGCCCGCTTTTCGAAGCAGCATACCACACAAGAGGAGGTCTTGACATGCCTTCGAAATTCCTTTAGAAAAGGGGAGTTCGCTGTGCCGCCGGCCAGGATTCGAAAGGAGCGTTTGCGTGAGCCGCACAAGCCCGCGCGGGACCGGAAATATCGTCCGGCACGCGTTGAGCGTCATCGCTCTGCTCTGCATCGTATCCGGCGCCGTTATCGCGGAGGACAAGGCCCCGAACGCATTCGACTGGGGATATCGCCTCCGCCTTCGCCAGGAATACGGCGCCAACCTCACCGATTTTTCGAACGCCCTCGCCGACGACAACAACTACGTTCGCGTGCGATCGCAGCTCTGGGGCTCGTGGGCGCCGGACGCGCGCTGGAAATTCTACGCGATGCTCAACAACGAGCACCGGCACTGGTACAAATCGAACAAGGGGCTCGAGAACCAGCCGTTCGAGATCCACGAGCTTATCGTCGAGAATCTCTACGTCGAGGGGAAGAATCTCGGCGGCTCACGCTTCGGCTTCGTCGCCGGGCGGCAGAACCTTTCCTACGGCGAGGGCTTCATCTGCTGGGACGGCGGGCCGCTCGACGGCTCGCGCACCGGATACTTCAACGCGCTGCTCCTCACCGCCTCGTTCGGCAAGCGCCGCGTGGACGCGCACTTCATTTCCGATCCCGAGCGGGACGACTATCTGCCCATCCTCAACGATCAGAAGCAATCGATGATCGAATGGGACGAAACGGGCGCCGGGCTCTACTACACGGACGAGTCGTTCGAGGGCCGCAAGCTCGAAGCGTACTATTTCTACAAGAACGAGAAAGACGAGGACGGCGCGTATCCCGAAAGCGACATCCATACGATCGGCGCGCGCGCGTCGGGCAAGGGCTTCGGGCGGCTCACCTTCGCCGCCGAGGGGGCGGTGCAGGCCGGCGACCGCGGCGCGCAGGATCGTCTCGGGTACGGCGGCTACCTGTACGGAAAATACGCCCTGCCGTTCGATCGCGTGCCGACGGCGTTCGGCCTGGGAGCCTTCTATCTTTCCGGCGACGATCCCGAGAGCCCGGATACCTACGAAGGATGGGATCCGGTCTATTCCCGCTGGCCGAAATGGAGCGACCTCTATATCTATTCTCTCGCGAAGGAGCGCGGCGCGGCATACTGGGAGAACTTCGCTTCGCTGTGGTTCGGTCTCGAGATCAAGCCGCTCGCGCGCGTCACGCTCGAGGAGCGGATCTATCCGATGTGGGCGCCCGAGCCGCCTCCTCCGGGCGCCGGCGCATCGATATTCGGCGCGGGGAGCTACCGCGGGACGCTGTCGCTCATGAAGCTCTCCGGAACGTTGAATACATATCTTTCCGCGTACGTTCTCTGGGAAGCGCTCCTGCCGGGGGATTATTACTCCTCGGGGAGCGATACGGCTCATTTCCTGCGCTGGGAGATCATGTTCAAGTACTAGCGGGCCCCGCATGGCGGGCTCGGACGCCCCGCGGCCCGCGTCGAAAGGCGTCGAATCATGGGACCGTTCAACTTTCCGTGGATGACCTTCATGGCGTTCGTCGTGACCGGCGCGAGCGTCGTCGCCGCGCTCGTCTGGGCGCTTCGCGGCCGCGAAAGCGACCGGCGGCCGTAGAAGGGGAACAAGGGGGAAACCGTGACGCTGCTGCAGGCCTGCATCGCCGTTCTGTTCCTGTATGTCGCGATCCTGATGGGGGTCGGCCTCTGGAGCTCCCGCAGGACGCAATCGGCCTCCGACTTCATCCTCGGGGGCCGCACGATCGGGCCGTGGGTCACGGCGCTTTCGTATATCGCCGTCTATTTCAGCTCGGTGCTCATTATCGGCGGCGGCGCATTCGGGTACAAGTTCGGCATGGCGACGATCTGGATCGGCGCGATCAACGTGCTCGTCGGATGCCTCCTCTGCTGGATCGTCCTCGGCAAGCGCGTGCGCGAGATGACCGAGCGTTTCGGCGTGAGGACGCTTTCGGGATTCTTCGCGCGGCGCTTCAACTCCCCCGCGGCGGGCATCTACTCGGCCGCCGTCGTCTTCCTCTTTCTCATCATCTACAACGTGAGCGTCGTGAAAGGGATGGCGAACTCGTTCGAGGTGCTCATGAATCTCCCCTACTGGGGGGGTGTGCTCATCTCGGGGCTCGTGATCATCTTCTACGTCGTGCTCGGCGGCTACATGGCCGTCGTCTGGACGAGCTTCATCCAGGCGTGGGTGATGATCTTCGCGCTCCTCCTTCTCTTGTTCAAGACCATCGGCGCGGTCGGCGGTCTCGGCGCGGGGATGCAGAAGCTCGCCGCGATCGGGCCGCAGTACGTGCATACGCCGGGCGTTTGGGGCTGG
Source organism: uncultured bacterium (assembly GCA_963846325.1). GTDB lineage: Bacteria > Krumholzibacteriota > Krumholzibacteriia > Krumholzibacteriales > Krumholzibacteriaceae > SSS58A. Next base: position 368,137 of record CAWJVO010000007.1, read on the forward strand.
GCCGGGCTCTTCAGCTTCGCGCTCGTCGTGAGCCTCGGCGTCTGGGGCATGCCGCAGATGATCATCCGTTTCTACAGCATCAAGGATACGAAGACGCTCCGGCTCGGCACCGTGATCGTGACGCTCGGCGCGACGATCGCCATCATCCCCTACCTCGTCGGCGCGCTCACCCGGGTGCTCATCCCCGGCCTCGAGAATCCCGATCTCGCGATCCCGAAGCTCGTGGCGATGGTGCTCTCGCCGTGGCAGGCCGCGCTGCTGCTCGCGGGAGTCGTCGCGGCGGGCATGTCGACCTTCGCCGGCGTTCTCATCATCATGTCGAGCTCGCTCATCACCGATATCTACGAGCACGGCCTCAAGCGCAAGCTGACCGGCTCGAAAGAGGTCTTCGCGAACCGCGTCGTGAGCGCGGCCGTCGGGCTCGTATCGCTCGTGATCGCGCTCAAGCCGCCGGCGCTCATCCTCGTCCTCACCGGCTTCGCGTGGGCCGTCATCGCGAGCACCACCTTCTGGCCGCTCATCTTCGGTCTCTACTGGAAGGGCGCGAGCAAGGCGGGCGTCGTCGCGTCGATGATCGCGGGCTCTCTCACCGCGATTCTATGGACATGGGCCAAGAAGCCCTTCGGCATCGACGGCTTCATCGCGGGCTCGCTCGCGAGCCTCGCGGCGCTTCTCGTCCTCACGGCGGCGGCGCGGCGGACGCCGCGTCCCCGCCGGACCTGATCGTCCGATCCGAATTTCGTCACAGGAGGTCATTGGCATGCGCGGAGCGCTCGTCATTCTCATCGCGTCGATCGCACGCTCGCGGCGGCCGCGCCGGCTTTCGCGGCGGCCGCGGCGTCCGCCCCTTCGCCCCCCGGAGCGGCGGCCCTCAAATCCCCCGCCGAGTACCTCGGCTTCGAAATCGGCGCCGATCGCACGCTCGCCGACTACGAGCAGACGCTCGCGTACTTCGAGATGCTCGACGAGGCCTCGCCGTGGGTCACGGTCAAGAGGATCGGCGCGACGACGCTCGGCAAGCCGATGATCGCGGTCATTCTCTCCACGCCCGCGAATCTCGAGAAGCTCGATCGCTACGTCGAGATTTCGAGGCGCCTCGCCGATCCGCGGAAGCTCGCGTCCGCCGAGGCCGACGCGCTCATCAAAGAGGCGAAGATCATCACGATGATCACGACGAGCCTCCACGCGACCGAGGTCGGGGCGACGCAGATGACGCTCGAGCTCGCGTACGACGTCGCCGCCGGGAAGAACGTGCGGCTGTCGAAAGCCCTCGAGGAAGAGATCCTCTACATCGTGCCGACGAATCCCGACGGCCAGCAGCTGGTCGTCGACTGGTACCGGAAATGGCTCGGCACCGAGTACGAAGGGGGCTCCATGCCGTGGCTCTATCACCACTACGCCGGCCACGACAACAACCGCGACTGGTTCATGCTCAATCTCGCGGAAACGCGGGCCGTCTTCGATCTCTACTTCCGGAGCGCGGTGCCGCACGCCGTCCTCGACATGCACCAGCAGCAGAGCAACGGCGCGAGACTATTCCTCCCGCCGTACTATCCTCCCGGCAACAAGAACGTCGATCCGGTCATCTATCGGACGATCAATTTCGCCGGGGCCGCCATGCAGCTCGCGTGCGAGGAGCGGGGACTTTCGGGCGTCATCTCGAACGCATATTACGACGCCTACTGGGAGGGCTCGTCGAACCAGGTCGGCTGGTGGCACAACCAGATCGGCCTCCTCAGCGAGGCGGCGAGCGTGAACGTCGCGAGCCCCATTTTCATCGAGCCCGGCGAGCTTCGCGGGGACGAGGCGGGCTTTCCGAGATACGAGCTGATGATCAACTTCCCGAATCCGTGGCAGGGCGGCTGGTGGCGGCTGCGCGACATCGTCGATTATGACCGTGCCGCCGCGGAATCGTTCATCGAGACGTGCGCGGAGAACCGGGAGCGTTTCCTCGAGAACTACTATCGACTGGGCCTGAAGGCGGTCGAGCGCGGAAAGACGGAAAAGCCGTTCGCCTACGTTATTCCCGCGCCGCAGAGCGATCCCGTGACGGCGGCCCGCCTCGTCGAGGCGCTCATGCTCGGCGGCGTCGAGGTTCACCGCGCGTCGAAGGATTTCACGGTCGGGCGACAGGCTCTACCGCGCGGGCTCCTTCGTCGTGAGGCTCGATCAGCCGTACGGCCGGTACGCGAAGGATCTTCTCGAGAAGGCAGGAATACCCGGACACGCGCGCGAACGACAAGGCGCCGATCGAGAAACCGTACGACGTCACGGGCTGGACGATGCCGCTCCAGATGGGCGTCGGCTGCGACGAGATCGACGAGCGTTTCGAGGCGCCCCTCGATCTTCTCGCCGAATTCCCCTACCCCGCGGGGAGCTTCACCGACGGCTCGTGGGGCTACGCGCTCCGCCCCGAGATCAACGCTTCCTATCAGGCGGCGAACGAGCTGCTCGCCAAGGGCCTCGCCGTCCGCCGCCTCGGCGAGGCCGGGGCGTTCCCGGCGGGAACGTTCGTCGTGCCCGCCCAGAAGGGGCTCGCCGCCGCGGCTTCAGAGATCGCGTCGCGGCTGCACGTCGATTTTCTTCCGCTCGCCGCCGAGCCGGCCGGCTCGACGCACGAGCTTCGCGCCGCGAAAACCGCGCTCTTCAAGCCGTGGATCGCGAGCATGGACGAGGGCTGGACACGCTACCTGTTCGACATCGTTCAAGGTCCCCTACGCCAACGTCTCGAACAAGGACGTGACGGAGAACAGGATCAAGGGCTATGACGTCCTCGTCATTCCGAATATCAGGCCTTCCATCATCAAGGACGGCAAGCTGGACGACAAAGAGGACGCCCGGTGGCAGCGCCCTCTTCCGCCCGACTACAGGGGGGGCATCGACAAGAAAGGCATCGAGAACGTGAAGAAGTTCGTCGAGGCGGGAGGCACGCTGATCTGCTTCGGGAGCGCGTGCGGCTTCGCGATCGAGACGCTGGAGCTTCCCGTGCGAAACGTCCTCGACAAGGTCTCCGACGACGATTTCTTCTGTCCGGGAGCGATATTGAAGGTTTCGTTCAAGACCGGTCAGCCGATCACCTACGGCATGCCCGAGAACGGACATCTCTTCTTCGCGAACAGCCTGGCCTTCGCGACCTCGGTGCCGTACGGGAAATTCGACCGCTCCGTGCTCGCGAGCTTCACCGATAAGGAGCCGCTCGCGAGCGGGCTCATCATCGGCGGGGAACGCCTCTACCGGAACGCGGCGCTCGTCGAATACACGGTGGGCGCAGGGAAGCGTCGTGCTCTTCGGGTTCAACCCGCAGTACCGCTGCCAGGCGGCGGGAACGTACAAGCTCCTCCTGAACGCGATTCTCGAGGCGAGGCGCTGAGGCGAAGGGGGCGAACCGGCTCGCCGGCTTCTTCGCCTCAGTTCCCGAACCGGGGATTGACGACGTTGCTGTAGATGGAGCCGAACGAGTACTGCAATCCGAACGAGACGTAATAGTTGTACTGCGTGTCGATCTGCCTGCGCCTGAGCAGCACGTCTTCATAGCTCGCCTCCCCCTTGGCGGGGGAAAGGAGATCGTGGAGCATGTAGGCCTGCCCCTGCAACGTGAGCGAAAAACCCTTCGCGAGATTCAGCGATATATTGGTGCTCAGGGATAGACGGTTCTTCCTGAAATCGTAGAGGTAATTCGAGCCGGAGAGACTCGTCTCGATCGATCCCCACCGTTCTTTCGCCATCCAGGCCACCGAAAGCGAATGCTTCCCGAGATCCTGCAGAATCTCTCCGTAGATGGTTTCTTCCCTGTAGCGCACATGTTTGTAATAGACCTGATAGAGAACCCGCAGCTGGCGTCTCGTGCACGCGGAATAGGGAAAGATGTCGTACTCGACGGCGGGGCCGATGTATGCCGACAGCCCGGTATTGTCGTACGAAGACGCGCTCAGGCCCGCCGACAGACCGTACGACCAGTGATCGTCGATGCTCTTGACGACGAGGCCGTCGAAGTACTGGGATCTCGTGATGCTGGTGACGGTCGAGCTCGAAAAATCGAAGTTGCTCTCGCTGTAGTTCGTCCCTATGGACAGCTCTGTCTTGAGCTCGGGCGTCACGCGATTGGCCGTGGCGTAGCTCCAGAGCGACATGTTGTCATACGTCTTCTCGCCCTGCAGGTATCCCCCGGAAACAATGCTGAAGACCCAATAGTCCCATCTATCCTTCGCGGCAGTCGCGGCGGCGCGTTTCGCATATGAAATGGTGATGAGATCGGCCGCCGGGGTCTTCTCGACATACCGCATGAGACCGCGCTTGAGGAGTCCGGCGATCTTGCTTCGCACGACTTCTTCGGATTGCGAAGGCTCCGTGCAGAAGCTCAGCGTGTCGTCGACCCCCGAGAATTCCTGCCTGCCCATGAGCGACAGGGTATATCGAGCGCCTCCGCTTCCCGTCGCTTCCTGCGTCAGGAGAACGTGCACCTGGGCGAGAGCGCGGTCGCGCACATAGTCCACGTAGGGAATCTCCGTCTTGATGTAATCGTGGTAGGTCGCCGGCATGTCGAGAAACACCTTCGTGCCGCCGGCTTGCAGAAGCGAATCCGGCGCATCGCCTGTTTGCGCATGCGCGGCACGTTGCATGAGAAGGAGAATAGTGGCCGCCAGCGCAACGCAGCGCAACACGCGAACGCCGCGAGTCGTCATCGCCTTACCTCCCGGTCCCGGCCGATACCATCATATAAATCGATCGAATGTAGATGATGAATCCCTGTCGCCGCAAACCCTCATACGATGATTCGAATATACGCCGAATTTTCGAACGAGGCAATTCTTATCGCCGGGAAAGGCCCCGCATGCGCTTCGAAGGAAGTCGTCGAGCCGTCGCCTTCCGCCCCAGGGATCACTCCCTGATGCTCGTTCCCTTCTTGTAATCCTTGTTGTACCCGAGCTCGCCGAACGGCTGAACCTTCTCGATCCAGACCTGCTCGAGCAGCGAAAGCTCGTCATCGAGATTGTAGGCCGGGTCGTCCTTCTGCTTCAGAACCTCGAGCACCTCGAATACGAAGGCGTCCGGCCCGAGCCGGTCCCAATCCTCCTGGATCGTCTTGATCCAGTGACGCCCGATCGACAGGAGGAAACGATGCTTGTTCAAGGGACCGTGCAGATTCTTGCTGCTTCCAAGCAGGATCTTACCGTTGACCGTATTCTTCACCTGGAAGATGCCGGCCTGTCTCGGCGCCTCTTTATACTCTCTCTTTATCTCCGAGTGCGTGCCCACCGGCGCGGCCTCCTTTTCGATGCGGCGGTATTTCTCTCCCGTGCGCGTCATATATCCCTGGTCGACGAGCATTCGGCGGATCGTGCAATAGTCGGGATAGAGCGGCGCGATGAGATCGTTGACCTCGTGCTCCGCGTATTCTCTTCCCGGCTCGAAGCCCGCGAGGAACTCCTCGAGTATTATCTTCCGTTTTCGCCACTGCTTCGGAATCTGCACGAGCGCTCCGTTGCGGAAAAAGGTCCGCACGACCTTCTCCCGACCCTGCCGCGTGCGCTTTTCCTCGGGGCTGTCGTCGCCGGGCGGCATCGTGACGAAATCCTTCAGGCTCATCCGGAGGAGATCCGGGCGCAGCTCGTAGACGACGTAATACTGCTCCTTGCTCTTCGTGACGAGCCCCGCCTCTTCGAGCCTGCGCAGATGGAAGGAGATCGTGGACGGCGCGAGCCGGAGCCGCTCGGCGAGCTCCTCCGCGCAATGGGCTTTTTCGAGCAGCGCGTTCACGACGAGGAGTCTCGATCGGTCCGCGAGAGCCTTGAGAGCGTTCACGCGCGCGTCGAGGTCCGTTTCCCGGCGTTTCCTATCTGTTTCGATGTTCATGCAATCAAAATACGCCGGGCGAGCGTGCCCGTCAAGCTGATTCTATAAATATCGAAGCGGAATTGGCAAGCGGGGGCTGAAAGATTCGCGCTCAGGCGCCGACGCCGACCGGCTTCGGGACGCCGCCGGGGCGGCGGATCGTGTCGGGCGAGTTGGCTTTCTCGACGGCCTGCTCGTAGCTGATGATCCGGGACGCGACGAGCTCGTTGAGATGATCCTCGAGCACCTGCATCCCGAATTTCTTTCCGGTCTGCATGGTCGAGACGAGCTGGGCCATCTTGCCCTCGCGGATCATGGCGCGCACGCCGTCCGTGGCGACGAGTATCTCGAGCGCCGCGACGCGGCCGCCGGCGATCTTCGGAACGAGCGTCTGCGCGACGATGCCCTGCAGGGTGCCGGCGAGCTGCATCCGGATCTGCGTCTGCTGCTCCGGCGAGAAGACGTTCACGACGCGGTCGATCGTCTTCATGGCGCTCGTCGTGTGCAGCGTGCCGAACACGAGGTGGCCCGTTTCGGCCGCGGTCACCGCGAGACTGATCGTCTCGAGGTCGCGCAGCTCCCCGATGAGTATGACGTCGGGATCCTGCCGGAGGGCGCGCCGCAGGGCCTCGCCGAAATTCACGGTATCCGAGCCGATCTCCCGCTGGTTGATATAGCACTTGTTGTCGTGGTGCAGAAATTCGATCGGGTCTTCCATCGTGAGAATGTGGCCGTGCATCGTGGCGTTGATCAGGTCGATCATCGCCGCGAGCGTCGTCGACTTGCCGCTCCCCGTCGGCCCGGTCACGAGGACGAGCCCGCGCGGCTTCGCCGCGAGCGTCTTGCAGATATCCGGCAATCCCAGATCGTCGAACGAGGGGATCTTCGCGGGGATGTTGCGGAGCACGATCGAGATCGATCCGCGCTGGCGCATGACGTTCACGCGGAAGCGGGCGACGCCGGCGACCGAGTACGAGCAATCCATGTCGCCGCGCTCTTCGAACGCCTTCCATTGATCCTCGTCGAGCAGGATATGCGCGATCTCCTCCGTCTGCTGCGGCCGGAGCCGTTCGTCCCCCTGAGGCATCAGCACTCCGTGGACGCGCACGCCGGGGGGCATGCCGACCTTCAGGTGCGCGTCGCTGCCGCCGGCATCGACCATCGACTTCAGAAAAACGTTGAGCTCCATCGAGCGGCTTCCTTGTCCGGGTATGATTGTGCTTTCGGAACATGAAAGGGCAAGATGTATGCCGACCCGGCAAACGAGGCGTCCCGACGGGCTAAAACGTGACCTTAGTCCTCTTCCAGATCCTTCATGCGCAGATCGAAGGGCGCTTTCCGCGCCTCGTATTTCAGATTGACGGCTTCGAGCAGCTTGAAGCAGGTTTCGATATCTTTCCTGCGGGCGTGAATCTTCTGCGACAGATCCGCGATGGCGCCGCCGTCGCAGTGCTCCGAGGCGGATTCCATATCTTCGTAGAGGCGGGCGAGCTCCGTTTCGGCGTCCACGATCGAGCCTTCCAGCTCGGAGATCCGCTTTTCGAGAGGTCTGAGCGCCGCTCCCCTCTCGCGCGCGATCTCGGCGCGCAGCTTTCTCAGCTCCTTGCGGCCCGCCCGTCTCCCGCCCGCGCTTTCTTCCCCGTCGTCCGCCGCCGCGGCCTTCTCCTCATCCCACCCGCGGTCATCCAGAAACCTCTGGTAGCTTCCCTCGAACGCCTTGGCCCCGCCCCCCTGGAACACGATCAGCCGTTCCGCGAGGCCGTGCAGCAGCATCTCGTTGTGCGTCACCATCACGACGGCGCCCTCGAAATCGTCGATCGCCTCGAGCAGCGCGTCGCACGATTCCATATCGAGATGGTTCGTCGGCTCGTCGAGGAGGAGCAGGTTGACCGGCGTGGCGATGATTCTCCCGAGCATCAGCCGGTTCTTCTCTCCGCCCGACAGCACCCTCACCCTCTTCAACGCGTCGTCCCCTTCGAACATCATCATGCCGGCGATGTTTCTCGCCCGCTGCTGATCGATATCGGGATTCGCGCTCTGAATCTCCTCCACCACGGTCTTTTCCTCGATGAGGGCGTCGGCGTTCGCCTGCGCGTAGTAGGCGGTGACGACCGTCGAGTTGCGCTGTATCTCGCCGGCCTGAGGCTCGATCTGGCCCGCGAGCGTTCTCAGAAGCGTCGTTTTCCCCTTGCCGTTCTTCCCGACGACGCAGACCCGGTCGTACGGTCCGACCGAGAACGAAAGATCCGAGAAGAGGGGGCTCGACGGCTCGTACCCGAACGCCAGATCCTTGACGTGCATGACCGGCTTGCCGTTGAAGGGCTTCGACTGAAACGAGAAGTCGAGATCCTTGGCCTGCTCCAGCTTCTCGAGCTTCGTCCGTTTCTCGAGCGCCTTGACCCTCGACTGAACCCGGCTCGCGAGCGTCGCCTTGGCCCGGAACCGCCGAATGAACTCCTCGGCTCTCTTCCTCTTCTTCTCGTCGTTGAGCCTGGTCTTCTCGTACATCTCCTCTTCCATGGCGAACCGGGCGTAGAGCTTGCCCGGTATCCCCCTCGATCTTGCGCAGGCTCTTCCGGTAGATCCCCACGACGTGCGTGGCCACGTTGTCCATGAAGCTCCTGTCGTGCGTTATCAGCATGAGCTCGCCGCGCCAGCCGCGCAGATACTGCGTGAGCCAGCGGATCGACGTGATATCGAGATAGTTGTTGGGCTCGTCGAGGAGAAGCAGGTTGACCTCCCGCACGAGGACCTTCGCCAGATTCAGCCGCACCTGGAACCCGCCGGAGAGCTGCGACGGGCGCTTCACCAGATCGTCCTCCGTGAAACCGAGCCCCGCGAGAATCTTCTCCACCTTCCACCGGTGATCCTTCTCGGCCGCCGGGAGCCCCCTCACGCCCTCCTGCAGCACCGAGTCCTCGATGAAGTCCGGCTCCTGCAGAACGTAGCCGATGGAATAGTTCTTCGGAATCGAGATAACTCCCGAGTCGGGCTCTTCCTCCCCCGCGATGAGCCTGAACAGGGTCGTTTTCCCGTGCCCGTTCCTCCCGACCAGTCCCACCCGCTCGCCCGAGTTGAGCCTGAAGCCGGCGTTCTTGAACAGCTCCTGGGCGCCGTAGCTCTTCGATATGTTGTCGACGATGATCATGCTCGACCTTCCGACTCAATGCTTACGTTCCATGTCCCGTGAATATAGCCTGTCGGGTATCGCACTTCAATATCGCGAATGGGGCGGGACGCGGGCGAGGGCTGAAACGCGGGGGGGACGATGCCCCCCCGCGCCGTCAGGATTACTTCTTCCCGATCTTGCCGAGCATTAAAATGCCGTAAATGGCCGACAAGCCGACGAGGATATAGACGATTCTCGCAAGAAGTGACATTTCCCCGAGAATAGCGGCCACAAGATCGAACTTGAAGGCCCCTACCAAGCCCCAGTTGAGACCACCCACGATGATGAGGATAAGGGCAATCCAATCCAAAGCTCCGAGCTTCTTCATGCGCATCACCCCCTTCGAAGCCCTTTATAGAACCGCCCTGCAAATATTGGCAAGCATTATTAATAAATGGACGCGCCGAATCCGCCCTGAAAATCGGATTAATCCGATTTTTTGCATTTTGAAGTTAGTTGAAATAGTTTTTAATTGACCATAATGCCCGCTTATGATACAATCCCCAAGAATCACAGCAGTTGCCGGATCCCTCGATTCGGCCGGTTTTTTCTTCAACCAGGAGGAACGTATCTATGAAACGTTCTGTCATCGCATCCGCGGCGCTTCTCATCCTGCTCCTGGCAGAGGCTTCCTTCGCAGGATCTCCGCTTTCGGGGGCGTACCAGTCGACCGATCTCGGGGGACCGGTCTACGTCGGACGCTACTCGGAAGGCTGGACTACCGGCGGCGGCGCAGCTCTGGCCGGAACGACGCTCAACGCCGAGTCGTGGGACGGCATGACGCTCGCGTCCCAGTGGAAGTATTGGTGCTCGACCGAGCTGTCGAACGCCATGCTTCTCGTCAACACGGTCAACGCCAGCGGCAACGGCAACCGCACCTACATGAAGACCTTCGTCGGCGGATATATCTGGCTCAGCGGATCGGGCCCGTGGGCGAACGGCGATCCCGACTACCCCGGCACGATCGTGGACTACAAGGAATTCGAGACGATCACGTACCAGAATTGGGTTCCGATCGCCGCGGTCACGAATGTCCAGGCGCTCGCGAAGTTCGACGCGTACCAGAGCAGCTGCATGACCTTCTACATCGGCAACGGCACGCGGGTATCCACCACCGAACTCGGACAGCCCGCGCCGGCCAACTACCCCGGCTTCCTCGATCCGAGCTGCAATCCCACGTACACCCTGGGCGCATGCTGGGACTTCACCAGCGTGACGCTGACGATCACCGATTGCTCGGTCGGCACCGAGAGCACCACCTGGGGCGGCATCAAGTCCCTGTACAGCAAGTAGCCGCTTCGGATCTTCGTTTCGCACAGTATGGAAAGACCCGGCCCCCCGCCGGGTTTTTCCATATGCGCGCCGGCGGTCGTCCGGAAATGCTCTTTATTGTTCCGCTCGATTTGCTTATAATTGAAATATAGCCGTTTCAATATACTTTCGGGAGGTATCAGCCATGTTTCAGCACGGGCGTCCCTCGATTTTCCCGATCGTCTTCATCCTCGTCGCTTTGGCCCTTACGCTCATGTTCTGCTGCTGCGACAGCCCGACGGCGCCCGGTCCGGCCACGGACAACGGTCTCGCCGGCACCGGCGCGATCGATCCGGGCACCAGCGGCGCTTTCCTCCTCGGCGAGGTCTCGGACACTTCCATCATGGGGCCGGGGACTCTCGAGGTCTGGGCGATGAACGTCGCGTTCGACGATTCGACGGGAATGGCGACCTTCGACGTGCAGCTCTTGAACCGCACCCGGCGCACCATCGCTCCTCCGATACGTTTCGTCGTCACCGATATCAGGCCGAACGACGTCGCCGCCGTCGACTTCGACGGCGTCTCGCGGGACGGATTTCCCTTCTACGATTTCAGCGCGAGCCTCGGCGGAGACGGCGTTCTCGAGCCCGGCGAGCGGACCGCTCGCGTCGGCATGAAATTCCATACGGTCACGGCCCGCTCGTTCGCGATCGGCTTCCGGATCGATATCGGCCCGCCGGCGGGCACGGGAACCATCGCGGGCGTCGTTTTTTTCGACGGCGACATGGACGGCGAAATGAATCGCGCGTGCCGGTGCGAACCGGGCGTCCCGGGGATCACCGTCGCTCTCGAGAAGAAGCTCGACGACGGCGACATGGTGACGCTCATCACGCGGACCGACTCGAGCGGCCAGTACAGATTCGCGGGGCTCAGGGAAGGGGTGCACAAGGTTCTCGTCGTCGCGCCCGAGGATCGGCTGGTCACCTCGCCGAATCCGCTCCTCGTCACCCTCATTATGGGAGCCGACGAAAAGGTTCAGGACTTTCTCGGAGCGAATTTCGGTCTCTACCCGCGGATTCCGCCCAACCCTCCCCCGACACCGGCGGTGCTTCTCTTTGGACCGATCGTAACGGGCGTATTTTCGCCGTGGGGAACGGAAATCGATTCGGCGTTCGTCGATCCGCCGTCGCCCCTCACCGTGGTCTACAAGTACTACCTCGAAGTGGAGAATCCGCCGTTCTCGATGCCAGGCGTGATCGATTCGGCTCAGGCGTGGATCAACAACGGATTGGTCCTCACGTTTCGACCCGCTCCCCCGGACTCGACCTGGAGACCGGATAGTTACGAGCGGCGGATCGTTCAGATTCCCGACAGCCTCGTCAAGATCGGCGAAAGGAATACCATTCGCCTCTCCATGAAGGGGGACGAGTGGGCCGTGCTCAATTGGCGGGTATACAAGAAGCCGTAAAGGCGCCGTTTGGGGGAAATACGAAAAGCCGTTATGGAGCCGCGCCCGCACGGACGCGGCTCCATCCGTTATGAGCGGCTCGCTATCTGAGCAGGATCATTTTCCTGATCTGAGTGAAATCTCCCGCGATCAGCCGGTAGAAATACACGCCCGACGCGACCGGCGTCCCTCTGTCGTTCTTCCCGTTCCAGACGGCCTTGTGGGTTCCCTGCCTCTCGATCCCGCCGGCCAGGGTCCTGACCTTCCGCCCGTTGACGTCGAATATCGCGATATCCACCGGGCCCGTCCTCGCCAGCGAGTACTCGATCGTCGTCGACGGATTGAACGGGTTCGGATAGTTCTGCGAGAGCGAGAACGCGATCGCCGGAAGACCGCCGGCGCCGGTGGTCGCGCGTATGGAGAAGTAGCCGTCGCACACGTCCTCTCCGGTCAGATTCCCCGGATCGAACGCGACGACCCTGATCATGCACGAATCGGACGCGATCTCCGGAGCGATCCACCGGTAGAGCGAATCGTTCGGCTCGCCGCTCGCGATGAGAATGAAATCGCTCCCGGCGTTTTGAGAATAGAAGACGCTGACGGAATCGACCTGTCTGTTGTCCGCTGCCGTCCATCGAATATCAACCGTGTCGCCCGGCGCGAAGGCCTCCCCGCCGGCCGGGTACACCACCGCGACCGTCGGCGGAATGAGATCCGGGCCCGCCGCGCACGCGCCGTCGGCGTTCGAATAGCCGCCCGCGTACCCCGCGTCGCTCACGACGCAGACGCGGTAATACTTGCAGCCCGCCACAGGATGGTGCAGGAAGGAATTGATCGCGGCGCCGACCGTGCCGACGAAGTTCGAGATGTCGGGCAGGAAACCGGCCGCGGTGTCCGAATAGACCGCGTAGTAATCCAATCCCGTCGGGACCACGCCTTCCCACGAGACCTCGATCGTCGTGTCGTTCACGGCCGCGGCGACGAGATCCCGCACGTACGCGGGAGCCGCGAAGACCGCGCCCGGCCCGCCGAAGGCGCCCTGATCGGCGATCGATCCGTCGGGATCGTATCCGGCGGGATCGCCGGCGTCGACGCTCCCCGAATGGACGCCGAGGTGGTAGTCCATACCCGTCGTATCCGCATATGCCGGATTCCTGCTCGAGTTGGTCGAATCGCTCACGACGGTCACGACGTCCGAAGGCGCGTTGCCGAAACAGTTGTTGTACTGGAACGTGATGCCGGTTTCGGCGGCCGCCTGGAATCCGTTGGGGCTGCCGTAGGTGACGACGTTGTTCCTGACGTCGAGGGGCGCCGCCGCCGTCCCCACGAAGGCGTTTCCTCCCGCGAACCCCGAGGTGTTGCGGTCGATCGTGTTGTTCGTCCACGCTCCCCAGCAGCTGTCGGCGTACACGCCCCCGGCGATCGCGTAGGTTCCGTTCGCGGCGACGAGGGAGTTCGCCATATCGAACTGAGCCGCCCTGCTGTAGATCCCTCCGCCCATCGAGGCCGCGGTGTTGTTCGTGACATAGGTATTGTGCATCGACAGGGACGAATGATCGGCGCAGATCCCGCCGCCGTTGAGTGCCGCCCCGTTCGAATGGACGGAATCGCCGGACGTCGAGAGAGGAGAAAGCTTCGCGTAGATCCCTCCGCCCTCCTGGTAGCCCGTATTGGCGAAGATGACGTTGCCGGCCATGGCGACGTCGGACTGCCGCGCGTAGATTCCGCCGCCGTTCCTCATGCCGGTATACTCGGCGTTCGGATGGGCTCCGGAAATAGCGTTATCCGTGATCGCGGCCGTCGCCTGATAGAGATAGATCCCGCCGCCGCTCTGGGCGGCGCAATCGGTGATCGTGTTTCCGGAAATCGTGACGGAGCCGTTCCAGACGGCTATTCCGCCGCCGCCGCTGAATCCCGTGATCCCCGCGTACCCGCATCCGGCGATGATATTGTTCTTGATCACGGCCGGAGTGCCGTTGACGAGTATCCCGCCTCCGTAGACCCCGAAATCGGGCAGCAGCAGTTCGGTCCCGGTGCCGCCCGTGATCGTGAATCCCTCGATGCCGGGCGATCCCGAGACGATCGAGAGGAAGGAAACCACGCTTCCGTAGGATTGAATCGTCGTTACGTTGGTCTGCGGATTCCTCGCGGAGAATCCGGCGTCCCACCCGCCCTGGAGATACACGGGCTTGTCGACGACGATCGCCGACGAATAGATCGCCGCCGCGACCATGATCGAATCGCCGTCGACGGCGGCGTCGATCGCGTCCTGAATATCGCGCGCGGCCCACGCCGGTATGGAATAGGGATACACGTCGCCTCCCGAGGGAGACACGTAACGGTACATCCCCTTGATCGTGAAATCGCCCGCCATCATGTCGGAACTGATGACGCTCCCGTCCGCGTATGCAGCGATATACAGGCGGGCGGTCGACACCGGGAGATTCGGCACAGTCCAGTTGTATGACGTCACGCCGACGAGACCGGTCGCGACGGTGTACGGGAAGCTCGCGCCGCTGTCGAGGCTCAGGAGAATGCTGACGGAATCCGGCTCGCCGGCGACCGTCCAGGTGATCGCGTATGAATCTCCGACGTCCAGCGTCGCGCCGGGGGCCGGAGCGACGATATCGATCGGCATCGGATTGACGAGAAAGGTCATCGACGGTCCCGTTCCGCTCACCCCGGCGATGTCAAGGCCGAGCGGCACGTTGGTGTAGCTCAGGTTGTTGGGCGTCGTCGTCGCGTTGAATTCGGTCGCGTTTCCCGACCGGAAATAGTCGGAATCTTCGCCGCTGTTCGCGTTGAGCGCGAGATGCTGCGTTCCGCTCGCTTCCTCCAGATCGACGAGGTAATGCGTCTGGTCGTCGTTGTTGGACATGGTCTCGTCCACGTGCCAGATCAGCAGCCCCCTCTGCGTGCCGGGAAGCCCCGAATCGAATCCGGCTCCCTGGCGGTTCTCGACGAGGAAATACTGCGTGGCCGGAAACGGACCCTGCAGCTTGTAGCTCTGCGCGACCGTCGCCGCCTGGGAAAGGGTGAAAAATCCGCTGCCGGTGATGAGCGTGGGCGTCACCCAGCCGAGGTCGGCCTTGCACCAGGCGCTCATGTGCGCGGGCTTGGTCCCGTAGCTGCCGTTCCAGGAACCTCCCGCCATCAGGCAGAAGAGCCCCGCCCCACGGCTGTCGTAGCCGTAATCGTACAGATCGGGCAGCCCGATGAAGTGCCCCGTCTCGTGGCAGATGACGCCGATCCTGGTTATTCCCCACGTGCTCGGGGTCGAATCCCAGCCCCTGCGGGCGGGCTCCGTGTGGTACTGGCGCATGCTCACGCCGTCGTAGGTCACCGTGCTGGTCATCGCCCACGCATGCGACCAGATATAGTTCGCGTCGTTGCCGGAGTATTCCTCTCCTCCGCCGGCATGGATGATCGTGAGCCCGTCCACCCAGCCGTCGCCGTTTCCGTCCATCGCGGCGAAATTGAAGCCCCTGGCCTCGAGGGCAGCCAGAGCCTGCTGGACCATCAGGCGCGGCCTGAGATCGTTTCCGTACGCGTCGTTGGCTCCGTAGTAGGCGTATCCGCTCGCGAGGGTCACGGCCGCCGCGACGGTCGATTGAACGGAGTATGTCCCGTAGGAAGTCTCGTTGTAATAGTCCTTCACCGATCCCGCGGCGCCGTCGGTCGTGTATCCAATCTGGTTGAACAGGTTGTCGAATTCCAGCGTCGTGTTCGTTATCGCGAGATCCGAAAAATTCACGAGAACGACGAGGTTCTTCATCGTGCCGGCCGCGGGCGCCTTCTGCACGCCGTCGTCCGCCTGCAGCATGGGACTCTGCCGAATCGCCGCGCGCATACTGGCGATGTTCGGCTTCGAGATGCCCGCGGCGAGCGGATCGACGCGGCCCACGATATAGCTCGTCGGCGCGAGCACGCCCAGATCCTCGCGGGCATACACCCACCACAACCCGTCCGCCGACTTGACGACCGGGAATCCCGCCTCGTCCTCGTTCCAGTGGAGATACTCGTCTCCCTGGAGGTATATCGTCACTTTCGAGCCGTCGGGCTGCTGCACGACGGCCGGCTCGGGAGCGGCCTTGACGCCGAGCGCCCGGCTGGAAAAAAGCGCAAGAAAACAGGCTATGCAGAGAGCCAGGATGATCGCCGGATACGGCATTTCGCGCTTTTCCGTATACGCTATTGCATCGCTTCTCGTCCCCGCGGATTGTCTTGCCAGGCGCATGAGGATCTCCTTTGAAGAAACAGCACGACGTAGCTCGACCTTTAAAGGAACGGGAGAGAGTATCGAGCGGAACAACAGCACCGCACAGTGCACGGGCACGATCGCGACGCCCGGGCATACCACCCATCTACTATAATATACAGCAAGCGCCGGGCCATTTCAAGACCGCCGCGCCGGGCTTCGCCTCGAGGGTTGCGCCTGGCGCGGCATCGCCGAAACGGCCGCGCCGGCCGCTATTGCTTTTCCGGATTCAGCTCGTTGACGTCGAGCTTCTGGACTTCCCCTTCGTAGTATTTGATCGACGCGGGGAATTTCTTCATGAAACCGCCGATCATCGACGGCCAGGCCGATCCGCGGTACGTATTGTAATCCCTGATGGTGACGATCCAATCATCGAGGGCCGTCTTGATCTCGTTGACCGACGATTCCATGTTGCGCATGTTCTCCTGCGCGGTTTCGACCGCGCGAAGCTCCGGGTAGGCCTCGACCTGGATTCTGAACGCCATCGCGGCCTTGACGACCTCCGTCCCCGCCTGCGTCAACGCCTCCGTGTCCTTCCCCTCGGCCGCCGCCTTTTCGAACGCCTCTCTCGCCGTGTCGTAGCCGCTCCGCGCCTGCGCGACCGCGATGAACGTCTCCGATTCGTGCTTCATGTACTGATTCGCGATTTCCCAGACGCCCTTGATCTTTTCCGTGCAGGTGTTGAGAGCCGCCGAATAGTGAGACTTGCCCCCTTCCACCGCCTGATAGCCGCGATTGAGCTTGTTCCAAACGCCGACGGCCGACGACACGATGGATATCGCAAGGATCGCAAGGACCAGCACGACCACCATGACGCCTATCGACTTCTTCGTCATCTGAGGCTCCTTTCCTCGTTATTTCCCGCCGCTCCGTATCGTTCTCAAGACCTGATCCGTCCGGGCGATCAGCGTCATCACCCCTTTGTCGTAATTGTTGAAATTCAGATACTCGATCGTCTCGTCCATGATGGGGCTGTAATCCACCGTCGTGAAGCCGGGAAGCCCTCTCCCCACGGAAACCGTCAATTTTTCCGGGGCGTCGGGCCGGATCAGCCACACGAGCCCCTTGTTTCCGCCTTCGGTGCTCAGGCCCTTCTTGCCGAGACCGAGCCATCGCCCGTAATGAGTGGCCCAGTCCTCCGGCTGCTTGACTCCGTTGATCACTATCACGACGACCTCGGCGACGCCGTCGGTCTTGAGCCGCTCGCAGATTGCGTCCCCTCCCGCGATAGCCGAATCGGACAGGGCGCCCGCCGCGTCGATCACCCAGGAAGCGGCAAGCGGCGGAAAGGCCGGATCCCCCTTCGGCACCGAGACGTTCTTGTCATAGCGGTCGCTCGTCCCCCCGCAGGCCGCAAGAAGCGCCAGTCCGCACAGAAGGCACGGCACGATTCTCCTCATGATTCCCTCTTTTTCCCGCAGACCGGGCAGCTATGCTCCAGCTTCCTGCTGCACCCCGCCCCTCCCCCGCCGGCGCACGCGCAGGCGCAGGCGCAGCTGACGCAGGCGCATGCGCACGACATCGACGCGCCGCCGAATCCGCCTCCCCCGCCGCTCGATCTCCCGCCGCCGGATCGGCCGCCGCCCCGGGGGCCGCCGGGGATCCCCCCGTAGAACATCCTGCCGCCGGAATAGCCCGCCCTCGCCGATAACACCACCAGAATAACGATGAAAACGATGAATCCGACGACGATGAAGGCGATGGCGCCCTTCGCCGCCGCGCTCCCGCCGGAAGCGCTCTTCAGATTGCCCTTGGCCATTCCCTCCGGAACGAGCGAGACGGGAAAAGATACGTGAATGGTGAAATGCTCTCCCTCGCCGAGGCCGTACGCGTTCCACACCATCTCGTCGCCCGAGACAAGGGACGGCGGGGGATCCGCGACGACGGAGTCCAGGCTCGCGAAGAATCTCACGCTCACCCGCAGCGTATCGGTGACGGCGCGGTCGTACCATCCGGGCGTGAAATCGAGCTTGTAGCTCCGCCCCTCGGCGTAGAACAGGCCCCGCTGAACGATCGAGAAGGACGCTTCGAAGGTCTCCCCGGGCCCGTAATCCCGATCGAGATCGAGCCGCACGCCGCTCCAGCCGCCTTCGCTCGCGTCCTCGGCGCCGCCGACCGCGCCGCCCGAACCCGCGATGGCGAAATTGCCGTTCGGCGTGCCCACCGTGATCCAGGGGATATGCCCGCCGGTCACGAGCCATTTCTGATAGTAATCGACCGCGACCGTGCCGTCGGAACGGGGGGTCAGGCCGACCCGGTAGCTCACGATGCGATAGGTCCCGGTGTCTCCGAAGGCGTAGCCGCATAACGAAAGCACACTCGCCGCCGCGAGGGCGATCAGCGCCAGCTTCTTCATCGGCCATCCCTCCCTTCGCTCCGGCTCTTCGTTCGCGGAGATTCGTCGAGAGGACATCCTCCGCCGCATTGAATCTCGTATTCGCAGCCCTTGCATTCCTCCGGCGCGAACAGATGCGCCCGCAAGTTTCACGCAGACGGGATGTTTCCATATCGAAGCCCAGTCGTCCTTCAGAATATTCCCTACGGAATCGGGCCATGACTGGCACGGGAGCACCGTGCCGTCCGGCTGAACGGTCATGTTGTGGGCCGCCGCCGAGCAGGTCTTGACGCCGAGACCGAGCTCGAGCGGATTCGTCCCCTCGTGATAGCAGGTGGGAGAATACCATTGCAGCGCCATCCCGAGCTTTTCGGCGACCTGACACGCCGCGGCCAGCGTCTCCCTGAGCTCGACGTCGCCGAGCCCGTTCTCCTTCTTGTGCTCGACGCCGTGCCCGCTGCAGATCAGCGTGTTGCAGGCGGCGTTCTTTATGCCGAGGCCGTGCAGCCACTCGATCGTCCCGGCGAAAGAAGCCGCGTTGGTTTTCGTGAGGGTGGTATTGGTCACGACCTGCAGCCCGACGCTCAGCGCTTTCTTGATGCCCGCGAGCGTCCTCGCGTGAGAGCCTTCGACGCGCGTCACCAGATCGTGCAGCTTCGGGTCGAACGATTCGACGGTGACCTGCGCGTAGTCGAGGCTCGCGTCACGCAGGGGCTGCGCGAGATCCGCGAGCTTCGTGCCGTTCGTGACGAGGCCGGTGACGAACTCGTCCGCCTGGCTCACGAGCTCCACGATATCGTCGCGCATCGTCGGCTCTCCGCCGGTGAACACGACCTGCGGAATCCCCGCCTTCCACAGCGCCTCGTATACCTTGGCCCAATCCGCCGCGCTCAGCTCCCGCCCTATTTTCCTATCGCCGACGTAGCACTTCGGGCATTTCAGATTGCATCGATAGGTGACGGCGAGGTCCATGCGCGCCGGCGCGATCCAATCTCCGTATCTCAGCTCTTTCGGATCGAGCCCCGCCTCGGTCGGACAGGCGCCCTCCGCGACGCTCATCAAGGTGCCGAATACCCTGTTCAGGTCGGCGAGGATCTTGTCCCGCTTGACCTTTCTCCACGGCACGAGCCCCTTCGAGTGTTCCTCGGCCATCTTCCCGACGACGTAGTCGATCACCGCCTGCGACTCGTCTCCGGCGCCCTGCTGGTAGAGCCACATGGCGTCGATTGTGTGGGAAACGAACTCCGCCGCCGTGCGATCGAGGACGATCGGCGGCTGGCGCCCGTCGATCCACAGGAAATTGTCCTTCGTCGGATCCTTGCGCCGGAGATGAAACCGGTGCCCGTTTATCGTCGCGTGCAGCACGCCGTCATCCCTGAAATGAGGTTTTCTTTCCATTGCCGGCTCCTGTTCTTCCCGTTTCTTCGGCCCCAGTATAGCAGAACGCCCGCGGCGTTCAACCTTTTGCGCGCACTCGCCGGAGATGTGTTACTATCGCCATGATGTCCAGCTGGAAAGCGCCTTTCAGAAAATATCCGGCCGCGGCCGCGGCGGCCTTTTCCCTGCTTCTTTCCGCCGGCTGCGATCGCGCCCCCGCGGGCTCGCCCGAAAGCGCCTGCTGCGACGAGAGCGCCGTCCCGGTATTCCTACAGTCGAAGATCGACGACGACGACGGGGACGGGAATCCCTACGACGAGAATTTCCCGACGATCGACGACGAGGACGACGATATCGCCGACCACGCCTGGATCAGGGACGAGAGCGGCGCGTACCATCTGTTCTTCCAGACCGAGGATCGCGGCTCGGGCAGCCACATCGAGCATTACGTTTCGACCGATCTTCGGACTCTGCGATACGCCGGCGCCGCTCTCCGCCCGAACCCGGGCGGCTGGGATTCGCACAGCCTTTGGGCGCCTCACATTATAAAAAGCGGAAAGACCTATTATCTATTCTACACGGGAACCGACGGCCCCGCGGGCGACCCCGCGACGAGACAGCGCATCGGCCTCGCGACGTCGACCGACCTCATGATCTGGACGCGCCGCCCGGCCAACAAGTGCCACGGGACCGCGGGGGACGGCTGCGTCTACGAATGCGACGAATGCTGGACCGCGTGGGGCGGGGAGCCCGGCTCGTACAATCAGCAGTGCCGCGATCCGTTCGTGATCCGGGATCCGGTCGATCGGGGCTGGGTCATGTTCGCCACGGCGAAGAGCGCCAACTCATACGGCGTCGTCACGGTCGCCCGCTCGACGAATCTCGAAGACTGGACCGGCGCGGGATTCATCGACGCGACCCGCCGGCTGGAATCGGGCGTCGGAGGACAAACGACCGGCGGCCAGGCGGAGAATCCCTTCGTCATGTCGCATGCCGGCACGCACTATCTGCTCTTCACTGACTGGCAGGACCCGGAGGACAGCGTCTCCGTGCGCGATCCCCGCACGATCGTCCAGTACGCGACGTCGCCGTCCCTGGCCGCGGACTCTTCCGGGAGCGCCAATTGGACCTACCGCGGATACATTCCCGATCCGGGCGTGAACGCGATCGAGGTCATTCGCGCGAGCCGCGACGTCCGGATCATGTCCCAGAGCATCTCCAACGAGCGTTCAGGGTATTGGCCCCTCCGCCGTCGATTGCGCCTCAAGTGCGTCGTCTGGGGAGATGATTTCACGTTCGGCACATCGAACGTCGATGTGCGCTGCGGCTTTCCACGCCGCGCGATCGATCCAACATCGGCACAGGAGGTGTCGCGATGAGAATGCGTATCGTTCTTCTGGCCCTCTTCGTTCTCGGGATCGCTTCCGCTTCCCTGGCGCAGGGCTATGACGCTCTCGTGCGGGAGGCCGAAACGAAGATCATGGCGCAGAAATGGGAAGAGGCGCTCGCCCTGTACGAGAAGGCCTTCCAGACGGGCGAGTTCAATTACGGAGATTTCTACAACGCCGCATGCGCGAGCGCCCGCCTCGGCAGGACGGAGGCGGCCTATTCGTATCTTCTCAAAGCGATCGACGCCGGCTTCCTCGAAAAGGATCAGTTGAATCAGGACCCGGATCTCGAGAGCCTTCGCAGCGGGGCTCAGTGGCAAGCCGTCGCGAACGCTCTCGAACAGAAGCTGGAGACGATCGAGAAGACGTTTCCGGAAACCCGGGCCGAAGGCCCCGTGTTCGAACTTCCGGCGCCCCGCTATGACGGTCCGGTATCGGTGGAAGCGGCGCTGAAGAACCGCAGATCGATACGCTCGTATACCGAGGCGCCGCTCACCCTCGCCGACGTCTCCCAGCTCCTCTGGGCGGCCTACGGGATCACGCAAACCCGCGAGAACGCGCCGGCCTTCCTTCGCGGCGGCTTTCGAACCGCGCCGTCGGCGGGAGCGCGCTATCCGCTCGATCTCTACCTCGCCGCGTTCGACGTGACGGGGCTTCCCGCCGGCATTTACTGGTACGATTCGGAGAAGCACCGGCTCATGCGAATCGTCGAAGGAGACAGGCGCAAGGAAGTGAGCGAGGCCGCCTTCAATCAGGGCATGTTCGAGACCGCGGCCGCGGCCATCGTGTATTCGGCGGTGTACGAGCGGTCGATGGTGAAATACGGCCGGCGCGGCCGCGACCGGTACGTCTGCATGGATCTCGGCCACTCGGCGGAGAACGTGTACCTCCAGGCGTACGCGCTCAAGATCGGCACGGTCGCCGTCGGCGCGTTCACGGACCTGTGGCTGAAAAAGGCGTGCGGAATGACGCGGCCCGAGGAGCCGCTCTACATTATGCCCCTGGGAAGGGTCGAATAGGAGGCGGCCTCTTCCGTCTCGCGAAATTCGGGAGCGGACGTCACGCGCCGTCGAGCACCGCGCGGACCTTGCCGGCGAGCGCGTCGACCGAAAACGGCTTCTGCAGGAAATTGACGCCCTCTTCGAGGACGTCGTAGTGCGCCATCACGTCGGCCGTATAGCCTGACATGAACAGACATTTGATCCCCGGCCTCAGCTTTTCCACCTGTTCCATCAGCACTTTGCCGTTCATTTCGGGCATCACGACATCGGTGATGACCAGGTGAATGGGGGCCTCGAACTTCTCCACCAACGCCAGCGCGATTCCCGGGCTGCGCGCGGAGAGCACCCGGTAGCCGAACCGCGTCAGAATGGCCTTCGCCAGAAGCAAGACCGTTTCCTCGTCCTCGACCAGCAGCACGGTTTCGGCGCCGCGGAGATCGCCTTTCACGGTCTTTTCGACCCGCGCTTCCCCCCGCGCATACGTCCGGGGCAGGCAGATCTTGAATGTCGCGCCTTCGCCCGGGGCGCTCGCCACGGTTATGCATCCGCCGTTCTGCTTCACGATGCCGTACACCGTCGCCAGACCCAGTCCCGTGCCCCGGCCGATTTCCTTCGTCGTGAAAAACGGCTCGAAAATGTTATCCAGCATGCTCCGGTCGATGCCCTCGCCGTCGTCATTCACCTTCAGAACCACGTATTCGCCGGGGGCGCACCCGGGGTAATCCCCGCACGTGTGCTCATCGATATCCAGGTTGCTCGTGGCGATCGTCACTCTTCCGGCGCCGGCGATCGAGTCCCGCGCGTTGAGCGTCAGGTTGGCCATGATCTGGTCGACCTGCGACGGATCCATCCTGATCGGCCGAAGCCCGTCGCCCGGCTCCCAGACGATCTCGATATGCTCGCCGACGAGCCGCCGAAGCATGGAGAGCATACCGGCCACGACCGCGTTCAGGTCGAGAACCTCGGGGCTCACCTGCTGTTTGCGGGCGAACGCGAGCAGCTGCCGGGTGAAGCCCGCCGAACGCTCGGCCGCCTTCAATATCTCCTGGAGATTCTCGTGCAGCGTGGAGGACTCTTCCGCGTTCGACATGGCGAGCTCCGCGTGCCCGATGATCACCTCGAGCATGTTGTTGAAGTCGTGCGCCACGCCGCCCGCGAGGCGGCCGACCGATTCCATCTTCTGCGCCTGCCTGAGCTGATCCTCCATGGCCCTTTGCGCCGTTATATCCTCCTTGACGCCGATGAATCTCGTGATGGCGCCCGAGGCGTCGCGGACCGGCGAAATGGACGCGCTCTCCCAGAAGAACGTTCCGTCCTTTCTTCGGTTGCGGAATACACCTCGCCACTCCCGGCCGGCCGCGATCGTCTCCCACAGGACCCGATACTCCTCGGGAGTCGTCTCGCCCGATTTCAGCACTCGAGGATTCCGGCCCTTCACCTCCGCGAGAGAGTATCCCGTTATCTGGGTGAATTTCGGGTTGACGTACTCGATGTTCCCCGACGGATCGGTGATCACGACCGACACCGGGCTCTGCTCGACGGCGAGGAACATCTTCTGAAGCTCGTCCTCCGCGCGCTTGGCTTCCGTGACGTCGCGGAAGATCCATATCCGGCCGGCGACCTCGGTTTCGTCCATGAGCGGGTACGACGACCGCCCGAATACCCGGCCGTCTTTGAAGTCGAGCGTATCGTGGCTGATCGCGTCGGTGCCGTACAGGCTCTGCACTTTGCCGAGGAACGCCTCCGGATCGGCGAGCTGATTCATCACATGGGCGAGCAGGATGCCGTCGTCCGAAGACGCCATCACCTGCCGGGGTATCCGCCACACTTCGGCGAATCGGGCGTTGGCGTGCATAACGCGCCCTTGCGCGCCGACGACGAGAATGCCGTCGGCGATCGAGTTGAGGATGCAATCGAGCTCGTGCGCCCTGCGTCTCACCGCCGCCTCGGCAGAGCGCTCTTCCGTCTGATCGCGGAACACGAGCACGACGCCTACGATGGCGCCGTGTTCATCGAGGATGGGAGCCCCGCTGTCGGCGACGGGACACTCCGAACCGTCGCGGGCGATGAGCGTCGTGTGATTCGCAAGACCCGCGACGATCCCTTCGCGCAGGACGCGCTGAACGGGGCTTTCGACCTCGGCCCTCGTCTCCTCGTTGACGATGCGAAAGACGCTCTCGAGCGGCATGCCGGCCGCCTCCGCCTCGGTCCATCCGGTCAGCCGCTCCGCCACGGGATTCACCCGCCTGATACACCCTTTCAGGTCCGTCACGATCACTCCGTCACCGATGCTGTACAGCGTGGCTTTGATCTCTTCCTTGATCTCCCGACGCTCCTTCTCGGCGCGGTACAGGTCCAGATACACTCGCTTCTGGCGGCGGCTGAACAAGAAACCGGCGATGCTCCACATGAAGAAAACCGACAGCGCCGAGAAAAACACGATGACGGCGCCGTGATAGTGAGCTTCCGCGAGCATCTCGTCCGAATCGACCTTTGAGATCAGGAACCACGGCGAATCGGGCACGGCGCGGATGTCCGCGAGCACCCGCACCCCGCGATAGTCTTCGCCCTCGAACCTCCCCACGTGGCCGAGCGCGGCCCGAACCGCCGGAACGTCGGCGCGGGAGAGAGGAATGCGCATGGTCAGGGCCGGATCCGGAACATGGCGGAGCTTGTTCAGGAAGACAACGACGCTGTCTTCCATGCGTATCAGAACCGTCTCGGAAGTCCGACTCGGAGTCGGCCATGATTGAATGAGCGGGTAGAGATAATCCTCCGCGTCGACGCGGAAAACGATGACGGCCAGCGGAACCCCTTCGGCGTCAATGATCGGCGCGGCCGTATCCAGATGAACTTCCTTGCAGATGGGGCACCGGATCAGATCTCCGAAGACCGCTCTTCGCTCCTCGATGGCCCGGGCGATCTCGCGCTTCATGACGGGATCGAGCTCGTGGAGCCGGGGATTGAGCGAGAGAAGGATCCGCCCGTCCACGGCCGTCACGACAACATTCGCGTATCCTTCATTCTCTCTCATCGCCTCGAGGGTCGCGACGATGGAGCGTTTCAGGGAGGAGTCTTCCGGCGTCTCGAGCCACCGGGCGATGTGCTGCCCCAGCACCCCCTTCGACGTTATCTGCGCGTCCGCGATCCGCTCCTTCCTCCAGGAGAGTATCTGGCCCTCTTTGAGATCGGCTATCGCCCGTAGATCCTCGTATTTCTCCCGGCTGACGGTCCGCGTCTCCTTTCGGGCGAACCAAACGCCGAAGACGATCAGGGCGCAAGCGGCGCAGCCGAAGAGGCCGAACAGACGCCACCGGTAAACGTTGAGCCGGGCCCGTTCATTCATCTGGGTTCACATCCTCTTCCCCCACTGGCCAAATGCCACCGGATAGATACCCTTCGTCGCCTTGTTATGGATTACATAGTACTTCTAGCAGAAAAGACCGTCTCGGGGCAATCTATATATTTCAGAGGGGCTGCGCTGTTCGATCCGGCAAAGGGGACGCCTCTCCCTGGAATATTTGCATGTTCCCTGCGACTATGCGAGAATAAGCGGGTGAAAGATCGTCTCCCGAAACCGGTCAGGGCGATGCTGCTGTCGATTTTTTCGGCAGCCTGTGTCTTTTCCGGATGCATACACATCACGCACCCGTCGAATGTGCGGCCGGGGTGGTCCGCGGAAGTCGTGGGCGGCATCAGCGGGGAGCATTACCGTGCCGATGCGGCGTGCGACGGATGTCCGAGAGACGAGGAAAAGGTTTCGGGAAATGTCGGCGTTTTTCAGATGAATCTGGCGTGGGGAAAAAGGATGGGGAACGGCGACGCTCTCCGTGCCGGACTGATGGTCCCTCTGTCGATGAATAATGGAAGCGCGCTCGGCGCCATGGCCGGAACGACTCTCGACTATCTATTACCAGCTCGTGGAAGGGCCGTTCAATCTCGGCGCCGGAGGTCTGGCGGGAGCCGCGATCGACGGCGTGTACCTCGAAGCCGGAAAGACGCTCTATTCGTCGGATGGATTCGAGATACATATCGACGCGGGCGTATCGGCGGAGATGGCGCTCTTTCGGGAGGCGGGAATCAGGCCTTTCGTCCTCGCCGGTTTCGCCGGGAAGAAATGGCACGCCGGGATATGGGTGGATTACATGAAGTACCGGGACTATTTCAAACGCTGCGACGAAAGCTGCGAGACGGACGATTTCCTCGAGGAGAGCTTCTCGGGCGGCGTTTACCTCGGAATGCGTATGTAGACCGGCGGCCGGGACTCTCCCGCTCTCATGCGCGGCTTGACAACGTCGCGATCATGCTGTAAATCTCATCACAATAGAGGATTTCATGAACACTTTCGACAGCGCGACCCTGAGCTCTTCTCTCGTCTACGTGAACGATTCTCGCGCCGAAGGCTACCCGTCCGAACCTCCCTTTCATCCCGATACGGCGTACCCGGAATACAAGGGGAGCCTGGGCCCGCGCAATCCGGTATACGCCGCGGTGCGCGATACGCTGCGGCTGATGAGGCTCGATCCGGAGAACGAAGGGACCGATCGATGGAATCCCCTGAAGACGATCGTTCTTCCGGGAGATCGGGTGGTCCTGAAGCCCAATTTCCTGTCTCATCGCAACAAGTACAGCCGCGGCGATCCGGAATGCGTCATCACGCACGGATCGGTCATCCGAGCCGTGCTCGATTACGTAATGCTCGCCCTCGGGGGCCGGGGCGAAGTCTGGATCGCCGACGGCCCGCAATTCGACGCGGACTGGAGCGCGATCGTCTCGCTGACCGGGCTCGATCGCATCATGGATTATGGAGAATCGTACTACCGCGGTATTCCCCTGCATGCGATCGATCTGCGGCCGGAATGGTGGCCCGACGTCCGGGAAGGGGTCATCGGCAGACGGGAGAGCCTTCCGGGCGATCCCGCCGGCTCGCAGGCGATCGACGTCGGGCGGTGGAGCGCGCTCGAGGACCTGAGCGAGGCGAAGAGCTTCCACGGCTCGGACTACGACGAGGCGGAGACGAACCGCTACCACGCCGGCGGCAGGCACGAGTATCTCCTCTCGAGAACCTGCGCCCGCGCCGACGTGATCGTCAATATCCCGAAAATGAAGACGCACAAGAAGGTCGGGGCCACTCTGTGTCTCAAGAATATCGTCGGCATCAATACGGGGAGAAACAGGCTCCCGCATTACGTCAACGGATTTCCCGGCGACGGCGGTGACGAGTTCCCCGACCCGAGCCCTCGCAGGATTCTGGAGCGGATCGGATTACGGAGGTTCGAGCGGGGCATGCTGGAGCACCCGGGAATCGTCGCGCCGCTGTTTCGCGTGTCGAAAAGACTGGGCAGGCGGCTGTTCGGAGACACCCGGCACGTGATCCGCAACGGGAACTGGTACGGGAACGACACCTGCTGGCGGATGGTGCACGACATCAACGCTTGCATGCTGTATTCGGACGGCGAGCGCTTTCCCGCGCGGGGCGCCAAGCGCTACCTCGGCGTCGTCGACGGCATCGTCGCGGGGGAAGGCAACGGCCCGGAAGCCCCCGAGCCGGTCAACGCCGGCTTCATCGTAGCCGGGCTCAATCCGGTCGCGGTGGACTCCGTCGCGGCGTGGCTGATGGGCTTCGACCCCCTCAGGCTCGCCATGATCCGCTACGCCTTCGACCGGCGCGATCTGCCGCTCGCCGGCTTCGCGTACGACGACGTCAGGGCCGTCAGCAACAATCCCGATTTCGAGGGCGCGCTGCGGCTGCTCGATCCGTCGCGATCGTTGAAGTTCAAGCCGCATTTCGGCTGGCGCGGCCGCGTCGAGCGCGAAGCCTAGGAAAGAAGCCGGGACACCCTCGCCACCAGAATGTCTCCCACGATTTTCTTTTCGGAGTAATCTTTCGAGAACGCGAAGGCGGCGGCGGCCATCGATTCGTAGAGCGCGCCGTCGGCCGCGAGACGCCGCAGCGCTTCCCGGATCTGCGCCGGGGCTTTCGGGAGAACGAGAATCCCCGTCACTCCGTCTTCGACCATTTCGGGAATGTCTTTCCAATCGGAAACGATCACCGGCACGCCGGCCGCGAACGCCTGCAGGATCACCGCCGGATATCCCTCCCCCGGGTGATACGACGGCAGAAGAAGAACGTCGTAGCCGCCGATCGTCCCGATGACCTCGTCCGGTTCCACCGGGCCCCGGTAGGCGCAGTTGCCGGCGCGCGACAGCGTTTCCATGAAAGCGTCGCGGTCGCGGTTGACGATAGGCCCGAAGAAGTCGCATTTGAGATCATCGCTCCCGCGCAGCGCTTCGACGACGTCGAAAACGCCCTTCTCCCGCTTGATCTGTCCCACGAAGACGCACGCGCCGGCGAACCGTTTCTTCGTATAGTCGGATCGAAACGCCGCGTCGGGAAGAAAGTTCGGAAAAGGAACGACGCGCGCGGCCGGCATTCCGGCGTCGGCGACGAGATCCTCCGCCATCTTCCGCGTTTGAGGAAATATGAACGCCGCTTTATTCAGCAGGAACATGGTGAGGCTTTTTCTGCGCGGCCCCATCGCGCCGATCCGCGCGGCGAGCATCGCGCCGAACGGCTTGACGGCGATCGGCTTCCGCGTCGCGCGGGACAGCATGATGATGGGAAGCCCCATCGTGCAGATGAACCGGCAATTGGCCAGGAGCAGTACGAGGCGCACGCGCGGCAGCTTCCACGCCACCCGGAACATGATCCCGATTCCCCGGAGAACGTCTCCGACCGAAAACTTCTCGTCGGCCACACGCACCCGATCGCCCGCGGACGTGTTGACGAACTCCGTCTCGATCCCCGCGCTGCTCCAGTATTCGCTTTTCAGGAGATTGCGCGTCGGGACGGTATCCCCCCCGATCGGGGGCGGGAAAGGGCCTATGATGAGTATTCGCTTATGCTTCATGCGCGGATCGTCCCCATGGCGAAGATCGTTTCACGGCGACCGTCGAAGCGCGGCCGGGAAAGCGCGCCGCCACCTTCTTCTACAGGAGATTCGAATCGGTGTCAAGGAGCCCGGTATCCGGGGCGGCCGGCCGCCGTCTACTCCCGCTCGAACGCGCCGATATCGATGAAGCCTTCGACGGGACGGCGCGCGGCCGTTCCCACGGGTATGAGCGCCTCCTGCGGCGGATGAAAGAGCGGCAGCGCGAGCGGATTCGGAAACGGCGATCCCGAAGGGCTCGTCATCGCCGCCGTTCCCGCGTCGATGAGGATGGACCCGGTCGCGGGAATCAGCGCATTCGCGCTCATGTCGACGAATCCCGGGGAGCTCCCGGCGAGAGTCCCGGTCCATTCAGCGGGGTATCCGGCTCCGGAGAGAACCCAGTTGTTGCCCCCGCTCACGCGCCTGCCGAGCGCCCAATCCGTCTCCGAATCGTCGAACACGTCGCCGGAGGCGATGTAGAAAACGTTGTTGTGCATCTCCACGCTCTCGACGCCGAAATGCGCGAATATCTGCGAGGCCGGATCTCCGTTTCGATGAATGAAGGTGTTGAACGCGAACCGGTAGCGGCCGTAGCTCTGCCCCGTTCCGTCGCCTCCGATGCGGACGTTCCGGCTGTAGCGCTTCGCGATGATCACGTTCCCGACGACGTCGGCGTCCTCGCGCGCCGCGCCCTCGGCGACTCCCCCCGCCGGATCCGGTCCGATGAGCTCGAGGTTGTGGTAGTAGGGATTCTCGAGCCAGTTGTAATAGATCTCGCTGCGCTCGGCGCGGCTCTTGACGTTCTCGCCGCCGGTGCCGTCGTGGATGTAGCAGAACTGCAGGCGGAACACCGAACCGGGGTAATCGTTCTCGTTCGTCGACATGTAGATCTGGTGCCGGCCGTCCCCTTCGCCGCAGCCGTAAATCTCGCAGTACTCGATCGTGATATCCCCCGAGCCCTCGTCGGCCCCGAGGATGCCGTGCGGGCACGCGTGCACGACGCAGTCGCGGATGACGACGTTGTCGGCGTGGTGATAGAGGCCCCTGAAGCCGGCGCCACGGATTTCGAATCCCTCGAATACATAGTTGTTCTGGTTGAACTCGACGACGTTGTTGCCTCCCTCGATCACGGGGCGGCTGCCGTTCACCTTGACGCCGCGGATCGTGATGGGCTGCCCGGGGTCTCCCGCGTTGCTGAAGGTGATTCCCCCCGCGTAGACGGCGTCGCCGTCGACAAGCACGAGGTCGCCCGGATCGAGGAGCGCTTCAACCTGCTGAATGCTCTTATATGTCCTGGCCGGGCCGACCAGGTAGGTGTCTCCGCTCGGGTCTCCGCCCGAAGTCGTTCCGGTCGCGGGGCTCGATCGCGCGCTCTCGTTGCCGGAGGTGTCGAATGCGCTGACCTGGTAGCTGTAGCTCGTTCGTGCGGCGAGACCGGTATCGAGATACGAAGCCGACGCGGCGAGGCCCACGGCCGCGCCGTCGCGAAAGATCCTGTATCCCTCGACGCCGACGTTATCCGTCGACGGCGACCAGGCAACGTCGATAGTCGAATCGGATGAGGCGTCGGCATAGAGACCGAGGGGCACGCTCGGCGCTTCCCTGTCGATCCCATCAGAGCTTCCCGGGGGCTTCGTCGTGTGCGCGCCTTCGCACGCATAGATCGAGAGCAGGAGAGCGCCAACCACAATACCGCAATTGCATATGATTTTATCGGATAGCGTGCGCAATATCATGGCGACCTCCATTATATCGAATATGCGGCGAAGCTATTCGTCGCGCAAGAAACGCTTTGATCGCGCGATAATCAGCTGGCAGCCTGAATCAAGCATAATGGATGCCCGTGCGCTGGAAAGCGTCCGTCGTTCGTCATGGATCATCGGGGAGATCGCACGGCAGCCTGGCGAGGCGATTCCGCAGTTTTCTGTTGACACCCGGGCCTAAATGAATTTTGCTGAACGAGATACGGGACTGAGGTGGTCCTCAATGACGGAAAAACAAATCGGAAATTATCGAATTCTCAAGCAGATCGGCGCCGGCGGCATGGCCAAGGTCTACCTGGCGGTGCATAAGGACGTTCCGAATCTGAAAGTCGTTCTCAAGATACTCTCCAGCCCCCAGCACGCCGCGCGCTTCATGCAGGAAGCCGACAAGCTCGCCCTTCTCGAGAGGAATCCGAACATCTGCCATATCAGGCATTTCTTCAATCACGAGGACGAGCTCGTCATCGCGATGGAGTATATCGACGGGAAATCGCTCGAAGAAATGATCGCCGACCGGGGGCAGATACCGGTCGAAGAGACCGTCGGGATAATAACGGATCTTCTCGCCGCCCTCGCGTTCGCGCACGAAAAGGAGATATACCACCGCGACATCAAGCCCGGAAATATCATGTTCGATCATGACGGGCAGCTGAAGATCATCGACTTCGGCATCGCCAAGGGGAAGGCCGATCCGCAGATGACGATCGTCGGCACCGCGACGGGGACTCCCGAATACATGGCGCCCGAGCAGTTCGCGGGCGGCGAGAACCTGGATTACGCGAAATGCGACATCTACGCGGTGGGCACCATGATGTACAGGATGCTCACCGGCCGGCCCCCGTTCAAGGGGGAGAACGAGTTCGTCCTTCGGGACGCGAAGCTCTCCGAGGATCCCGTTCCTCCCTCCCGCATCAACAAGGATATTCCGGGGGAGCTCGAAAAAGTGATACTGCGCGCGATACACAAGGATCCGGCGGGGAGGTATGCCTCGGTCGTCGAGATGAGATCGGAGCTTCTGAAGCTCGCCGGAAAACCGGGCCGCCCCGCAAAGGCGCCCGAGACGGAAGCGTCCCCGCTCTCCGCCGCGAGGTCTCCCGCGAAGCGCGGCAAGAAAGGAAAGATCGCCGGCGCGGCCGTGGTTCTCGCCGTTATCGCGAT
The DNA here is from genome assembly GCA_963846325.1 of uncultured bacterium. Classification (GTDB taxonomy): domain Bacteria; phylum Krumholzibacteriota; class Krumholzibacteriia; order Krumholzibacteriales; family Krumholzibacteriaceae; genus SSS58A. Next base: position 400,048 of record CAWJVO010000007.1, read on the forward strand.
CGCCGCGATATTCGGGATCAGAATGATGTCCGGCAAGGACGGCGGCGTGACGACGCCGGGGAAAGACAGCGTCACGACGCGAATGCCGGCCCCCGCCGATACGCAGAAGACCGTCGAGAACCTCCCCCCGGAAGCCGGCGCGGCTCTCGAGCCGGAGAAGAACGAGACCGCCTCCGACGCCTCGCGGGGCGCCGCCACGGAAGAAAAGAAGCCTGCCGCCGCATCCGGCGCCGCCGGGGCCGGCACCGACACCGGCACGAGACCGGCACGACCCGTCCCGACCGCGCCGGGATTCCTGAAGGTGCTCTCGAGGCCGAGAAACGCCGCGATCTATATCAACGGGGAGCTGCAGTACGAGAAGACTCCTTTCACGTTCGACAGGCCTCCGGGACGGTACACGGTGAAAATGGTCCTGCTCGTCGGCGGCAGGGAGCTCTCTCATTCGAAGACCGTCGAGCTGGAAAGCGGCGAGACGGAAATAGTGTCGCACACGTTCGAGGAATAGGATAGAATCGCGCCAGCGGGTTTTATTCACCATCGGGAGGCGTATATCATGAAACGGTCGGCTTTGATCTCCGCGGCGATCGCGCTGCTGCTCCTCGCGCCATTTCGCGCCCTGCACTCCGGTCCCGGCGCGGCGGCTCCGGAGGGCACTCTCACCGAAAGGCTCGCCGAGGCCGTCAACGTCTACCTCGACGGCGAGTTCGATTCGGGCCTCGCCATTACCGACAAGCTTCTCTCCGGAAAGAACCTGACCTCGGGCGACAGCGTGGCCATCCTCGAAGTCAAGAGCGTCATCACGTACGCGAAGGGCCAGAAGTACAAAAGAGAGGCGTACGGGTATCTTCAGACGATCTCGAAGATCGGGCATTGCCTGATGAACTTCCCGCGGGAGATGTGGCCGAGCGAGCTGAGGGACAAGTGGTACGAGATCTCGAAGAGCAAGGATATGCTGGTCTGCAGAAACGAGACCGAGCCGGGCGTCAGGACGATCGCCGTCATGGAGTTCGACAACTTCTCGGCGGGCACGTACAAAGAGGCTCTCGGCGACCTCAGCAAGGGACTCGCCGACTTCTTCGAATACGACTTCTCGAAGTTCCCCGGCATGAAGATCGTCGAGAGGGACAAGCTCGATTACCTGCTCAGGGAAGCGAAGCTATCCGCGGAAGGGAAGATCGACGCCGCCACGGCCGTACGCGCGGGCAAGATGCTCGGCGCCCAGATGATGGTCTTCGGCAGCGTCACGCAGCTCGACGGAAAGAACGCACGCATGGTCGTCCGCGTCGTCGACGTCGAAACCTCCGAGATCGTCACGATGGCCGACAGGGAGGGCAAGCCCGACTTCGTCGGGATGGAAAAGGAGCTCGTCAAGGACGTCGCCGCCAAGCTCAATCTCGTTCTGACGGACGAGACGGGCGCCGCCATCGACGAATCGGCCACTTCCGATATGGATGCCGCGAGACTCTACTCTCTGGGCCTGAAATACATGGACGAATATCAGTACGAAAAGGCGTACGACTACTTCAAGAAGGCGTACGAGAAGGACAGCTCCTTCGCCGAAGCCAAGAGGAAGATGGAGATCTACAAGCCCCTCGTGAGCTGAGAGGATCAGCGGAGACAAGGAGAGCATGATGTCGAGATCCATTCGGGCGGCGTCCCTCGTCCTTTTCCTTGCGGCGCTCGCGGGATGCGCTCAGAGCTACTACAGGCAGGGACAGGCCGCTTCGGAGAAGGGAGATCACGATCGGGCCCTCGCGCTGCTGTACAAGGCGGTGCAGGAACGGCCGGACGACTACCGGGCGTGGCGCGAGCTCGGCCTGGCGTGGTACCGCACCGATTCCCTGGGGAACGCCGAGCAGGCGTTCGCCGCGTCGAACAGGATCGATCCCAACGCGCTTTCCAATCTATACCTCGGCCTGATATTCGAGAGGACCGGGGAGCTCGACAAGGCGATACGCGTATACGGCGCGGCGGCCAATCTGCAGGGAGACGACCGGACCGGGAAGCTGATCCGTGACAGGCTCGGCGTATTGATCGACGCGCGGCTGGCGGAGGACGCCCGCCGGGCGGTGCGCGGCGAGGACACGCTCTCCGTCGCGTCGCTCCCGGAGAACAGCATCGCGGTCGTCAATTTCAACGGATCCTTCCTCCCGCCCGATATCCAGCCGATGGCGCTCGGGCTGGCCGAGTTCGTCGCCATGGACCTCTCCAAGATCCCCTCGCTCAAGGTTCTCGAAAGAGTCAAGATCAACGTCATCCTCGACGAGCTCAAGCTCGGCGAGTCGAGCTACTCCGATTCCCGCCTGGCCCCGCGCATGGGGAAGCTGCTCGGAAGCCGCAAAATCGTTCTCGGCGCGATGACCCAGGCCGGCGAGGCCGGATTCAGGATCGACGGCCGGCTCGTCAGCACGACGGACGGAACGACGAGCGGAACGCAGTCCAGCGAGGGAAATCTCGACCGGTTCTTCGAGGTGGAGAAGAAATTCGTATTCGCCCTGCTCGACACGCTCGGGATCGAGATCGGCAGGAAAGAGCGGGACGCGATCGAGGAGGTTCCCACCGAATCGTTCCTCGCGTTCATGGCCTTCAGCAAGGGGCTCTCCTTCGAGAGGCGCGGGATGTACGACGACGCGGCGAGCTCGTTCCGGGAGGCCGGCGAACGGGACCCCGGATTCGTCGAGGCCTCGGGCTTCGCCGCGAAGATGGCGCTGACCTCGTCGTATCGCGGCGAGCTGAAAGGGGAACCTTCCTCGCGCGCGAAATCCTTCGAGCAGGAAGTCGCACCCGCGATGGAAACGGACGGCACGCAGGGCGGCATGGACCGGATCCAGGCCGCGAACCTCGTGAACGGCAACTTCATCACGAGCGACGAGCTGTACTGGAACTTCGGATCGTATCCGATCGCTCCTCCGGGCGGAGGTTCGATCTGGGACGGCTACGGGAGAATAATAATCAGGGGGCACCTGGATGCGAATTAAGACGATTGTCGCGGCGGCGCTGGCGCTGGCGTCCCTGTTCGCCGCGGAGGCGTCCTGCCAGATCGTTTACGATCAACCGGGATCGTTCGGCTTGAAGCTCAATTACGGCAGCTGGACTCTCGATCCCGCGAGCGGTCCGGAACAGAGCCTGTCGCAGATGACCCTCGGCCTTTCGGGGTTCGTTCCCCTTCGCGACAACTTCGAAGCCCGGTACCAGATCGTCTCCGGATCCAACGATCTCGACATGGACGGCGCCCGGAGCGACATGTCGGGGCTCGGCGACCTGCGCCTCCAGCTCGCCCATTCCTTCTCGCGGGACAGGCTGCTCCTCTCCGCCGGGCTCAATCTGCCGACCGGCAAACGCGAGCTCGATCCCGACGGCGAGCGTCGCATCATCGAGTTCCTGTCGCGCGATTACCTCTCGCTCCCCCTGCGGCGGTACGGTGAAGGATTCGGATTCAACCTGCAGGCCGGCGGCGCCGCCGCGCTCGGGACCCTTCACGTGCGGGCTGAGCGGCGTCTACGACTATTGCGGCTCGTACAAGCCCTACGAGGGAAGCGGCGAATACGATCCCGGCGACGCCGTTTCGCTGAACGCCACGGCCGGTGCGGCCTCCGGCGGGATCGAGTACTCCGGCGATTTCGGGTTTTCCCTCTTCGGCACGGACGCGCTCGACGGCGCGAATATATACCGGCAGGCGCCCCAGTTCAGCGCCCGCATCATGGCCTCCCGGCCCGGTGAAAGATACGGCACGACGCTGGGAATGAGGATGATTCTCCGCGGCCGCAACAAGCGCTACGATCCGATCGACGGAGCGATCGAAAGCCAGCTGAAGAAATACGGCGACGAATTCGACGTCTTCCTCCGCGTCGCCCGCACGCTCGGGGACGGCTGGAAGATCGGCGCGCTGGTCGGCACGCGGCAGATCCTTTCGAGCGAGGAAGCGCTCGGCAGATCGTCGCTGCTGAATTTCGCGGCGGATCTGAACAAGGATCTATCCCGGAATCTGGGCCTCGATCTGGGCGTCATGTATCACGCCGGCTCGGCCGACGGAGGCGACGTCGACATCGGCGGCCTCCAGCTGTCCGGGGGGCTGAAGGTTTCGTATTAAGAGGAGTGAACGATGATCGGATTCGGAACGTCCCGTAGACTCGCGGCGATCGCGCTCCTCCTCGCGCTGGCGGTCGCTTCGTCGTGTTCGGAGAAGATAACGTCCGCCGATGAACAGAGGATCGACCTCGAGATATGGACTTCCCTCGCGGGATCCGGGGAGGCCGCGCAGGCCTCGAGGTTCGTGCTCACCGTGACGGGGCCCGGCATCATGGAACCGATCGTCGCCGAGCTCGCGCCGGCGGGCGGCCTCCTGACCGGCAGCGTCGTCGTGCCCGCCGGGCCGGACAGGATCTTCAGGATCGACGCGTACGACGCGGCGGGGACGCTGCTCTACTCCGGACAAACGACAGCCGACGTTCTCGGCGGCAGCGAGCTGAGGCTCGACATCGAGCTCGTTCCGCGGGTTCCGATGATCAAGCTCTCGCCGGTGTACCTGGAGACGATCCAGGGGGACCTGCTCGCGATGAAGGTATCGGTCTACAACATTCCGGACGCAGGCGCGCTCCACGTTCTCCTCGCCAGCTATCGCTCGGTCGGGGAAAGCTACCTCGACACCGGCCCGGGGAACGTCATCATCGATCCTCAGCTGGCCAAGGTCGCCGCTTCGGAGATATACCTCGACGGAGACTACGCCATGCATATCGAGATGACGCTGAGGGATACCATGAACAGCATGGTCGACGGCAGCGGCTACACGGACGTCGCGACCGTATACTACCAGACCACCATGTACGAGGTGTTTCCCGTCGAAACGGCCACGTTTACGCCGGCGGTGATCTCGATGGCCGACAAACGCGGCGTCGCGCTTCCGATCGAGCCGATCAGATCGGAGCCCTCGATCGTCCTGCTCTACGATTACTGGGCCCGCTACGTGGCGTACTGGAACATGAACGCGTACGAGCAATTCAGCCTGATCAACGATCAGTCCCGGAACAATCTGGACGGAACGGCCACGGGAACCTCGAGGCTTGACGGGCACGATGGCGGAGATGCGCGCTCCTTCGACGGAAGCGGCGACTACGTCGAGGTTCCCGACAACGCCGCGCTGGACCTGGATGACGAGATCACGATATCGATGTGGATCTACCTCGGCGGCTACGGGCTCAATCCCCTTTCGTCGCTGATCTGCAAGAGAACGAAAGACGGCCCCATCAATTATCAGCTATTACTGGCAGACCCATCGAGCACCGACGGTCAGATGTCGTTTCTCTTCAGGTACGGCGGATCGACGTATCACACGTATCGTGTCGATATCCCGGACTCCTGGAGGAATGTGGGCTGGTTTCACGTGCTCTTTTCCTACCGGTTCGGCGAGCCCGCATCGGCGATGTTCGTCCTCGGACAGGGATGCTTCATCGACGAGATGCCGGGCGAATGGATCGCGGGGAACGGCCGCGAACCGGCGCCGAATACGAGCGGCGCCCTTTTCATGGGGAAGGACAACGCCTCGACCACCGGCTATTTCGAAGGCGGTCTCGACGAGGTGGAGCTGTTCGATATCGTATGGACTCCGGGATTGATCCAGCACTATCTCTTCACCGGCTGCCGCTGATTCCCGGAAAGCGGCTCCGCCGGCCGCCGGCTACCTGCTCTCGAGAATGATCGTCTCCCCGACCGTGGCGGGATACTCCAGCGCCGTGTCGATATCCCCCTGCCCCCCCTTGATGAGCAGGCCGAGAATGAAGAACCAGGAGATGATCTTCCTGCCGCCCCCCTTGTCCTCCGCCACCCCGGAGAGCTTGATCATGCTGCCGTCTTTCGACCGGTAGCTTCCCTTGGGGCTCAGCTCGACGAACGACACGACGATCTTCCCGGGCTTTCCCGGCTTCGACGCGCGGACCGCTTCCTTGACCGTCGCGATCCCCGTCGCTCCGGCCTCGACGATCGTCTTTCCGCCGATCGTGACCCCTTCCACGAGACTGATCGATATGGTGTCCCCTTCGTGGAGCCTGCCCGAATCGATCTGCTTCGTCGAATCGAACTTCACCTTTATCTGCGTCCCCTCGGGCACCGCCACCTTGCCGGCGAAAGCCGCCGCGGGCGCCATGAGGACGGCGACGATCGCGAGCGCCGCGAGCGCTGTTCTTCTCATTTCTCTTTCCTCTCTTTCATCCGCTCGTTCATTTCAGTTTCGGCAGATTCTCCCTGAGCCCGCCCTTGAATCCGATAGTCACCGTTTTTCCTATGTTGCGGAAAACGACGTCGCCTTCCGCCTCGAAAATCGCGTAGTCGTCCTCGAACACCGCCAGGCCGCTCGGCTGTTTTCCCCAGTTGCATTTGTGCTTGAGCTCGTCGAACGCGATATAGACGTCGTCTCCCTGTTTCCACTCCAGCGTGATCGGATCTCCCTCGAAAACCTGCGTCGTATTCGACCATTTCGGACTCTCGCCCGACTCCGTCACCTCGATATGAAGGTGCCCCATATCGGGAATGCTCTTGGGCACGCAGGTATACAGGCGTTTCTGCCTGTACCGCTGCGTTTCGGCGATGAAGGCGTTGATCGCCGATATCTGGGCGTTGTGCACTCCCGGCACGAGCCTGCTCTTGAGGGCGACGAGCTCGTCCGCCGCCTCGCCCAGAACGAACGCGGGATCCGCGTCTTTCGCGTTGATCCTGCCTTTCAGCTCCTCGTACGCGCCGAGACTCGTATTGGCGTCCTGCAGCGAGGAACCGGCCGGCGCCGAGCCTGCGCCGACGACGCTCCGCAGATCGTTTCCGAGCTTCTGCTCGGATTGGTTGTATTCGGCGTCTCTCGAATAGGCGTCGACCTGGTCCCAGATCGCCTGCGAAATCGCCGCATCCGACCGGTTCTTGAGGTATTTGACGAAGAGATCCCACAACGTGAGCGCCCTTCCCGCCCGCTTGGCGGAGGCTTCTTCATCCTTGGAGCTCATGTCCTTGAGCTCGTCGAGAAGCCTCTTGGTGCTCTCCTCGATCTTCACTTTATCCTTGGCCGACTCGTAGATGGGCCACGACCGCTCGTCGGCGACGATGCCCGCGAGCTGAACGATGATCGCGTCGAGCCTCCCGCCGGCCGTCGAAGCTCCGATCCCTCCATAGAGGTCCTCCAGATACCCGGCCTGCGTCTGGTATTCGGGGAACATCCTCTTGACCAGCCATCTCCTGCCGTACCGGTCGTACGCGTTGGACACGTCGGCGTTCTGCGTCGGGGTCATGAGCAGGCGACTGCCGCCGGCTTCCTTCAGCGCCTTTTTCTCGATCCCTATCGGAGATCGCAGAAGACCGCCGAAGTGAATCATGAACGGCAGCGAATAAAGAACGATCCACGCGACCGAAATCGCGACGACGAATCCCGCGATCCTCCGCAAGATATTGAGTCTCCGGCTTCGGACGATCGACGCGAGCATCCAGTGGAACGGCACGGTGACGCCGCACGGATTGACCTTGTCCGGCGGCGCGTAGATCGAGCGCCCGACCTCGGCGCCGATCTTCTCGGGCTTGTTTCCCGTGCCGGACACGAAGAATATCTGAAAATCGAGCGTCCTCCCCACGACCACCCTGATGAATTCCCGCAGCTTCACCAGGATATTCCTCACCGAGGAGGCCCACTCCCGGTCGGACGACAGGCTCTCGAAGCCGAGGACCCGTTCGAGGAATTTCTCGTAATCCTCGGCGATCACCTGCTCGTCTTCGGGGCGGATCAGGATCGTTGTGTCCTCTCCGCTGTAGCCGGGGAGCGTGTCGGCCTTGGTGATCACGAGCCCCACCGGAATCGGCAGCCGCGATTTGATGGAGGCGACGAGCTCGAGGACGTTGACGAACGACGAGACGCGCGCCTGGACTTCGGGATCGGCGCCGAGGATCTTCGGGTCGAAGAAGAAGAGCAATCCGTCGGCGTCCGCCATGAACGAGCGAATGTTCTCCGCCTCGTCTGAACGCTCGGAGATCGACGCGTTTTTTCCGTTGTAGTCGTAGGTGACCACCGGGATCTTCGCGCCGCCGTCGAGGATGGCCGTGAACTGGAGCAGGACGTCCTTCACGGTATGATCGGGGAATCTCTTCGGAACGGACTTCGCCGCTATGGTCCCCGTGCCGCCGCTGTCGACGTCGACTCCCTTGATGGCCATGTCGTTCCTGAAGAACTCGTTGGCCGTCGCGTTGTCCCTCACCGAAATATGAAAATTCTTGGTGGTCTTGCTCTGCGTGTAGAGCGCGGTGAAGTACACCGTCTTGCCGGAGTTCTCGTGGCCGAAGACTCCGACCCTGGTTCCTTCCGGCCAGGCGGCCGCGGGAGCGGCGGCGCCTTTGGATCTCTTGACCTTTTTCGCGCCCTTCTGCCCGAGCTTGAATATTTTCGCGAGCTTCATGATCCTCCCGTCACCCTATTTTCCCATGGCCTTCCCGGTCTCTTCGACATGGGACTTGAACTTCTCGAGCCTCGCTTCAGCGTACTTGTTCCACCGCAGCGGGACGAATACCGCCAGAAAAACGAACACGGCGATCATCAGCCCGTAGAACAGGTAGGCGGAATACCTCTGCGCGAGGGAAAGCCGGACGTAGTTGAAACTCGAGGAACCCCGCAGCTTGCTCCCGACGATCGCGAAAAAACGCCTCAGCCGGTCCATGAAGCTCAGCCCGTGGGGCAGGTAATCCCATTCCTTCAGATAGCTTTCGGCGAGCGGGCTCTCCTGCCTGAGCTTGTCGAAGACGCCCACGTTGCGCATATGGAACTCCAGCGAGTCCCTGTCGTTGATGATGTCCTCGCCGAGCTCGGAGCGCCTCAGGTAGAGCATCAGCAGCTTCTGATGAACCGGCATCCCCTTGAAGTCCTCGAAATTCACGTCGGCGCTGAAACCCCTGCTGAACTTTCTGATATAGCGTCCGATCTCTTTCAGGAAGAAATGGTTCAGCTTGAAGTTGTTGTTCAGGCTTCCCTCGCGGGCGAGGAGCGGCATGAGAACGGTCTCGAAATACGGCTTGTCCTGCCTCACGTTCCTGAACTCGCGGCAGTAGATGTACGCGTTGCCCGATTGTCCGTCGGTATCGGCGACCGATTCGAAGAACGAGACGATGATCTGAATGGTCAGCTGCCGCAGATCCGAGCTGTTGAGCGGCCGCTGCTTGATCTTCTCGAGGAACACGCGGTCGACCTCGACCGCTTTTTCGCGCTGTTCCCGCAGCGCCTGGAACACGGCGCCGATCCCGTTATAGGTCTGGAAGAATCCCTCAACCTCGAAGGACGCGTAATCGCTCTCGTAGCCGGCGATATACTTGAACAGGTCCTCGATATACGACGTTATGCTCTCGCCCATTGCGTCACACCCCCGTCACGCGACATAGAGAATCAGATCCGTTTTGCCCAGCGCGGCCAGCTTCTTCGAGTCGGGAATCCCCCGGAAGATGAAGGTCACCTGCCTGACCGACGGGGACTGGAGCATGTCCATCGGATGCAGCACGACCTTGTTGCTGTAGCTCGTGGTATCGATCGCGATAGGGTCGGTCTCGCCGAGCCCCCGCGCCTCGTTCACTCCCAGACGGACCTGCATGTTCCTCCACTGGGCGTCCGAAAAGAGCTCCTTGTTGATCAGCGTCACCGTGTCCTTCATCGGGCAGGGTTCGGCGAGCTTCATCACCAGGTAATTCAATTCGCCCACCTCTTCGAGCCGCGTGCCGCCGAGATCGCAGTTCTTGTAGGTCTTCCCCTGGTACGTGATCGTCTCGGTGGCGACCGCCTGATCGGCGAGCTGATCGGGTCTCGTTTTCGAGAGGAACGCCATCAGCGCCTTCATGGTTCCGAGGATACCGTCGATCATCCGCATCTGGCCGGCGATATCCCGGTGATCGTAGGCAGAGAGAAGGAACGAATCGATCGCCGAGAGCCACGACCCGATATCGGTGCCGGCTTCTCTCGTGAAGAACTTCTCGTTCAGGAAATCCTTGAGCCCCGGCTGCAGGTGCAGGAGCGCGGAGACGACGCGGAACAGCTTCTTGAACTGCGCGATGAAAACGCCCGGGTGCGACGCGTTCCGGCCGATCGCGAAATCGTCGAGATGAGAGGCCATGTGATACACGAGATAGTGCGTCGTTTCCCTGAAAGCGCTCTGCAGTTTCGTCGAAGCCCCCTCGATGCCCTTGTCCGAAGAGGCGGCGATATGGGCGTTGATGGAGAGCTTGAGCAGGTTCTCCAGGCGGTTCCGGTAGTCGACCGCCATCGCGGAGAGTCGATCGTCGGCGTCGACGCCCACGCAGGGAGGAACGTAGTCGTTCGCCGGGGACACCTCGGAGCCGTTCACCGCGAGAAGGGCGATCTGCAGGTACATCGCTTCGGGCAGATTCGGCGGCTCGCCGAGGGTTATCCGGTACGCGGGGATCTCATAGGGAATTCGCGGCACTTCCTCCGACGGATCGGGATCGCCCACCTGCCGCTTCTCGCCGGGAGCGACTCCCAGGAACACCGGGATGCGCGTCGCGGCGACGTCGGCCTCGGCCTTGAGCACCCCTCCTCCGCCCGTCGACTCGCCGAACTCCACCGCCATCCCGCAGGGGAGCAGAGCCTGACAGCGGCTCACCTCGACCCGAAGCCGGGTCCCGCTCATCGTCGCGCTCAGTTTCAGCGGCGGCCCCGAAGCGTCCTTCTTCACCAGACCGTACCGATCCCCCGCGTCGAAGGCGTGCCAGCGGACGAGCTCCTCGAAGTAGCTCTCCTGGCCGCGCAGGTGCCCCATGGTCAAGAGCATCCCGTCCCGCCAGTTCGTCGATTGCAGCTTGAATCCATCCATTACGGTTACCTCACCGCGTCATTGAGACTCCAGGGACGCCCCTTTCACAGGTACGTCGAAAACCCGAGATACTTCTCCGCGCCGGCCCGGGCCGCCGGCCTTTCGACCTTGATCGCGATCGTGCGGTCGAGATCGCCCGGCATGCAATAGTCGAGGAACGCCTCGATCCTGCGTCGCGTGCGCCCCCCGGGCAGGAGATCGCGGATCTCTCCGGGCGGAACGCCGACGAATTCCACCTCGTACCGGCTGTCGCATTCCTCGAACGACCTCCCGATCACCGTTTCGGACCCGAGCCGCGCTCCCTTCGATCCCAGACGGTATCTGATATCCTCGGGGATCGGCGTCGCGGCCTTCCGGTTTTCATGGAGGCGCACGTCGTATCCGAACAATCTTTTCAACACGACCGTCACCGCCTCGGGATTCCCGCCCCACAGGTGCAGCGAGGGGAGAATGGCCGCGAGAAACGCGGTCCTTTCCGCGCTCCGGGCCTCGTCCCCCGGACGGTACTCGAACAGCTCCATGAACCGCCGCAGGTGGCCGCCGTCCGTGATTCCGAAATCGTAGCGGAGCATCTGCATCCGCACGGCCGCCGTGTAACGGATCGCCGCGGAGTCGAACGGCGCCATCAGCGAACGCGCCGCCGTCTCCCACGTGTTGTCGCTCTCGCGAATCCCCCCGAGCCCGTAGAAGAACTGGTACGGGAGAAAATCGACCGCGCTGAAGCATCCGACGTTCAGCGTGACGGCCGTTCCCGGCGGGATCGCCGCGCCCGGAGCGGGGTCCTGGGAACGTATCTCTCCCCGGTAGTTCTCGTATTCTCCCGCCGCGCGAACGCGGATATCGCGCAGCGGAACCCCCATGCTTTCGAGGAGGTTTATCGCCGTCAGGTAATGGAACCGGTACCCGCGGTCCAGGAAATCGGGCATTATTCTTTCTTGTGCGCTCATCCCGCCTTGACGATCTCGACTTTGAACTGGCTGTTGATCGAGGTACGGGCCTTGAGAAACGAGGAGAGGCGCGCCCGAAGGAGCTCGATCTCGTCATCCGAATAGAATTCCTTCGCCTTGACGGTCGCCCTGACCACGACGCATTTCCTGACGCCGCTCTCGGTCCTCATCACGCCCTTTTCGCAGTCCGCCGCCGTGATCCGTTCATCGAATGTCTTCACCCAGCCGATCATCTGATCGAACGACATGGCCCGGTCGCGTCCGCGCAGGCGCGCCGAGACCTCGGCGACGATCTGCCGCTCGTTCTTCGCCGGAACGGCGCCGCCGACGGGAACGACGTTCTTCAGAGAAGAGATTCCGGGATGATTCTCGTACATCTCCGTTATCTTGCCGGCCGCGATGCCGTTGGCGCTCGTCCCCGCGGTCACCGAATAATTCACCGTTATCGACTCGGGAGGGAGCTCGATGGAGGCCGAAAAATCGAACCAGAGGCAGAGCCGTCCGTTCTGCTCCAGCAGATTGTAGAAGCCGCTCTCGTCCGACGACAGCGCTTCGTGCTGCGGAACGTACGCTTTCCCGACGGAATCCGAAACCGAGACGATCTCGAGAATATCGTCCGGATCATCGGGGATTTCGATCTCGACGAGGCGGTTCCCGCCCGTGTGCTTGAACAGCGTCCGCTCGTGCCTGTTGACCGTGACGAAGCAATCGAAATCGGCCCTGAACGGCGACTGGAACGCCGATCTGTCCCCGCGGGAGGGCAGCTGTATCCGTATCCAGTAGAGCTTGTCCGGCGATCCCGGAAGAACGACGCCGGCGTCGGCCGCCGCCTTCATGAACGCGCCGTCCGGGTTTCCGCGCCGCCAGGGCGTGACGAAACCGCGCGGGACGATCACGAAGTTGTTCTCGAGCGGCCTGAAGATGTCGCTGCTCCTTCTGAGACCTCCCCAATCGAGCGTCTTCCCGCCGGCCGTGAAGATATCGTCCAGGGACCCGGAAAGGCCCGGACAGAAGCCGCCCTCCTCGTAGAACCGGCCGTCGACGCACGGCAGCCACCGCGACCACCTGAGCTGCTTCAGGGCTTCGGCGCCGCCTCGCACGAACAGAACCGCGTTCTCGAAATCCTCCGCCGGCCCGCCGTGCTCTATGGCCAGGTAGAGCGACGCCTCGCCCCCGGCGCCCGCGGAGGATCTCGGTCTGTCCGCCGGGCGCGCCCCGACCTCCGGCGCCGGCGAGATGTCGCGCACCCCGTCCCCGGCCGTGTAATAGAGATTCCTCAGCTTCGCGCTCAGAAGCTTCTCGGTGCGCAGCGTCGAGAAGAAGAAGGTCTTTCCGCCGTCGCGCTCTTCCTTGTAGAAGAATCTCGACCGGGGATCGACGTGAATGACCGGATCGGACGGCTCAGCCTGAATCACCGTGAACGCGGGCACCGGCCACCGCATGCTCTCCGGATACATGGACCGGATCAGCGCGTTGGAGGCGTGCGTCCAGGTGTCCGTTATCTTCCCGTCGATCGAGGCGAGCTGGCCCGCATAGAGCTTCAGCATGATCCGCAGGATCGGATCCATCCGATCGGGGGATTCGGGAATATCGGCGTTCCAGGAACGCATCTCGCGATGCATGTCCCGGAAAATCTCTTCGGCCGTCCTGGATTTTTCACCGTCCATATCAACCTATGCTGAATATCTCCTCAAACCGTTTTTCGTCCTTGTCTTCCTTGTAATTGCCGATCACCTTGACCGCGATTCCGATGGGGTGATCGGGACCCGTCCGGATATTCACGAGCGACACCGAGACGTTATAGAGCCGCGGCTCGTTCTTCGTGATGGCGCCGCGGACGCTTCCCTGCACGTCGGACTTGTTGACCATGAAGAGATCGGAGTACTCCCTCTCCCAGAGGTCGCACCCGTACTCGGGATCGAACGGCAGCGAACCCCTCCGCGTGCTCAGGATCAGGCCGATCGAATGGGAGATCGAATCCTGCATCCCCGATTTCCCGAGATACCCCTTGCGCAAAGCGAACGGCAGCGACAGATATTCCATCTTCGTCCCTAGTTGAGATTGATCATGCCGCCCTTGACGTTGACCATGGCGTTTCCCTTGATATCGTTGTTGGCTCCCGCCTCGGATTTGATGTTGGCGCTGGCCTTGATCTCGACGTTGGCGCCCTCGATCTTCACGTCGGAGGCGGCCTTGATCGTGATGCCCTGGTCCGCTTCGATGGTGACGTTCCGTTTTCCCTTGACGGAGACGTCTCCCTCCGTGCTGATCGAGATCGAGGGTCCCGATATGTCGAGGACGATCCGGTTCTTCCCGTCCTTTTGCGAGATGACGATCTGCTCGGCGCCGTCCTTGTCGTTCAGGACGATCTTGTTCCCGCTCCGGGTCATGAACATCTTGACGTCGTTGTCGGAGGAGATCGCCTCCGGCATGGGGGCGTTGTCCTTGTTGTAGAGGCATCCGAGCACGATCGGATGATCGGTGTTGCCCTGCTCGTACCCGACCAGAACCTCGTCGTCCAGCTCGGGAAGGGCGTACCACCCGCGGCCCTTTCCCGCGTGCGGCACGGCCATCCGCACCCACGCGGTCTGCTCGGCGTCGAGCCATGGATAGCTGATCTTGATCCGGCCGAGCTTGTCGGGATCCTTCAGATCGACGACCCTGGCGACGTGCATTCCGACGACCGGCTCTCTCCTCGCCGCGACGACGCGCTCGACGCTCGCCGTTTCGGCCTTTCCCTCGTCGCCGGATTCGAGACCCTTCCCCGCCGGCTTCCCCGCGGGATACGCGATATCGAGGGGAACGCACACGAACGTATTGTGGTATTTCCCGCTCTCGTCGAAGACGTGGCGGACCCCGGTCACCCAGTACTGCCCGTCGAGCTTTTCCATCCCCGCGATCCGGGCGCAGATTCCGACGCGAAGCTCGGGCACGATCGACTGGCCGACGCACGAGATCATCGATCCCATGGCCTTGCGTCGCTCGTTCTTCAGGGTATTGTCCAGGGTCTGCGCGTCTCCGACCGTCTTCGGAGCGGACGAGAATCCGGAATCCTTGTAGATCTTTCTCGAAGCGTCCGGCGAGGTCTTCGAGATGCTCGAGAGAACGGTCTCCTGCGAGATCGACTTGCTGTCCTGCGAGTACGTTTTCTTCTGCTCGTAGTTGTAGACGTCCGCCTTGAACTCGACCGGCGCCGTGCCGAGCCCCATCCTGAACGCGCCGAGGTCCTCGCGCCATTTCAGCTCGACCGTCGTATCGCCCTTGGCCGGCCCGAGATTGAAGTCCGTGCCGGAGTACCACGCGAACATCCCCGAGCCCGCGGCGAGGCGCATGACATACTGGAAGTCGGTTTCCCGGTACTGGGTGTCGAACTTGTACGTGCCTTTCGTCGAATCGATCTTCCCGACCGTGACGGGATAGGTGCCGAGGATGGCGCTTACGATATCGCTCGCGCTCTTGTCGTAGTAGTGCGCGTTCCGTATCGCGCCGTCCATGGCGATCGTCGGGGAGGCGGCGTGGAGCACCACGGCGTTCAGTCCGTCGATGCTGTTGTCGATCTGCACGTCGGTGATCACGCCGATGAACTCGAGGGCGCGCGATTCGTCGACGACTCCCCCCTTGGGCTTGATGGAGAGCGTGACGCCGCTTCCGAGGAATCGAGTAAACTGGCCGGGATCGTCGATATCCTTTGTGGACTCCTTCGTCCCGACCTGCTGGATACGGACCATGAGCCGATGGTGAGCATCGATGAATTGATCCAGCCGCACGAGCGATATGTTGAACTTTATTTCCTCTTGGTCGACGCGGACCAGACATTCAGCCGGCGTCCCAAGTACGGCGTTGGCAGCCATTTCTCACTCCCAGCCGGAAGCAGGCCGGTCCCGGTCCGGCGATTCCGGACCGGGACCTCACGACCCGGTTACTCTATGAACGGACCGCCTCGCCTCGGGCGGCGGAATTCTCCAGGACTACTCCTGCCAGCGATTGTCTATCTCCGCGTCGGCGATCTTGAGTATCTGGCAGGAAATCTCGAACTCTTCCCATATCTGCTCGTCGGGGGAGTTCTTGATATGGGGAACGGTTTCCGAATACGCCGTGATGAATCCGTTCTCCCACACCAGCTCCTTCATCGTAGCGTCGTCCGGGCTCTTGAACGTGACGCTCCCGCCCTTCCAGTTGGGCTTCGAGGAATCCATCGCCCAGCGGGCGACATCGGAGCTCGCGTCCGATTCCCGCACGATCCTGATGGTGCCGGCGTGCGCGCGATCGGCGGGACGGCCCGTCTCGTCCTTGGCCGTATAGAGCGAATAGGAAACCGAATACACGTTCTTGAAAACGACGCCGTCGATCGTCAGAGTAGGTCTTCTTGCCATGGTCCGCTTCTCCTTTCGAACGCCTCAGGCGCGGCTACGCGTTCACTCATCCTTTATCTTTCACGTTCGTCTGATTGTCCTCGTTCCAGGCCGTGAACTCGATGTTGAACGTCCTGGCGGGATACTTGGGATTGAGCGCTATCTTTATGTCGACCTCCTGTCTCTTGCGCATCTCCTCGTCGGCGAAGATCTCTACCTTGTAATCCTCGAGGATGTTGTCTCCGCCCGAGATCGCCTTCATGAACTTGTCGATGTCGCGCCGAAGAGCGTCTATGAACTTCTGGTCGATCACCGAGAAGGTCTGCTTGTTGAGGTAATTGCGCAGCGTCTTGTACACGTAATCGTACGTCCGCCGGATCGAATAGACGTTGAACGTCTCCTTCGTCGAAAGGGTCGAGGAGCCCATCGCGACGACGGCCCCCTCGAAGTTGACCATCGTATTGACCCCCTTCTCGTTGATCTTGCTGGCGTCCGGCTGGTTGGCCCTGAACCTGAGGTATTTCGATTCGGCGATCTTGCCGTACTTGAACCCGGCGGACGGCTGCTGCATGCCGACCGTGGAGTCGCCCTGGTACATCTTGCCGGCCACGACCGAGGAAGGAGCTATCCACATAGCCTCGTCCTCGTACTGGTTGGCCTCGCGCGCCATGACCCAGTTCGCGAAGACCGACACGTACTGCTTGTAGTCGTCGATCCCGGCGAGGCCCGCGTACGCGGGATCCTCGAGCATGTCCATGACCTCTTCGAACTTCTCGAAGTTCGGGAGATCGGTGATGACGTGCATCTTGTTCGCGAGGCCGAGCTGGCGCGCGACCGTGTCGATGTTCTCGACCGAACCGAGCCATCCCGGCACGACCGCCATCGAGAAGCACTCCTTGACCGACCATTCGCGATACAGGTCGGAGATCGCCTTGCCCAGCTTCTCGAATTTCTCCTTGTCGTTGGGGTTCATCAGCTCGTCGGCGCTGATATTGGCGAACCACGCGTTGATCTTTTCGTCGGGCTCCATTTGCGCGTTCGCGAAGAACTTGTCGATCGCGCGATAGGTCGTCTCGGTCTCGCGGCCGGCCTGGAGCACGCGCTTCATGTTCTTTTCGAGGTTCGCTTCCAGCTTCGTCATCTTGTCGTTGATGGTCTTCCGCATGGCGTCGGGATCGTCCGCGCTCGACAGCGCCTCGACCCAGAGCCTGAGCCTCTCGGCGAGGAGCTTTCTCTGCTTGGCGAAATCCTGCTTCGTCAGGAATTCCTTTCTCTGGAAATCCTTTTTCGGATCGAGCCATTCGACGCCCCTGACGAGATCGCCGTCGGCGGTCTTGAACGAAGGAAGGAGCTTCGCGAGCTCTTCGAACTTCCCGAACTTCTCGCTGAGAAGCTCGGCGAACTCGTTGTCCGAAATCCGCTCTCCCGCCGCGGCCTCCGCGGGCTTGCTTTCCTGCGGCTTCATTTCACGTTCTTCGTCGCTCATCGTCTCACCTCGTTTCTCTACTCCGACAGGAGGTCGATATAGTATTTCGCCGCTTTGAGAAGAGCTTCCTTCTTTTCCTTGTCGGAAAGGGTCTTCTTGAGCGGATTGTTCTTCTTGAGCTGCTTGTCGAGATCGGCGAGGATCTCCTTGCTGTAGTAGGCCGTCGACAGCTGATCGTTGTTCTCGATCAGCTCCTTCGGCGTGAAATCCTTCATCGCCTTGACCTGGAATTCGGAATCGACCGAGGCGCCGTCGGGCGATTCCAGCTCGCACCGGAACGAAGGACGGAATTTCTCGAATACTTCTTTCAGATTGTTGCAGCGCACCGGGTCCGGACCGGCGTCCTCGTCGCTGTTGAGCTTGGCGACGTAGAGAAGCTTGTTCGACGGCAGGAGCTCCACCGGGATCGAGTCGTCCTTCTTGACCCGCTCGGTCGCCCCGAGTATGAATTTCGCCATCAAATCCTCCTTGTTAAATGAATCCTTCAGTCACTTCCCGCGACGCGAAAGGAGTAATCGTCCCCCGCGACGTCGATCCGGACTTCGTCCCCCGGCTTGACGCCGCCGGTGATGATCTCCACCGACAGTTTGTTGATAATTTCTTTTTCGATGATCCTCTGGATCGGCCGCGCGCCCAGCTCGACCGTGTATCCTTCCCGGGCCAGTTTTTTGCGGGCCTCGTCGGACAGCGTCGCCTTGATATTCTGATCCTCCAGAAGAGCGCACAGCCCCTTGAATTCCAGCCCCGCGATATTCTCCACCTGCTCCTGCGAGAACGGGCGGAACACGATGATCTCGCTCAGACGGTTGAGAAGCTCCGGCCTGAATTTGCCGAAAAGGAATCCCCGGATCTCGTCCATATCCGGTTCCCTGCCTTCACGATCCGCGGCAAGTATCTTATCAGCGGCATAATTGGAGGTCAATACAACTATCGTGTTCGAGAAATCGACCGTGCGCCCCTGACCGTCGGTGAGCCTGCCGTCGTCGAGGAGCTGCAGGAGGATGTTGAAAACGTCCGGATGCGCCTTCTCCACCTCGTCGAAGAGGATGATCGAGAATGGCTTCTTCCGCACCGCTTCGGTGAGGAGCCCGCCCGCCTCGTATCCGACGTAGCCGGGAGGGGCGCCGATCATCTTCGCCACCGAATGGGTCTCCATGAACTCGGACATATCCATTCTGACCATGGCGTTCTTGTCGTCGAAGAGAAACTCGGCGAGCAGCTTCGGAAGATACGTCTTGCCGGTTCCCGTGGGGCCGAGGAACAGGAACGAACCGACCGGGCGATAGGGCAGCTTCAGGCCGGCGCGCGATTTCCGTATGGCGTTGCAGACGGCGGTGATGGCGTTCTTCTGGCCGATGATCTTCTTCGACAGGTACTCCTCCATCTTGACGAGCCTGTCCTTTTCCGCCGTCATCATCTTCGACACGGGAATGCCGGTCCTGCGGGCGATGACCGCGCCGATATCGCTCTCGAAAATCACCGGCTCGAGGCTCTCCACGACCTTCGCGAGCTCGGCGAAGAGCTTCTTCTTCTCCGCGATAATGCCGGGGATGTTCTCCGGCTTCACCCTGTCGAAGGGGAGCCCGGTCTCCTTTTCCCTGTCGAGCCTGTGTCCCCAGTACTTCTGAAGCGTATCGACGTCCTTGATCAGCGTGTTGTACGCCTCCTCGAGACCTTCGCGCTTCGTGCCGGCGACGAGCTTCTCGACCGTGTCGAAGAGCGGCCCGAGGGAGGCTATCTTCTCGCCGGCCAGCTCCTTTTTCACGGCGAACTCGGATGCGGCCTCGTCGATCACGTCGAGGGCGATATCGGGCAGGTTCCTGTCCGAGAGATATCTCTGCGCGAGCTTCACCGACGCCACCCGCGCCTCCGGGGTGAAGGTGACCTTGTGATGCTCGGCGTACTTGCTCTCAACCCCCAATACGATCTGAACCGCTTCGTCGAAGTGGGGCTGGCCCACCTTGACCTTCTCGAAGCGCCGGACCAGGGCCTTGTCCTTCTCGAGGTACTTCGTGTATTCCTCCTCGGTCGTCGCCCCGATGAGCCGCATCTGCCCGCGCGCGAGGGCGGGCTTGAGGAGGTTCGCCGCGTCCATGCCCCCGCCGGAGCCCGAGCCGCAGATCGTATGGATCTCGTCGATGAACAGAATGACCTTGCCTGCGCCCTTGACGACCTCTCCGATGAGCGCCTTGAAACGCTCCTCGAACTCTCCCTTGTACTTCGCCCCGGCGATGAGCGCCCCCATGTCGACCTCGAGGACCCTCACGTCCTGCAGCGATTTCGGCACGCGCTTGCCGATCACCGCCTGGGCGAACCCCTCGACGATCGCCGACTTCCCGACCCCGGCGCCGCCCACGAGGATGGGCGAATTCTTCCGCCGCCTCAGGAGAATCTGTATCGTCTGCTGGAGCTCGTCGGCGCGGCCGATCATCGGATCGAAGCTCCCCGCCGCGGCCTGGTTGGTCATGTCCGTGGTGTATTTCAGGATCCCCGCGATCTCCGCCGGCGCTTCGGCCGCCCCCGCGCCCTTCCCCTTCCCGCCCTTCGAGGGCGCCGCGATCTCCTGGACCGCCTTGATCTCCGCGATGGCGCGGTAGATATCTTCCTTCGTGAATTCGACCTTGTCGCGGACGTAGCCCGAAAGGGCGGTGCGGGGATCGAATATCGCGATGAGGATATGCTCCGGCTCCACGAGCGGATCGTAGAGCTTCGCCTTTTCGTCGAGGGCGTTCGCGAGCACGGTCTGGACCGCCGGCGACACCGGCGCTTTCTCCTTGCCGGTCGATTTTGCGCTCTGGTCCTTGAGGTAAATATCGAGGATCGACTCGACGAAGGAGGCGGGTTTGCCGAGCTGGTTGAGGATCGATTCGACCTCGCTCGATTCGTGGCGAACGACCGCCATGAGCAGATGCTCGACGTCTATCTCGGCGTGCTTGAAGGCGGCCGCGATCTCCTGAGCGTTCTTTATAACCGTACGGGAATCATGGGAATAACTGGAAATGTCCATGTGACGGAACTACTCCTTCAAGGCTGAAGGCCTTTTTTTCTATGCCGAAAGTGTTTTCTGCCGTTCCGCTACGAGCAGACTCTAGATTTCATCTTATGACAAGTCAAGCGGTAATATCGCTTTCACCCCCCTCCGCGGTGCTCCCAGTTTTTTCTTTGACAGGCGTTCCGGCCGGTGATATCACTCAGGGGGCAATCGAACCGTAACCGGATGAGAATGAGGAACCTATGGGGAAACCGGCCGCTCGAGTAGGCGATACGACCATGCATGGCGGCACCATCACCGGGCCCGGGGCGCCGAACGTCATGATCGGCGGCATGCCAGCCGCGCGGGTCGGCGATATGCATGTCTGCCCGATGCTCAATCCCGGGACTCCCCCGCCCCCGCACGTCGGCGGCCCGATTCAACTCGGAAGCATGACGGTCAAGATCGGGGGCATGCAGGCGGCCCGGCAGGGGGATATGTGCGTCTGCTCGGGACCGCCCGACTCCATCGCCATGGGATGCCCGACCGTGATGATCGGCGACGGCGCCGGCGGAGGGGGAGGAAGCGGCGGTGGAGGCACGGCCAAGAAGGCCTCGGGCGCGGCAGCGGCCGCGCAGGTTGAGGAGGGTCATTTCCTCGACGTCACCTTCACCGACAAGGGCGGGTTTCCCATCGGCGGCGTCGGCTACGAGATGAAAGCTCCCGACGGCGCCGCGACCAAGGGCCTGGTCGCCGGCCGGCTCAGCAAGCAGGGCGTCCCGCAGGGGAATTTCGATATCACGCTTCAGGCCATATACGGCGCCAAATGGTCGAAAGACGCCGCCAAGGTCGGCGACAAGATCAAGCTGATCGCCAAGACATCCGGCATCACCTCGGGCGAGAAGGCCGTGTTCGAGATCTTTGTTCGAGACTCCAACTACGCCGACCGGCTTCTTGAGACGCTCGGAACGACGGTCAACGGCGACGCGATCGAGACCGAATGGACGTTTCAGGTCGACGAGAAATACATCAAAATGCAAACCGACAAAGAGAAGACCCCGCGCTACTCGGCGCCGGCCTTCTATTTCCTGGTAAAAAGCGCCAACCTGCAGAGCAGATCGGGACTGCTGCGGTTCGAAGATTTCATCGAGCTGAAGCTCAAGGACGACCAGGGGAAACCCATGGCCAACAAGAAATTCCGTCTCTATCTGTCGAACGGCGAGACTCGGGAGGGGCAGCTCGATGGCAGCGGCTACGCGAAGGTGGAGAAGATCCCGCCCGGGAACGTCCGAGTGTCGTTCGATGTGAAATAACGGCTCCAGGAACCGGCTTGCCTAGAATCGGCTGACGTATGGCTAACGATCATCCGCTTGCGGTGCTCCTTCGAGATCTCGCGATGGGATCGACCGGCCGCACGCACGGAACGCTCGAGCTCACGCTCAAGAGAGTCAACATGCACATCCTCGAAATGGAGGACGTGCTCTTTCATCTCGACAGCGCGGTCATGATGCCCGAGCGCCCGAAAGGAGCTTCGTCATCGCAGGGAGCGCGGGACCCCTCGCAGGACCGGATCAACGGAATACAGGCGCTCGCGGTCGTGTACAAGCAGTTCGAGTTCGATCCGCGCAAGCGAATGCTGGTCACCGGGCACACGGACACCTCCGGCGAACCGGCCATGAACTTCGAGCTGTCCCAGCAGCGGGCGAATAACGTCCTACACCTCCTCGAAGGCAACCGCGATCTCTGGGCGGATCTCTCCCGCAAGCGCCATCGGATCGAGGACTACCAGCAGATCATGCGGTTCGTCACGGAGAACAAGCGTTGGGGCTGGAGCTGCGATCCGGTCAATCTGGACAACAAGTGGTCGGCCCCGACCCGCGCGGCCATCAACGCGTTCAAGGACGATTACAACTTCTGGGTGAACTCCAAGACGGGGCCGAAGCCGAAGCCGCCGGAGGTGCCGCCCGAGGCGACGCAGCTTCCGGAGAATCTCGCCGAGATCGTCGAAAAGGACCCCAAGCATGAATGGCCGCTCGAGGCCTGGAAAGCGGTTTTCGACATTTATAACGTCGAGCTCGCCGCCGCCCTCAAGGTCGATCTCGCCCAATTGAACGGCAAATACCGCCGGATGCTGGATTACATCGAGCCGAACGAGCTCCCGTCCGCGGTGAAGCAGACATTCATGATGCTGTTCCCGTCATTGTTCCAAACGACCGACGCGCGGCGCAAGACGGTCGGCTGCGGGGAATCCTTCCCGATCGACAGCTCGCACCAGAGCAACTATCGATCCCAGACGAATCGCCGAGTCGAGATCCTGTTCTTCGATCAGGATGAGACCCCGGTCATGAGCTGCCCCACCCGCGTCAAGACGGTGCACAAGGCCGCGGAGTGTCCGCTCTGGCACTCGCTGCACTTCATCCCGCTCTACATCGATCCGAACGATCTCACCAAGACCGTCATTCACGTGAAATTCCAGTACTACGATCACGTGTACGGGGCCTACAAAGAGGTGCCCGAGGGGCTCAACGTCAAGCTGACCGAAAACGGCGCCGCGGTCGCGACGACGACTCGGCTATGCGAACGGCCTGTACATGATCAAGCTGGAGGACAAGCCGCGCACGAACCTGCAGCTCTCCTTCGAGGCTCCCGACAGATGGATTCACAGCAAGGACGCCTCGACCCCGCCGAAGATCAGACCGCTCGCCGAGATCGAGACGGAGATCGGCTCGCCGCTCAAGGATCAGCCCTTCGCCGAGCGGATCAAGTTCTACGCGCTCCCGGCGCGATGGGAATCGAAGAACTGGATCGTTCAGAAGGGGACGGCGTGGGGAAAATTCGAGGATCACATCAAGACCAAGACGTCGACAACGGAGCCGATCCTCGTCGACCTCGACTCGGTGGTCCTCACGGGCAGCGACCTCGTGCCGATCGTGTGGAATGCGGACTACCGATTCACGGTCTTCAACATCACGATGGAGATCATGAATCCCGATCCGAACCGGCCCTTCTGGAACAAGGAAAAGCTCACGAAGAACTTCATGACGCCGATCGTCACGGGCGCGAGGCCACGCGCCGTCGCGCTCGACGGGAAATTCTACGACGTCACCGGGAAGCGGACGACGACCGGCGACGTGATCGGGGCGCGCGCGGCGGTGCTGAACGACACCGAGGCGCATCACGGCGCGGCGCTGCGGGAGCCGGCGGCGCGCGTGTGCGGCAATTTCGATCTCCATTACTTCAGGGACTGTCTCGACGGCGCAAAAAAGGAATCTCCCGCGCTCCTGATCTACTGGTCATGCACCTTCGTGAAGCAGGGCGCCGCGACCGACGCCCACGTCGAGAACTTCATGAAGACCGGCATGGGCGCGTCAAAGGCCCGCTGGGACAAGAAGAGCTACCGGTTCACCGCGAAGACCGATCCCGGGGGGAAGAAGCTCGAGGTGCGTCCGCTCTACTTCTTCGAAGGCCGCGCCGCCGCGCCGTTCAAGTGCACCGTGAATGTGCGACCGGACGATCCGGCGAATCCTCCCCGGGCCAACATGGGGCTCGACGTGGGGAATTTCATCGACAAGAACTACCAGCCGAATC
Source organism: uncultured bacterium (assembly GCA_963846325.1). Lineage (GTDB taxonomy): Bacteria > Krumholzibacteriota > Krumholzibacteriia > Krumholzibacteriales > Krumholzibacteriaceae > SSS58A. The sequence goes on from CAWJVO010000007.1 coordinate 424,224, forward strand.
CGGCCGCCCATCCCTACACCGAGGACGGCGAGAGCTACAAGCCATTCACGATGGCGCACGAGCTCGGCCACGCCACGGGGCTCGACGACGAGTACCTCGAATCGCTCGAGGAAGACAAGAAATGGAATCCGACGCTCCCGACCTTCAAGAAGGACCAGTACTACGACGGGATGCCGCACTCGTGCGACGACGCCTCCATGATGGTCACGAACTGGGTGCAGCGGATGCGCAACTTCTGGTACTTCTGCCGCTGGCTGAACGAGACGGCGGAGGTCAAGGCGCTCACGGCCAACACGGAGTTCCAGATCGTCACGACGAAGGGGAAGGCCCGCACGTTCACGCTTCCGGAGACATACAAGGACATCTACAAGTCCGCGTACGGCGAGTCGGACGTGACGAACGGCACCTACGGCAAGTTCGACTTGTTCTTCTACAAGATCGGCATCGACGAATCGTCCGATCGCATGATCTTCGGCACATCGGACTTCGACGGGATTCTCGTCGTGCGGAACAAGCTGCAGTGGTTCTTCGACAATCACGACGGCGCGACGTGGGCGGACGACAACGCGAGGCTCGACCACCTCCGCAACTTCCAGAACCGCATCAATCTGGTCCTGAACCGCAGGTTCTATATGGAATCGAGCACGGACCCGCTCTTCAAGAAGGTGTACATCTACTTCGTGCCCCATTACTATTTTCAAGGGGCGACGACGAGCGACCACTTCGAGATCACGTGAAGGCGAACAACACGGGCGCCGCCCGCGTTCGCGCGGATTTCGCAGACGACGCATTCGACGAAGACGAGTTCGACGTCGATCAGCTTCAGAACGACATCAGCATTTACCGGTACGTCCTCGGGCTCAAGCCGATGACGACGAACACCTCGGGGAACAAAGTGGCCCTGACCGATATCTCCGCCGGCGACCTGACCTTCCTGGCCAACTGGGCGGCGGGGAAGCGCGGCGCGGGGATTTCCTTCACGGTGAAGGAGTAAATGATGTTCGCTCGCGGCATCAAGGGACAGCTGATGATCGCGGCGCTCCTGCTGCTCGCGACCTCGTGCCGAAGCGGCAGCCAGCGCGACCGGTGAACACCGATACCGTCGCGGTGAAAGAGGCGAAAAAGACTATGACCACTCGTTACAGTCAGCCACTATGCGAATCCGCAGCTCAACTCGTACGTCGACGCGCCGGTGAAGGCCATCGGACGATTGGCGTGGAAGGCGCCGTTCAATGCGGCCGGCGTTCCGGCCGATCCGAGGGATCTCTGCGTTCTCGACGACCGGCGGGCCCTGCTCGACGCGGGCGAAGCCTTCTTCGCCTTCGGTCTCGAGGATCGAAAGACCATCGGATTCCGCAGGAAATCGAGCAACGCCTTCCTCGCGCTCGGCGGCGGCACGCAGTTCTATTTCGTCGACGGCTACCAGATGATTCGCCAGACGTTCGAGCGCTACAGCGAGCGCGCCGAGGATTTCTTCGTGCCCGGGCTCGGCCAGTACAGCATGCTCACTTCCCTCCTCGTCGACGCGGAGACCTTCATCGCGGGCGTGCAGAGTCTGGGAAATCCCGGCGTACCGTCGCCGAGCTTCGAGATATACGAGAAGTTCTACCGGGCACGGCGCGCCGCTGGAGCTTCGAGTTTCCGGGAACGGTGGTCATGCCTCCCATCGACGGCGCGGGCACGGCGGTCGTGCCGCACGGCAGCGCGCTCGCGGTCATAGACCGGAAGGGCGCACGCAAGGATATCGATATCAAGCCCTTCGTGCCGGTCTCGTGCAGCATCGGACCCGAAGGGCTCCTCTACCTGGTGGGCACCGCGGGCGGCAAGACGCTGCTCCGCGCCTGCACGCTCGGCGGCGAGGCGAAATGGGAAGTCCCGGTGCCGGCTTCGGACCTGCTGCAGCCGCCGATTGTCAACGCGGACGGCGTCGTCTATCTGGTGAATGCCGCCCGCATCAGCGCGTTTCAGGAGGGAAAGCGGCTGTGGGAGCATCCGCTCTCTTCGCCCGACGCGCGGGCGACGGCGTTCCAGGACCTCAGGCTCGTGGTAGCCGACGGCGCGCGAGTCGCATGCCTCGACGAGAGCGGCCGCGCCGTCTGGACATACGAAGACAAGGACGGCGAGAGCTTCCTGACGCCGCCGGTGCTCGATCCGGCGGGCCGCGTTCTGGTCGTATCCGGGAAATCGATCGTCGTGATACAATAGCGCGGGAGCGAAATCGACATGGGTCAACCCGAAACGAAATTCACACTGGAGCTTCCCGGCGGCTGGGAAGACGAAACCATTTATACGTACAAGGGGCCGGACGACAGCGGCGTGCAGCACAGGATCACGCTCGTGATCGATCGGGCAACGGACGCCGATTCCGTCGAAGAGTTCGCGCGGCCGCGGATCGACGCGGTCATGGCGACGCTGCAGGGTGCGGAGATTCTCAAGGACGAGCCAAAGGAGCTCGCAAGCGGCATCCCCGCGTACGAATGCGTGTATAAATGGATCCCCGCGGGAGGCGACGCCCGCTTCGTCAGAAACGTCTACCTGCTCGCCGGCAGGACGGGTTATGCCTTCTCGGGCGCCTTCTCGAAGAAGACGCTCAAGACGATCGGCGTCGAGATGGATCGGATTCTGGAGAGCTTCGCGCTCCCGGGCGAAGAATAGCGAACGGCGGGACGCATGGCGCTCAATTACACCAAGGCCACCGATACGGCGCACAAGGTGAAGCTCGAATCCGAGCTCCTCTACGCCGGCTGGAAATCTGGTGTGGCATACATCGGCCTGACAGCGGCGTTCGAGGTGAAGACCGCGTTCGTCGGAAACGGCGCGCCGATCGAGGTCGTCGGGAAGACGAAGGACGGGAAGAAGCTCGGCAAGGTCAAGGGCGTCGTGAACGGCAACTCCTTCGCCGGCGCGCTGGAGATTCCGGATAACGTCAAGGAGGGGGACTGGGCCTACTTCGAGGTGGACCTGGCCAAGTGCGGCCTGAAAGGAAAGGCCGATCCGGTTCCGGTCGCCCCGCCGATCGTCGTCGCGAATATGAAGTGGAGCGCCAAAGAGGCTCGCCGCGGAGACGTCGTCACGCTCTCGGCCGACGCGCGGGGCGTTCGCGACGGCACCGACGTCACGCTCACCATCTACGAATACGACAAGGATCGCGTGCACGACAAAGTCGTCGAGCTCGCGGCCGCAGCCAGGGATCAGAAGATCTCGCTCGACTGGAAGTACGAGTATTTCGAGGACGCCGACGAGATCCCGACCGACGAGGAGCTCAAGAAATACGGGAAGAGCTATAATCCGCCCGAGTACTTTTTCGCCGTAACGGTGGAGGGGAACGAATTCGGGAAGAAGCAGGAATCGGGCTTGCTGCTGTTCAAGGACTGGCTGGAGGTGAAACTGCTCGATCGCGACGGCTCGCCGATGGCCAACGAGCACTATGTCTTGACCTTGCCTGACGGCGCGACACGCGAGGGCGACCTTGACGCGGATGGTCGCGCCAAGCTGGAGGAGCTGCCGCCCGGCCCGTGCCGTGTCCGATTCCCGAACGTCAAGGGTCTCGATTTACTCGCGTAACTATGGGAGTCTGCAAACTCGATGACTGAAGAAGGAACCGAAGTAAAAACCGGCGGCACGGCGACCCTGGTCCACTCATACGAAGACCGCGGGATCGTCGTCGCCGAGGGCTGCGAGTTTCACTCGAGCGACCTGCGGGCTCGATCCGCAAGGAACAAGCGCTGGGGTGACGAGTTGGTAGCCGGTCCTTCGCCGGAGCGGTATCGGCAGATCGCGGACGAGATTCATAAGGAGTATGGGACGCGGCCGCCGGAAAACCCAAGCCAGGCGACCATGCGCAAGACCGGCAAGCAACTCCAGAGCAATCGCGAACCCGCCCTGCACGAGGTATTGAGCGCCGCGCTGGGCGCTCTCTATGTCGTCGACTCCGATACCGAATCGCACTACACGAGCGATCCCCAGAAAGTGAACTACCGCATTCGCATAGTCCACACCAAGAAGGAGTTCAGAACGGCACTGGAGACCGAAGGCCTCTGCGTGATATACAACGGGCACGCCCGGTGGGGGCGCGGCCCCTGTTTCGACGTCTATTCCGGCGAGGCGACGAAGCATGGAAACCAGTGGGAGGACGGAACGAATCAGGACAACGGTCTGTTTCGCATGGGCTATCCCTTTATTCCTGTCGGCCTTTCCGACCTCAAACATCACCAGTATACGTGCCGACCGGTGAAGGCAGAAGACCCGAGGCCGCCTGCCGCGGAGCGCCACCCTCACGCGCGCGGAGCGCTTCGCGCGGTCACTCTGCCGGAGAACGTGCGTTCGTTCGTGGCGGCTTCTCACCGGTCTCCGACTCACCGCTACTGGGGATTGACCCGGGAGCGACAGGAGCACATCCTTCTCCAGGCAGGTTGGACGGATACCGTCAACCAGCCCTATGATCTCGACGCAACCGACCTGCGCTGCAAATGCTTCTGTCATTTCGGCTGCAGCACGAGGATCCATAATTGGAAAATTGTGCGGAAACCCGACTATAAAAGCTGGGTCCGGCCCGACCCTCCGACCGACCGATATGCGTATTTCACCACCGCGCCTGCCGACTCCCGGATTTCGGCGGTATTCCCCAAGTACTGGTTCAAGTACCCGAACCAGAATAACCATCGGCCCTGGTGGGAAAGCCTGGAGTGGGCCAAGCAGCGGGCCAATCGCGAATTGACGGCGCAAAGAGCCGGCTTTCTTATCTACTGAGGGTTGTGTCAAAACATCGCCGGCATGAGACCGGACCAGGCGGGCAGCTGATGAGAATGAGAATACTGGGCATAATCGCGTTGTTTGCTTTCTTCTGCGCCGGTTGCGCAAACAGGGATTCAGGAGGCGAAAGAATGGTTTATAAACGACTCGGAGAACAGATTGCCGAAACCAGAGTGGATGACGTCAAGGCGCTCGATTCCATGACGGCGGCGATTCTGGAGAAATCCTACAAAGATCCACGCGAGGTCGTCGGGCTGGCCCATTCGGAAGACGAGGGTATTCGAGCCACTGCCTCGGCTCTCCTGTTGTCTCTGGGAAGTCTCGCGCTGTCGCCGCTGCTCGACTCCGCGGCCGTCGACATACCGGAGGACTACGCTTGGGACATGCAGACAGCGGTCAGGCTGTATCTTGAAAGCCGCGAGCGGATCGTCAAGGCGCTGGAGAAAATGCTGACCGACTCCCGGCCAGTGGCCGTTGGCTCACCTTTCTCGCTCAAAGAAGAGCAAGCCGCCCCGCGTCGCGTTTGCGACGAAGCCTATTTCCTGCTGCGCAAACTCCTCGCTCTCGAGGAAAACGAAGAAGATCGGACGTCGAACCGGCAGGCGTTTCTCGAGATGGAAGACAAAGAGCGCGACGCGGAGATCAAGCGCTTCATGAAGACAAAAGCCTGGATCTCTCTGACCGAAGCTCCAGAAGTCGAGTAGAGATACTCCAAGTATCTCCCGATCTCTCAGAAACGGATCTTGACTCCAAAGAGCGCCGAGAATCCTCCCAGGTCGATCTCCACGATCTCGTCGTCGTAGTACGGACTCGTCATGGGATGAGGCACTTCCTTTTTCTGCGCGATCGCGTATCGTCCTTCGCCGAACAGATGGATGGACTCCGAAACGACTATATCCACCCCGGCCCTGCCGTAGAATCCCACGGAGTTGATCGATTCTTCGGTGAGCTTCGGGTCGCCGATTTCAAGCTGAGACACGTAATCGAAAGCGAAGTCCTCCACCAGCTCCATCTTGCTGTGAATGTAGCTCAGGCCGCCTCCGATATATGGGCGCGCTTGCCCCTCGCTCAGCAGGTAGTAGCTCAGCCCGAGGCTGATTATCGTTTCGCCGAACGCGTGCTCGACGGGAGCGTCCGCATGAACGCTGCTCAAGGTGTCGACGGGCAAATCCACGCCGTAGAGACCTTCCGGCGACGCGAACGAATAGCTCATGCCGAGGTCGATCGCGAGGTTATCCAGGACGAAGTACCCTCCGCCAGCCTGAAAGCCGAACGCGCCGTGACCGTCCATGGCGTCGTATATCACGAAGTTCGTTTCATAGTATGGAAATATCCAATCGTATTCGTACCCCTTCTGGCGTTGATAGAGACCGCCCAGGCTGATATAGCCCCGCTTTGCCGTCGAAGCCTGCCGCGGTGACGGCGGCGGCGGCGGCGAAACGGTTTCTTTTCGCGGCTCCGCCGCGGGCTTTTCGAGAAACTTTTCGTGAATGAAGCCCGTTATGACCATGCCCATTCTGGACGGGAGCTTGACCTCGTACCATTCCCCCGCTTTCTTCACGACCTCATAGACGCTGCCCACCGAGGGACTCTCGATAACCTGGCTCCCGGCGTCGGGCGCCGCATGGATGGTCGCTCCCGCGGATCCGACGGTTATCTCCCGGGGGGCGATTTGAGCCGAAGCGGGCGCCGCGCACAGGCACAGAAGCGCGAGCCAGAGAAAGAAGCAGTTCCTGACCGTTCTATTCATCTCGTTCCTCCGTTGAATACCGCCGTTAATCTATTTCAAGGGCTGAAAAACGATCCTGGTGATTTGCCATGCGCCTTTGTGTTTCTCCAGATTCCACCGCATCGTGCCGCTCCATACCTCCTGTTCGACCGAGGTTCCCTTGCGGGTTCCCATGAGGCGCTGGGCGAAAACCGCTTCCGCGCGATCCGTTCCCGCCATCCGGATATTCCTGTTCGACGCCGACGGCGCGAACTTCTCGTACACGCTGAACAGCAATTCGGCGTCCTTGCCTATCTCCGCATAAACCTGCGGCGTGCAGTGGCTCCGGTAGAATTCGATCGGGTCGTTCTTGAAGGATCGCACGTATCGATCTATCAGAAGACCTATTTCCGCTTCCGCTGTGCGCTCCCGCGCCGGATCGGCGTTCTTCCCGGCCTGTTCGTTCGGTGGACCGGTTTTCGAAACGACCGCGCTCTGCGTGTCCCGAACGACCGCGGTTTTGGGCGGATTTCGTCGCTCCGGCGCCACCTCCTCGCCCTGCGCCCCTTCCTCGATCTTCGGAAGAACGCGAGCCGCGGCGGGTTCGCTTTCGCTCAAACGAATCTCGGGCCCGGGGACGACGGGCTCGGGCGCGTCCGTCTTCAGCCAGAAATACCAGGCCCCGAATGCCAGAGCGGCCAGAGCGAGGATCGCGCCGACGGAAACGACGGCCCTGCGCATCGCGCGTTTGCCCGAGATCCTTCGTACCGTCGGCGACTTCCTGTCAGTTCCGGATTTCCGGCTGATCGGAAGACCCCGCGCTATCAGATTCAGGTCGGCAAGGACGTCGGCGACCGTTTGATACCTCTTCTCTTTTTCCTTCTCCATGCATCTGAGAACCAGAGAGCCGAGATCTCCCGGAATCTGGACGTTGAACGTCCGCGGATCGGGCGGGCGCTCCAGCTTGTGCTTGAGCGCGACGCTGAGAGGCGTTTCCCCTTCGAAGGGCACCCTCCCCGTGAGCGCCTCGAAGAGCACGATGCCCAGAGAGTAGATATCGGATCGCTGATCCACTCCCTTCCCCTCGGCCTGTTCCGGAGACATGTATTCGGGCGTCCCGATGATCGTCCCCGTCGTCGTGAGGCCCTTCGTCATGACGAACCGGGCGATCCCGAAATCCATGATCTTGGCCATTCCTTCGCGATCGATCATGATATTCTGCGGCTTGAGATCCCGATGGATCACGCCCATGGCATGGGCTTCGGCGAGGCCTTCGCAGATCTGCTTCGCGATATCTATCGCCTTCGCGACGCTCAGCTGGCCGATTCTCCGGATCAGGCTCCGCAAGTCCTCGCCCGTGACATATTCCATGGTTATGTAGTGGACTCCGGACTCTTCGCCGATGTCGAACATCCGACAGATGTTCCGGTGGGAGACCTTCCTCGCGGTCTTCAGCTCCTGACCGAACCGCTCGATGACCGATTTTTCCGTCGCTATCTCGGGTCTGATGATCTTGAGAGCGACCATTTCGTTGATCGTTCTGTCGAAGACTCGATACACGTTGCCCATTCCGCCCGAACCGATTTCCTCGACAACCTCATATCGCCCGAACATGAGCGAGCCTCTCTCGATCTCTCTGATGGCCGAGCGGATGTTTTCCGTGGGGGTGTCGTGGAGATCCAGGCCCGTCCCGCATTGCGCGCAGAACCGGGCTCCGGGCGAATTCTTGAAGCTGCACTTTGCGCATTTCATCGAGACCCCATCCCTTTCCGCGACAGGATTTCATCCTATACGAATCGCGGCTCCCGGTCAAGAAGCCTGAAACGGCGGGGACGGCCGAAAGCGCTTGTGGAACGGCGGGCAAGGAAGTAAGATTCCGGGCATCGGGAGATTTCGATTCGTTTCCGCCGTAATCGGGGGGAATCAGCGTGATCGAGCTCGAAAAATACGAAATCGTCGAGGAGATCGGGCGCGGCGGCGTCGCCGTCGTCTACAAGGGCCGGCACAAGGCCCTCCATAACGACGTCGCCGTCAAGGTTCTTCACCAGGAATTCACGCACGATCCGGAGTTCGTGAAACGGTTCGTCAACGGCGCCCGGAACGCGGCGCGCCTGAAACACCCCAATATTATCCCCGTTTTCGACGTCGGAGACGAGCGGGGATACCATTACATCGTGATGGAATATCTCCGGGGCGAGACGCTCGGGGAGCGCATCGCGAAGCATGGGCCGTTTTCCGAACGGGAGATCGAAGAGATCGTCGGACCCGTCGCCGACGCTCTGGATTACGCCCATACGAACGGCATCATCCACAGAGACATCAAAAGTCCGAACATATTCATGAAAGATGGCGGCGGGGCGGTCCTGATGGATTTCGACATCGCCAAAGCCACCGATCTCACGCAGAATCTTACGCTGGACGGCTCCGTTCTCGGCACGCCGGCCTACATGAGCCCCGAGCAGGCGCGCGGCGAGGGCGCGACCCCGATGAGCGACATCTATTCCCTCGGGGTCGTCATGTACGAGATGGCGACGGGAGAGCTGCCGTTCAAGGGGGAAAACACCCTCTCCGTGCTGCGGCAGATCGCGATGGACGATCCCGCGCCTCCGCGCGACATCAATCCCGTCGTCAGCGTGGAGCTTCAGAGAATCATCCTGTGGTGCATGGACAAGAATCCCGAGAACAGGCCGGAAAGCGCGGGCGCGATATTCGCGAAAGGCCCCGGCGAGCCGGCGGCCCGGGAGGAAAAACGGAAAGAGGAGAAGCCGCGGAAGAGCCCCGGCCGGGCCAGGAGCTTCCTTCTGAAGATCGCGATCGGGATCGTCCTTCTCGGCGCGGCCTGGGCCGGGAGCGTGCAGCTGTGGCGGACCCTCGAGCTCCGCGATTTCGACGTCGTCTCGCTCTTCACTCCCGGGGGAGATTACACGGGAAGGCTGCCTTCCCCTTCGGCCCGTCCCGCGAAGCTCGACGCGATCGTCGTCGAGAGAGTGAAGAAGCTTTACGGCGAGGCCGCCGCGATGGTCAAGGCGGGGAATATCGACGGCGCCCTGGCGAAGCTCGAAACGATCAGGGACATCGACCCGGGAAACCGGCTGGCGCATCGGGGCATGCAGAAAGCGTATCGCTGGCACGTAAAGAAGGCCGACGCGGCGTTCAAGAATGGGGATTTCAGGGAGTACCGCCGCTTCATGGACAAAGCCGTCGCGTATTTCCCCGGCATGAAGCCGGACAATCTGTATCAGCGAGGAAAGAAATACGCGGACGGCGGACGCCTGCTGGGCGACGGCGAAGATAACGCCTCGGCCGTCTACGCGGCCATAATCAGGAATTTCCCGGAAGACAGGCATGCGGCGAAACGTCTCCTGGAGACGATCGATAGAGCGATGCGAAGCAGCTTCGAGGAGAACAAATCCCGGGAATGCAGCGATCGCGCGGCCGCCCTGGCGGCGCGTCTCCCGGGAGAAGCGGGCGGCATCTTCGCGCTGTGCGGAGACGCATACTACGCGAATAACACGCTTCTATCGAATGACGCTTACAACGCAGCGGGCATGTACACGAAGGCTCTCGGAGCGGATGCTTCGAACGAGCACGCGAGAAAACAGCTTCTTGCGATGGCCGCCGAGATCAAGAATCGGCTCGCCGGCATCGGCGATCGCGACGGACGGCGCGCTCTGGTGAGAAGCGCCAGATCGAATTTTCCCGATACCGGGGAATTCTCCGCGATCCTTCTGGAGCTCGAAGCGCAATCGAGGTAAAGGTCAGCTCTTCTCTTTTTTCCCGGTCCGGCGAAAAAGGCCGAGGAGCGATCGCTCCTTCATGATCGCCCATTCTCCTTCGAAAGCCAGTATCACGGAGATGTTGTCGGAAGAGCCGTTCACGTAGGCCCAGTCGATCAGGGCGTTCGCCGCCTTGGCCGGCGATCCCGCCTTCCGCACGAGCTTCAGAAGCCGAGCGCTCACGTCCCCTATCTTGTCGATGATGAGACCGTCCGAGCACAGGAGAAGAGCGGCCCCCTCCTCCAGCGTGAACCTGCGGCCGCCTCCCGGATAGACATCCACCTCGTATTCGGCCACGGAGAGCGACCGCGTCAGCGCGTTGCTCATGTTCCTGAGCACGGCGTCGTCCACTTCCCCCTCGGAATACCGGCTCTTGTACTCCTGGACGAAGGAATTGTCTTTGGTCAACTGAGCGATGCCGGCACCCGATATGAGGTACGTCCTGCTGTCCCCTATGTTGCCGACGACGTACTCTCCGGAGCACCCCGCGGCGATCGTCAGGGTGGTCCCCATGCTCCGCAGCTCCGCATTCTCCTTCGATGTGCTCCGGATCGTCTCGCGGGATTCGCCGACGATATCGAATATCAGCTTCTCGATCATATCCGGATGCGGCGCGGAAGCGAACGACTCGAATTTTCGCGCGCACGTGTCCACGACGATCTGGCTCGCCACCTCCCCCCCCGAGTATCCCCCCATGCCGTCGGCCACCGCGGCGACGAAACAGCCGTTCTCCGACCTGAAGAAGATCCGGTCTTCGTTGTAATCCCTTCGTCCCTGTATCGATTTCCCGGCAAACCGGATATTCAACGCTCCGCCCCTCTCCGGTTCGGAACCTTCGCCGGCGGCGCCACGAACCCCGTCGGGATCCGGCCGCCGAGCGCCCGCCGTTTCACTCTACTATGCCGGGCTTCGTCGAGACAAGAACATCCTGCGGCGTTTCAATTCGTCGGGGATCGAACAGGCTTGTAGTAGATCGTGCAGACCTCGCCCCCCTGCCGGGAGATCGTATGAGCGACCTGGAATTCTCCCGATCGCTCCAGGGCCATCCGGCTCGCTCGGAGATAATCGAACGGAACGAGAATCACGTACGTATTGCCGGGAATCGCTATTCTACCCGCGCGGGCGGGGACGGCCGGGAAGCGGATCATCCTGAGATCGGGCCTGTCGATGGCGTCCCGTATCAGGTCGGTGTGGTAACTGGGCTGCGTCCCGGAGATATAGAGCCCGACGACGTTCGCGTTCGGAGCCCCGAAGCGGCTGATCCATCGCTCGGCCTCACGATAGGAATTCAGCCAGTAATCCCACGAATCGGCGATTCCCTTCGCCTGGGCTCCCTTCAACCCCCCGGCCAGGGCGTTGAAGAAGGTCGTCTGATAGGGATGGGTCGTCACGACGCCCAGCAGGCTTGCCCCTATCGTCGCGGCCGCGATCGCCCGGGCGAGCGTTTCCCTGCTCCTCTTCAGCTTTCCCGCGAGGAAGCCCGCGACCTCGCCGATTCCGATCGCGGACAGGAGACAGAACGGAACGAGAAAGGCCATGAAGAGCCTCATGCCGTTGTGATAGACGAGCGTGCGCGGAAAACACGGGATGACGAGCGGCAGCATCATCCAGAACAGGAGGAGCGAATGCAGAGGGGAAGCGCGAAACTTCCGTATCGCCGTGAACACCCCTGCCAGGGCGAAGATCAGAACGAGCGCCGGCGTCCTGAACAGGACCTGCACGAACGAATTCAGATTGAAAGCGCCCCTCTGCCCGTATGTGATCTGCTTCACGTGCTCGCGCCAGGTGTCGAGGAAGGCCAGCTTGCCGTCGATGCCCCAGAAGGCCGGAGCGTAGAAGACGAGCACGACGAGGATCGTCACGCAGAGCGCGGCGATCACATGGAGAATGGATCCCGGCCGCGGGAACCGCGCTCCCCGATCCCGCACGCCCGGCCGGATGACGAGCCAGACGAGAATCACGAGGACGGCGAAGAAGGCATAGGTCTTGATCGCGATCGCGAAACCCAGAAAGAGGAAGAAGCCGTAGAGATATTTCAGGGCTCGCGTGCCGGCCCATTCGACGAAACACATGACGGAGAGAGAGAAGAAGATCAGGAGAGGCACGTCCTTCAGATTGTTGAACGTCTGGCCCCAGTAATAGGGAAAGGTCAGGAGAAGCCCGACGGTCATGAGCCCGTGGAGAGCGCCCCAGTGCCTCCTGACGAAATAGAACAGGCAGACCAGAAAAGCGGCGGTCATGAGGGGCAGCACGAGATGCCGCGCCGCCGTGGCGTCGTACAGGCCGAGGCTGTCGTGAAACAGGCGCTTCGACGCCTCGGCGGCGACGAAGACGAGCGCTCCGTGCATCTGCCACTGGAGCAGGTCCCGATCCACGCTCCCCGTCAGGATATAGTTCAGATTCAGCTCGCCCTCGAGGAAATTCTTCTGGCTGTCGGTGTTCATCCCGTAGTCGTCGACGACGAAGAGCCCGACGAACAGGAAGAGGGCGATGCCGGCGAAAACGATCCGTTCTGTCGTGATCACTCTCATACGCTGAATCTGAAATCGATGATGTCGCCGTCCTGAACCGCGTACGTCTTGCCCTCGAGCCGCAGCAGGCCTTTCGTGCGCGCGGCGGCGAGGCTCCCGACAGCGAGAAAATCTTCGCAGGAAATCACCTCGGCGCGGATGAAGCCCCGCTCCAGATCGGTATGGATCTTTCCGGCCGCGGACTGCGCGGCGATTCCCTTCCGGACGGTCCAGGCGCGGACCTCGTCTTCCCCGACGGTCAGGAACGAGATCAGCCCGAGCAGCTCGTAGGATTCCTTGATCACGCGTTCGCGCGCCGATACGCCGACTCCGAGATCCTGCAGAAAGTCCGCCGCTTCCTCGGCGGGAAGCCTGGCGATTTCCATCTCGATCTTCCCCGAGAGCACGATCGGCGTCAGGGGGTTCTCCGTGAACCGGGCGATCCTGTCCCGGATCGCGTCCCGCCACGAGGAGCTTCGCGCGCTCTCGAGGTCGGATTCGGCGACGTTGATGACCGCCATCACGGGCAGTATCGAAATGAACTCGAGATGCCGCAGCGCTCGCTCCTCCGTTTCGTCGAATTCGAGATGGCGCAGGGGCATTTCCCTTTCCAGCGCTTCCTTGCACTTGAGAATCGCCGCGCGCTCCTCTTTCTTCGGAGGATGGCCCTTTCTGGCCGACTCGTCCATGCCGATCAGGCGTTTCTCGGCGAGATCGAGATCGTAGATCAGCAGTTCGGCCTCGAGCGTGTCGAAGTCGCGCACCGGATCGACGCCGCCGAGGGGATGCGTCACGCCGTCGTCGTCGAAACCGCGGAGAACGTATACGAGCGCGTCGGAGTCTCTGATGAACTCGATGACCTTCTTGTTTTGCGCGGCGTCTCCCCTGGTGAGTCCCAGATAATCCATATATTGAATTTTCGCGTGCGTGTTCTTCTTGGGCTTGAAGATCCTCACGAGCTCGTCGACGCGCCGGTCGGGCACGTTGATGATCGCCACGTTCGGCTTGGCCTCGGCCGTGGAATAGCCGGCCGTCGCGGCGTCACGCCCCGTCAGGCTGTTGAAGAGGGTCGTGCGCCCGGAATTCGATATGCCGACCAACGCGAGCTTCATGCGAGTCAATGTAATACCTTTTCAGGGATTGGCAAGCACTTTGGGGGGGACTCGGCCCGCGATTCCGGGAAAGCGCCCCGCCGCGAAGATCTTGACAGGGCCCGGGAATTCACCTACTACCGTGATGATGAACGCCGGAACCATAGGCAGGCACCGATTCGTCGCGGCGGTGATGGTAGCCGCCTTCGCCCTGCGCTTCGCCTGGGGATTCTCCCTGGACCGCCACGAGCTGTACTTCCCCGACTCCGTGCAATGGAACGGAATCGCGTTGAATTTCCTTTCGGGGCACGGCCTGATCGTCGACGAGGGAATGAAAGCGCTGAGGCCGCCGGTCTACAGCCTGTTCCTCTCTCTCGTCTATTTTCTCTTCGGCAAAGAGAATCTGCTCGCCGTGAGAATCGTCCAGGCCCTCATATCCTCATGCACCTGCCTCGTCGTCTACCTGCTCGCGAAGAGACTGTTCACGGCGACGGCGGCGAGAATCTCCATGGCCGCTTGCGCGATCTATCCGTTCTTCATCTATTACAGCGGCGCTGCGCTCACCGAGACGCTCTTCATTTTCATTCTGTCGCTCGTCATGCTGGCCCTCTCCGCCAGGAGATTCGCGTGGGCGGGATTGCTCTTCGGTCTCGGCATTCTCTGCCGGGCCGAGCTGATCGTGTTCTTCTTCCTGGCGCTCGCCGGGACGTTCGTCGCTCTGCGCGGGAGAAAGGCGCTCAGGGGGGCGATCGTCATGGCGGCGATCACCGGAGCGACGCTTGCGCCCTGGACGCTCCGGAACTATCGCGTGTTTCACGCGTTCGTTCCCCTGACGACGATGAGCGGATATACGTTCTACGAGGGGAACAATCCTCACAACGCGACCGGCGGGCCCGGCGGAGCGCTTCCCTTTCCCGACACGCGCGGCATGGGAGAGATCGAAAAGGACCGCTTCCTGAGACATGAGGCGATACGGGTGATCCGGGAGAATCCCCGCCGCATGCCCGGCCTTGTCTGGAGCAAATTCAAGCGCCTCTGGAACGTCAAGCTGAACACGGACAACCCGGCGTACGCTTCGAGGCTGACGGTACTCGCGAGCGTGATCAGCTTCACGCCGCTGCTCGTTCTCTTCGTCGTCGGCCTCGTCCTGTCATGGAAGCGGAGACGGGAGTTGATCTATGTGTATCTTCTGATTCTCCACACGACGGCGGTTAATCTGGCCTTCGTATCCTCGCTGCGATACCGCCTGCCGCTCGAGCCCTTCATGATAATCGTCGCGAGCTTCGCCGTGGCCGTCGCCGCGGATCGAGCCGGAGGCCGCAAAAGCAAAATCACCTTGACTTGACGCCCCCGCGTCATGCACGATGGGATCGGTTCGATCGTTCCCCATACAAAGGAGGCTCGGAATGCGTAATTTGATCATTTTCGTCCTGCTGGCCGTCATGGTCGCCGGAGTCCACGAATCCTGCGGCATGAGCAGAACGATGAAGGGCACGGGCATCGGCGCCGCGGCGGGAGGCGTCGTGGGCGGAATCATCGGCAAGCAGACCGGCAACACCGCGGTCGGCGCCATCATCGGAGCGGCGGTCGGCGGCGCGGCGGGCGCCTACATCGGCAACTATATGGACAAGCAGGCCGAGGAGATGCAGGCCGATCTCGAAGGCGCGAAGATCGAGCGCGTCGGCGAAGGCATCAAGATCACCTTCGACTCGGGCATTCTCTACGACGTCAACAAGGCGACCCTGCGATCCGAGGCGAAAATGAACCTCGACAAGATGGCGGCCATCCTCAACAAGTACCCCGACACGAACATTCTGATCGAGGGACACACCGACGCGACGGGCACGGACGAGCACAATCTCGAGCTCTCGAGAAACCGCGCGTCGTCGGTCTCGAATTACCTCGCGGGGCTCGGCGTCGATCCCGCGCGCTTCACGGCGATGGGATACGGCGAATCGCAGCCGATCGCGACGAACGACACCGACGACGGACGCCAGGCGAACCGCAGAGTCGAGCTCGCCATCATGGCGAACGACAAGCTCAAGAAGGCGGCGGAGCAGAAGAGCGCCGGCTGACATTCTCGCCGAATGCGGATCGATACGGCCGGGCGCGCTCATGGCGATGCGCCCGGCCCTTTTTCTGCCCTGAAGAGAGTCGTGAGGCGATGAGCGAATCGATCATTCGAACCGAACAGGTATCCCGCTGGTACCGCCGCGGCCCCCAGGAGGTGCGCGCCGTCGACGGCGTCGATATGAGCGTGGAAACGGGAGAGTTCCTCGCGATCATCGGCGCGTCGGGCTCGGGCAAGTCGACCCTCCTCAATCTTCTGGCGGGTCTCGATACGCCCACTTCGGGAAAGATCGTATTCAGGGGCGCTTCGCTCGATTCCCTCTCCCGCCGGGAGCTCTCGTCCTACCGCGCCCTGCGGATCGGCATGATGTTCCAGTCGTTCAACCTCGTTCACCACCGGAGCGCCGTCGAGAACGTCGAGCTCGCGCTCTATTTCAGCGGCTGCCCCGTGCGCGAGCGCCGGACGAAAGCGGCGGCGATGCTGGAGCGCCTCGGGCTGGCCGATCGCATGTCCCACCGCCCGGGCGATCTCTCCGGCGGCGAGCAGCAGCGGGTCGCGCTCGCACGGGCCCTCGTGAAGGGTCCCGAGATACTCCTCGCTGACGAGCCGACCGGCAACCTCGATCGCCGGAACGCCGACCAGATCATGTCCCTCCTCTCCGAGCTGAACGCGCAGGGGCTCACGATCGTCATGGTCACGCACGACCTCGAGACGGCGAGCCGCGTCGCCGGACGGATCGTGCGGATGCACTACGGCCGCGTCGAGCCCGGGCCCGGCGCCTGCGGGGAGGCGCCGCGATGATCTTTCGCGACCTCGTCGCCATTTCGACGGGCAACCTGAGGCGCCTGAGGCTCCGGACCTCCCTCACCGTCTCCGGGGTGGTCATCGCCATCGCCGCGTTCGTGTCGATGGTCTCCTTCGGAGCGGGCAATCAGAAATACATAACCGAGCAGTTCGACCGGCTCGGGCTTTTCACCACGATGCAGGTCTACCCGCCGGTCAAGACCGCGGACTCGGACACGGTCAAGGTCCGGACGCTGGATGCCGCCGCCCTCGCGGAGCTCGCGCGGATACCCGGCGTCAGGCTCGCGTATCCGTTCGACGCGATGACGGTCTCGGTCGCCATGAACGATTCGTCGGTCTTCATGAAGGCGCAGGCGCTGCCTTCTTCGGCGGTCGCGACGAAGCTCTTTTCCCGCATGAGCGCGGGGCGGGCGTTCGAATCCGACGGCGCGAAGGAAGCAGTCGTTACGACGGCGTTCCTCAAATCGTTCGGCGTCGCCGAGCCGGATTCGGCGATCGGAAAATCGTTCGTTCTCTCGGTGAAGGCGGCGACGATCGACAGCGGGCTCGCGCGGCTCGTCCCCCCCGATCCGGAGAAGTACGCGCGCGACAAGATCCGCTCGGTCGATCCCGATTCGCTCCTCCTCGCGAGCTACCGGTATCGCCGCGCCCGGGAGCTCGCGGACGAGGGGATATCGCGTTTTCTCGACGGGTTCCTCAATCACCGCGTCGTCGTGCGGGACACGCTCGTCATCGCGGGCGTGCTGCCCGAGAGCGAGGGCCGGGCGCGGGTCGAGCCGATCATCGTTCCCGTGGCGACCGCGGCGCGGCTGCGCTCGTCCGGGCTGAGCGACAACCCGTCCGATCTCTTCGCCGCGTTCAGCGCCGGCAACGTGTTCTCGCTCACGGGCGCGGCCTCGTCGCGGTCGTACCCCCAGGTGACGCTCGACCTGGATCCGGCCGTTCCCCTGAAGAGCGTGAGCGACTCGGTCAAAGCGCTCGGTTTCCGGACCTTCAGTTTCGCCGAGCAATTCGAGGAGATGCAGCGCTTCTTCCTCTATTTCAAATTGATCCTCGGCATCGTCGGGCTCATCGCGCTGGCCACCGCTTCGCTCGGCATCGTCAACACGATGGTCATGTCCATTCTCGAGCGCCGCAGGGAAATCGGCGTTCTCAAATCGCTCGGCGCGGACGAGCGCGATATCAGGTTCCTGTTCCTCGTCGAATCGGGGATCATCGGCGCCCTCGGATCGGCTCTGGGGATTCTCGCGGGATGGATCATCAGCCGCGTGGCCTCGGCCGTCGCCCAAGCCGTCATGGCGCGCCAGGGGATGGAATCGATCGAGCTCTTCGCCCTGCCGCTCTGGCTCGTCCTCATCGCGTTCGGGATCGGCGTCGGGGTGAGCCTCGCCGCGGGATACTATCCCGCCTCGCGCGCGGCGGCCGTCGATCCGGTCGAGGCGCTGCGGAACGAATAGGAAGCCCGGGAGCTCCCGGGCCGGCGCGCCCCTTGTCTTACGTCGATCTCATGCGAGGCGTTTTTCCCGCGAGCTTCGCCTCGCAGAGCCGCAAGACCTCTTCGACGGAGACGGCCCCCATATCCTCGCTCTCCTTCCCCCCGCCGCCGAGCGGCGCGAGAAGAACGCGATGCAGATCGTTCCCCTCGACGTACGCGGGGTAGGGACCCCAGCGCGCCGGGTGGCGCGTCGGAAGGGGCGAATAGACCGACACCGTGGGAACGCCGAGCGCGACGGCCAGATGCAGGGGCCCCGTGGAATTCGTCACGACGAGATCGGCCCACGAGAGAATGGCGGCTAATTCCCGGATGCTCACGCTGCCGGCGGGGATGAAGACAGGGGTGCCGCCGCAGACCCGCGGTCATCGCGCCCTCATGGTCCTCTCCCGGGCCCGCCGTCACGACGAGATCGCATCCGGCTGCATGGAGCCTGTCTCCCAGCTCCATGAAATGCCCGAGCGGCCAGCGCGCCGAAGAGCCTCCCGAGCCCGGATGGAGGATCGCGACGGGCCTCTCGCCGGAGATCCCCTTCGCCTCGAGAAGGCGCCGCGCCGCGTTTCGTTCCTCGTCGGTCGCGACGTATCGCGTGGGATACCGCTTGAACGGCGCTCCGAGGGGCGCAAGGAGCTCCAGGTTGCAGTCCGCCTCGTGCTTCGCGCCCTTCGAGCGGCGCTGCCGGATGCGCCTGTTCAAGAGGACGCAGTACGCCTTGTTCGCCGGGCCTATGCGGAGCGGCACGCGGGCCAGCCACAGGGCCCGAACGATTCGCCACCGCGGGATACGCGACGATCGCCGCGTCGAAGCGCTCGTTTCGGATGCGATCCGCGAGCCGCGCCGGCGATTCGCCTCGATCCACGAGAATTCGATCGATATCCGGATTATGCTCGAGGAGCGGGGCCGTGTACGGGCTCACGAGCCAGGAAATCCTCGCTTCGGGGAACGTCTCGCGGAGCGCGGTCGAAACGGGGGTCGTGAGAAGCACGTCCCCGAGACGATCGGTGCGGACGATCAGGATATTATTCATGTGGAGCTCTTCGCGAAGCGAACGACATGGTCCCGGATCGCTTCGAGGTCGACCGCGCGAACGCACTCGAGATCGTGCGGGCACTCCCGCTTCCAGCACGGCGAGCATTCGAGCCCGGCAGGCACGATCTTGACCCCCCGGTCGTACAGATCTATCTCGTCCGGGCACGTGACGCCGAACCACGCGACGACGAACTTCTTGAGCCCGATCGCGGCGTGCATCCCGAACGAGTCGCCCGTGATCACCGCGTCGCAGATATTCTCGTAGCAGAGGCCGCGCCTCAGCCCCTCGGTCGTCGGCGTGTTGATAACGGCGCCGGCGGCGATCCTCGCGATCTCGGCGTTTCGCTCCGTATCTTCCGGGCCGCCGACGAGGACGAGCCTGATGTTCGGAACGAGCGACAATATACGGATGAGCCTGACGTGCTGGTCGATCGCGAGCTTCTTGTTCGGATAGAGCTCGGAGCATCCGGTGTTGAAGCCGACGACCGTTTCGCTCTCCCGGATCCCGGCTCTCTTCCTGTACTCGGCGCAAAAGGCCTTTTCCTCGCCGGTCAGTTCGAGCACATACGGATCGCGCCGGTACTCGAGCCTGAACTGCTCGCACTGGATCTGCTGCACCGTCTTCTTGTTGACGCGAAACTTGATGTGATCGTCGAGGCCGAGAGCGTAGTTCTCCCCGGCTTCCTTGTTGAGCGGAACGACGCAGCCGTTCGGATGAAGACCGAATCCGAGCTTCTCCTTGGCCTCGACGCTCGCGATGAAGGCGCCGGAGCGCCGGGATTTGTCGACGTTCAAAGCGACGTCGAACGTCATATGCTGAAGGATGAGCCGGCTCTCGGGCTCCCATTGATATATCTCGTCGATAAAGGGATTGTTGAGGAGAAGCGGGGCGGCGTTTTTCAGCGTGATCCAGCCGATGCGGCTCGTCGGGTATTTCCTCTTGATCGCCGCGAGGACGCTCGTCGTGACGAGGACGTTCCCCATTGCGTCGAGATTGACGATCAGTATTTTCGTGCCGATCGGATCGAAATCGGCGCAATCCGGCGCGCATACCTTCCCCGGGAAGCATGGCTTGTAGCCGGTGAAGCGCCTGCAATCGACCGGCCTGCGCTCGCCCGCGGCGAACGGCGTCTTCCCGGCGCGCGCTGTCTTCTTCGAAGGGGTTCCGGGCTTCTTCATCGCACGACCCTCTTGTCGAGACCGCATCGATCGATCAGCTCCTCGACGACGCCGAAGACCTTACCGGCCTCCAGCTCCGTCATGCACGGATTCCCGATGGGACAGGTCCTGTCATAATTGCAGCCGAGACACGAAAGCTCGTCCTTGCGCGCGTATCGGGCGCTCTCCCCCCACGGTCCCTGCAGCAGCGGGTTCACCGGTCCGAATATCCCGACCGTCGGGACCCCGAGCGCCGCCGCGATATGCATCGGGCCTGAATCGTTGCTCACGACGAGCGAGCAGCGTTCGAACATCGCTCCGAGCTGCTTGAGGCTCGTGGGCGGCGCGACGACCGCGGCGCCGCCAATCGCGGCGGCGATCCCGTCGGCGAGAGGCTTTTCCCCCGGCCCCCAGAAGACGCAGATTCTCGCGTCGCGCCGGCTCGCGAGCAGCGCGCCGAGCCCGGCGAACTTTTCCGCGGGCCAGCGCTCGGCAGGCCGGTTGGTGCCCGGATTGAAGCCTATCGCGAGACGCCCCGTCAAGCCGAGCTTTCCCGCCTCAATCCCGGCATACTCGCGATCCGCCTCCGTCAGGGGAAAATATGGAGACTTCGTCGCGACGCTCACGCCGATCCTCCTGAGCGCGTCGAGATTGAACTCGACGTTGTGAACCTCCGCGCCGCGCGGCTTCACCAGAATATTGTACGCGTACGAGCGTCCGCGGAAATCGTATCCGACCCGGTAGCGCGCCCGGCTCGCGAATGTCATGAGCGCGCTGCGGGGATTCCCGAAGAGATCGATGACCATGTCGTAACGGGCGCGCCTCAGATCGAGGAGGATTCTCGCGCCGTCCATCCCCGTTTTGGAGAACACGACCATATTGTCGATCGCGTCGTTTCCCTCGATCACGTCGCGGCAGCTCCGCTCGACGAGAAAATCGATCGTCGCGTCGGGGAAGGCCGCCCGGAGATTCGGAAGGACGGCCGTCGAGAGAATCACGTCCCCCACCGCGCGCAGCTTGATGACGAGCAGCTTTCCGATTGCTCGACGATCAATATTCGCTTCGCGTCCATGCATCATCGAGCCGTTCCTGCCGCTGGAGCCGTCATTTCCTCCGCATCTCCCAGATCTTCATCCGCACCTGCAGCTTCGTGAGCGCGTGCATGAGAGAGACCATCGCGCCGTGCGTCCCGTCGATAAAGCCCCTGCGAACGACGAAATGATGGAAGAACGCCCACGGCGCCGCGCAGAGCATCGTGACCGGATTCACGGTCATTCGCTCGGCCTTCTCTTCCGCTTCGAGCGTCGAGTACGTATCGATCTTCGCGAACGCTTCCTTCAGGGTTCGATACGAATAATGCGTAATGGCGCCGGCCAGCACGCCTACCTCGCCGTCGACCTTGAATCCTTCGTGGACCTGCCGATCGGTCACCGTCGTCCGGCTCTTCCTGAAGAGGCGCAGCTGATAATCCCTGCCCCACCCGCATCCACGTATTCTTCTCCCGAGGAAGTAATTCTCTCTTTTGATCCGGTATCCGTCGAACGCGTTCAAATCGGCGGCTGCGATCGCCTCGGCGAGCTTCGGCTGAACCTGCTCGTCGGCGTCGAGGCTGAGCACCCACTCGTTCGAAGCGGCCTGCAGGGCATAGGCCTTCTGATTCGCGTACCCCTGCCATGCGCGCGTGCGCACGTTCGGCGTGAAGCGCTTCGCGATTTCCACGGTCCTGTCGGCGCTTTCCGAATCGACGACGACTATCTCGTCCGCCCACGCGACGCTTTTCAGGCAGTCTTCGATATTATTCTCTTCGTTTCCCGCGATGATGATGACGGATATCTTGTTCATCGTAACCAGACTTTTCGAAGCGTCAATACGGGAGGTCCGTCTTCAACGTATCCGCGCTCTCGATCCTGAACTGATCGGGTCTCGCGCGGATCACCTCTCGGTACCACGCTTCGGGATAGCCGACTTCCTGCGGCCGGCCGTTCTCGTCCTGCACGTAGCCGTCGTTGTATTTCCTGATGAGCGTTTCGCCGAGCTCCCGGTAGCGTTTCACGGCCGTCTCCGCGTGGCTCGTCGAGTAATCGGTGAGATACGCGGAGAGCAGCGCGGGATTATTCTTGTGGAGATCGACCGCCGTCTTCTCGATGACCGGCTGCAGCGCGTCGAGGCTCGCCTCGAGCTCTCCCTGGACCTTCTGTATGTCGTCCTTCATGTAGGAGTACTTGAGGTTGGCGAAGTTCGCGACGAAGTTGAACACCCACCAGGCGGAATTCCACGAGAACTCGCCGAGCCTTCCCTGGCTGTAGGATTCGGGCGCCGCGGTGATCCCGCAATAGAGAGGAACGTAGCAGCTGAAGTAGGTGTCGTCGAGACCGTACCAGAGGACCCCGCCGATCGGATCGGGGAGCCAGGAGCGCGACTGCGAGACGAACGAGAATCCCGTCTGCTGGGTCGATATGGGGCGCTCCCAGGTGTAGTCGGCGCCGTCGACCTTCCAGGTCATCGGGCGCCAGCGGTTCGGCGAGCCGAACGGGCCGGCGTCGATCCCCTTCGTCATGTCGTACGCGGTGCCCTCGTAATGATCCCGCATGAGCGCGTAGACGTCGGCCTTCGTGAGCTTTGCGTCCGGCTTGATCCAGAGAGGATACCGCGCGGCGCCCGTGACGCCCCGGTGGTAATCGACCGGCCACTCCCGCGAAGGCGCCGCGCGGCGGAAGATGCTCCACACCCTCGTTTCCGTGTAGCGCAGCTTCTGCATGTCCGCCGGGCAGTAGGCCTCGCAGAAGCTGAACGGCTTGCCCGATGCGGGATCGTAGTATCCTTTTTCGATCGCGAAATCGATCACGCCCGCCGAGTAGAGGCAGTTCTTCTTGTCGTCGAGCGGGAACTCCCCGATGCGCGATTTGTTGGCGTGCGCGCAGATAGTAGCCGTCGGGCACGCGCAGGGCCACCCAGTTCGCGCCCTTGCCTCCCGGGCCCGGCCCGATGATCTCCATGAGCCACGCCTCGTTCGGATCGCCGATCGATATCGATTCTCCCTCGCTCGCGTAGCCGTATTCCTCCACGAGAGCGGCGATGACTTCGACGGCCTCGCGAGCCGTCTTCGCCCTCTGGAGCGCGATCCTCATGAGCCACCAGTAATGCAGCAGGCCGTCCGGATTGATGAGCTCCTCCCGCCCCGTGAAGGTGGTCTCGCCTATCACGAGCTGGTGCTCGTTCATGAGATCGACGACCGCGTACGTGTGCGGCGCCTGCTTGATCTTCCCCCTGACCTTCCCGCTCCAGTCCTTGAGCTCTATCCATTCGTCCGGGCCGTGGTCGGCCGCCGGCTCCAGGCTCAGGCGCGGATGGAACTCCCCGTCGCACGTGTACGTGATCATGACGGAGCCGTCGGCGGACGCTCCCTTCGTCACGATGAGATTGGTGCAGGACTCGGCGGGCGCGGAGATCCCCGACAGGGCGAGAACCAGCGCGCCGACGGCAAGCGAAACGCTCTTCATTTTTTTCTCCCTCGATAATGGCCATGCGGTCTGATCTTCTTCATAATGCAATCGAAGGCTCATGTCAATAAATGCGGCCGCCGCGCGGAATTCGATTGAATATCGGCGCGGGACATTTATAATCGTTTCGAGCTGCCGGCGGAGCGTCCTTGTTTCGGCGCGCCGCCGGATCATACCGCGGAGCGCTGCCGAGGGAGGTCTCCTGTGCGCAAATTACGGCTCACCATGATGTTCGGGGCGCTGTGCGCCCTCGTCGCGATCCCCCCCCTCGTCGCTCAGGTGAAAAAGGGCGGAGACGAAGCGCTCGGCATGTACCGGTACGAGCAGTTCGAGCGCCCGGTCACCTGCCGGCAATGCCATACCGATATATACGAACAGTGGACGCAGTCGATGATGTCGCAGGCGTATACGCATCACTGGGACGAGATCGAGTACTTCGAGCTCGCCGTGCCTCACGCCGCCAAGGACGAAAAGGTGGCCGGCGTCCGGGCCGGCTGCAACGGGTGCCACGCTCCCGTGTCGTTTCTCGCCGGGGACGTGCCTCCCCCGCGTCCGTCGGCGCTCAGCCGGGCGAACGAGGCGGTCTCGTGCGATCTCTGCCACGTGATCGTCGAGCGAACCGGCGATCCCTCGGTGAATTATAACTATGTCGTCGAGCCGGGGCGCGTGAAGCGCGGCAACCGCGAAGGGGTCAAGAGCCCCTATCACGAAACGGTGCGCCTCGATTTCACCGGGAGCGCCGAGTACTGCGGCACGTGCCACAACGAGCGATCCCCCTACGACGTCTGGGTCAAGGCGACGCAGCTCGAATGGAAGGAAGGGCCCTACGCGAAGGAAGGCGTGCCGTGTCACGTGTGCCACATGCCGCGCGCCCGGGGGAGAAACGCCGTGACCGCCCGGGAAGAGCACCCCGACGTCGCGCAGCATCTCTTCCACGGAGCGCACGATCCCGGCAAGGTCCGCGGGGCCATCGAGCTGCGGATGCACCCGAGCGAGCGGGAGGTCGAGCCCGGAGACCGCGTCGTCGTCACGGTGCAAGCCTTCAACGGCAAATGCGGACACAAGGTGCCGTCCGGGTCCGCGGAGGAGCGCCAGCTCTGGCTCCGGGTGACGGCGGTCGACGCCGCGGGCACGACGTACCATCTTCCCGTCGATCGCAAGGGATTCGAGGGGGAGGGCGCGACGATCACCAGCAACGAGCTCGCGTACCAGGACATCGGCTTCATGATGGACCTTCCGGGCTTCGAGGGGCTCCCGCGCGATTCGCTGCCCGAGGGGGACCGGATCTTCTCGCTCGCGTACTTCGATCCTCAGGGGCGCCGCACGATCGCCCAGTGGAACACCGCCTCGCAGGGCGTCGATTATCGCATCGGGCCCCGCGAGACGAAGATAGAGACCTACACCTGGACGGTTCCCGACGACGCCGCGATCGGCACTATGGTCGTCCGCGCCGAGATCTGCTACCGCCGCCTCGTGAAATCGGTGGCCGATTTTCTCAAGGTGCCGGCCGACGAAGCGGAAATCATCCGCGTCAACGACGCGCGGACGACGTTCGAAGTGGTCGATTGATCCGGAAACCGGAGCGGAACGGCCGCGCCGGGCTCGAAGCGAAGGGAGTGACGATGTTCAAGCGGTTCGGACTCGATACGCGATGGCTCGTGTGTGCGGTTCTTGTCGCGGCGCCCCTCTTCGTCCCCGACGCCTGCCGCGCCATCCCCGCGTTCGCCCGCAAATACCGCATGTCGTGCACGACGTGCCACGCGCCGGTGCCGAGACTCAAGCCGTACGGCGAGGATTTCGCCGGGAACGGGTACCGGCTCGAGGGAAAAGAGCCGGCGCGCTACACCTTCGATACGGGCGACAGTCTCCTCACCCTCGTGCGCGAGCTGCCGCTCGCGATCAGGGTGGACGCCTCCGCGAGCTTCGCGTACCGCGACGGCGAGGACCAGTTCGACCTCAAGACGCCCTACGGGATCAAGATCATGTCGGGCGGGAACATCGCGAAGAACGTCACCTACTATATCTACTTCTACATGTCCGAGCGCGGCGAGGTCGCCGGAGTCGAGGACGCCTTCATCGGATTCAACGATCTCTTCGGCGCCGATCTCGATCTCACGATCGGCCAGTTCCAGGTCTCCGATCCGCTCTTCAAGCGTGAGCTCCGGCTCACGTACGACGACTACGAGATCTATCGGGCGCGCGTCGGAGAAACCCGCACGAACCTCACCTACGATCGGGGCGTCATCGCCGCGTACGCGACGCCGTTCGGCACCGATCTCGTCGCGGAGATCGTGAACGGCAACGGCATCGGAGCCGCGGACGATATCTTCGACGACGACGACTGGAAGAACGTCTTCGTGCGCGGATCGCAGGCGATAGGCCCGGTGCGCCTCGGCGCGTTCGGATATTTCTGCAACGCGTTCGCGCCCGGAGGGACGGGGTATCTCGAGAACGAGCACCGGTACTGGGGCGTGGACGGCACGTTCGATATCGGCTCCGCGCTGCAGATAAACGCCCAGTATCTGGAACGCACGGACGACAATCCGTTCTTCATAGCGGCCCCCGCCCGCGCCACGACCGCCGGCGGATTCGTCGAGGCGGTCTGGGCGGTGCACGGAGAGCTCGGGCGCCCCTTCGTCGCGTTTCTCTACAATTTTATCGACTCGGACGTCGACGAGCTGTACGCCGGCGAAGAATCGCTCGACTACCGCTCCGAAGCGCTCAACTTCTCGTACCTCTTGAGACGGAACCTCCGCCTCGGCGCCGAAATAGGCTATCGAGAGATCGAGGAGCAATGGAGCTTCTCGGCGGGGCTGGTGACCGCGTTCTGATCGCGGCCGCCGGGCCGCCGCATCGGGCGCCGGTTCAGCGCGGGCTCTTTTCGTGTTGACACGCGGCGCGCCCCGGCGCTAGCATTCGCTCCACAAAATATCTTCAGGTGCTCGTCAGGAGCCGAACAGGGAAGAGGGTGCGAATCCCTCACGGACCCGCCACTGTGAATGGCGAGCCTGCCGCCCGATACCACTGGCGCTCTGAGCTGGGAAGGGGGCGGAGGCGATTGAGCCACAAGTCAGGAGACCTGCCTGGAGAATCCACCGACCCGAACCTCTTCGAGGAACGAGAGGAAGGAGCGCCATGAACGTTTCCCGATCCATCCAGGCATCTCTCGCGGCCGGCGCGATCATGTTCGCCGCGGCGCGCGCGGTCGCGGGCGTCGAGCCCGCCGCCGACGCCGAATCCGAAGGAAGAATCTACGCCGGTCCCGAGATCGTCGTGACGGCGACGCGCATCGAGTGGCCGGTCGACAAGACGGCGAGCTTCATCACGGTCATATCGCGGAGCGACATCGAGCGGCGGCACGCGGAGAGCGTCGGCGACCTGCTGCGCTCCGTCGCCGGGCTGAACGTCGTCCAGTCGGGGAGCGCGGGCAAGGCGTCGAGCATCTTCATGCGCGGCGCGAGCAGCAACCACGTGCTCGTCATGCTCGACGGCGTTCCGCTCAACGATCCGACGACGGGGGCGTTCGACTTCTCCGAGCTCTCGTGCGACAACATCGAGCGCATCGAGATCGTCCGCGGCCCGCACGGAATCCTCTACGGCTCCGCCGCCATCGGCGGCGTCGTCAACATCATCACGGGCGCGAAGGCGGAAGGGCCGGGACGGAGCGTCTCGCTCTCCGCGGGCTCCTTCCGGAGCGCCGGGGGCGCGGTCTCGCTCTCCGGCGGAGAGAGCTCCTATCGCTACTCGTACACGCTCTCGGGCGAGACGACGGAGGGGCCGGCGGCGAACGATTTCTACCGGGCCACGGCCTTTTCGGGCTCCGTCTCGAGCCGGGTGACCGCGACGTCGAACGTTGCGCTGAGCCTGCGGTACCGCGAGGCGGAGAGCGGGCTGCGCGGGCAGTGGTTCGCCCCCGACCCGAACGCCGTCCAGGACGGCGGGCATTTTCTCGTTTCCGCCCTGTACCGGCAGTTCATCTCGGATCGGTGGAGCCACTCCGTGCGCACCTCCTTCCTGTCGCGCGGGATCACGTGGAAGGATCCGGTCGACGCGCTCGACACCGGCCCCTTCACGGGGGACGGCTTCTCGGAGATCAACTCGCGCGTCAAGGACGTCGCCTGGCAGAACGACCTGCGCTTCTCCGAGAACGTCTGGCTCGTCTCCGGCGCCGAATGGAAAGAGGAGCAGACGACGAACAGCGGCTACTCCCCGTTCGGAACGACGAGCTTCGACGACCGCACACGGAACGCAGGCCTCTTCGCGAACGGGATATTCGATTTCAAGGGCCTGCCGACGGCCTCGATCGGCGTCCGCGTCGACGATCACAGCGAGTTCGGCTCCGTCGCGACGTACAAGCTCTCCCTCTCGTACCCGGTGCCCCGGACCGGCGCCACGATCAAGGGATCGATCGGAACGGGCTTTCGCGCCCCGAGCCTGAACGAGCTCTACTATCCCTTCTACGGCAATCCGGATCTCGCGCCCGAGAGAACGTCGGGATACGACGTCGGCTCGACGCGGGATTTCGCGGCGGGACGGGCTTCGTTCGAATGCGCCTGGTTCGACAACTCGTACCGCAACATGATCGCCTCCAATCCGGCGACCTGGCTCGCGGACAACATCGGCGAGGCGAAGAGCAGCGGCGTCGAGATCCAGTCCTCGCTGCGCCCGTTCGCCGCGCTGACGCTGCGCGGCTTCTACACCTTCACGCGCACCGAGGATTGCGCGACGGGAAAACAGCTCCTCCGCAGGCCGCGCCACAGCGGCGGGGGCAGCGCCTCGTACGCGAGAGGCCGGTTCGACGTGCTCCTTTCGGCTTCACGCGTCGGCGCGCGCCTCGACAACGACTTCGGCGGCCCGAACGGAGAGTACTTCAATCCGGCGTACACGCGTCTCGACGCGGCCGTCACGTTCCGGCCGGGCGCCGCGAGCGAGCTGTTCCTCGCCGTGAGCAACGCGACGGACGAGCGGTACGACGAGGTCGCGGGCTATCCCGCCCCGGGAGCCCGTTTCACCCTCGGCACGAAAGTGGACTTTTGATCGGCCGTCATGGTATGCTGGCGGCGAATCGTTCCGGCGGAGTCGAAAACGAAAGGGGGCCTCACATGGCAGTAGCACGAGTGACCGAGGTCGTATCATCCTCCACGAAGAGCTGGGAAGACGCGGCGATCACGGGCTTCAAGCGCGCGAGCAAGACGCTCCGCGGAATCACCGGCTTCGAGGTCATCAAGCAGACCGCTCACGTCGAGAAGAACAAGATCGTCGAGTTCCGCGTGACGATGCGCGTGATATTCGTTCTCGAGGACTGATCCGGCGCGCGTCGAGGCCCGATTCGGACTTCGGCGCTATCCCTGCGTGCGGTAATCCTCCGCGCGATGGCGCACGATGACGCCGTCGATCATGTAGATCACGTCCTCGGCGATGTTCGTCGCGTGATCGGCGATGCGCTCGAGATGCCGCGAGCACGAGAGCAGGTGAATGAGGCTCTCGAGATGCTCGGGCTTCCGCCGTATCGCCTCCTGGATACGGGCGTACATCTCCCGGTTCATCGAGTCGATCTCGTCGTCGGTCTCGAGGACTTCGTACGCGAGCTTCGCGTCCTGTTTCATCAGGGCGTCGAGGCTCTTTTTCATCATGGCTTTCGTTTTCTCGGCCATGAGCGGCAAATCGAGCGGGATATCGGGTTTTTCGCGGGTCGCGAGGAACATCGCGCGCTCGGCGATATTGACCGCGAGATCCCCCATCCGCTCGAGATCGTTGTTGATCTTGAGAATGGATACGATGAACCGGAGATCCCCCGCGACGGGCTGATGAAGCGCGAGCACCTTGAGGCACTCCTCCTCGATCGCCACCTCCGTCTCGTCGATCCCCTCGTCGATCTTGATGATGCCTTCGGCGAGCTTGGAATCCCGTTCCGTGAGCGACTGCACCGCCTTGTAGACGTTGTCCTCGACCGTCGCGCTCAGCGCGAGAATCCGCTTCTTGAGATTCTCGATCTCCAACTCCAGATGCTTCGACACGATCTACACCGTCCTTCTCCGCGTCATCCGAAACGCCCCGTGATGTAATCCTCTGTTTCTTTCGCTCTCGGTTTCGTGAATAGCTGGTCCGTGTCGCCGAATTCTACCAGACGTCCCTCGTAAAAGAAAGCGGTCATATCGGAGACGCGGGCCGCCTGCTGCATGTTGTGCGTGACGATGACGATCGTGTAATCGCCGCGGAGCTCCCCGATGAGATCCTCGATCCGGGTGGTCGAGCGCGGATCGAGCGCGGAAGCCGGCTCGTCCATGAGGAGGATCTTCGGATCGACCGCGATCGCCCGCGCGATGCAGAGGCGCTGCTGCTGCCCCCCCGAGAGGCCGAGGGCGTTGTGATCGAGGCGGTCCTTCACCTCGTCGAAGAGGGCGGCGCGCCTGAGGCTCCGCTCGACGATCTCGGCGAGGGTCCCCCGCTCGCTCAGCCCGTGAATGCGCGGCCCGAAAGCGACGTTGTCGAATATGCTCTTGGGGAACGGATTCGGCTTCTGGAACACCATGCCGATCATCTTGCGGAGCGCCACGACGTCGACGTCGGGAGCGTAGAGATCCTGGTCCTCGAGGCTCAGGACGCCGGCCGTGCCGCATCCCGGGATGAGATCGTTCATCCTGTTGATCGCGCGCAGGTACGTGCTTTTCCCGCAGCCGCTCGGGCCGATGATGGCGGTCACCTTGCCCGCCTGGATGTCGAGCGTCACCCGGTCGACGGCGGCTTTCGAGCCGTAGCGGACCGAAAACTCCTTCGCGCGGATGAGGGGAGCCCCGTCCGGCCGCGGCCCGCCGGAGCGCGTTCTCGGAAACGGCTTCGCGAGAGGGGCGCCGAGTGTTTCGTGCGTTTCTTCCACTGTTTCCTCCGGACCGGCCGCGCCGGTCGTTGCAGATCTCCTAGCCTCTCAGCTTCTTCGATATTCGAGCCCGCATGACGATGGCGGTCAGGTTGAGAATCAGAACGAGCGCGACGAGCGTGAGCACCATGCCGTACTGGACGTGCCGTATCTCGTCGATCGCCTGATGCTCCGTCGCGAGATTGTAGATGTTCCAGGGAAGCGCCGGCGTCGGCTGCGAAAGGGTCTGCCAGACGGCGAGCGGCTTGCCGACGCTCACCGCGGCGGTGAAGATGATGGGCGCCGTTTCACCCGCGGCCCGCCCCATGCTGATGATGACGCTCGTGAGCACGCCGGGAAGCGCTGCCGGGAGAATCACCGTGAGAATCGTCCGCCATTTGCTCGCGCCGAGGCTCATCGAGGCTTCCTTGTAGGTCAGCGGCACCGCCTTGATCGCCTCTTCCGAGGCGCGAATCACCGTCGGAAGGACGAGAACGGCGAGCGTGAGCGCGCCCGCGAGAACGCTCTTCGACTGCGAAACCTGCATCGTGTTGATGAAGAACGCGAGCCCGAAAAGCCCGAAGACGATGCTCGGAACGCCCGCGAGCGAGCTGATGCAGGTGCGGAGCAAGCTCACGAAATGGCCCTCCCCCGCGTATTCGGCGAGATAGATCGCCGTGACGATCCCGAGAGGGACGGCGAAGAGCATCGCGCCGAGAACGAGATAGATCGTCCCGAGCATCTCCGGCCATATGCCCCCGAAGAAATGAGAGTCGTACGAATCGTCGAACAGAAACCGCCAGTACCACGTGAGGCGGGGGCGCAGCATGTCGGCGGCGCCGCGTTCGAGCTCTCCGAAGACCGGTTCCAGAGACGTGCCCCTGAAGCGCTCGACGCGCGGCTTCAATATCTTGACGCCCATCTTCGAGGGATCGGAATAATCGTACTCCTCGGCGAAGCGGATCCCCCGGAGCTTGATCTCCGCGCGATCCCACCTCGTCTGCCCGTACTGCCGGCGCATGAGCACGGGCTCTTCCTCGCCCGGCATCGGCCCGAGCAGCTCCCGGACGAGATCCTTGAGCTCGTTGAAATCGTCGCGATACCGGCGGCGGAATTCGGCGTCCGACGTGTCGAGCTGCGCCTCGAATCCCCGGATCGCGTCGTATACCGGCGCGCGCGCCGCCGCCGCCCGCGCCGCTTCGGCCTCGACCGCGGCGCGGTCGCCGCGATCGAATCGGTCCAGCATGAGCTTGCGATGCTCGATCGTGGCTCGGAACACGAACGCGGACGAGCCCTTGACGAATATGGGTCCGAGGAGGACGACGAGAGAAAGGGCCATGAACGCGATCGAAACGACGCTCACGAAGGTGAACGACCGGTTGAACAGCTTGCGGGTTCCGATTTCCACTCCCCTCATCCCCTCCTCCTTCGCGACCGCCGGATCGAGTATTCGCTCACGACGTTCATGACGAACGCGAACGCGAGGAGGCACGCCGCCATCGCGAAGAGCACGTGGTAGCGGGCCGAGCCGGTCACCTGATCCGCCTCGCCCATGTCCCCCGCGATCGTCGCGGTGAGCGTGCGCACCGGCTCGAGCAGGTTGAACCACGGCGAGGGAATCTTCGCGGCGTTCCCGGAAGCCATCCACACGACCATCGTCTCGCCGACGGCGCGCATGACCCCGAGTATCGCGGCGGCGATGATCCCGCTCCGCGCGGCGGGCACGACGACCCGGACGAGCGTCTCGGCGCGGGTGGCGCCGAGGGCGTAGCTCCCCTCCCTGAGCTCCCGCCCGACCGCGTTCAGCGCGTCTTCCGACACGCTCACGATCGTGGGAAGGGCCATGATCCCGAGTATGATCGAAACGTTGAGGGCGTTCGTTCCCGTCGAAACGGGAATGCGGCCGAGGAATCCCGTCAACGAGAAAAGGGCCAGAAGCGAGAGCGCGCCCAGCGCCGCGGCGACGGCGATCCGTCCCGGCGCGCGCGCCTTCGACGGCATGCGCGCGGCGGCGGCGTCGCTCGCGACGGCGACGGCGACGAGCAGGAGGGGCATCAGCACGATCCACGCGCCCGCGACGAGAACGCTCCCCCCGTGCGTCTGGAGCAGCGGCGCGAAGACGACGAGCGCGAAGAAACCGAAGACGACGGACGGAATCGCCGCGAGCATCTCGATGACCGGTTTCGCCACCTGGCGCACGGAAAACGGGAGGATGTCGCTCAGGCAGAGCGCGGCGAGTATCCCCAGCGGCACGGCGACGACCGAGGCGCCGAGCGTGACGAGCGCGCTTCCGACGAATATCGAGAGAGCGCCGAACTCCGGCTCCTCCCGCGACGGATACCAGTGCGTGCTCGTGAAGAATTCCTTCACCCCTTCGATCCTGAAGAAGGGAAGCGCGTCGCGCATGATGAAATAGAAGATGAAGAGCAGGACGATGACGGAGCTCGACGCGATCGCGACGAGCAGCGAATGACCGAAAAGGGCGCCGAGGCGCCTGAAGCGCCTGGCGCCCTTGCTTATGAGAAGCTGTTCACGCATCAGTACTTCGTGACGGGCACGAAACCGATCTCCTCGATGATCTGCTGGCCCTTCTGCGTCAGGTAGAGATTCAGGAACCCGTAGAGCCGGCTCCCCATCTTCGGATAGCCGTTCGTGAACATGAAGAGCGGCCGCGCGACCGGGTATGCGCCCGACGTGACGGTCGCGTTGTCGGGATACACGTTGTCGACCTTGATCGCCTTGACGGTCTTGTCGACGAAGCCGAGGCCGACGTAGCCGATGGCCGCCGGCGTGCTCTGCACGCGCGCGCGGATGGCGCCGCTCGACCCGACGTACTCGGCCTTGTCCGATATCTTCATCTTGTTCATGACGAGCGATTCGAAGCTCTCGTACGTGCCGCTGTTGGTGTCGCGGCTGATCAGGACGATCGCGACGTTCGGGCCGCCGATCTCCTTCCAGTTCGTTATCTTCCCCGTGTAGATGTCGCGTACCTGGGCGGTCGTGAGCCCCAGGATCGGGGAGCTCGGATGAACGACGATCGCGAGCCCGTCGATCGCGACGACGGTGCCGACCGGAAACACGCCCTTGGCGACCGCGGCCTTGAACTCCTCGTCCTTCATGAAGCGCGACATATCGGCGACGTCGCACGTGCCGTTGATGAGCGACTTGGCGCCGTTCCCGCTCCCCGATTCGCTCACCGTGATGTTGACGCCCGGATTCTTGGACATGTAGTACTCGGCGAACGCCTTCGCGATCGGGCCGACCGTCGTCGAACCGTCGACGACGATCCTGTTCGCCTGGGCGAAACCAGCGGAGGGTAAGAGGATGACACACAGCACCGCCGCCAGGGTCGCGGCCATGAGATCATTCCGAAATCGATTCATCGCATTCTCCTTTTTGAATCTGTCCCTGTTTTCAAGATACCGCTCCTTCATGAGCCTTTTGTGAGCGATTTGTTAGAATTCCGTTAAGGCCGTTCCTCGTTCGCCTAGAACTTGACCTGGAAATCCACCTGTGCCCTCTTGTACTCGCTTCCCTCGTCGCTCTCCCTGACTCCCTTCGTATCGATGAAGTACGTCACGTCGAAGCTCGTTCCCTTCGCGAGGCCGTACGAGAATCCGAGCTCGAGCCCCTTGCCGTTCGTGCCGCCTCCCCACGGATCGGAGTAGGTGAAGGCGCCGATCATCGCGTCGGCCTCGACCTTCCGGTAGTTGGCCGAGAGCTTCATCGAGCCCTTGTCCTTGCCGTAGAAGAGCGACCCGCCGAAGAGATAGGCGGTGTTCAGGCTGTCGGCGCCGCTGTTGTTCACGTAGTCCCCGGCGAGCCTGACGGCGACCTTGTCGTTTACCTTGACGTCGAAGACGCCGAAGATCTCGAGCTCGTTGAAGTCGGCCGCGTAGCCGAACACGTCGACGGTGTCCTTGCCGATGGTCGTATTGCCGGCCTTCACGGTGACGACCTTCGTGCCGGTCTTCTTCGAGCTGTTGCCGTAGAACTTCTCGGCGTTGTACACGCCGGCATACCCCTCGACGCGGTGATAGTCGTAATAGCTCGCGCCGGCGGTCAGGCCGAGCTTCCCGGACGGCTTCACGTTGAATCCCGCCTGGGCGCCCGACATCCATTGCTCGTTGTCGGGATCGCTGTCGGTGACGTAGAAGCCGGCGGCGTTCATGAAGATCTCCGCCTTTTCGCCCATGGCGCGCTTGTACTTGAGCGCGGCGCCCTCGGGACTCAGATCGTTGTCCCACACGAGCTGCGTCTTGTCGGCCGTCTCGAAGGGGAGCCTCATCTTGCCGCCGATCAGGTTCAGGCCGGCGATTCGCTTCGGGTGAAAATCGACGTAGGCGAGATCGATCCCGACGTACTTTCTCGAGAATCCGCTCGTGAGCGTCTGATTCGTCGAAACGGGATCGTCGGAGCCGGACGCGAGCCCTATCGCGGCGCTCCACGTCTCGTTGATCTCCGCCTCCGCGGCGATCCGCGCCCGCATGCGCCACCGGAAGTTGTCTTTCCTGTCCTCCTGCTGAATGAGCTCGTTGCGGAACCGGACGTCTCCCTTGAGCTTGAGCTTCTCGTGCCACTCGGCCGCGCGCGCGAACGCCGGAACGAACATGCACACGAGAAGCGCGAACATCGCGATCCTTCTCACTCTGGCACCTCCTTGCACAGGTTCCCCTTCTCACTTCTCCGACAACTGCCGTCGCAACGATGCAACGTCTTTCGCTATCAAGTATGCAAAACGCCGGTTAGGTTTTTATGAGCGGGAAGTGAGTTTATGATGAAGGTTGGAAGCGCCCTCAGGCGCCTTTCGGCAGGTGAATCGAGAAGGTGGTCCCCGCGCCGGGAGCGCTCTCGACGGTGACCGTGCCTTCGTGCGCCTGAACGATGTGCTTCACGATCGAGAGGCCGAGTCCGGTGCCGCCGAGCTTGCGGCTCCGCGCCTTGTCGACACGGTAGAAACGCTCGAATATCCGGGAGAGGTGCTCCGGCTCGATGCCGCAGCCCTTGTCGGCCACGCGGATGACCACCTCGTTCGACAGCCCCTCCGCGTCGACGCTCACCGGGCATCCCGGCTCGCTGTACTTGATCGCGTTATCGACGAGGTTGACGATGGCCTGCTCGAGGAGCGCCGCGTTGATCCGGGCGGTGAGCCCGTCGGGACAGCTCACCGCTATCCTGATATCCTTGGCGTGGGCCTTCGGCTCGCATACCTGAACCGCTTCGAGAATGACGCCCTTGACGGGCGCGTTTTCGAGCGCGACCTTCGCCTCGCGCGCATCCTGCTCGACGCGCGACAGGAGCAGGAGATCCTCGACGATCGAGTTCATGCGGTCGGCCTGCTTCGCCACGATCTCGAGGAACTTTTCGGCGTCGGCCGGGCGGCGGACCGCCCCGTCGCGCAGCGTCTCGACGAAACCCTTGATCGACGTGATCGGCGTCTTGAGCTCGTGCGAAACGTTGGCGACGAAATCGCGCCTGACTCCCTCCAGACGCTGGAGCCTCGTCACGTCGTTGAGCACCAGCACCGCGCCCATCTTCTGCCCCTCGTCGTCGAGGAGAAGCGCGCCGTGCGCCTGCAAGAACCGGTCCCCCTGCTCGCCGCGGATCACGACGTCCCCTTCGACCGGCTCCGCCGTCGAAAGCGCCCTCGTGACGAACTCCTGCAGATACGGGCTCCGCACGATCTCCTGGATGCTTTTCCCGAGAACCGCTTCAGGCGCGACCCCGAGGAACCGGGCGGCGGAGCGGTTGATCCTCGTCAAGCGCTCGGCCGGATCGACGACGACGAGCCCCTCCACCATGCTCGAGAATACGGCTTCCTGCTCGTTGATCTGCCGCACCTCCGCCCGGATACGCTCGTCGAGACGCTCGGCCATCTCGTTCAATAGCGCGGCGATGCTGCCGATCTCCTCGAGACGCGAAACGGGGATCCGATAGCTCAGGCCTTCCCGCTCGAAACGCTCGACTCCCTCCCGGAGGTCGCTGAGGGGGCGGCTGATCCTGCGCGCCATGCGGTAGCTCACCGCGCCCGCGACGAGAGCGACCGCGACGAGCCCGATGAGCATCCTGAGATACATGCCCCGAAGGCTCTCGTCGACCATGCTCAGGGGAACGGACGCGCGGATGGCGCCGACGACCCCGCCGTCGCCTCTCAGCGGGACGGCGATGTACAGTATCTTCATCCGCTCCGTGTCGCTGAATCGCACCGACGAGCCGACTTCCCCCGCGAGAGCCCGCACGATCTCGGAGCGGTCTCCGTGATTGGACATGCCGAGGGGATCGGCGTTCGAATCGCCGACGACCTTGCCCGAAGCGAGAATCACCGTGAAACGGGACCGCGCGACGCTTCCGAGCGACTTGCAGAGCGAATCGACCGCATTCGCGCGGGCGCCGGGCGACGCGCCGGCGAGCTGGCTCTCGACGAGGCGGGCCTGCGCGAGGAGACTCGCCTCCGTGCTCCTGATATAGAGCCGCTCGGCGACGCGCGAGGCGTACCAGGTCGCGGCCGCGAGCGAAAGCACGAGCATGACGACATGATACGAATAGAGGTGCGACAGCAGTCGTTTGCGAGCCACTCAACGCTCCTTGAACCGGTATCCGACGCCGTGCACGGTCTCGACCTGCGCGCCGAGGGGACCGAGCTTCTTCCGGAGACCGGATATATGCACGTCGACGGAGCGATCCGTCACCGCGTAGTCCTCGCCGCGCGCCGCGTCGATGATCTGCTGCCTCGTAAAGACCCATCCGGGCCGCCGCGCGAGGAGATGGAGTATCCTGAACTCGGTCGAGGTGAGATCCACCCGTTTGCCCCTCGCCGTCGTCTCGTGCCGCCCCGGGTGTATCACGATGTCCTTGAGCTTGATGACCGCCTGTTCCTCGACCGGCGCCTTCGTCTTTCGCCGGAGCACCGCCTTGATCCGCGCGAGCAGGACGCGCGGGCTGAACGGCTTCGTGACGTAATCGTCCGCCCCGAGCTCGAGGCCCGAGACGATGTCGGCCTCTTCCCCCCGCGCCGTGAGCATGACGACGGGGATATTCGCGGTGCGTTGATCGCGCTTGAGCGTGTTGCAGACCTCGAGACCGTCGACGCCGGGGAGCATGAGATCGAGCAGAACGAGATCGGGCAGCTTCGACCGCGCCGCTTTGATGGCCTCTTCCCCCGACGTGACGCCCGTCACGCGGTATCCCGCCTTCGTGAGGTTATAGCTCACGAGCTCGAGGATATCCTCTTCATCGTCGACGACGAGTATGTGTTCGGCGGCCATGCCTGACCTCGTTTCCCCCGAAGGGCCGTTTCATTCCACCACAACGATAGCGCCGAAATGTGAGGCCCGTGTCAGGGAAATGTGAGTTTTCGGTTTGCACTATCCGCTCCCGCGGCCGCGCCGTCCCGGAACCGGCCCCCTCAGAATTCCGCCCGCACGTCGAGCTGGAGCCGCTGGTATCCGGTTTCGTAGCTTTCGTCCGCGACGCCCTTCACGTTCAGGAACCACGTCGCGCCCAGTTCGACCCCCCTGGCGGCGCCGAACGCGAGACCGAGCTCCCATCCCTTGCCGTCCGTTCCGCCGCCGATGAAATCCGAGTCGGCGAAAACGCCGATCACGGCGTCGGACTCGACGCGCCGGTAGTTCGCGCGGAGCTTCAGCGCGCCCCGGTCCCGGCCGCGGCTCGCCGAACCGCCCGCGAGCCAGCCGACGTTCCGGTCGTCCGCCCTGACGTTGTTCACGTACGTCCCGTAGAGCGCGACGTCGGCCCATTCCCGCAGCCCGAGCTCGACGACGCCGAGCGCCTCGAAGATATTGAAATCGTTCGCGTATCCGCGATAGAAGTAGGGATATCCCCCGATCGTCCCCTGCCAGAGTCTCGTCGTGTTGCCGTAGAATTCATTCGACCGGTAGAAACCGGTTCTCCCGATCGCCCCCTCGTAATTGAAGTATCCCGCGCCGATCGTGAGGCCGGCCCCGTTCGAGAACGTCGCGTCGAGCCCCGCCTGGCCTCCGATCATCCGGGCCTCGCCGAGATCGTCCGGATCGGTATCCCTGATATCGAACGCGGCGCCGTTCAGGAAGACTTCGACGCAGGCGCACGCCCCGCGCCGGTACCTCACCGCGAGGCCTTCCGGCGTGAGATCGTTATCCCACATGAGCTCGGTTTCCCCGGCGACCACGAAGGGAAGGCGCATCTTCCCCGCGAGCACGTTGAGCCCGGCGACCGCCTTCGGGTGAAAATCGATATAGGCGAGATCGAGCGCGATCCCCTTCCGCGAGTAGCCGCCGGTGAGCGTCGTGTTGGTCGAGACGGGATCGTCCGATCCGGTGGCGAGGCCCAGGCCGACGCTCCAGCACTCGTTCGCCTCTCCGGTGACCCGAAGGCGCGCGCGGACGCGGGTGCGCGATTCTCCGTCCCGGTACTCCAGCTTTATCGATTCGCCGCGGAACCGGACGTCTCCTCCCACCTTGATCTTCTCGTGCCATTCGGCCGCGCCCGCGGCGGCCGGGACGAGCATGGCGCAGACGATCGAGAGCGCGCAGCGCTTCATCGCGAACGGCATCATGATCGAGAGCCCCCCTTCATTTCGAGAGCATGTCTTCGAGTATCTCCACCGAGTCCTTCACGAGCTTCGCGCACACGGTGTCGAACAGGCCCCGCTGCTTCGCGCGCTCGTGCCCCTCGTGCGTCCCGATGTCGCAGCCGAGGAGATCGCGGCACACGATCGAGCCGTTCCGCTCCATGAAGCGCTTCACGAACTCGAGCGCGACGACGTACGTTTCCTCTTTCGTCTGCTTGTCCGCGGGGCTGCTGTTGCCCCGGGCGAGCCCGAGCGCCATGAACGCTCCCGTCACGACGCCGCACGTCCCCCCCATGCGCGCCATCCCGCCGCCGAAAGGGGTCGCGATCCTCGCCGCCGTTCCCTCGTCCAGCCCGAATCCGGGCGCGAGGGTCGAAAACACCGCCTGCGCGCAATTGAAGCCGTCGGCGAATACCGACGCCGCGCGATCGACTTTCTTCATTCCCTGCTCCTCCCGCTGAAAGACATGGTCGGGGCGACTGGATTCGAACCAGCGACCTCCTGCTCCCAAGGCAGGCGCGCTAACCGGACTGCGCTACGCCCCGACTCATTCACGTTACTCGATGCCGCCCCCGGAGAGCACGCCGAATATACGGGCAATCGCGCGCCGTTTCAAGCCCGCTTCCCGGCGATCACCTCGCGGTATATCCGCTCGATCTCCTCGTAGTGCTTCTCCCGCCCGTAGCGCCGCTCGGCCTTCTCGCGAGCGCGCCGCCCCATCTCCTCGCGGGCCCGGCGGTCGCCGAGCATGCGCCGCAGAGCGGCGGCGAGGGCGCCGGCGTCCCCCGCGGGAACGAGGATCCCGTCCGCCCCGTCGTCCACCATCCCGGGGATGCCGCCGATCCGGGAGGCGACGACCGCTTTCGACGAGGCGAATGCCTCCATCACGGCGTACGGAAGATTCTCGTACCAGCGCGAAGGAAGAACGACGAACTGCGACTCGGCGACGATCCTCTTGAGCTCGTCGCCGGTCCGGTATCCCGCGAACTCGACGCGGTTCGCGCCGAGCTCCCGGGCGAGCGCCCTGAGACTGTCCGCCTCGGGCCCGTCCCCGACGACGAGGAGCCGCCCCGTATCGAGGGACGCCGCGGCCCGGACGAGAACGTCGACTCCCTTTTCGCGCGAGAGCCTTCCGACGTAGCAGAAGTAGTCTTTCTCGGGAAGCCCGGCGAAACCGGCGAGGTCCGCGAAATTCGGGACGCACTCGACGCGGGCCGGATCGAACCCGCCTTCGACGAGCTTCGATTTCAGGAATTCGCTCGGCGCGACGAAGCGGTCGATGCGCGCGGGCAGGCGTTCGAGCCGGTCGTAGAGCGTCGAGAGCATCGCCACGCCGCTCGCCGCGAGGCTTCCCTTCTTGCATCGCTGGAGGACCGCCTGATAGAAGCGGTTCGGGATGCAGCGCTCGCAGATCTCTCCCCTGCTCAGGAGCGACGTGTTGGGGCAGATGAGCCGGTAATCGTGCAGCGTCCACACGATCGGCACGCCGCGCGCGCGCAGCGGCGACACGATCGACGCCGTGAGATGCGCGTGGATGTTATGGAAATGCGCCACGTCGGGCTTCGCCTCGTCGACGAGCGCTGCCATTTTTCGCCGCGCCTCGCTGTTGTACACGCTCTTCGTCGCGACCTTCCACGCGGCCCCCGGCGAACCCCTGCGCAGGAGCTCGGGGAAATCGATCTCGCTCACGAAAAAACGCGCGTACGGGGACGGGAGATTCCGGGGGCTCTGCATCGCGAACGGGACGACCTCGTGCCCCTTTTCCTCGAGCAGTTTCGAGAGAGAGAGCATATAGGTGGAATCTCCGCCGCGAGGGTAGTAGAAGGTTTGAACCATGAGGATGCGCATCGCTTGAACCGCCTCCGGTCACGTCCGCCCGAACGACCGCGTTCCGAAGGCCTTACTGTAGCCGAAACAGGGACTTAAACACAAGAAAATGCGAATTTGACATCGGCTCCCCGCAGTGATATCTTTCCTATTATTGTATTGAAAAGTGGTCCAAAGGAGGAGCCATGACCAAGTTCAGTATCCGCGCGTTAATAGTTATAGCCATGTTCGTCGCGGGCTTTTCGGGGTGCTCGCAGGAAGGGACTCTGGTCATCGAAAATAAAGCCTCAACGGAGTTTTCCGGATTCGTGAACGGCACGCAGGTGACGATCGATCCGTCGGATTCGTACGAGACGACCGTGTATATCGGGAAGAGCCTCGCGATCATCGGGCCCGACGAGATCCCCGTCGTCGTGTCGGGATCGGCGACGACGAAACGCTCCTTCTCCGAAGAGGTTACGGTCACGAGCGGGGAAACGGCGTCGTTCCGGATCTCGGACGACACGGGCGCCTTGATCTTCACGAATATGCACGACCGCACGGTGAACGAAATCGCGGCACGGCAGTGCGACAGCCTCGTGTTCGGCCCGAATCTGCTCGAGGCGAAGAGAACGATCCCCCCGGGATCCACGCGGACGATCCAGCTCGACGCAGGGTGCTGGGACCTCCAGATCAATTACGATCGGGACGAGCTCAAACAGGTAATCGACAGCGTGCAAATCGACATCGGCCAGATCATCGACATCGAATGGGCTCCCGGCTACATTTACCCGCCTCCGCCGGTCCCGCCGGCGCCCGCGCGGTAACGGGTCGCGATTTGACGGGGCTCGCCCCGTTGATGATAGAACGTGAGTTCAGCGTACAAGACCGTTGAGACAATTTCGGCGGAGGATGGAATTGAAAACCTTTAAGACTCTCTCGATCACGGGCGCGCTCCTTCTGTGCTGCGCCGTTTATTCGGGCACGGTTTCGGGACAGCCGGCGCGGAAACAGTACGTCGCCGACTTCGGGGCGGCCTTCACCCAGGCGACGGTGACAAAGGCCCAGAGGGGCATGCTCGGGATCGACCTTTCGGTCGGTAAGATGTTCACGAACAGCCTTTCCGCGGGTCT
Source organism: uncultured bacterium (assembly GCA_963846325.1). Classification (GTDB taxonomy): domain Bacteria; phylum Krumholzibacteriota; class Krumholzibacteriia; order Krumholzibacteriales; family Krumholzibacteriaceae; genus SSS58A. The sequence goes on from CAWJVO010000007.1 coordinate 466,479, forward strand.
CGCGGTCGGCTACGACGTCGTCTCGTACCAGAAGACCGAGGGAATCTACGCGCGGTTCGCGGTAGTGCCCGTTCTCGCCAAGGCGAAATACTATTTCACGATCGCCCCCGCGATGCAGCTGCACGCCGCGCTTGCCGGAGGCGTCTACCAGGCGATTCCCCACCTCGGTACCGACGTGATCGGCGGGATAACCGAATCCGGCCTGCACCCGGGCGGCTCGCTCGGGGTCGGATTCGACTGGTGGCTCTTCGGGCGCCAGGGCCTCGGAGCGGAGTTCGAATACAATTTCTTCGACTCGGGCGCCGAGGATCTGTTCTCGTACTTCGCGGTTCGCGTGAACTACAGCCTCATCAAGATGTGACGGCCCGGCTCGACGCGCACGCGAAAACCCCCGCCCCCCTCGAGGGGGCGGGGGTTTTTTATCGTCCGCGAAGCGCGCCGCCGTCGCGCGGAGTTCACGCCCTCCTGATCCACTTGAAGACTTCGCGCAGATCGGGACGCTTCCCGTACATCAGAATTCCGACGCGGAAGATCTTCGCGGAGAGAATCCCGGCGGCGTAGATGCTCGCCAGCATGATCGCGACCGAGAGCGCGATCTGCCAGGCGGGCGGCATGAGGACGTTGATCCTCATGAACATGAGAATCGGCGAAAAGAACGGGATCATCGAAAAGACCGTCGCGAAGGTGCCGTCCGGATTCTGCATGACGGCGAGCGGTATCAGGAACGTGACCGCGAGACACATGGTGAGGGGGGTCTGGAGCTGCTGCGCCTCCTGATCGGTGTTGCAGATGGCGCCGATGCCGGCGAACAGCGTCGAGTAGAAGAGAAAGCCGAGCACGAAGAAGAGCACGAAGAACGCGATCGTCACCGGCTCGAAGCTCACGAACTGGGCGAACTGTCCCGAGCTCAACGCGTAGGAGGATATCCCGAGGGCGAAGATCCCCCATATCGCGTACTGGGTGAGCCCCACCGCCCCGACCCCGAGGATCTTCCCCGCCATGAGGTCGAACGGCTTGAGCGACGAGAGAAGCACCTCGATGACCCGGTTGTTTTTCTCCTCGATGATGCTCCGCTGGACCGCCATCCCCCAGAGGAGGATCGTCATGTAGAGGATCATGATGAAGACGAAGCTCGTCAGGAACGTCTGCTCGAATTCGCTCGCCTTTTCCCCTCCCTTGAGCACCTGCACCGTCTCGATGTTCACGCGCTTGAGCATCTGCGTGACCTCGGCGTATTCGAGGCCCTGCGCCGCGAGGCGCCGTGCGACCACCGTCTCGTTGAGCGCGTTTTCGAGGCGCTCGAGAGTCTTGATGTTGCTCACCTTCTTGCCGAAATAGGTCGCTGTTCCCTTTTCGACCATGTCCGTCGGGAAGACGATGTATCCCTCGATCGCGCCCGCGGCGACCTCGGCGCTCAGTCCCTTCTTCGCGTCGTCGAGACCGGCCTCCGTCGCGGACACGTTCCGCAGGACGAACATCTTCGCGCCGCCGGAGAGGGTGTCGTCGAGCGACTCTTCGAAACCGGCGTAGAGCGATTGCGTCAGGTCGACGACCGCGATGACCGCGCGGCTTTCGGGCGCGTTCTTCATGAGAAGCCCGGGCACGATGATCCATCCGCCCATGAGGAGCGGGCCGAGGATCGTTCCGATGAGGAAGCTCTTCTTTCGAACCCGGTCGAGGTATTCCCGTTTAGCGACCTTGAATAGCTTCATCGCTCACCTCACCCCCTTCGGCCTTCACCTTCGCGATGAAGATGTCGTGGAGCGACATCTCCCCGATCTCGAACTTCTCGACCTTCCCGCCCTCGATGGCGTGGCGGAGAAACGCGTTCGTGTCGGAGCCCGCCGCGAGCGTCACGGTGAGCTCCTGGCCGAAGGTGCCGACATGTTCGACCCCCGGATGCCGCTCGAGGTAGGCGGGGTCTCCCGAGAACCGAAGCGTGACGACGTTTTGGCCGAACCGCATCTTGATATCGGCGAGAGACCCCTCGAGGATCTTCTTTCCCTTGTTGATGAGACAGATCCGCTTGCAGAGCTTCTCCACCTGCTCCATGACGTGCGTCGAGAGAACGACGGCGCGCCCATCCTGCTGCAGCTCCTCGATGATCTCCTTGAACGTCTCCGCGTTGATCGGATCGAGCCCCGTGAAGGGCTCGTCGAGGAGGACGAGCTTCGGTTCGTGGAGCACGGTCGCGATGAACTGCACCTTCTGCTGCATCCCCTTCGAAAGCGATTCGACCGTTTTTTCGGCCCAACCGCCGAGTTCGAGGCGCTCGAGCCACTTCTTCCCCCGCTCGCGCGCGACCCTCGCCGGCACGCCCTTGATCTCGCCGAGAAAGACGAGGTGATCAAGGACCTTCATCTTCCGGTACAGCCCCCGTTCCTCGGGAAGATAGCCGATCGAATCCTTGATGCGCTCGCTGAAAGGCTCGCCGAAGACGCGCACCTCCCCCTCGTCGGGCTCGATGACGCCCATGATCATCCGGATCGTCGTCGTCTTCCCCGCGCCGTTCGGGCCGAGAAGCCCGAAAATGCCGCCGGGATCGATGCGCAGCGAGAGCGCGTCGACGGCCGTTATGCCGTCATACCGTTTCGTGATGCCGACAAGCTCGAGCAATGCGATTCCTCCTCGGATTCAACGTGTCGCGGCGACGCCGCAGTCGCGCATGAGCATGTATTTCAGCTCGACGAACGCGCGGTAGCGATGGCTCAGCGCGTTCTTCTCTCCGGGATCCATTTCGGCGAGCGTCATTCCCCGCTCGGGCACGAGGAACACCGGATCGTAGCCGAAGCCGTTGTTCCCCCGCGGAGCCCGGGCGATGCTGCCGTAGAGAAAACCCTCCGCGGCGAGACCCTTCCGCGACGCGCCGGGCGCGGGGTAGAGAACGGCGGCGCAATGGAATCGCGCACCCCGTTCCTCGTCCCGCACGCCGGAGAGCTCCTCGAGGAGCTTCGCGCAGCGGCCCGCGTCGTCGAGCCCCGGGCCGCCGTAGCGCGCGGAGCGCACGCCGGGGGCGCCGCCGAGCGCGTCGACTTCGAGCCCCGAATCGTCCGCGAGCGAGGGGCATCCCGTGGCCCGGTGCACTTCCCTGGCCTTCGCGAGGGCGTTTGCGAGGAAGGTGTCCCCGTCCTCGGCCGGCTCGGCGAAGGGGGGGAAATCGCTCGAGTCGAGGAGCTCGACGTCGATACCGGCGAGAATCGCCCGGATCTCCCGGATCTTGCCCCGGTTCCGCGTCGCGAGCACGATCCTGAGACTCATTCGCCGCTCCCGTTCACGAGGACCGTCTCGAGATCGATCCGCTCGACGCGCTCCATCTCTCTTCTGAGAAACCGCTCCCCCACCTCCTTGAAGAGGTACGGAATGTCGGTCACGTACACGGTGATGTTCCCGGGCCGCTCGAGATCGCTCCGGAGATCGTTCTTCACGAGAACGCGTTCGACCTCGGCGGCGGTTTCGTGCGCCGAGTCGACGAGCGTCACCTTCTCCCCGACGACCTTCGATATGACGCTCTTGATGAGGGGATAGTGCGTGCAGCCGAGCACGAGGGTATCGGCGTCGAATCCCGCCAGGGAATCGAGGTAGCGCATGGCGGTGAGACGGGTGATCTCGTCCTCGTGCCAGCCCTCCTCGACGAGGGGGACGAAGAGCGGGCACGCGCGCGACCAGATCTTGATGGCGGGATCGAGCGCGTAGAGCGCGTCTTCGTACCCGCCGGAGCGGATCGTCGCCGTCGTGCCGATGACGCCGACGCGCTTCGTGCGCGTCGCGCGGGCCGCGGCGCGGGCGCCGGGCAGCAGCACGCCGACGAGCGGCATGCACTCCTCCTCGAGGAGCTTCGGGAGCGCGACGGAGGAGGCGGTGTTGCACGCGACGACGATCATCTTGACGTTCTTGCGCTTGAGGAATTCGAGGTTCTCGCGCAGGAACCGGAGCACCGTCTCGGGGCTTTTCGTCCCGTAGGGCAGACGAGCCGTGTCTCCGAGATATACGATTTCCTCGTTGGGAAGACGCATCGTGAGCTCGTGCACGACCGTGAGCCCGCCGATTCCCGAATCGAAAACGCCGATGGCCTTGCGTGAGTCGCCGCGCATACGAACCTTTCCCTCTTCGCGATCGTGCCGCCCCGGGGCGAGGCCGGAAGCCTTCCTCACCGCCACTTTTTCACGTCGATCGGCTTGTCGACCGCGAAGTGCCCCGCGATCGATTCCACCGCGCTTCCCTCGATCAAGAATTGAATCCGGGCCGTCTGCGGAAAATTGGCCGACACCGTCTTGACGATGTTCGTGATCGTGTAGTACTCCCCCGTGCTTCCGCCGGGGTGGTTCGCCGTGAACGCTCCGTTGAAATCGAGCAGAAGGGTCTGGGTGTCCTCCACCCAGAAGACCTGGATCAGCTCCGTGCCCGGAGGAATCGCGCTGAACTTCTTCGAGTCGTGCGCCCCCTTGATGAGCTCCCCGATCACGAGCTTGACCTGATCTTCGAAGCTCCCCGCGGCGGGCACCTCGCGCGTTTCGGATACGAATCCGTCGGCTCCCTCGTCGCCGAAGAAGATCGTAACGGCCCGCATCTCCTCGCTCACCTTCTCGACCTCGGCCGGCCCTTTCGTCGTCAGGCGCGGAACGAGATACACGACGGCGACGATTGCGGCGGCGAGGATCGCGAGCGCGATCAGTATCTTCCTGCCGATATTCGTACCGATTCCCCCCTTCGGGACGTCCGGACCCGCGCCGGCGGCGCGGTCATTCGCCCGCCGGCTTCGTCCGGCTCTCGCCGTAGCGGCTCTGGAACTTGCGCACCGCTTCTATGGTCCCCTCGACGATCTTTTCCTTGAACTCGGCGCCGAGCAGGAGCTTCTCCTCCTTCGGATTCGACAGAAACGCCGTTTCGACGAGCACCCCCGGCATCGCGAGCCCCTTGAGCACGCGGAGACCCGTTTGCTTGACGCCGCGATTCCGAATGCCGAGCGTCGTGCTCCACTCGCGCTGGATCAGCTCCGCGAGATCGCTGCTCTCGTTGAGATATTCGTTCTGGACGACGTCCCAGAGGATGAAATCGATGTCGTTTCCCGCGTCGCCGCCCGAAGCCTGATTCTCGTACGCGGCGGACGAGTTCTCGTCCCGGGCGAGCCTCGCCTCGTCCTCCGTCCGGGCGGGCGCGAGGAAAATGACCTCGAATCCCTCCGCGTCGCTCGTGAACCAGCCGTTGCAATGTATGCTGATGAAGAGCTGGGCGCCCGCGGCGTTCGCCGTCTCGACGCGCTGATCGAACGGGACGAGAACGTCCTCCGTTCTCGTCATCACGACCGCGATCCCGAGCTCCTCCACGAGGCGATCCCTGAGCATGAGCGCGATCTGAAGATTCAGGTCCTTCTCCCGGGCGCCCGAAGGGCCGATCTTCCCTATATCGGGGCCGCCGTGTCCGGGATCGAGAGCGATCGTGCGCACGGGCTCGATGATCTTGCGTCTCGCCCCCTCGTCGAGCATCTCGACCATCTTCTTGCCCGCGAAATCGACCTCGGGTATCTCGGGCAGCTTGCCGCGCTCGAGGAAGAGGACGAGCTTCCTCGAATCGCCGGGCGCGCCCGCGGCTCCCTCCGCCGCGCCGGCGGCTTCGAACTCGACGCGATACCGCCGCACGGTCTTCTTCACGTCGAAGAAGAGATACGCGTCATGCTCCATCTGCTCGGCCCTCAAGCGGTTGAGAAGCCCCTTCCCCTCGCTCAGGGTGAATCCGAGCGGGTCGAGCCTTCCCCCGTAGATCTTGAGGCGGAGGATCCCGGGAGTCTCGCTGTCGATATGATAGAGGAGCTCCTCGGTGAGCTTGAGAACGGCGCGCGTACCGTCCTTGTCGTCGACGATCTCGATGGCGGTCACGTTGTACTCGGGCGAACCGATCGTGAGAAGGAGCCGGCCCGGGTCGAGCGAGATCTTCTCGGCCATCCGCGAGGCGAGGACTCCGGTGATGAACTCGAGAGGAATCCAGACCGCGCCCTCGTCGTAGCGGACGTTCAGCCTGAGGAGAACGGGGGTCTCGTCCACGACGACTACGCGCGCGTCAATCGTGAACATATAGCGGTGATTCCCCATGCGCAGGACAAGCTTGCGATTGCCCGCGTTCCAGAACTTGGTTGCCTTGAAGATGCGGGCGAGATCGTACGCGGAGACGAAGAGCTCGTCCGAGCCCTTCTCGAGGCTCGCGAGCGCGACGTCTTCCGTGCCGCGGCCGTCGGCGTAGACGACGCCCAGGCTCTTCGCCGCGGCGGGGGCCGCGACCGCCGCCGGGACGCACAGAACGGCCGCGACCGCGGCGAGCAGCAGGAACGGCACTATCGCCGGCCGTGCGGTCATCTCTTGCGCTCACGCTCCTTGATCTCGCGGTTCAGGTCGCGCTCGGCGTCGCGCTCCGCGATCACGCGGCGCTTGTCGATCTCCCGCTTGCCCTTGGCGAGCCCGAGCTCGACCTTCACCTTGCCCGCGTCGTTGAAATAGAGCTTGAGCGGCACGAGCGTAAAGCCTTTCTCCTGAACGCGCCCGATGAGCCGGCGGATCTCCTTGTCGTGCGCGAGGAGCTTCCGCTTCCTCGTCGGATCATGGTTGTTGCGGTTGCCCTTCGAATACGGGCTGATATGCGTGTTGTGGAGCCAGAGCTCTCCCCGGTCGACGCTCGCGTAGGAATCCTTGAGGTTCGCCTGGCCGTCGCGAAGCGATTTGACCTCCGTGCCGACGAGCACGATCCCCGTTTCCATCGTTTCCACGATGTTGTAATCGTGGCGCGCCTTCCGATTTGTGCAAATGGCTTTCATGACAGGGGAAAGCTATCAGAGACCGGGGCGGCCCGCAAGCCAAAAAGGCCTCGGAAAACGTGCTCGCTGTCGCTTCCCTATTGCACCGGATCGCTTCATATACTATGAATTCCCTATGTCGGAAAAGGAGCGGCCGGTGAATAGGGAAGCGGAGACGAGCGGGAAGAAGCCCTGGCGGCTCAAGCCCACCTACATCCCCCGCCTGATGCCGGTGGGGATGATCGTCATTCTGCTCGCGATCCTCATCCCTGTGCTCAGGGAGAAGAAGCCTGACACCGCATCGCCCCACCCGGTCGATCCGCCGCTCGCTATGAAGCTCTATTCGACCGGCTTCCCCGCTTCGGACTCGCTCATGAACGACGCTCTCCGCAGCTTCGGAAGAAACGATTTTGAATCGGCGGCCCGCATGCTGACGAAGGTGCATTTCTACTGGAACGCGCAGATCCGCGAGGGAACGGTGAAATCCTTTCCCGAGGATCTCCGCTTCTATCTCGGCCTCGCGGAGTTCTACCGCGGCCGCCCGGACCGGGCCGCACCCTATCTCGAGGAGGAATTGCGGGAGAATCCTTACGAGGAGAAATACGCCTGGTACCTCGCCCACGTCTATTCCGCGCTGGCGGACAGCGGCCGAGCCCGCGAGATGCTCGAGAGGGTCGTGAGGATCGGCGAATCGCGCGCGGCCGAAGCGGAGAGCACGCTGAACCGCTAGATCAGGAAGGCGATCGTCTTTCTATCTTTCCCGGCAGAGAAATCGACGGAGACGGACGTTTCCACGACGTTCCCGTTCGCGTCGAGGTGTTTCACGAGAACCGTTCCCTCGCCGGCTTTATACTCCATCCTGAAGACCCGGATCTCCGCGGGAAGCGTCTGCCACGAGCGCGTGTCGGCCTGGTCCGCCGCGGCGAGCACCTTGCCGAGCACGTTGAACGCGAATCCCTTGGCGTCGTCCCCCTTGCCGAGCTTCGTCTGGGCCGCCGTCTTGAGATACGTCCTGAAGGCCGCCTTGAGGAGCGTCGGGCCGAGGTTCTTCTCGTAGGCCGTGTACGCCGTGTTCTCGAGATCATCGAGCGGTTTCATCTCTCCCGCCTCGACGCCGTCGACCACGAGCCTGCTGCGATCGACGGCGCGCGGCTGTCTCATGCACTGCGGGAAAGCGAAGGTAAAAAGCACGCCGGGGTTGTCGAGCGACAGATCGACGAAACCGGGCAGGAAGAACATCTGGGGCTCGGAGCCGCCGGGAAGGGTGAAGAATCCGACGAGGCTTCCTCCGTCCTTCTGCAGGTAGCCGCGGATCTCCGTCGATACGAGGACCGGCGCGCGGCCGACCTCGGTGAATACGACGAGCTCCCGGAGGTTCGGATCGAGGACCTCGGGGACCGCGTCGGGCATGACCTTCCGGAGCGCGTCATACTCGATCCGCGCGTCGTCCTCGCGCCCCTCGATCTCGTACATCACGGCCGCGAGGTAACGGGCGAACGGCACGTCGAGCGCCGCGCGGTCTTCTTCCGAGAGCCTCTCCGTGTAGCGTTTGAGCCTGCCGACGAGCCGGTTGCGCTCGACGAACGCCCCCTCCCGGTCCCCCTTGAGCCAGTAGGACAGGAGCAGGTACGAGCTGATCATGATCTTCTCGTGGGGCTCGGGCTGGTATTCGCCCCTCGTCGGATTGACGAGCAGGCTCTTGATGGCCTCGCTCACGGAGGTCGTCGCCTCGATCTCGCCGAAACGCCGTTCCGCCTCCTGCAGGTCGACGATCGCCGAATCGTATCTCCCGGCCGCGAGGTTCACCTTGCCGCGTTCGAGCAAAAGGAGATAGTAGTCGCGATCGGGCGCGTCCTTGACAAGCTTGTCGAGATTGGCGAGAGCGTCGTCGTACCGGGCGCCGTAGTAGAAATCGCGCGAAAGCTCCATCCTCGACGTATAGGTCGCGCAGGCGACCGCGAGGAGCAGAAGAGCCGCAAGGCAAGCCTTCCTCATGTGATCTCCCGGGGCTTCACGCGCCGTGCCGCGCGAATCGGATCGCGGCCGCGGCGATTACCTCATCCGGCCCTTCGTCGATACGCGCTTGAACTCGACTTCGTCGGTCCACTTGATGAGAAGCGTTTCGACCTCGAAGATGTTGAGCGTCACGTTCATGAAGTTGATGTCCTTGCGTCCGTCGATCTTGCGGATGTTGCTGATCGTGCCCCTGAGCACGTACTTGGCTCCGACGAACTTGCCGAGCTGCGCCGCCTTCGCGTTGTCGTAGAGGTCGGACGCCTGAAGGTTGAGCTGATCGAGCGCCATGTCGAACGCCTGGTCGTCGACGAACTGCGCGAGCCCCTCGTTGATCATGCGCGTGCGGATCTTCTCGAGGATGAGCCGCGTGTTGATGTGCTCGTCGGTGTCGTTCTTGAGCTCCTTCGCGAGCAGGAGGACAGGCTTCTGGGCGGCGTTCGCGGCTCGGTACTGCTGGAAGAATCCGTTCGCCGCGACCGAATTCATCATGCCGTCCGTGATGGTCGCGAGATCCGCGCTCGAGAAATCGGCGTTCTCGGCCGTATCCGTGGCGATGTCGATCTCCTTCGTCGTGCCGCCGCACGCGGCGAGGAACAGGAGACAGAGAACCGGGATCAAGAGCTTCTTCACGATGGATCCTCCTTTGTTTCGAACCCGTGCCGGCATGGTAGTACGAAGCCCCCGGTCCTTGCAAGGCCAAAGCCGCGGCTTCCCCGATGCCGCGGCTCCCCGAAGCCGCCGGTTCGCCGCGGCCGCCCCTTCGCCGAAGCCCCCGGTTCCCGACCTTGACATGCCTCCCCTTTTCAATTATTCTTGTCCTTTGCGTACGGAAAATGCCTCAAGTGCCTGAGTGGTGGAACTGGTAGACGCGCTGCGTTCAGGGCGCAGTGGGGATTCCCCGTGGGGGTTCAAATCCCCCCTCAGGCATTTTCTTTTCCAGGCGCGGGAGGAGAATCATGGATATGGAGCTCACCGTATCGTTCCCCGGCAACAAGAAGGTCGACGCGTCGTTCAAGGGGTTCACGATCAGGACGGACCAGCCCGTGACCAACGGCGGGGAGGGCACCGCGCCGTCCCCCTTCGATCTGTTTCTCGCTTCGATCGGCACGTGCAGCGGGATCTACGTCCTCGATTTTCTCACGAACCGCGGGATCTCCCTTGAGAACGTCCGCGTCGTGCAGACGATGAAGCGCGATCCGGAAACGCACCTGATCACGTCCGTAGCGCTGCGGATCGAGCTCCCGAAGGATTTTCCCGACAAGTACAAGGACTCCCTCATCCGCGCCGTCGATCTCTGCACGGTGAAGAAGCACATCAACAATCCGCCGGCGTTCACGATCGAGACGGTCAAGGCGATCTGAAGCCCCGGCGGCCTCATGGCGGACTCGATCTTCATAACGGGGGGCACGGGAAACACCGGCCAGGCACTGCTCCGGCTCGTCGCGGCGGACGAGACGCTGCGCGGCGTCCGCATCACGGGGCTCTGCCGCCCCGGCGGGCGCGGCGAGCGCCTGCTCCCTCACGGCGTGAAGATCGCGGGAGGGGACGCATCCAGCGCCGACAGCCTCCGCACGGTCTATCGCGGAGAGCCCGTCGTCGTTCATCTTTCGTCGATATTTCATGCGGAGGCCGTGCTCGAGGGCTGCCGCGGGATGAAACGGCTCATCGTGGTGAGCTCGACGCGGCGCTTTTCGAAATCGTGGGAACGGGCCTCCGAGATCGAGGCCGCGGAGCTCGCGATCGAACAGTCGGGCGTCCCTTATACGATTCTGCGGCCGACCATGATCTACGGAAACGCCGAGGACAGGAACATCTCGAAGCTCATCCGCCTCGTCGGGAAATGCGGAATCGTGCCGCTCCCCGGCGGAGGAAAATCGGTTTTCCAGCCCGTGCACGTGGACGATCTCGCCGCCTGCATTCTCGCCGCGCTCAAGACGCCGGCGAGCGCCGGCAAGAGCTACAACGTCCCCGGCGGAAGCGCGCATTCGCTGCGGGAAATCGTCGGAATGATCTCGGGGATTCTCGGGAGGAAGGTCCTGATCGTGCCGTTTCCGATCGCTCTCGCCGAGGCGGCCGCGGGATTGCAGGAGAAGATTCTCCCCCGCCCCTTCATCCGCCGCGAGCAGATCGAGCGTCTTCGCGAGGACAAGCGATACGATTTCTCCGAAGCCGCGAGGGATCTCGGCTATGCGCCGCGGACGTTCGCGGAAGGCGTCGTAGGGGAGATCCGCCTGATCCGTTCCCTGGAATCCGCCCGCTGATCCGCCGTCACCCGGGGAAATCTTATCAGTAGAGGCTCTTGATCGCCCCCCAGGACCGCGATCCGACCGCGATGGCGCCTTCCTGATAGATGCCGAACTTGTTGAGAATCGTGACCGCCTCCAGCGGATAGCCGGCCTCGCAGCTGGCCGCCCAGATCGCGCTCTTGCTCGAGCGCGGCAGGATCTCGACGAAGCCCGGCGTCGGGTTCAGGAGCATGCAGGTCAGCTGGTGCGTATAGACCCAGTCCGCCATGCAGGAGCTGAAATACGCGCATATATAATACTCTTCATAAAGGTCGCCGCATCCGATCAGGACCTGCAGCAGGGGATTTGCAACAGCCGAAAGAGCGATCACATTCGAAGGCATCGCCACACGGTATTCCGTCCCATACAGACCATGCGCCGAAGGCAGCCACCAGATCCAGATCTGAAACGACGCATAAGGGGCCGGATTCAGAGACGTCACCCCATGAGCCGCATCGGCGTATAGCCCGACATACGGCTTTGAAGGGAGAGCGGCGCCGGCGGCGGCGGATATTCCGATCAGGAGCGCGCACGCAAAAAGCATTATTCGCATAGGATTCCCCCTCCCGGTATTGTCGTGAGATCGCAGATGTCCGCTGCTGAGATTATACTCTCATCCGGCGCGTTTTTCAATGGCTCGCGTGTGCGGCGATGGGACGGACACTCCCGCTCCGGCACCAGTAGCGGGTGGCGCCCATGGGGCCCCCGCACGCAGCGCAGCGAGCGCTAGCGAGCGAGAACGTGCGGGGTGCAATGGGCGACAGGACCCGCGTTTCATGCGGGGGTGCAACCAGCGACAGGACCCGCGTATCGCGCGCAAAAAAGCCGGGGAGGATCTTACATCCGCCCCGGCTCGAATATGCACGGCGCTCCGATGCCGCCGCTACTTCACCTGTTCGAGCTCGATGACGCGCGCCTCGCCGAGGCCGCCGAGCTGCTCCTTGACCTCGTCGTACTTCGTGACGAGGAGAATGAGATCGTTATCCGCCCACATCTGCTCGCGCGCGACCCGCTGCGCGTCGTCGGGAGTCACGCGGTCGACGTTCGCGCAGTAGCCCTCGACAAAGTCGAGCGGGATGCCGTGGAACGTGAGATCCGTTATCCAGCCGGCGAGATCGCCGTTGCGCTCGATGTCGAACGGGAAGAGCCCGGTGATGTACCTCTTCGTCTTGGCGAGCTCGGTACCGGATATCTTTTCGTCCCGGATCTTGCGGAGCTGCTCGAGCGCGACGTCGATCGTCTCGCGGAGGCTCTTGTTCTTCGTATAGGTGTAGACGCCGAAGAAACCGCCCGCCTTCAGGTGATTGAAGCCGCTCCGCGCTCCGTACGAGAGCCCGCGGTTGACGCGGATCTCGTCCATGAGGCGCGAGGTGAATCCGCCGCCGAGAACGGAGTTCGTGACGAGGAGCGGGAAATAATCGGGCGTGTTCCGCGCGACCGAGACGTTCCCGATCCGGATCTGCGACTGCGTCGCGTCGGCCTTGTCGATGACGACGAGCGAGCGGCCGGCCGATGTATTCGGAACGAGCGGGGGAATCGCCGCGGCCTTCGCCGCCTCCCCTTTCCAGCCGCCGAACGTCGCCTTGACGATATCGAACGCCTTCGCGGCGTCGACGTCGCCGACGACGGCCAGGATCGCGCCCGCGGGCACGTAACGCCTCTTGTAGAAATCGAGCACCTTCTCGCGAGTCATGGCCCCGACGCTCGACTCGCTTCCGTCGACCGGATGCGCGTACGGGTGATCGCCGAGCAGCGCGCGCACGAACTCGCGGGACGCCGTGGCGGACGGCTGCTCCTTGGCTCCCTGAATCTCCGCGACGACGAGCCCGATCTCGCGATCGACGTCATCCTTCGGGAAATCGGGGGCGAGAACGACCTTCCCCATGATGTCGAGGCCCCTGGCCAGATCCTTCGCAAGAAAGTCGCCGTCGACGGTCGCGTAATCGCGCCCCGTGTTGACGTTGACGACGCCGCCGATCTCCTCGATCGATTCGGCGATCTGATCGGCCGTAAGGCCGGCCGCGCCCTTCGTGAGGAGCCGCCCCGTGAGATTGGCCACTCCCTCCTGGCCGGCGGCATCCATCGCCGAGCCCGCCGGAATAAGGAGCTGAATCGTCACGAGCGGCACCTCGCGCGATTCCATGACGAATACCCTCAGCCCGTTATTGAGCGTGTATTCTTTGCAGGGCGGGAGCTTCACCGCGCCCGTCTCCGCGCCGGCGATTGCCGGCAGGAGCGCGAGCGCCGCCGCGACCGCGAGGAACAGCAACTTCTTCATATCGTCTTTCCTTCCGTGATTAGGCCTCGGGCACGAGCGTTACGACGCTGCGGTTCTTCGGCGCGAAATAGGTGCCGGCGACGCGCTTCACGTCGTCCGCCGTGACGGCGCGGTAGCGGTCCCGGACTTTGAGGATCTCGTTGAAATCGCCGAAGTAGATTTCGTACGTGCCGATCTTGCGGGCCTTCCCGTTCACCGTCTGCATGCTGCGGTAGAAGTTCGCGGACACCTGGTTCTGCGCCTTCGCGAGCTCGGCGGGCGTGATGCCGTTCGCCGCGACGTCCGCGAGAATCGCCGTATACGGCGGCCTCGCACTCGGCCGCGGTCTTGTCCGGCCTCACCTTGACGTCGAAGGTGAAGAGGGCCGGGGCGATATTCCAGGAGGCGTTCGCGCCCGCGTAGACCGCGATTCCGAGATCGCGGACGAGCTTCTTGTACAGGCGGGAGCTCTCCCCCTCGGACAGGACGTACTGAAGGACGTCGAGCGCGTAGATATCGTTCGACGTCACCTCGGGAATGTGATAGCCGACGAGAATCTGCGGCATCTCGGCGGGCTTGCGCACCTCCGCCCTCCTCTCGCCGGGCTGCTCGGGCTCAACGGTGCGAACGGGCTCGGGCGGCGCCTGCGACGGGACGGAATCGTAATATGTATGCACGAGCTCGAGCGCCTTCTTCGTCTCGAAATCGCCGACAATGACGAGGATCGCGTTGTTCGGCGCGTAGTAGGTCTTCCAATAGTCGACCGCGTCGTCGCGCGTGATCTTCTCGAGATCGCTCATCCAGCCGATGACCGGCCAGCCGTACGGGTGCGCCTTGTACGCGAGCGCTCCGAGCTCCTCGTACATCGCGCCTTCGACCGAGTTGTCGACGCTCAGACGGCGCTCTTCCTTCACGACGCCCATCTCCGAGACGACGAACTTCGGATCGAGCGTGAGCGATTTCATGCGGTCGGAGTCGAGATCGATGCAGAGCTCGAGAACGTCGCTCGCGAAATCCTCGTAGTACGCGGTCATGTCCTCGCTCGTGAACGCGTTCGAATAGCCGCCGTTCGATTCGAGGATGCGGTCGAATTCCTTCGGGCCGTACTTGGCGGCGCCGTTGAACATCATGTGTTCGATGAAATGGGAGATGCCCGTGATGCCGGGTCGCTCGTTCTGTCCCCCGACGCGGTAGAAGGTCCACCTGCTGACGACCGGCACGGAGTGATCCTCCATGAGGATGACCTTGAGACCGTTCTTCAGGGTTTCGACGGTCGCGTCGAGCTTCGCGGGAGCGGCCTTCGTCTCGGCGGCGCTCAGCGCGCTCGCGTGCGCGAGAGCAACCGACACGAGCACGAAGAGCCCGAGCGCGACGACGCTTCGCGTCGCGCGGGATTTGAGAACATGCATCCGGGAACCTCCTTTGGAGAAAAAATCGCGCGGCCCGCGGGAGGAGCCGCTCCATGGAAGAAATCACGCGGCCTTTCGCCGGAAACGCTTCTTCGTCTTTCTACGGCTGTAGTTTGCAACAAGTTCCATGAAAATGCCGAGGTCGTTCTCGAGATCGGTCTGGCTGCCGTCGAAGTAGAAGGTCCTGATGGGGATACCGTCGCAGTCGCGGCTCACCTTCGGATAGACCGATTCGCAGATGATGCCGTTCATGCAGGTGAACGGGCTGATGTCGATGATGCCGTCGACCCCCTTTTCGTACATGTAGATCGCCTTGCCGACGCTCAGCACCATCTCTCCGAGGGCGCCGTGGTACGGCAGGTACGGCTCGCTGTGCTCGAGCACCTCGAGGACGTCGTGCGGCTCCTCGAGCCCGACGAACTCCTCCCTGAACGGGGCGAGGAGCTTCGCCTCGTGCCCGTGCTGAACGTGCTCCTTGATCCTCACCTTGAGCATCTCGAGGGAAAAGCCCTGCCCGTACATTTTCAGATTCTTCTTCTGCTCGAAGTTCGTGTACCACACCCATTCGCCGATGTCCGAGAGCCACGCCTGCGCGCCGAAGGCCTCGAGGCGCCGGATGAGATCCTCGTTGCTGAAGGTGCTCAGGCGGCAGAAGATCTCGCCGACGACGCCGACGAGCTTCGTGTCGCGGTCGAAATCGACCGGGATCGCGCGGAAGAGATCCCGCCCGCTCGCGAGGGCGCCGGCGAGCTGCGAGAGCTTCTTCGCGCCGATCGGCACCGAGGAGTCCGCGAGCGCGTCGCAGAAGATATCGAGCGCGCGGTCGCAGGCCTTGTCCGCCGCGCCCCGCTCCGTCTCGTGCGGGCGATAGATGTGGAGCATCTTGCGGATGCGCGTCGCTCCCGACGAGCCCCCACCAGCCGAGCCGCATCATCGGGCCCGCGTACTCGCCGAGGCTCGAATAGCCGTCCGCGCTCGACGGAGAGACGACGAGAACGTCGTCGTAGCCGAGCTCGTGGAGCACCTGCTTCATGAACGGGGAATACTGTCCGAAGCGGCACGGCCCGCTCGCCGTCGGCATGAAGAAGGCGGTCTTCGCCGGATCGAAGCCGGGCTGCTCGGCCACCTTGAGAAAGTCGCCGATCGTCACGCGCTCGGGGAGACACTCGTCCCCCGACGTGTAGCGCCCCGCGATCTCGTACGTCCGTTCGTCCCCGTCGGGGGACGGGCGCGAGTCTACTCCAAGATATCTGAAGGCTGCCGCGAAGGCCCGTGCCCCTTCGTCCGACATTCGGGGGATGTAGACCGTGCGGCCTTTGAGCCCTCGCTTTTCTTCCACCATCTGAGAACTCCTTTGCTGTCCAGATACGCTTCGCAGCGGGTCATGACGCCGGCGTCGTTCGAATGCCCGTCGAACTGCAGCGTGAGATACGGGCGGACGGCGGCGCCCGAGGCGTAGTGCTTCACGTACGAATCGGGCCCGCATTTGAAATTCGTGATGTAAATGAGGTGCAGGTTCTCCTTCTGGGCGGCGAGCCGCGCCGTCTGGAGGATCTTGCGCCCGAAGTTCCAGAACATGTTGTCGTTGATGTCGCGGATGCCGATCCCCTCGAGCGGGAGGAAGAAGATCGGAATGACGTTCATGCCGTAGTAGTCGCGCAGCTTCCCCGGCACGTCGAGATTCGCTTCCTTGTCGATGACGTTGTAGGGGCGACCGACGAGAATGATCCCGGCCTCCCCGGATTTCTCGAGAATGTCGAGCGCCTCGCGCCCGGCGGCCTCGAGATCGTCCCGGAACATCTGCTGCGCCGCGTAGCCGGCCCTGACCGCGAGGCGGTGGCGCGCCCGGCTCACGCCGAAGCGTTTCCCGTACGAGCCAGAGCTCCTTCTCGACGAAACCCTCCCCCTGCCGGAAATGCACGAGGGGATCCATCATGAGCGCCTCCTTCCCGTCGAGGAGCGGCGCATGCTTGAGGACGAACGGAAGCGTCTGCCCCCAGGGGCACATGTACGATTTGACCTCGGGCGCGTCCGTCTCGCCGTCGATGACGTTCGGCGTGAGGATGCCGTCCACTCCCTGTTCGAGAAGCGCGAGAATATGGCCGTGCGCGACCTGGATCGGGAAGCACGGCTCGGCGACGGCCGCCTCGATCCCCTGGTGCGCGATCTTCTTGTTCGTCTTCGGGCTGAGCACGACCTCGAGGCCGAGGGCGCGGAGATAGGTGCCCCAGAAGGGATGCCGGTCGTAGAAATACATCGAACGCGCGACGCCGATGCGCGGCTTCGCGGCGCCCGCTCCGCCCGGCGCCGAGGTGTCGATCGCGCGGCCGAGCTTCTTCTCCACGAGCGGAACGTAGTCGCGCTCGAGGAGCTCGTTGTAGAGCGTCATGAGATTCGGAATGGTGGGCTTCCGCGGCACCTTGGCGCGCTTGCGGTAGCGGTCGCTGCACTTGTCGCCCCAGTGCGTCTTGTTCCCCTCGACGTTGAACTCCTGGATGTCGCAGTAGTTCGTGCAGCCCGGGCAGGTGAACTCGCGGAGCTTGTAGTTGATGGCGGTGAGGTCGTAGCCGCGGAAGGTCGACTCGACCCCGAGCGCCTGCACCTTTTCGCGCACGAGGAGCGATGCGCCGATCGCGCCGATGACGCCGTTGTAGGGCGGGACGATGATCTCCTGGCCGAGCACTTCGCTGAACGCGGCCGCGACGGCGTCGTTGTACGCCGTGCCTCCCTGGAAGAATATGACCGAGCCGATCTTGCGTCCCCGAACGACTCGATTGAGATAGTTTTGGACGACCGAGTACGCGAGCCCCGCGATGATGTCGTTCTTCGCGGCGCCCTTCTTCAGGTAGGCCGAGACGTCCTGTTCCATATAGACGGTGCAGCGCTCGCCGAGCCGGAGCGGGCGCTCCGACGAAAAGGCGCGTTCGGCGAACTCGTTCACGATCTTCACGTCGAGCTTCTCCGCCTGCTCCTCGAGGAAGGAGCCCGTTCCCGCCGCGCACGCCTCGTTCATCGTGAAGTCGACGACGATCCCGTCGGCGATGCTGATGAACTTCGCGTCCTGGCCGCCGATCTCGAAGATCGTGTCGACCTTCTTGCCGATCATCGCGTCTCCGATGAACGCGGCGCCCGTCTTGTGCGCCGTGATCTCGTCGACGATCGTGTCCGCGCCGATGAGCTCGCCGATGAGCTCGCGGCCGGAGCCCGTCGTCCCGACGCCGCGGATACGAACCTTGTCTCCCACCTCGCGCTCGATCTCCTGGAGCCCTTCGTGCACGATCTCGATCGGCCGCGCCTGGGTGCGCAGGTAGATCTCCTTGATGACGAGCCCGTCGTCGTCGATGAGCGTGAGGTTCGTGCTCACCGAGCCGATGTCGATGCCGAGGTAGGCGTTGACGGGGAGTTTCCTCCCGTCGAAATTGTATTTGTCGACGCGGTCGCGGAGGAAGAGCACGCGGTCGCGCGTGAGGCGCTTCAACGCCGGAAACTCGGAAGCGGCCTGGGACGCGAAGTGAGCGAGGCGCTCCTTCAGTCCGGCGACGTCGAAGGCCCCCTTCTCCGGCATGCCCTTCGATACGGGAGCGCTTTTCGCGCCGTTTCCACCGCCTGAAATGATGGCGGCGCCGATCGCCGCGACGTGCACGCCCTCTCTCGGAACGAAGAAATCCTTCTCCGCGAGCTCGAAGATGCTCGCGAGCGATCCCGCGACGCCCTTGTTGAGCGCGACACCGCCGATGAAAGCGGTTTTTCCGTGGACCGACTTCCCGCGCGCGATGTTGCTCTTGAAGTTGCGGGCGACCGATTCGCAGAGCCCCTTGAGCACCTCGTCCGGCTTGTAGCCCTTCTGCTGCGCGTGGATCATGTCGGATTTGGCGAACACGCTGCAGCGCCCCGCGATCTTCGGCGTGCGCTCCGCGGCGAGGACGATATCGCCGACGTCCTCGATCTGGTAGCGGAGCCGCGTCGACTGCTGGTCCATGAAGGAACCCGTGCCCGCGGCGCAGTCGCCGTTCGTCTCGTAATCGACGATGCCGATCTGCCCGTTCTCGTTCGATATGTGGATGAACTTGGAGTTTTCGCCGCCCATTTCGAAGATGTTGACGACGTCCCGGTAGAGCGTGCCGACGCCTATCGCCGCGGCCTTGAACTCGTTCTCGACGGGGAGACCGAGTGCGCCGCCCACGAGCTTCGCCGCCGAGCCGGTGACGATGGCACCCCCGATGTCGTCGACGCCGACGTGCTCGAAGAGCTCGTTCAGAAGCTTGACCGACGCTTCGAGCGGCCGCCCCTGGATGCGGCGGTAGCTCGAGACCGCGATCGCCTTCGCCGAATCGTCGGGAAACGGATAGACCTCGGCGACGGGGCTTTCCTCTTTGGCCGCGAGCATCTCGATCGCGGCGCGCGCGCCGACGAGCGCCCACTTCGCGCTCACCGTTCCGACGTCCATTCCCAGAAAGAATTTCATGCGTTCCTTCCTCTATGCATGCGGATGAATGTGCTGTGTATTGAGTGAATTTCGCACGCACGGGCGGTGCGGGCAAGCATTTGGCAGGATTCGGTCGAAAATGGCGGGTGAACGGTGCATTTTCCGGCGCGAACGGGCAGGACCTTCCCCGTCCAAGGCGGGGTAATCCCCTTGCCTCAAGCCCGATTCGTGCTATACTGTATTATACGAATCAAACTCATTGTTGTTCGCTGGGGAAAGCGGCGTTTTTCGACGTCTCATGATGTTGATATCGCGGAAAGCGCGCGGTTCCGTTTTCGGCGCGAAGAGCCGGCGATGTATCGTCGCCTCTTCGCGCATAGAAGGGGGGCGCCGAGAATCGTGTTGCGCTCATGGATTTCGAGGATCGCGATGGCGGCCGCGCTCGCTCTCGTCGTCATCATAATCGGCGGCGGACCGATTCTCGCACAAACTTCCGCCTACAGCCGCATAGGCCTCTACACCGATGAGGCCCGCTCTTCGAGCGACGTCTCCTACGCGGGACCGTACACAGAGGCAACGGTGTACGTCCTTTTCGCCCCATCGAGCCGGGGGCTCTACGGAGCCGAGTTCTCCCTCGTCTATCCGGCGAACGTGCTCCCCGCCGATGTGACGACGAATCCGCTCATCTCCGTATATCTCGGAGACCTCGGCACCGGCGTGAGCTTCGCGTTTCTCGATTGCCAGACCGACTGGGTCTGGTCGCATCATCAGCGCCTCTTCCTCACGAGCGCCGACCCCGCCTTCGTCAAGATCGCCGCAAGCAGCCTTTCCGGCGAATGCCAGGTGGCGAGCTGCGAGATCGGCTATCCGCTCGAGCCGGTCGTCTTCTCGTCGCTCCTCGGCGTCAACGCCGCATGCGAGCCCGACACGACGCATCCGCTGATCGAGTCGGCGGGCGGTGCGACCCTTAACGCGGTCGTCATACATTTCAACGAACCGATTCTCAAAATCCCCGCATTGATTCCGGCGAACTACGAAATCGCATCGGCCGGGAACTCTTCCGTGACCGTTCCCGTAACCAGTACGGAGTTCCCCTCCGATGGCAGATCCGTGATTCTCTACGTCTCCGAGCCGTTTTCCGCCATCGGCTCGGAGTTCGTGGTCCATGCGTCGGGCGTGTATGACTCATGGGGAAACGAAGTGCCGTCCTGGAGCTCGGCTGTGTTCAATCTATACGATCTCGTCGCTCCTCAGCTCGTGAGCGCGTCGGCGACGGTCGACAGCTGCCTGAGGGTCGTATTCAACGAACCGATGTCTCCGGCGACCGCGACGAATCCGGACAACTATAGCTTCCAAGATTACTGGGGCACAACACCCGCAGCTTCTCATGCATATCTGGTGAGGCTCCTGAACGACAGCACCTTTGTCCTGCACTTCAATACCGCGAATCTTCTGCCGACATACACCATGCTCACGCTCAAGGCAGCGAACGTAACCGATCTCTCGGGCCACGCCATATCGCCGTACCATAATACCGCGACTTTCTGGTTCCGCGACATACAACCGCCGTTCTTGGTGACGGCTCAAGCTTCTGGAAAAAGGCAAATCGAAGCAGGTTTCAACGAAATCCTGGACAGGGCATCCGCGGGGATCCCTGCAAACTACAAGGTCTTCCAGAAGTCCGATTCGCTCATGACCGACCCCCTGCCGGTGGCCCTTGCCTACATGCTCTCCGACGGGAAGCATGTGCGGCTCGCGGTGGGAGGCGACGCCGTCCTCGAAACCTCTTACATTTTGCGGGTGCTCGGCATCAAAGACATCCATTACAATCGCATAACCGTGCCGGATACGATTGAATTCCCGTGGCCGGATATCTATCCGCCGGTGCCGGTCACCGTCACGCCCCTTTCGTCCACGCTCCTCAACATCCTATTCGACGAGCCGCTCGAGGAAACGACCGCGGAGGCCGCATCGAACTACGAGGTGCGCGCGACGTCCGACTCCATGGTCACGATTCCGGTCTCCGGAGCCGAGCTCCAGACGGGAGGCGCCACCGTGCAGATCAGCCTCGGCGCGTCCCTCGAAGCCGGGGCCGGCTGCACGATCGGCATATCGAACGTTATGGACGTGCGAGGCAATGCGATCACCGACACGACGATATCGACCACATTCGCCGATGTCGATGCGCTCCTCGCGGATTTCGCCGCTTCGTTCCGGAGCGGCACGGTGGAGATCACCTGGCGATTGAGCCAAATGGACGACGGGGTCCGCTTCAGCGTGCTGCGCAAGGAAGAAGGCGCCGCGGACTTCACCGCTCCCGCGCTGAATATCGAAACGAACGGACTCTCCTTCATCTACCGGGATGAGAGCGCCGAGCCCGGCTCGAGCTACCGCTACCGCGTCCAGTACGAGAGCACCTCGGGAAGCCACGTCCTCTTCGAAACCGAAGCCGTCGCCGTGCCCGCCCTCCCCCTCACGCTCAATCAGAATTGGCCGAATCCCTTCAACCCCCTGACGACGATCTCATACTATCTCCCGGAATCCGTCCCTGTGCGCCTCGAGATATTCGATGTCGCCGGGCGCCGCATCGCCTGTCTCGTAAACGGAAACGAGGAGCGAGGGAATCATAGCGCCGTTTGGAACGGCGCAGGGGAATCGGGCACGCGAGCGGCCGCCGGAATCTACATCTATCGCCTCACCGCGGGACGCGAAACGCTGTCGCGCAAGATGGCGCTCGTGAGATAGTCTCAGTCTATTTTGAGTAGATCGGGTTCGAGGTTCACCTCGACCGCCGCTGACTTCCCCATGCGGCTCTAGCATTCACGATTGATCGCGTAATCGTATCTCGGGTCGGATGAAGAGGTCTCTCACGCTCTTCCCGCGATCCGCCTTCTCATGAATACGCCTGCGGCGGCCAAGAGAACGAGCACGAGAACCGCCGCGACGGCGGGCGTGAAGACCGGCACGCCGCAGCAGTCTTCGATGACATGCACGACCTGCACGCAGGTGTCGTAGACGACAGGCTCGACCGCGCCCCAGGCTACGATCGTCAGCGTGTCGTAGGTGCACGAAAGAGCGGTGCCGGCGTCGACCACGCCGTAGACGTCCTTGCACGCGCCCCCGTCGACTTCAACCGTGCTCGTCGTGTTGATCGCGGGGCCGATGTGGCCTCTGCTCGTTATGTTGTAGTCGAATGGCGTCGGAGGAGCGCATTCGTCCTGATTGCAGATCGCGAACGGAATGTGCGCCTGGGTCTGCCCGCGCACGACGAACGACAAGGTGTCCTGAAGAATGGCGATCGCCGCGGGCGCCGCGATGACGGTGACGATCAGGGTATCGGCGCTGTAGTACTTGACGCCGGTCGTCGGACGCGTGTTCGGATCGTTGCAGTCGCCGCACTCCGGAGCGCACACCCCCGCGACGTTCGCGTAGGCGCTCATCGCGATCAGGGTGTCCTTGTCGCCTATATTCGCGCCGCACGGAGCGGTGATGGAGATATCCTGATACCACAGATAGCCCGATCCAAGAACAAAGAAATCGCCCATTGGAGGATAGGCCGCGAGGGTCCAGCCCTGGAGACTCACTGCGTGAAAGCATATAGTGTCCGTGGCCTTGCAGAGCCCCGTCGGCAGCCACGTGGAATGGCAGTTGTACGGAGCAAGCGTGTAAATCAGGGTCGCGCCGGGATAAATGTCCGCGAAATCGTTGCCCGGCTGGTTGTACGGCAGCCCGTCATACTGGCCAAAGCCGTACCTCAGCGCATGATCCCCCTCCCACGTGCAGCCCGCGGGCTGCGCGAGCACGCCTGCCGGAAAAAGCGCGAGAAGGAGCGCGAACGCCGCGATTGCGTACTGCTTTCTCATCGGTCGACCCTTCCTATGATAATGAAGCTGCGTCGCTTATAGCACGTTCGTCCTACCTCAGCAACACCATCGTCCGCGAGATGACCTCTTTTCCCGCCTGGAGACGATAGTAGTACACGCCGGAGCTCGCACGCTCGCCGCGCATGCCGCGGCCGTCCCACTGCACGACCTTGTCGCCGCGCTCCTGCTCTCCGTCGGCGAGACGGGCGACGAGACGCCCCGACACGTCGTAGACGTCGAGCCGCACCTGCATTCTCTCGGGCAGATAGTACGAAATCGTCGTCGAGGGATTGAACGGGTTCGGGCTGTTCTGATGCAGCGCGAGCGGCATCGCGGGCGTCGCGATCCGCTCCGTCTCGAAGAGCGTCGTCGTCGTCGCGCCGTTCGCGCATTCGACGCGATAGCGGTACGCCGTGCCCGGCGCGCATCCGGCGTCTCGGTACACGAAGCCGAGCCCGTCACGAGTCAAGCCCGCGGCCGGCAGCTCCTCGAAGGCCCCGTCCGGATCGCCCGCGCGCAGGACGGCGAATTCCATGTCCTCGTCGCACGCGGACAGCCGCCACGCGAGCTCGACGCGGGAGCCCACGACATTCAACATGAAGCTCTCGAGAAGCGTCGCGACGTTCTCGTCGGGCGCGAGAGCGCTGCACGCTCCGATATTTCCGCTCCTGTCGACCGCGGCCAGCATGTAGTAGCACGTGTTGCTCTGGGGCGTCCATGTCTCGTCGAGGTAGAACGTCCCGGCGAGCGTCGCGAGAATGGTGGGGGCCGGATCGTTTTCGTACACGCCTTTCGAGAGCACGAAGTGCGAGAAATCGGGATCGCTCGAGGGCGCCCACGTGATCCTGAGCCCGCCGGCGACCTGCGCGCCGCTCAGGCCCGTGGGCTCCGACGGCGCGACGTTGTCGATCGAGTATCCGCTGTCGACCGGGGAGTCGAAGTAGACTCCCGGCGTGGCGGTGAGCGCCCGGATAAAGAAGGCCGAATAGTGCATGCCGTCGAGAATCGTCGAGTCGGCGAGGGTCGGCACAAGCGTCGCGTAGGTCTTCTCGCAGCATGCCGGAACCGAGGTCACGTAGTCCCACTCGCCGGGCGGGTACACGAGCAGCGCGCCGGCGGAAATGCCGGCGGAGAGACCCGACGGCCCAAGGCCGCTCATCGCGAGCGGCAGCGGATCGATCCGCCGCCAGATCGTATACGCCGTAATCGGCGTCGAGCTGCCGAGAGTGTCGCAGCGCGACGCGCTCCACTTGATTCGCACGATCCTGCCCTGATCGTTCCCCACGTCGCCGACCGAGACGATATTCGGATTCAAGTCCGGCGGCACGGGCGCGGCCTCGGTCGCGCACCATACGTCGAAAACGGCCCCGGAAGTGTTGTACGGATTGATCTGGATATGGTAGTTCCCCGCGATCGGCCTGGATTCCACCGCCGACCAGAGCGGAGACGCAAAATCCGACAGGACGTCGCCAAAGCTGACGGCGGCGATTGCGCAGCTCACCGTGCCCGCGGCCCTGTCCAGCGCGATCCTGACGTCGAAAAAGCCCTCGGGAATCGTCGTCGACCAGTAGCCGGCATTATCGACGTCCCATGTCGGTCTGATCGTGCCCGTCGAATCCACGTGGATCCCCAGATCGATATTGCGGTAATGATAGTCAGACAGCTCCGCGGGAACGCTCGTGTATCCGAGCATGTAATTGGTAGTGCTACCCCGGTAGATCCGGCAGATCGTCACGACGTTCTGCGAATCGCCGAAGGCCCTGCCCGAAATGATACCGTTGTACCATGTCGGATCGGTGACGTTCATGTAACCGTCCAGTACCGTGTACCATGCGACCTCTTTCTCGCGCCAATCGAAAAACGGATGCACGTTGGCGAGCATGGGGTCGTGCTCCATCGACGTGTCGGGCGGAGCTGGCGCGGGAGGCGAGAATCGCAGCGTGAGCGCCGAGGGACCGCATCCCATCTTGGTGATGCCGGCGTCCTGGGGGCCGAGCGCTTCATCCGCGAAGTTCGACGTCTTCGCCGAGAACGGCTCGTCGCAGAGACCGTAGGTCGCCTGCAAGACTGCGTTCGCCCAGTAATCCGTGCCGCCATAACCGATCTTCACCGCGTCGATATTGTTGCCGGCGCCCACCCATGTCGGCGCCGGAGTGATCGAGCCGTCGTTGCAGTTGAGATCCATGCAGAGGATCGTGAGATACGCGGGCGCCGGGAGCTCGTCGCCGGGACTGAGAGTCAGGACGTTCCCCAGGGAATCGCTGAAGAAGAGATCGTAATACTCGCATCCGCTCGTTCCGAAGTCATACCCGCTTCCGCCCCAGCCTGCCGGCCCGGGATAGCCCGGTCTCTTTTCGTAGAGCAGCGGATCGTCCGATTGGAACGCGTACGCGTTGATGGACCCCGACTGCTCGTAGACCGTGAGCGTGAAAGCATCCGCGAACGAGGCGGCCTGCGGGATCGACGCTCCGGCGACAAGCAGAATCGCGGCGAGAGCCGCTCCCGATATACGCGACTTCTTCACGGCGATACCTCCATTTGAGTGGATTCCATTAAAAATATACGCCGCTTCCTCGGAAAAGACAATCACTCAATTGGGCGGCGCGGCCGCGCACCGGCCTACCACTTCAGGATCTTCCGAAGCTCGCGCGCCTGCGCCCGGCTCAGGGGAATGACCGGCCCGCCCTTCCCTTCCATGCGGAGCTGGTAGCTCCCGCCGAACCAGGGGGTGATCTCGTAGATGCGGCCGATATTGGCGAGATACGACTTGTGGACGCGCATGAACCGCCCTTGGCCGAGCTCCTTCGCGAGCTCGTCGAGCGAGCGGAAGGCGACCGAGCCCTCGACCTCCCGCGCGACGACCTTGATCGAACCGTCGGAGACGGTCGCGTAGAGAATGTCGCCGGCGTCTACCATGACGAGCGATTCCCCCTGGCGCACGGCGAGCCGCTTCGGAGAGGCGCCGATCGCGCCGAGAAGCGCGTCGAGATCGGGACCGGGCTCCGCGCCCTTGCGGATTCTCCGCGCGCGCTCGATCGCTTGGGCGAGCCGCTTCTCCTCGACCGGTTTCAGGATGTAGTCGACCGCGTGCACCTCGAAGGCCCTGATCGCGTGCTCGTCGAAGGCGGTGACGAAAACGATCGACGGCGCCCCCTCCATGCCGGCGAGGCGCGCGACGACCTGGAATCCGTCGAGCCCCGGCATCTGGATATCGAGGAGCACGACGTCGGGCCGCAGCTTTCTGATCGCCTTCACGGCCTCGTGCCCCTCCCCCGCTTCGCCGGCGATCTCGACGCCGGCGATCGTGCCGAGGATGCGCCTCAGATCCTTGCGCGCGGGCGCCTCGTCGTCGACGACGAGGACGCGCAGGCGTTCCTTCTCAACCATCGGCCGGCCCCCTTTCGACGGGCACCGCTATGATAACCGAAGTCCCCTCGCCGGGGGCAGAGACGATTTCGATCGAGGCGCGCTTTCCGTACGCGACGCGGAGCCGCTCGCGCACGTTCTTGAGCCCGATCCCCTCGCGGCCCGATTCCTTGAAGCCCGCCCCGTTGTCCCTGACGGCGACGCGCAGCGTCCCGCCGTCCCGCGAAGCCTCGATCCGCACAACGCCCCCTCCGACCTTCGGCGAGATGCCGTGCCGCACCGCGTTCTCGACGAGCGGCTGGAGCAGCATCGACGGCACGGGGACATCCAGCGCCCTCGGGTCGAGCTCCTTCTCCACCTTGAGCTTCTCGGGGCCGAAGCGCGCCGTCTCGAGGCTCAGATAGTCCTCGACGAACTCGATTTCGCGGCTGAGGGGAACGAAATCGTCGCCGCCCCGGAGCAGGCGCCGGAGAATGCTCGAGAGCTTGACGAGAATCCACCGGGCCTTTTCGGGCTCGGTCCAGATGAGGGAGGTCGCCGCGTTCAGCACGTTGAAGAGGAAGTGCGGATTGATCTGGCTCCGCAGCGCGTCGAAGCGCGCCTGCGCCGCGGCCGCGCGCTGCTCCTCGAGAAGCGTCTCGACGCGCGTGTTGTTCCAGATCTTGAGCGGGATGCCGACGCATACGAGTGTCGTGAGCCAGACGCAGAGCGTCACCCAGAAATGATCGGGGTGGAACGTGAAGAGCGCCGCAGGCGCTCGATCCCCCGCGAGCGTGCGTGCCGCCTCGAGCGCCGTGAGCGTCAGCATGATCGCCGCGCGCGCGTCGATCCGCCGCTCGGCGGCGAAGACGCGCCACGACCGCGCGATATTGTTCGGCACGATCGGGGAGACGCCCCAGAACTCGTCGCGGTTCCGCGTGCGGGCCCTGATGATCCCGCCGCTGAGCCCGCAGACGACGAGAAAGGGGAGCGACGCCCATTCGCCGCGCATCAGCCCCGGCAGGCCAACGAAGAATCCGACGGCCGACCCGGGCACCATCCCGCCGAGGAGCCCGACGAGAAACGTGCCGGCGAGGGACAGGTCCATGCCCTCGTAGCCGACGAGCACGCGAACGGCCGCGCCCGCGGCGAGGATCAGCCCGAAGACGAGCGCGAGCTGCCAGTTCTCCCGCGTGTTTCTCGTGTCGAGGAATATGAGCCGCTTGAAGAAGCCCGACGTGATGAGGGCGCCCGCGAGCGCGGCCATGATGCCCATCTTGAGGAGAAGGACGAAGAGGATGAATTGATCGCCCGAAAGGGTTACTCCGGTCACGACAGCGCTCCCGACGAGACCGATAAAAAACGAGGCATACTCCTTGTCCTCGCGGAGTCGGGAGTATGCCCGCTGAGAGAGTTAGATTCTCGGTAATATTGTGCCATAATCGCGGGGCGGCGTCAATAGGTAATCCGCCGCTTTTCTAACTTTCTTCCCGCCGCGCTTTCTTGTAAAGGGCGCGGATTGCCCTGAAATCTTCACGGTACAGCCCCGACTTGAAGTCGGGAAACGTCCAGGGGAGCGGTCCGAATTCCCCGTCGAAGAACATGAGAACGGGATCCGCGTAGACTCCCCTCCCGAGATAGATCTTCTGCGGGCCCTCCTTGAACGAAGCGAGAATTATTTTATAATAATCCATGTAGCCCGGGTCGATGTTCACGCGGCGGCCGCCGTCCCCCGCTAGATCCTCCTCCATCGCCGCGATATCGAGCTTCACCTGCACGATATCGGTCGCCTCGCAGAGCGGCTCGAAAGAGACGATGAGCCGGCCCAGAGAAGGCCCCATCTCGTCCTCGTAGTAATCGGTCCCGTCGAAGGGGTGAATCGAGCCGCGATGATCCATTCTCCCGAAGCGCTCCTCGAGCATCGGGAAGAGGAGCCTCTCGAGATCGAAGTCGCGCCCCGCGAGAACGGCGGCGACGAGCTTCACCGAGGCCGCTTCTTTCGGTTTTCCCGCCTTCGGGTGCGCCATATTCGCCTACGCCTCCTCCCGCTCCGCGGCTTCCCGCGCGCGCCACGTTCGCTTCAACATCTCGAGATGCTCGCGCGCCTGCGCCGTCACGTCCGGCGGAATGCCGAAATCCGCCGCTATTCGCGATTCGAAGCCGCTCCGGATGTTTTCATTCGTCTTGCCGCTCGCGCTCTTCATGCGGAGATGGTGATTCTTTATGTAGAGATGCCCCTGCGGCGTGAGGCGCGTGAGCAGAAGGTTGTTCATCATCGGAAGAGAGAACGAGTCCTGCCAGAATCGCATGAACGCCGCGTGAGAAACGGCGGCCGTTTTCACGGTGTAACGCCACTTTCTGTCCTCGCCGTCGAGCGTGAAGAGATCGTAGCGCTCCCCCTCGCGCGGCCTGATCTCGACGACGCCGAAGGTCGTCTCCATCCGCACCGGCTTCCCCGCGAGCTCGACGGGCTCGCCCACGAGATATCCGGGATCGACGAGGTACCTGCGCTCGTTCATCTCGACGACGAGCGCGCAGTGGATGTTCGGCCGCTTCATGTCGGCCATGACGGGATAGCAGCGGTAACCGGCGCTCGAGAGAATGGAGCCGAGGCAGTACGTGAGGGAGAAGCACGTCCCGCCCGTATGGCGCTCGACGTAGCCGCTCACGACCTCGACCGGCCCCCGCAGCCGTTCTTCGGCCGAGCCCGCCGTGAATTTCTTGATGATCTTCGTGAGATTCTCGTAGGGCAGATTCGAGTAGCATTCGACGAGGCGGCGCAGCGCTTCGAGCTCCGGATTTCCCGACGGCAGCCCGAAATGCCCGAGAAGAATCTCCCGCGCCGCTTGCCCGCCCGAGGCCATGGGGTTATTCCAGATTTCGATACTCATCGCCGTCCGACTAAGGTACGTCATCGACCGGGCACAGGCAACCGGAAAGGCATGCGCCGCCCCGGCATTGCACGCTCGTCCGCAGCCGGCGGCCGGCTCTCTCGCACCATTATTTCGACGAAAGCCGTATTTTTCACATTGACTTAAGAAGAATTGCATGATAGTTTAAGTTAACAGTAAATAGTTGAACGGCTTGAGCCGCTATCATACCCCGTGATATTATTTCAAACAGAATGATCGTTGCGAGGTATCTGTAGATGAAAGAAGGATAATGAGAATTCTATTTGTGAACCCGCCCGTCGGCATGGGCTACTACAGCATGGGCCTCAGCCGACCCCCCCTCGGTCTCGCATACATGGCCGCGCTCCTCACCGATCACCACGTGGAAATCATCGACTTCAACATCGAGAAAAAGAGATGGAAGCAGTTCCCGTTCGCCGGTTTCGACGTCGTGGGCATATCCGCCGATACGGCGCGATACTCCACCGCGATGAAGATCGCCAAGGTGGCGAAAGCGGCCGGGGCGACCGTCGTGATGGGTGGCCCGCACGTGAGCTTCTTCGACGAGGACGCACTCCGAAGCGGATCCGTCGACTACATTATCCGGAACGAGGGAGAATATTCCTTCCGCTCGCTCGTGAAATATCTCTCGAAGGAGATTCCGATCGAAGAGGTCGGCGGACTCTCCTACCGGTGCGGCGACGAAATCGTGAGGACCGCCAACACGGCCTTCATCACCGATCTCGACTCCCTTCCGTTTCCGAGGCGCGATCTCCTGCCGCTGCGCAAGTACAAGGAGAAGATCGACGGGCGCCCCATGACGACGATCATCACCTCGCGCGGCTGCCCGTTCAACTGCAACTTCTGCTCCTCGTCCCAATTCTCCGGCGTCCGCTGGCGGCCGCGCTCCGTCGACAGTCTCCTCGAGGAGATCGATCTCATCTACAACAAGTACGACTACAAGGCGATCAACTTCATCGACGACAACTTCACGCTGAATCCCGCCAGGGCCATCGCGATATCCGAACGGATCATCGCGGGCGGATACGATCTCAACTGGGAAGCGATGTCGCACGTCGAGACGGTCGTGAAGAATCCCGACATGGTCAGGATCATGGCGAAATCGGGGCTCAAATGGATGTTCCTCGGCTTCGAGAGCGGCAGCCAGGAGATCCTGAACGAGTACGGCAAGAAATCGACCGTCGAGGACGCGAAACGCGCGGTCGACATTCTCCACGAGAACGGCGTGAAGATCATCGGCGCCTTCATCCTCGGCGCGCTCGGGGACAACCCGCGCACGATGAGGCAGACGATCGATCTCGCCAAATTCCTCAATCCGAGCAGGGTGCAGTTCTCGCTGCTCACGCCGTATCCCGGCACGAAGCTCTTCGAGAAAGTGAAGGAGAAACTCCTCACGAAGAACTGGGCGATGTACTCGGGGCTTCACCCGACGATCAAGCTCGACAAGATCACGCCGCAGGTGCTCAACCGGTTTCTCTTCAAGGCGTACGCGGGCTTCTATCTCCGGCCGCCGAAGGCAATCGAGAACTACCCGTATATCTTCCGGACGCTGCCGAGCGCGATGGCGCTCATATTCACGAATCTGTTCTCGCGCGGGTACAAGCTCTAGTACGATACGCGGGTCCTGCCGCTGGGGCCTCCCCGCGCGGGCTCGCTTGCGCTGCGCCGCGCGCGGGGGCCCCTCCAGCGTCACCCGCTACTGGAGCCCGATGGCGCGGACATTTCCGCGACGGGCCCATTGGAGGCTTTGCGACTGGGCCAGGAGCGGAAGTGTCCGCGCCATCCCCACCCCTGCCCGTTCGGCGTTGACAGCCCCCCCTGTTTCCTATAGACTAATCCTTGCATTATTCTGGAATTTCAACGGGTGGCACTTTCGTCTTCTGAACGAGGAGGAGCCTGAGCATGGCGAAGGAAAAGGTCACGATGAAGAAGCTCGACTTCGGGCCGCGTCGCGGCGTCTATATCGATATCGCGCCCGACGTCGAAAAGTTCCAGTTCCCGGCGGATACGATCAAGAGCTTCGAAGATTACGATCTCGTCTACCGCACGCTGTGCGGCATTCTCTACAACTTCGTGCCGACGTCGGGGCACCCGGGCGGAAGCATCTCGTCGGGGCGCCACGTCGCGGGGATTCTCTTCCATACCCTCGACTACGACATCGGCGATCCCGAATGCCCCGAAGCCGATCTCATGTCCTACGCCGCGGGGCACAAGGCGATGGGGCTCTACGCGATGTGGGCGCTCCGCAACGAGGTCGCGCGGATCGGCAAGGCGAGCCTGCTGCCGAAGGACGAAAAGTTCCAGCTCCGTTTCGAGGACCTTCTCGGATTCAGGCGCAATCCGACCCAGGAGACGCCGCTCTTCGCGAAGTACCATGCGAAGCCCCTCGACGGGCACCCGACCCCGGCGACGCCGTTCGTCAAGCTCTCTACCGGCGCATCGGGCGTCGGCGTGGGCTCGAGCTTCGGGCTCGCCTTCGGCGCCATGGACACGTATGGCGGCGGTGCTCCCCTCGTCCAGATCACCGAAGGGGAAGGCGGCATGACGCCGGGACGCGTCGCCGAGGCGTTCGCGACGGCCTCCGCCGCGCAGCTCTGGAACATCAAGTTCCACATCGACTGGAATCAGGCGTCGATCGATTCGAACAAGGTCTGCCGCGAAGGGGACAAGCCGGGCGACTACGTTCAGTGGGATCCGATCGAGTTCGCCTTCCTTCACGACTGGAACGTAATCTATGTCGAGAAGGGGCATGATTTCCGGCACGTTCTCGCCGCTCTCGAGGTGGCGAAGGAGCGTATCAACGACCAGCCGACCGCGATCGTGTACCGCACGACGAAGGGCTGGCAGTACGGCATCGAGGGGCGCAAGTCTCACGGCGCGGGACACAAGTTCTGCTCCCCCGAGTACTACAAAACGCTCGAGCCGTTCGAGAAACGCTTCGGCGTGAAGTTCCCGAAGTTCGAGGGAAAGCCGGAGCACGTCGCCGTCGAGCAGAACTTCTGGGATACCCTCACGGTCGTCCGCAAGGCGCTCGAATCGAACCGCGCGCTGTGCGAGTTCTTCGCCGGACGTCTCGAAGAGTCGAAGAAGCGGCTCAAGGCCGCGAACCGCGCGAAGCGCCCGGGCTGCCCGAACCTCGGCGTCGTGTACACGGCGAAGATCAAATCGGAGGATATTCCTCCCGAGTGCACATACCAGATCGGCTCGCAGGTGACCCTGCGCGGCGCGCTCGGCGACACCCTGAACTATCTCAACAAGGCGTCGGGCGGCGGCTTCATCGGCGCCGCGGCGGACCTTCTCGAATCGACGAGCGTTTCCAACCTCGCGAAGGGCTTCCCCGAAGGGCTCTACAACGCGGCCACAAACCCGAACGCGCGCCTCATCGCGTGCGGCGGCATCTGCGAAGACGCGATGGGAGCCTTCATGGCGGGCGTCGCCTCGTACGGAACGAACGTCGGCGCGGGCTCGTCTTACGGCGCGTTCATCGCAGCCCTCGAGCACATCGCGGCGCGGCTCCACGGCATCGGCCAGCAGGCGCGGCGCCACACCTTCGGCGTGCCGTGCAACCCGTTCATCATCATCTGCGGCCACGCGGGGCTCAAGACCGGCGAGGACGGCCCCACGCACGCCGACCCGCAGCCGCTCCAGCTCCTCCAGGAGAACTTCCCCGACGACGTGATGATCACGCTCACACCGTGGGATCCGCAGGAGCTCTATCCGCTGACGGTCGAGGCTCTCAAGAAGCGGCCCGCGGTCATCGCGCCCTTCGTCACTCGTCCGAACGAGCTCGTGATGGATCGCGCGAAGCTCCGCGTGCCGCCGGCGACGGCGGCCGTGAAGGGCGTCTACGCGCTCCGCAAGGCCGTGAAATCGGCGAAGAGGCCTTACCACGGCACGCTCGTCCTCCAGGGCAGCGGCACGACGTGCACCTTCATGTCGGACGTGCTCCCGAAGATCGACGAAGCGAAGCTCAACATGAACATCTACTACGTGTCGAGCGCCGAGCTTTTCTCGAGGCTTCCCGCCGCCGAACAGGAGAAGATCTTCCCGGCGGCGCTCCAGGCCGAGGCGATGGGGATCACCGGGTACACGCTCGCGACGATGTATCGCTGGATCACGTCGAAGGAAGGGCGCAAACGCACGCTCCACGCCTTCGTGAAGGGGCACTTCCTCGGAAGCGGCCAGGCCGCGAAGGTGCTCGAGGAGGCCGGGCTCGACGGGGCGGGCCAGTGGAAGGCCGTGAAGGACTACGCGCGCATGATGGCCCGCCGGGGCAAGTAACGCGGGGCCTGTCGGCGATTGCACCCCGCTCGATACGCGGGTCCTGGCGCCCATTGCACCCCGCACGTTCTCGCTCGCTTGCGCTCGCTGCGCTGCGTGCGGGGGCCCCATGGGCGCCACCCGCTACTGGTGCCGGTGCAGGCGCCGGACATTCCCGCGAACGAGCCCATTGGAGCCCTGCGACTGGGCTCGGAGCGCGAATGTCCGGCGCCATCGTTGCCCCTCAGAAAAGAAAGAGAGCCGGAGCATCTGCCCCGGCTCTCTTTGCATTCGGCTCGCGAGCGCTCGCTAGCGCTTGTCGATCTTCGGCTCGTGGTCGAAGACCTTTCCCTTCTTCGCGACCTTGTCCGTGAGGAACTCGATCGCCTTCTCAAGCTGCATGTCGCGCCCGATCTTCTCCATTTCGGGCGGGCTCTCGACGAAGATGTCGGGAATGGCGCCTCTGCTCTCGAGCTGCGCTCCCGTGCTGATCTCCCAGATGCCGATGAAGGTCTTCCGGATCTGGCCGCCGTCGACGAGCGGATGCCCCGTCACGGCGATCACGAATCCGAGGGTCGGCACGCCGATGAGCGTTCCGAGGCCCCGCTCCTTCATCGCGCTCGGGAAGACCTCGGCGTCGGAGTACGAGTACTGGTTGATGAGCACGACGATGTCCCCCATGAACACCTCGGTCGGCCGCGGCTCCGGGGACTGGTTGCGCGACTGCTCTATGTGATAGGGCCTGCGCTCGAGATAGTCGATGATCCGCTCGTCGATGCTCCCGCCGCCGTTGTACCGAACGTCGATGATGATCGCGTCCTTGTAGCGGTACTTCTCGAATTTCTCGCGGAACTCGCCCAGACCGGTGGTCTCCATGTCGGCGAGATGCATGTAGCCGATCCGCCCGCCGCTCTTCTCATCGACGAACTTCTCGTTGCTCCAGGCCCAATCGCCGTACTGGAGCTTCGCGTCGTAGAACAGCGGCATGAAGGTCGTTTCGATCGCGCCCTTCAGCTCCGGCTTCGAGTTCGTCGTGATCGTGATCTTGTTCGCCGTTTTGTCCACGAGGTACTTGTAGAAATTCTCGAAGGGCCGGATCTCGTGCCCGTCGATCGCGAGCAGGTAATCCCCCTCTTTCACCTTCACGTAGTCGTTCTCGAGCGGCGACTTGTCGGTATTCGAGGACGCAGCCTTGTCCCCGTGGTAGATTCTCGCGAAGCGCGGATAGCCGGTCTTCTCGTCGAGCTCGAGCCTGGCGCCGAGATGCGCCATCGAAGTCACCGGGGGCGCGATCTCGTCGCCGCCGCTCGCTCCCTGGTGCGACGCGTTGAGCTCGCCGACCATCTCGTTGAGCAGCGTGTTGAGCTCGCCCCTCGTCCGCACGTACGGGAGCAGGCTCCCGTAGTATTCCTTCATCCCGTCCCAATCGACGCCGTGGAGCTTCGGATCGTAGAAGTTGTATTTCACCATGCGCCACGATTCGTTGAAAATCTGCCGCCATTCGGCCTGGCGGTCGAGTCTCATACGAGTGCGCTTCGCGAAGTCGTACTTCTCCTTCGTTACTTCGGTATCGGAATCGCCCTTCTTCGCCGCGGCCATCTTGCTTCCGACCTTCACGAAGCTGAACTCGCTCCCGTCCCAGATGACGAGCTTCTCCTTGCTCGCGGCGACGCCGTAGGTGACGATGGACGAGGCGATCTTCTCGCTCTTCACCTTTTCCACGTTGAACATGTAGAGGTCGTAGCTGGGCCTGAAGAGCATCATCCGCGCGCCCTGAACGAGATAATAGTAATACTTCTCCGTCGCCTGGATGTTGTGCATGCCCAGGCCGGCCACCTTCGGAATGCGCCGGATCCGGCTCTCGATGTTCGTGAAGTCGATCTTGACGACGACCTTCGGCTTGTCCTTCTTCGCCTCCGCGCGCTTTCCCTTTTTGCCCTTACCCTTGCCGTTCTCGTCGTCCCCGGCCGTCTCTTCCTTGTCGGCGTCCTCGCCGTCGTCCGAATCCTCATCCTCCGTCACGCCCGTTTCCTCGTCGTCCTTGAACTCGAACGGCGCCGCGTCTTCGGGCAGCAGGCTCAGGCGGACGAGAGCGGGCGAATCGTTGATGCGCGCGCTCATGAGGAGAAGGTACTTGCCGTCCGGCGTGAAGACCGGTTCCCAGTCGTCGCCGAGATCCATCGTGATCTGATGGTTCTCTCCCGTCTTCACGTTATAGATGAATACGTCGCGGTTGCGGTTGCGCGCCGAGAAATCGTACGCGATCCAGGCACCGTCCGGCGCCCACGAATAGCTCGTGATCTCGCGGTGCTCGTTTCTGGCGACGAGCTTGGGATCTCCGCCGCTCTTGTCGAGCAGGTAGAGCGCGTTTTCCTCGGTCGTGAAAGCCATCCTGTCGCTCAGGGGAGACCAGGTGAGCCCGGATTTGAAATGCCCGGTCGACGTGAGCTTCTTCTCTTTTTCCTTCCCCATCTGATCGACGAGATAGATCTCGTCGTCTCCGCTCTTGTCGGAAACGTACGCGATCCACTTGCCGTCCGGCGACCACGAGGGATCCCCGTCGCGCGCGTCGGAGGACTCGGTGAGGTTCCGCACGTCGCCGTGCTCCTCGGGCATCGTATAGAGATCCCCGCGAGCCTCAAAGACGATCCTCTTGGCCGACGGCGATATGTCGAAGCCGGCGAGATGCTGGATCGGGCTCAGATAGCTCACCATGTCGGTCCGCGTATCGATCGGCGCGCTCACGACGACTTCGCGGTGAGCGCCGGTCGCGACGTCGAGAACGTGGAGTCTCGCGTCCTGCTCGAACACGATCTTCGCGCCGTCAGCGCTCATCGAGGGCCACGTGACCCCGTGCTTCTCGAACTTCGTAACCTGCTTCGTTTCTTTCGTTCCCAGATCGTAGTAGTAGATGTTGTTCACGTCCCCCGTTCGGTCGGAGGCGAAATAGACGCGGTCGCCCGTCCACATCGGCCAGGCGTCGTTTCCCTCCCAGGTCGTGAGCTTCGTGAAGGTGTCCGCCTTGAAGTCGTAGATCCAGACGTCCTGATTCGCGCTCCCCTTGTAGCGCTTCCACCACCAGAACGAATCGGAGCTGCGGTTGAAGGCGAGCTTCGAGCCGTCCGGCGAATAGCTCGCGAAGCTCCCCTTGCCGATCGGGAGCTCGACGGGGAGCCCGCCCTCGGCCGGCACGCGGAAGAATTTCTTGAAGAAGCGGACGAACGATTCCTGCGTGGAGGAGTAGATGACGCTCTTCCCGTCGCGCGTCCAGCAGACGGGGCTGCCCCCCGCCGCGTGGAAGGTGAGCTGCGACGGCTCGGCCGTTCCCTCGGCGGGAATCACGCAGACGCTGTTCGGACGGGCGTTGAGATCGCCCGTAAAGGCCAGCCATTTCCCGTCGGGAGAGAATTTCGCGTTGGTCTCGTTGCCTTCGTGCACGGTGATCCGCCGCGCAAGACCGCCTTCCTCGCTCACCATCCAGAGGTCGCCTGCCCACGAATAAACGATCCGCCCGCTATTGATGTCGGGGCGGCGCATGAGCCGTATCGGCTCGTTCCCGGCGCTCGATACGCTCTCGTGCGCCAGGGAAACGAGCAGGGCGCACGCGATCACGAGCGAAAAAAGCACGGTCTTTCTCATCACGAACCCTTCTTTCGAAACAGCCATACGTCCATGAATTAAAATATATCCTGATCCTGCCCGAAACCTACCACGCGGAGCGCGAAATCGCAAGGGCGAAGGGGGGAGACAGGGGAAGAGGCGGCCCGATCGGCCGCCCCTTCCTCGTTCACAGCGTCATCCCGGTCAGGGCTACCGGACGATGACCATCTTCCGGGTTATCTCTCCCGAGCTCGTCGAGAGCTTGTAGAAATAGACCCCGGTCGCGAGCTTGTCCGCGTTGAAGGTCACGGTGTGCGTGCCCGCCTTGAGATTCTCGTTCATGACCGTCGCGACGAGCCTGCCGCTGACGTCATACACGTTGAGACCGACCCGGCCGTCCAGCGCCGTCGCGAACGTGATCGTCGTCGACGGATTGAACGGGTTCGGGTAGTTCTGATTGAGCGCGAAGGGCAGCTTCGGAGCGTCGGTGCCCGTTACCGCCGCGTCGGTGCGGCTGGCAACCTTCGTATAATGGCAGCCGGCCCACAGAATGCCCGCCGGTCCCTGGAAGTGAACCGACATGACGTCTTCCGTCGGAGCGATGACCGTCACGTTGGCGTTCGTCCAGGTCGCGCCGCCGTCAGCCGAGTAGTAGAGGAGCTGGTCCGCGCCCGCCACCCACAGCCGGTTCGGCGTGCTGAACTCGATGTCGAGCAGGTTGACCGTGCCCCACGGAACGGCCTGTGTCGCCCACGTGGCGCCGCCGTTGACCGTCTTGACGAGCGTTCCGCCGTCGCCGACCGCGAATCCGGTCGTCGGGTTGATCATGACGACGTCCTCGAGATCGAGGGTCGCGGTCGCGATGTTCTCGGTCGCGAGCGGCCAGTTCACGCCGCCGTCCGTCGTGTAGCGGATGTAGTTGTCGTCTCCCACGACGACGCCGACGTTGCGGTTGGTCGCACAGAACTCGACGCCGTTCCACTGGAGAGCGACGGTGCCCGGCAGGGTGCCCGCGAGAACCTCGGTGAGGGTCACGCCGCCGTCGACCGTTTTCCAGATGACCTCGTCGCGGCTGGAGGAGCCTGAGAGCTTGTGCCCGACGACGATGGCCGTATCCGGGTGGAACCAGTACATGCTGAGAATGCCGTCCTGGAGGGCGTTCGTGTGCGAGAGCTCGGTCCAGCTCTTCCCGCCGTTGTACGACTTGCAGAGGTACTTCGTGGCGCCGCAGACATAGATGATGTCGTTGTACGTCGAATCCCTCGCCCCCGAGATCGGGTCGTCCGGATTGACGACGTAATCGAGATCGCCGATGGTGGTCGGGCCCCAGTTGTTGGGGGACGCCATCCAGTAATTGTGCGTTCCGGCGGCGATATCGAAGTGGAGAATCGCCCCGCCGGCGCCGGCCGACAGGATCTTGTTCATGCCCAGATCGGCGAAATCCTGCATGCCCTGGAAGGGCGTGCCGCCGTCGTAGGCGAACGTCCACGTGGATCCGCGGTTTGTCGAGAGAGCGATGAGACCCGCGTCTCCCACGGCGACGATCTTGTTGGTGCCCGGAAGGGCGCTGGCGTCGTTGATCGCTTCGGCGTAGAAGGCCGGAGAGCGCGTCCACGCCGTATAGCCCGGCCCGGTGCCGTGAATCGAGAAGCCGGCCGCCTGCGAGGCGCCGCCGACGATGACCGCTTCGCCGTCGTCGAAAAGGGCGACGTTGTAGCCGTAGCCGTACGTGGCCCACGAATAGAGCGGATCGGGCGCGTTGAAGTTCACGCCGCCGTCCGTCGAAACGAGAATAACGGTCGGCTGTCCGCCCACGTACGAACCCCACCCGGTCACAATGATCGTGGTGTTCGAAACGGCGCGGATGCCTTCGAGATCATACCGCGTGTACGGGTATGCCCCGTAGTTCACGGTCGTCGAGAGCGTCCAGGTCACGCCGCCGTCCGTCGTGAACATGATGGGCTTCACGCCGTTACCGGAGTCGAGCGAGGCGAAGCCGTGCGTCGCATCAGAGAAGCTGATGTCGGTGCACTGGTCCATCGAAGGATTGTTCGCGACGGCGACGGTGTCCCACGAGGCGCCGCTGTCCGTCGAATAATAGATCGCGCACTTCGCGTTATCGGCGCCGCCGCCGACCCAGATGTTCGTGCCGATGCACGAAACGCCGGTGAGCGTCGTCGTCGTTATGGCCGGCGCAAGGAGAGTCCAGTTGGTGCCGTCGGTCGTCGAGATGATCGTGCCGGCCGCGCCGACCGCCCATCCATGCGTGGCGTCGGTGAACCAGACGTCGTTGAGCGAGTTCGTCGTCGGCGAGGTCTGCTGGGCCCAGGTCAAACCGCCGTCAATCGACTTGAAGATCACGCCGCCGGCACCGACGGTGTACCCGACGCTGGCGGTGGGAAAATAGACCGACAGGAAGTTGTAGTTCTGCTCGACCTGATATTCAAGATTCCACTGCGCGAAGGCAGAACCGGTGAGAAGCAGGAGCAAGGCGATACAGATGCCAGTTATCTTGAATTTCATGATGCACCTCCTCTGGCGCTGTATCTGACGGGGCCGGTTCCCGAGCGGCTGAATATCGATCCCCCCAAGGAGCCTCGAGAACCGGAGAGCGCTGATTTAATATGTTGTATCCGCCGATCGGTCGAAAACCACCTCCTTCGTCATTCCAAATGAGTGAACCAGACGATTCCACCAAGTTCTCTCCGCCGTTCGTCGGTATCGTTCTGCGTGTCGCGCCCGTAGACGATCTGGGCGTCGACCTGCCAGAGACCCCACGCGTACGATCCGCCGGCGGTGAAGCGATAGCGATCCGTATTTACAGGGAGCTTGAGCCAGCGGTCGGCGACGTAATCGGTCACCTCGACGCCCCCCCGAATCGAGTAAACGTTGAACGCGGCGTATTCGACGCCGAGCCTGCCGACGTTTTGCACGAACTCCTGAGCCTGAAAGCCGTTCGCGCCGTAATCGTTCGCCTCGATGTCGTACGAATTCAGCACGTAATCGGCCGCGACGGTGAGCCCCGTCGGACGTATCGTGTAGCTCGCCCCCGCGCCGAGCGACCTGAGCTGCATCGGATTGTCGAAGAGGACGACGTCCTCGAAGCGGGGACGCTCCGCCCAGCCGTTCCGGTTCATCGACCGACCGCTGAGACCGAGAACGAGAGGCGCATTCTCCGGCGTATACCGGGCGATAAAATTGAAATCGGTCGTCTTGTCCTGCCAGTACCCGATCTCCTCGGGCGGAGAGGTCTTGCCCTGAACCGAATTCTGCGCGTAGCCGTACGAGAATATCGTCCCGACCTTCACCCGGTCGGTCGTGACGAAATTCTGGACGCCGATCTCGACACCCTTCATGACCTCGGTCAGGCTATACGCGGAAAAGGACCGGATATCGTATATCCCTTCTCCGTAGTAGCGGCGAATGGTGAGATCCTTGTTCTCGTTCGTGCCGTCGAAGGTCGTGCGATTCTGTATGCGCATCGGGCGCACGAGGAGTCCCAGCTGCCATTCCGTTCGCGGCCGCAGAAGGAGCCCGAAGTTCCCCTTCGCGTAGTTGTGCTCGATCTGGGGCCGGGTGTAGTAATCCTTGAGACCGGTCGAGATCTCGTAGTCGAATCCCGCGCCGATCGACGCTTTCGAGGAGAGCCGCAGCGAGTAGTCGGCGGACATGACGGGGCCCCAGTACTTGATGTCCCCCGTCGTGAGATCGGTGAGGTAGAACGGATCGTTGTACTGATCGAGCTCGAGCGAACGCCATTGCTCGCGCTGCCAGAGCCGATTATAGCTGAACGAGCCAGACACGGCCTGGCGATCGCTCAAACGCTTGCGCCCCGCGAATTCGACGAACGAGTTGTTGAGCAGATGCGGATCGAACGGCCGCTTGAGATCCCCTTTCCGCTCGTCGATCGAGAACAGGAACCTGATCCACGACCTGTCGAAGTCCGACGCCGAGGTACGCCGGGTTCCGCCCGTAATCGTACGGGTTGATCTGGTTGTCGCGATCCTCGAGGGCGATCGAGCAATTGCCCATCGTCGACGTGCGAATCTCGTCGCACGACGCGGCAGGCGCCCACGCGGCGAGAAGGAGCGCCGATACGGCAGCGATCAGACTGGAGCTTTTCACCGTGCTACACCTTTCCATCGAACCCCTCTTCGTTCTCGTTAATGGCTGTATCCCGGCGTCGGGGCGCCGACGATATCGAAATCGAAACTGCTGTTGTTCGAATCGAAGCCGGGCACCTTTCGCTCGATCGATTGCCCGCTGTATTTCGTCATCCCGATTCCCCCGAGGCCCGCGTCGATGCGCAGCGTCAGATATCTGCGGAAGGTCGGACTCGGATTCTCCGCGGTCTCGACCGCGTCGAGGATCGTCGAGAGCGGAACCTGAATGAAGGGAGACACTCCCGAGCTCGTCGTGTACTCCGCGAAGGTGTACTCCTCCCCCGTCGCGATGAAGATCCCCGTGTGCCCGAGGCTCAGCGTGAAATCCTTCCCCACGGTCGAAACCGGGAGGATATTGGGAACGAGGAGATTGTCGTAATCGTTCTGGGTCGGGTTGAAGGACTCCCAGTCCGCGCCCAGGAGATTGACGCACAGGGCGCCGTAGTTGTGATGATTGATGGCGTCGCACGCGATCACGACGAATTCGCGGGGCCCGATGGGGCATTGGCGCGTCACGCCCCAGGTGCCGGGAAATTGATACATGTAGTAGGCGAGCGCGAAGGGCTCTCCTTCGATATCGAAGATACCGTCGCTCTGCTGGCTCCGGCAGATGACCATGCCGTCGAGATAGAGCGTTTCGCCCGTCGAGTTGTAAAGCTCGACGAACTGGTCGTAGTAGTAGAACGAGGATCCGTTGCAGCCGGCGTAATAGAGCTCGTTGATGACGATGGGAGACACCGGCACGAAGGACATGAAGAGCGTGTCCTTCACCTCGGCTTCGCTCCTGAGCTTCTTCTTCGCCTGCCCCGTGAGAAGCACGTCGTGCTCCTCGTCCCGCATGCTCGCCTGGACGTAATATTCTCCCATCGGGAGACCCTCGACCACGATCTTCCCCGTTTCGTCGGTGGTGAAGGTGCCCTTGTACGCGTCCAGCGCGCTCGCTATGTCCACCTTCGCGCCTGCCACGCCCGTCCATTCCTCCGAATAGACGCCGCT
This sequence comes from uncultured bacterium, assembly GCA_963846325.1. GTDB lineage: Bacteria > Krumholzibacteriota > Krumholzibacteriia > Krumholzibacteriales > Krumholzibacteriaceae > SSS58A. The sequence goes on from CAWJVO010000007.1 coordinate 508,792, forward strand.
CGTATCGACCGCCCGAAGAACGAGCACGCAGCGCCCGTCGGCCTCGTCCGGCTTGTCGAGACCGCACGAGAGCATGAGCGCTCCCGCGCAGGCGGCGGAGATAATCACGAAGAGACGTTTCATCGCGCACGCATCCGATTCTGGTCCCCGTAGAAGTAGCCCGGCGTCGGACGGGGAATGAGGACGAAATCGAACGTCGAGTTGTTCGTGTCGAGTCCCAACTCGCGCCGTTCGGTCGATTGGCCGCTGTATCTCGTCGTGCCGATTCCGGCGAACCCCGCGTCGACACGCACCGTCATCTCCTTGCTGTACATGGGATTCGAATTGTACTCGACGCCGTCGATGACCTTCTCGATCGGAATACGCATATAGCCGTTCTCGTCGATCGGATAGTTCCCGCCCTCGGCGATGACGATCGCGTTATGCGCCAGGTTGATCAGAAAATCGGTCGTTCTCGCCGGCATGATGTTCTCGAAGTTGGGCACGCCCGGCACGTCGTAATCGTTGCTGATCGGGTTGAAGGTCTCGTAGAGCTTCCCCGCGGGAGCGAGCTCCGGATTGGCGAGAGAGAGATCGGGCGAGTTCGCGCAGTAGAGCCTGTGATTCACGGCGTCCGCCGCGATGACGGCGTGCTGTCCGGGAGCGATGGGGTACTGCTTCCCCGTGCCGTGAAGCTGGAAGGCGTAGATCGCCGAAACGTAATCCTTCGTCTCCATCTCGGGATCCTTCGACTGCACCTGCCTCGTGACGATGATGTTGTCGAGGTAGAGCGTCTCGGCCGCGGCGTTGTACAGCTCGACGTACTGATCGTAGAAATAAAAGGACGACGCGCAGGAACCGGCGAAGAATATCTCGCTGATCATGAGGTTGCTGACCGAGACGACCTTGGCGAGAACTTTTTTGTGCGCCTTCTCGTCCCCGCTGATCGTGACGCTGCCGAAGCCGGTGAACACCTTCTTGTTCGGGCCGACCATGACCTGGCGCCGCACGAAGATCGAGTAGCTTCCCGTGGCGAGCCCGTCGAACGAGATCTCGCCGGATTCGTTCGTCGTGTCGATCGCGGCGAAGACGTTCGTCTGCCCCTGGATGCTCACCTCGGTGCTGTCCATGGGGAACGGCTCGCCGCCGACGCTCCCCAGGAAGAAGCCCGAGGTGTCGAAGGCCGAAACGACGACGGTCCCGCTCCCGTCCGGATCTCCGGGCGTCTCCCTGCCGCATCCCGGCGCGAGCGCCAGGACGATGAGCGCGAGAATCGTGATAGTGCGGCTCATGTTAGTTCTCCTCCGCCGCAGGGCGTTTCCACAGGTCGTCGAGGATCGTGCTGAATTCGACTCCGTAGAAGATGTCGGGGTTGCGCGTGTTGTACGTGCCGAAGCAATTCTTGTAGATCGCCGCGTCGTCGAAGACGTTGTGGACGAAGAAGGAAATCTCCGCCCCGCGTCCGATCGATTTCGAAACGTTGATATTGAGGAGAAGCCGGTCGTTCGGCGCCTTGTCGATGGCGAGATAGCAATTCTCGTACGTGCGGCTCAGGCCGTATTCCTGCGATTGCGCGGGAGTGATGGAGACGATACGGCCCTCGGTCGGATCGTAGTACATCGGCACGTCCCGGATGGGATCGACGTAGTCCTTGCCCCAATCGAAGAGCGTCTGCTGGACGAAGAAGGTGACCCACATCCCGAGCTTCTTGATGAGCCAGTCGGCGCTGTAATCGATGAGGAGCTTCTGGTTCCAGCCCTCCGTATAGTAGTAGTAGGGATAAATATACCTATTGAGCGCCGTCACTTTTTTCGGACTGGACATATACAGCCCTTCCGCCCCCGACTGCGAGCGCACGTAGGCCGAGGCGATGCGGAACGACGTGGAGATCTTCTCGATGCGCTTCGTGGAGAGCGTCAGTTCCACGCCGTATTTGCGGTACTTCCCGGCGTTGTGGTAAAAGGCCGTCCCGGGAGCCTCGGTGTAGATGGTGTCGATCGCGCTCTGTCCGCCGGCGTTCGGCCAGTCGGTCCATTCGTAACGGGTAATGACGGCGGGCAATTCCTCGTCGCGCGGCGTTCCCTTGGCGCGAGCGAGCCAGCCGGTGAGGGTGAAGCCGACCGGTCCCACCTTCTGGTCGAACGAAAGCTCGCCCTTTTCCTCCTGCGTCCCGAAGAGATTGCTCGTGTCGAAATTCCAGACGTAGGTCGACACGAGCGGCACCGAATCGGGCGGCGAAATGTTTCTCTCGACGACGTCGATATACTGCGGACCCTGATAGATATTCGACATCGCCGGCATCTTCGAGCTTTTCCCGTAGCTGAACCGCACCTGGGTGCCGTCCATCGGCTCGTATTTGAGGCGGAAGCGCGGATTGAGGAAGGTGCCGTTCCGGGACTCGACCACGCCCTTTTCGTTGAAGAAACCGTCGAGGTGGAGCTTTTCGGGAGTATACATCTCGTACCGGAATCCGAAATTGAGGTTGTACGGCCGCATGAAAAGGAACCCGTTGAGGTTGTCCTCGAGATAGAGGCTCGCGCTCTGGAGCGCGGGAATGGCGTCGAAGGAAAGCGGACGCTGCCCGAGCGCGCCCCCGGGCGGCTCGAACGGATCGAAGATCTTGCCCTCTCCGACGTTGTCGTCGAAGCTGTATTCTCCCCCCACGAGAAGCGCGTGGTTGAGGCGCAGCAGGTTGAAATCGGAGCGGATGTTGAGCTTCGCTCCGACGCTCCATTCCTCGCCGCGCGTCCAGATCCTCGAGGTATACGCGCCCGCGTCGAACACGCCTTCATAGGTGCCGGGCTCCCTCGAGTCGGTCATGACGCGGACGTCCGAGCCGACGAGGCTCTGGCTGTACGCGTCGCGTTTCGTATAGTTGAAGTTCGCCGTCCATTCGGCCTTCATGTCCTTCGTCAGCTTGTATTCGATCGAGTGGCCGTAAATGAACGTCTTGTCCTTGTTGGATTGAATGCGGCCCTTCGGATCGATCCCCGTGAGATCGTACGAGTCGTCGACGCCCGTGTAATAGAACTTGTTGAGGATGTCGAGCTTGTCGCCGAGCAGCTTGTTCTTGAAGTTGAGCTGTCCGTTGTACCGGGCGTATTCGTCGCCCTCGAGCCGGATATCCCGCACGCTCCAGGCATAGTTGAGGTTGTACGAGACGCCGGTGCCGAAACGGTTCACCCCGCCGCCGAAATTCGCCTCTTTCGTGTCGGGATTCGATTTCAGCTTGAGGCGGTGCGGCTGGGCGCCGATCTTCGTCTTCACCTTCACGAGACCGGTCGTGAGATCGCCGTATTCGACCGAGGGAACGCCGGTGATGACCTCGATCCCCTGGACGTTATCGGCCGGAATCGCCCGCAGATCGAGCCCCGTTCCCGCGAAAGACTGCACCTGGGCGCCGTAGGTGGTTCCCTTGCCGGTCTGCATGTTCGCGTTGTTCGACATCGCGATGTCGTCGATGATGATCTTCGTGCCGAACCGGGCCGCCTGCTGCTCCTCCGAGTTGCTCATCTGCGCAGTCCCGCGAAGGTCGAGCTGCGTCATCTTCGAAAGCCCGGGGGACTTGGTGCGCTCGATGCCCGGCACGAGGTCCATGATGTCGCCGAGGTTCGTCGAGAGGTAGTGCTCGATCTCGGCGCTCGAAATCTCATGCGTCGTCTCGGTCTTTTCAGGCAGGAGATCGCGCTTGTCGAGGATCGTGATGCCGCCGATTTGGAAGAAGAACTGCTGCCGCGGATCCCCCGCGACGAGCTCGCACTTGTACGTCGTTATCTTGCCGGATTCGATCTCGATGTCCTGGTAGCAGGTGTTGAAAAACTCGTCCTTGAGAATGGAGATGCCGTATTTACCCTCGGGGAGCTCGATCTGGAACACGCCGTTCTTGTCGGCGAGCGTGCTCTTCGTCGTTCCCTGGATGGCGACGAGGGCGTTGGGAACGGGTTTCCCGGTCTGAAAATCGTAGACCTTGCCCTTGAGGATGCCGTTTCCGGCCGCGAAGGAATCGGCGGCGAGGAGAACGGCGAATACGGCGGACAACAGAAGACATAAAGATAGTCCCTTGCCGGCAAGGGACGCAGTCCTCGAAATCAACATTCCGGCCTCGATAGAAAAATGCTTCCGCATTCCCCCCCATCCGTTCTGTGAACTTTCCTTTACGACCGACAACAGCGTTTTACAACAATAGTATTGTCGCACAAAACAGCCTCCCCGTCAATAGGCTATTCGCTTTATTTCTCAAGAGTTGTCTCATGCCACGGGATGTTCGCCGGCCCGGCGGAATTCCTGCAAGCGGTTCGTAATGATAATAATTCGCAACCGGGCGGAATCGCTTGAATTTCTTTGCGGTTGTCCCCGTTCGCAACATTGCTATAATACCTTCCGTAGTCTTTATACTATGCGGACAAACGTTCGTTCCGTTCCCACAAAGGAGGCCCCCGTTGAAAAAGGCCATTCTGCTCGCTCTGGTGGCAGCGGTTCTTATCGCCTGCGTTGAAGTTGCGATCGTCGAGACGGCGGCCGCTTCACCCGATTCTCTCGCGGGAAACATGCTCGCGCCGGCGAGCGCGCCGCTCAGGAGCGAGCTCGCGGCGAGCCGGTTCGTTTCCGACGTCGACGGGGCGGCCGCGCTCTACGTGAACCCGGCCGGCCTTTCGACGAAGCGCGTCTCGACGGGGCTCCTCCACGGCACTTACTGGAACGACCGCCTCGCGGAGCTCACCCTCGGCGCGGCTTCGCACAATATGGGATTCGGCTTTATGTACACCGACGACGGGATGTTCACCTCCAGAAACTACACGCTCGGGCTCGGCACGAAGCTCTCGGACGGCTTGAGCTTCGGCTCGGCGTTCACGTGGCATCGAACGAGCTTCGCGGGCGCGAGATCGCCGTTCGCGATCGATCTCGGATTCGTGATGCGGCCGAGCCGCTTCCTCTCCGTCGCCGGCGTCTGGAAGAACGTGAACCGGCCGGAGTTCTCGGAAGGCGCCGCGATCGATCCCTTCTCCGGAGCGCTCTCGAGACTCGAGGACTACTTCGTCGGAGGCGCCTCGATCAGGCCCTTCGGCGAGAGGATAACGCTCTCGGGGCAGGCGGAGATCGCCGACGGGCGAAAGCCCGGCTGGCTCTTCGGCGGCCGCGCGGCGATCGCGCGCGGCGTCGAGATCTACGGCTCCTACGCGCGGGATCTGGCCTGGGGAGGAACGGATCCGTATGAGGAGTACACCGGCGGCGTCAGCGTCTGGTTCGGCTCGACGCGCGCGCGCGCCCAGGGACGGTCCCGCGCCGACGGCGATCTCGACTACGCGCGATACAGCCTCACCTTCGAGCAGACCGACGCATTCGTGAAGCGCGCGGCCACCCAAAAGCCGCGTTACGCGGAGATCGCGGTCGGCGGCAATTATCTCGACGAAGGCGGCGGCTTCTCCCTCATGGGAGGCGGATCGAAGGACCTCCATTCCCTGCTCCGCGAGCTCGAGAGCGTTCGCGGCGACGGCGACGTGAAAGGGCTTCTCCTCACGGTCGAGCCGCTGAGCGAGGGCTTCATCGGGCCGGTGAGCGCCAATATCCACGAGATCCGGCAGGCGGTGGCTCGGGTGAAAGAAGCGGGCAAACCGGTGGTCGCCTACATGAGCGAGGGGGGCTCTTCGGCGGAGCTGTACCTCGCTTCCGCCGCGGACAGGATCGTCACTCCGCGAATCGGCACGGTCGGGATGCTCGGCGTCTCTTTCGAGCTCAACCGCATGAAGCGCCTTTTCGGGAAGCTCGGCATCGACTTCGATCACTACACGGCGGGGGACTATAAATCGTCGTTCCATACGATCTATACCGATACGACGACCGCCGCCCAGGCCGAGGAGATCCGCTCCCTCGTCGAGGAGAGCTATCGCCTCGTCGTCGACGGCATCGCGGCGGGGCGCGGCATACCGGTCGAGCGGATGAAGGAGCTCGCCGACGGGCGCGTTTTCGCTCCCGACGATCTCGTGAAGGAGCGGCTCGTCGACGCGCTCGGGTGGGAAAAAGACGCGAAGGCCGAGCTCGGCGCCCTCGCGGGAGCCAAGCGGCCTGAGAAGCTCGAGACGGAACGAATCGGGAAACGCGCGTACTGGACGGAGCGTTGGTCGGCTCCGCCCGTGGTCGCGATCGTGGGCGCGTACGGCAGCATCATGTCGGGCAAGAGCGAGAGGGGCATCACGCAGGGCGACCGCACGATGGGTTCCGCAACGGTCGTGAAGCAGCTCGAGGCCGCCTCGCGCCGCCCCGGCGTCCGCGCGATCGTGCTGCGCGTCGACAGCGGCGGCGGCTCGGCGCTGGCGAGCGACGAGATCCTCGAGGAGATCCGCCGTATCCAGAGCGAGGTCAAGATTCCGGTCGTCGTCTCGATGGGAAACGTCGCCGGGTCGGGCGGATACTGGATCGCGATGTACGGCGACCGCGTGTTCGCCGATCCGTTCACGATCACGGGAAGCATCGGGGTCGTCTGGTTCAAGCCGGTGCTGCAGCGCCTGTACGAGAAGATCGGCGTCACGAACGAAGTGTTCAAAGAGGGCGAGCACATGGACGCTCTCTCGCGCGGCCGGCACATGACGGACGACGAGGCCACGATGCTCGGGGACTACATCGACGGCATGTACGGTCTCTTCGTCGACAAGGTCGCCGCGGGGAGAAAGCTCGATCCCGAACGCGTGCGCGAGATCGGCGGAGGCCGCGTCTACTTCGGAACCCAGGCGCTCGAGATCAAGCTCGTCGACGAGCTCGGAGGCCTGAACGACGCCGTCGCCGGCGCCGCCGCGATGGCGGGAATCGAGAAGGATTACCGCACGGTGTACTACCGCGCGTTCCCGGGATTCTTCGGAAGCCTGCGGGTGGACACGAGCCCCATCGGCGTCGCGCGGACCCTCGGGCGGCTGCTTCGGGGCGGCGCGCTCGCCGGCTTCGACGAGACGGTGACGATCTTCTAATAACGCGGGGCCTGTCGGCCTGAATAGCGGGCGGCTGCGAGGGCGCAGACGCTCCCGCTCCGAACTCAGTCGCAGGGCCTCCAATGAGTTCGTCGCGGGAGCATCTACGCCCTGGTGAGGAGCCCAGTCGCAGGGCTCCAATGGGCTCGTTCGCGGGAATGTCCAGCGTCTGCACCGTTAGCGGGTGGCGCCCATGGGGCCCCCGCACGCAGCGCAGCGAGCGCAAGCGAGCGAGAACGTGCGGGGTGCAATGGGCGACAGGACCCGCGTATCTCGCGAGCACGCGCGGGGTAGAATCAGCGGCAGGCCCCGCGTTACCGCACCGTCTTCTCGACGAGGCGGAGAAGGTTGCCGCCGAGAATCTTCCTTATATCCTTGTCGCTGTAGCCGCGCTTCACGAGCTCTTCGGTGATGAGCGGGAGCTTCGACACGTCGTCGAGACCGACGGGGCAATTCGATATTCCGTCGAAATCGGAGCCGAGCCCGACGTGGTCGATGCCGGCGATCTTGACGGCGTGGTCGATGTGATCGATGAGCGCGGAAAGCGGCACCGGCGGAATCTCTCCGACTCGCTTCTGGAACTCCGCTTCGAACGAGCTCCACGCCTTGCCGTAGTCACCGCCGTACTGCGGCGCGAGCTCGGCCGCTTTCGAGCGGTACTCGACCCAGAGCACCGACACGCGATCGTAGTACGCCTTGTCGAGAAATCCCGGAAAGAAATTGACGCAGACGACTCCGCCGTTCTTCCGGACGGCGCGCAGCGCGTCGTCGCTCACGTTCCGGGGGATATCGGTGAGAGCTCGCATGCACGAGTGCGAAACGAGCACCGGTCTCTTCGTCGTCTCAAGGACGTCGAAAAGGGTCTTCTCGGAGACGTGGGAGCAATCGACGATCATCCCGAGCCGGTCCATCTCCCGCACGACCGAGCGCCCGAAATCGGAAAGCCCGCCCCACATCGTCGTGTCGTCTGAGGAGTCGGCCCATTTGTTCGTGTTCATCCACGTGAGGGTCATGCACCGGGCGCCGCGCGCGTAGTAATCGCGGAGCGCGTCGAGATCCTCGCCGATGAGATGCCCGCCCTCGATCCCGACGATCCCCGCGAGCTTGCCCTCCTTGACGATGCGCCGAACGTCGGCGCCCTTGAGCGCGATCTCCATTCCGTCGGGGTGTTTTCGCGCCTGCTCCCACAGGGCGTCGATCATCGAGCGCGCGCGCTCGGTCGCGGGGCCCTCCGGCACCTGGGGGGACACCCAGACGGCGAAGATCTGCGCGTCGAGGCCGCCGTCCCGGGCGCGCGGAAGATCGATGTGCCCGTCCGCGTGCCGGTCTCCGAGATCGATGCGCCCGTCGCCGACGAGCCGCATCGCGGTGTCGCAGTGCGCGTCAAAAACGAATGCATGACGATGGAGCTTCATGATGTCCTCCGGAGAATCCGCGCGCGCGGGCGCATTCGGCGCGGGAAGGATGAGAGACGAAAAAACGAGGATCGCGATCAGCGGATGCATGCGCCGCTCCTTTGCGTTGAGTGCCGCGACTGGCGTGACGCAGCCGGTCGACGCCATGATACGCGAACGGGCGCCCGTGCGAAAGAGCCGATTTGGTTCGGTGGCTGTGCGCGCGGCTTGTTTTGCTTATTAACCCCGAATAGCGGGTGGCAGCGCCGGGGCCCCCGCAGGCAGCGCAGCGAGCTTTGCGAGCGAGCACCTGCGGGGTGCAGGCGCTGACAGGCCCCGCGTATCTAATGCACGATCTTCGCGCCCGTCGCGGTGTCTCCGTAGATATAGAGCGCGTAGGGAAGAAGGCTCTTCTTGCTCTTGATGGCGTAATCGAACTGCCCCGGCCCGTTGAAACGGATATCCTGGCTATTGCTCGGGAAGAAGTTCCATCCGCCCCCGCCTCCGGCCGTGCAGTAATCGAAATCGTCGATGACTCTGCCGTTGTAGAACTGGAGCCATATCGTGTTCAGGGTAAGGGGATACTTGCTTTCCATCGCGAAATACGAGGTGAGCGCGATCTGAACGTTCTTGATGTTCTGCACGACGACTGCCACCTCGGCGGCCTTCTTGGATTTATAGAAGTTCGATATGACGATCGTGGCGAGCAACCCGATGATCTCGACCACGATGAACAGCTCGAGAAGCGTAAAACCGGCTATGCCGATGCGGCGAATCCACGGTTTCTTCCGCGCTTCGCGCCGCCTGAACCCTGCCAAAATGCTACGGCTGCTTCGCATTATGCATTCCTCCGGGTGCGAAGTATCGTCCCAGATCGCTGCCGAACTATGCCGATGAAAGGGAGAGCAAGAAACATGACAAAAAAGAGGCGGTCCCCGCCGGGAGGCGGGGACCGCGCAACGCATTATCTTTAAAACAATTGGGCTCGGGCCGCCGATCAGACGGATTCGACCTTCTTGACCTCGGGCACTTTCTCCTTGAGAACCCTCTCGATTCCGAACGCCAGGGTCATCTGCGACATGGGGCAGCCCGCGCAGGATCCCTTGAGCTTGAGCTTCACGATCCCGTCGACGATATCGACGAGCTCGACGTCTCCCCCGTCGGCCTGGAGGCTCGGGCGAATCTGGTTCAGGATCTCTTCCACTTTTTCTCTCATCGAATTTCACCTCCGCGCAGGAACGGGGTAAAGATAGCAGGTTCCCCGCGCCATTCCAAGCTAAAACGGGCAGGAAATAACAATTCCTGTTTTCGCGCGGCGGCGGCGTCCGGCCCGCCCGAAAAGAAGCATACGCGATTTTATCCGGAACTTTTCTGTCGCACGCCGCGTAAAAGAATTTGACAGATCGCCGATGGCTTTGCATATTGGGAGTGAAAGAGAGGCCGAGGAAAACAGGAAAAGGATAGTAGAAAAAAGAATCTGATTTCTCGCGTGTCCTGATAGAGAGCCTAACCCACCTTGTTCCCCAGGACCAGTACCCCCACTCGTACCCCACCACGTTCGCAGCTAATTTGATGCGTTTTGGCGCGCTCAAATCAGCCGTGGGCGAAGTCTGCCCGAATGAAGAAGGGGGGTGATGAACAATTCGAAGGGCGATTCAAATCGGATCTAATGGCACCCTGTGTTCAACTCAAGCTTTTCCAAGTTATGGGGGGAAAGAGCTATGAAAAAATGGTTGGCTGTTGCTCTCTGCGTATGTCTCGTCGCGTCGCTTGCCAGCGTCGTGTCCGCGCGCGAGACTGCGAACCCGAGAGTCAGAATGAACCGCGCCGTGTCGGAGAACGAGTTCCCCGAGCTCAAGGATCCGGGCCTGCGCGGCTATTATGAAGCTTCGGCAGTCGATACGTACTATCTCGTCTGGTACACATTCGAATCGAACAACTGGCAGGGCTGGTCGCGCCTCGACCGGACCTCCCAGATCGACACGTTCTTCCATGTCGACGATTTCCTGGGGCTCGGCGGCGGCTCGTACGGCCGGCTCGCCCCCATCTCCGGCTCGAAGTCGATGTGGTGCGGCGTCCGGGCGAACGCGGGGGATCCGTATCTCTGCGGATGGCTGGCCGCTCCCGGCTACGGCGACAACTGGGTGCAGGAATTGCAGACCAACTCCTTCAGTTTCGCCGGCATTATCCAGCTGTCGTATCACGGCAGATTCGATTCCGAGGTCGGATACGATTATACCTACGTCCAGTATGACGCCGGCGGCGGCAACTGGCAGACGATAGCGACGTACGATAACGTCGTCGATACGGTCGCCACGCACACAATCACGACGACGCAGGCGAAAACGAAGCTCCGCTTCCATTTCGTGGCGGACGGCGGCTTCAGCGACGAGGACGGCAACTGGAACTCGGACGGCGCCGCGATCCTCGACGACATCGTCGTGAGAGACGGCGGCGGGCTCATCAACAACACCGAGACCTTCGAGACCGCCGGCGTCAACGCGACCGACGTCGGCATCTGGCACGCCCGGCCCGGCCCGGCGTACGGAAAGTACTCGGGTCTCAAGAACAACCTGATGGACAAGGATCCGTGCGCCGACAACTTCGGCACGCAGGTCGTGTTCTTCATCGGCTCGCCGAACCCGAGCTCGAGCTACCCCGGTCTCTACGACACGCCGTTCTGCCAGGGCGCCGGCGGGACCTCGGCTCCGTGCCAGAACGATTACATCGTATCCCCCGTCATCGACATGACGAAGTATTCGACGGCGAAGAACAACCTCCAGAACGGGATCATACCGGCCGGAGACCTTCCGCTGCTCGGCGGAACGCTCATCGAGTACACGGTGTATCGCGATCTCGCGGTGCCGAACCTCGTGTTCTACGAGGAATACGTTCGGAACATCGTCGACGGCTGCCCCGGCCCGTGGTTGAACGATGCGTGGGTGTGGTACGGGGAGAACCAGGATTACATCTTCTCCGCGTACGACGTGAGCCATCTCGTCTTCGCGGACAAGATCCAGATCGCCCTCACGTGCCGCGATATGTGCGACATCTGGTATCTCGCGTACGGCAACTGCGCCGCGCACACGCCGTCGCCGTGGTTCGACCAGGTCCGCGTCGAGCGCTACAAGACGCAGGGCCCGCAATGGTCGTATCGCGATCTCGAGCTCTTCCAGGACAACTTCCCCGAGTCCGAGTTCAATATCGAGAGCTACGTCAGGGCCGACATGGCGAGCGACATCAACACGAACGACAATCCGATCATCCGTCCGGGCGATTCGATCGTTCTTCAGTGCACCGCGCCGCTCGCGGGCGGCCTCGCGACGGACGGCGGCCATCCGGCGATCTACATGCACGTGAAGGCCTCCTACATCGGCAGAGACCTCGCGAAGCCGGCACAGCTGGCGGGATCCCAGCTCCAGGGCACGTACGGATACTACAAGAGCGACGACGGCACCTGGACGGTCATTCAGGGGGACACCGCACTCAACGCGGGTCAGACGATCAGCAACTGGTACATGTTCGATCTCAACGACTCCCTCTTCACGAGAGGCTACAAGATCGAGTATTACTTCACGGCGAAGGACTTGACCGGCATCGAATCCAAGTGGCCCCGCCACCTCTCGGCCGGTCCCGTGGCGAACAATCTCCAGGAGTATCTCGAGTTCACGTGCCTCCCGACGAAGAACAGCAACATCCTCTACGTGGACGACTTCGGCGAGCGCCCCGATTACTTCCTGATCGGGCAGGTCGAAGCGTACTGGCAGCCGGTGTTCGGAGCCGTTCTTCCGGAGAATAATCAGCCCGACGTCTACGACGTGCAGGGCGCCGCGAGCGCGGCGTCGAACGGGCCGGGAAGCCGCGCGAAGAACAGGCAGCTCACCGACCAGTACCACACGATCGTGTGGGACAGCGGCAACCTGACGATCTCCACGATCTCGGACGGCACGGTCAACAGCGACAAGTCGAACGACTGCACGATGCTCATCGATTGGATGAGCCTCAGCGAGCATCGGACCGGCCTCTGGGTCTGCGGCGACGACGTCGCGTTCGATCTGGACGCCCTCGCCTCGACTCCCGCTCTGACTCTCATGAGCACCTGGTGCGGCGTCGATTTCGTGGCGAACAGCTACTTCAACGAAACCGGCGGCCGTACGGGCGGCGGCATCGTGACGCCTCTCGTCAAGGGCTCCTCGAGCGGGATCTTCTACCACGCCGGCGTGCCCGACCAGCTCTACGCGTTCGGCGGATGCTTCATCATCAACCAGTTCGACGTGCTCGACAAGACGGCGAACGGCCAGTACGCCCTGGAGTATCCGGTATTCCAGAGCACGAGCCGGTACGCGGGCATCCAGTCGGCGACCACGAACCCGGCCGGATTCGAAGCGAGAACGATGTGGTTCGGATTCAGCTTCATGTACGTGCGCAACGACGCGGCGAACGCTCCGATCGACCGGTTCCACGTCGCGGCTGACGTATTCCAGTGGTTCCAGAATCCGGTCAACATCGACGTGACTCCGGCGGAGACGCCGAAGTCCACGACGCTGGCCCAGAACTTCCCGAACCCCTTCAACCCGTCGACCACGATCAAGTTCGACCTGAAGGACAAGGGAATGGTGACGTTGAAGGTTTACAACGTCGCCGGACAGCTGGTCCGGACGCTCGTGAATGGTGTGAAGGATGCCAATACGTACACGGTCACCTGGGACGGCATGAACGACCGGGGTGGCGCGGTGGCGAGCGGTATCTACTTCTACAAGATGGAAACGAAGGACTTCAGCCAGACCAAGAAGATGGTCATGCTGAGGTAGAGAGGCAGGGCTACAGCTTCGATCGACGCACAACGATCAGATAGCGAGCCCGCACATGGGCCGGGAGCCCCCCTCCCGGCCCTCTTTTTATCCTCTGGATCCCATTGACAAATATAGAGTTATTTGATAGAATATAAGCGAACTCCAGAAACAACGGGAGACGGGGCGATATCCGCCGTCTATAGTTATTAGATGTCGCCGCCACATCTTCGAAGGTGATGGAGGCGGTGTGCGGAAACGTTCTTTTCGATGGAGGGAAAGATGAGAACGCTCTGCTCTGTTGCGCTCGCCGTCTGTCTCGCGGCGACGCTTATCGGCCCGGTCTCGGCGCGCGAAAACGCCAAACCGGGCCTTCGTTTTGCGCGGGAATGGTCATATGAGGACGCGGTCGAAACAACCGACCCGGGGCTCAGGGGACTCTACGAATCGGCCGCGGTCGACACCTACTGCCTCGTCTGGTACGATTTCGAGGCGTTCGACTGGCAGGGCTGGACGCGCGTCGACAACACGGCGCAGCCCGGCGATTTCTTCCACGTGGACGACTTCGCGGGGCTCTCCGGCGGCTCGTACGGCCTCCTCGCGCCCATCGAGGGAACAAAATCGATGTGGTGCGGCGCCCGGCCGAACACGACCGACCGGTATCTCTGCTCATGGTACGACGCGCCCGGCTACGGCAACGGCTGGAATCAGTGGCTCACCACGAACGCTCTCAGCTTTACCGGCGCTATTTTCCTTTCCTATCATATCGTCTGGGATTCCGAGCCGGATTACGACTATACGAGAGTCGAATACGACGCGGGCAACGGCAGCTGGCAGGAGGTTATCGCCTATACCGGCACAGGAGATACGGTCGCGTCGCACTTTCTCGCGATTCCCCAGGCGCGCACGAAGCTCCGGTTCCACTTCACATCCGACGGCGCGTGGAGCGACCAAGACGGCCTTTTCAACAGCGACGGCGGATGCGTCGTCGACAACGTCCGCGTGACGGACTCGGGCGCCCTCGACGACCTCGAGGATTTCGAAAGCGCCGCGGTCGGCGCGCACGCCGCCGGGATCTGGCTGGGTCAGCCGGAGCCGGGGTACGGCAATTACTCGGGCCTCAAGAACAACCTCACGGACAAGGATCCGTGCGGCGATAACTTCGGCACCCAGATCGTGTTTTTCCTCGGCTCGCCGAATCCGAGCTCGAGCTATCCCGGCCTCTACGACACGCCGTTCTGCACGGGCTCGGGCGGACTCGCCTTCCCGTGCCAGTCGGAATGGGTCATATCTCCGCTGATCGATAAAACGCGGTATTCGACCTTACGGAACGAGATTCAGGACGGCGTCATTCCTCCTGGAGACCTGCCCCTCCTCGGCGGTTTCAAATTCCGATTCACCGTGTATCGCGATCTGCCGCTTGCGAATCTCGTGTTCTATCAGTGGGAGGTGCGCAACACCTATGACGGCTGCCCCGGACATTGGCAGGATCGCAGTTTCGTCTACTATGGCCCCGATATGGATTATATCGATACGGTCAACGATCTAAGCGACCTCGTCGGGGGGGACGATTCGCTGACCGTCGCCCTCGGCGTCATGGACATGTGCGACGTCTGGTATCTGGTGAACGGGAACTGCGCCGCGCACACCCCGTCGCCGTGGTTCGACAACGTGGCTCTGTACCGTTACAGAAACTCGGGACCACAGTGGTACTATCGCGACCTCGATTTCTTCCAGGACAATTTCCCGGAGGCCGAGTTCCAGATCGAGAGCTACGTGCGCGCCGACGCGGCGAACGACATCAACACAAACAACAATCCGGTCATCCGACCGGGTGATTCCATCGTGCTCGACTGCTCTTCGCCTCTCGGCGGCGGCATCGCGGCCGATCCGACGTACGGCGGGCCGGCCGTGTACCTGCACGTGAAGGCGACCGGCGTCGGCCCCGACGAGAAGCCGGCTCTCTACGGCCCCTCGCTCGCCGGGAGCGTCGTGACCGGACCCGTCGGCTCGCAATACACGATCGATTTCAATTACGTCGCGGACGACGGTGTCTGGACGATCATCCAATGCGATACGGCGCGGATCTCCTGGGGCATCCAACGCGACAGGTACATGGTCGACCTGAACGACGAGCTCTTCACGAGAGGATACATGATCGAGTACTATTTCACCGCGCGCGACGCGAACGGCGAGGAATCCGCTCTCCCCCGCTATGCGCGCTCGGGCCCGCCCTACTTCGAGTGGACATGCCTCCCGACCTTGAACAGCGACGTTCTCTTCGTCGACGACTTCACGGGGCGCGGCTCGTTCGCCGGTTCGGTCGAGAACTACTGGCTGCCGGTGTTCGACGCCGTGCTCGCTCCGCCGAACAACGACGTGGACAAGTACGACGTGAACGGCCCGTCTTCCGGCGTATCGAACGGGCCGGGAAGCCGAGCGAAGACGAGGCAGCTCGTCGATCGTATCACAAGATCGTGTGGGACAGCGGCGATCTCGCCGACATCACGATCTCGGACGGCTCGGTCAACAGCGACAAGTCGAACGACTGCCACGATGATCATCAACTGGTTCGAGCAGTCCGAGCACATGTGCGGCCTCTTGGTCTGCGGCGACAACGTCGCCTCGGATCTGGACGCTCTCGCATCGACGCCGGCGCTCACCCTCATGAGCGCATGGTGCGGCGTCGATTTCGTCGCGACGAGCTACTTCGAACGAGACCGGAGGGCGCACGGGAGGCGGCATCGTAACGCCGCTCATCACGGGCGAAGCCGACGCTGGCATCTTCGTCCACGCCGGTATTCCGGACAAGTTCTTCGCGTACGGCGGATGCCCGATCATCAACAGTTTCGACGTGCTCGAAAAAACCGCGTTCGGCAAATACGCTCTCAGCTATCCGGTGTACGGCGCGACGAACCGCTATGCGGCCATCGCGTCCACGCAGCTGAATCCCGCCGGATTCTCCGTCTACACGTTGTGGTTCGGATTCAGCTACCAGTCCATTCGCGACGACGTGAACACCGCGCCGATCGATCGTTTCGAGATCATGCGGGACGCGACCAGCTGGATGCAGGGCGCCACAAATGTGAACGTCACGCCGACGGACGCGCCGCCGAAGTTCACGACGCTGGCCCAGAACTTCCCGAACCCCTTCAACCCGTCGACGACGATCAGGTTCGACCTGAAGGAAAAGGGACTCGTGACGTTGAAGGTCTATAACGTCGCCGGACAGCTCGTGCGGACTCTCGTCGACGGCGTTCGGGACGCGGCCTCCTATTCGGTCGCGTGGGACGGCGCGAACGACCGGGGCGCCGCCGTCGCGAGCGGGATCTATTTCTACAAGATGGAGACGAAAGACTTCAGCCAGACCAGAAAGATGGTGCTTTTGAGATAGTTTTCGCGAAGGTTCCGACGATGGGGGTAACAGAATGAACCGGCTCTCGTTCGTTGCCGTCTGCGTGTGCCTCGCGATCCTGCTCTCGGCCCCGGCATCCGCGCGCGATCCCGTGAACCGCGGATTGAGACCGGCCCGGCCGTGGACGGAGACGGAGCTCCCCGAGCTCGTCGATCCCGGCCTGCAGGGCACGAACATGGAAGCCGCGGTCGATACCTACTGCATCGTCTGGTACAATTTCGAAGCGATGAACTGGCAGGGTTGGACGCGCCTCGACCGGACCGCGCAGATGGGCGCCTTCTTCCGCGTGGACGATTTTGTCGGGCTCGGCGGCGGGGATTTCGGACGGCTCGTGCCGATCGAGGGGACGAAGTCGATGTGGTGCGGCGTGCGTGCCAGCTCGAGCGCACCGTACGTCTGCTCGTTCAGCAAGGCCCCCGGCTACGGCAACGGCTGGGATCAGTCGCTCACGAGCGACCCGCGCGCATATGCCGGCTCGATCGATCTGTCGTACAAGCTGGCGTGGGACTGCGAGCCGGATTACGACTACGTCAAGGTCGAATACGACGCGGGAGGGGGCGACTGGCAGGTGCTCGCGTCGTATACCGGCGACGGAGTCGCCGTCGAACAGATGACTCTCCATCTGACGCAGGTCGCGACGAAGTTTCGCTTTCATTTCTTGTCCGACGGAGCGTGGAGCGACGAGGACGGCCTCTACAACACCGACGGCGCCTGCGTCGTCGACAGCATCCGCATATCGGATTCGGGAGGCTACTCCGCTTTCCAGGACTTCGAGGGCGCCGCGATCGGGGCCGGCCGCGCCGGTGTCTGGGCGGCGGGAATGGCGCCGGCATACGGCCTGTACTCGGGCCTGAAGAGCAATCTCCAGGACAAAGATCCCTGCAACGATAACTTTGCCACCCAGATCGTATTCTTCCTCGGCTCTGTGATTCCAGCCACGGGCTATCCGGTGTTTTTGTATACCACCCCCTTCTGCATGGGGCCCGGCGGGATCGAGAATCCCTGCCAGGACGAGGCCGTCGTGTCGCCCGTCATCGATCTGACGAAGTACTCGACCTCATGCAATAACATCCAGAACGGCACGATTCCCGAGGGGGATCTTGCCTCTCTCGGAGGGCTCCGGTTGAAATACACGGTCTACGTCGACAATCCGCTCCCGAACCTCGTGTTCTGGAACTGGCATGTCCGCGGATTCAGCCCCTCGGGATGCCCCTATCCCTGGCAGAGCGACAACATCATCTATTTCTACTGGGTGGACGGCACGTACAGCTTCGAGACCAGGGATCTGGGCAGCTTCTTCCACGGAGACAGCATCCAGATCGCCCTCGGCATCGTCGACATGTGCGACGTGTGGTACCTCGTGAACGGCAACTGCGCCCAGCATACCCCGGCGCCCTGGTACGACAACGTGCGGCTCTACCGCTTCAAGAGCGACGGACCGCAGTGGTACGTGCGCGATCTCGATCTCTTCCAGGACAACTTCCCCGAGCAGGAATTCGTGCTGGAGAGCTACGTCCGCGCGGACGCGGCGAACGATCTCAACGCGAACGACAATCCGGTCATCCGTCCGGGGGACTCGATCGTCGTCGACTGCGCCTCGCCTCTCGGCGGGGGCATCGCGGCAGACCCGGGCGGCGGTCCGGCGGTCTATATGCACGTGAAAAGCTCCTACATCGGGCCCGCGCCTTTGAAGCCCGCGCTCTTCGGTCCCTCGCTCCAGGGCACGTACGGATCGTACAAGAGCGACGACGCGACATGGACGATCATCCAGGGGGATACGGCGCGCGTGCCGGGAGGCGTCGTCGCGGGCAAGTACATGTTCGACCTCAACGATTCGCTTTTCACGAGGGGCTACCAGATAGACTATTACTTCATGGCCCGGAGCGTCGCGGGCGTCGAGTCCTCCATGCCGAAATGGTGCCGCTATTACGGGCCGTATTACGAGTTCACCTGCCTTCCGACGAAGAACAGCGACGTGCTCTTCGTCGACGACTTCACGGGGCGCGGCTCGTTCGCCGGCGCGGTCGAGAACTACTGGATGCCGGTATTCTGTTCCCAGATCGCGCCGCCGAACAACCACGTCGACAAATACGACGTGAACGGCCCGACCTCGGGCGTCTCGAACGGGCCGGGAAGCCGGGCCAAAACGCAGCAGCTCGTCAACCAGTACCATGCGATCGTCTGGGATTGCGGAGACCTCGAATCCATCACGATCTCCGACGGTACGGTCAACAGCGACAAGTCGAACGACTGCCGGATGCTCATCGACTGGTTCGAGCAGTCCGAGCACGTGTGCGGCCTCTGGGTCTGCGGCGACGACGTCGCGTTCGACCTGGACGGCCTCGCATCGACCGCGTCGCTCACCCTCATGAGCTCGTGGTGCGGCGTCGACTTCGTCGCCACGAGCTACTTCGACGAGACCGGCGGCCGCACGGGCGGCGGCGTCGTGAACCCGCTCATCACGGGAGAAACCGACGCGGGCATATTCGTGCACGCCGGCGTTCCCGACAGATTCTACCTATTCGGGGGCTGCCCGGTCATCAACCAGTTCGACGTGCTCGAGAAGACGGCGAACGGCAAGTACGCTCTCAGCTATCCCGTGTACAACGCGACGAACCGCCATGCGGCTATCGCATCGACGCAGATGAACCCGAGCGGATACGCCGTGAACACGATGTGGTTCGGTTTCAGCATGCAGTATGTCAGGGACGACGTGCGTTCGGCGCCGATCGACCGTTTCGAGATCGCTCGGAACGTGTTCGCCTGGATGCAGTTCATCGTGAACCCCGGCTGCTGCTACACCGACGCGGAAATTCCCTCGGCGTACAAGCTCTCCCAGAACTTCCCGAATCCCTTCAATCCCGTGACGACGATCAAGTTCGACCTGAAGGAAAAGGGACTCGTGACGTTGAAGATTTACAACGTCGCCGGGCAGCTCGTGCGCACTCTCGTCGACGGCGTGCGGGACGCGGCCTCCTATTCGATCGCCTGGGACGGCGCGAACGACCGGGGCACCGCCGTCGCGAGCGGGATCTATTTCTACAAGATGGAGACGAACGGCTTCAGCGAGACCAGGAAGATGGCCTTGCTTCGATAGATAGGGGATGTGGGGGCCGTCTCAGGGAACGTTCAGCCACGATCGCGCGGGCGCGGACATTCCCGCGAACGAGCCCATTGGAGGCTCTGCGACTAGGTGCGGGCACTCTCGCGTCCGGGCCCATTGGAGGCTCTGCGACTGGGCCAGGACGCGAGAGTGTCCGCACCCGTATTGTGCGATAACGGGCCGTGGGGTTCGACCCCCCGGCCCGTTTGTGGTATAATAATATCTGGCCTCGCGCTCGCGGAAGCCTTACTTTACCTATAGCGTTTGCACAAGCTTCGATATCGCAACCGGATCCGCAAAGGAGTCACGAACACATGAGATCCCACCAGTTCTCCAGACTCGCGACGGCGCTCGCGATTCTCGCCGCGCTCGTTCCGGCGGCGTCCCCCGTCTTCGCGGAGAAGAGCGAGGACCAACGAGTCGCCGAGATCAACAAAAGGAACGCCGAGCTCGGTTACCAATGGACGGCCGGCAAAACGTCCGTCTCGGGGCTTTCGGCCGAGGAAAAGAAGCAGCTCCTCGGTCTCCTGCCCCTGCCCGAGGGATGGGGCAAGGACAAGATGCCTCTCATGGCGCCTTCGGGCGCCGCGTTCGTGTCCGCGTACGACTGGAGAGAACACAACGGCGTGACCCCGGTGACGAACCAGCGATCGTGCGGTTCGTGCTGGGCCTTCGCGGCGGTCGCCCAGCTCGAATCCCATACCCTCATATTCGACGAGCGGCTCGAGGATCTCTCCGAGCAGCAGGTCGTCGATTGCAATCCCTGGGGGGGGGGACTGCGCCGGCGGCTGGGTGCCGGGGGCTCTCGAGCTTTTCATGAGCCCGGGATGCGTAGGCGAGCTGTGCTACCCGTACGAGGCGCGCGACGACAAGCCGTGCAGGCAGAGCCAATGCACGGTGCTCTCCATGATCTCGGACTACAATTCCGTGGCGAACAGCGTGGACGCGATCAAGCTGGCGCTCCAGACCGGCCCCGTTTCCACCGCGTTCACCGTCGAGGACGATTTCTACAACTACACGAACGGCTGCTATCAGAACCCCTCCACCGCGAGTCCCAATCACGCGATCCTCATCGTCGGATGGGACGATAACCAGTGCGCCGGCCAGGGCGCATGGATCATCAAGAACAGCTGGGGGCTCGGGTGGGGCATGGAGGGGTTCGGCTACATCAAGTACGGCACCTGCAGAATCGGCACCGCCGCATACCAGATCACGTATCTGCCGACCACGGTGCTCGTTCACGTCACCGCTCCGAACGGCGGAGAAATCTGGGACGTCGACAGGCAGCCCGGCCAATATCACACGATCACGTGGTACACTGATCGCCAGACGCCCGACTCCCTCAGCATCCTCATGAGCCTGGACGAGGGAGCGACATACGATTACACGATTGCGCACGGTCTCGCCGGCACGGCGACCTCGTACGACTGGACCGTTCCGGACCTTCCGGTGAACACGGCCCGCGTCAAAGTCGTCGCCTATTACGACAGCCAGGACGCCGGTTACGACATGAGCGACGCGAATTTCACGATCAAGGGCGCGCCGTACCGGTACGTCTCGAAAACCGGCGGCAACGTCTTCCCGTACAGCCTGCCTGCATGGGCGTCGACGACGATCCAGAACGCGGTCAGCGCGGGCGTGCCGGGGGATACGATCATCGTCGCGGGCGACACGTACAATCAGGCGATCACGGTCGAAGCTCCCGTCTATCTCTACGGCGGATGGAACGGCGACTTCACCGTTCGCGATCCGGCGGCGTACGTCACGAAGATCCAGGCGGGCGGGAGCCTCGTCACCTTCCTGAACGTGGCGGCCGGGTCCTGCGGCATCGAGGGCTTCACGCTGAAGTACGGATCGGGCACGTTCCTGCCGCTCCCCGCGAACGGCGTGTACGGCGGCGCGATTCTCAGCTACCAGTCGTCGCCGGTCATCAAGAACAACGTCATCGACTCGTGCGGGGTCGCCGAGGTCCTCGACTTCAGCGGCGGCGGGGGAATCGCCTGCTACGGCGGCGCCCCCCTCATCGAGGGGAACAGGATCGAAAGATGTCTCGCGCAATGCGGCGGCGGCGTCTACCTCTTCGAAGCGACGGCGACGATCAGAGGGAACCGCATCGCCGCGTGCAGCCCGAATCTGGAATACAGCGGATCAAGGCACGGCGGCGGCATCTACGCGCTCCACTCGACGGCGGCGCTCGAAGGCAACGTCATCGAGAACAACGACGGCTTCCGCAAGGGCGCCGGCGTGTATCTGTACCTGAGCCCCGCGACTCTCGAAGGTGACACGCTCGCGCTCAACGACGGTCTCGACGTCGGCGCCGGCATATGCGCCGATCGCTCCGCGCTCACGCTCTCGCGCGCCTTCGTGAAGCAGAACACGAGCCCCTCGTTCGGAGCCGGCGTCTACGCGCGCGCCGCGGGCATCGACGTGTCGAACTGCATCGTCTCGTCGAACCGGTCGAACGTCATCGGCGGAGGCATGTACGCGGACAGCTGCTGGGGCGGCGTAACGAACAACACCTTCGACCGCAACCGCGGCGTCTATGGCGGCGGAAATATGTTCCTCGCGACGAACCCGTCGCTCGCCGTCACGAACAACTTGTTCACATACGGCGCGAAGAACGGTTTCCAGGCGAACAGCCTGACGAATATCGCGTTCCGGTTCAACAACTGCTTCGGCAACACGCCGCTCAACCTCGCGGCGGCGGGGGCCGATACGACCAACATCAGCAGAAATCCGCATTACGCGGACACGACGTCGTACGACTATCACCTCCTCGTGCATTCGGGCGGCATCGACACGGGCGATCCCGCGGGCTCGAGCGACCCGGACGGCTCTCGCGCCGATCAGGGCGCCTTCGGCGGCCCCGGCGCCGTCATGGCGGCTCCCGGGTACGTGAAGAACCTCACGGCGGCGTCCGCGAACGACACGACGATCGCGCTCGGCTGGGACGGGCTCGGCGGAGAAGCCGCCTCCTACGCCGTCTACGGAAGCCCGACGGCCGGTTTCGCTCCGTCCGAGGGCGTCTTCCTCGGAAGCGTTCCGGTGCCGGGCACCTCGTTCTCCCATTTCCCGATCTCCGGCTGCCTGTACTACCGTGTTTCGGCGGTGAACGGCGCCGGCTACGGCGGCGGATACTCGAGCGAGGCAAGCGCCTGCGCGTCGGGGCCCGACGTCGTCGCTCCCGTCGCGGCCGTCATCTATCCGAACGGCGGGGAGATCTTCGAGATCGGAGACACGATCCGGGTCGAATGGACCGCGACCGACAACCGCCGCGTCGATTCGATCAGCGTCTACTATTCCGACGACGCGGGGGGCTCGTATACGCTTCTCGCGCGCGGGTGGCCGGCCGATTCCTCGTACCAATGG
The DNA here is from genome assembly GCA_963846325.1 of uncultured bacterium. Lineage (GTDB taxonomy): Bacteria > Krumholzibacteriota > Krumholzibacteriia > Krumholzibacteriales > Krumholzibacteriaceae > SSS58A. Next base: position 531,801 of record CAWJVO010000007.1, read on the forward strand.
ATCGTTCCTCCGTCTCTTTCCGATTCGTGCCTCGTGCGGGTCGTCGCCTACGATCCGGCTCTACTCACCGGCGTCGACGAAAGCGACTCGTTGTTCTCCATCAGGAACAAAACCGGCGTGGGCGACACGGAGGACGGCGACGGCGCCGGCACGCCGCGTTTCACGACCGCGCTCGAACAGAACTATCCGAATCCGTTCAACGGAACGACGTCGATCTTCTACTCCATCGGCGAGTCGTGCGACGTCGAGATCAGGATCTACGATCCCGCGGGGCGCGTCATCAAGGTGCTCGAGCGGACGCAGCGTCCGCCCGGCCGCTACTCGATTCTCTGGAACGGCACGGACGGCGAGGGACGCGGAGTCGCCTCGGGCGTGTATTTCTGCCGTATCAAGGCGGGCAAGATCTCACAGACCCGCAAGATCCTGTACCTTCGATAACGCCGGTTCCGGGGGACGAGACGCGTTGAAAAGAAAAGTCGAGTACTGCAAGCATAACATCGGCGAGGAGGAGCTCCGGCGCGTCGAGCGCGTTTTCCGCTCGCTCTTCCTCACGACGGGAGACGAGGTCAGCGAGTTCGAGCGCGGCCTCGCTTCCTATCTCGGCCTCCCGTCGACCGTCGCCGTGACGAGCTGCACCGCCGCGATGCAGCTCGCGCTCCTGGCCGCCGGGATCGGTCCGGGAGACGAGGTCGTCACGACTCCCCTCACCTTCGTCGGAACGGCGAACAGCGTCATTATGGCCGGCGGCGTGCCCGTGTTCGCCGACGTCGATCGTTCGACGGCGAATATCGACCCCGCGGGCGTAGAGGCCGCGATCACGGAGCGCACGCGGGCGATCATGCCCGTCCATCTCTACGGACAGATGTGCGACATGACGGCCATCGGCGACATCGCACGGAAGCGCGGGCTCGCCGTCGTCGAGGACGCCGCACACTCGCTCGAGTCGGAATGGAACGGAAAGAAACCCGGACACTACGGCGATTTCGCCTGCTTCAGCTTCTACGCCACGAAGAACATCACCTCGGGCGAAGGAGGCGCGATCTCGGCGCGCGACGCGTCGCGGACGGAGCTCCTGAGAAAACTCCGCCTCCACGGTCTCGGCAAGAACGCACTCGAACGCTACTCGAATCATTTCGAACGGTACGACGTCGACGTGTTCGGCTGGAAATACAACATGGACAATATCCATGCGGCGATTCTCGTCGAGCAGATCAAGAAGATCGAGGGCTTTCTCGCGAGACGCGCCGAGATCTACGAGCGATACGTCGAGGCGCTCGGCGGAATCGAAGGCATCGAGCTGCACTCGAGAAGGCCTGAGGCGCGCCACGCGTGCCATCTCTTCACGATCCTCGTCGATCGCGCGCGGCGCGACCGGATCCTCGACGAGATACAGAACCGCGGCGTCGGCGTCTCCGTGAATTTCTATCCCGTCCATCTGATGACTTACTACCGCGAGCGATACGGCTTCCGGCCGGGAATGTTCCCCGTCGCCGAGGATATCGGCGCCCGAACGATCAGCCTTCCGTTGTACCCCAAGCTCACCGGGGAAGAGATCGAGTTCGTCATCGAAACGGTGATCGACGCGGTGAGAGGAAAGTAGCCGCTACCGGATTCTCACGCGATAGGAGATGCGTCCCGTCGCGCCGCTCTCGAGCGTGAACGGGGAGCGCCGCGAGAGAATCACGCGAAGGCGGCCCTCGCTCCCCTCGAGCATCGCCTCGTCGGCGTCTCCCGGGTCCGCCGTGAGATACTCGGCGACGCCGTTCTTCAGCCATTCGACGTCCCGGCCGGCGCCGAAAGCGTCCGTCACGATCTCGACCGCGCTCGAGAGGGGATCGATGATCTCTATCTCTTGCACCGCCTGGATTCCCGGATTGGAGAATGCGATCGAATAGGTCATCACGTCGCCGGGACGGGCCTGCGCGAGATCGACCTCCTTGAGGAGCTTCAGCATGCCGGTCGCGCGGGCGAGCACGAAGAGCCGGTCGACGACCGACGCTTCGGTGTGAATCGCGGTGCCGGAGAGAATCTGCGCGAGCGTGACGGAGAGCGAAACGCTCGTCCCGGCGCCCGCCTGCGGCGGCACGAATACGCGCACGATGACGGGCACCGTCGCGAAACCGGCCGAATCGGGATCGAGCGCGAGGTCCGAGGCCCGCAGCAGCGAATCCGCGGCCCCCAATCTCCCGTCCGCGTCGTTATCCCGATAGAAGACCTCCACCCATCCGGCGGGCAGGGCCGCGCTCAGCGTCGCGAGGCCTTTCGTGCCGGCGACGATCACGTGCGGGACGTCGATGAAGCTCCCCGCCGGACCGCTCAGGTCGTTCGAGGGAGCGATCGAGGAGAGGCGAACGTCGGCGAAGTCGACGCGGAGCGTCTCGCCGGGCGCGGCGGCCGGGCACGAGACGGTATCGCTCGTCAGGCTGATCATGCCCGACGGAGTGCCCTCGACGATCGTGCGGGCGATTCCCGCCGGCACCTCGAAGAGATAAGCGCTCGTTCCATCCGTCACGCGAACGATCGACCCGCCTGGATCGGAAAGCGTCACGGTCACTCCCACCCACCCCTCCTCCCCCGCGTCGCGTGCGCCGTCATGGTCCTTGTCGTTGAACACGATCCCCGTCACGAACGAGCCCGTCGCGATTTCGAGCGTTGCCGAATCTTCGAGCTTGAGAGAGATCCCGACTCCGTCGATAACGATCCTGCTTCGGATCGCGGCGAGCGCGAAGATATGCACCTTGACGGTGAAACTGAGCGAGTCGCCCGGATTGACGAGCTGCGTCACGAACGGCGACATTCGATCGCTCGTTCCGTCAAATATGAGCACGGATCCCGCGGGCCATCCCTCGGGATCTTTCCACGAAACGCGGAACGAATCGGGGAAGCCTCCCCTGTTCACGACGTCGAGCCGGGCGGTAACCGTCGTTCCGGGACTGCCGAACACGAGCGCCATGCCGCCCCCCCCCGTTCCCGCCGGAGCAGTGACCTGCGCGCCGCTGCCGTCGATCACGAGATCGACCCGCGGGGGCGGATTGATGTGAATCCGCGCGCGGACGCTTTCGACGTTGCTCGGATCGAGCGTCGAGACGACGTCGAGGATGAAGTCGTAATCTCCCGGGGCCGCGGAGACGGGAACGATCACGAGGAACGTATAGAGTCCCGAGGCGCCCGCCCCGACGGGCGGGGTCGCATACGGGGACGCGGAACCGGAGAGAAGCGCCGACCATCCGGCGAATCCGTTCCAGCTCACCCGGTAGCTCTCGCTCTCCCCGCCTTGATTCTGGAGCTCGAGCGTGAAACCGACCGTGCGGCCGCCGATCGTGCTCTGGAGCGAGGAACCGCCTGCGCCCGAGCCGGTCGTGCCGAACGTTTCGTCGCCGTTCCCGTCGATGAGGGCGTCGACGATGTGCGGCGGGGTCACGAGCAGCCTGCCCCTGACGCTGTCGACGAGGAATTTCTTGTTCGTCTTCGAGCCGTTCACGATGATATCGAACGTTCCGCCGGAGCAATGGGGAGGAATCTGGACCTGGAGCGAATACGTGCCCGCCTGCACGCGGCGCATCGTCGATGTCGAATCGCCGATCGAGACGATCCAGCCCGCCGGCGTGTTCCACGAAAGATCGAAGAGGTTCTCTCCCGACTCGTTCTCGACGACGATCGTGAACGTGACTGTCGAGCCCGGAGCCGCCGTCTTGATCGAGCTTCCTCCGAGCCCCGAGCCGGCGGCGCCGTACACGTTCCCGCCGTTACCGTCGATGACGAGGTCGACCTCGTTGCCCGTGGCGACGGTGATGACCGGAGCCACGCTCTCGCGCACCGTGCTCGAGACGATCGATACGGCGTTGAGGATGGACCGGAACGTCTCGTATGTGGCGTTCGCCGGGATCGTCACCGCAAGGACATAGCTCTTCTCGCTGAAGGCGGCGAGACGCGGCGTGGTCCACGGAAGCGCGCGGCTCGTCGCGCCGTCCATGACGACGGCGGTCCAGCCGGTCGTCGGGCGAGTCCACGAAAGCGTGAACGAATCGGCGACGGCCCCCTCGTTTTGAAGAATGAACGGGAACGAGATCGTCGTGTTTCGCATACCCCCGACGGAGGCGCTTCCCCCGAGCCCGCTTCCCGTCGCGTCGATGATGCCGTCGCCGCTCCCGCAGATGACGACGTCGACCTTGGGCGCCCGCACCCTCGTCACCGCGCGCACACCGTCCTTCCGGAGGGTGTCGGTGAGCGATTTCGCATAGACGTACGAGGAATAATCGCCGCCGACGAGCGAGACGGGCACGGTCACGCGGAGCGTGTACGACGCCGAGGCGCCCGCGTCGATCCGCATCGATTTGAATTGGCCCGTTCTGGTCGCGCCGCCGTCGATCATCACCGCGGTGAGCGGAGAGGGCGCCGTGAAGCGGATCTGGAAGGTGTCCGCGCGCGCGCCCGTGTTGTAGAGGTCGATCGTGTAATTCACCTGCGTATTGGGATCGGTCTCCCGATACGAGATGCCGCCGCCCCCCGCCGGATCGATCACGCCGAGACCGTTCGCGTCGATCGCGAGGTCGACGCCATGCTGCGCGGGGATGACGTTCGTCGTGAGTCTCACGCTGTCGTAGCGGTTCGCGAACGTTCGCGAGACGGCGTTGACGATCGTCGGGTAACTCCCGATCGCCTGCCCCGCCGGAACGGTCACCAGCACCTGCGCCTGTATCTTCGATCCCGCCGGAATCGCCGGTGTCGCCCAGGGGAAGGCGTACGTGACGCCGTTGTATCGAACGCTCGCGGACCAGCCCGCGGGCGGTGTCGCCGTGATGTTGTACGAGTCGACGTCGAGCCCCTCGTTCTCGACGTCGAGAAGATAGACGACGGTCTGGCCCCCTTCGCCGCTCCGGATCGAGGCCCCCCCGGCGCCGGTCCCGGTGTTTCCGAAGAGATCGTCCCCGTTCCCGTCGACCGCGAGATCGACGAACTTCCGGTAAACGAGCGAAACGTCGTCGACGAACACCCACGTCTCGTAGAGATTGTCGGTGAGGTTGTCCTGCCTGAAATAGAGCCGGACGGTGCTCCCGGCGTACGACGTCATGTTGTATCCGGCGGGGGAGACGTTGTCGTCGTCGAGCCACCCGCTGTCCTTGAACTGGTCGTTCCATTCCGTGAAGGCGTACGTGATGACCGTGGCGAGGATCGTGTTCGCCGTGTTTCTGATCTGCATTCGGAACGGATCGTACTGCAGCCCGTCATATCCTTGCTGGCGGAACTTGAAGGAGAGCGTCGCCCGGGAAATGTTCGTCGGAACGGCGACGTCCTGATACATGTACCCGAACCGGTTCGCCCGCTGGGCCGTGTATTTGAATCCGAGAAGGGCCGAGTAGGCGCCCGCAAACGGATTGTCGAGAACGACCGAGTGATCGGCCCATGCGGCGTTGTACTGCCCCGACGTGTTGCCGGCGCCGTGGGTCCATCCCGTGAAGCCTCCCGACTCGAAGCCCCCGTTCTGCACGATCTCTCCGGCTCGCAGGGCGGCCGGCGAGCCCAGCGCCGCGACGAGCGCGGCGGCCGCGGCGATCGCGATCGCGACGTTCCTCCTCATTCGCCCACCTCCCGGCCGCCGTCGAAATACTCCATGATCTTCTCGTTGAACTTGAGCCGCATGCCGAAATGGAATCCGCTCCGCGCGAAGCCGTTTATCGACGCGTCGGGGTCGTCATGCCCGCCGAAATCGTACCCCGCCCCGACCCACAGGTTGTCCGCGACGATCCTGCCGAGCTCGAGGCCTCCGCCATAGCTCGTCGTGGCCGTCTCGCGCTGCCGCACGACGCGCGCCTTGAGGGCGACGTCCCATTTTCTCGCGACGATCCGTATCGCCTGCGCCTGATACATGATCGCCGATGCGTTCGCCGAACAGCCCCTGAACGAGTTCGCGACCCGGCGCGCGGCGAGCTTGCCCTCGAGCTCCCACGCGGGGCCCGGGGACCAGCTCGCCTCGATCGAACCGAGAAGCTCCTTGTCGACGGCGTCCGGGTGCGCGGGGCTGTTCTTCTCGTAGACGGTCTTGACGAGGGAGAGGATCTCCACCGCGCGCGCGGAGCGCGGCCGCGCGGAAAATCCGATCGTCGAGCTCCCCTTGACGTGATTCTCCTCGAGCTTCTCGTCGGAGAGCCAGAGATCCCCCTTCGCGAGGACGCTCCAGCGATCGCTCATTCGCTTCATCGCCGCGAGCTCGGCGAGATGCTTGCTGCGCGCCGTTTCGAGCCGTATTTCGTAGTTACCCTTCAGGCGATAGTCCCCCTTCGCCGGCGTGTACAGCGCGCCGGTCGAGAGCGAAAGATAATCCTCCGCGCCGTCTCCGCTCACCGTCGCGAGCTTTTCCAGGGCGACGGTCGCCGAGAGATCCTCCGCGGGGGAGAAGCGGTTCCTCATTCCCATCGTCGCCTGGCCGCGTTCGCCGCTCATCGCGCCCTCGAGCTGGTAGCGGGAGTAGACCTGCATGCTTTCCGTGAGATTCGACTCGACTCCGGCCTGCGTGAGGTGCCGGGTGCCCGTGCGGCTCCCCGTCCGGTACTCGTGTTTGAGCGTCGCCGCGACGCCGCGCCAGAGACGCCGCGAGAGCTTCGCCTGGAGCCGGTTCGGATAATCGGCCACTTCGTCGCCCGAGAGGATCTGATCCCACTGGATCTCCCCCGAAGTCCGCGAGCCCTTGAGCGCGAACCCGGTGAGCATGAGCACCGCCGACTGATCGCCGTCGCGCGTGTCGCCGTGTCCGGCGGCGGCGAAGCCCGCCCGCCCTTCGACGGCGCCGGCCGTGTAGCGCCCCACGAGATCCAGGTAGTCTTTCGTTTCGTCCCGCTCCCGGAACAAATGCCGGTACGCCTGCGCGCTCGCGCCGAGCCCGCGGTTGAGCCTCCACGCGAGATCGCCGCCGATCTTCACGCTTCCGAGCTCCGTCTTCCCTCCCGAGAACGACGAGTTGAAGAAATTCTCGTCGATCGCGCGGTAGTAGGCGTTCCACCGGACGGCGCGGGCCGCCTCCCCTCTCAGAAGAACGCGGAACGCGTTCCCGCCGCCGAGGAGGAATTTTTCGCTGCGCGCGAACTCTCCCTCGACCGCCAGGCCCTCGCGGACCCGTCCGGCGAGGTCCACCCCGAGGAGCGTGTAATTCTCGACGCCCTCTTCCTCGAGCACCGCGGTCGTCCCGAGCTCGAGGCTGTCCATGACCGCAATCGCACTTCGCAGGCCGTAGATGTAGTTGCGTTCGCCGGAGCCGCGGCATTCGTAGCTCGCGACGATCGTCACGGGATTGAGCTCGGCGTCGAAGACGGGGACGCTCTCCTTGAAGAGGACGCTCCCGTCCATATAATTGATGTCGTAATCGCGCCCCGCCTGCTTGTAATCGACGCGGACGATCCGATCGGGCCGGTATCGGTCCCGCACCTCGACGCGGATCCTCTCGCTGTTTTCGACGAGCGGATAATGCTTGAGGAAATAGAATCCGCTCGTCCCCTCGGCGCGGATCTCCTCCTGATACGTCACCTGGTCGGCCCTCGTGACGAACGCCTTCACGCTTCCCTGCGCGAAACGCGCCTCTCCCGAAACGCCGTTGAAGGAACGGTGGTACTTCGTGAACTCCGCGGCGCCGAGATCGGTGCGGAAATCGCCGAGCATCGCCGCGTATCTGCGGTGATCGAGCCGCATGAACGTTCCGCTCCGCGACGCGGCGTTGAACCGGAGCTCGCTCGCGTCGCCGTAGATCGGATAGTACTTCTCCGGCTCGATGCGTCTGAAGAGCATGTCGTCCCTCAGGGGGCGGGTGTCGACGGCGCACGTGAAGAGATGGCCGTTTCTGATTTCGCCCTGCCCGTAGAACGAGAGCTTTCCCTCGGCGAAGACGCCGTCATGCTGCTTCTCGAGCAGGCGGTTCGTGCTCCCCGATCCCGAAAGATCGCTGTATCCCATCTCCCCCTCGCCGTACCCGAAGAGGAACCAGTTCCGCAGCGGCGCTTCGTACGCGGCGCGCGCGGCGGCGGAAACGCCGTTCAGCGCGACGCCGATCCGTTCCTTCCGCGAATCGCGCATCGGCGGAAGCGCGACGACGACGCGCCCGTTCGCCGTGGCCGCCTGGACGCCCGCCTGCTGCGGATTCGCGTCGACGCCCGCGACGAGATCCTCCGCTCCGCTCACCGTGACGAATATGCCGTCGCGGACGGGCAATCCGTTCCCGTCGCTCACGAGAAAGACGATCTCGCCCGCGGTCTTGCCGTCGGCGGGGATCGTGACGAGCTCGCGCTCGGGCGTGACGGCCTTGGGCTGTCCCGCGAGATAGACGTGCCGGACGCAGGTGCTGCGCTTCCCGCCGTACTCGCGGCACACGACGAGGAGGTCGTTCTTGCCCTCTTCGATCTTCACGCCGTAGAAGACCGAACCGAAGGTGCCGCTCGCGATGTCGATCTTCTTGAGACCGATTCTCTCTCTGCCCACCGGGAGGCCGTTCACATAGAGCTCGGCATCGGAACCGAGGGGAGAAACGATTTCGACGTCGATCTCGCCGCGCGAAAAGAAGATCGTTCCTTCTTCCGGCTTGACGATGCCGGCGCATATGCCCGTCGAGTCGGCCAGGGCGTATTCCTCCCGCTCCGACTCGTTCAGGATATCGGGAAGGCCCGGGTCGCCCGCGGCGTAGTCGTCCGGCGCCACGACGCGGATCTCGACGCGGCGATTGAGCGCGCGCCCTTCCTCGCTGTCGTTCGACGCGACCGGCTCCCGCGAGCCGCACCCCGTGTAATCCACGCGATCCTCGGGAATGCCGTTCATGCGGAGAATCTGGAATACGGAGCGCGCGCGGGCGATCGACAGCTCGAGGTTCGACGGAAACGAGGCGCTCGCGATGGGAATGCTGTCCGTGTGCCCCTCGATGAAGATCCGCCAGCCGGGGTGATCCTTGATCCAGAGCGAAAGCGCGGCGACACGGCTCAGGGGAATGCCCTCGATCGCGGCCTCCCCCGCGCCGAAATGCGTGCTCGGTATCGTGATCGCGTCGAACGACCGGCCCGATTTCGCCGCGCCCTCCGTTGCGCCCTCCGTCGCGCCCGGACCCGCCGCGGCGCGGGCGGGCGAAGCGGACGAATCGGCGGCCGAGGCCTCGGCCCGCTCCGGCGCGGGGCGGCCCGAAGCGGACAGCGAGGCGTCCGCCCGGACGCCGGCGCGGAGCGACCGGACGAGCGCGAAGTCCGCTCTCCGGTGTCCCGACGGCGCGAGGTCGACGAGCGTCTCCCCGGCTTCGCCCATTCCGAAATGGCCGCTGTCGCCCGGCTCGAGAGAATCGGGAAGAGACGCGGGGTCGATCCGCACGACGTGCCGCCCCTCGACGACGCCGGGGATCGAATAGAGCCCGAACGAATCGGTCACCGCGTATGTGCCGTCCTCGATGAAAACGGAGACGCCGCGAACGCCGCGCTCCCCTTCGTCCCGGGAACCGCTCGAATCCGCGTCCGCGAACACGGCGCCCGATATGATCCCCCGCCGCGTGAATATCCCCTCGACGACGAGAACGGAGGCGGTCGCGGGACCGTCGAAGGCCCGTTCGCCCGTTTCGGTGACGCCGCTCACCCGGGCGGAGCTCACGAGCCTTCCCGTCTCCTGGCCGGCCTTCACGCGCGCGCGAAAGACGATCTCGCGCCTCTCGCCCGGCTCGAGCCGCTCGATGCGCCATACGAGATCGTTCCCGGCGATCCGCGGCGCGAGGTTTCCGCCCGCGAACGAGAGGCCGGGGGAAAGCGTCTCCGTGACCGCGACGCTGTCGAGCGCGGTTTCTTCCGTCACGTTCTCGATCGTGGCGATAAAGCTCAGCACGTCTCCGACGAGCGCGGCCGGCTCGCGGATCGACTGCTCGATCGAAACGATCGGGATGCTCGACTTGACGAGCACGTTTTCGACGCGATCGCTCGATTCCTCGAAGAAGATCGAGGCGGCTTCGACGGCGAACGCGAGCTGCCTTCCCGCGAATCTCCTGAATCCTTCGCCCGTCGATTGCAGCCGCAGGCCGACGACCGTCGAGCTCCCGCTCGGGATCGTACCGACCGCCGCGCGGTACGCCGACTCGCGCGGAAGCGGCGAACCGTTGGAATCGACGAAATCGACGCGCCATTCGGCGGGAATGGCCGACGAATCGGCGAGGGAGACGCGCACGCTGTCGCCGAAATTGCCGTCATTCGCGACCTCGTGCCAGAGCGTGTACGAATCGCTGTTTCCGTCGACGTTCACGACGACGCGGTCGTCGGGGCTCCCCGTGACGGCCCGCGGATTTCCCCGGGGACCGATCGCGATCGAGCTTTCGCGCCCGATCCGCACGGCGACCTCGTTCGATTCGTGACGATACGGCAGTCCGTCCCCTCCCTCGTAATCGACGGCCGCGGTCTCGCGCAGATCCCCCGCCGCCCTGCCGTCCCTTACGCGCACGCGGAACGACAGGTCGCCCCCGGCGCCGGGAGCGAGATCGCCGGCCAGAAGGCGCACGCCTTTGATGCGATCGACGGGAGGGGCGATCGCGACCCATCTCGATACGCCGGCGTCGTAGTACTCGAAGCTCCCCGCGGCCGTCGAGCTCGCCGAACCCGGCACGAAATCGGCTCCCGCGGCCGAGCCGTTCAGATCGACGAGCGCCGAGAGCGCGACGTCGCCGGCCGCGCGCTCTCCCCCGTTCGTGAAATGGAGCGAGAAGCCGATCGTATCGCCCGGCTGCGCCTCGGTCCTGTCCGCCGCGAGCGAGAGCGCGATCGCGGCTTCCTCGCGCGCCACGATCCTGACGACGTTGTCCCTGTCCCACGAAGAGGTGTCCGCCTGCGAGCGGGCGACGAGATTCACGTTGGCAGTCTCTCCCCCCGCGAGCCCGGACGGAAGCTGCGCCTGGATCGCGAGCAGCACCTCTTCGCCCGGCGCGAGAGGCCCGACGTCCGATACCGTCAACTCGCCCATGTCGACGAGGCTGTCCATGTCGACGTCGAGGTAAATGGCCGATCTCGCCGGGACGAAGTCCGAAGGAGCGGGATACATGAGATACAGGCTGAACGCGTCGTCCGCGTTCCCCGCGTTCCTCAGCGTGAACACGAAGGTCACCGTCTCCCCGGCGAAGGCATGCGCGACACCGCCGGGCGCGGCGGTCGTGCCGTTCGGCGTCACGACGGGGCCGTAGACGGACAGAACGCTCACGCGGATTTCGTTCGAGTATACGCTGCAGCGCCCGCCGCTCAGGTCGTAGAGAGCGAGCGAGCGGCTCGTGATTACCTGGCCGGAGGGGGGAACGGCCGCACGCGAAGCCGGAGGCAAAAGGGCGAGACCCGCAACCGCAAGCACGAAAAGGAGATAGCTCCATTTCCGACTTCTGGTAACAGGCCTTCTCACCCTTTTCCCTCCAGAAATGAACGAGAGGCTGATCCGTTTCAACGAATCATCCTCCGGTTCGGGGTTCTTGCGCCGCCGCGGGGATCTCTATTCAATTTCGTATCTCTTCTCTTCGCTTAAGTCTCCTGCTCCGGAAGATCGTCCGTGGCGGGGCGACGTCCGCCGCCCCGCCACGGCGTCTTTTCGAGCCGCTTACTCGGCGACGATCCTCACGATAAAGCCGACGCCGTCGACCGTTCCGCTGCCGCCGGCGAGGTTGCCGGTCAGGGTCCAGCGGACATTGGTCACGTTGGCGTCGAAGCTCGCCGGGGCACCGCCGCCGCCGCTCACCGGCGCGTAGGTCCACGTGGCGCCGCCGTCATTGGAGAACTCGATCGCGATCGCCGTGATGCCGGCGGCGAGGGTTCCCTGGGTGGCGGAGCCGACGCGATACTGCGTCCACGCAGGTATAGCGTCATAGACGACGATCGCGGTGAGGTCCGCGGTGCCGACGTTCGAATAATCGGTCCGGTACGTGAGCTCGGCGCCCGGCAGCTGCGCGCCGGCCGGGTTGACCGACTTCAGGAGCACGAGGTTGCCGGCCACGATCGTGGTGACGTCGGTGACCGCGTCGGTCGCGCCCGTGCCGTTGCCCGTGACGCTGACGATGCCGGTCTCGACCGTTCCGAGCGGCACGCCGCCCGGGATCGAGATCTGCACGACGACGTCCTGGGACGCGCCGGCGTTCAGCGTAACCGCCGCTATCGGGTTGTTCGCGAGATCGAAGAACGCGTAGCTCCAGCTGTTGGAGCTCACGGCGCTCAGGAGGAACGTGTCGCCGACGTTGCCGGTATTCGTCACCGTATGCTGGTAACGGACCGTTCCGCCCGCGGTGCCCGTGCCGTTACGGTTCGGGGCGATATCGACCGATGCGGCCGTCAGGATCGTTACGGTATCCGTGATCTCGTCGAATACGGCCGGGTTGTTCGTCGATGTCGCGCGGAACGCGGCGTTGTTCACGCCGGGGCCGACGCCGCCGGGAACCGCCACGCGCGCGATGACGTGCGCCTCGCTGCCGGCCGCGACCGGGCCGATGCCGGCGATCGGGGCGAGCTCGGGCAGATCGAGGACGCCGTTGCCGTTCACGTCGTTGTAGAACGTCACGGTCCAGCCGCCGGGAACGTTCGACGTGAGCGAGTAGTTGTCGCTCGAGCCGGCCGTGTTGATCACGTCGAGGGCGAAGTCGACGTTCGTGCCCGGATTGGCGTTGATGTTGACCGGAACGTTGTTCGTGCCGGGCGCGCCGTCGAAGTTGCCGATGTCGACGGCCGCCGACTGAACCTGGGTGATCCGATCGGTCGTCAGGTTGAACTCGGCGGGAGTGTTCGTCGAGTTCGCGCGCACGACGGCGTCATACGGACCGCCGGCGCTCGCGCCGCCCGGAATGATGACGCGCACGATGAAGTCCCGCGTGGCGCCCGGATTGAGCGAACCGACGTCGGGAATGCCGTCCGTTCCGGTATCGGTGAGCGGCGTGACTCCGTCGCTCCGGAAGAAGAGCACGCTCCATCCGCCGGGAACGGTCGACGCCGCGTCGAGCGCGATGTTGATCGCGTCGGCCGCGTTGCCGTCGTTCCTCACGGTGTTCGTGAACGATACGGTCGTGTTCGCGTAGGCCAGAGGCACCGCCTGCACGTCGTCGTTGTAGTTCGGCGGAGTGCCCGCGGCGGGCTGGCCGGACGGACCGACGAGCACGTCCGCGATCGCGTTCACGGTGATCTGGGTGTTGTTCGTCGTGACGATCGTCGGGTTCGGCGTGCCGGGATTGTTGTCCACGTAGGCGACGGCGCCGCTGTTATTGATGATCCCCGCGCGCATCGTCGAGGGCACGACGAGATCGTAGGTGAAGTTGTAGAACTGGCCGATGGCGAGGTCGCCGTTCGTGACGTACGCGACGGCGAGGTCGCCGGCGCCCGCGATCGCCTGCCATGCCCACGTTTCGGGCGAGCCGACCATCACGCTTCCCGCCGGCAAATACAGGACCGTTCCACCCGCCGGCGAGCCCGAGGGGGCGCCGGAGAGCGCGAGCGGAAGACCCGTCGTCGGGTCGGTCGGGAGCGCGTCGTACATGAAGACGCCCGTAAGGCCCACGGACGCGACGGTCACGCCGTGCGCCGCCTGGGTGCCCACGTTGGAGCCGCTGATCGCGTAGGTGATCACGTCGCCCGGATTGACGTTCGCCGGGAGTCCGGACATCGCCGCGGTGAGCGAGGCGTCGCTCACGACGGTCGTCTGATGATAGTTGCGCGTGTCGATCCGGGCCGGATCTCCGGCGGAGGTCGCCTCGACGCCGACGTATGCCACTTCGCCGGCGAGGGCGGCCGGGGGAACCTGGTAGGAGACCAGGATGTTCACTGTCGCACCGGCAGCGATTGGACCGAGGTTCCCCGGCGCCCCACCGGAAGAGATGGCGGGCTCGCCGCCGTCCAGCACGCCGTTGCCGTTCACGTCGTTGTAGATCGTGATGTTCCCGAGGCCGAGGGTCATCGTCGTGTTCGCGGCGTCGAGAAGCGGCAGAAGCGCGTAGGTGTCGGCGTCGTTTCCCGTATTCGTCAGGTTATAGCTGTAGTAGATCGTCTGCCCCGGAATGGCGTTCTGCAGCATCGCCGGAGCGAGCGGGGGCGTCTCCCCCGAGTCGTCCGGAAGGATCGAAACGCCGAACACGGGCAGAACGATCGTCGTGACCTCGTTCGAGGTCGCGGTGTACGAGTTGCCCGAAAGATCCTGGAACCGGGCCGAAGCCTGGTTGCGGATCGTCGTGCCGGCCGGCGTCTGCGCCTGCGCCGCGGCGCAGACGAAGAGCACGGCGAGCGCGAGGGCAGCCGTGAAGATCGTGAAACGTGTCTTGCTCATCTGAGACCACCATCCTTCGTGGAGTCCATGCCCTGGTTCCCTTTCTATCGTATCGAGCCGCTCACTTCACCCGGACGCGGTAGGAGACCGCCACTTCCCCGTCGACGTCGAGAGCGCTCGCGACGTTCCACATGACGTGCGTATACATATCGCTCGTCGCGACCCTGCGCTCCTCGACCCCTTTCTCGTTCTTCGCGAGGTAGGTGACGGGCGCGTCGTGGAAGCTCGCGCCTCCGTCGATGCTGAAAAGCGGACGCATCGCGTCCTTATCGGTCGCCGTCTTCTCCAGGTAGACGGTGCCGGCCGGTATCGGGCCGACGAGGCTCACCCCGGACGCCGAAGCGTCGCCGACGTTCCGGTAACGCAGCGTGTACTCGATCTTGTCCTGGGGTTTCACCTTGTCCGCGGATACCGCGATCTCCCGATTCTCTTTTCCCATGACGATCTTGCGGGCTTCCATCGTTCCGGCGAGGTTCGGGCCTGCGAACGCGGAAGCCGAGACCGCAACGAGAATCACGAGAAGCACAGCGACGGTGAGGCTCGTTCTCATCTGCCGATCCCTCCTTCTGTTTTCCTCCAAGAGTGTTTCGGTGCCGGTGCGCGACGTTTCAAGCAGTCCCTCCTGGTAGGACCCGTTAATAAAATGTCGGCGTTCTCGGCGCGCCGCGGCCGGGGAGGCCGCGGGGGTGAAAACGCACGCGGATTCTGACTCGAGCCGGGCGGGGGCAAAGGGTGTTCCAAGGCGTGGGACGAAAGTCCCCGAACCGACGCCGGGGGAATGGGGGCGCGACTGGGACCAAGGTCACGGCGTCGCCCAACGATCTAATTTGCAACACGTTATGACTGCCGCGGAAAAACGGGGATGAAGGAGGAATAAGAAGGAACAAGCGGGCATCGGACGCCCATAAAAAAAGCCCCCGGGTGGGGGCTTTGTCTCTCTATCTGCAATCCCCTTGCATAATGCAAGACGATCGCATCGTCCGAATCAGTACCGAGCCGTCAGGCCGTTACTGGGCCGGAGTCGCCGTCGTGTCGGGCGGAGCGAGATACTTCGCCGGATCGGCCTTGAACATCTCCATGTTCTCGGCGGTCACGAAATAATAGATCACACCGTTGTACTCGTACGAGTACGGAGAAGTCGCGACATCGACCTCTTCCTTGCTCACCATGTCGATAGTCGAAGCTATCGCGCCGGCATTGCTCGTTTCCTCCTGGACCGCATCGGTCTTCGGCGCCTCCTCTTTCTTCTTCGAACAACCGAAAGAGAGCGCTATCACGAGAGCCAGGCACAGAATAATAATTGTCCTCATTGTTGGGTGCACCTCCTTTCGCCTATATGATAAAGTGACTATGCGATTCCTGATTTCCGTGTAATGTACTGCTCAGGCGCGTTTTTTGAAAGCGAAAAGTAGCAAATTCTCCTCAGTGCGTCAAGAGATCATTTCGGCGAAAGCAGAAATAGTTGGCTGCGCCGCGGGCGCCCCAACTATTTGATGGCGCGTACGTTGCGCCGCGGCTCCCCGTTCAGCGAGTCAGCGAATCGATCCGGGCGGCCCGCGCCGAGGCCGTGTCGGACGCGGCGAGCGCCTTCCCGACCGTCCCGCCGCCGGGGAGCCGGGATCTCGCGATCGTGCTGTCGCGCTGCCGTTCGCCCATGGCGGGACGCGAGCGATCGGCGTCGGAGCGCTTCGAGCAGCCGGCGAGGGTGAGGATCGCGAGCCCCGCGGCGACAAGCGGCGCCGCCAACCGGAATCTCTTTGCCATCGCGCCCTCCCTTTTTTCCCTACCACAGCCGCCCTGTTGCGAATATCATGGTCGGCGGGTATTCTACCTGATGGAGACCGTTCCCGAAAGGACTCATTTCAATGACTGATGCAAAGCGGAAAACGAAGAACGGGACGAAGCGCACGGCGCCGTCCCGCCCGAAGGAAATCGAACGCATCGCGATACTCACGGGGGGCGGCGACTGCCCGGGGCTCAACGCCGTCATCCGCGGCGTCGTGCGGGCGGCGATACTGGAGCACCGATGGGAGGTGCTCGGCATTCAGGACGGATTCGACGGGCTCCTGAAAACCGACGCCCATCGACTGCTCTACTCTCACGACGTGCGGGGCATCCAGGCGCGCGGCGGAACGATCCTCGGCACCTCGAACCGGGGGAATCCGCTCCACTACCCGGTGCAGGAAAACGGCAGGACGATCTTCAAGGACGTCACGGCCGAGATCGTGCGGAACATACGGAAGCTGGGGGTCGACTGTCTCGTGACGGTCGGCGGCGACGGAACGATGAAGATAACGCAGGCGCTCTTCGAAAAGGGCGTGAAGGTCGTCGGCGTGCCCAAGACCATCGACAACGATCTCGAGGCGACGGACGTGACCTTCGGATTCAACAGCGCCGTCAACACGGCGACCGACGCGCTCGACAAGCTCCATACGACGGCCGAGAGCCACCACCGCGTTCTCGCCCTCGAGGTCATGGGACGGGACTGCGGCTGGATCGCCCTCGAGGCGGGTATCGCGGGAGGCGCCGACGTGATCCTCATTCCCGAGATTCCCTTCGACCTCGGAAAGATCTGCGACCACATCGAGAAGCGCAAGCGCACGGGGAGCCGCTTCAGCATCGTCGTCGTGGCCGAGGGGGCGAGCCCCGCGACCGGCGAGAAGATCTACGAGAAGCAGCCCGGCGCGGACGGCACCCCCGGACGCCTCGGCGGGATCGGAAAGTGGGTCGCGGACAAGATCTCTCTCTGCACGAGCCTCGAGACGCGCGTCGCCGTGCTGGGGCACCTGCAGCGCGGGGGCATACCGACGACCTTCGACCGCATCCTCGCGACGCGCTTCGGCGTCGAGGCGGTGAATCTCATCGCCGCGGGGAAATTCGGCCACATGGTGTGTCTCAAGGGGCGGCGGATCGAATCGGCCCCGATCACGGCTGCGATACACGGGATCAAGCGGGTCGATCCCCGGGGTCAGCTCGTGCGGACGGCCGAGGCGCTGGGGATCGAGCTCGGGCGCGCGAAGTAGCGTCCGGGGGCTTATATGTTCGCTCCGCGCCCAGTCGCAAAGCCTCCAATGGGCTCGTCGCGAACATATAAGCCCCCCGGATGCCCAGTAGCCCTTCCCGTTATGCGCAGTGGTCGAGATGCGTCCGGGCGGTCGCGGACGCCGCGAACCGGGATCTCGTTTGCAGGCGCCGGATCGCTCTTCACATCTCGGCTTCGAAGGCCCGCGCTCCCGAATGGCCTTCACCGCTCGAAGCGTCCTTTAGAAAGCCGGAAGTTCGACTCCGCTGCTTCCGTGGTTGCAGATGCCGTAGGGACCGGTGTGGGTCGGGCGGACCGGATAGCCCGCCGTCGTATTATTGTATATGTCATTCGCCTGAGGCGTGTTGGGATCGCCGTACATGACGTTGTAATCAATCCGGCTGCTTGAAGAGCTTTGATTGACTTGTATGCCATAGCAGCTGTTCGCGGAGCCCAAGAAATACAGTGTATTTCTCAAAATCATGTCCCGCGTGATGTTCGCGGCGTAAATGCCGGTTGCGTTCGAGAGCTGGGAAAAGTCGATGAAGTTATTTTCCACCCTCGCGTCCTGGGCTGTCTGGATATATAAAACGTACAAACCGCTGGTTTGCGCCAGAACCTTGTTGTAGCTGAAATCGCAATCCGTCGTTCCTTGCATGTTGACGACGAACGGAGAGGCTTGATCCGTGACGATGTTGCAGTTTCTTATGTAGCTGCCGGTCGCATTAGCCATGCTGATCCGGCCGGCCGCACCAGTCATGTTGAGGGTTACATTTTCGATTCCACTGTAGCTGCCGATGTTTAAAGTCAAGCCGGGCATGTTGATCGTTGTGGCCGGCCATCCCTGGCCGCGCAGACTGACGCCGTCTGGTAGTGTAATAGCGTTTGTTTCCGTAAAATTTCCGGCTTGAACTTCGATTACCCATTGGTCGACGGACCCAGGGACCGGACTTTCCGCGGCAATCATTTGAAGAGCGCCATAAATCGTGCTGGCATCCCCGCCGTCGAGCGCCACGGTTATGACCTGCTGGTACACCACCTTGCGGCTTGCCATGGCATAAGCCGTATTGGTCAACAGCTGCCGGGGAGACAGGGTTCCAGACTCCACCTGTATCTCAAGCCAATATTCTTCGCGGAAAGGAATATTGATCGGCGTCACACTCCCCAGCACTACATTGAAAATGCCCTTGGTGACCGTCACGCCACTCTGGGTTTCGGTCCACAACGCGCTGCCGCTCGACACTTGGTCGTAAATACGGAAAACCAGATTCCTCGTTCCGGTTATGGGCTCGCCGACGTCGTTGGTCAGAATGCCCTGATAATTCATTTTCTGGCTGATGTGCAGATACGGCGCAGCGTCGGAATCGACCCCCGTTCCACCGATGACACAAACTGCAATCGCAAGGCTCAGAATAGAACCAATCCTTTTCTGCATGGCGCATCCTCCCTTTGAATTTCGCTTTATATGATGAAATGTTTCTTATTTCGATGACGATGCTGCTATTTCATAGGATGGAAGTCAAGCAAAAGTGGATGGGCAGGGAGGTTCATCGAAATAGCCCTGAATGCCCCGACTGCCCTGACGCCGTGATTCAACTTCCCCGACACGGACATCAGGGCGCGGACACTCCCGTGACGAACCCATTGGAGGCTTTGCGACTGGGCCCCTCGCTGGGGCGCGGACACTCCCGTGACGAACCCATTGGAGGCTTTGCGACTGGGCCCCTCGCTGGGGCGCGGATATTCCCGCGAGGACCCCATTGGAGCCCTGCGACTGGGTTCGGAGCGGGAATATCCGCGCCTGGTATCCGTGCCTCTATGCCATCTTCGAACCGTCGCCTGCTCCGTTTTCTTGGTTTCCTTCCCGGCTGTCGGGTCCTTCGGCGCCATCATTTCCTTGCCCGGCGCCATCTTCGCCATATAGGCCACGATGTCGGCCATGCGCTGGTACTTGGGGAACGTAC
This sequence comes from uncultured bacterium, assembly GCA_963846325.1. Classification (GTDB taxonomy): domain Bacteria; phylum Krumholzibacteriota; class Krumholzibacteriia; order Krumholzibacteriales; family Krumholzibacteriaceae; genus SSS58A. The sequence goes on from CAWJVO010000007.1 coordinate 551,061, forward strand.
GGGTGACGCCGGCGAGCCCGGCCGCATCGGTATGGCAGGCTGCACAGCTCTTTCCGTTCGTGCCGAGGCTCGTATCGTTCCAGAGCGCCTTTCCACGATCTGCCGCCATTATGAGTTCCGCTTTGGGATCGGCCTGCGGCGCAGGCTTCTCCCGAGCGAGGGCAATCGCGAAGGCAATGCATGCAACGAGGCATACGAGCAACAGGCTTCTTTTTTTCATTCCAGATCACCTCCCTGTCCTATTGCTGTGCGGTTAGATTGATGAAATGTCCCGATGGCGCATTGCGAATGGACAGAAGCCCGACTGTCAACACTTTCAGTGAAATGTTGCCCGCTCATCTCGATGACCTTCTTGACAGGTGGAATATTTTAGCGGAAACTCGCCGGCATAGATGAGCCACAACATCATTCTGCAGCTCATTCTCATATTCGCCGGAGCTTCGATTCTGGCCACGCTCTTTCTGTATCTCAAGCAGCCCATTATCCTGGCGTACATCGCGCTCGGGATGATCGTCGGACCGAGCGGGCTCGGACTTCTCGAAGATCCGGCGAACATCGAGCAGATATCCCAACTGGGCATCATTCTCCTGGTGTTCCTTCTGGGGCTCAACCTTCACCTGCAGAAGCTCTACAAACTGCTCCGGCAGACGGCGCTCATCACCGCGGCAACGAGCGCTGTCTTCGCCGCGCTCGCGATGCTCGTCGCGCTCGCGTTTCGTTTTCCCGCGCTCGACAGCCTGATTGTCGGGCTTGCGCTCATGTTCTCGAGCACGGTCATCTGCATCAAGCTCGTGCCGACGACGACGCTCCACCAGAAGCACATGGGCGAGGTCATCATAAGCATTCTCCTGCTTCAGGATATCATAGCGATCGTTCTGATACTGTTTCTCTACGGAACCGGCCGCACGGGGATTCTTATCGAAGGATTGCTCTTGATGGCAAAAACTCTCGCCATCGCGGTGGCCGCTTTCCTCGCGGTGAACTTCGGCATCCTGAGGGTGTTCAAGCGCTTCGACGTGATCCAGGATTACCTTTTTCTCGTATCCCTCGGGTGGTGTCTGCTCGTTGCGGGAGCGGCCCACGCATTCGGCATTTCATACGAAATAGGCGCGTTCATCGCGGGGATCTCGCTCGGATCTTCGTCGATCGCGCTGTTCGTCGCCGAAGGGTTGAAACCGGTGCGTGAGTTCTTCATGATTCTTTTCTTCTTCGCCATCGGGGCGAGGTTCGATTTTCTCGTCGCGCGGGAAATACTCGTCCCCGGGCTGGTGCTCGCCGCCGTGCTTCTCGCCGCGAAGCCGCTTCTATTCGCCGGCGCATTTCGAATTTCGAAAGAGCCCGTCCGCATGGCGAAGGAGCTCGGCATAAGGCTCGGGCAGGCGAGCGAGTTCTCGCTCCTCGTGGCGTACGGGGCGTTCGCGGCCGGCAGGATCGAGGCGAGATCGTCGTACCTCATTCAACTCGCGACGATCGCGACCTTCGTCGTATCGACCTATATCGTCGTATATAATCTGCCGACCCCTATCGCTTTGAACGCGAAGATGAGGCAGGACTAGCCGAAGATGCGGGCACGGTAAACCATGGCGAGGACCAGGGCAAAACCGCCGCTTGGGTACTGGCACATGGAGATAAAGAAGCGTATCGGGGACACGACTGAAGGGTGCCGGGATTGGAACCGCGGTTGTCAGTCGCGGGCGTTGCGAAATGAGAAAGCGCCGGAGCCCCGAAGGCGCGGACACTCCCGCGACGAACTCATTGGAGGCTCTGCCACTAGGGCGCGGATACTCTCGTTCCGAACCCATTGGAGGCTCTGCGACTGGGCTTCTCGCTGAAGCGCTGACATTCCCGCGACGAGCCCATTGGAGCCCTGCGACTGGGCACGGAGCGGGAATGTCAGCGCTTATTCATGCCATCTTGATCTTGGCGGCGTCCTCGAGCCCGAGCTCGCGTATCGAGATCTCGCGCATCTTGAACTTCTGGATCTTCCCCGTGACGGTCATCGGGAACTCCGTGACGAACTTCACGTAGCGGGGGATCTTGTAGTGGGCGATCCGGCCCTTGCACCACTCCTTGATCTCCTCCTCGGTGGAGGACTCCCCTTCCCTGAGCTGGATCCACACGCAGATCTCCTCGCCCATCTTGCGGTCGGGGACGCCGATGACCTGGGCGTCGCGGATCTTCGGATTGGTGTAGAGGAACTCCTCGATCTCGCGCGGGTAGATGTTCTCGCCGCCGCGGATGATCATGTCCTTGATGCGGCCGGTGATCTTGAAGGCGCCGTCCTCGCGCATGAGGCCGATGTCCCCCGTGTGGAGCCAGCCTGCCTCGTCGACGGCTTCCTTCGTCGCCTTCTCGTTATTATAGTAGCCGCGCATGATCTGATAGCCGCGCGCGCAGATCTCCCCCTGCTCGCCGATCGGCACGGTCTTCCCCGTCGCCGGGTCGACGACCTTGAGCTCGGTGTGCGGGATCGCGGGGCCGACCGTCTCGGTGCGCCGCTCGAGCGTGTCGCGGGCGAGGGTCTGGGTGACGATCGGGGAGGCCTCGGTCTCGCCGTAGCCGATCGTGATCTCGCTCAGGTGCATCGCGTCGTTCACGCGCTTCATGAGCTCGATCGGGCAGGGCGCGCCCGCCATGACTCCCGTGCGGAGCGAGGTGAGGTCGAATTTCTTGAAATCGGGGTGCTCGAGCTCCGCGATGAACATCGTCGGCACGCCGTGGAGCGCCGTGCAGCGTTCCTTCTCGACCGCCTCGAGCACGAGGAGCGCGTCGTAATATTCCGAGGGAAACACCATCGTCGCGCCGTGCGTCACCGAGAGGAGGCTCGAGAGCACCATGCCGAAGCAGTGGTAGAGCGGCACCGGTATGCAGAGCCGGTCCTTGTCGGTGAAGTGCATCCCCTCCGCGACGAAGAACGCGTTGTTGAGTATGTTGTGATGCGTGAGGCTCGCGCCCTTCGGGAGCCCCGTCGTCCCCGAGGTGTACTGCACGTTGATGACCTCGTCGAAGTCGCAATCGGCCGCGCGCTCGGCGAGCTCGCCGTCGGAGACGTTCTCCCCTTTCTTCATGAACTCGGCCCAGGGGAGCGTTCCGGGATGGGATTCCGAACCGATCATGATGACGGTCTTGAGGTTCGGGAACGCGCGCGACGCGAGCTCGCCGGGCTTCGAATCCTTGAGCTCCGGGACGAGCTGATTGATCATCTGCGCGTACTCCGAGCTCTTGAAGCGCGGGATGAGAATGAGCGTCTGCACCTCGGCGTTCTTGAGCCCGTACTCGAGCTCGTGCGTCTTGTACGCGGGGTTCACCGTGACGAGGATCGCCCCGACGAGCGCCGTCGAGAACTGCGCGATCGCCCATTCGGGATGGTTCGTCGCCCACACGGCGACGCGGTCTCCCTTGCGCACGCCGAGCGCGATGAAGCTCTTCGCCGCCGCGCGGCATACCTCGTGGAACTCGCGGTACGTGTACCGGACTCCCGTCGGAAGATAGACGAGCGCCTCGTTGTCGGGGTACGTCTTCGCGACGCGCTCGAACATGTGTCCGATCGTCTCGCCGACGAGCGGCTGCTCGGACCCCGTATATGCGTAGCTCAGCGCGCGCTCCGCGCCGGACCCCTGAGCCGGAACCTTTCCACCCGTTCTGTTCTGCTTACCCGGCATGGCCATTCTCACCTTTCCTAGAATACGTAGCGAATTCCCAATCCGCCGTTCATGCTCCCCTCGGTCTTGGGAGCGACGTCGACGATCGGGGCGATTTCAAAAAACACACTCATGGGATACGCCTCGACGAGGTACTCGAGCCCGAGCACGAGCCTGAGGCCGACGCGCGTGCCGTGCTCGTCGTCCAGATCCCTGGAATCGTCGTCCTCGAAGCGAACGCGGCCGCCGATACCGAAATAGAGCGGCAGGCTTCCCTCGTCCACCTTGAATATCTCGAAGTTGTGAATCAGATAGTCGCAGTGAAGATGAAAGTTGCCGTCCCGTTCGAACGACCACGCGGCGCCGAAATCGATCGCGGTGGTCGAGGTCGTCCAATATTTTGCGCTCAGGCCCGTCGGCTCGCCGAGGACGACTCCGAGCTCCCACGTGCCGCCGTCCGGGCGGACTTCCGCCGCGGCGGGCGCCGCCCACGATCCGGCCGAAACGACGAGCAAAACGAGACCGAGAGCGAATGTATTCTTTCTCACGAGGACCTCCTTCTGATCGAAACCGCGAATCGATGGCGGGGAGCGGCGAGGAGCGCGAGCGACACGAGCAGATAGACCGCGTCCTCGAGGAGCTTTTTCCACGCGTAGGTCGCGCCGAAGCCGCACCCGCAGTCGAAATATATCTTCATGAAAGGCGTTCCGTCGCCCATGTAGCCGATCGTCTTCTTCCCGATGACGGCGAGGAACATGGCGTTGAGCCCGACGAGAATGAGAGCCGCCCCCCGCACACCCACGCCGGTCACGAGAGAGATTCCGCAGAGGAGCTCGATCCACGGGAGCACGATCGCCATGATATAGAGCGGCGGCCCGTAGTCGACGACGCCGTAGTTGCGTATCTCGTCCGCGAAAGCGAGCGGCTTTCCGATCTTCTGGACCGCCGCGTAGATGAAGATCGCGGCGAGGAAGAGTCGAAAGGCGAGGAGAAGGTACGGGTTGAATATCCAGTGCGTCCCGCTCCGGTCTCCCGCCGGCATGCGCGCTCCCTGCGACCACGTCATTTTCATATTTCGCCTCTTTCGACGGGGAGCCCCGCGCCGGACCATTCGTCGAATCCGCCCTTGAATACGAGCAGCTTCGTGAATCCGAGCAGGTAGAGCTCCTTTGCGAGAAGCTCGGAATCGTCGCAGGTCGCTTCCGAGCAATACACCACTATCTCTCTCTCGTTCGAGAGAAGCGGGAGGACCCGGTCCCGATACGTCCCCATGTCGTAGTAGTCGAACAGTATCGCGCCCGGGATGTGCCCCTCGTCGAACTCGTCCTTCCTTCGGGCGTCGATGACGCTCGCGCCGCTCTCGATCGCGCGCCGCGCCTCTTCCAGCTCGATGACCCGGATCCCCTCGGCGCCGGACTGCGTGGTGTCGGCCGTAACCGGCACATTCGCGGCCCCCCTGAAGGGATTTATCCCGTTGCGGGAATACGAGTTAAACACGAATCCGACGGCCGCGGACACCGCCACGATCGCCATCGCCTGGAATATCGCGTTTCTCAGCATTTTCATAGTGCTCAATATAAGGTCGCCCCGCGGAAATTGCAACTCTGTTGACTCGGAGCCTATTACTGTATACGCTTTTTCACCGCAATGGGTGCCGGAAAAACCGATACGAAAAAAGCCCGCCCCGCCGGGACGGCGGATGCGAAACGAGCGCTCGCGGTTCTGGCGGCATTCAAGCGCCTCTACCCCGATCCGCGCCATTACCTGAAATTCGAGAATCCGTTCCAGCTCCTCGTGGCCACCATTCTCTCGGCGCAGTGCACCGACGAAAAGGTGAACGAGGTGACGGCCGGATTGTTCGGGAAATACCGCGGCCCCGCCGATTTCGCGAGCGCGCCGGTCGAAGCGATCGAACGGGACGTGCGCCCGACCGGTTTCTACCGGAACAAGGCGAAGGCCATCAAGGGAGCGGCGACTGCGATCGTCGAGCGCTACGGGGGCTCGGTGCCCGCCACGATGGACGACCTCCTCACCCTTCCCGGCGTCGCCCGCAAGTCGGCGAACGCGATTCTCCAGCATGGATTCGGCAAGGTCGATGGCGTCGTCGTCGACACGCACGTCATCCGCGTGGCGGGGCGCCTCGGGTGGACGGCGAACACCGACCCCGGGAAGATCGAACAGGATCTGATGCGACTCTTCGCGAAGAAGGAATGGCGCTGGCTCCCCTTCTACCTCAAGAGCCACGGGCGCGCCGTCTGCAGGGCACCGACGCCGAAGTGCGGCGATTGCGCCGTCGTGGCGCTGTGCCCCTCGGCGCTCATCGAGCCGCCGAAGGCCTCGCGGCGCACGGCCCCGCGGCGCCCGGCCCCGCGCCGCGGCGCCGGATCCTAGAAACGCAGCGGCCGACCGCTCAGTACCGCATGCCGATGCGGACGGAAACGGAAGGCCCGGCCAGCGCGAACCTGGCCTTGTCCCAGGCGGGCGGCCCGAGCCTGAACGTGTTGTTCGATACGCCCCCGCCTTCCTTGGGGCGTGGATACGGGAACTTCCTCATATCGAACCTGCCATTGCCGTTCTTGTCGTGGATTATTTGGACGGCGTAGGTGGAATCGTACGGCACACCCTCGAAGGTCACCGTCGCCGAATCCGATTTCACCTTCACGACCTTCTTCAGGAACGCCTTGTCTTCGTCGAGCCAGCCCGCCTTGTCCCGGTACAGCGCGAAGATCAGGCTCCCCCCTTCGCCTGTCCTGATGCCTGCGGCCGTCACGATGATTGCGCCGGCGCCCTCCTCGGCCGGATCGGACGCCGCGATCGCGGACCAGCCGGCTCCCGCCATCAAGATACACGCGCACAACAGCTGTTTCATGTGCGATCCTACCGTTTGAGCTTTTTCTGCGCTTTCCATCCGTCGATCCGCTTCCTGAACACCTTGGAGAGGGAATCGTCGGGATGCACCTGCATGTATTTATCGTACATCAGCGAGGCGTTCACCCAGAAGTTGTTCCGATCGTACAGCTGCCCGAGATCGGCGTACACCCACGGCATCTCGCGCCGGACTCTTCCTTCGTCGATATTGAGGAGCTTCTGGAGTGCGCTTATCTGCCCCTGATCGTTTCCCGCCTCGCGGTGCGCCCTGAACAGAATCGTGAAGAGCCCGAAATCCTGCGGGCGCTGCTGTGCGACGCGCGCGAGATACGCGGCCGCGTCGAACGGCTTGTGCGCCGTATAGAGGAACAGGCCGCGCTGGTAATCCAGCTCGACGGGCGCGATGACGTTCGCGAGATCGGGCGTATCGAGGATCTCGAATCCCGCGTCCAGCTTGCCGGCGTCGGCGAGCACGCGGGCGAGCTGGAAGAACCCCTTGAGATACTCGCTGTCGAGCCGGTACGCTTCGAGAAGCGCCGCGCGGCATTCGGGCCCTTTGTCCTCGAATCCCCGCGCGACCGCGAGCGAGAAATAGAGGCCCGCGTCGTCCTTCACCGTGCCGAGGATATCGTCATAGATCGCCGCGGCGGAGGCGAAGCGCTTCGCGCCGAGAGAATCCTCCGCGCGGATCATGCTCTGCCACTTCGCCGTTCCCGGGGGAACGAGATCTCCCGGCTTCGCGAGAGCTTCCCGGATCACGTCGCCGTAGAACCTGAGGTCCATCGGAACCTGATTGTTCACGTTCGAGAGGTTCACCGTGACGATTCTTGCTTTCACGTTCCGCGTGCCGAGCTCCCGGAGAAACTCGAGGAGCGCCTTCGTTCCCGTGCGATAATAGCCCTTGCCCGCGAGCGCCATCGCGGGAAAATAGGAAAGATCGATATCGACGATCGCGTCCTCCCCCTCGGCGAGCGTGAGATCGGCGAGACGCGTGATCGTGAGCGGGACACCGGCGATCGTTCCCGTGATGAATTTTCCCTCCGCCTTGAAATCGGCGACGGCCGCTTCCGGATATCGCCTCTGCTTGATCAGGAAATTCTTGTAGACATCGACCGGATCCTCGCCGACGGAACGTGTCGTCGGGATGACCCAGATCACGCGTTTATACATGCCCGCCATGTAGCCGAGGCTCACGGTGCCTCCGCGCTCGATGAGGGGCCCGACCTCGTCGAGCGCCTTCGCGTTGCGGCGCCTGAGGTGCCCCGCCGCGTTTTCCATGTCCTTCATCCGATCAGCGGGGAAAAGGGCCATGTCGTCGGAAGGATCGATGTGCACGAGCACCGACGCCCTCGCGTTGTTCTCCGCCCACACCCTGAGCGCGTCGACGTTGTTCTCGACCTCGACGACCTTCTTGACCGGGTCCTTCCCCGCGACGGGGCCGCCCCCTTTCCCGCATCCCGCGCAGAGAGCGGCGACAAGGAGCGCGACCGTCGCGCGGAGGACGGCTGGGCGAATGAAACCCGGCGTATCCGACGAGCGGACGAAACGATCGATATTCATGTGCTCTCCTCCGTCTGGACTTCCGTTTGAAATCGATAACCCATGCATATTAAAATAATTATCCCGCGATGTCAAACGGAGCGAATCGGCCGGCGCGCCCGTCGCGCCCGCGCGGCGGACCTCATTTATCTCTTCTGGCTCCGTATCCATCGTGATAAAATCCGCCCGAGATTATTCCCGCGTTATCGGTTTCTCCGACAGGGGGACGAGCGATGACAAGAACCGGCAGAATCGTCTTCATATTTCTCGCCGTCGCGACGGTCGCGGCGGCGCCGTCGCCGCGAGCCGATTGGGTGAGCGACGGAATCGCCGTCTGCACGATGCCCAACGCGCAGGACACTCCGGCGATCGCCGCGGACGACGCGGGAGGAGCGATCGTCGTCTGGCGCGATCTGAGGGCCTCCGTCAACACCGATATCTACGTCCAGCGGGCCGGCCCCGCCGGAGCCGTCCTGTGGCTCGCGGACGGCATGCCGATCTGCACGGCCACCCAGAATCAATCGTCCCCGCTCGTCGTCCCCGACGGCTCGGGGGGCGCGATCTTCGCGTGGCAGGACTTCCGCAGCAACAACGTGCTCGATATCTACGCGCAGAGAGTCAATTCGTCCGGCTACGTCCAATGGACCGCGAACGGGCTGTCCGTCTGCACGGGAAAGGCGGGCCTCGTCCTGAGCCGCATGATTCCGGACGGCGCGGGAGGAGCGATCGTCGTCTGGTCCGACTCACGAAACGCCACTAACGATATCTTCATCCAGAGGATCAACTCGAGCGGCGCGGCCCAGTGGACGGCGAACGGCGTGACCGTCTGCGCCGCCGCCGGTTCGCAGACGGTGCCCGTCATCGCCTCGGACGGGGCAAGCGGCGCCATCGTCGCGTGGCAGGACAGCCGGACGAGCCCCAGCAACATCTACGCGCAGCGGGTCGACGCGGCCGGCGCGGTCCAGTGGACGGCGAACGGAATCGTCGTCTGCAACGAGGCGATGGCCCAAACGGCGCCCCAGATCGTCCCCGACGGTTCGGGAGGCGCGATCGTCGCGTGGACGGATCATCGCAACACCGTCGACGACGACATCTACGCGCAGCGGATCGACGCCGCCGGCGCGGCCCAGTGGACGGCGAACGGGATCGGTATCGTCTCCTCGATGACGGGGAAGCAGTCGGACTGCCGCATCGTCCCTGGCGCTCCGAACGAGGCGATCGTCGCGTGGCTGGACCTCCGCAACGGCGCCACCGCCGACATCTACGCCCAGAAGGTCGACACCGCGGGCGCCGTCCAGTGGACGGCGAACGGCGTCGCCGTCTGCACGGCCGCCAACGGCCAGACTACGATGCAGCTCATCTCGAACGGGGCGGGCGGAGCGGTCGCGGCGTGGCAGGACGAACGGGGCGCATCGGGCGCCTGGGATATATACGCCCAGAGGATCAATGCAAACGGCTCCATGGCATGGACGGCGAACGGCGTCGCCGCGTGCCTGGCCTCGGCGAACCAAACGACTCCCCAACTCGCCGCCGACGGCGTCGGGGGCGCCGTCGTCGCGTGGAAAGACGATCGCGCCGGCAACTCCGATATCTATTCCCAGAGGATCGACGCGGCCGGTCATACGGTCGTAGCCACACTCCTGCAGAGCTACTCCTCCGCGGCGAACGGAACGGAAGCCAGAATCGAATGGACGCTCTCCGGAGCGCCGGAGGATATCGGTTTCGTCGTTCTGCGCGCGGACGGGCCGGCGGGCGCATTCGGCGAAATAGCCGCAGGCGCGATGCGCGGAGATCCCGGAAGCTCGATCGCCGGAAACGAAGCGGTGTTCTCGTACACGGACGGAACCTGCGAGCCCGGGGAAACGTACCGCTACCGCGTCGACGCGCGGGAAGGCGGAGAGCGGACGACGCTCTTCGAGACGGGCCCGGTCGCGATACCCGCGGCGAGCTCCGCGCTGTACCAGAACGAACCCAATCCGTTCAATCCGTCGACGAAGATCCGGTACTTCGCGAGCAGCGATTGCGACGTGTCGCTCGATGTGTTCGACGCCGCCGGTCGCCTCGTTCGGCGGCTCGAAAGCGGGCGCACCGGTAAAGGGACGCACGCCGTGGAATGGAACGGACTCGACGAGCGGGGAAACCGCTCGAGCGCCGGCGTGTATTTCTGCCGGCTCAGGGCCGGCAAGGAAACGCTTTCGCGCACAATGATCCTCGTCCGCTAACCGAGAAAGGGAGCATGCGATGCTGCGCCACCTGCTTCGCCGCAACGACGCGAAGATCGTTTTCCTGGTCATGGACGGGCTCGGCGACATCCGGACCGCGGAGTTCCCGAAGACGCCTCTCGAAGCGGCGAAAAAGCCGAATCTCGACGCCCTCGCGCGAGAGGGGCTCTGCGGGAGGAGCCAGCCCATATCGTACGGCGTCACGCCGGGGAGCGGGCCCGCGCATTTCGCGCTCTTCGGATATGACCCGCTCGCGAGCGAAAACGACGTCGGTCGCGGCGTGCTCGAGGTGCTCGGCACGGGCTACGAGCTCGAGCGCGACGACGTCGCGATCCGGGGGAATTTCGCGACGATCGACTCGAACGGCCTCCTCACCGACCGGCGCGCGGGGCGCATTCCCCACGAGGAATGCGTCCGCATCTGCGCGAAGCTCCAGGACCGGATTACGGAGATCGACGGCGCGAAGATCGTCATCATGCCGGTGCGCGAGTATCGCTTCGGGGTCGTCCTGAGCGGCATCAGGCTCTCCCCCGAGGTCGAGGAGACCGACCCGCAGCTCACGGGCAAGGCGCCGCTCGCCCCGGTCGCGCGGATACCCGAGGCGAATCGGACCGCAGGAATCATCGCGAAGCTCGTCGATCGCTGCAACGCGATCCTCGCCGACGAGAAAAGGGCGAACGCCGTTCTCATGCGCGGCATCTCGCGGAAGCCCGCGATCGAATCGCTCCAGGAGAGGACGATGCTCCGGCCGGCGGCCGTCGCCGCCTATCCGCTGTACCGCGGCGTGGCGAAGCTCTGCGGCATGGACCTCCTCGATACGGGCTTCTCCATCAGGGAAGAGTTCGAGACGGTCCGTTCCGCGTACGGGAAGGGCTACGACTTCTTCTTCATACACGTCAAGAAAACCGATTCGTTCGGCGAGGACGGCAACTTCGAGGGAAAAACGAAGATCGTCGAGGAGGTCGACGCGAACCTTCCGCTCCTTCTCGATCTCAAGCCCGACGTGATCGTCGTGACGGGCGATCATTCGACGCCGTGCGCCCTCAAGGCCCACTCGTGGCACCCGGTGCCGTTTCTCATCAATTCAAAGGCGTGCGGGATCGACGACGCGCGCGCCTTCACCGAGAGCGAATGCGATCGGGGAGGTCTCGGCGTGTTCCCCGCGACCGCGATCATGGATCTCGCGCTCGCGAACGCGGGAAAGCTCAAGAAGCACGGGGCTTGATCCGGAACGTCGACGCCAGCTTCTCCAGGTACGCCGCGTCCTCGATCGCTTTCTTCCGGTCGCCGCCGGCGTCCGCCATGAGCCTGATGGAATAGATCTTGTCGCCGCGAATGACGAGCGCCCACGTCCACGCGCCGCTCCCCGGGATTCCCGCGCCGTCTTTCGAATACCAGCTTCCGTACGAGGCGATCGCCTTCTCGCCGCCGACGTCGATCCGCTTCGATCCTTCGATCTTCATGGTGACGCTTCCGGTCTGGGAATAGCGCGCGACCATGTCCCCGACGTCCTGGACGATCACCTCGCGGCTCGACGTCACCTTCCACTGCGTGTCGATCTCGAGCGATCCTCTCTCCAGCGCCGTCGCCCAGCGGATGAAGCCGAGCTTCGCGTTCCCGCCTCCGTCCGCGATCTGGAACTCCTCCGGCAGATCGAGGGTGAAATCGGGCTGCGCGACGCGGATCATCTCGCGCCGGTACACGGCCTGCACGTTGAACGGCAGAAGATTGGGCTGGAGATACGCCTCCGTTCCCGGCACGACGATCGAGGAGGCCGCCTGCTCGAGCGGCACCATGCTCCGGATACCCTGCTCGCAGCGATTCCGGATCGTCTCGATGTATTTCGATTCGGCCGCGAGCTCCGCGGCACCGCACACCTTCCCCTGCCCCGGGACGACGTGCGCGAACTTCGAAGCGCGGAGCCGGTCGAGCGCCGCGATCCAGTTGTCGAAATCGGCGCCCGGATCTCCCATGTTCGGATGATACCCGTTGCTCAGGAGCCCTCCGACGAACGCGACCTTGTCCTTCGGAACGATCACGACGCAGTCGCCCGCCGTATGCGCGGGCCCGAAAGAGCGGATCACGACCGCGACGCCGCCGAGATCGATCTCCGTTTCGTCGCCGAAGGTCGTATCAGGAGCCGTGACCTGAACGTCTTTGAGGAGCTCGTACGTATCCGCGCTGCGCCGCTTGTAGAACTCGAGATACGCGGGAGAGTATTTCAGGAGCGCGTCGCGCGTTTCCGGACGCGCCGCGATAACGGCTCCCTGCGCCTTGAAGACCATGTTTCCCCACGCGTGGTCGGGGTGGTAGTGCGTATTGACGACGTACGTGACCGGCGCGTTCGTCACCGACCGGATCGCCGCGAGGAGCTCGTTCGCGAGCATCGGCGTGTATCGCGAATCGATCACGAGGACCCCGTCGTCCCCCACGACGAACCCGCTGTTCGCGCCGAGGCCTTCGGCCGCCGTCGGGCCGCTCGCGATCATCGCGTAGGTCCTGCCGGACAGCTTCACGAGACCCGTCGCGTCCAGGTTCTTCCTTCCGCAGCCCGAGACGACGAGCGCGCCGAGCAGCACGACCGGGACGACACTCGCAGGAAACCGTTTCATGAACGCAGTCACCGCGCCTCCGTTTCAGGCGCGTCGGCGGCCCGGGCTCCGAAGAGCACGAGATCGCCCGCGCCGTAGAGCACCCGAATTTCGAACGGCATGGCCCCGGACAAGCGAAGCGTCTCGAGGTCCCGGGCCGACGACAGGAAGATCATCCGTGGACTGGCGCGCAGCGCCCGGGCGACCTCCTCCGCGCTCGCGAGCGGCCTATCGAGAGCCCGGTCTCCGTAAAAGAGCGTCCGCGCGCACTGCTCGCGATACGGCTGGCCGAAATTCCCGATGCGCGAGCCCGGGGGCGCGATGCGGGCCGCCATTTTCGCTACGTCCGCGATCGGGTCGTTCGCCGTCTTCCTGACGCTCACCGGCGTCGTCACGATGAGAAGCATGAGAAGACAGAAGATGGCCGTCGCGACGTGATTGAGCGTCCAGAGGCGCCTCGAGAGATCCTTCCCGGGACGCCTGAGCCATCGCGCGACTTCCCGCGCCGCGAGGATGGAAACGAACGGCAGGATGGGAAGAAAAACACTGAGCGTGTCTCCGCCTGCGAGCGACAGAGGGATGAACACCACCGCCGCGAAGAGGAGAAGGGCCGCGTCGACGGCTCCGGCGCCTGCTTCGTTCGTCCCCTTGCTCCTGAAAAACAACGTTCTCGCGGCGGCGATCGTCGCGGGAACGGACCAGGGAAGATTCCCGAGCCACACGGTCGTCAGCGAATCGAAGAGAAGCCGGGGAGCGCCCGCCGGCGGGCGAACGACGCGGGCGAGCGGCGCCCATAGCGCGTTGTCGAAGAAGCCCGAACCGCTTCGGACCGTTTCGGAGACGATCCAGATTCCGCCGATCAGAATTCCGGCGAGCGTCGCGGCCATGAACCCGGGAGCGCGCCAGAGCGCGCGCCGCTCCCGATCGACGGCGGACGCCGCGAGCGCGCCGGGAACGAGGAGAAAACCTCCCGCGCCGGCGCTCAAAACGCCCCCCGCGAGCGACGCCCCCCAGACGACGAAGCCCCAGCGGCTCTTCGGCAGCATGAGCCACCCGAGGAGGCCGAGAGCGGCGAAGAACGCGAAGGGGATCCCGAGCGTGATATGAGGCATGAACTTTCCGAAGATCGGGCTCGCGGCGAGAACGACCGCGGAGAAGAAGCCGGCTGCCGTCGGAAGCGTCCCCCAGTGCGCGCGCGCGTGCTCCCCGCACCGGTCGGGAGCCGCGCTCCGATCGGCGGAGGAATACCAGTCGGCGGACGCCGCCCTGCCGGCGAGATACGTCAGATAAATCGCGCCGAGAGAGAGGAGAATAAACGCGAATCGCGCGGCGAAGTCGTTCGTGCCGAAGCGGCTGTACATGAGAGACATGAAGAGCGGAGCGACGGGAGGGGTATCGTGAACCGGAACGCCGTCGAATCGAAGAGGGAGCGCACGGCCGATATGAGGGACCTCGTTCGCGATCTGGGCCAGCACGGCCTCGTCGGACGCCGGAATAGCCCCCTGCCAGCTTCCCCATACCGCGATGAGGAATACCGCGAAGAAAAAGAGGAGCGCGAGCATGTGGCCTCGCCCCTCTTCGCCGGCGAGAAACGGAAGCTCCGCCATTCCAGCGCCTCCTTCACGATCGATCCGCTCCCGAGCACCGGGTGCGGGCCGGACAAAAAAATCGCCGGGCGCGCCCGGTCGGCGCATGCCCGGCTCTCAGTGTAGGGTATTTACCTCTTCTCTTCCAGAAATCTTTGCAGCTCGCCGATCGTCTTGTCGGCGTCGACGCGGTATTGCTTCATGAGCTCGCCCAGGGACCCCCAGGCAGGCGTCCCTCATCTCATGCAGATGATGCCGCGCTCCATGAGAAACCGGATCGCCGCGGGATGCTCCTCCACGAGATCCTCGACGGTCGTTTCAGCCGTGATAGCGATTTTCTTCACGATGCTTCCTCCCGGGATGAATCCGCCCGCTCGGCGCGCCCGCGGGGCAGGCGCCCTTCCATCGGTTACTTCGCGAGCGCCTTGTCGAGAAAATCCTTCAAGTAATCCTTGGGGGCCGCGCCCGACATCGTGTCGACCTCCGTGCCCCCCTTGAACACCTTGAGCGTCGGGATCCCCATGATCCCGTACTTGATCGCGACGGCCTGGCTCTCGTCGGTGTTGAGCTTCACGAATTTCACCTTACCGACGTATTCGCCGGCGAGCTCCTCGAAAACGGGCCCGAGGAACTTGCACGGCCCGCACCACGGCGCCCAGAAATCGACGATGACCGGGATCGGCGACTCGAGCACTTCTTTCTGCCAATCCGCTTCCTTGACCTGCGTGATGTTCGCTCCCATTACGCCTCCTTTACGCTTTTCCCATTCGGCTGACTATCTATCCCTTCACACCTGCTCAGGCAATTGAGCATGCGTATGACGTTTCGCTCCTTGAGACTGTAGTATGTGTGCGGCACCTCCTTCCGGCTCGACACTATATTGTTGAGCCGCAGTATCTTCAGCTGTTGCGACACGAGCGACTGCTTGAGCCCCGAGCGTTCGCAGAGCTCCGTCACGGTGCGCTCCCCGCGGGCCAGAATATTCACGATCCTGAGGCGCGCGGGGCTCGCGAGCGCCTTGAGCACGTCGGCGAACCGGTCGATCTCGTTCAACGCAAGAGGTTCCTGCCGCGATTCGGTCATGCCGTTATATACACCTTTTCGGCTCATTTGTTTATTAACATATCGTAATATGTGAATTTGTCAAGCGTGTTTTTCAAAAGACGCGCCCGCCTGCCTCTGATATCATGGCGTGTATGAGCATCGAGTATCCTCCCGCCCTCAAGCTCGCGAATCTCCCGACGCCGGTCGAGCGCATGCGCGCCGTGCCCGAGCTCCCCGATCTGCCGAACGTCTACATCAAGCGCGACGATCTCACCGGCTCCGCGCTCTCGGGCAACAAGGTGCGCAAGCTCGAGTTCGCCCTCGCCGAGGCGGCGGCGGCGGACGCCCGCGCGGTGGTCACGTGCGGCGGCATCCAGTCGAATCACGCGCGGGCGACGGCGGTCGCGGCGGCGCGGCTCGGCCTGAGACCGGTGCTCGTCCTTCGCGGCGCGGCTCCCGAAGAGAGCGACGGCAACCTGCTCCTCGACCGGCTCGCCGGCGCGGATATCCGGTTCATCACGCAGGAAGAATGGCCGCGCGTGAACGAGATAATGGCGGAGATCGCGGCCGAGCTCGGCGCATCGGGCGAGAAAGCGTACAGCATTCCCGAGGGCGCTTCGTATCCGCCCGGGGTCTTCGGATATATCCGCGCGGCGCAGGAGATCGCCGCGGCCGAGAAGGCGCTCGGGATCGAGTTCGACACGGTCGTCACCGCGGTCGGGAGCGGCGGCACCACCGCCGGGCTCATCTACGGAACGAGAATCTTCGGGCTCAAGGCGCGCGTGCTCGGCGTGAACGTGCTCGATACGCCGGAGTATTTCGCGCGGCGCATCGCGGCGATTTCGGAGGCGTTCGTCGGGAAATACGAGAGACGGTATCGCGGCGCTTCGTGGTTCAAGCCGATCGCCGAGAGCGAGGTCGAGATCGCGGGAGGATACGACGGGCCCGCGTACGCCGTGCCGACCGGCGAAGGGCTCGAACTCATACGAATATGCGCGAGGCGCACCGGCCTCTTTCTCGATCCGGCATACACCGGCAAGGCGATGCTCGGCCTCGCCGGCGAGGCGACGAAAGGCCGCTGGAGAAAATCGGACAACGTGCTCTTCATTCACACCGGCGGAATATTCTCTCTCTTCCCCTGGCGGCGCGATCTCGCCCCTGGAGCCTAATCCCCTTGACACCCCGCCCCCCCGGGCATATCGTCCGATGCAGCAATTCCGCGCCGTCGCCCGCGGCCGCGCGCTCGAATAGACGTCAACCGCAATAATCCGAAAGGGTTGCGAGAAGGAGGCAGGGGGTCATGGAATTCAAGGGTCTGTACGTCGCGCTCGTCACGCCGTTCAACAAGAAGGACGGCAGCCTGAACGAAGCGAAGCTGCGCGAGCTCGTGCAGTTCCACATCAAGGCGGGAACGGACGGGCTCGTGCCGTGCGCGACGACGAGCGAGAATCCCACCTACACGTGGGAGGAGCATTTCAGGATCGTCGAGATCGCCGTCGAAGAGGCGAAGGGCAAGATCAAGATCTGCGCGGGCTGCGGCACGAACTCGACGGCGAAGTCGGTCGACAACGTCAAGAAGGCGCGCGAGCTCGGCGCCGACGCCGCGATGGTCGTGACTCCGTATTACAACAAGCCGACGCCCGAGGGGCTCTACGCGCACTTCATGAAGATCGCCGACGAAGGCGGGCTGCCGCTCATGCTCTACAACGTGCCGGGGCGCACCGGTCTCAACATGCTCCCGAAGACGGTGCAGCGTCTCGCCGCGCACGAGCGCATCGTCGCCATCAAGGAAGCGAGCGGCTCGCTCGAGCAGATGTGCGAGATCATGCTCCTCTGCGGAGACACGATCACGCTCATGTCGGGGGACGACGGCATCACGCTTCCGATCCTCGCGTGCGGAGGCAAGGGCATCGTGAGCGTCGTCGGGAACATCGTGCCCAAGGAGATGCTCGCGATGATCGCGGCCTTCGAGAAGGGAAACCTCGCCGAGGCGCGGAAGCTCCACTACAAGCTCTTCCCGCTCTGCAAGGCGATGTTCATCGAGACGAACCCGACGCCCGTCAAGGAAGCGATGAACATGCTCGGCATGGAGGTCGGCGACGTGAGGCTCCCACTCGTGGGACTGCTGCCGGAGAATCGCGAGAAGCTCCGCAAGGCGCTCGTCGATTTCGGGCTCAAGGTAACGAAGTAGGCCGGGGCCCTCACGGCCGAAGCGAGGCGAAACGAAAATGATCAAGATCGTCGTGTGCGGCGCGCTCGGCAAAGTGGGACGCGTCGTCGTCGATGAGATAGCCGGGGACTCCGGGCTCGCGCTCGCCGGCCTCGTCGAGGCTCCCGGAAACGCGGGGCTCGGCTCGAAGGTGGCGGGCGTCGAGGTGACCGCCGATCTCGCGAAGGCGCTTCATGCCTGCGACGTCGTCGTCGATTTCACGAATCCGAAGTCCGCGCTCGAGCACGTCGCGGCGTGCGCGACGGCGGGGCGCGCGGCGATCGTCGGCACGACGGGCTTCACGGCGGACGAGCTCGCGCTCGCGAAGAAGGCCGCGGACGCGATTCCGCTCATCATCAGCCCGAACATGTCGGCCGGTGTCAACCTCATGTTCAGGATCGTCGAGGAGGTCGCGCGCTCGCTCGCCGACTTCGACGCCGAGATCGTCGAGATTCACCACAACAAGAAGAAGGACAGCCCGAGCGGGACCGCGGCGAAGCTCGCCGAGGCGATCGCGAAGGCGCGGCCCGGCTCCGCCGTGGTCCACGGGCGCGAGGGGCTCGTCGGGGCGCGGAAGAGCGGGGAGATCGGCATGCATTCGCTCCGCGGCGGGGACGTCACGGGCGAGCACACGGTGATCTTCGCGGGAGAAGGGGAACGGTTCGAGCTCACGCACCGGGCGCACTCGCGCCGCACCTTCGCGCGCGGCACGATCAAGGCGATCCGTTTCATCCACGGGAAAAAGCCCGGGCTGTACACGATGGACGACGTTTTGGGCCTGCAGTAGAGACCCCACCCACCCGGCCGAGGCCCGATACAAACGGGGCGTCTCGTTCGAGACGCCCCGTTTCGTTTGCGCGGCGCGGCGAGCGCGAGAACGGCCCCGCAATCGCGGCGGACCGCCCGCCGGCCCGGCATCCTACAGATTGAAGCACACGACGCGCGGCTCGGTCATCTCCTGAAGGGCGAACTTGATCCCCTCGCGGCCGAGACCGCTCCGCTTCACGCCTCCGAACGGCATCATGTCGATGCGGTAGTCTGAGGAGTCGTTCACGATGATGCCCCCGACCTCGAGCTCCTTGATCGCCTTGAAGGCCTTGCCGATGTCCTTGGTGAATATTCCGGCGTGGAGGCCGAAGTTCACCGAGTTCGCCTTCGCGATCGCCTCGTCGAGATCCTTCACCGGATAGAGATTCACCGTCGGCGCGAACACCTCGTCGACGTCCACCTTGCACCCGGCGGGAACGTTCGCGAGAACGGTCGGCTCGTAGATCGCCCCGCGGCGCTTGCCGCCGGTGAGCACCTTCGCTCCGGCCTTCACCGCTTCCTTCACCCAGCTCTCGATCCGCTTCGCCTCTCCCTCGTTGATCATCGGGCCCATGTCGCAGTCTTCCCGGAGCTTGGGGCCGACCTTGTACTTGCGCGTCCGCGCGACGAAGAGCGTCTCGAAGCGCTTGTAGATCCCCTTCTCGATATAGATGCGCTGGACGCCGATGCAGTTCTGCCCGGCGGCCCAGAAGGCCCCCGAAACGCAGTCCTCGACGGCGCGCTTGAGATCGCAGTCCTCGCACACGATGACCGGTGTGTTGGAGCCGAGCTCCATCCCGATCTTCTTGAGCCCTGCTTTTTTCACGATCTCCTCGCCCGCCGGGGCGCCGCCGGTGAAGCTGATCATCCGCACGCGCGGATCGGTGACGAGAGCGTCCCCGGTCTTCGCGGCGTAGCCGGTCACGACGTTGAGAATGCCGGCCGGAAGCCCCGCCTCCATGAACGCCTTCGCGAGCATGAGCGCCGAGAGCGGCGTCACGGTCGCCGGCTTCACGACGACGGCGTTCCCCGCCGCGATCGCCGGGCCGACCTTGTGCGCGACGAGGTTCAGGGGATCGTTGAACGGCGTGATCGCCGCGACGATCCCGATGGGAAAGCGGAAGTAGTAGCCGACGCGGTTCTCCGAGCCGGGGCGCGAATCGAAGGGGATCGTCTCCCCCTGGATGCGGCGCGCCTCCTCGGCCGAGATCCGGATCGTGTCGACGCAGCGCGAGGCCTCCTTGCGAGCTTCGCGGATCGTCTTCGATCCCTCGCGGGCGATCACGCGGGCGTACTCCTCGAGCTTCGACTCGATGACGGAAGCGGCCTTGTTGAGGATGCGGATGCGCTCGTGCACGGGGAGATTCCGGTTGATCCGGAATCCCTTCTCCGCGGCGGCGATCGCCGCGCGGATATCGGCCGCGTCTCCGCTCGGGACGGTGTCGACAAGCTTGTTGTCGAACGGATCGCGAACCTCGATCTTATCCTTCTTGTCGACCCATTTTCCGGCGATGAGCATCTTCATAGACTACCTTCTCGCTTTCTTCGCCCGCTTCGGCGTCTTTTTCATTCGCTTGGCGGCCTTCTTCGGCGCTTTCTTCGGAGCGGCCTTCTTCGGCGCGGCCCTTTTCACGGCGGGGGCCGTCCGGTGAATCGCGAGGAGATCGACGAGGATCGAGTACCCCGTTTCGATCTTGCCCGCGCCGGGGCCGATGATCGTCACGTTCCTGATGAGATCGGTGCTGAACGTGAGCGCGTTCGTCGCGCCGCCCACGCCGGCGAGCGGGTCGGAGATATCGAGCTTCTCGGGCCTGACCGAGGCGCGCACCGCTCCGCCCTCGCGCGCGACGCGCCCGATGAGCTTCCAGCGCTTGCCCTCGGCCTTCGCGGCCGTGACGTCGTCGAGCGTGATCTTCGTGATGCCGGTGCGGTCGACGTCGGCGATCTTGACGTCGGCGCCCATGACCGCTTTCGCGAGAATGACGACCTTCGCCATCGCGTCGAAACCCTCGACGTCGGCGTCGGGAATCGCCTCGGCGAAACCGAGATCCTGCGCTTCCTTGAGCGCATCGGCGTAGGACTTTCCCTTCTCCATGTTCGTGAGAATGAAGTTCGTCGTGCCGTTCACGATGCCGCGGATCTCGCGGATCTCGTTCCCGGCGAGGCAGAGCGCGGCGAGGTTGAGCGCCGGCGTGCCGCTGATGACGGTGCCCTCGTAGAGAAACCGGACCTTCTTGCTCTTCGCGAGCGCGGCGACCTCGTGGAAGAAGAGCGCCGTGGGACCCTTGTTCGTCGTGACGAGGTGCTTGCCCGAATTCAGCGCCGCCTTGAAATGCGAATAGGCCGGCTCGGCCGTCTTGATGTCGGTGTACGTCGCCTCGACGACGACGTCGGCGTTCGACTTCACGATCGTGTCGAGCGCGTTCCAGCCTGTCTTCGCGCCGGGATACTCCGAGATCCTGTTCTCCTTCGCGAGCGCGAGGAGCTTCGCGAGGTCGAGCCCCTTCGGATCGTACGCGGCGCCCTTCACGAAATCGCTCACCGCGACGACCGAAAACTCGAATCCGTGCTCCTTCGCGAGCCGGTCCTTGTGCTTCAACAGTATCTCCGCGAGACCCTGCCCCACGACCCCGAACCCGACGAGTGCGAGCTTGTACATGGCTCCCTCCTTATGCGTGTTTGAGAGCGTTATCCAGATCGTCCATGAGATCCTGCGCGTCCTCGATCCCGGCCGAATAGCGGATCAGGTTGTCCGGCACGCCCGCCTTCGCGCGCGCCTCGGCGCCGAGCTGCCAGTGTGTCGTCGCCGCCGGCTGGATCGCGACGGTCTGCGAGGAGCCGAGGTGCGTCGTGTGCACCGCGATCTTCAGGTTGTTGATCACGCGGCGCGCCGCCTCGAGCCCGCCCTTCACGTTGAAGCTGAGGAGCGACGAGTACGCGCTCATCTGGCGTTTGGCCACCTCGTGCTGCGGATGGCTCGCGAGGCCCGGGTAGCTCACCGACTCGACCTTCGGATGCTTCTCGAGGAATTTCGCTATCTCCATCGCGTTGTCCGAGTGCTTCTTCATGCGGAGCGAGAGGCTCTCGAGCCCGAGGAGGCAGAGCCACGCGTTGAACGGCGCTATCGTGGGCCCCATGTTCCGGAAGCCGACGTGCCGCGCGTGCTCGATGAACTCCTTCTTCCCGACGGCGACGCCCGAGAGGCTCGTCCCGTTGCCGCTGATGTATTTCGTCGCGGAATGGATCACGATGTCGGCGCCGAGCTCGATCGGCCGCATGAGCGCCGGCGTGCAGATCGTGTTGTCCACCATGAGCGGGATCCCCTTCGAGCGCGCGAGCTTCGAGATCGCCGGAATGTCGGCGACGAAGAGGTTCGGGTTGCTCGGGGACTCGACGTGCAGGAGCTTCGTCTTCGGGGTGATCGCGCGCTCCCAGCTCTCGATCTTGTCGGGCTCCTGGACCCAGATCGTCTTGATTCCCATGCGGGGCATCGACGTGTGGAACAGCTCGTACGTGCCGCCGTAGACGCGATTCGCGCTGACGATCTCCTCCCCCGCCTCGACGAGATGATGCGCGACGATGAAGACCGCGGCCATTCCCGACGACGTCGCGAGCCCCGACTCGGCGCTCTCGAGAAGCGCCATGCGCTTCTCGAAGATGTCGTTCGTCGGATTGTTGATGCGGCCGTACGCGAAGCCCTCGATCTTGTAGCTGTAGAGATCGGCGGCCCATTCGGCAGATTCGTACGGGAACACGGCGCTCTGGATGAGCGGCGGCGCCATCGTATGGTGCCTGAGCTGCTCTTCCCAGGGATACCCGCCCTTCACTGCCATCGTGTCGAATCGCGGCTTCTTCTCCGCCATCTGTGCCTCCTTGCTCCGGGACCTCTCCCGGCTGTGTGAGTTATCCGCGTGTGTTTCGTTTGGCGGCGGCGCTTCCGCGCGCAGTCTTCCCGCGGGCCGCTTTCCCGCGCTTCGCGGGCGTCTCGCCGCTCGATCCGTTCCTCGCTCCCTCCGCGGCCGAGGTCAGAGGCACCGCGGTCTCGCGCTTGAGCGTCGAGAGCACGAACATCGTCTTTACCTTGTCGATCCCCCTCGTCCGCGTGAGGCTGCTGAGGAGGAACTGCTCGTAATCGTCGATATCCCGCGAGTAGACCTTGAGGAGATAATCCTCGCCTCCCGCGACGTGATAGCATTCGAGCACGTGCTCGCTCTCCTTCACGAAGCGGTGGAAATTCTCGATCGAATCCTGATGATGGAGGTTGAGCGAGACCGCGACGAATGCGATCGTGCCGAGCCCGACCTTTTTGTTGTCGACGAGCGTCACGTACCGGTCGATGACGCCGCGCTCCTCGAGCTTGCGCACGCGCTCGAGCACGGCCGAAGGGCTCAAGCCCACCTCGGCGGCGAGCTGCACGTTCGGAATGCGTCCCTGCAGCTGAAGAATCTCGAGGATACGGATGTCGAGGGGGTGGAAACCGTTTTGGCTCATCGTGCCGTCACCGCCGCCAAGCATTATTAATCAAATAGCCTGAATCGGAGAACATTATCAAGCAAACAGGCAATAATGTCAACAATAATTATCTATTTTGGCGATATTTCAATAGAAAGTGGAGCCGCGAGGCGGGGGCACGGCGGGAAACGATCAGCGCGAAGCGTACCGCTTCGCGCTGATTTCACGACCGGATCTTGCTGCGGAATAATCGTCGATCCGCGGTTCGGGCTCCGATCGACGGCGCTTCGGGAGCGCCGGCGCCCGGGGCCGAATCGACAGCCGGGTCCGTCACCCTTTCCTGATGACGATATTCCCGTTTCTCGTTTTGATCTTGACCGTGTGCGTGCCGCCCGCGACCTCGCCCGTCCCGTAGATGTGCTTGTGCGCCTGGCCGAGGAAATTATGCTCCCACTTCTCGCTTTCCTCGATCTTCAGCGGAAACTCGCATTCGATTTTGTATTTCCTGAGATGCTTCTTCGTGTATTCGATCTCGAGATCGAAGTTCATCGAAAGCCCCGCGGGCACGGTGAGCTCGATATCGCCTCCCATCGACGAAAGGTCCACGTCGCGCTCCCCTTTCGCCGGGTCGCCGACCATCACGGCCTCGATATCCCCGCCCATCGTCGACGCGTCGATCTCGCCGTCGATCGCGTCGATGCGGATGTCGCCTCCCATCGTTTTCGCGGCGACGTATTTCCCCGCCGACAGGATCGTGATGTCTCCGCCCATCGTCGTGACCTTCGCGCCCGCGGGCGCCTCGTCGACGTCGATGTCCCCTCCCATCGTCGTCACGCTGACCTCTTTCGCCTTCGCGACTTCGATGTCCCCGCCCATCGTTTTCGCCCTGACCTTCTTGTCCGTTTCGGCGACCTTGATATCTCCGCCCATGGTGGAGATGTTCATCTCTTCGTCGTCCGTGGAAGATGCGGAGCGCCCGGTGACGTTGTCGTAGGTCACCGCGCCGCCCATCGTCGAGCCCTTGAGATTCCCCTTCACGTTTCGGATGACCACCTCGCCGCCCATCGTGTGCACCTTGCCCTCCGCCTCCGAGTCCTCGACACGCACCCCGCCGCCCATCGTCTCGAGGTCGATATCCCCCTTGACGCGGGCCAGCTCGAGCGCTCCGCCCATGGTCTTGCCGCTCAGTTTTCCCTCGACTCCCTCTATCGTTACCTCGCCGCCCATCGATTCGATTCTCACGTCGCACCGCTTCGGCACCTTGACGGTGAAATGCACGTCTACGTCGACATGCCACTTCTTGCCGCAATCGGAATGGACGTTCAGGTACGACGCCCCGCCGTCGAATTCGACGTCGACCCTGTCCGCGTCGTCCCCGCCGATGTCGACCCTCACGGCGATCTCCGGCTTGTCCCATCCCGTGATATCGACGCCCCCGCCGGTATCCAGATCGAGCACGAGCCTGCCGCCCATTTGCACGGGGAAGCTCTTCTCGATCGTCCGATCGGTGCCGGCACGGAGCGGCTGAGACTGATATGCCATTGTGAGGAAAAGAATTATCGATGCGACGGCCAGCCGTTTCATGGAGGGGCTCCTTTCTCGAAGTTTCCAGGCATGCAACTACCCTCTATTACGGCGCGGCGGCGGCATAGTTTCATCTTTTTGTTCGCGCGTCCAAGCCGGGCGTTCAGCTTTGACTTTGGGGGCAAATCGAAGTATCTTTAATCAAGCGGTCAAATCCCTGAAAGTGAAGCTTTGGTATGGTTGCCAATCGGAGGTGCGGGATGAAGAATCTGCTTCTGTCCGTTGCGCTCGTGGCGTTTCTCGCCGCGGGGGCGAACGCCCATACCGGAATGCTCGCCCTTTTCGCCGACACGGAAAACCACCAGTGCCACGCGGCCCTCGGCACATTTCAAACCGGCAATCTCTATCTCATGTACGTTCGCGGCGACGGGCCGCGCATGGGTTGGGGGTATGAATTCAGGCTGCTCAAATCCACCTCCATGGCGGCGATTCTATCTCCGGTCTGGCCCACAACCTGTATTCCTAACGGCTTAATCGAGACCGGCATCATGATCGCCGCGCCGGAGTGTTTCCCGGATCAGGCTTACGTTTTCCTCGGAACGATTCCGATCATGAACATCGCCGACCCGGACACATTCACCGTGAGGGTCGTTCCGGATCCTGCGATGCTTCCACCGATTGCCGTGGTAATCTTGAAATGTGATCCTCTCCAGACCATGCATGTCGTGTCCGGCGGGACGTTCGTCTTCAACGGGGTATGCCTCGATCCCTTGTACCCATACGGCGCTCTCGCGACGAAAGAGACCTCATGGGGAGCCATAAAGGAGCTCTACCGGTAACCGGCTCCCTGTTCGGGGCTCGTATTCGTTAGGGCTTTTCCCGGAGCCGTTCCCGTGATAGTATCGGCTCCATGAAGATCCGCATCGCCCTCGCCCAGATCAATCCGACCGTGGGGGATTTCGACGGGAACGTCCGCGCCGTCCGCCGCATGACGGCCGAGGCGAAGAAGCGCGGCGCGCAGATCGTCGCGTTCCCCGAGCTCGTGCTGTGCGGCTATCCTCCCGAGGATCTTCTCCTCAAGCCCCAGTTTCTCAAGGACTGCTCGCGCGCCCTTCGGGCGGCCGCCCGCGAAGCGAAGGGTATCGTCATGCTCGTCGGCGCGCCCGAGCCCCCCGCTCGCTCCGGAGCTCGTCCGTACAACGCATGCCACGTGCTCTCCGAAGGAAAGATCGCCGCGACGTACCGCAAGCTCAACCTCCCGAACTACGGGGTCTTCGACGAGAAACGCTACTTCGAGCCCGGGGGAAACGCGCTCGTCGTGAACTTCGGCGGCGTGCCCGTGGGAACGAGCGTCTGCGAGGACGTATGGGTCGACGACGGGCCGACCGCCTCGCAGGTGCTTCTCGGCGGCGCGGGCGTTATTATCAATATATCGGCCTCTCCCTATCATCGCCGGAAAGGCAGGGAGCGCGAAAAGCTCATGCAGAGGCGCGCGCGCGAGAACGGCTGCTGGCTCTGCTACGTCAACCTCGTCGGCGCTCAGGACGAGCTCGTTTTCGACGGGTGCAGCGTGATCGTCGATCCCCTCGGCCGAACGGTCGCGCGGGGCAAGGCGTTCGAGGAGGATCTTCTCGTCGCGGACGTCGATCCGTCGACCGCCAGACCCGAGGCGGCGCGGCTCCCCTCCCCGTTCACGGGCGTTCACCGGCGGGTCGAGATCGTCGATCTCGCGTCTCTGCCGCGCCGCCGCACGAAGGTTCGGGCCGTCCCCCGGCGCGCCGCGCACCTCGATCGCGTCGAAGAGGTCTATCGCGCCCTCGTCCTCGGCACGCGCGACTACGTGAACAAGAACGGCTTCTCGAAGGTCGTTCTCGGCATGAGCGGCGGCGTCGATTCCGCCCTCGTCGCGTGCGTCGCCGCCGACGCGCTCGGCAGGGATCGGGTCGCCGGCGTCACGATGCCGTCCGCGTTCACGTCCCGCGAAACGCTCCGCGACGCGCGGATCGTCTGCGCGAATCTCGGCGTGGAAATGATCGAAATCCCGATCGCGGGCATGTACGAATCGTATCTCGCCTCCCTGCGCGCGGCGTTCAGGGGCCGCCCCGCGGACGTGACCGAGGAGAATATCCAGGCGCGCGTCAGGGGCAACATTCTCATGGCTCTTTCGAACAAGTTCGGCTGGCTCGTGCTCACGACGGGAAACAAGAGCGAGCTCGCGGTCGGCTACTGCACGCTCTACGGCGACATGGCCGGCGGCTTCGCCGTGATCAAGGACGTTCCCAAGACGCTCGTCTATCCGCTCTGCCGCTACCGGAACTCGCTGGGCCGCTCGCCGGTCGTCCCGGCGTCGATTCTCCGCCGGCGGCCGACGGCCGAGCTGCGCCCGGGGCAGTTCGACGAGGACACGCTCCCCCCGTACGCGACGCTCGACCGCATCATCGAGCTCTACGTCGAGCGCGACATGGGTTTCGGCGAGATCGTCGCGCGCGGCCTCGACGCGGCGCTGGTGAGAAGAACGATCCGGATGATCGACGGAAGCGAATACAAACGGCGGCAGGGCGCGCCGGGTATCAAGATCACGCCCAAGGCCTTCGGCCGCGACCGGCGGCTTCCCATCACAAATCGATACCGCGGGGCCGGCGAGCGATGATCGCTCCCCGCGAAGACGCGCCCCGGCCCTCCGGCGGCGGGCCGGTCATACGCGAGTTCCGTCCCGAGGACAAGCCGGGCGTCGTCGCCGTCATAAAATCCGTTTACGACGATTACAACTACGCCGTGGATTTCGACCACTTCGAAGCGGATCTCGTCGACGTGCAGTCGACGTATCAGGACGCGGGCGGCGCCTTCTGGGTGCTCGACGACGGAGGCGCGATCGCGGGGTGCGTCGGCGTGCTTCCCCGCGAAGGGGACACGTGCGAGCTCAAGCGTCTCTATGTCGGCAAGGCGCACCGCCGCCGCGGGCTCGCGACGCGGCTCCTCGCGACCGCTCGCGGCTGGGCAATGTCTCGCGGATTCAGGAGAATGGTTTTGTGGTCCGACGTTTTGCTCACGGCGGCGCACGCGCTCTACCTCAAGAAGGGCTTCCGCCCGGCCGGCCAGACCCGCGCCATCGACCCCACGAACCCGACAAGCGTCGAACGCTTCTTCGAAATCGACCTTTAAATACGCGGGGCCTGCCGCCCATTGCACCCCGCAGGTGCTCGCGAGCAAAGCTCGCTGCGCTGCCTGCGGGGGCCCCATGGGCGTCACCCGCTACAAGTGGTGGACCCCATCGGTGCCACCCGCTACAAGTGCAGGCGCCGGCACATGTGAAAAACGCGCAACCCTA
>CAWJVO010000008.1:0-39961 GCA_963846325.1 uncultured bacterium
CCTGAAAATAGTCGATGAGCGTCGCCGGACGATCGCCGGGAAGCCGCTCCGAAAAATGCCTCGAGTAGTTCTCGATTCCGGGGCGGTAGCTACCCATCTCGCGGAGCATCTCGATATCGTAGCGCGTTCTCGTCTCGAGCCGTTTCGCCTCGAATTCCTTCCCCTGGGCGCGGAGCTCGGCGAGCCTGGAGCCGACTCCTTCTCGATCGATTCGATCGCGCCTTCGAGATTCTCCCCCGAAGTGACGAAATGGGACGAGGGGGAATATCGCCGCCGCTTCGGTCCGGCGAATCGTCTCTCCGGTCAGCGGATGGATGACGGAGATCCGGTCGACGGCGTCGTCGAGAAGCTCGATGCGAACGGCCTCCTCGAGATACGCCGGCCGAGAGCTCGATCGTGTCGCCGCGCACCCTGAAGGTACCGCGCGCGAAATCGACGTCGTTGCGCGAATACTGGATTGTGACGAGCCGCCGCAGAATCTCGTCGCGGCCGGCGCGCTCCCCGGGAGACGGTGAAACTGAGCTTCCCGAACTCCTCGGGCGATCCGAGACCGTAGATGCACGACACGCTCGCGACGACGATCACGTCGCGCCGCGTCGAGAAGAGAACCGGTCGCGTGGAGCCGGAGCCGGTCGATATCCTCGTTGATGGACGCGTCCTTCTCGATATACGTGTCGGTGGAAGGAATGAAGGCCTCGGGCTGGTAGTAATCGTAATAGCTGATGAAATACTCGACCGCGTTCTCCGGGAAGAGGCTTTTCATCTCGCCGTAGAGCTGCGCGGCGAGCGTCTTGTTGTGGGAAATGACGAGCGCCGGCATACCCAGCCGCGCGATCGCGTTCGCGATCGTGAACGTTTTCCCCGAGCCCGTCACGCCGAGGAGCGTCTGGAATTTCCTGCCGGCTTCGACGTTGGCGACGAGACCCGCGATCGCCTCGGGCTGGTCTCCCGTCGGCCGGTACTGAGCCTTGAGTTTGAACAGGGACATGGGCGCACCCGCGCGTGCCGTCAGTCTTTCTTTCCCGGGGAAGATTCTCGCGCGTGATCCGGTAGTTGGTGATGACCTTGCCTTTTCTCCCGAGCGTGGGGAGCTTCGAGCCGTTCAGCTCCATCACGAAACCGCCGGCGTTCCCCACTTTGAGGAAATAGAATTCCTCCGTCGCCTGGAAGGCCCTCGCGCGTCCCGGCGGGAGCGTGAACCTGCTGATGGTGGTCTCGGGCTGCTGCTCCACGATCGAAACGGTCATGAGATCGAACCAGCAGCTGTCGGTCGGATTCGCGACGATAGTGAGCTCCATCGGTTCGCCCGGACCGCCGGCCGGCGCGAGCTGCTCCGCCGCGGGCTCTTCGGCGGAGCTCTTCGATTCGAGAAGCTCCTCCTTGAGATCGATTTGCCGGGGAGGTTCTCCCGCGTCTTCCTTCCTCCCGGCGAGCTTGACGACGAGGATGACGAGCGCGACGACGATGGCCGCGGGGATCACGTAGCGTTTGAGGAGGTTCGGAGACCGGAGCTTCTCCTCGACGACCTCCGTCTCGATCTCCCAATGGTCCCCCTTGCTGCGGTGCGTCTGCCCGGTTTGAACCTCGTACTTGTTCAGGATATGCTGGATATCGAGGCCGAGCGCTTCGGCGTACGCGCGCAGAAAGCTCTTCGCGTACACCTTCGCGGGAAGCGCCTCGTAGTTATCCGTTTCGAGATACTGAAGGGTTTGTTTCGGAATCTTCGTCTCCTGGCTCATGAACTCGAGCGTTTGCGACAGACGCTCGCGCGCGGCCAGGAGAATCTCCCCGACGGTCTCCTCCGTCTTGAGAGACGCCGTCGCGTCCTCCGGCGCGCCGCCGGAGCGCTCCCCGGGTCTCGATTCGGTCGATTCCCCGGCGCCCGGGCCTCCGGAGCCGTCCCCGGAACCGTCCACGCGTTTCTCGCCGGAAATATCCATCGGGTCTTTCAGCTCGTCGTTCACCCCAGGTCCTCCAGGATTCGGGCTACGCGCCGTTTCTTATCGGACATTTCATTGTAGCGGTTTCTCTCCTGCTCGACAACCTCGCTCGGCGCCTTTTCGACGAAACGCGCGTCTTTGAGACGGCTCTCGACCTTTTCGCATTCGCGCGCGAGCTTCTCGAGGTCCCTGCCGAGCCGTTTCTTCTCCGCCTCGATATCGACCACTCCCCTGAGCGGCAGATAGATCTCGATCGAGGAGAGACCCGCGGCGACCGATCCCTGAGGCCTCGCCGCGCCGTCCGCGACGACCAGGTCGTCCACCTTCGCGAGCAGCCCGATCTGCTCGCGGAACCGGTCGAGGCGCCCGGGAATCCCGCGCCCCTTCTCGCAGTTGATGACCGCGCTCACGAGCTTCCCCGGCGGGATATTGAAGCTCTGCCGGAGATTCCGGATCGCCGTGACGACCTCCATGAAGAACGCCGCGTCCGCCTCGAGCCCTTCGTCGAGGCTGCGCTCGGGGAAGCCGGGGAATCGATACCCCGCCAGCGCCCCTCTCCGCGGCGCCAGCATGCTCCAGATCTCCTCCGTGATGAACGGCATTGTCGGATGGAGGAGCATCATCGACGTCCCGAGGACGGCGCGCGCCGTGACCGCCGCGCCCCGCGCGCGCGCTCCTCCCTGCCGGGCGGCGGCCTTCGAGAGCTCGAGATACCAATCGCAGTACTCGTGCCATAGAAAATCGTAGAGCGTGCGCGACGCTTCGTCGAAGCGATACGTGTCGATATGCCCCGCGAGCTCTCCGGCCCGCCGGGCGAGGCGGCTCACGATCCAGCGGTCCTCCCATCCGAATGCGGCATCCGCGCCCGCCGCGGAGCCGAACATCGACTCGTAGAGGAGCCCGGGGGAAGAGCCGGCGTCGCGTGCCGGAGAGGGAGACGCATCCGGCCCGTCCGCCTCCGCGCAGCCTGTTTCGGCCTCCTGGGCGAGCACGAACCGGGCCGCGTTCCAGATCTTGTTCGCGAAATGCTTGCCGACGTCGACCTTCGATTCGTCGAACATGATGTCCTGCCCCGGCGGGGAGAGCATCATGAGCGTGAACCTGAACGCGTCCGCGCCGGAGCGGCCGATGATGTCGATCGGGTCGGGGGAGTTGCCGAGCGATTTGCTCATCTTGCGCCCCTTCGTGTCGCGGACGATCCCCGTGATGTAGACCGTCGAGAAGGGAATCTCGCCCGTGAACTCGAGCGATGCCATGATCATCCGGGCGACCCAGAAGAATATGATATCCCCGCCCGTGACGAGAACGCTCGTCGGGTGGAACGTTTCGAGGTCCTTCGTTTTCTCGGGCCAGCCCATCGGCGAGAAGGTCCAGAGCCACGACGAAAACCACGTGTCGAGGACGTCCTCGTCCTGCGCGAGCTTCGCGCCCCCGCACTTCGGGCAGAGCGCCGGCGCGTCGACGGCGACGATCGTCTCTTCGCAGTCGCCGCAGTACCACACGGGAATCCGGTGCCCCCACCAGAGCTGCCGCGAGACGCACCAGTCCCTGATATTCTCCATCCAGGAAAGGTAGATGTTCCCCCAGCGCTCGGGGGTGAAAGACACCTCGCCCCGCTTCGCCGCCTCGACGCCCGGCGCTGCGAGCGTTTTCATGCGAAGAAACCACTGCCGGGATATGTACGGCTCGATCGCCGTGCCGCAGCGGTCGTGGTGGCCGATCGAGTGCTCGTAGTCGTCGATCTTCCGGAGCAGCCCCCGCTCCTCGAGGGCGGCGAGCACCTGCTTTCGCGCCTCGCGCCTGTCGAGCCCGGCGAAGCGCCCCGCCTCGGCGTTCATCTTCCCCTCGCGATCGATGACGACGACCGGATCGAGCTTGTGCCTGAGGCCGATGAGGAAATCGGTCGCGTCGTGCCCGGGCGTCACCTTCAGGCATCCCGTTCCGAACGCGGGATCGACCGCCTCGTCGAAAATGACCGGGATCGTCCGCCCGGCGAGCGGGAGCTCGAGCGTCTTCCCCTTGAGCGCGCCGGCGCGCTTGTCCCCGGGATGCATCGCGACGGCAACGTCCCCGAGCATCGTTTCGGGGCGGGTCGTTCCGACGACGAGCTCTCCCCCGCCCTCCGCGAACGGGTAGGCGATGTAATAGAGCTTCCCGTGCGTCGCGACGAAATCGACCTCTTCATCGGAGATCGCCGTTCCGCACGACGGGCACCAGTTGACGATGTAGCGATCCCGGTAGATGAGACCCTTGCGGTGGAGCCGGACGAACACCTCGCGGACGGCGCGCGAAACGCCCGGATCGAGGGTGAACGTCTCCCGCGACCAGTCGAGGGACGCTCCGAGGGCGCCGAGCTGCTCGACGATTCTATCGTGATACTTCTCTTTCCATCTCCAGCACTCTTCGAGGAACTTCTCCCGGCCGAGGGCGTCCTTCGCGATTCCCTGCTCGAGGAGCGCGCGCTCGACGACCTTCTGGGTCGCTATACCTGCGTGATCCATCCCGGCGAGCCACAGCACGTTGAATCCCTTCATCCGCTTCCAGCGGCAGAGAAGGTCCTGCACCGTCGTGCCGAGGGCGTGCCCGACCGTGAGCGATCCGGTGATATTGGGCGGCGGGAGAATGATGGTGAACGGCGTTTCGCTCGCCTCGGCGTCCGGCGTGAAAACCTTCCGCTCGCGCCAGACGGCCGTCCATTTCTTCTCGATTTCGACCGGGTTGTATACTTTTTCCAGCTCGGGCACAACCGCTCCTTTTCAGTGAATCGCCGCGAAAAATCTACACTAAGCTAACACATTGAAAAGAAACGGTCAATCCGCAAGAGCGGACAAATGCGCCCTCAGACGGCGGCTTTCCTGAGCTTGTGCTTCAGGCGACCGATCTGCTCGCGAATCTCGCCGAGCCGCTTATGCTCATGAGCTCCCATCAGCTTGTCCCGCTCCCGTTTCAGGGCCTTGATCTGCGCCTTGAAGCCGGTCTTCTCGGGGATTTTCGCCGTATGGTGCTCGTGCACGTCGATCTTGAGCACGGCGCAGAGCTGCTTCACCAGATGCTCCTTGTTCATCTGGCTGTAGCCCTTGACCCCCTCGTCCTCGATCCCCGCGGCGATCTCCTTCAGCTCCGCCAGCGTCTTTTCCTTGAGATCATGATGCGTATAGGTCATCGGTCGTACCTCCTCCCGGAATCCGCGCGATCAAACCGCCTCGATCGTCGAGGGCGGCTTCGTCGCGATGTTGTACGTCACGCTCACGACGCCCGGCACCTTCTTGATGATCTCGTCGGCGAGCGTGTCGAGCGTTTCGAACGAGAGCCTGGTCGGCGTCGCGATCCGCGCGTCGAGACTGTCCCAGCAGCGAATCTCGATCTGCTGGCCGAAGTCGCGTTTGCCGTCCCGCATACCGGTCACGCGATCCTCGTGGAGAATCGCCATGTACTGGAACGCCTTCGTGCCCGCGAGCAGCCGCTCGACGACGGACGTCGCCTTGCGCGCCGTCTCGACGCGCTCGGGCGTCACCTCCCCGATCACCCGGGCCGAGAGCGCCGGTCCGGGAAACGGGATGCGCTCGAAGAGCTCGGACGGAAGCCCGAGGGCCTTGCCGACGATCCTCACGCCGTCCTTGCGAAGCTGGATGAGCGGCTCGATGATCCGGTAGCCGAAGGCCTCCCGGGGATCGATGCCGAGCTGCTCGAACACGTTGTGCTGGCGCTTGATCCCGGCCACGGTCTCGTCGACGTCGGTCAGGATCGTTCCCTGGAGAAGGTGCTTCGCCTTGCTCTCCTTTACGAGGCGGCCGAACACCTTCTTGTAGAACGTTTGGGTGATCGCCTCTCGTTTGTCCTCGGGGTCCGTGATCCCCTTGAGAGCCGCGAAGAAATCCGTGCGCGCGTCGACGATCTCGACGGCGACCCCAAGCTTCTCGAACAATCCCCGAACGCGCTCGGGCTCTCCCTCCCTCATGAGGCCGTTCTCGACGAACACCGTCCTGAGACGCTTTCCCAGGGCGCGGTGCCCGAGCATCGTGACCGCGGAGGAGTCGACGCCTCCCGACAGCGCGTTTATGGCGGCGCCGTCCGCGACGGCCGATCGTATCTCTTCGACTTTCTGCGCGACGAAGCTCTCGGGATCGAGCTGCTGCGCCGTGATTTCGCCGATCATGGAGCGGCCTCCTTACTTCAACTCCGACGCGACGCGGGGAAAGGAAATCAGCTCGCGCAATTCTTTCCATCGTTTGTCGGGACGATCCGCTGCGCCGCCGCGCCTCTCGACGTAGCTCTTCACGAGATCGTAGCCGACGTTATAGTTGATGACGTAGCTCCGGTATCGATCGAAGAAGGTCACGAGCCTTCGGGCGCGCTCGGGGGACATGAGCGCGTTGGACGAAAGATACCGCGCGGCTTCCTCCGCGGTGATTTCGCCGTCGAGATACCGCCGGGCCGCCTCGTTCTCCGCGTAATGAACCTCCCGGAGCAGCTTCCGGATCGCGTAGTAGACCTCCGCCTTCGTCGTGTCGATCCCGGCGAGCGGATACAGCACGTCGCGCTCGAACGCGAGCCTCGAGTCGCCGGGGAACGCGACCTCGATTCCGAAATTCGCCGCTCCCTCGTTGATGGGGGAAAGCGGGCTGAAGAGCGGAGAAACGGTGAATTCGATCCAGCCCCTGTCCTTCACGAGGCCCTGCTCGAAAAGGACGTTTTGAACGTGATGGCCGGGATACCCTTCGTGACAGGCGAGACCGAGCGGGGCGTCGATGTAGGTCGGGAAGTCCGTGTTGATCTGGATCACGCTCCGGTTCGCCCCCTGGTACCAGTTGTAGGCGCCCCACGACTCGCCGGTGACGTATTCGACGGCGAACGATTCGTCCTCGGGAAGATCGATGCGCTCCTTCGTCCTCCTGCGGGCCTCGGCGATCGCCGCGGCGAAAACGGCGTCGAGCCGGTCCCCCGGAACGACGAGATCCTTCTTGAACCGCTCGAGCCGGTCGAGGAGTGTTCCGTCTCCCGGAGGCACGAGCGAATCGATTGCGCCGAGCGCCTCCGTGAATCTCCGTTCGTCCGACCGCGGCGCGGCGGCGTCGTAGAGCGCGTTCGATTCTTCGTCGAAGGCGGGCTTCGCGCCTTCGAGCATGCTCACGCGCGCCGCGAGCGATTCGAGCTGCTTGATCAGAAACGTGCGCCGCAGCCGGAGCGGCTCCTCTTCCCCGCTCGCGTCCAACAGCTTCAGCTCCGCGACGAGCGGGGCGGCGGCGTTCCTGATCTCCTCGAGCGGCCTCTTTTCCCTTTTCGCCTGCTCGCGCCACGCTTCGGGCCCGAAATAGGCGTCGACGTACAGGGGATCGTGCTCGCCGACGGCGAGGGCGAGCTTCACGAAGCTCTCGGCGATTCTATCCATGGACGCCTCCGCTTTCGATTTCGGGGCCGGACTCTTCGGACTTTCCGCGGCGCCGCGGCCTGCCTCGAGCATGCATGGGATCATCAGGAACGCGAGCGCGATTGCGCGTCGGTGAAGCGATCGCCTGGCCATTGTCCCGAAACCTCCCTGTGTCGTCGTATTCCGCGATTATACCCCGGCTGCGGATTCTGCCTATAGGAAAATGCGCGCCCGTCGAGCCGAAATCACGGCGCATCCGGCATCAGATCGGGGCGGCGTTTCACCATGCGGTCGATTTTCGCGAAACAGCTCACCGGCGTCCCGAGGGCCTCGAGCTCCCCCCCGGGGCGGACGCAGAGACCGGCGCCCGTCGGGATGCCGTATCCGTGCGTTCCTTCCGGAGAAATCAGAAGCAGCGCGCGAAGCTCCTCCCACTCTTCGGCCTCTGCGTGCGTGTCGCAGAGAACCGGCGCGAATCCCATGCAGGGGAACGCGCTGGAGGTCGAGTCGTCGTTGGGATCCTCCCAGACGATCCACTCGCGCGCGAGCATGATGCTCCCGGCCGAGAGCCCGAAGAAGGGCTTGCCTCCCCGATGGAGCTCGCGGAAAAAGGGCATCATCGCGCGTTCCTCGAGCACCTCCATCCCCTCCTCCACGTCTCCGCCGCTGATGAATATCATGTCCGCCCTCTCGAGGATCGAGCGCGTCGCGTCGAGCTTCACGCGCCGGCCGGCGAGAGGCGCGAGCTCGACCTCTCCCGCGCCGCACACGCGCATGAGCCCCGCGATCATTTTGAAGAACGATTTGTCGTCGCCGCTCGCCGCCCCGACATAGGCGATCGAAGGCTCGCTCACGCCGCAGCTCGCGATGGCCCGCGCGAGGAGAGGATCCCTCTGCGCG
This sequence comes from uncultured bacterium, assembly GCA_963846325.1. Lineage (GTDB taxonomy): Bacteria > Krumholzibacteriota > Krumholzibacteriia > Krumholzibacteriales > Krumholzibacteriaceae > SSS58A. Next base: position 8,209 of record CAWJVO010000008.1, read on the forward strand.
CGGCGCGAGCCGGGTCCGCCTGCCAGGAGATAGATTGCGGCGCTCGTTCCGACGTCGTTCATGCGCGGGACCTCCTTCAGCCCTCGTGTCTTTCCCTCGGAGCGTATCGTTCGTCGAGCAGCGCGTCGTGGTCGATCGGCTCGTACATCTTGGCCAGCTTGTACTTGCCCGGCGGATCGGGGAGAATCGCCTCGACCGCCTCCGTGGCGACAGCCGCGGCGTCGCCGTAGAGTACCCGCAGAGCGGCGCGGGCCGCTCCCGCGACGGCGGTCGATCTCCCCTCGTCCGCCACGAAGAGCAGCAGAAAAGCTTCGGGCCCCGTCTGGAGGATCTGGTATTCGACGAGCCCTTCCACCGCGCCGAGCGCGCGGTCGACGGCGCCCTGCGTCACGGCGCTGCCTTCAGGCGTCAGGGTGATGCTGATCGCGCGCCCCTCGATCGACGCGAGGGTGAGCCCCTCGTCGCGGCCGCAGGGGCACGGGGCCGGCCCGTTCAACCGGACCACGTCGCCGACGTCGAAACGCACGAGCGACCGCCAGGGATTGCCGAACGTCGTGACGAGGATGCGCCCGACGTCCGGCCCGCCGTGCTCGGGCGCGAACGGGAGGAAATCGACGTGGCAGCTCTCGGTCACCTGGTGCAGCCGGCCGGCCTCGCACTCCATGAACACATACGCGGTCTCGGTCGAACCGTACGAGCTCGCGACGGGAGAATCGAACGCGCGGCGGATCTGACGCTGATGCAGAATCGAAGGATTCTCGTACGTGAGGATAATGACCGCCGGAGAATGCACGCGCAGCGAGCGCTTCGCGACGTGGCGCGAGAGGGTCGCGAGAAACGACGGATTGGCTTCGAGGATGACCGGCTTGAACGCGTTGAGCTCGGCGACCATGCGATCCATGAGCTCCCCGCTCCACGTGCTCGGATCGGAACGCTCGCTCAGGTAGAGGAAGCGGCCAAGGGTGCGCTGATGCACGGCGAGGTATTCGTCCTCGCAGGGGAATCCGGTGCACCAGGGGCTCGTGAGTATCGCCTCGGGATGCTCGCCCACCGCGGCTGCCCGGGCGTTCGAGTTGATCCGCCATGAAGCCGCTTCCGAGGCGTCCCACCAGGGCTGATGCCAGACGTTCACGACGCGGTCCCCCGTCGTGCCGCTCGTTTCGACGAGCTCGATCTCGCGCGAGGCGAGCCCCGCGTCGATATCGCGGCCGCCGGGCGCGAATCCCTTCGGCCCGTGGGCGCGCAGGTCCGCTTTCATCAGTGCCGGGAGCGCCGCGAGGCGGGAGAATACGTCTCGCGACGGCCCCGGATCGAACGCGCGCCATGCCTCGTACGCCTTCGTCGAGCCGAGCGCCTCGTCGAGCGCGCGGAGACATCGCTCCGCGTAGCCTGAATCGTAGCGCAGCCGCGAGGCAAACGACGAGATATCCCTTGCATCCGCGCTCATACCAGTCACCGTCTTCCCCCCATCGACGCCGCGAAACCGCCGCGGGCGTCCAGTATTGCTTGCAGCGAGGAACCCATTCTGCATTATAATGGCGCAGGAGGTTTATGAACAGATCGATTCCCCGAAAAAGAACGGTTCGCCCGGCGGCCGTTCTCGCGGCGATTCTCCTCACGGCGTTCGTCGTTCGAGCGGTCTTCCTCGTCCAGCTGGAGAGAAACGAGCTCGGCGACGTCCTTTCGCTCGATTCGCAGTTCTATTACGACCTCGCGCGGGATATCTCGCGCGGAGGGGCCCCGCCGCAAGGCGGATTCGTGTTCAACCCGCTCTATCCGGCTTTTCTCGTCGTCGTCTTCAAGCTTTTCGGCGTCGGGCTTCTCGCGCCGCGGCTCGCGCAGCTCGCCATCGGGCTTTTCACGATCCTTATCGTGTACCTCGCGGGGCGCAGGCTCGCCCCGGCGGCATGGAAAGGGAAACGCCAGGGCGACGCGCCGGCTCTCGTCGCGGCGGCCATGGCCGTTCTCTACGCGCAGTTCGTCCTGTACGAGGGAATGCTCCTCGCCTCGACGCTCGAGATATTCTTCTTCACGGCCTCCTTCGCGCTCGCCCTCGCGCTCGACGACGATCTGAAAGGAGAGCGTCCCGTAAAGCTCGGCGGCCGCCGGGTGCCGCCGTGGGCCTCGGGTCTCGTTCTCGGCCTCCTCGTCGGGGCGGGGGCGCTCGGAAGGCCCAATCTCTTCCTCCTCCTCGTCGCGGCGATCCCGGCATGGCTCTTCGCGAGACACCGCGCTCTCCGCAGGTGGTTGATCCCCGCGGCCGCCTTCGCCGCCGGGGCCATGATATGCCTCGCTCCCCCGATCGTCTATCACGCCAGGGCGACAGGCAGGCTCGTCCCCGTGACCGCCAACGGAGGGCTCAGTTTCTTTCTCGGGAACGGCCCCGGCAGCACGGGAATGTTCCGGCCTCCCGCCGACATGCGTTCGGGCATGAAAGGCGTCGTGGAGGACGCGAAGACGAAGGCCGAGGCGGAGACGGGCCGCGCCATGACGCAGGCGGAGGTATCCGAATATTACTTTCGCCGGACTCTCGAGTACATCGTGGACAACCCCGCGACGTGGATCAAGCTCCTCGGGAAGAAGATCGCCCTCTTTTTCAGCGTCGACGCGCCCGACATGCCCAACGTCTACTATTGCATGAACTCGTGCGGCGTTCTCAGGTTTCTCTTCCTGCCGTTTTCGGTGATCGCGCCGCTCGCCGTCTGCGGATTTCTGATCGTGCTGCGAAGCGGAAAGAACCGAAGCATCGTTTCTCTTTTTCTCGGCTGCGCCATTCTCTCGGTCATCGCCTTCTACGCCAACGCGCGTTACCGGCTTCCCGCGTCGCCGATGCTCATTCTTCTCGCCTCGTACTTCGTCGTGTGGGCCGCGCGGGAGATCTCGCGGAAGCGATTGAAATATCTCGCGGGCATGGCGGCGCTCGCCGCCGCGCTGTATCTCTTCGTTACGAGCCGGCCTCTCATAGAGCTGAACGCCGGCGCCACGTACGCCTTTCTCGGAAAGTACTACGCGGAGCACGATGAGGAAGCGAAGGCCCAGGAGGCTTTCGCCGAAGCGTACCGGCTCGATCCGACAAGGTCGAGGCGATCGTCAGCAACGCGCGGATCCTCCGGCAGCGTGGACAGACGGCGGAGGCGGCCGATATGTTCGCGCGGGCGTATGCGCGATCTCCACGTTTCCCGCTCGTCGCCGTGGAATATGGAATGGCGCTCGATCGTCTCGGGCGACGCGAAGAGGCGAAGAAGCTCTACCTCGAAGGGAGCGCCGCGGACCGCCCGATGGAGCGGGCTCTCGCGTGCAGGCTCCTCGCCCGCTCGGCGATCGCGGAGGGTGATACGGACGAGGCGATCCGCTGGGTAAAACGGGCGCTCGTCGAGGTTCCGGGAGAGCCGGAGCTCACGAAAATGCTCGGAGATCTCGAGCGCGCGGGCCGGGCCGGCGAATAAAGGAATTCAAGGCACATGAGCGACGCGATGCCGCGGAAGAGTCCTGTGCGTTCGGCCTTCGCCTTCGGCGCGATCCTCGCGGCGGCGTTCGCCGCGAGGGCGATATTTCTCGCGCAGCTCGCTCGATCGGAGACGGGCGGCGTCCTCTCGCTCGATTCCCGTTTCTACTATGACCTCGCCCGCTCGCTCTCCGCGGGCGGCTCCTTTCCCGCGGGCGCGATCGACTTCAACCCGCTCTACCCGGCGTTTCTCGTAATCGTTTTCAAACTTTTCGGCGAAGGACTTCTCGCGCCTCGCATCATCCAGCTCGCGCTCGGGATCTCCACCGTCGCGCTCGTCTACTTCGCCGGCCTGAGGCTCGCCGATCGCCCGCGGAAGACGCAGCCCCCCGGGACGGCCACGGGCCTCCTCGCCGCGGCGATGGCCGTCCTCTACGCGCAGTTCGTCCTCTACGAGGGAATGCTTCTTTCGACGTCGCTCGAGGTGTTTCTTCTCGCGGCGTCTTTCGCGCTGACGCTCGCGCTCGAGGCGGACCTGGCCGGGGAGCGGCCTCTGCTGCTCGGCCGCCGGCGGATTCCGGCGTGGCTTTCAGGCATCGTCCTCGGAGCGCTCTGCGGCGCAGGAGCCCTCGGCAGGCCCAATCTCTTCCTGCTCCTCGCCGCGGCTCTTCCCGTCTGGCTGTGCGCGAAGCATCGCGGCCGGCGCGCCGGCCTGATCCCCGCCGCCGGCGTGCTCGTCGGAGCGGCGATTCTTCTCGCGCCTTCGATCATCCATAACGCACGAGCCACGGGACGCTTCGTCCCCGTGACCGCCCAGGGGGGAATCAACTTCTATCTGGGGAACCGCTCGGGAAGCACCGGCTTCTTCCAGGGGCTCGACGGCGCGCGGATGAACGCCCGCGGAATTCTCGATGAAAGCAAGGCGACGGCCGAAGCGGAAACGGGACGGCGAATGACGCAATCGGAGTCCTCGGATTACTACACGCGCCGCGCGCTCGCGGATATCCGCTCCGATCCGGCCGGATGGTTCCGGCTCCTCGCGAGAAAGCTCGGGCTTTTCCTGAACGGCGTCGAGCTCTACGACGTGCCGAACGTCTATTTCGAAGAGAGATCGTGCGGTGTCTCGAGACTGCTCTTCCTCCCCTTCGCCGTGATCGCGCCGCTCGGCGTCTGCGGGCTCGTCGTGCTCCTCCGAAGCGGGAGAAACCGGAGCGTCGTATCGTTGTTCCTCGGATGCGCCGTTCTTTCGGTGCTTTCTTTTTTACGTCAATACGCGCTACCGGCTGCCGGCCGTGCCGATCTCATTTCGCTCGCCGCGTACTTCGTCGTCTGGATCGCGCGCTCCATCTCGGGCCGCCGGGTGAAACAGGCCGCGATCATGGCGGCCGCCGCCGTGGCGCTCTTCTTCCTCGTTTCGCACAGCAGCGTGGTGAAGGCGAACCACAGCGCCGCGTACGCCTTCCTCGGGAACCATTACGTCGCGATGAAGAACGAGCCGAAGTCCGAGGAGGCTTTCGCCGAGGCGTACCGCTCTATCCCGGCAGGATCGAGGCGACGCTCAACTACGCGAGAATACTCGGCCAGCGCGGGAAGAGCGTCGAATCGGCGGGAATGTACGCGCGCGCGTACGATCGCATGCCCCGTTTTTCCGCGTCGCCGTCGAGTACGGTCTCGCCCTCGCGCGTCTCGGCCGCCGCGAGGACGCAAAGTCGCTCTTCATCGAGGCCGCGTCGTCGAACCGGCCGCAGGACCGCAGCGCCGCCTGCAGGATCCTCGCGAAAATCGCTCTCGAGGAGAAGAACCGCGGCGAAGCGATCCGCTGGATGAAACGCGTGCTCGAGGACGAGCCGGGAGACGCCGAAACCGCCGGAACGCTCGAGCGGCTCGAAGGCGCCGGCCCGCGCTGAGATTCATCGCAGTGCGATTTCACCATTCATCATCTCCGCGCGAGATACACGACCGCGATGCCGTCCGTGAGCCGCTCGCATCGGACATCCTCGAATCCGGCGTTCTTCAACCTCTCATTCACGCGAGCGGGCGGATCGAAAACCCTGATTGATTCGGCGAGATAGCGATGAGGTCCCGCGGTGCCGCAGATGATTCTCGCGCCGAGGGCATGATCCTGAACGATACGAAGTGGTGGAGGCACGGAACCACGCGTCGACCGGCATGGAAAGCTCGATCACCATCGAGCCGTCCCCCCAGTTTGAGGACCCGACGCATCTCGCTCGGCCCCGATCGAGATGGACACTCCTGATCCCGAATCCCACGCATATGGCGTCGAATACCGCGTCGGGGAGCCATGCGTTCGGCGTCCCCTTCGACAAAGGAGCCGTTTCCCGGCGAAGCGCCGACGCTCCGCCTTCGCGCGGCCGGCGCGCGTGTCTCCTGCTGAAGATCGCGACGATTACGCGCCCATGGGGCGCAACACAGCGCGCAGCGAGCATGCCGAGATCACCGTCCCTCCGCAGACGTCGAGTACCAGATCGCCGTTCTTAAGGGCCAAGCCGATCGATTCCCCGTCGTTTCCAGTGAAGATGAAGCCCGAAGCTCAGGAGCGCATCGGCGAGATCGTATCTGCGCGCGATCGCGTTGAACTACCCGCCCGACGAGCCGTCTCTTCTCGAGGCGCTGACGAGCCTGTAGCCGAAGGAAGCGTGTCGCCGCCGGTGCTAAGCACACGGGTCTTTTGGAGGAATCATTCAGTGCGCTTCATGGCACGAGAGCCTACATAAGGGTAGGGGAAAAATCAGAGAATGCCGGAAAACCGATCGGAAGACGAGCCCCGTCGAGTCAGCGTCCCGATCCGCCGCAGAGGACGCAGCAGGCGCCGGATGCAGCGCCGCGCGCCAGCACCGTCTCGCCACTCGAGCGTCGCGTTTCTGATGCAGCGTCACTCTTCCGGCGGCTCGAGCCGGACGGAGCCGGGGAGGCCGAGCCTATCCGCCCCGCGCCGGCCAGGCGCTCGATCTCCGCGGGCGCGATCTCGCTCTCGAGCCGGAATCGCACGCTCCCGCGTATCGCGCAGCAGCGGGAGCACGAAGCTTTCGATCAGCTCCGAATCGTCGGCGAAGAGCACTGCGATCGGCACCTGATCGAGGATCGTGCGCGTCGAGTCGACCGCTGTGATCCCGAACGGCGTGAACGCCAGCGACCTTGCTCGAGGCAGGCCTCGGGATCGTCGACGACGGTTCCGGTGCCGGGACCGTGCTCTATCGCGTCGACCTTCGCCTCGGCGTAGCACCGCCCTCGTCGCGCAGCCGAAGCTTGTGGCCGCGAGCAGCTTCGGGTAGAGCATGTCCGCGCGCGCCTCGTTCAACGCGCTCGCCAGCTACCTCCGGCGCACGGCGAGCGCCTCTCTCGCCAGCGCCGTCAGCGAACCGCCAGCCGGCGAAGTGGGGTCACGCTTCCAGGTCGGGCTCGGACGATCGACCGTCACGCCGATCGCCATGCCGGAGTAGTCGAGCCGCATGCGTAGCGGCGCGGTGCCGTAGGGCGCGTTGTTGACGTTCACCTCGCCGCGCAGGTCGAGGACCATCCGCGCGACCAGCGCGTCGCAGGTCTGGACGGATCGCGGTAGCCGCGGAAGCCTTTGCACGCGTTCCAGTGCGGCGCTCGGAGTGGCGACCTCGAGCACCTCGAACAACCGGGTCTCCCGTGTTGTGTCACCATTCCCTCGCTGATTCGACGCCGTCCTCGTACTCGAGCGCTCGCGCCGGCAAGAACGAACGGCGATGCTCGCGCACCGCGAGCCAGCGCAGCGCCGCCGCGCGGAACGCGGCGTCGTCGTCCGCCGCGAGCGCTCCGGCGAGCGCCGCGGCCTCGAGTCCGAAACCTACGTTGTTGTCCACCGACAGGACCGGATACCAGAGAAGCAGCATCTCGTTGGCGCCGCGATCGGGCGCCGCCCGGTCCTCGTACACGTGGAACGCCTCGTGCACGATCAGCGCGAGCTGATCGTACGGATCCGTCGCGAGGCTCCTCAGCTCCAGCGCGCGCGCCTTTTCGGCCGCGGCGCGGATCTTCGAGCAGCGCGGCCACGTTCTGACGCAGATTCGAGAGAGGATCGGCGACAACGAGCGTCCGCACCCCGGCGACGTCCATCGCCGTATTTTGGCCGTCCGCTTCGATGAGCGTGGGCCCGTTCTTCACGAACATGGCCGCGCCGGGGAAGCGGAGCGGGCCGTCGTAGGGCACGAATCCCTCGGGCGGATGAGGATGGCCGATCAGCACGTCCTGTTGGCCCGGCAGGTAGAGCAGCAGCGGAGTGTCGCTCGCGTTCCAGAGCGGCCACACCGGATTGTCGGAGCGGGCGATGATCCCCCACACCTCCGCCGCGGCGTCCACGAGCAGCGGACTCACTCCGAGACCGGGCGGAGGAACCGCCTCGCCTGACGGCGAGGCGTGCGATCCGGCGGCGAGCAGGAAAACGAGCGGCAGAAACGCATACACGCGACGGCGGCGAAGATGCGGCATGAGGATCCTCCTCCCTGGATCTGCACGGCGCCTAGACCAGGAATCTGAAATAGACGAACGCCGCGATTCCCGCCGGCAGCAGATAATAGGCGAATCGATGGAACGCGCCTTTCGTCAGGATTCCGATGAGCAGCTTGAGGGCGACGAGACCCGCGAGGAACGCGGCCGCGGCGCCTATCGCGAGCGGCGCGATCGAGCCGCCGCTCAATACGCCCGGCTCCTTCACAAGCGTCAGCACGAGCGCTCCGAGGATCGCGGGGATCGAGAGCAGGAATGAATACTCGGCCGCCTCGGCGAATCCGACGCCGAGAAGCAGTCCCGTCGCGATCGTCCAGCCGCTCCGGGAGCAGCCGGGAAGGATCGCGATCGCCTGAGCCACTCCGATGATGAGGGCCGACTGCCACCCGAGGCTCCCCCGAACCGGGCGCATCCTCGTCATGAGGAGGTAGATCCCCGTGGCGACGAGGAAAGCGGCGGAGAGGCTCGGCGAGTCGAAGGTCGCCTCCACCTCGTCGTGAAAGAGGACGCCGACGATCCCGGCCGGTATCGTCCCGAGGATCACGAGGCCGATGTAGCGCACCTCGTCTCGATACCTGTCGTAGCCGTCCCTCCCCGAGATGGCCGACGCGATGAGCGCCCTGCACAGACGGATCAGCTTCGCCCGGTAGAATATGACCACGGCGCCCAGCGTCCCGAGATGCACCGCGATCTCGAACATGAGCCCCGCCCGAGCGCTCCCCTCCCGCGTTCCGAAGAGCGCTTCGAGTATGACGAGGTGCCCGGACGAGCTCACCGGGAAGAACTCGGTGAGCCCCTGAACGACGGCGAGGAGAATGACGATCCACAAGCTCATGTTCATCGAAGCCCTTTCTTCATGCGGCCCGATCTCACCTTCGCGGTCCGAAGTAGAACGCGACGCAGCCGAAGAACATTCCGATCTTGAGGAGCGTGCTCACGATCCCGAGCGAGCGCCCCTTGAGGATGATCCCTATCGAAACGAGGAGAATCGGCACGACGCTGAGCAGCATGACGAGCGCGTACGTCATCCCGTACATCCCGACGAACGCCGGCACGGGGATCGATACGCACAGCGCGAGAAATATCGCGAGCGCCGTCGTGAGCGCCGCGCGCCGCCCCGAAACGATCGGGAAGGTCCTCGCCCCGCATCGCCTGTCGCCCTCGATGTCGTCCGTATCCTTCACGATCTCGCGCCCCATGACGAAGAAGAAGGCGAACGCCGCGGGGATCGCTCCCGCCATGACGTTTCCCCCGGCGTGCGCCCCGAGCAGAAATCCCGAGCCCGCCACGGCAGAGACGAGAACGTTCCCCGCGAGGTACATTCTCTTGAGCCGCCAGCTGTAGATATGGAGAAGCACGACCCAGACGCCGATCCATATCGCGGCGTTTCCCGGAAGCAGGAGCATGAGGAAAACGGACGCGGCGAAGAAGAAAGCGTAGAGCCCGATCGCGGCGTTGACGCTCAGGGCACCCGCGGCGAGAGGCCGCCGGGGCTTGTTGACCCGGTCGATATCGACGTCATAGATGTCGTTGATCGTGTTGCCCGCCGCCGTGGCGAACGCGGCCGCCGCGAAAACGAGCCACGGCCAGCGCGTCGAACCGGTCATGGCGAAGCCGACCGCGACGGAGAGCATCGCCGCCGCGACGTTGTGGGGCCGCATCACGATTATGAGGCTCAGTATCTTGCGCATCACAGGTCCAGAACCACCTCGAGCCAGCCGAGGAGCTGCTTCTTTTGAAAGTCATTGACGCCCGGATCATGAAATCTCATCCACGCGCCCGCAGAAATATAGGATCCATGATTCAGATCATATCGAAGACTCGCCCTGACGAACTTGACATAATGAACGTGGGCGTGCAGGAAAGTGAGATCTTCATCCGCGCCCGGCACCCAGTCGAGGAGGTACCTTTCGCCCGGGATGCTCCCCTTTCCATACATCGTTCGCGCGCCTTCGAGGGTGAGCGCTGTGCGCGAGCTCACTCCCAGGGTGGCTTTGATGAATTCGCGGTTCGCGTCAGGTCCCATAGGAGAGCCGAGAAGAGGATTCATATACTCGTCGCCGTTCCCGGCGACGTATTGCGTCTCGAATGAATGCCCATACGTATACTTGGTGACCGCCGTATATCCTCCCGAAAGCTCGATCTCTCTCCCCCATGTCGTAAAGAGCGCATCGGCCGCGACGCAAAGACCGAGCCTGTCGGGGCCGGCATTCTCGTCGCGCTGGTACTGAATGTCGTCGACGAGAAACTGACCGTAGAATAGGAGCCCCCGGCGGAGGGGCACTTTCCAGTCGAACGCCCAGAAGATATTGTCTTCATTCGATGCTTCGTTGAACTGCTGCGCGTAGAAAGCGCCGAGCGGAACGAGATACATGTAGTCGAAGTTCCTGTTCGCGTAGACTACCGTCTCGCTGAAGCCCACGAATGCGCCCCGCGGGAGGGCGACCGAGAGGCGGTGCCCCGCAAGATGTCTCCGGTATTCGCCCGGATCGAGAGACACCTGGACGGCGCTGAGCGCGAATCGCCCGAGCTTGATTCGCCCGCCGAAATGATCGAGTGATCCGGCCGTCCGCGAAAGAATGAGGTCCTCGCGCAGATTGCTTCCCCAATGCAGGTACTCTCTCCCGATGCGTATGTCCCACCACGCGCCGCTCGCGTCGATCGTCGCGCGCTCAAGCTCCGCCGTGAGCCCGTCATAGCTCCTGAGCCTTGCCTCCGGTTTCGCGCCCGTCACATTGTTCCCCCGCTCGGGCGCCATGACGAGCCGGTAGCTCGTTTCCATCGTGATGTTGTGCCCGAAGCCGAGGAGAAGATCGGGGAATAAGAGCCCGTCCGCCTCCCCCTTTTTCTCGTCGACCTTTCTCTGCACGATTCCGCCGATCGCCAAGTCCATCGCGGCGAACCTCTCCTCCTCACGGACCGTATAGACCGGCTTGCTCCATCGATCCTCGGGCCGATCCCGCGTCCCGACGAACTGCTTCACGAGGCGCTCGAGAAGGAACGCGTGCCGCGGCCCGAGCGCGACCCCGCGCGCCTCGACGTTCGCGGCGATCTCGCGCGTATATGCCTCGCATTGATCGAACGTATAGGGAAGAGTCGGTTCGAGGGCGACGAGGCCGCGAAGCTCGAAGGATTTCAGCGTCTCGTACACCCAGCTGTCGGGAGGAATCGTTTCAGCGCGAGCGGCCGGCGCCCTGAGAAGCACGCCAGCGAGAATGGCCGCCGCGCCAATCTTCCATCTCCGCGATTTCATTCGACGACCCGCGTTCCTCCCGGCGTTTCGTCATGCGCCTTGAGCGCGGCGAGCTTGTAATACTCGCGGGCCTTCCGCTTGTCGTCCTGCTTCTCGTAGATCACGCCGAGGCTGAAGTAGACCTTCGAATCGGCCGGATTGATCTCCGTGACCTTCTTGTAATACTCGAGCGCCTTCGACGGCTGCTCGAGCTTGTTGAAGCATTCGCCGACGTAGTAGAGGATCGTCGTGTTCCCGGGGTTGAGGCGCGAGGCGTGCTGGAGGTACTTGAGCGCTTTCCCGTACACTCCCCTGCGGTAGTACAGGAATCCAAGATAGAAAAGCGCGTTCACGTTGTCGTGCTCCATCTTGAGGATGCGCTTGAACTCCTCCTCCGCGTCGTCGAGGCGCCCCTCGTTCATGAGGGCGAGCCCGAGGTTGTAATGTCCCTCTATGCTCGCCGTGTCTATCTCGAGCCCGATGCGAAACTCCTTGATCGCCTGGCCGCGATCCCCCTCTTCGCCGTACAGCGCACCGAGGTTAAAGTGCGCTTCCGCGCTCTTCGGGTTGTGCTGCACGGCCTTCCGGAACTGAAGCAGCGCCGATTCGCGCTTCCCCTGCAGATCGAGGATATAGCCGAGGTTCGTGTACGACTTCGAATGAGTCGGATCGATGTCGATCGCCTTGCGATACTGCGCTTCCGCTTCTTCGTACTGGTGATTCTTTGTGTGGGCGACGCCGAGGCGATAGTAGCACTCGGGATTGTCCCTCTCGAGCGCGATCGCCTGCCGGTGAAGCTCGATCGCCTCGTCGAGCCTTCCCTGCATTTCGAGAAGCCTCCCCATGCGGTAGACCGGAAGCGCCTTCCGGGGATTCATCGAGCGCGCCTTGCCGTAGCCCTCGAGCGCGAGCTCGTAGCTTCCGACCTGTTCGAGAAGCTCGCACGCCTCTTCGAGAAGCTGCTCGTCGAGCTCGTCCGCCTCGATGAGCTCCATGATCACCTTCTCGCCTTTTTTCGGATTCCTGCTCTTGAGAAGATGTCCGGCGAGCTCGAGGATCTCTTCGGGCCGGGCTTCGCCCCCTTCGAATTTTCTCGTCAGGCGGACGACGTCCCGGCTCTCCTCCGCCCCTTCGCCGCGGGCCAGATCTATCAATCTATCCCAACGAAGCACCGCAAACCTCCGGTGTGGAAACGCCAACGGATGCAGCTTTTCCGCAAGGCTAAAGCACTATATCTTGGATGTCAAGATTTTATCGCCCCAGCATGTAGTGGCCCGAACATGGCCCGGCGGGCGGAGAGCGCGAAAGCGGCGGCCGTCATCGCCCGAACATGCCGCCGTAGCCGGGATACCGGTACTGATGATACTCGAGCTTCAGCATGAAGCTCTCGCTCGGCCGGTACGTCAGATCCACGTTCGGCAGGAAGAATTGCGGCTGATCGTATTCGCTCGTGCTCTTGATGACCGAGCCGACGCCGACGTCCCAGTTGAGGCTGATGGAGCTCGAGAGCTTGAGACCGAAGTGCCCCATGTAGTATCCCATCCCGAACGAGTCGCCGCCCCCGACCGAAAAATAGGAGAACCCGGCCGAAGTCGAGAAGCTCAGCCCCGGCACGTGGAGAAACGACGCTCCCGTCTGGGGATTCAGATAATCAGAGAATACGCTCGGCCGCGCCGGTTCGCTCCCGGTCTGCGCGAACGAGGCGACGGAGCCGAACACGAGGATCATCGACAGTACGAGAGCCTTCTTCATCATCACGCCGTCACACTCCGCGTCGTTAAGAGATCCCGAATCTTCTCCTTCAGCGGCGCGAGATCGACCGATTTCACGATATACGCGTCCGCCGCCCACGTCTGGAAGTTGTCCCGATAGATCGAGTACGCCGAGTTCAGGATCACCGGCAGGTGCTTCCGCTGCTTGGCGATCTTCATGAGCGCGTCTATGCCGCTCTCCTCGCCGAGCTTGATGTCGAGAATGACGAGATCGGGATCTTCCTTCTCCACCGACTCGAGCGCCTCCGCGACGGAAGACGCGGATATCGTATGGTACCCCTCGCCTCGAAGCTCTTCGCTGTAGAGCTTCCGCACGTTCACTTCGTCATCGACGATCAGTATCTTCGCCATGATCATTCCCCCTATACCTGACAATATAATCAAAAAACCGGAGCCTGCCTAGTGCTCCGGTTTCGATTCTCACATTCTCCCGCGGATGGGGTCAAGTCTTTTTGCGCGCCCCGCGTTCAATCGACGGCGATGTCGATGATGATGTTGAGCTGGATCTCCTTCGCCGCCTCTTCCTTCGAGAGATGAACCGGGACGCGGATCACCTTTTCCTCGACGACTTCGAGACGCGGCCGCGGCTCCGCCTTCGGGCGCTCGACGGCGTCCTGCACCGCGATCTTCGCTTTGAGCTTCTCGACGGGATCGGACACGATGTCCCCCGGCTTCGCCGGACTCGTCGAGGCGTCGCTTCCCTGCGCTTCCTCGCCGTTCAGATCGACGAGGTGTCCGTAATCCTCGTATCCCTCGCGCGTCGCGCCGAGGTCGATCCCCGGGGAACGGTCCCTGTCCTTGAGAACGTTGTCCACGAACTCAGAGACAGACTTGGGCTCCTCTTCTCTCTTCTCCGCGATGCTTCTATAGTCGCTCTCATCTGTCTCTGAGTCGCTTTTCCGTGAGCCCTTCGCGACGACTTCGATATTGAGGTGCTCCTGCTTTCGCGGCTCGCGGGCCTCGCGCTTCCTGTCGGGATCCTTCAGCTCCTCCTGCATACTCTTGAAAACGAGCTTCGCGATGCCCGCGAACGTCTCGTATACGCCGCCCCCCTTGCTCGCCACCGCCTCGAAGCTCGGAACGCCGTCGGGGTTGAGCTCCTTCTCCATGATTTCGCGCTCGAGACGATTCGGAAGATCGCGCTTGTTGAACTGGATCACCCAGGGAATCGTCTTCAGGGTCAATCCGAGATCGTTCAGGTTGTCCTCGAGATTCTGGATCGCTTCCCTGTTCTCCTGCATGCGGTCAGGGGCGGAATCGGCCACGAACACGAGGGCGTCCACGCCTTTGAGGACGAGCTTGCGCGTCGCGTTGTAATAAACCTGGCCGGGCACCGTGTACAGCAGAAAGCGGACTTTCATTCCGTTTATCTCGCCGATGTCGATCGGGAGAAAATCGAAGAAGAGGGTCCGGTCGGTCCGCGTCTTCATCGATACCATCTTGCCCTTGTTTTCGCGCGGGAGCTTCGAATAGATGAACTCGAGGTTCGTCGTCTTGCCGCTGAGACCGGGGCCGTAATAGACGATCTTCGCGTTTATCTCTCCGCCGGCATAATTGAAAACTGCCATACCCCTCCCTTTCGATTCATGCCGGGAAGCTGAAACGCGCGTCGATTCGACAAAACGCCCACCCCGGCAAATCCGATCGAGCGCAAGTACCATGCCACAGCCGGAGGTTGCGGGCGTTTTCTAACATACTACTCCACAGCAAGTTGCAGTGGCTCCCCGAGGTCCGGAGGGCGCGCAGAAAAACGCCCTCTCCCGTAATGAGAAAGGGCGCATGAAAAGTGCAACGTTCGGCGAAGGTGATCCGGTCACCGCCGCTCCCGGCGGGGAAGCCTCACTCGAGTGCGGAACATTCCGCGGTGTCGCAATTGAGGTTGAGATACGTGGTCTGGCCGTCGGCGACGCTGAAGCTCTCCATCCAGCAGTATTTCGTTTCTCCCGAAACGACGACGAGGTTGGATTGCGCTTTTATCGTGTGGCTTCCCGCCGCGATGGGGATGAACCACGCCCGCTCGCTCGAGAACGATCCGACGAAATTGTCGTCGACGAATACCTGGGCATTGAACGTGAGGCAGTTCGGGAAGCCGACCTCCAGACCGGTCTGCTGGGCTTCCGACGTTTTCTCGTTGCAGCCGAAGAACAGGGAAAGTACCAGCGCTATCGATATAAAAGCACCGACCCGGAACATCGATACCTCCTCTGAGATCTCTCGCAATCCCATACAGGACAAGGATCGCCTCTATTCCTGATGGAATCTAACAAATGCGCGGCGGCTTCACAATGGAAAAATGCTCCGTGGAGGCTAGAGCCTCTTCCCGCACCAGGGGCAGTAATGGAAGACGTTCTCGACCTTCCTGCCGCACGGGCAATCGAGCGTGCCCGGGATCTCGTCCCCCCGTGCCTGCTGCAGAGGATTCCGCTGAAGCTCCTTGAGGCGATCGTAGAGCTGCTGCCCTTTCGACAGCACGAACTCGTACTTGCGTTCCGCCATGACGATGACCTTCGGGTGGAGGTCTCCCTTCTCGATGGTCACGCTCGTCACGGCATCGACCCCGATCGTAACGTTCTTGATCCCGAACGAGGCGTCGAACGGAAACACCTGGAAGTAGAGGCATCTGTCGGTGAGCTCGAGCATCCCGCGCGCCGCGATCGGTTTGCTCACGTAATAGATCGCTTTTTGCATGAACAGGGTGGTTTCATTCGAAGTTTGCAACGCAAATCCCCCTTTGAGACGCCGACGCCGGAATGAGCCAGAACCGTGCCATGCCGACGGGAAGCGCGCGCGCCCTTCCCGTCTTCCGTCTCATGGAGCTTGACATCGGCGTTCAGGGAGCCTTATGCTCCCTGAAAACGTGGAACACATTGGAAAGATAACCTTTATGTTGATTGCGGCTCTGGCGAACGCGGCCCCCGCCTCCGTGAGGAGCGGCGTGGCCGGGGTGTGCGCCTTCTTCGACTTCGCGTTCTCCCGGGCGAAGAGACGCAACGTCGCGGAGAACATGGCGACGGCGGGGCTCGCGGCGACGAGCGGCGGTGTTCTCGCTGTTTTCAGGCTGCACGCGACGAACCTCGTCGAGATGTTCGCGTCGAGCGTCTGGGAAGACGACGCCATTCTCGGATGGTGGAGGATCGAGGGGCGCGAGGAGCTCGACCGGGCGCTCGCCGAAGGAAAAGGCGTCGTTCTCGTCTCGGTGCATACGGGGAGCTGGGAGCTCGGGGGCCGCTATCTGCGCGCGCTCGGCTACCGTCTCCACGTGGTCGCCGGAGTTCAGATGAACCGGCTTCTTACGGGCTCGGTCAGGGAAGCGAAGGAAAAACGGGGCATCGAGGTGATCGGCCCGGACGATTCGTCCAGGAAGCTTCTCAAGGCGCTCGCGTCGAACGGCGTCGTCATTCTTCTCGTCGACGGCAACATCTACACGGGAGGCGCGGATCTGCCGTTCTTCGGCAGGGAGACGCGGCTCCCCGACGGTCCGGTGAGACTCTCGCGGGCTTCGGGCGCCCCTATCCTCGGGTGCTGCTGCAGGCGCATGGGAAACAAAGAGCATGTGCTGCACGTCGAGCGCATCATGAGCGAGCGGGAAATCGAATCGCTTCCCGAGCGTGACGCGCTCGCGAAAATGTACGCGACGGTCGAGCGTTTCATCGCCCGGAACGCCGACCAATGGTGCATGTTCAGGCGTTTCGGGAGAGCGTAGAGTATGAAGATCGGCATCGTGACCCAATCGTACTACCCCCGGCCCGGCGGCGTGACGGAGGTGGCCCATTTCTCCGCACGGGAGCTCCGGAAGCTCGGCCACGAGGTCACGATCGTCACGACGCGCTACACCGGATCGGAGCCCGACGAGCCGGGCGTCATACGGATCGGGCGCAACGTGCTCGTCCCCGTAAACGGCGCCTGGGTCAACATGACGGTCGGCGCGGGGCTCCGCGGCGAGCTGCGGCGCATCTTCGAGCGCGAGCGGTTCGACGTCGTGCACGCGCACTGCCCGCTCGTCCCGACCCTGCCCCTCTTCGCCCTCGACGGCGCGCTTCCCTGGCAGAAAGTGGTCGGGACCTTTCACGCGGCCGCGGACCGCAATTTCTTCTACTGGCTCTTCCGGCGGTATCTCGAAAAGAAAGCGCGCCGGCTCGACCGGCGTATGGCGGTATCGGAGGCGGCCCGGGCATTCGTGAGCTCGTATTTCCCCGGCGACTACGAGATCGTTCCGAACGGGATAGACTGTACGCGCTTCCGGCCGGGCGTCCAGCCGCTCGCGCGGTACCGGGACGGCCGCGTCAACGTGCTCTTCGTCGGTAGAATGGATCCGCGCAAGGGCGTCCCCTATCTCTGCAAGGCGATGCCGCTCGTAGGGCGCGAGCTCGGCGGAAACGTCCGCTTTCTGATCGTCGGCGAGAAGGGGCTCCGCGCCACACTCTGCCCACGCCCGTCCGACCTTCACGGCGCGAAGCTCGAATGGATCGGACGCGTATCCCCCGAGGATCTGCCGGGGTATTACGCGACCGCCGATATCTTCTGCTCCCCGGCCACGGGACAGGAGAGCTTCGGGATCGTGCTCCTCGAGGCGATGGCTTCGGGCGTGGCGATCGCGGCGTCCGACATCCCCGGCTATCGAACGATTCTGGATCCGTCCCGCGAGGGAATCCTCATTCCGCCTCGGGACCCCGCGGAGCTCGCGCGGGCGATCGTCTCCCTCGCGCGCGACGCGTCCCTGAGGCGCGAGCTCGGAGAGGCGGGCAGGAAGAAGGCCCTTCGGTACGACTGGCCGGTCGTCGTGCGCCGGCTCGAATCGGTATACCTCGACACTCTCGGCGTCCGCGATGCCGGGCGCGACCCGGAAACGATCCGCTTCACGCGAGCGTGCCCGTGAACGAAACGACGCGCACGCAGCTTCCCGTCGTATTCTTCACGATGTTCTGGTCCGCCCAGGCCGTATCCCTCTTCGGCGACCGGCTCAACAACTTCTCGATGATGGCGATCATCAACAACTTCTCCGACGATCCTTCGATGACCCTCTCGAAATTCTATCTCGCGATGACGCTCCCGCTCTTTCTCCTCGCGCCCTTCATCGGAACGCTCGTCGACCGGCTCAACAAGCGGTGGATCCTCGTCCTGACGGATCTCTGCAGGGGCGCTCTCGCGTGCACGATCCCCTTTCTTTTCACGCGGACGGGGGATTTCTTCCCCGTCATGGTCGTCGTTTTCCTCACCTCGACGGGCAATCTCTTTTTCATGCCCGCGAAGTCCGCCCTCATCCCGGAGCTCGTCTCCCGGGAGCAGCTCCTCCAGGTGAACTCGATTCTCTGGGCCGCGGGGATCGCCGGAGTGATCGGAGGCTTCCTCGGCGGCGGGATCATCTACGACTTCTTCTCGTGGTCCACGTGCTTCTATCTCGACGGAGCGAGCTACTTCATCTCCGCTTCGCTCCTTCTCGGAATCGCCGTCCATGGGATGAGGAGCCGTGCTTCCGGACCGCGCGAGAAAACCTATCATCCCGATCTTCCCAAGGCGCTGCTCGAAGGGGCGCGCGCGATCCGCAACACCCCTCTCATGCTCCGGCCGCTCGGCGTCCAGAGCCTGCTCTATGTCGCGGGAGGAGGCTTTTCGGTTCTCGCGCTCCCGATGATCAAGGAAATCTCGCGCCCGGGAAGCTCGCTCCCGCTCAGCGCCGCGGGGCTTTCTCTCGGCGTCGGGATGGGCGTCGGCTCGCTCGTCTCGAGCCGGCTCAAGCTCGGCACGAAATCGAAGGAGCGCTTCGAGGCGGCGTTCTTCGCGCTCTTCGTTCCGGCGACGCTCGCGATCTCCCTGGGCGGCGGTCTCGGGGCGATCGTCGCCGGCGCGTTCATCGGAGGCGCGGCGGCGGCCCCGCTCCTCGTCATCGCGGAGTCGGAGCTTCAGCGGGACATCGCTGACTCGGTCCGCGGCCGGGTTTTCGCGTTCCGCGAGATCGTCACGAAGAGCTTTTTCATCACGTCTTCCTTCCTCTTCTCCTGGCTCGCGGGATTCGCGGGCAAAAGGGCCCTCCTGCTCAGCCTTGGTCTTTTTCTTGCATGTGCAGGGATTCTTTGGATAACCACGATCGGGGGTTCAGGATGCAGATCACCGAAAAAATCTTGAGAGAAGTTTTCAACCGCCTGCTCAACACCGAGCCGAACGACGAGGTCGTCAAGAAGCTCACGCTGGTGGTCGACGGGATGATGGAGAAATTCCAGGGCACCTTCGAGCTCGATACCGTGCAGAAGCAGAACACGTTCCGCGCGATCGTCTGCAGCATGCTCGTGCACGGCTGGGGCATCGGGATGCATCCGTTCAACCACCCCGACGCGAACCTCGACGGAGTCCCTATCGACGTGCGCGTGAGCAAGGACATCCTCATCCCGCTCGAGCACATCAAGGCGCTCCGCTACGTTCAGAAGGACGAGCACGGCAGGGTCAGAAAGGTCCTCTTCGAGCCCGACCAGGACGAGCGTGTCCGGGGCCATATCGACAAGCTGCTCGATAAAATCGCCCGCGAGAAATGGGGAGACAGCCAGAGCTAGGCGCTGCAGAAGGGATTGGTCTTTTCCATCTCGAGGAGGCGCCCGCCTTCCTTGAAGACGACCCGGTCCATGAGCTCGCGCATGAGATAGATCCCGCGGCCCGACGGCTTGCCCAGGTTCTCCTTCAGCTTCGGGTCCGCCGTTTCGTCCGGCTGAAAACCCTCCCCCTCGTCCTCCACCTGAACGAAGAACCGGTGCGAGCTGACGTAGATGCGCACGTGCACCTTGCGATCCTCGCGATTCTTGTTGCCGTGCACGATCGCGTTGCTCAGGGCCTCGTCCATGACGAGCGGCAGGTTGACCTTGCTGTCCTCGGGGGGAAAACCGAATTCGTCGGCGAGAAACGAAACGAGGCGGTTCACGCCGAGGATGCGGGAGAGCTTGCTCGGCATGAGAAAATCGAGTCGCGCCTGTCCCTCCCTGATGACGTCTGCGCTTTTCGGGAACGGGATCTGGTCATGGCAGCGGCCGTTCAGAACCTGCTGGACGTCCCCCTTGCCGAACGGGGGCTGGAGCACCGCGTTGACGCCCAGGGCGAGGTACGTGAGGTAGTCCTTCTCGCTGCAATCCCTCGCGACGACGTAGAGCGGCGCTTCGAGGCGCGCGAGGCGCACGAGCCTGGTTTTCTTGGAATCGAACTTCCTCTTGGGAAGAAAGATGAGCAGGTTGGGGCGCTCGTCGGGATCGGCCTTGACCCCCTTGAGGAACCGCGCGAAGGTGTCGTATTCCTTGACGGAAACGCCGTCGGGCAGCTTCGCCCCGGCGAAAAACTCGTCGCGCAGCTCGGGCTGCAGATTCAGGATATCGAGAGAGATTCCTTCCACGCTCACGATCAGAAGACCTTCTGCCCGTCGGCCAGAATCTCGTTCAACGCCTCGCGAAAGTAATCGGTCGACTCGACGACGTTGGGACCGATCTTCTCCTTGTAAGCCTCCCACGCTTTCTTGATCTCGGGACCGAGGACCGTCATGAGCTCGCCGCTCGCGAGCCCACGGTCCCTCTTATCCTTGTTGTAAACGAGAATATCACTGACGAAGACGCGTGCCAATCTCTTTGAGCGCTCTTTTTTCTTGCGCGCATCGGGATCCTCGACCACGCGCTCCGCGACGGCCGCGGGCTTCTCCTCGATGACGGCCTCTTCCTCCATCTGCGGGGACATGCGCCCGGCGAGAGCCGAAAGGGATCGTTCGAGCGAATCCCATTCGCCCTTCTGCGACTCGACGACCGGCGCCTCGTCCGTGAAGGTTCCCGAGGAGATTTCGAACACCGACCTGTCGACGGCCGGCATGAGCCGCCAGACGAACCGGCACTTCGGACATCTCACGCGGATACCGCTCGCGGGCACCTTGTCGTCCGCGAGAAGATATTTTGTGTCGCATCCATCGC
This sequence comes from uncultured bacterium, assembly GCA_963846325.1. Lineage (GTDB taxonomy): Bacteria > Krumholzibacteriota > Krumholzibacteriia > Krumholzibacteriales > Krumholzibacteriaceae > SSS58A. Next base: position 29,083 of record CAWJVO010000008.1, read on the forward strand.
ATGTGACGATCATCGTTCCGATCCTCCGGATGAATTTCCCTGCCGGGTCCCCCTAGAGCTCCAGTTCCTTCGAGATGCCGCGCATCGCCTCGATCGAAACGGAGAGGAACTCGTGCAAATCGAGACCCAGCTCGCTACAACCTGCAATCGACTCGCGGTTTGCGCCGGCCGCGAACCGCTTTTCCTTGAATCGTTTTCCCACGAAGTCCGCGTCTATACCGGCGACGCTCTTCGAAGGATGCATGAGGGCGGATGCAACTATTAAGCCAGTTACCGGATCGATACAGCATATCGCCTTCTCCATAAGGGAGTTGCGCGTTCGGTGCCCCGCGTGGGCGAGGATCGCGTCCTTCGCCTCCGCGGGAACGTCCAGACCCTCGAGCATCTCGACCGTGAGGCGTCCGTGGCGGTCGGGCGCATCCGCCGTCCGCTCGTAGTCGAGGTCGTGGAGAAGCCCGGCGAGCCCCCAGATATCCTCGCTCTCGCCGAATCGCGCGGCCATCGCGCGCATGATCGCCTCGACGGCGAGCGTATGCTTGATGAGATTCTTCTTCGAGAGATTGGCGTTCACGAGATCGAGCGCATTCTGTCGCGAGAGCATCGGTTGCCTCCTTCGACGCGGCCGCGGCGGGCGCATCGCCTTTTCGCGGCGCCTCAGCCGATCTCGGCCAGCTCCATTTTCGGTTTGTACGACTCCCTGAAATACGCCGCGAGCGCCCTGTTCTCGAAATGCGAGAGCCCGGGATCGCGCTCGAGCAGGCGTTCGCTCTCGTTCCACGACAGCTCGACGAGCTCGCGGTCGCTCAACGGATTGATGAGCTTGAACTGCGGGTAGCCCGACTGCCGGTGGCCCAGATCTCGCCGGGCCCGCGGAGCCTGAGATCCTCCTCGGCGACCTTGAATCCGTCGTCGTTCGAGGCGAAGAACGAAAGGCGCGCGCGGGCGGTCTCGCCCACCTCGCCGCTCAGGAGCAGGTAGCATGCGCCCTGGTTCTCGCCGCGGCCGACCCTCCCGCGGAGCTGATGGAGCTGCGCGAGGCCGAACCGCTCCGGATTGTTTACGATGAGGATCGAGGCGTTCGGAATGTCGACGCCGACCTCGATGACGGTCGTCGTCACGAGGCCGAGTATCTCGCCGCGCCTGAAGCGACCGATCGCCTTCCCCTTCTCCTCGAAGCTCATGCGCCCGTGGAGGAGGCCGAGCGGGAAGTCGGCGAACTCCTTCCGCTGCGCCCGCTCGAACTCCTCCGTCGCCGCAAGAGAATCGCTCCCCTCGCTTTCCTCGACGAGCGGGTAGAGGATGAACGCCTGCCGTCCCCGCCCTGAACGCCACGCGCAGCCCCTCGTAGATCCGCTCGCGGCCTTCGGCGGAGACGATCCCCGTCCGCACATCCGCCGCCCGCCGGGAAGCTCGTCGATGATCGAGAGGTCGAGATCGTCGTAGACCGTCTCGCGAGGCTCCGCGGTATCGGTGTCGCGGTCATGACGAAAAATGCGGGAGCATATCCCCCTGCCCGAATTTCGCCCTTTGCTTCACGCCGAACTGGTGCTGCTCGTCGATGACGGCGAGCCCGAGCTTTGTAGGAAATGCCTTCCTCGATGAGCGCGTGCGTCCCGATGACGAGGTCGATCTCTTCGGCGTTCACGTGCTGTGGATGCGCTTCTTGTCCGCCTTCGGCGTCGAGCCGATGAAGGCTCCATGCGGATCCGAGCCCCTCGCACACCTCGCGCGAGCGCTCGTGATGCTGGAGCGCGAGGATCTCCGTGGGCGCCATGAACGCCGCCTGATAGCCCTTGCCGAGGGCGAGCATCGTCGCGGCGAGGGCGACCACCGTCTTCCCCGAGCCGACCTCTCCCTGGAGAAGCCTGTTGAGCCCCCCCTCCTCGACGTCGACGCGGATCTCGTCGAGCACGCGCCTCTGCGCCCCGGTGAGCTCGAAGGGAAGCCCGCGAGAAAGCGCTCGAGGAGCGGATGCGGCGCGGCGACCGGCGGCCGCTGCTTCTTGCGCGTGAGGTTCTTCCGCCTCTCCTTGATGAGGAGGTGCAGGAAGAAGACCTCCTCGATCCTGAAATCGGCGGCGGGCGCGCTCGAGCGTCTCGTAGCTGTCGGGGTGATGCGCCTGACGAAACGCCTCCTCCGCTCGGGCACGTCGAATTTCCGCAGCAGGCCGTCCGGAAGAATCTCGCGGATCTGGTCGGCGCATTTCTCGAACGCCGCGCGACGATCTTCCGCATCACGTCGCTGGGAAATGCCCGCGGTGAGCGGGTAGACGGGGACTCCTATCCGCGTGAAGAAGCGATTCGGTGAGCTCTCCTCCGTATCTCGTATTCGGCGAGACGATCTGGCGCCGGTCGCGGTAGAGCCCGAGCTCCCCGCTCACGACGACGCGCTCCCCCTGCTGAAATATCTCTCGAGGTACGGCTGATTGAAGAACACGAGGTTCACGACGCCGGTCTCGTCGCCGACCGCGACGGTGAAGACCTTCTGGCCGCGGCGGGCCCTTCGCATCGAGATCGCGAGAATGGTGGCGATGAATGTGGCGCTGGCGCCGATGGGCAATTTCCCGACAGGGACGAGGTCGCGCCTGTCGTAGTAGGCGCGGGGAAAATGCGATATGAGGTCTTCGACGGTCGTTATGCCGAGGCGCTCGAGGAGCACCTGCCGGGCTGGGCCCCACCCCCTTGATGAATTGGCTGCTCTCCTCGAGCAGCCCCGTCCGCCTCTGCCGGTTCTCCATATTTAGCTTGCCAAACCCTTCACTTTCATATACATTAATCGAGCTTTTCGGTTATCAGGAGGATAGCAGATGTCGAAAGTTTGCGCCATATGCGGGAAAAAGCCGGGCAACCGGACACACGGTCAGTCACGCCAATAACCTGACCAAGCGCCGGTGGCTTCCCAACCTGCAAAAGATACGCGTCGAGATCGACGGAACTCCGCAGAGAGCATACGTTTGCACGCGCTGCATCAAGGGCGGCGTCAAGAAGGTCTGAGAGCTGCTCTCTCACGGAGCCCCCGCGGGGCCGCCCCGCTCCATCGCCTCGAAGCGTTCTGAAGAGTGTTCCTCGACGACGGGACCCGAGATCGCCTCCCACGGGAAGGCAGTCTCGGGCCCCTTCTTTTCGTGCGGAAAATTCGCGTTCACGCCGGCTTCGGCGAGCGCGCGCTTCCACGACAATCCGCCTTCTATATGATGCACGATCGCGCGGCCCACGCGCTCGTCCCCCGTCGAGAAGAGCGCCTGCCTGAGAGCGGAGCGCGCCGATTTAATCCGCACGCGAAGCCCGAGCCGCCGCAGCATCTTCTCGACGGCGCGCTGGCGCCCGGCGATCTCTCGCTCTTCCGGCATCGCCCAGAACTGGAGAGGCGTCCAGGGCTTCGGGACGAGCGGATTCACGTGAACGGAGAATCCGCGGCCGCCGATCGCTTTCCTGAAGCGCTCCATGAAAACTTCCGTCTCGGCGAGAGCGGCGTCGTCATCCCCCGGACAGCCGATGAGAAGATACAGGGTGAAATGCGAAACACCGGCCGCGCGGAGCTTCGCCGCGGCATCGAAATAGACCTCGTCCGGCACGCGCTTCCCGAGGGCGAAACGCACGCGCTCGCTTCCCGACTCGGGCGCGAGGCTCACGCTCGCCGTGCCGATGCTTCCCACGAGCGCCGCTTTCTCGTCGTCGAGATCCTCCGCGCGTAGCGAGCTGAACGACACGTTTATGCCCTTCGACGCGAGCAGCTTCACGATCGATACGAAGTCGGGATTCGCGGCGACTGCCGTGCTCACGAGCCCGATCTTCTTCACCGCGGGGTGGAGATTCTCGACGAGCTCCTCGAATGCGGGAAGCGGCATAAATCGGAACGGCCGGTAGATCGACGTCGCAAGGCAGAACGCGCAGACGCCGGGGCAACCTCGGCCCGACTCGACGAGCATCGTATCGGGGAAGACGCTCTCCGGAGTGATGATGACGGACCTCGGGAAATGCGAAGGCGAAACGGGCTCCCTGAAGCTCACGCCCGCCCGGGAGCATCCGGGCACGAGCATCCCGGGGATTCTCGCGAGGGCTTGGAGGAGCGTGCCCGGCTCGGCGGGGCTCCGACGCTCTGCTTCACCCTTCCCCATCTCTTCGAGCTCGCGAACGATCTCCCCGAGCGTCTCTTCCCCCTCGCCGAGGGCCATCGCATCGACGATGTCGACGAGGGGCATCGGATTCGCGCTCACCGCGGGGCCGCCGGCGATGACGAGGGGCCGTCCGGCGCGCTTCTCCCGCAGGGCAGGCACTCCCGCCTCGTGGAGCATCCGCACCACGTTGATGAAATCCTCTTCGTAGGAGATCGAGAAAAGGATCGCCGCCATTGAGGAAATGCTCGATCCGGTTTCAAGCGTTACCGGAGATGTATCGGCAAATACTCTATCGACAAGCAAATTAGCAGACTCCCGCAGACCCCCATAGAGAAAGTGAAACCCGAGATTCGCTATGCCGGTGCGATAGGGAGCCGGATATGCCGCGGCAACCCGCAGCGATCCCCGCTCCGGTCTTGGGAGCCTCTCCAGGAATATCTCTTGTTGCACGGCTGAGCTCATGGCCTTTGGCAGACTCTCTTGAATAGATTCACTGGGGGTTTTCAGTCCCCCGAAGGGGGCAGGTCAGACAACTTATATACTGTTTCGCCCCGGAGATGGGATACGTTGAGAACTACTGGAACCTGGGATTTACGATATTGGTAAACTTGGATCCAAATTGATATGAAATTCCAACAGAGGCGGCATATGAGTATTGCGTGGCAAGTTGCTGACGCTTGAGTAGAATATCTTCTTCTGATGCCCCTCTTCGTTGAAGCTCGATTTGATTGTGAATGGCTGAATACGATCCGCTGAAGTTGGCTGAGAGGCCATTTGAGATTCGCAGAGAAACGGTCGATCTTAATGTCAATTTGTTCAGACCGAAATCGTGCAAGTAGCTTTCCCCTATCAAGTCACTCCCTATTGTTCCCCAGTTCTCTTTGACATCGAGGCTTATAGATAATACCTGTTGATAGAGATGCTCTTCAGTCACGAAGTAGATCGTTTCTTCCTTGTATCTATTGAACAAGTATCCGATCCTGTACATCACTCTGAAATCTCGGTGCGTCGATTGAGAGTAGGGAAAGATATCGTATTCCACAGCCGGCTCGAGGGATGCTGACATATCAATATTGTAATAGACCGAACTTGAAAGCTCACCATATGCGCCAACCGACCAATGATCGCCCAAGCTTTTCACGGCTAGCCCCTTGAAACCATTCTGTCTTGAAATACTCGTCACCTTCCTCTGCCCGATATTGTATTCATTTCTGCGATCATTAGTGAAAATGATGAGAGAGACCTTATATGCAGAAGTAACACGATCAGCGGTGATGCCCCCGTCATATTCTATTTGGGTGCTCGAATTCTGCCCCGACGTGTTGAAGCTCGCGCCTATTCCAAAAACCCAATAATCCCACCCATCCCTCGCCCCTGCGAGCGTGGATCTTTTCTGATAGGTGATCCTAATTCCCCTCGCTTCGGGAGTCCGGGAGACGTAACGGATCAATCCGAGCTTCAATACCCGGACTATTTCGGACCGGGTATACTGCTCGGTGTCCTGGTCTCTCGTAATGCATGTGAGGGTGTCGTTGACACCGGAGAATTCCTCGAGGCCGGTGAGGGTGATCGTGTATTCGGTTGCACTTCCCCCCGTCCCCTGCCTCGTCATGAGGATATGGACTTGAGCTTGTTCTCTATCGCGAACATAGTTCACATAGGGAATCTGCTCTTTTATATAATCTTGATAACTGGACACATCCAAAAACACTCGTAGCCCCTTCTCCACGACCACGCCCTTTCCTGCTCCTGTAACTTGTGAGAAGACTGCACGGGACATGAGCGTAGAGGAGATAACCATCAATAGACTCAGGCTCACCTTCAAGCTACTTCTCTTCGACACGCCTCACCCCCTCCTTTCGTCAACTGACAGGCAGCGCCACTGCCTCTCTGAACCGCCAACTTCCTCAATTGGCCTGCCGATGAGCAGATATCCCCAGAGCACCCTTCTTGTCTACGGATATAGAGCTTGACCTTCCCCTCGAGACTGTTTGTTCTTTCTGAAAATTACGATATCCTGGAGCCCTTAGCCAGACTTTTCTTCCGGGTCCCCGGGGTCCTTCACGTCCTCATTACATCAGATCAGCAGCCCATCGCATTCAGTGGGGGCCGTTTGCTCTGCAGTCAGTGCACTACTCCTTAACGACCTCGCTTGCGCCCGTCTGACCGGAGCCCCCCAGCAACTCCGCTAATGCCCGCTCTCAACCCGATTCACTATTTCCTATTGACAACAACACGATCAGTCTCTCCCCTCATATCGCAAGCGGCTCTCGATCTCTTCATGAGAATTAGGGCTCTCCATTCCGATGAGGAAGTTGCTAAACAACCCATTCGATTTCCTGCGACAATTCTGGGCATGAGATGCCCTGTACTCCCAACCGGCCCCGCCCCTATAGTTAGGAGGTGAGATGAATGAGGCAACGAAAAGAACATTGTGCCTTGCCGCGTTTTCTATTTTCGCCTTGATCTCTTGGGCGTTTATCGCGAGTTTCTGCTTCCACCACGAAGTGGCCAAGGCGTCAAGCTCCTGCTATTGTATCGATGTCGAACTCTGCAACGGTTGCGGCGAGTGCATTGATGCGTGTCCCGACTGCCTTTGCTGGAACGAAAGTCAAACGCATCCCGTTTTCTGCGTTCCGAATGACTGTGGCAATCCCGACGGAGCCTTGAAGCTCTGCGATGTGAACGAGAACTCGTGTGTCGCGGAAGCGGCCGACTACTGTTGGTCGGAGGCGCTGCATCCCTGTGCAGAATAGACTCCATCGAGGGGCGTGGCAGAATGATGCCACGCCCCCCTTAACGTTTTGCAATACTGCCACCTAGCAGAGAGTTAACTTCATTGTTTTCGTAGCCTAGTCCACGGGCTCGCGCGGGAGTCCCATGCATACATACCTTATTCAGGGTTTACTCTTGGGTCTAACGATGGGGACAACGTGTCTTGTAACGTGCGGCCCAATCGATGCAACTTTTCTGATGCAGCGCCAGAGAGGAACGCAACGTATCTTACTAGCGCTTATGGAGCTCTGTGCTGGTCGATTCGTGGCGTATGCAATATTCGGTGCTTTCGTTGGGCTGATCGGCACAAAAGCAACCTTGCTTCATCGACCTATCTTCACTTTTATTGCATATTCTCTAGCCGCCGCGTTTCTAGTAGCTTCGGCGCTAGCCAGTAATCAGTTCGAAAAGGGCTGTATTTCCCGGCGCTGGGCAAGATACATCACCCGCCCCTTCATCTTGGGCGCCATTACGGGTATCAATCTCTGCCCCTCATTTCTCGTCGCCACGACAAAAGCCGTCCTGCTTGGAGGAATATGGGCTGGTATGCTCTTCTTCATGTTCTTTTTCGTAGGGACAAGCTTCTACATGCTTCCTCTCTGTGTCTTCGGAATACTGGCGGGGAATAGGACTTGCGCATTGTATCTCGAGTCGCGTCTATCACAGTGGCAATATGGCTAGCCACTTCTGCGGTCTTAATCCTAAGAGATTCTGACGCTGTGAGATAGACCAAGGGTCCTATCGCGACCCGGCGGGATGGAGCGGCATCTCTTGGGAGCAATTAACCTGCTCGAGGAAAGCAAGCGTCTCGCTGATGCCGGACTCCTCGCCTCCCGGCTGAGCGTGCTCGAAGTCGAGGGGACCGCGCCCGAAGGGAGTGCGCGCGAGGACATTGGGGATCGTGCTCGACAAGCTGCTTGAGGAGCGCCTCGGCCGCTGTTCCGCCTCGCGCCTCGTTCTCCCACAGCGTCAGGGCGAGCGAGAGGTTCGCCTCGCTGCTGCTCGAGTGCACTTCGAGGCTCTTCCGGTAGAAACGCTCCGCCGCCGCTTTTTTCCCGCGATGGAACTTGATGTCGCCGAGAATCTCGAAGAGATCGGCGAAATCGGCCGCGGGCGGATCGAGGATCTTCTCGCCCTCGTAATCGCCTTTCCCGATGATGTTTGGGCGAGCTTCTCCTTCGCGGGAAGAAATGGGGGCTGAATTGATCGCGTGCCTGAAGAAACGCTCCGCGTCGGCGAGCTTCTCCATGCGCAGGTATTCGCCGAGGAAATGAAGCACGTCGGCGCTCTCTCCGCCCGCGTCGAGGATATCCTTGAGAAGCGACCATCGCCTCCTCGAGATTCCCTTCGCGCAGCATGCACGAGAGCCGAAGCTGAGGTCCACGGCGCCCTTCTTCTCCTCGTGCTTCGTCGCGTCGGAGAGATACTCGATGGCGCGTTTCCGAGTGGCCCGAGCGCGTAGAGAGAGAAGCCCGTAGTAGTAGCGCCGCCTCCGAGTACGCGGGCGAGAGGGCGAGCGATTTTTCGAGGGCGTTTTCGCGCCTTGTCGAGCTCGCCGAGATAGAAGTAGGTCGCCCCGAGATAGCACTGCAGATCGGAGTAATCTCGGGGCTTGATCGAGACGGCCTTTTCGAAATGGGAAATGGCCTCGCGGTAGAGCTTCTGGTCGAGATTCGCGATGCCGAGATAGAAATATGCTTCCACGTAGTCGGGATTGACCGAGATCGCCCGTTCGAGCTCCCGTTTCGCGTCGTCGTGATCCCCTTCGCGCAGATACGAGAGCGCGAAGCTCGAACCGGATGATTCCGCGTAATCGGGTGCTGCGCTCCGCAGCGCCGACGAGAATGACTGAACGGCCGCTTCGAAACCGCCCGTGTTGTAGGCCTCGATCCCTTCCTTGACGGCGTCGTCGAACTCGGAATTGGTCTCGAATCACTCCGAGGGAGGCGAGCGGGGGAATGCTCGTTTCGCGGCCCGCGAGGTGCTCGCTCAGGAACTTGCTGATCGGATTCGGGCTCTCCGCGCCGATGGCGAGGGCCCTCTTGAACACCTCGTCCGCCTCTTCCTTCTCCCCCTTCTCGTGGAGAACGATGCCGAGATAGCAGATGGCTCCAGTAGTTCGGGTCGAAGTCGATCGCCGTGCGGAGATTCGCGAGCGCTTCGTCGGACGCCCCGAGCCGGTGGTGAATGACGCCCATCCGGTAGAACACGTCCGGAAGCAGGTCGTATTTTTCTCGACTGCTTTCTCGAAACGCCGAGCGCGTCGTTCGGATCGCCGGCGAGGCATTTCGCGGTTCCGATGTGGGCGTGCGACTCGCGGCGTAGAACATCCCGAGGGAGTAGAACGGGTCAGCCTTGCCCGCCTTGGGAATCGCCTTCTCGAGCTCGGCGACGGCGAGCTCGTACTTGCCCTCGTTGTAGAGCTTGATCCCGCGCTCGTACTCGGTTTCTTGTTGATGCCGAAGATCTTCCGCAGCAGATGGCCGCTCCCGGATCAGTCGAGCTGCTTGCGCAGGAACGGATGTCGAGATCGGGCTCGTGATAGCTCCCGAAGTCCACCGCGTTCAAACGGACCCCCGTACGGGCGAGATTGTCTATCTCAATCGGCGTGGAGCCTCCTCCAGATCCGGGATTGATGATCTCGGGGGCTCTCGGCGCCGCGACCATCTCCGGTTCGCGGAACGCCGGGCGGATCGCTCGGCTCCCGGACCGGCATGATCTCGCGTCGGCGAGGCTCGAAGCCGGTGGCGATGACGGTGACCTGGATCTTCCTCGCCGCGCCCTTGTTGACCACGGCGCCGAAGATCACGTTCGCGTCCTCTCCCGCTTCCTGGCTGATGACCGAGGTCGCCTGGTATTTCGCGGCAGCGTCATCGTGTCGCCGCCGGTGATGTTGACGAGCACGCCCTTCGCGCCCTTGATCGACACCGCGCTTCGAGCAGAGGGCTCGGAGGATCGCCATTTGTGCCGCTTCGATCGCCTGTTCTCCCCCTTCGACCTTCCCGTTCCCATGAGGGCGTCGCCCATGCCGGCCATGATAGAGCGAACGTCCGCAAAGTCAAGATTTATGAGACCCGGGGTGAAGAACAAAGGTTGGAAACGCCCTTCGTCGCGTGCAGGTTGCCTTGTCGGCCATCGAGAAGGCCTCGGTGAGCGGCGTGCTCGGCCCGACGATCGAGAGGAAGCTCGTCGTTCTGGATGATGATGAGGGTGTCGACCTCCTGCTTGAGGGCGATGATCCCCTCGAGCGCCTGACGGTGGCGGCGCTTCCCCTCGAAGGTGAAGGGACGCGGCGACGATGCCCACGGTGAGCGCTCCCTGCTCGCGCGCCATGCGCGACCAGCCGGTGCGGCGCCCGTGCCGGTGCCGCCCCCCATGCCGGCGGTCACGAACACCATATCGGCGCCCGCGAGCGTCTCGGCGACCAGGTCGGCGTCCTCTTCCGCGGCGCGGCGCCGACTTCCGGATTCCCGCCCGAGCCGAGCCCCTTCGTCGAATGGTTGCCCATCCTGGATGCGCTTGTGCGCCTTCGAGAACTCGAAGAACCGGACCTCGGCGTCGACCGCGACGAACTCCACGCCCATGAGCCCCGCGTCGATCATCCGGTTCACGGCGTTTCCGCCGGCCTCGTCAGTCGCCGACCACTCGGCGTCCGCGCCAGCTCGTCGAAATCGTCGAATTCAAACGCATACGCTCCCCCTTCCTGTTCCAGTTGTAGACAAACTCGCCATCTTTGACCGTGTAGACCATCCCTTGACCCTGTCGACCGCTCCGTCGCGCCCCGCGCCGCGATCCGGTCGCGGCCGTGAAGCAGAAGCCCGATCCCGGTCGTTCACTCGGCCGAGTCGATGAGCTCGGAGAGGCCGATGAGATTTCGAGCGGTTTGCCCGTCCGGACGTGAAGATCGAATACCTCTTCCGCAACCCCTCGAAGCCTCGCGCTGCTGCCGGTGAGCACGTGGCCGCCCCGAGAATGCGATAGAACGGA